>NZ_KZ984530.1 GCF_003569915.1 Comamonas testosteroni | reverse complement strand
CCCTGCTGCGTAACATCGTTGCTGCTCCATAACATCAAACATCGACCCACGGCGTAACGCGCTTGCTGCTTGGATGCCCGAGGCATAGACTGTACAAAAAAACAGTCATAACAAGCCATGAAAACCGCCACTGCGCCGTTACCACCGCTGCGTTCGGTCAAGGTTCTGGACCAGTTGCGTGAGCGCATACGCTACTTGCATTACAGTTTACGAACCGAACAGGCTTATGTCCACTGGGTTCGTGCCTTCATCCGTTTCCACGGTGTGCGTCACCCGGCAACCTTGGGCAGCAGCGAAGTCGAGGCATTTCTGTCCTGGCTGGCGAACGAGCGCAAGGTTTCGGTCTCCACGCATCGTCAGGCATTGGCGGCCTTGCTGTTCTTCTACGGCAAGGTGCTGTGCACGGATCTGCCCTGGCTTCAGGAGATCGGAAGACCTCGGCCGTCGCGGCGCTTGCCGGTGGTGCTGACCCCGGATGAAGTGGTTCGCATCCTCGGTTTTCTGGAAGGCGAGCATCGTTTGTTCGCCCAGCTTCTGTATGGAACGGGCATGCGGATCAGTGAGGGTTTGCAACTGC
>NZ_KZ984529.1 GCF_003569915.1 Comamonas testosteroni | reverse complement strand
CGCGCCTTCAACGCTGCGTTGTAAGCCTTCCAGTTCGTTGTGCGGTACTTAACCCGACCCCAGCTCGTCTCTCTCATCTCCCGAGCCTACCTCAGCTGCGACCGGCATTTGTGCAACAACGCCCTGCTCTTGAGAACACTGTCATATCCCAGCTCACTGCTATCCCCTGACGCACTTCCGCTAACCCCAAATCCGTCGTGCTCAGTGCCTTTGATAACCGAAACAGAGCCTTGAGTGCCATTCGCGTTGAAAGCGGTGACCTTGAAACCATTCGCTGAACTCACATTATCAACATTGATTTCATGGGTTGTTGTCACGAGTGCCGAGATGCTGACTGTCGTCGCATCGTGGTCGTCCTGGACCACGGTCTGTGTGCTGCTCGTGGTGTTGAGGTTTTCATAGTTGCCGCCGGTGGCTGCGGTGATGCTAAAGATCTGGGTCTGGTTGCCCTGCACATAGGCGTCGTCGGCCCGGGTGGGCACGCTGACGCTGCCGCTGGTCTGGCCGTCGAGGATGGTCAGGGTGTGACCGCCCGAGAGGGTCAGCACCAGGTTGCTGCCCTGGGGAGCCTTGTCCACGGTGGCGGTGATGACGATGTCCTGGCCTTCGGTGACGGAAGCCGCCGAGCTCAGCGTGACGGTGCTGGTGTCGTCATCGTCCCGGACCACGGTCTGCGTGCTGCTCGTGGTGTTGA
>NZ_KZ984528.1 GCF_003569915.1 Comamonas testosteroni | reverse complement strand
GGCACTGTTGCAAAGTTAGCGATGAGGCAGCCTTTTGTCTTATTCAAAGGCCTTACATTTCAAAAACTCTGCTTACCAGGCGCATTTCGCCCAGGGGATCACCATAATAAAATGCTGAGGCCTGGCCTTTGCGTAGTGCACGCATCACCTCAATACCTTTGATGGTGGCGTAAGCCGTCTTCATGGATTTAAATCCCAGCGTGGCGCCGATTATCCGTTTCAGTTTGCCATGATCGCATTCAATCACGTTGTTCCGGTACTTAATCTGTCGGTGTTCAACGTCAGACGGGCACCGGCCTTCGCGTTTGAGCAGAGCAAGCGCGCGACCATAGGCGGGCGCTTTATCCGTGTTGATGAATCGCGGGATCTGCCACTTCTTCACGTTGTTGAGGATTTTACCCAGAAACCGGTATGCAGCTTTGCTGTTACGACGGGAGGAGAGATAAAAATCGACAGTGCGGCCCCGGCTGTCGACGGCCCGGTACAGATACGCCCAGCGGCCATTGACCTTCACGTAGGTTTCATCCATGTGCCACGGGCAAAGATCGGAAGGGTTACGCCAGTACCAGCGCAGCCGTTTTTCCATTTCAGGCGCATAACGCTGAACCCAGCGGTAAATCGTGGAGTGATCGACATTCACTCCGCGTTCAGCCAGCATCTCCTGCAGCTCACGGTAACTGATGCCGTATTTGCAGTACCAGCGTACGGCCCACAGAATGATGTCACGCTGAAAATGCCGGCCTTTGAATGGGTTCATGTGCAGCTCCATCAGCAAAAGGGGATGATAAGTTTATCACCACCGACTATTTGCAACAGTGCC
>NZ_KZ984527.1 GCF_003569915.1 Comamonas testosteroni | reverse complement strand
TAGCGGGCGGCCGGAAGGTGAATGCTAGGCATGATCTAACCCTCGGTCTCTGGCGTCGCGACTGCGAAATTTCGCGAGGGTTTCCGAGAAGGTGATTGCGCTTCGCAGATCTCCAGGCGCGTGGGTGCGGACGTAGTCAGCGCCATTGCCGATCGCGTGAAGTTCCGCCGCAAGGCTCGCTGGACCCAGATCCTTTACAGGAAGGCCAACGGTGGCGCCCAAGAAGGATTTCCGCGACACCGAGACCAATAGCGGAAGCCCCAACGCCGACTTCAGCTTTTGAAGGTTCGACAGCACGTGCAGCGATGTTTCCGGTGCGGGGCTCAAGAAAAATCCCATCCCCGGATCGAGGATGAGCCGGTCGGCAGCGACCCCGCTCCGTCGCAAGGCGGAAACCCGCGCCTCGAAGAACCGCACAATCTCGTCGAGCGCGTCTTCGGGTCGAAGGTGACCGGTGCGGGTGGCGATGCCATCCCGCTGCGCTGAGTGCATAACCACCAGCCTGCAGTCCGCCTCAGCAATATCGGGATAGAGCGCAGGGTCAGGAAATCCTTGGATATCGTTCAGGTAGCCCACGCCGCGCTTGAGCGCATAGCGCTGGGTTTCCGGTTGGAAGCTGTCGATTGAAACACGGTGCATCTGATCGGACAGGGCGTCTAAGAGCGGCGCAATACGTCTGATCTCATCGGCCGGCGATACAGGCCTCGCGTCCGGATGGCTGGCGGCCGGTCCGACATCCACGACGTCTGATCCGACTCGCAGCATTTCGATCGCCGCGGTGACAGCGCCGGCGGGGTCTAGCCGCCGGCTCTCATCGAAGAAGGAGTCCTCGGTGAGATTCAGAATGCCGAACACCGTCACC
>NZ_KZ984526.1 GCF_003569915.1 Comamonas testosteroni | reverse complement strand
TAAGAGCCGCTAACGCTACTTCCCTTTGAAGCGCTGCGAAGCGTTTATGCTTCGCAGCCGTATGTCTCGCGCCCCCATCAGTAAAGAGTTGTGGAAACAGCTCGAACCACTTATCCCACCCTTCGTCCCATCGCGTAAAGGAGGTCGCCGCAAGCGCACCATCAGTGATGAAGCTGCACTTAACGGCATCCTGTACGTGCTGCAAACCGGAATTCCTTGGGAGGATTTACCTAAAGCTTTGGGCTATGGGAGCGGCATGACATGTTGGCGGCGCTTGCGTGAGTGGAATGCTGCAGGCGTGTGGGAGCAATTGCATCACGCCATGCTTGTTCGCCTTCGCGAACATGACCAAATTGATTGGAGCCGAGCCTGCATTGATGGCTCTTCGGTGCCAAGCCCCCGGGGGGCCAGGAAACAGGGCCAAACCCCACGGACAGAGGCAAATTAGGCTCCAAGCGACACATCATCGTAGATGCCCAAGGCATCCCATTGGTAGTCTTGGTCAGTGGTGCAAACCGGCATGACTCCATGATGTTTGAGACATGTGTAGACGCCATACCCGCAGTCAAAGGACTCAAAGGTCGCCCTCGCAGACGGCCTTACAAACTTCACGCAGACAAGGGCTACGACTATGCCCGCTGCAGGGTTCACCTGAGAAAGCGTGGAATCCTCAGCCGCATCGCAAGACGTGGTGTGGAAAGCAGCGAGCGGCTGGGCAAGCATCGCTGGGTGGTGGAGCGCACCCATGGATGGTTTGCTGGCTTTGGAAAACTGCGCATACGGTTTGAGCGGCAGCTGGACACGCATCTAGCCTTGCTCAAATTAGCGGCAGCAATCATCTGCGCACGCTTCGTAGACCGGTTGTGTTAGCGACTCTAAG
>NZ_KZ984525.1 GCF_003569915.1 Comamonas testosteroni | reverse complement strand
GGGCTCTGTTGCAAAAATCGTGAAGCTTGAGCATGCTTGGCGGAGATTGGACGGACGGAACGATGACGGATTTCAAGTGGCGCCATTTCCAGGGTGATGTGATCCTGTGGGCGGTGCGCTGGTATTGTCGCTATCCGATCAGCTATCGCGACCTTGAGGAAATGCTGGCGGAACGCGGCATTTCGGTCGACCATACGACGATCTATCGCTGGGTCCAGTGCTACGCCCCGGAGATGGAGAAGCGGCTGCGCTGGTTCTGGCGGCGTGGCTTTGATCCGAGCTGGCGCCTGGATGAAACCTACGTCAAGGTGCGGGGCAAGTGGACCTACCTGTACCGGGCAGTCGACAAGCGGGGCGACACGATCGATTTCTACCTGTCGCCGACCCGCAGCGCCAAGGCAGCGAAGCGGTTCCTGGGCAAGGCCCTGCGAGGCCTGAAGCACTGGGAAAAGCCTGCCACGCTCAATACCGACAAAGCGCCGAGCTATGGTGCAGCGATCACCGAATTGAAGCGCGAAGGAAAGCTGGACCGGGAGACGGCCCACCGGCAGGTGAAGTATCTCAATAACGTGATCGAGGCCGATCACGGAAAGCTCAAGATACTGATCAAGCCGGTGCGCGGTTTCAAATCGATCCCCACGGCCTATGCCACGATCAAGGGATTCGAAGTCATGCGAGCCCTGCGCAAAGGACAGGCTCGCCCCTGGTGCCTGCAGCCCGGCATCAGGGGCGAGGTGCGCCTTGTGGAGAGAGCTTTTGGCATTGGGCCCTCGGCGCTGACGGAGGCCATGGGCATGCTCAACCACCATTTCGCAGCAGCCGCCTGATCGGCGCAGAGCGACAGCCTACCTCTGACTGCCGCCAATCTTTGCAACAGAGCC
>NZ_KZ984524.1 GCF_003569915.1 Comamonas testosteroni | reverse complement strand
TCGCGCCTTCAACGCTGCGTTGTAAGCCTTCCAGTTCGTTGTGCGGTACTTAACCCGACCCCAGCTCGTCTCTCTCATCTCCCGAGCCTACCTCAGCTGCGACCGGCATTTGTGCAACAACGCCTCTACAGACTGTACGAATTGCTGGCGCTTGTGACTGCATCGAGATCTATCGGCCATACCTAGATGGCAGTCATTACGCACAAAGGCAGGCGGTAGTTCAACGACCAGCTTCAGGTGAGCCTGATAGTGGCAGTCAGTGCTGTCAGGAGGCTGCTAGGTGTCCGCAATCGCAGCTCGTGAACTGGTGCTGCCGACCCTGAGCAGCCCTTCGATGGCTGAACTTTTAGCCGTCTCACACTTCGGCGGCGAAGCGTTGCGAATACAAGCATATGCAACTGGGAAGGGGCGTTTTTACTTGGCACCAACACTTCGCAGGTATTGGATGACCGCCGTTTGCTTCGCCATGATGGCTCCTTGCAGAGCAGTGCCTTCCTTGGACGAATAGTTGAGGTTCGCCCCCGCACCGACCAAGAGCTTAACGATCTCCAAATGACCATTCTCTGCGGCAGCTTGAAGGGCACTCCAGCCTAGAGCGTCCACTGCATTTGGGTTGGCCTTCTCTGACAATAGCCTTCGTACGGCTTCAGTTCGTCCAAGCGATGCCCAATACACGATTGCGGGCGCTTCAATTGCCCCCTGTGGAACAGAGCTGCCTTCTGAGTGAGCCATAGTGAACACCATTGAGAGAGAAAGAGTTAGCGGCCTGAGCAGAGGGTGTGCAGAATTTTGTGTAAACGGACAATCCACCGCAGGCGCAAGTCTGCATGTCCGTAAGCACAATGACAACCAAGAAACACGAAGTCCCTGAAGAACTGCTGGCGAAACTGCTGGCTGA
>NZ_KZ984523.1 GCF_003569915.1 Comamonas testosteroni | reverse complement strand
TGTCGGGTCCCGGACGATTGGCTGCTTAAAAACAAGCGTCCGTTGCTGCATGGCCGAGAGGTACTGCAAGCAGTTCTGGCAACATGGCAATCCCGTGCCAAGGAGTTGCCATGCTGATCAGCCTTCACAAGAACGCTACGACCACACCTGCCACCCGTTTGGCATTGCAGCAAGCCAGTGGTACTGATCGAGAGTTGGCGCAGCAATACGGGATTGGCATAGGGACCGTGCGTAAGTGGCGGGGCAGAACCACGGTGCATGACGCCAGCCACACGGCCCACCGCCTGCAAACGACTCTCAATGCAGGGCAGGAAGAGCTGGTTATTTATCTGCGCAGCCAGCTGCGGCTACCTCTGGATGACTTATTGGCGGTGGTGCGAGAGTTCATTGAGCCGGCCATGAGCCGCTCGGCGCTGGATCGCTTGCTGCGCAGACGAGGCCACTCCAGATTGCCCGTACAGCCCAAGCCTGAGGGCGAGCACAAACCCTTCAAGGCGTATGAGCCTGGCTATGTACATGTAGATGTGAAGTACCTGCCCCAGATGCACGATGAGGACAAGCGCCGCTATGTTTTTGTTGCCATCGATCGAGCTACACGCTGGGTGTTCATTGATATCAAGCAGCACAAGACGGCAGCATCCGCCAAAGCCTTCTTGGCTGCCGTACGCAAAGCTGCAGCGTTCAAGATCCACACCATCCTCACCGACAACGGCAAAGAGTTCACAGACCGATTGTTTGGAAGCCGCACACGTCAGCCCTCAGGCGAGCACGAATTCGACCAGTTATGCCAAGCATTGGGGATAGAGCATCGGCTGACCAAGCCAAAGACGCCACAAACCAACGGCATGGTTGAGCGCTTCAATGGCCGCCTGAGCCAGGTGCTGCGCTCGCATCACTTCAACAGTGCAGAGGATTTGGAGAAGACACTGCACAGGTTTGTCTGGCTGTACAACCACCACTTGCCACAAAAGGCACTGGGGCATGAAGCCCCAGTCCAAGCACTCAAAAAATGGAAGATGAAAGCTCCTGATTTATTCGTCAAGAACGTGCGTAATCATCCGGGACCCGACAA
>NZ_KZ984522.1 GCF_003569915.1 Comamonas testosteroni | reverse complement strand
CGCGCCTTCAACGCTGCGTTGTAAGCCTTCCAGTTCGTTGTGCGGTACTTAACCCGACCCCAGCTCGTCTCTCTCATCTCCCGAGCCTACCTCAGCTGCGACCGGCATTTGTGCAACAACGCCCATCTACTGGAGTGTCAAAAACAGGCCAGGCGATAATGATGACAAATCAAACGGAGAAATTCAAACTAGTCATTTCAGTCCCGACGATGAAGCTCTTTATATTCTTGGCAAAGCAGATGTAGATACTGACGAATTCGATACCGCAATTATCGTGCATGAGTGGGGACATTATTTTGAACACAAGCTCTCACGCTCTGACTCCATAGGAGATTCCCATGCACAGGGAGATTTTCTTGACATGCGCCTTGCTTGGGGAGAGGGCTGGGGCAATGGATTAGCAGGATTGGTGCGCAACAACCCTATTTATATTGATACTTCTGGCCCATCTCAAAAGTCAACAGGCCCGAAATTTGACGTCTCAGATATTCCCGAGGAGGAATCTGATCGAAGCTGGTATAGCGAAACCTCAATGCAGTATTTCATCTATCAATTAGGCAAAGCGTCTGGAGGTTGGTCGGCACTTTTAAAAACCATGCTCAATGAGCAACGCATTACACCCGCCTACACAAGCATTTTTTCATTTGCCTCAGGCTTAAAGAATCATCTTCCTCTCGCCTCTTGGCCCAGCATAGATGCTTTACTCACCAGCATCAATACCCCAAAGCTTGCTGAGATTGACCCGTGGGGACAATCTGCTTCATACGTTGTTCCCACTCGGAGTGGAAAGCAAGCCATATATACTAATTTAAGCCAAAATCCCACCGAAATCTGCCTTTCAAACAGCTACTCAGAACCTGAAATTGGGAATAAACTTGATCAAGGAAGATTTTTACGCTTTGATGCCCCAGATGACGGAAAATATCGAATTGATATTCAAGAGTCAGGAAGAGGGTGTGCAGAATTTTGTGTAAACGGACGGCTTTGTTGCATAAATCGGCCATAGGCCAAGGCATCCCCAATCCCAAATAGATTTACGCAGCAGCGACTGTCTGGGGCGTGCCCAGAGCGGTAAATTGATTGAGGATTGAAGCTCGGATGTG
>NZ_KZ984521.1 GCF_003569915.1 Comamonas testosteroni | reverse complement strand
CTATGAGGCGGCGGTTCATACCGCGCCAGGGGAGCGAATGGACAGCGAGGAGCCTCCGAACGTTCGGGTCGCCTGCTCGGGTGATATCGACGAGGTTGTGCGGCTGATGCACGACGCTGCGGCGTGGATGTCCGCCAAGGGAACGCCCGCCTGGGACGTCGCGCGGATCGACCGGACATTCGCGGAGACCTTCGTCCTGAGATCCGAGCTCCTAGTCGCGAGTTGCAGCGACGGCATCGTCGGCTGTTGCACCTTGTCGGCCGAGGATCCCGAGTTCTGGCCCGACGCCCTCAAGGGGGAGGCCGCATATCTGCACAAGCTCGCGGTGCGACGGACACATGCGGGCCGGGGTGTCAGCTCCGCGCTGATCGAGGCTTGCCGCCATGCCGCGCGAACGCAGGGGTGCGCCAAGCTGCGGCTCGACTGCCACCCGAACCTGCGTGGCCTATACGAGCGGCTCGGATTCACCCACGTCGACACTTTCAATCCCGGCTGGGATCCAACCTTCATCGCAGAACGCCTAGAACTCGAAATCTAACGTCCGTTCGGGCATCGAGGTCCATGTCGGGGTGGGACGGGCCCGTGGCTTCAAGATCACTTGCAGTCCGACCGCGATGTCTTGGTTGCGCGAGAGGTTGTCGATATCCTCCACTTCCATCATCAACCCTGGATAATGCCGCCGCCGTCATCGCCGCCGACGCCCGTGCCGGGCTTTTCGGGCCTGTCAGGCTTGCTCGGCCTTCAGCCTGCCTGGGCGAGATCTCCGGCGGACGGATTAACGGCGGAGCTTCGCCGCCTTTCGTGCGTGTGAAGGCCGAAGATAGTTCTCTCAAAAACATCCGTTTATGAGAGATACCAAATGTCATTTTCAGAAGACGACTGCACCAGTTGATTGGGCGTAATGGCTGTTGTGCAGCCAGCTCCTGACAGTTCAATATCAGAAGTGATCTGCACCAATCTCGACTATGCTCAATACTCGTGTGGGCTCTGTTGCAAAAATCGTGAAGCTTGAGCATGCTTGGCGGAGATTGGACGGACGGAACGATGACGGATTTCAAGTGGCGCCATTTCCAGGGTGATGTGATCCTGTGGGCGGTGCGCTGGTATTG
>NZ_KZ984520.1 GCF_003569915.1 Comamonas testosteroni | reverse complement strand
AGGCCGTTTTGGAGGGGGAGATCGTTCTTGGCGGGGAAAATCTTCGACGCCAGGAAATGCAGGAAATCTATCGATTCGTTGGCCGAGATGCTGATGAAGTTTTTGTGTTTCCACACAGCCTCGGTCGGTAGCACCAGCTCGCAGCTTAGAAGAGCTGTCGTTCAGGTCGTCTCGCGCACTGCGTTGCAGCCAGTTTACGGTTTGAGGTGCACAGCGGACGTTTAGTTAGATAGCAGGTCAGCGTCTGGTATTGGCGGCAGCGGTCACAGGCTTGCCAAAGCCCAATGTCGCAGATCAGCCTTAAGCTGTCTTCTCACACTTATTCACGGCGGCTCCCAAGCTTGCGCTGTTCTTACGAAGCCAACCCATTGAATTTTCAATAGAAAAAGCGCTCACAACGAGCGCTTTTTCTATTATGGAAAGGGAGTTTACGACTTTAATCACGCGACCTCCCTCCCCGGAAAGCCGCATGGATGCTAAGCCACTGTTTACGACTTTAATTTCCGGTTTACGACTTTAATTACCCAGAACAGCATTTGCAACGATGGTCTTCTCAAGTTGATTCATTGGCATCTGTTTTCCTATGCCTTGGGAATGAATGAAACGCAGCCAAAGTCTGGCTTGGTCAATAGGTCAGCTTTGTAGTCGCTGCCATCTTGTAAAAATGCCTTTGTGTTGCAAAACTCTTCTTTCAGAGTACGTGACTCACCGTCATCAGACCACTCCGTAGCATCCCAAAACATTGGAGCGCTCTCGCAGCGACCAAGACCGAAGCTGCGTCCTGTTGAATTCTCTTCTTGTAGCTTCCAGAAAACGCAATCTGCACAATTCCGCAGCTCGTCCTTCTGGGCAAGCTTGTTCATGGGGTTATGGTCGCGGGCTAGCTCGCGCACCTGGGCAATTTGCGCTGATGGCACGCCATAGCTTGCGAGCGTCTGCACCAGCGAAGAGATGTTGATTTCTTGTGCCATGTGCTTTCCTCGTTACTTGTCGGGTCCCGGATGATTACGCACGTTCTTGACGAATAAATCAGGAGCTTTCATCTTCCATTTTTTGAGTGCTTGGACTGGGGCTTCATGCCCCAGTGCCTTTTGTGGCAAGTGGTGGTTG
>NZ_KZ984519.1 GCF_003569915.1 Comamonas testosteroni | reverse complement strand
GTCAGAAGTGGACCATGCCGATTCGGGATTGGAAGGCAGCGTTGACCCGATTTACCATTCAGTTCGGAGACCGCATCTCCGTCAACTGAAGTCCGCCCCGTTTACACAAAAGTTCGGACACGCCCGATCTGCGACGTTGGGCTTTGGCAAGCCTGTGACCGCTGCCGCCGATACCAGACGTTGCCCTGCTATCTAGCCCGACGTCCGCCGTACGCCTCAAACTGGAAACTTGCTGGATCGCAACGTGCGGACGACCTGAACGGCAGCTCTCGTAACCTACGAACTGGTACTGACGACCCAAAGCGGTCATGGTCGCTGTTTCTCCAGTCGGATGTCTCCGCCACCAATCTCGACCTCGCTACCCCATCCGAGGTGACGATAGAGTCGCGCAGCGCGGCTCCCGGCGGCGGTTTCGAGCCACGCGGCAGGGTGCCGCCCAAACAATGCGGATTCACATGTCTGGGTCAGACGCGTGCCTATACCGCGACCCTCATGTTCAGGCAACACGAACAGAGCGAACAGGCATGCATCGTCCAAGTCGACCATAGCAAAGCCCACAACTTCCTCATCGATGGTTGAAACCCATGCGCAAGGTCCGCCTTCTATGGCAAGAGCGATGGCTTCCGGCGTGACGCCGATCGCCGAAAGCTCGTCGGCAGTCATTGTGTTTTCTGCAACCGATGATCTGACTTTGAACATTGCACTCACGTCTGTGACAGACGCAGGCCGAATTTCTGGAGGAAAGGTTTGCATGAGGAAATGGTAGCGGCGGCCGTCTGCTTCTGGCCGCTTCCAGAGCCAGGCTGCGACCCATTGCGGAAGTTCATAGGGATAGGGAATTTGAACTATCCAAGCTAAAACGCTACTCAAATGCGGGGACACGTCGAAGCAAAAGCGTCAAGCGGCCCACATCGAAGAGAGTTATGAAAAGCGCGGAGTGAACGAAAAGAAGGCCCAAGAAATAGCTTGGGCCACGGCCAACAAGGATTCTGGTGGAGGGAAAAAAATCTGGCTCAGAGAGGTGGCTCCGGTCGTTTGAACAACTCAACCCAGTTGCTAAGCAAGATCCTCGGGTTATGCCGCCTGCATTTTTGCAAACGGCAAGGTCGCAAAGTAGGCCTCATCAGGGGTGGCTTGGCTATG
>NZ_KZ984518.1 GCF_003569915.1 Comamonas testosteroni | reverse complement strand
CAGTCAGAAGTGGACCATGCCGATTCGGGATTGGAAGGCAGCGTTGACCCGATTTACCATTCAGTTCGGAGACCGCATCTCCGTCAACTGAAGTCCGCCCCGTTTACACAAAAGTTCGGACACGCCCTGGTTTCCCAGTAGATGCATTGCCTGCCGCTTCAGTTTGGGTCAGACCGGCAGAAGTCAGTGCAGCACCATAGCTTTCCAGAAGATCGTCCCCTGCATCTCCATTTTGAGCACTAAACGTGCTGGTCACAGGATTGAAGTTTGCCGGTAGGGCTGGTTTTCCAGGCAGGCTAGCTAAGGTCTCCTTCAGCTTGTCTTGAGCATTGCTCAAAGCGGTTGCAGAAATCTTGCTGCTCAAATCGTCATTGGTGGCGGAGTCAAACCAAGCGCTGGGCGTGCTACCACTCATTATCCCGACCATCAAATCAGTCAGAGGTGTGATGTTGGCCGTTCCCGCACCTGTGACTACAGAGTACAAGGAAGATGAAAGTGCTTTGCCGTTAGCTTGGCCACCGCTCACACGAATCACGCAGGGATAGTCGCTGCTCTTGAGTGAAGCTTTCCAAGTTCCGTCAGTGCCAGTGGTTGCAGTGGCTGTAGTTCCTGACGCACACCTCAAAGAAACGGTGCCCCCTGCGATCGGAGCACCTACTGCGGCCACACCGTTGGCCATTGTGGTGTCGCTGTTTCCGGAATTTCCGGCATTGCCGCTATTGCTGCTATCTCCACCGCCACCGCATGCTGCAAGGATAGCAGCCATGATTGCGCCCACGGCGATTTGAGCAATTCCCTTATTTGTCATTTTTTTCATTTATTCCCTCATCAATGGTTTGTTGAATGCCAACTCAATTTCAGGCATTGTTTTTTTAAGAAAAATGGATTTGTATTTGGCTTGTCTCCGTTTTGTAGATTGAGTTTACGTCAAAGTAACCTGTTGTTACATTCCGCTTTGAGCAAATAGACGACGCCGCTACTTGAATTGATTGCGTTGCCGTAGCTGTACTTGGGCACGGTCAGGCGTTGTTGCACAAATGCCGGTCGCAGCTGAGGTAGGCTCGGGAGATGAGAGAGACGAGCTGGGGTCGGGTTAAGTACCGCACAACGAACTGGAAGGCTTACAACGCAGCGTTGAAGGCGCGAG
>NZ_KZ984517.1 GCF_003569915.1 Comamonas testosteroni | reverse complement strand
GGAAATCCTGCAAAACCCTCCGCAATGTTTGGTACATGTCAGCATGCAATGGCATCCTCACAGGCCATGAAACAAAGCAGCCTTGACCTGAATCTGAGTACCAAGAAGACCCGCAAACAGGAACTTCTGGCCCAGATGGATCTGGTGGTTCCCTGGGCTGCGTTGGTCGAGCTCATCACCCCGTATTACCCCGAAGGCAAGAACGGTCGCCCACCCTTTGCACTGGAGACCATGCTGCGCATCCACTGCATGCAACAGTGGTTCACCTTGTCGGATCTGGCGATGGAAGAGGCCTTCTTTGACACCCCGATCTACCGGGAGTTTGCCCAGCTCGATGCCCATGGACGAATACCGGATGAGAGCACCATCCTGAGGTTTCGCCACCGGCTGGAGAAACACAGGCTGGCCGATCAGATTCTGGCCACCGTCAACGAACTGTTGGCAGCGCAGGGCTTGCTGCTCAAGGCAGGCACTGCGGTGGATGCCACCTTGATTGCAGCGCCCAGCTCCACCAAGAACAAGGACAGAAAGCGCGATCCAGAGATGCATTCGAGCCAAAAGGGCAATGAGTGGCACTTTGGCATGAAGGCCCACATTGGTGTGGACGCAGACTCGGGCCTGGTGCATACGGTGCGCGGTACCTCGGGCAACGTCTCTGACGTCGTCGAGGGCAACAGTTTGCTGCATGGTCAGGAGACAGACGCCTTTGGTGATGCGGGCTACCAAGGCGTGCACAAGCGCCCCGATGCCAGGAAGGATGTCACCTGGCATGTGGCGATGCGCCCAGGCAAGCGCAAAGAGCTGGACAAGGAAAACAACCCCATAGACGCACTCATAGACCAGGTGGAGAAGATCAAGGCCAGCATCCGGGCCAAGGTGGAGCATCCCTTTCGGGTGATCAAGCGGCAGTTTGGATACACGAAGGTGCGCTACCGAGGTTTGAAGAAGAACACGCTGCAGCTCAAGACGCTGTTTGCGCTGTCCAATCTGTGGATGGTGCGCCACCAATTGCTGGGGGTGCAGGGATGAGTGCGCCCGCAAACAGCCGTGCAGCCGCTGCGGCTGCGCAAGTGGCCCCCACAAGGGGCACCAAACAAGGCGGAACCGCTGGAAAGACGGTCTCCATTGCGCCAGATGAAAAACTCAGTCTCGTAGCACGCGCGAAACCGAGTTGTTCAGGACATCC
>NZ_KZ984516.1 GCF_003569915.1 Comamonas testosteroni | reverse complement strand
AGAGGTGGCTCCGGTCGTTTGAACAACTCAACCCAGTTGCTAAGCAAGATCCTCGGGTTATGCCGCCTGCATTTTTGCAAACGGCAAGGTCGCAAAGTAGGCCTCATCAGGGGTGGCTTGGCTATGCGCCTGATGGGGCCGCTGTGAATTGTAAAACTGCAGATATTGGCCAAACTGCAGCGTGCAGTTCGCACGCTGTCATAGGCTTTGAGATATATCTCTTCGTACTTGATGGAGCGCCATAGGCGCTCCACAAAGACGTTGTCACGCCAAGCGCCTTTTCCGTCCATGGAGATGCGAATGCCATGGCGCTGAAGCTCTGTGGTGAAGGCATCGCTGGTGAATTGACTGCCCTGATCCGTATTGAAGATCGCAGGCGTTCCCCAGCAGGCTATGGCCTCCTGGACTGCCTGCACGCAGAACCCCACATCCATGGTGTTGGAGAGCCGCCAAGCCAGCACCTTGCGACTGTACCAATCGATCACGGCACACAGATATAGCCAGCCTTTGTGCATGCGCACGTAGGTGATGTCCATGGACCAGACTTGATTAGCATGCGTAACAGCCTTGTTTCGCAGCAAATAGGGGTAGATCTTGTGCTGAGGATGGCGAATGCTGGTGCGGGGCTTGCAATACAACGGGGTCATGCACATACGCTTCATCAGTGTCCGGATACGTCTTCGGCCCACACAGTGCCCTTGACGTTGCAGCAGCCCTTTGAGCATGCGAGAGCCCGCGAAGGGGTGGGCAACATGCAGAGTATCCAAGCTGTGCATGAGCTGCACTTGAGTGCTGCACGGCTGCCTGCGGCTGTAGTAAACAGCGCCCCGGCTGATACACATCAGTTGTGCCTGGCGGGTGATCGACAGGCGATGGCTGCGGTCAATCATCGCTTGTCGCTGAGCAAACCCGCTTTGCTCAGCGCACCGTGCAAAAAATCTTTCTCCAAGGTCAGCTGCCCAATCTTGGCATGCAGCTCCTTGAGGTCTACTGCGGGGGCTACGGGCGCAGGAGCTGCACCAAACACATCAGCAGCCCTCTCCAGCAAAAGCCGCTTCCAATCGGCAATTTGTGTGGGGTGCAACTCGTATTGCTGAGCCAGCTCAGCAACGGTGCGCTCACCGCGCACCGCTTCCAGCGCCACCTTGGCTTTGAAGGCTGGGCTGTGTTTACGTCGTGATTTGATGGTCATAGATCTCTCCAAATTGGGCCCTGACTCAGG
>NZ_KZ984515.1 GCF_003569915.1 Comamonas testosteroni | reverse complement strand
TCGCGCCTTCAACGCTGCGTTGTAAGCCTTCCAGTTCGTTGTGCGGTACTTAACCCGACCCCAGCTCGTCTCTCTCATCTCCCGAGCCTACCTCAGCTGCGACCGGCATTTGTGCAACAACGCCCTCCCAAACGACTACTTGAAAAAATGTGGGATCCTCAAAATCCGCATATTCAATCAACTCCTTAATACGCCTTCCAACGAGCCTCCGCAGCTCAGCACTAGAAAATACACTCTGAGCTTCACGAATAGATGGCATACCTTTATATATTTGCATAATTTCCTTTCTGAAATAAAAAAAAGCCCACCCCGAAAAATCAAGGCAGGCAGCGAATTTGAGCTTTAAAAGCTCACAGATTATCAACTAACGATTTAATCAGATAAATCAAGTTATTTGAAATTATTTTTATAACAAATACATATCAAAGCCGAAAATCAATAATCAAAATTTTTACTAATCGCTGTATCATCTACAGCATTTTTCTGCTATTCTTCTGGATTAAGGACTTCAAGATGAAAAAACATTTTCGACAGCTCACAGATACTGCAGGAGATGCAGCACAACGGCTCAGCGAAGCCGGGAAATCTCTTGTTGTCGCTGCTTCAAACACCTCAGGTGAAGCGGCACGTGCAGCGTCCTCGAGCCTGCAGAGTGGACTAGCAAAGGTCAAAATAAACGCAGCTGATGCAACACACTCTGCGGGCAAGGCTGTGCGAACAGTTGCCGACAAAGTCGGCGATAAAGCAGTAATGCTGGGCGAATCAGGCAAATCCTTAGCTGCGGCAGCGTCCAACACCACTGGCCTGGCTGCACGCGCTGCTGCTTCTAGTGTGCAAAATGGACTAGTTACAGTAAAAACAAACGTCGTCGATGCGACGCATGTAGCCGGTAAAGCAGCACGCGTTGCGGGCAGCGTTGCAGGAGCTGTTGGCGCAAGTGCGGCCCGCACGGCTTCAACGATTGGTACAACTTTGCTCGATCAGAATGGTGATGGACAGCTCGATCAAGCAGATGTGAAGATTGCGACCGAAAAAGCTGCCTCAGCAGTCAAGGCCATAGCAGCGGAGGTCGCGTCATCCGGCCTAGCCAAGGACGCAGCAACAGGAGCCGCGATTGGCGCTGTAATCGCCCTCCCGATTCCTCTGGTGGGATCTGCTGTCGGTGCAACCGTAGGCGCTACGGTTGGAGTGATTGCAAGTCTTCGCAAAAAGAAGTGAGAACCTAGTCCAGCGAGGCTCACCGCTGGACCGGTGATGGATAGCTCGAAGAATTACCGCAAACGGCCAATAGCTGCCGCTGCGATAAGCAACCACATGGCTTTGTTGCATAAATCGGCCATAGGCCAAGGCATCCCCAATCCCAAATAGATTTACGCAGCAGCGACTGTCTGGGGCGTGCCCAGAGCGGTAAATTGATTGAGGATTGAAGCTCGGATGTGCA
>NZ_KZ984514.1 GCF_003569915.1 Comamonas testosteroni | reverse complement strand
TGGGTCGAGGCTGTGTGAAAACGCTTGGCTGGCCACGCTTCAAAAATTAAGATCACAGCACCCGTTTTGAGCGAGGTGACTCATGAAGCGATTTATTGAAGGCCAATCCCGCGAGCAAGTGACTTTGCTGCCTGAGTGTCTCGATGATTTTGTGGGTGTAGACAATCCAGTGCGCATTGTCGATGCGTTCGTTGAGGAGTTGGACCTGCCTTCTCTGGGCTTTGATGGGTCAACACCTGCGGCCACAGGCCGCCCGGCTTACCACCCTGCTGTACTGCTCAAGGTATACATCTACGGGTATCTCAACCGCATCCAATCCAGTCGCCGCCTGGAGCGTGAGGCACAGCGCAATGTGGAGCTGATGTGGCTGACTGGGCGTTTGGCGCCGGACTTCAAAACGATCGCTGACTTCCGCCGAGATAACGGCTTGGGCATTCGCAATGTGTGCCGCCGATTCGTCGTTCTGTGCCGTGATCTGAAGCTGTTCAGCCAGGCGCTGGTAGCGATTGATGGCAGCAAGTTCAAAGCCGTCAACACCCGTGACAAGAACTTCACCATGGGCAAGATCGACAAGCGACAGCAACAGATTGAAGAAAGCATTCAGCGCTATCTGTCGGCTCTCGATACGGCCGACCGCACACAGCCTGCGGAACTGGAAGCCAGAACCACCAGGCTCCAAGACAAGATTGCGATGCTGAGAAAGCAAATGCAGGCGCTCGATGAAGTGAAAGAGCAACTCAAAGAGCAACCAGACAAACAGCTATCAACGACAGACCCTGATGCCAGATCCATGGCCACCAGTGGCCGGGGCTCGGGCATGGTGGCCTATAACGTTCAAGTGGCTGTGGATGCCAAACATCACTTGATCGTCGCCCATGAAGTGATTAATCAAGGCCATGACAGAAGTGCTCTGGCTTCCATAGCACTGGCTGCACGCAAATCCATGGGCAAACGCAAACTGCAAGCCATTGCGGACCGTGGCTATTACAGCGGCGAGCAGATCAAAGCATGTGAAGACACTGGTGTTGCTGCCATTCTGCCCAAGCCCAACACATCTGGTGCGCGTGCCAAAGGCCGCTTCGATCGCTCAGACTTCATCTACATCCAGAAAGATGACGAATACCAGTGTCCTGCAGGGCAGCGTGCGATCTACCGCTTCACCCGCGAAGAGGCGGGGCTGCAAATGCGACGCTACTGGAGCAGCGCTTGCAAACAATGCCCAATCAAATCCCAGTGCACGCCCAGCGATTACCGCCGCATCAGCCGATGGGAGCACGAAGACGTCGTGGAACGTGCGCAGCAGCGTTTAGATCAAATGCCAGACGCCATGATGGTGAGAAGGCGGACTGTGGAGCATGTGTTCGGCACGCTCAAACATTGGATGGGGTACACGCACTTCTTGACCAAGCGGCTGCCCAATGTCGGCACTGAGATGAGCTTGAATGTGCTGGCCTACAACTTCAAGCGAGTGCTTTGCATTCTTGGGTTTGAGAGAACGATGGCGGCGATGCGTCTGGTGGGCGGATGAGCCCTTTTTATGCGGTGAAATTAGGTCTCAAAGGGCCTTGAAAGGCCGTTTTGGAGGGGGAGATCGTTCTTGGCGGGGAAAATCTTCGACGCCAGGAAATGCAGGAAATCTATCGATTCGTTGGCCGAGATGCTGATGAAGTTTTTGTGTTTCCACACAGCCTCGGTCG
>NZ_KZ984513.1 GCF_003569915.1 Comamonas testosteroni | reverse complement strand
TCAGCCAGCAGTTTCGCCAGCAGTTCTTCAGGGACTTCGTGTTTCTTGGTTGTCATTGTGCTTACGGACATGCAGACTTGCGCCTGCGGTGGATTGTCCGTTTACACAAAATTCTGCACACCCTCCCCGGTAAACGTTCAATTAGCAGCGTTCTAGCCATGGCTCGAAAGCCATGAGCGGTCATCTCATCATTGGTGTATCCAAGTCGTCGGAGCGCTGTATTCACGGTGTTATTGCTCATTGGACGCTCACCAGTCAGCAGACTAGGAAATACGTATTTTCCGCGTCCTGTCAGTGCCTTCAGCCCCATTAACACATCAATTGCTTGGCGGGCGAGCGGAACCAGGTGTGGTCGGCCATTGATCTTCTGGGCCTTGGTACGCTTCATGTTCATGGAAGGGATGGTGATCATCGCGTTTTCAAAGCTAATCCAGTTCCATTCCAGTGTCCGAACATTGACTGGGCGCTGAAAGATGAGTGCCGAGAGGCGTAGTGCGGCTTTGGTGGTCAGTTGCCCTTGGTATCCATCAAAAGAACGCATGAGCTCACCTGCTTGAGCAGGCTCCAACACTGCGGCCATGTGTTTTACTACCTTGGGCTCCAGTGCTCCCTGCAGATCTGGAATCGGATTGCGTTCGCATCGGCCAGTTTGCACGCCGTAGCGAAATACCTGCCCAGCAATCTGCCGAACGGTATGCGCTGTGTCTTGAACCTCGCGTTTTTCGATCTTGCGAAGCACGGAGAGAACGATGGGGGCTGTCACCTCAGATATCGGCATGTTTCCGATGTAGGGAAACAACTCTTTGGTCAAATATCTCAGCCACTTGGAGGCATATCTTTCGCTCCAAGCCTTGCTTTTAGTGGCATGCAGTTCTCTTGCCACAGCCTCAAAAGAGTTCTCTCCCTCAGCAATCTTTGCAAATTTCTGTGCTTTCTTGACCTGCCCAGGATCCAGACCTTCAGCCAATTGAGCCTTCGCTTCATCGCGGCGCTTACGAGCCTGCGCCAGGGTTATGGCTGGATAGACGCCCAAAGCAAGAGTCTTCTGCTTCCCCGCGTACCGGTAGGCAAGACGCCAGTATTTCCCAGGCGCAGTGATATGAAGGTACAGCCCGCCACCATCGCTGTATTTTTCCCCAGCCGGCTTGCCAGAGTACCTAGCTTGCTTCACAAAGGTGTCGGTCAAAGGCATTGTTGGTATTCCTGTTTGTTGGTCTGTGTTCTACCAACAAAATTACCAACAAATTTATGCGATGTCCAGAGATCTATTGAGAGCGTTTAGGACAATAAAAACCCGCAGATCTAGCATCCATGCGGGTTTGAAAGATTCTCTAGGACGGTTTGGGATAGTAAATTGGCCTGCCCGACAGGGATCGAACCTGTGACCCACAGCTTAGAAGGCTGTTGCTCTATCCAACTGAGCTACGGGCAGATGATTGATTTTGTTGAGTTTTTTGCGTTTTAACGCTATTGTTTTTGACGGATTTTGCGGAGCGCTCCGCGTTTTCCATTATTCGTTTTTATGACTGGACGTTATTATGCCTCGAAACGGCTTTGTTGCATAAATCGGCCATAGGCCAAGGCATCCCCAATCCCAAATAGATCTACGCAGCAGCGACTGTCTGGGGCGTGCCCAGAGCGGTAAATTGATTGAGGATTGAAGCTCGGATGTGCAGCTCGGTCACCTGGCGCTCAAACGTCCTGGCCATGACCTTCTCGCCGAGTCGCTTGA
>NZ_KZ984512.1 GCF_003569915.1 Comamonas testosteroni | reverse complement strand
GTACTCAGATTCAGGTCAAGGCTGCTTTGTTTCATGGCCTGTGAGGATGCCATTGCATGCTGACATGTACCAAACATTGCGGAGGGTTTTGCAGGATTTCCCTAGAGGAACCACTGGCAAGCATAGTGGCAAACTGTGCATCTGCCTTCTTGATGGTTTTGATGTGGAAAAATATTTCGGTTCTGCTTCCTAGCAATAGTCCGCGAACGAACCCGAAGCCTCGCTCGCTGATGTAGTTGCTAACCACCCCAAAGTCGATACCCATGCCGCCTTTCCTCTAGACTCCGCCATTAGCGATTTTTCTCTGCGCCTAACTTTGTTTTAGGGCGACTGTCCTGCAGCGTAACATCATTGCTGCTCCATAACATCAAACATCGACTCACGGCGTGACGCGCTTGCTGCTTGGATGCCCGAGGTACGGATTGTAAAAAAACAGTCACAACAAGCCATGAAAACCAGCACTGCACCGTTACTACCGCTGCGTTAGGTCAAGGTTCTGGAATGACAGCTTTTTAGCACTGATGCGAATGACTGCTCAGGGTCTCGCACGACGTGACAGCGGACATCCATCGACCTATCTGTCTGCACTTGACGGTCGCTATCCGCTGCACACCTAAAATCAGTCATTTGGCAGTCGTCTGCGTCGACGCTCGGATGTGCCGCTAAGGGGCAATGACCGATAGGTTGCGATACGGCGACGAACAACTGCAATCGCTGCAAAGCGGAAGTAGCCTGCGGCATGCCGTTTTCGGCGGAATGCGACCCTTCGCAGCAGGAGTGCCAACCTGCGGCTCTTTTGCGCAGAGCAGCAGTCGGCCATCGGCCGCAGTCGTTGCGCACCGTGACCGAGTTTTACTTGTCGACAGATAGCTGAGGGTCGTGAAGCACCTGCAACGGAGTGCCCTTTGAACTTCCGTTTACCCTTGCGCAGGCTTCCTGATCAAGGGGTCAAGCGCCGTGTCACCGGAGCGCCAGCGTGTTAATTTCCACCCAGAAGTGACCCACTGAAGACTTCTGGAACGGGGACAATCTTCAAATTGGTAAGTGGCCAGTTACCGGTAAGTGGCCAATTTCCACACTGCAAGTTCCAAAAGGGTCATCACAAAGATTACAAGCAGGCAGTTACAGGCTCGCGTTCTTGGCAGAAGCGACTTTAAGCCCTGAATTAGCGGCGTCGCATCAGATGTGACACCTACCGATCTTGAGCTCGAAGGTCAATTCCAGCGCTAGGCGATGGGGTTTGAAACACCGAAGAACAAATCATTGGGCGCTTGAGACAAGCCGATGTTTGTCTGACAACAGACCAACCGCGTCAAAGCCAGCGCCCACTTACGGCACAGCATATTCAGAATGCATAGCCCCTTCAGATTTCTCTCGGCACAAAGAAATGGGAGAGAACAATACCTGGCTCAATCGCTTTATGACCAAGAACATGTCCAGTGCCGAGATTGTTGATTTATCCCTTGGCCAGAGTAGCCCTGGCTTTCGCCAATCAATGACATTACCTAACAAGCTCCGAGGAAACCTAGTGCAATTCAAACCACTTGAGTGAGCTTAGTCGATCAACCGACTCGTAGTCATCGTTCATGGTTGCCTCCTCAATAGCGTGGACCCTTCGAACTTCACAACTGAAGCGCTCTAGGGAAATCCTGCAAAACCCTCCGCAATGTTTGGTACATGTCAGCATGCAATGGCATCCTCACAGGCCATGAAACAAAGCAGCCTTGACCTGAATCTGAGTAC
>NZ_KZ984511.1 GCF_003569915.1 Comamonas testosteroni | reverse complement strand
AGGGAACGTTTCTTGCCCGCTGATTGCTTCGCTGCAAGGGGAGAAAGAGCCGCGTGGTGCCGACGCGGTGTAGCCGAGGGTAGTTACGCCTTAGCGTGCTTTATTTTCCGTTTTCTGAGACGACCCCCTCCTGGTCGGCCAGCTCACCGGGCCAGCTCGCCAGCTCGTCATCGGGGAGGGCCGCCAGGATTTGCGGCAGGCTCTGCGTTCGATACGGCGGCGGCGGCAGGTCGGCGGCCGGGCCGTCGCCATCGAGGAACGCGGGGCCTTCTTCCTGGCGTTCATCATCGACGGCCGCCAGGGCGTCGGCTTCGCTCAATGCGTCCTCGGCGAACGCACCACGTCGGCGGGCCTCGGTCTTTGTCACTTCCTCGCCACGCGCCAGCGCCCGGTAAAGGGTCGAACGATGCACGGCCAGCAGCTCGGCCGCTTCCTTCACCGTCCGGCCGTCACGGTCGATCAGCTCGCGGGCGTGCTCGATCTGCGCCGGGGTGAGGGTAGGGCGCGGGCCGAACTTCACGCCTCGGGCCTTGGCCGCTTCCCGGCCGTTCCTGGTGCGGTCGATGATTAGGGAACGCTCGAACTCGGCGATGCCGGCAAACACGGTCAGAACCATGCGGCCGGCCGGGGTGGTGGTGTCGGCCCACGGCTCGGCCAGGCTGCGCAAACCCGCGCCGACCGCCTGGATACGCTCGGCAATGTCCAGCAGGTCGCGGGTGCTGCGGGCCAGGCGGTCAAGCCTGGTCACAGTCACAACATCGCCAGGGCGCAAGTGATCGAGCACGCGGGCCAGCTCGGGCCTGTCGCGCCTGGTGCCGGTGATCTTCTCGGCAAAGATGCGCGTGCAGCCTGCGGCGTGCAGCTCGGCGCGTTGGTTGGTCAAGTCCTGGTCGTCGGTGCTGACGCGGGCATATCCCAGCAGCAGGCCAGCGGCGGCGCTCTTGTCTTTCATGGCGTAATGTCTCCGGTTCTAGTCGCAAGTATTCTATTTCATGCAACTAAAACACGCGACAAAAAACGCCAGGGAAAGGGCAGGGTGGTGTCGTTTTCAGAAGACGGCTGCACTGAACGTCAGAAGCCGACTGCACTATAGCAGCGGAGGGGTTGGATCCATCAGGCAACGACGGGCTGCTGCCGGCCATCAGCGGACGCAGGGAGGACTTTCCGCAACCGGCCGTTCGATGCGGCACCGATGGCCTTCGCGCAGGGGTAGTGAATCCGCCAGGATTGACTTGCGCTGCCCTACCTCTCACTAGTGAGGGGCGGCAGCGCATCAAGCGGTGAGCGCACTCCGGCACCGCCAACTTTCAGCACATGCGTGTAAATCATCGTCGTAGAGACGTCGGAATGGCCGAGCAGATCCTGCACGGTTCGAATGTCGTAACCGCTGCGGAGCAAGGCCGTCGCGAACGAGTGGCGGAGGGTGTGCGGTGTGGCGGGCTTCGTGATGCCTGCTTGTTCTACGGCACGTTTGAAGGCGCGCTGAAAGGTCTGGTCATACATGTGATGGCGACGCACGACACCGCTCCGTGGATCGGTCGAATGCGTGTGCTGCGCAAAAACCCAGAACCACGGCCAGGAATGCCCGGCGCGCGGATACTTCCGCTCAAGGGCGTCGGGAAGCGCAACGCCGCTGCGGCCCTCGGCCTGGTCCTTCAGCCACCATGCCCGTGCACGCGACAGCTGCTCGCGCAGGCTGGGTGCCAAGCTCTCGGGTAACATCAAGGCCCGATCCTTGGAGCCCTTGCCCTCCCGCACGATGATCGTGCCGTGATCGAAATCCAGATCCTTGACCCGCAGTTGCAAACCCTCACTGATCCGCATGCCCGTTCCATACAGAAGCTGGGCGAACAAACGATGCTCGCCTTCCAGAAAACCGAGGATGCGAACCACTTCATCCGGGGTCAGCACCACCGGCAAGCG
>NZ_KZ984510.1 GCF_003569915.1 Comamonas testosteroni | reverse complement strand
TGCACATCCGAGCTTCAATCCTCAATCAATTTACCGCTCTGGGCACGCCCCAGACAGTCGCTGCTGCGTAAATCTATTTGGGATTGGGGATGCCTTGGCCTATGGCCGATTTATGCAACAAAGCCGTGTACGGGCAGAAAACCCGCTTTCCCCAAGGCCAGAAACATGCATTTTTATGAATGCCAATATTAGTGATGGGCAAGCTATTTACAAACTGTTCTTTTATTGTGTTTTTCCACGGGAACCTTTGACTTCAGCTGTCTTCACGCCAGGCTCGAACATTAACGCCGAGCAGCCTTGCTGTAGTGACATAAATCAGCGAAATAGCAAATACTCACCCACAGAGGTAAATAGCCTTGTGTGTTGTTTCTCGAAAGCCATCGCATTATCTGCAACAGCTCCCGATAATCATCCCGGCGTCAGTTTCAAACCACCATGACGCCATCAGGGCATCAAGGCCTTTGCCATCTGCCGCCAAACTGGTTGACCACCATGCCCAACAGAACGCCCAGCGTGCCCAGCCATTGCAGACCTGTCGGGAATTCACCCAGCAGCAGCATGGCCGAGAGCAGACCAATCACCGGCACCAGCAGCGACAGCGGTGCCACCGTGCTGGCGGCATAGCGCTGCAGCAAGCGCGTCCACAGCCCATAACCGAGCAAGGTGGACAAAAGCGCCAGATAGGCAATCACCCCCAGCTCGCGCCAGCCTATTGCCTGAAGCTGAACCATGATGGTGTCGCCCCCCTCCAGCCACCAGGACAAAAGCAGCAGCGGAATCATCGGGAACACGCTGGTCCAGACAATGAACGACGCAGGCTCATAAGAGCCCTGACGTGCCGCAATGCGCGTGAGCAGATTGGAGCTGGCCCACATCGCGGCAGCGCCCACCGTGAGCAAAAAGCCGATCAGCGTCATGTCTGCAGCCCCCTCGCCGTGGGCTGCACCGATCAGCACCAGCCCGCCCAGCGCAATCAGCAGTCCCAGCCATTGCCAGGGCTGGGGCCGCTCTTGCAGGAATGCAGCCGCCAGCAGCATGGTGATGAAGGCCTGAGTCTGCAGCACCACCGACGCCATGCCTGCTGGCATGCCCAGCTTCATGCCGGTAAACAGCAGGCCAAACTGCCCCACACCCTGCACCAGTCCATACGCGGCCAGAATGCCCCAGGACAGATTCTTGGGGGGACGCACAAACAGCAGAAACGGCAGCGATGCCGCCGCAAAGCGCAAAGCGCACAGCAGCAGCGGCGACAGCGTGGCCAAACCCCATTTCATGACCACGAAATTCAATCCCCAGATCACGATGACGATGATGGCGCTGAACCAGTCAGCACGGCTCATGCCGGAGGCGGGGGAAGAAGCGGAACTCATAAAACAGGGATAAGAGAGTCTGGAAAAGCTCTGCAGTATGACCGGCTTGCAGCCAACGTGCAGACGAGGCGGCCACCCAAGGCTCTACTTGAGCTCATAAATGCTGCGCTGCGCAGGCAGCAGCCTCAGCAAGGCCTTGGCGAGATAGAGCACGATCAGCGTGCCCAGCAGATCTCCCAGCAGCATGACAAACACGCGATCCAGGTGCATGCCACGCCCCATCAGCAAGGCTCCCGCCTGGTGCAGCAGGGCATTGGCCAACGCATAAAGCACACTCAGCAGCAGCAGGCGCGATGCCGTGAGATTGGCCAGTGACTTGCCAAGCCCCATCCAGCGGCGCGCCATGCGATACACCGCATAAGGGGCGAGGGCCGCCGCGATCCCGCCAAACAGCCCGCGCATCAGATCATCGGGAAAAAAGTAATAAATACATGCCAGCAAGGACACGATCAGCAAGCCCACAGCACCCGCCTCTGCAAACAGCAAAGTGCACAGCACACGCACGCCTGCAGGTAAATAAATCCAGTTGACGCCGCGCACAAACTGCAGCGAGCCAAATATCCACTCGTTGAGTACCAATGCCAGCACAAAGGGCGTTGTTGCACAAATGCCGGTCGCAGCTGAGGTAGGCTCGGGAGATGAGAGAGACGAGCTGGGGTCGGGTTAAGTACCGCACAACGAACTGGAAGGCTTACAACGCAGCGTTGAAGGCGC
>NZ_KZ984509.1 GCF_003569915.1 Comamonas testosteroni | reverse complement strand
ATCCACGACGTCTGATCCGACTCGCAGCATTTCGATCGCCGCGGTGACAGCGCCGGCGGGGTCTAGCCGCCGGCTCTCATCGAAGAAGGAGTCCTCGGTGAGATTCAGAATGCCGAACACCGTCACCATGGCGTCGGCCTCCGCAGCGACTTCCACGATGGGGATCGGGCGAGCAAAAAGGCAGCAATTATGAGCCCCATACCTACAAAGCCCCACGCATCAAGCTTTTGCCCATGAAGCAACCAGGCAATGGCTGTAATTATGACGACGCCGAGTCCCGACCAGACTGCATAAGCAACACCGACAGGGATGGATTTCAGAACCAGAGAAAGAAAATAAAATGCGATGCCATAACCGATTATGACAACGGCGGAAGGGGCAAGCTTAGTAAAGCCCTCGCTAGATTTTAATGCGGATGTTGCGATTACTTCGCCAACTATTGCGATAACAAGAAAAAGCCAGCCTTTCATGATATATCTCCCAATTTGTGTAGGGCTTATTATGCACGCTTAAAAATAATAAAAGCAGACTTGACCTGATAGTTTGGCTGTGAGCAATTATGTGCTTAGTGCATCTAACGCCTGAATTAAGCTGCGCCGCGAAGCGGCGTCGGCTTGAATGAACTGTTAGACATCATTGGCGTGGAGCCGAGCAGACTGGCGGCTTCGTGCTTCACAAAGTAAATGAACGCAGTCAACTGATCAGCGCGTGAGGCCAAGCAATCCATCCCTTGTCCAAGGTAAGCCTGCTGGGCTTCAAGCAGCACGGGCTGATGTTGGACGGGCAGGCGTTCCATTACCCAGTTGGCAGCTACATCCTTCGGCGCGATCTTGCCGGTTGCTGCGCTGTACCAAATGCGAGACAAAGTAAGCACTACATTCCGCTCGTCGCCTGCCCAATCCGGTTGTGAGTTCCATAGTTTCAAGGTGTCGGCCAGTGCTTTGAATAGATCGCTTTCCGGGACTGAGTTGAAGAAATCTTCCGCGGCCGAACCTGCCAAGGCAAGGCTGTGTTGCCTTGCTTTAGTTAGCAGAATAGCCAGATCAACATCGGTTGTCGCGGGCTCGAAGATGCCCGCAAGAATGTCCTTGCGCTGCCACTCCCCGAATTGCAGTTCCCGTCTGGCTGGATAACGCCAAGGAACAACATCGCCGTACACGACGATGGTAACTTCCAAGGCACGGAGAGCTTCACTTTGGCCGGGAGAAGCGGAAACTTCCAGGAAATCTACGAACAGAGCCTGCCGCACAGTCTCATCGAGCTGTGCAGTCACAGTAACCAGCAAATCAATATCACTGCATGGCTTCAGGCCACCGTCGAGTGCAGAGCCGTACAAATGCACGGCCAGCAACGTCGATCCCAGATGATGCTCGATGACGTTGAGTGCCTGTGATAGCTGTACCGAAATCTCGGCGGGCACTGCGTTGCTCATGATGTCTAACTCCCAATTTGTGTAGGGCTTATTATGCACGCTTAAAAATAATAAAAGCAGACTTGACCTGATAGTTTGGCTGTGAGCAATTATGTGCTTAGTGCATCTAACGCCGCTAAGCAGCGGCACATTTTGCGTTTTGAGCGCAGCGAAGCAAAATGTGTCCGATGGCTTGGATGGTTAACCCCTTTGCCAGATTTGATAGCGATAATTTATATTTGAATGAAATTCCTGCTCGAACACCACATTGAACTCTTTGGGGATTTCCGGAAAGAAAACATTGCCCTCTGGCTCGGAATCTATTGTCGAGATATGTAGCGTGTCGGCATGGGCGATCAGACTCTTGTAGATCTCTCCACCACCAGAAACAACAACATGGTTCGTAAGAGTCTTTAGCTCCCTCATTGCTGCTTCTATAGATGGAAACACAACCACATCATCGTTAGTAGCTACCGATCCTGAGCGGCTGACAACTGCATACTTTCTATTTGGGAGAGCCCCCATTGCCTCAAATGTTTTACGGCCGACTAAGAGCCATTGATTGTAAGTTATTGCTTTAAAAAGCAGCTGCTCACCTTTAGCGTTCCACGGGATATCCGAGCCGCAGCCAATAACCCCATTTCTTGCTTTTGCAGCCATTAGTGATATTTTCACGATACTCCTTTGGGTTAACGCCGCCATAAACGGCGACAGGGTGGCGCGCCTATTGCGCATAAAATGGCGAAGCCATGCGCAACAGGCGCGGAATCTCTGGCGTCCGGTTTGATGGCTTTGTTATGCAAAGGACTAGTCTTCAATGACGTGTAAACCACGGCGCTTTAAGTCCTCCAACGAATCCAACATTCCCCTTATTAATTCAACAGGATGCCCCTCCCAGTCTTCAACAACGCCAACAATTCTCAAGGGTTCGCAGGTTCTATAGGACTGTGTTGGATTACCGGGAAATCTTTTGTTCGTAAGATTCGGATCGTCTTCGAACGGTCCTGTTGGCTCAACTATGTATATGTAGCCGCGACCCTCGAGGCCAGACAGTGACATAGCAAGTTCAGCTCCCCAAACTGCTGGCTCCATCAAGGCTGAAAAGTAGATGTGCTTAAGAATACGACCGTCCTCGAAATGAGAGATGAACCCTGTGGTTAGCAAGTCACCAATCGCCAAATTGGCTTTGGTTCCATGATAGAACGGTCCTTGCACCTGCTTGTAATTATCATGAGAGATGGGAATCCAATCTTTTACCATTTTAAGACCCTTAATTGTTGGGATTTGGCTGCATAACTTTGTTTTAGGGCGACTGCCCTGCTGCGTAACATCGTTGCTGCTCCATAACATCAAACATCGACCCACGGCGTAACGCGCTTGCTGCTTGGATGCCCGAGGCATAGACTGTACAAAAAAACAGT
>NZ_KZ984508.1 GCF_003569915.1 Comamonas testosteroni | reverse complement strand
CGGTTTTCATGGCTTGTTATGACTGTTTTTTTGTACAGTCTATGCCTCGGGCATCCAAGCAGCAAGCGCGTTACGCCGTGGGTCGATGTTTGATGTTATGGAGCAGCAACGATGTTACGCAGCAGGGCAGTCGCCCTAAAACAAAGTTGGGCGTCTTTTCAGTAGTGGTACTTGAGTTGAACGATCCAAAGGGCATCATCCGCCACTTTGTAAACCATTCGGTGCTCATCCGTAATTCGACGAGACCAATAACCGGCCAAAGCATGTTTTAATGGCTCTGGCTTGCCCACTCCAGAGAAAGGCTCTCGGGTGGTTTCTTTAATTAGCTTGTTAATTCGATCAACCATGCGGCGGTCTTGTTTTTGCCAGAACAGATAATCTTCCCATGCATCATCGGAAAAAATTAATCTCATTCGGCCAACTCCCGCGCCTGTCCTCGGCCCGCTTCAAGTTGCTCGATCGACTTGAAAAGCCGCTTGGCGTTGGCGGGGCTGCGCAGCAGATACGCAGTTTCTTCCAGCGCCTGGAAATCTTCCAGCGAGAGAATCACAACCGATTGGTCGCCGTTACGTGTGATGATCACCGGCTCATGATCGTTGCAAACACGATCCATGGTTCCAGCCAGGTTGGCGCGGGCGTGTGTGTAAGTGATAGCGTCCATAACATCCTCCGTACATGTACAGAAAATTGTACAACAAGAGCAACTCGAAGGCGAGGCAAAAAAACGCCCAACCCTTCAATCAAGTCGGGACGGCCAAAAGCAAGCTTTTGGCTCCCCTCGCTGGCGCTCGGCGCCCCTTATTTCAAACGTTAGGCATCACAAAGTACAGCATCGTGACCAACAGCAACGATTCCGTCACACTGCGCCTCATGACTGAGCATGACCTTGCGATGCTCTATGAGTGGCTAAATCGATCTCATATCGTCGAGTGGTGGGGCGGAGAAGAAGCACGCCCGACACTTGCTGACGTACAGGAACAGTACTTGCCAAGCGTTTTAGCGCAAGAGTCCGTCACTCCATACATTGCAATGCTGAATGGAGAGCCGATTGGGTATGCCCAGTCGTACGTTGCTCTTGGAAGCGGGGACGGATGGTGGGAAGAAGAAACCGATCCAGGAGTACGCGGAATAGACCAGTCACTGGCGAATGCATCACAACTGGGCAAAGGCTTGGGAACCAAGCTGGTTCGAGCTCTGGTTGAGTTGCTGTTCAATGATCCCGAGGTCACCAAGATCCAAACGGACCCGTCGCCGAGCAACTTGCGAGCGATCCGATGCTACGAGAAAGCGGGGTTTGAGAGGCAAGGTACCGTAACCACCCCAGATGGTCCAGCCGTGTACATGGTTCAAACACGCCAGGCATTCGAGCGAACACGCAGTGATGCCTAACCCTTCCATCGAGGGGGACGTCCAAGGGCTGGCGCCCTTGGCCGCCCCTCATGTCAAACGTTGGGCGTCTTTTCAGTAGTGGTACTTGAGTTGAACGATCCAAAGGGCATCATCCGCCACTTTGTAAACCATTCGGTGCTCATCCGTAATTCGACGAGACCAATAACCGGCCAAAGCATGTTTTAATGGCTCTGGCTTGCCCACTCCAGAGAAAGGCTCTCGGGTGGTTTCTTTAATTAGCTTGTTAATTCGATCAACCATGCGGCGGTCTTGTTTTTGCCAGAACAGATAATCTTCCCATGCATCATCGGAAAAAATTAATCTCATTCGGCCAACTCCCGCGCCTGTCCTCGGCCCGCTTCAAGTTGCTCGATCGACTTGAAAAGCCGCTTGGCGTTGGCGGGGCTGCGCAGCAGATACGCAGTTTCTTCCAGCGCCTGGAAATCTTCCAGCGAGAGAATCACAACCGATTGGTCGCCGTTACGTGTGATGATCACCGGCTCATGATCGTTGCAAACACGATCCATGGTTCCAGCCAGGTTGGCGCGGGCGTGTGTGTAAGTGATAGCGTCCATAACATCCTCCGTACATGTACAGAAAATTGTACAACAAGAGCAACTCGAAGGCGAGGCAAAAAAACGCCCAACCCTTCAATCAAGTCGGGACGGCCAAAAGCAAGCTTTTGGCTCCCCTCGCTGGCGCTCGGCGCCCCTTATTTCAAACGTTAGACGGCAAAGTCACAGACCGCGGGATCTCTTATGACCAACTACTTTGATAGCCCCTTCAAAGGCAAGCTGCTTTCTGAGCAAGTGAAGAACCCCAATATCAAAGTTGGGCGGTACAGCTATTACTCTGGCTACTATCATGGGCACTCATTCGATGACTGCGCACGGTATCTGTTTCCGGACCGTGATGACGTTGATAAGTTGATCATCGGTAGTTTCTGCTCTATCGGGAGTGGGGCTTCCTTTATCATGGCTGGCAATCAGGGGCATCGGTACGACTGGGCATCATCTTTCCCGTTCTTTTATATGCAGGAAGAACCTGCATTCTCAAGCGCACTCGATGCCTTCCAAAAAGCAGGTAATACTGTCATTGGCAATGACGTTTGGATCGGCTCTGAGGCAATGGTCATGCCCGGAATCAAGATCGGGCACGGTGCGGTGATAGGCAGCCGCTCGTTGGTGACAAAAGATGTGGAGCCTTACGCTATCGTTGGCGGCAATCCCGCTAAGAAGATTAAGAAACGCTTCACCGATGAGGAAATTTCATTGCTTCTGGAGATGGAGTGGTGGAATTGGTCACTGGAGAAGATCAAAGCGGCAATGCCCATGCTGTGCTCGTCTAATATTGTTGGCCTGCACAAGTATTGGCTCGAGTTTGCCGTCTAACAATTCAATCAAGCCGATGCCGCTTCGCGGCACGGCTTATTTCAGGCGTTAGATGCACTAAGAGCCGCTAACGCTACTTCCCTTTGAAGCGCTGCGAAGCGTTTATGCTTCGCAGCCGTATGTCTCGCGCCCCCATCAGTAAAGAGTTGTGGAAACAGCTCGAACCACTTATCCCACCCTTCG
>NZ_KZ984507.1 GCF_003569915.1 Comamonas testosteroni | reverse complement strand
CGCGCCTTCAACGCTGCGTTGTAAGCCTTCCAGTTCGTTGTGCGGTACTTAACCCGACCCCAGCTCGTCTCTCTCATCTCCCGAGCCTACCTCAGCTGCGACCGGCATTTGTGCAACAACGCCGTGACGACCCATGAATCCCCTTCAATCTGCAAACACGATCAGCTACTATAAAGGCAAGCAACGTCCTCGCGGTGGACGTAAGTAGTTAGTTGATTTGATTCCAAGATCGGACCGCTTACTGGCGCTCTAGCCTGCTGCAACCACTTGCCGAGCATCAGGCACTGAGGCTGTTCAGAAAAATTAGGGCTGACGTGAGAGTGTCTAGCTTTCAGTACACTAAGCTGTGTTACGTTATGTTTCAATGGAGGGCGGTTTGGTAGCTTCGAACGAGCAAAAAGCAGAATATGCACACGACCTTGAAGTGGGCCTCGCAAGGCAGAGCGTGCCGGAGTTTGAGAGCCTGCCTGTAATTGGTATGGCAGCCAAACTCGCTCTTAACATAAAGGGCTTGGGGGAAATCGATGCATCCGTCCTTCGCCAGGTAGCAGACTACTATTTTGATATTCCTGCTGGTATTCTCCCTCGATCGCTTGAAATTCTCGCCGAAATTGAGTTTGTCCAACTAATAAAAGAAGGTAGAACTCTCAAAAAAGTTATTCCTTCGGTGCCCCACTTTTCCAGCATCTATGGCGGCCTAGGAGAATATATCGGCTCCGTTGAACTGACTGAGCATGAAGAAGTCGCAATTGCCGTTCTAAATGAGTTAAAAAACAAGCCGGAGAAGCGCGACACACTATTTAGTCGGCTAGGTGCAGATAATTCCGTGTTCAAACGTGTCGAAATGCTGTCCACAACAGGGGGATTAGTCGTATCGAAACGAGCACGGGGGCAAGATATTTTGTTGAGTCCTGTCTACTTCTCGGATAATTTAGATGCTCTTGCAACGCAGGCCGCAGCAGGGGGAGCGAAGAGTATCGAGAAGATACTGAGTCTCCTTTCAAAAGCGCAAGGTTGGCCTCTTTCTTTGATAATTCAGCAAGGAGAAATTCACGGAACGAAGCTTTCAGCCCAGGAACTTCTATTGCTTCAAGAATTGGTCACTGATGGGGTGTTACGCCCGCCAAGTCTGCGTAATACAGTAACGAACGCTGACGAATTTTTTGTGTTTACACCGCGACCAGGTAAGCTACGTTTGGATGGCGCACGTCGAGAAATTTACGAACGCACGATGGCCCTAGTCGCAGCAGTGCGAAAAGGGCAACTGCTCCCAGTTGCTTACAAGATATGGAGCCCTGTCGCACTCCTTAACAAGCTTCGCAGCCAAAAATGGATTGGAGCGAGTTCCGAGGCTGCGAATCAGTATAGAAACCTCGTTGCACTGCGAGTAGGTCATCTTGTACACGTAAGTGGAGATCGATATAGATTTGTCCTTAATGATCAGCCGGAGAACATACAGGCAGTAGATGATGCAATTATGCTCTTCCAGTCAGGTGATTTGCCTGCATCTAACGCATCTCAAGATGCACAAATTGCCCTTCAGCGCGACGAGTCATTCATTCAGTCAATAATTGCTTCGAATAAATTAAAATCAATCGAAAGACCAAAGTTGGATGCCGAATCTACAGCACAAATTGAACAACTTCTTCTGGACTTGCGATGATTAAAGACACATTACAGAAGCAAAAAGCAATTCGTTATTGTGTTTCGACAGGTCTAGTGCCTTACCCGGAAGTAGTTGTGAAATATTCAGCAGATGTTTCCGAAAATATTGCTGATATTTCGGATATTGATGTGCTGGGCGTCAAGCCCGCAGGCGAATTTTCACAAAAATCCGTTTTATTTGATTGTAAAACTCAGGCTAAAATAAGTGCAATAAATCGTGCTCTCTGGAGTGCTGGACTTAAGCATCTTGTTAATGCAGAGGAAGCATTTGTTATTCTTAATAAAGCAGCTCCAGAAGGCCACCGTCTTGCAGCAAATTCAATTGGTGTTCGTTTGTTCTCCGAAAAGTTATTCGACAATTTTGGAGTTTCCTCTTCAATAAACTACATTTCTGGGATAAGCTATCTGGAAAATATGAGTGCTTGGGAAGAGCTTCTTACTATTAAAGATAAATCGAAAGGCCTCACACCTCTTCTTACCTATCTGCTCAATGAAGCAGCCTTGGAGCGATCTTCAGTTGAAGGCTTTAGAACGCTGCTGTCCAGACTGAAGCAGACAGCTGGAGAATTCGATGTTTCAAAGCCAACACATAGGTGCCTGTACGCTTTAGCGGTGACTCAAGCAGTAATATTTTTAGCAGGAATGACTCGTGAATTCCATACTGTTTTTGATCCGGAAATGGATAAGATTCGGTTCTCATCAGCACTCAGATATTTTTCTTGGGGTGGCAGAGAAGGGTATAACTTACGTGAAAAATTGCACAAGGCGCTACAAGCCAACAAAGGTCAGACTGATTCCAGTGCATTCGAGCTGCCAGGATGGGAGCGATTTGTTGAGCTTATGAGAGCCTTCATGGACGCGCCGTTGCTAGTCGGATCAGCGGCATTGCCATTAAAGGATCTTGGATTTCGCGAAATTTCGCAGCCCAGTGATTTGGCAGATCACCGAATTGCAAAAGAACTGCAAGCGAACGGACGGTCTCGTCAATTTGCACTATCTGTCAACAAGTATATTGCTTCGCTTTCTCGCATGCTTAATGACAGTGGGATGCATCTCAATGCTATTCTTTCCAGTAGTTCAGTGGCCAATTCTGAGGCTATTGAAAGCCAAAAATCATAGAGAGTATAGGTTTATGTCTATGTCTATGTCTATGTCTATGTGAAGGCAAAATTCCATCTTTAGTTATTGTGGAGAACAATAAATCGGTAACTGCACGTACTAGTCGGACCCTCGGCTCGTCAAAGCGAGAAAATGGCAGGGTGATTGCTCGGTTGGGCGTTGTTGCACAAATGCCGGTCGCAGCTGAGGTAGGCTCGGGAGATGAGAGAGACGAGCTGGGGTCGGGTTAAGTACCGCACAACGAACTGGAAGGCTTACAACGCAGCGTTGAAGGCGC
>NZ_KZ984506.1 GCF_003569915.1 Comamonas testosteroni | reverse complement strand
GGCCAGGCCTCAGCATTTTATTATGGTGATCCCCTGGGCGAAATGCGCCTGGTAAGCAGAGTTTTTGAAATGTAAGGCCTTTGAATAAGACAAAAGGCTGCCTCATCGCTAACTTTGCAACAGTGCCTAAAATAAGCCTTATATCCAAGCATAAAACAAGGTTGTCTAGACTTCTTTTAACAGTAAAGTTATCATAAAACTGAATTTTATTTTTTAGGTAAGTTTATGCATTCTATCCGCATTCGTTAAGACACAACTATTTGCATAGTGACACTATTTTATAATGGTGGGCTTTTGTTGTGTCTTTAAGAATATATGCGGATATATAAAGTAAAAGTATGCTTAATTTATAAGTATGCTTTTAGTGCATAGTTTCCAGTTATAACTTAATTGACTAGCTATTTGTCCACCCTGTGGATGAATAGCTTTTTTTTTGGGAGGACACTGTGATGCTAGCTTTTGTTTTCACCTAAATCCTGTTTGCTGCATAAAAAATTTCAAGAGCTAAACAGGAGTAAATAAAAATGAGTTTAATTATTAAAGCGAGAAACATACGCTTGGATTATGCTGGGCGTGATGTTTTGGATATTGATGAATTGGAAATTCACTCTTATGACCGTATTGGTCTTGTGGGTGATAACGGAGCAGGAAAGAGTAGTTTACTCAAAGTACTTAATGGCGAAATTGTTTTAGCCGAAGCGACATTACAGCGTTTTGGTGATTTTGCACATATCAGCCAACTGGGCGGAATCGAAATAGAAACGGTCGAAGACCGGGCAATGTTATCTCGCCTTGGTGTTTCCAATGTACAAAACGACACAATGAGTGGCGGAGAGGAAACTCGTGCAAAAATTGCTGCCGCATTTTCCCAACAAGTACATGGCATTCTAGCGGATGAACCAACCAGCCACCTTGATCTCAATGGAATAGATCTACTTATTGGTCAACTTAAAGCATTTGATGGAGCATTACTTGTTATCAGTCATGACCGATATTTTCTTGATATGGTTGTAGACAAGATATGGGAGTTAAAAGACGGTAAAATTACGGAATATTGGGGTGGTTACTCGGATTACTTGCGTCAAAAAGAAGAAGAGCGACAACACCAAGCCGTAGAATATGAGCTGATGATGAAGGAACGGGAGCGATTAGAATCTGCTGTGCAAGAAAAACGCCAGCAAGCTAATCGATTAGACAATAAGAAAAAAGGAGAAAAATCCAAAAACTCTACCGAAAGTGCTGGACGACTTGGGCATGCAAAAATGACTGGCACCAAGCAAAGAAAACTGTATCAGGCAGCTAAGAGTATGGAAAAGCGTTTGGCTGCATTAGAAGATATTCAAGCACCAGAGCATTTGCGTTCTATTCGTTTTCGTCAAAGTTCAGCCCTAGAACTGCACAATAAGTTCCCGATTACGGCAGATGGTCTGAGCTTAAAATTTGGTAGCCGTACTATCTTTGATGACGCTAACTTTATAATACCGCTTGGCGCTAAAGTCGCTATAACTGGATCGAATGGAACAGGGAAAACGTCCTTGTTAAAAATGATATCAGAACGTGCTGATGGATTAACCATATCTCCAAAAGCTGAAATTGGCTACTTTACACAAACAGGATATAAATTTAACACGCATAAATCTGTGCTCTCCTTTATGCAGGAAGAGTGCGAGTACACAGTTGCGGAAATTCGTGCAGTATTGGCTTCAATGGGGATCGGAGCGAATGATATTCAAAAAAACTTATCCGACTTATCGGGAGGTGAAATCATCAAACTGCTTTTATCCAAAATGCTTTTAGGAAAATATAATATTTTGCTTATGGATGAACCAGGAAACTATCTTGACCTAAAAAGTATTGCCGCATTAGAAACAATGATGAAGTCCTATGCAGGAACTATTATCTTCGTATCTCATGACAAGCAATTGGTCGATAATATTGCTGACATTATCTACGAGATCAAAGACCACAAAATCATCAAGACTTTTGAGAGAGATTGTTAATGATAGCCAATCTAATCCGAACATTAATTATTGAACTCTTTAAAGGAAATTAAAAATGACAATTCAAGATATTCAATCACTTGCTGAAGCACACGGCTTGTTGCTTACGGACAAAATGAATTTCAATGAAATGGGCATTGATTTTAAGGTCGTTTTTGCTCTTGATACAAAGGGGCAACAATGGTTGCTGCGTATTCCTCGTCGTGATGGCATGAGGGAACAAATCAAGAAAGAAAAACGCATTTTAGAATTGGTAAAAAAACATCTTTCTGTAGAGGTTCCTGATTGGAGAATTTCATCTACAGAATTAGTGGCTTATCCCATACTTAAAGATAATCCTGTTTTAAATTTGGATGCTGAAACCTATGAAATAATTTGGAATATGGACAAAGATAGCCCGAAATACATAACATCTTTGGCAAAAACCTTATTTGAAATCCATAGTATTCCTGAAAAAGAAGTTCGGGAAAATGATTTGAAAATTATGAAACCTTCAGATTTAAGACCTGAAATAGCAAACAATTTGCAGTTAGTAAAATCTGAAATTGGTATAAGTGAGCAATTGGAAACCCGCTACAGAAAATGGTTGGATAATGATGTTCTATGGGCAGATTTCACCCAATTTATACATGGCGATTTATATGCTGGGCATGTACTAGCTTCAAAGGATGGAGCTGTTTCAGGCGTTATTGATTGGTCAACAGCCCATATAGATGACCCAGCGATTGATTTTGCTGGGCATGTAACTTTGTTTGGAGAAGAAAGCCTCAAAACTCTAATCATCGAGTATGAAAAACTAGGGGGTAAAGTTTGGAATAAACTATATGAACAGACTTTAGAAAGAGCAGCGGCCTCTCCTTTGATGTATGGTTTATTTGCCTTAGAAACTCAAAATGAAAGCCTTATCGTTGGAGCAAAAGCTCAGTTGGGAGTTATATAATTTAAAAATATGATTGCTGAGGCACTGTTGCAAATAGTCGGTGGTGATAAACTTATCATCCCCTTTTGCTGATGGAGCTGCACATGAACCCATTCAAAGGCCGGCATTTTCAGCGTGACATCATTCTGTGGGCCGTACGCTGGTACT
>NZ_KZ984505.1 GCF_003569915.1 Comamonas testosteroni | reverse complement strand
TTTGCTGGCTTTGGAAAACTGCGCATACGGTTTGAGCGGCAGCTGGACACGCATCTAGCCTTGCTCAAATTAGCGGCAGCAATCATCTGCGCACGCTTCGTAGACCGGTTGTGTTAGCGACTCTAAGTACTCCGCACTGTCTTTTGTGCGTCCTCCGCAGATTTTTTCAAGCGCTGCTTGATAGTTCGCCTCTCCAACAATATCGAAGTCAAAAGTCCCGGGGCCGGGCAAATGCCCATATGTTTGAGCTTGCGAATTAGTTCGCTGAAATTTCCCTCGAAGCAAGTAGTAGGCAATGCCTCCAACGATCAGGATAAGAAGAAAATTCGTCACAGCCCCTCCTCGGTATTAGGTTACTGATTGGCAGCTAAATACAGTGAGTGACCAACTCTTTTAAGTGGTGCTCACACTTTTAACAATAAGAGTGTATAGGGGGATGGCTTGTTGCTGCGACTACGCTGAGAGTAGCGCTACAAAACCTACGTAACCTCTTGGCTGTTTGAATTGACCAAAGTTTCGTAGGTTTCGTAGTGCAGGACTTGGCAGATTCCTGCTTTTTCTCTACTTCGGCTAATCAGTAGGCATCCCTCCTGATAACACCTTTGGGTGTATTCGATACCTGCTACTTGGCCTCCCCCCTGCTGCGCCTGAAGGGATGCTATCGAGCGCTAGCCAGCCGTATTCAGTCAGCAAATCCGCTGCTTTTCTAACTGCTTCTGAGGTGCCGAGCGCTGTCCAGTTTTTGACAGCAACTATGCGTGGCGTAAAGTGCTCCAGCAGGACGCCATCACCGTCTCTCAGGCTGCCTGCCTTGATTTTTTTCAGTAGAAGCTTGGCTCCCGTAGTTTCTGGAATGACTGCCGCTGAATACAAACGTGCGGCATGGGTTCGCAAGTAGCTGCACCAGTCGAGTGCCCGCATCAGCTCGCATTTATGGATGATGCCCCCGCTGTCCGGGGTATCCACCAACGCAAAGATCAAAGCTAGAGCAGGAATCAACTTGCGGTATTTGGACAAGTGAGAGACCAATGCAGGGTGAAGCTCCTCGCCCCGAATTTCAGTCTCGAATGGGGTCAGCCATTCCTCAAACAAGGTTTGTGCGTCAGGACTAAACCGCCATTCCGACGGGGTGGCATCCGTGTCAGACGGTAGTTGGTTAAGTCGCTCGAATATTGCAAATGCCGCTTCTTTGGCTGGTGTGTTAGGCCAGCTATCCACATATATGAAATCTCTGTTCACATCGGGCCAGACTGCTAGTCCGAAGCGCTGTAGTAAGCCGTCGTCACTCGCACCTCCGGCAACTGCATCGCGCACATAACTTTGTACTTTACCCGGCTGGATACCACCTAGCATTGATATGCAAACACGCGGGATATAGGACTCACCTCGTCCAATCCGATCAATGGCATGACCTTGGTTTCCGTCATAGCCAGTTAGATAGAAGCCGCGAGCGCCTTCTTGTCCCTGTCGATCCATGTTGCAAAGCAGGCCATGCAATTCATCTCGATAAACGAGGACACCCCATGGATTTACTGTCAATAGCTCTGCAAGTTTTTCGACTGTTGAATCATTGACTACATAGCGTCGCATTGTTGGTTCGCTAGGTGTGTGGGTAGGCTGTAAAAGTGCACGCGCTTTGTCGGGATCTTTTGCTGCACAAGCTTTCGCTTGCTTCTCGTTCGAATCTGCAGCCATCCCTGCCACTTTGCAGTCTAGCTCCCATGCTTCGTGAGCTACTTTCCATAGTTCACGTTCGTTTGTTTCTAAGCGATGTAGAGGCTTAAGTACTTCACTCAGCGCAGGGGATTTCATGACGCCAGGACGCCCCACGATCAGCCCCCAAAGATTAGGCGTAACGCGCCAGTCATCCCGCGCCTTTGGTGCAACTACAACTCGTGCACCAATAAGACTTGAAATAGCCGCCACAGCACCTACTGCCGCGAAGTCAGGAGGACATTGCATCCGGTGGGCAATATCAGCCACCCAAGCGCGTAAGGCCGCTGGAAGTAGGCTCATGTCAAACGGTGCTACAGGGGTAAGCGTATCAGGCAGAGGTGTTGGTTCTGGCCATGTGGTCTCGGCTTGGTGTGCATCCCCCAAGTCAGGAAATGTCGAGCCAAATACCTTAAAGGCCAGCGCCCTTTGACTGTCGGGTGATCCTTCATAGTTGGGCACGTTCATCCCTGATTGCGCGCTAGCTATAGTTTTGCGCACCTCATTCAAAGGGAGTCCAAGCGTCAGCGCAGCTTGTTCTAATACACCCATCGCGTGAGGCCAGTCCAAGCGACCAGCGCCAGCAAGCCTAGCTAGGCCATAAGCACTTGCGTTCAAGGTCTCATTACGTGTCCCATCTACGGCAGTAAGAATTGCACTTACTGCCTTCCCCCAAACGGCCTGCGCATATTTGTCATTTGCTGCAATGTTCAAACCATCTTGACCCTCTACATTGTTCCTCTGCATGGTTGTAGGAGGGCGTGACAAGGCTTTCTTTTCCTCGGTTAAAACCTCCAAAAGCCATTGTGGGCAGTTAGCTATTTGGGGTGTATTGATCCACTTGTAGGGCATCCCTGAGATAGTGCTGCCGGGGGCCACAAGGTAGCCGCCTTGCGCCCTCACATCGATTCCGGGCCGAATGCCTGCTCGATTTTTTACGCTTACATCAACGGGTTTTTGAAAATACAGATGCCAGCCTCCGCTAGGCGTTTCTGCTGTGAGTGTGCTTGGTACTCCACCATGCGGTGCAGCAATTTCTGCAAGGGTTGTGTGGCCATTGACATGGTTCTTTACATCGATGTCAACGGCCACTAAATGCGGTGGCATTGCGATGCCAATGTTCGCATCAGGCCAGCGCTCCCACCAAGACTTGATTTTTTCGGGGTCTGAGCTGGCATCCTTTAGGCCATGTGCTGTCGCTGGGCGCTTTTCATCTGGGATGAGCGGGAAAATATTCCATCCTGCTGTCGCATACGACAGCGCTAGTTGTGCTTTTGTGCCTTGGAAAGTGTCCTTTCTAATTTCTTCATGCCTAGAGATTTGATTATTGCTGGCGCTGCTTTGCGAGGGAGCGTTGTTCGTCATTTGCCGCGCCTCCATTGGCGCAGGCGCATGGCCAAATGGCTTTGTTGCATAAATCGGCCATAGGCCAAGGCATCCCCAATCCCAAATAGATTTACGCAGCAGCGACTGTCTGGGGCGTGCCCAGAGCGGTAAATTGATTGAGGATTGAAGCTCGGATGTGCA
>NZ_KZ984504.1 GCF_003569915.1 Comamonas testosteroni | reverse complement strand
CATAGCCAAGCCACCCCTGATGAGGCCTACTTTGCGACCTTGCCGTTTGCAAAAATGCAGGCGGCATAACCCGAGGATCTTGCTTAGCAACTGGGTTGAGTTGTTCAAACGACCGGAGCCACCTCTCCACGCCCGTGTCCGTGTTTGAACTGGCTGAGAAGAATGTGAGCATCAGCTTGCGCACCTCAACCTATGAGATTCCTGAACGGGTGAAGGTCATCACCAGAGACTGCACAGGGGTTCGGTGCCAGTCGTTGCTGTTCAGGGAGAGTGAGGAAGGCTTGGCAAAGGAAGTGGCCCGCCGCGCGCGGCAGATTGTGCCCAAGCGGAAAAGGCAAACGATCCTGCGATTGCGGGGCACCAAATATGGGCTAAAAAATGATGGCGCGCAGGCCTGATTGACCCAGGGGTGACAGCTTGGGCCGTGCTGCCGTCTCACAGCGCGACAGCCGAGAAGCGTTACAGCCAGCGCAGGGTAGCGCATGTAACGTCGACGCTGCGTTATTGAAACGCTGACCGAGCGTTACCGCAACAGCGATGAAACGTTACCGTAACGGTGCACGGACGTTGCTCGCTGTGGTTACAGAAGGGGCTTGGAAGAGTTGCGCCTTCAGGAGGAAGCCCCTTCGAAGCCCCTCTGATGGGGTTGGCTATGGGGTCAGCACCCCTTCGGCAACCGTTGGTGAACCCTTGTGAAGCGCCCGGCAAACTGACTGCAGGGGCTGCACGGCTCCTCTACTTATTAAATTGTTTGTTTTAGAAAGTAGAGCGAAGGCCGAAGGCACTCAAGAACCAACCCAATATCGTTGGGATGGTGGCCAAGCAGAGCGAAGGGTGAGGGCTGGAGTCCTCGCATCCTTCGTGGTCTTTTGTGCGTTGGTAGAGATACGCCGAAAGGTCTTACATCGGCCCTTACATCGGACAGAAAAGAAGAAAGCCCGCTATCGTTTAAATAGCGGGCTTTCCTTTATTTACTTGGTGCCGGAGACATGAATCGAACACGCGACCTTCTCATTACGAATGATTGGTTTTGTGTGTTTGGGTGTGTTGTTGTGTGTTGATTACACTATGAAAAACAACGAGTTAGAGGTTATCATCAAACCTTGACTGTTGATTTGTACATATCTGTATTTTGTGAGTTTGCCTACAGATCGCCTACAGACTGACTGAAACTCCGACTAAGAGCACGCCATGACCACTAATAGCAATCGGGTGAGACTTACCGCAGGCCGGGTGAGCGCCTTCGTCTGTTCGCCTGAGAAGTCGCAAGCGTTCCTATGGGACACCGATGTGCCTCCATTAATGTTGCGTGCTACGCCAACAGGGCGAAAAACCTACGCCTTTGAATCACGATTGCACGGCAAGACCCTGCGTATAGGTATCGGTTCGGTCGAGGCTTGGACACTGGAGCAGGCAAGGGAGCAAGCTCGCCACTTATCCGTGTTAGTGGATAAAGGGCTAGACCCGCGCGAACTGGAGCGCCAGCAACAGGCAAAGCAGGAGGCCCAGCGCCAGCAGGCTAAAGCCAAAGCACTGACTGTCGGTGATGTATGGCCGCTGTACTTGGAAAACGGGAGACCAAAGCGCCGTGATGCTTGGAAGCCGCGTTATTTGGCAGACCTGCATGCAATGGCTTTGCCCGGTGGTTTGCCAAAAAAGCGTGGCGCAGGATTGACGCGCCCCGGCCCGCTGTATCCACTGCTGGCCTTGCCTTTGTCTGGTGTGACCGAGGATGAGCTAAAGGCGTGGTTTGACCGGGAAGCGAAGGCCGGAAAGCACCAAGCGGCACGCGCCCTAATGATGTTTCGTGGCTTCCTGCGCTGGTGTGCGAGTCAGCCTGAATACCGTTCGCTGGTGAATAAGGAGGCAGGGCGGGCACCAGCAATTGTGCAAAACCTTCCTGCCACAACCCGAAGGACTGACGCACTAGAAGCTGCGCAGGTTGCCGGGTGGTGGGCTGGAGTGGAGCAATTGAGCAACTACGGAGCCAGCGCCTATTTGCGTGCGTTGCTGCTGACTGGTGCACGTCGTGAAGAAATGGCGTCACTTCGCTGGGCTGATGTGGACTTTCGCTGGCGCAAGCTAACCTTGGCTGACAAGGTAGAGGACAGCCGAACCATTCCGCTGACGCCATACCTGCACCACCTGATTGCCAGCTTGCCAAGGTGCGGGGAATACGTGTTCGCCAGCACGGGAAGGGAAGGGCGCATTGTGGATGTGCGCTCTAGCCATGCAAAGGCGTTGCAATCGGCTGCTATTGAACACCTGACCTTTCACGGCTTGCGCCGCAGTTTCTCGCTTTTGGGTGAGGCAGCAGGGGCACCAGCCGGAGCCATTGCGCAGGTGATGGGGCACAAGCCCAGCGCTACAGCAGAAGGCTACAGACCGCGTAGTGTGGATGCTTTGCGCCCATTTCTTGAGCGTATAGAGCGACACATTATTGAGCAGGCTGGGGTGCGCTTCGACGCAAAATCAGAACCCGGCAAGTTGCGAGCTGTGAATGAATAAACCTTGGAATTGGTGGCGTTGAAATTACCAATTAAAGGCCACAAGCCCAGCGCAACGGCAGAGAAGCACTACCGCGTGCACCCATTAGACCTTTTACGCGTACACCATGAACGCATAGAAGCTTGGATTTTGGAGCAAGCCAAGGTGCAGTTAAATACGAGTATCGAACCGAACTAATTAGGCGACGAAGGTACTCTGTAAGCGCCCCACACAAAAAAGCAATGAAAAAAACTGAAATCCGAGGACGTCAACTCACTAAGCGCCTCGTGACACTTCATGAAAACGGGGGGGAGACATCGGAGCTTAAAGCTCCCCGCGTCAGTTTGCGCCAGCTCTCAGCGCTGAAAAAAGAAGCATTAGAAGTTATTCGAGCCGCAGGTATCGAATTGGAAATTTATCTCGATAAATCCCCCCATGGCAGCATGCTGCGCGATGCGGTTATCAACCTACATCAACATCCTGACGATTCAATCACAGGGTTAGCTGCAAGAATTTATGAACACGCTGCGCATGTTCAGTCATACCGCGAAGTAGCTGCGTTCGACCAAGCACTAGATCTAATGGCAGAGCTTGGAAGACTCGTCACCATATTTGACGCCTACCAAAAAGCATCAACAGATGCCAGTAAAGCAGGAAAAAAGGGAAGAGCCGGTAAGACATCAAAGTCAGACCAGATCAAACAGCTAGCCGCTAAATACATACAAGACGGCAGAGAGCAACGCTTCATGGCTGGAACCATCGCTGTAAAAATCGGTGTAACGCCCCACTATGTACGCCAAGTACTAAAAGAAGCGTAACTGGACTGTGCATAGTTACGTGGCTTTGATTGGAATGCAAGTACCTCAACAAAAGACAGAAGGTACCCATGAAAAGCAACCCCAATCACGACAACCAAACGAGCCAAGGCGGGACTACTACCCCCTACCCCCTCTTGAAAACGTAAACCGCCCAACGGTCTCAACCGGACAAGCTGCCTACTACCTAAACCGACAGCCTCAAACATGCAGAGGTTGGGCATGCTTCGACAACGGCCCCGTCCGTCCTCTCCGAATCAACGGTCGTCTAGCTTGGCCCGTTGCGGAGATCCGTCGAGTATTGGGGGTACTGTGATGATGGGCGCTCTCTACTATTTGGCCAGGCGTTGTTGCACAAATGCCGGTCGCAGCTGAGGTAGGCTCGGGAGATGAGAGAGACGAGCTGGGGTCGGGTTAAGTACCGCACAACGAACTGGAAGGCTTACAACGCAGCGTTGAAGGCGCGAGG
>NZ_KZ984503.1 GCF_003569915.1 Comamonas testosteroni | reverse complement strand
CACCCACGCGCCTGGAGATCTGCGAAGCGCAATCACCTTCTCGGAAACCCTCGCGAAATTTCGCAGTCGCGACGCCAGAGACCGAGGGTTAGATCATGCCTAGCATTCACCTTCCGGCCGCCCGCTAAATATCTCCTTTTGGGTTGTTAATAAAACATCCAATAAGTTGACTGTGCGTGAAAAAGAAAGTTTTGTGTGATGGCGTTGAAGATCGCACCGTTAAGCTCTTATGTGGGATGGTGCAGAGCTCGACGACTACCGATAAAACGCAACCGCCGCAAACAGACAAGAAAAAGCCCCAACTGATAACAGTTGGGGCTTCAGTATTGTGATTGGTGGAGCAATAGCACCCTGAACCCAAAACCTTCTCGCTCAACCGGTAGTGGCTGATAACAACTCGTGAGGGCTATTGCGGGTTAAGCATTTAGCGATGTCTAGGGCCAGACTGGACGTCTGAACGCAAGCCGCTGATACTGTACATAACCACAGTATCAGCGGAGGATACCCATGTCGCTGGCAAGGAACGCCACGGCGAGTCAATCGCCCACTCAAACAAACGGTTACGAACGCCACCAACCCGACCAGACGCTGCTCTACCAGCTGGTTGAGCAGCACTACCCAGCCTTCAAAGCCTCACTCGAAGCCCAAGGTCAACACCTGCCTCGCTACATCCAACAAGAATTCAACGACCTCCTCCAATGTGGCCGTCTGGAGTATGGTTTCATGCGGGTTCGCTGCGAGGATTGTCATCACGAGCGTCTGGTCGCCTTCAGCTGTAAACGACGCGGCTTTTGCCCTAGCTGCGGTGCCCGCCGGATGGCCGAGAGTGCGGCGCTGCTGATAGACGAAGTCTTCCCCAAGGAGCCCATTCGCCAGTGGGTGCTCAGCTTTCCTTTCCAGCTACGCTTTTTGCTGGCTCGCCATCCCCAGCTGATGGGCCAGGTCTTGAGTATCGTCTATCGTACACTCTCAACTCATCTGATCAAAAAAGCCGGTTACACCAAAGCCTCTGCACAAACTGGCTCAGTGACTCTTATCCAACGCTTTGGCTCCGCGCTAAATCTCAATGTCCACTACCACATGCTGTTTCTCGATGGTGTCTATGCCGAAGATGACTATGGCAAGCAACGCTTCCATCGTGTCAAGGCACCCACTTACGATGAGCTGAATACGCTCGCTCACACCCTCAGCCATCGCATCGCTCGCTGCATGGAAAAGCGTGGGATTTTGGAGCGTGATGCCGAGAATACGTGGTTGACACTGGAAGAGGGCGAAGACGATACGCTGACTCAATTACATGGTGCTTCGGTTACGTATCGCATTGCCGTCGGCCCCCAGCAAGGGCGCAAAGTCTTCACCCTGCAAACCTTGCCAGGGCGTGAGGATAAAGCCGACTCAAGCAGTCGAGTAGCCAACCATGCTGGTTTCTCGCTACACGCCGGTGTGATGGCCGAAGCGCATCAGCGGGATAAGCTTGAGCGCTTGTGTCGCTACATTAGTCGGCCAGCGGTTTCAGAAAAACGTCTGGCATTAACCGCCAATGGGCAGGTGCGTTACGAGCTCAAAACTCCGTACCGCAATGGCACCACCCATGTGATTTTCGAGCCGCTGGACTTCATCGCCAAACTCGCTGCGTTGGTACCTAAGCCGCGAGTCAACCTCACACGCTTCCACGGCGTCTTTGCACCGAACAGCAAACACCGAGTTCAAGTAACACCCGCCAAGCGGGGCAAGAAGCCCGACAAATCGGAAGGTCTCGATACTAACTGGCGTGACAAGAGTCCTGCAGAGCGCCACCGCGCCATGACCTGGATGCAACGCCTCAAGCGAGTCTTCAATATTGATATTGAAGTCTGCGAACACTGCGGCGGTCACGTCAAAGTGATTGCCAGCATCGAAGATCCGAAGGTCATTGAGCAGATTCTCAAGCATCTGAAACAGAAAACAGCCAAGGCGAATGCCGCCAAGCAGCGTGAGCTGCCACCAGAACGAGCGCCGCCACTGACTCCCAGCCTGTTCGATCCATCACAGAGTCGTCTCTTTGACTGACGACCCCAAATCCAACACTGCTCAACACTGCCAACTTTTAAACGGGGCGGTGGGGCAGTTTGTATCTCTCGAGCTATCAGGCTAGAGATTTTACCGCCAAATCGAACCTTATTAGAGCGGTTTAGGCTGGACCGGCAGTTAAAATTGGGGCTTGAGCGGTAAACGAGTGAGGGAATTTCAGGTAAGATACTTCGGATGAGGAGCAAAAAGGTGGTTTATACTTCCTATACCCAAGGCACAACTGTTCAACACGGCCAAGGACATATGCCCTTCTCCCTTTCCAAGGCAAACATTCAGTCTGCCCGCCAAGGGAAATAGTCTCCAGATGCCTGTCTTAAAACATCACTGCGTACTTGTACGGCCCCAGGGTCTTACTGAACCTGCACCCCCATGGAGCTGACCAGCTGGACGGCCTGCTCTACGGACAAACATGCGCCTTGGAAAGAGTTATTCAAGTCGTACAAGGTGATGCTGCCCAGTTCCACACTGCGAAGGTCTGCTCCCTTGAAGTTCACCCCTCTCAAGCTGGCGCCCCTCAAACTGCCGCCTTCAAATACGGCATCCTGAAAATTGCAGCCGCCCAGGTCCGCATCGGAGAAATCCAGTTGCACCAGATTTTGCTTACGGAAATTAATGGCGCGCAAAGTAGCACCCACCAGCTTGCACTCGCGCAGGCTCAGGTCCAAACCACGGGTCTCGTTGAAAACAGCACCGCTTAGCTTGGAATCCTCGATCTGCAAGGAAGCGATCTGGGTGCGCACCCACTTGCTCAAGTGCAGATCACAAACCCTAAAACACGCCGAACTGAGATCAGCCAAGCTTAAATCCGCTTGACCCAGCTTGCAACGCTGCCAGACCGTGTCTTGCAAATGCGCCCGTGTAAAGCGGGTATTCAAAAAACTGCAGCCCGAAAACTGCAAACCATCCAGCTCCAGACCCGACAGATCCTCATCATCAAAACTGCAGTTCTCGAAACTCAAAGACTCATGGGAGGCGGCCAAAAGATCAACCAGTTCATCTCTTGTGATCTGGACAGTACTGACGAGCATGCTGCTTTTCCTTCAAAAAAAACTGAGCCAGCTTTATTGAGCTGGCTCTTTCATGATCTGTTTCGTCTAATCCGGCACTGATCTGGACAAGGCCTAACGGCCATTAGGCAAACCCAAATGCGACAAGCGCCATGCAATGATCAAACCCAATACGGCAAAACTAACCGTCGCGATCCAGGCCCACTGCCATCCGCCCAAAACATGTACAACCGATGCCACAACAGGCGGCCCTACAAACTGTCCCAATGAAGAACATTGCTGCACCCAGCCCACCGAGGTTGAGGTGGTCTCTGGCGAGGGTGCTGCCGTGACTGCCAGGAAGAACAAGGTAGCGGGAATCAAGCCGCCCACAATCGAAAACAGCAGGATGGCGACAAACTGAACCACCAAGCTTTGTGTCAGCCCGAACGCAACGATGGCACACGCGATCATACCCAAGTAGCCTGCTTGCAGCAGCCTGTGGGGCGGAATACCCGCATGCAGACAACGCCCTGCGCCCAGATTTCCCACGACATTCCCGGCCGCAATCAGGGCCGTCAGCTTTATTCATATCCATATATTACAATTATAGACTGATTTTGTCAAGTAAGAATTGTTCACCACTAATAAACCATAGAAGTTCATGAATAATCGAACGAAGGTGTAATTTCTTTGTTGTAATTACCGGAAAACCTTTACTTAGATCGAATCGCATTTGGTAACCGAAAACTGAACGCGTACCCGTCCCAGTTCTGTCGCCTCTATCCACCCCATTATCAAGGATGTGCTGCATTAGTTTATGATATTGTTCCATTCTTTTTTATCAATTTTAGCTGTAAAGTTACAGATTTTATTCGTATATTTGGAAATATAATTTGGTATTTAAAAGAACGTTTGCTCTATATCTGAGTAAATCAGAATGTTAAAAAAAGAAGAATTAAGTACTAACTATGGCATCGCATTTTATTTTCTTTCTCTGGTTCTGAAATCCATCCCTGTCGGTGTTGCTTATGCAGTCTGGTCGGGACTCGGCGTCGTCATAATTACAGCCATTGCCTGGTTGCTTCATGGGCAAA
>NZ_KZ984502.1 GCF_003569915.1 Comamonas testosteroni | reverse complement strand
GTAAGAGCCTGACGATGACCTACTTTCACACGGGAACCCGCACTATCATCGGCGCAAATTCGTTTCACTGTCCTGTTCGGGATGGGAAGGAGTGGTACCAAATCGCTATGGTCATCAGGCATAAACTTTTTGTCAGATTGATTGAGCTTTGATTAACTTCTTAATCTCGCTCACTTTCAATCCAACGAATTCACAGAGTCTCAATCAGCTTTTCGATTGCGCCTTTTTGGCATAACCTGAATGTTTCCATCCAGTCTTGTTTTCTAAGCTAAACCCAAAGTTATAGGGTCAAGCCGCTCGGGCAATTAGTATTGGTTAGCTTAACGCATTACTGCGCTTCCACACCCAACCTATCAACGTCGTGGTCTACAACGACCCTTCAGGGGGCTCAAGGCCCCGGCAGATCTCATCTTGAAACGAGTTTCCCGCTTAGATGCTTTCAGCGGTTATCTCTTCCACACTTAGCTACCCTGCGATGCCACTGGCGTGACAACAGGTACACCAGAGGTGTGTCCACTCCGGTCCTCTCGTACTAGGAGCAGGCTTCCTCAAATCTGCAGCGCCCACGGAAGATAGGGACCAAACTGTCTCACGACGTTTTAAACCCAGCTCACGTACCTCTTTAAATGGCGAACAGCCATACCCTTGGGACCGACTACAGCCCCAGGATGAGATGAGCCGACATCGAGGTGCCAAACACCGCCGTCGATATGAACTCTTGGGCGGTATCAGCCTGTTATCCCCAGAGTACCTTTTATCCGTTGAGCGATGGCCCTTCCATACAGAACCACCGGATCACTATGTCCTGCTTTCGCATCTGCTCGACTTGTCAGTCTCGCAGTTAAGCACGCTTATGCCATTGCACTATCGTCACGATGTCCGACCGTAACTAGCGTACCTTCGAACTCCTCCGTTACGCTTTGGGAGGAGACCGCCCCAGTCAAACTGCCTACCATGCACTGTCCCCGATCCAGATCATGGACCAAGGTTAGAACCTCAAACGCACCAGGGTGGTATTTCAACGTCGGCTCCATGTGATCTAGCGACCACACTTCAAAGCCTCCCACCTATCCTACACAGATCCGTTCAAAGTCCAATACAAAGCTACAGTAAAGGTTCATGGGGTCTTTCCGTCTTTCCGCGGGGAGATTGCATCATCACAAACATTTCAACTTCGCTGAGTCTCAGGAGGAGACAGTGTGGCCATCGTTACGCCATTCGTGCAGGTCGGAACTTACCCGACAAGGAATTTCGCTACCTTAGGACCGTTATAGTTACGGCCGCCGTTTACTGGGACTTCAATCAAGAGCTTGCACCCCATCATTTAATCTTCCAGCACCGGGCAGGCGTCACACCCTATACGTCCACTTTCGTGTTTGCAGAGTGCTGTGTTTTTATTAAACAGTCGCAGCCACCAATTTTTTGCAACCCCTTTGAGCTCCATTTGTTCAACTTCACTTACTTGGGGTACACCTTCTCCCGAAGTTACGGTGTCAATTTGCCGAGTTCCTTCTCCTGAGTTCTCTCAAGCGCCTTAGAATACTCATCTCGCGCACCAGTGTCGGTTTGCGGTACGGTCGTCAATAGCTGAAGCTTAGTGGCTTTTCCTGGAAGCAGGGTATCACTCACTTCGTGTGCAAGCACACTCGTTATCACCCCTCATCTAATTCCGGCGGATTTGCCTACCGGACACGACTACAGGCTTGAACCAACATATCCAACAGTTGGCTGAGCTAACCTTCTCCGTCCCCACATCGCACTATTGATCGGTACAGGAATATTGACCTGTTTCCCATCAGCTACGCATCTCTGCCTCGCCTTAGGGGCCGACTCACCCTACGCCGATGAACGTTGCGTAGGAAACCTTGCGCTTACGGCGAGGGGGCTTTTCACCCCCTTTAACGCTACTCATGTCAGCATTCGCACTTCTGATACCTCCAGCATCCGTTACCAGACACCTTCACAGGCTTACAGAACGCTCTCCTACCACGTGCAATAAATTGCACATCCGCAGCTTCGGTAACTGGCTTAGCCCCGTTACATCTTCCGCGCAGGACGACTCGATCAGTGAGCTATTACGCTTTCTTTAAATGATGGCTGCTTCTAAGCCAACATCCTGACTGTTTTAGCCTTCCCACTTCGTTTCCCACTTAGCCAATTTTAGGGACCTTAGCTGGCGGTCTGGGTTGTTTCCCTCTTGAGTCCGGACGTTAGCACCCGGTGCTCTGTCTCCCAAGCTGTACTCGTCGGTATTCGGAGTTTGCATAGGTTTGGTAAGTCGCCATGACCCCCTAGCCTAAACAGTGCTCTACCCCCGACGGTAATACTTGAGGCACTACCTAAATAGTTTTCGGAGAGAACCAGCTATTTCCAAGTTTGTTTAGCCTTTCACCCCTATCCACAGCTCATCCCCTAGTTTTGCAACACTAGTGGGTTCGGACCTCCAGTACCTGTTACGGCACCTTCATCCTGGCCATGGATAGATCACTTGGTTTCGGGTCTACACCCAGCGACTAGACGCCCTATTCGGACTCGATTTCTCTTCGCCTCCCCTATTCGGTTAAGCTTGCCACTGAATGTAAGTCGCTGACCCATTATACAAAAGGTACGCCGTCACCCCTAAGGGCTCCGACTTTTTGTAAGCATACGGTTTCAGGATCTATTTCACTCCCCTCCCGGGGTTCTTTTCGCCTTTCCCTCACGGTACTGGTTCACTATCGGTCGATGATGAGTATTTAGCCTTGGAGGATGGTCCCCCCATATTCAGACAGGGTTTCTCGTGCCCCGCCCTACTTGTCTGCAGCCTAGTACCACCGATCGGTTTTCACATACGGGACTATCACCCACTATGGTCGGCCTTTCCATGCCGTTTTGTTAACCGCTCGACTATCACTGCAAGGCTTCTCCGAATTCGCTCGCCACTACTATCGGAATCTCGGTTGATGTCTTTTCCTCTGGGTACTTAGATGTTTCAGTTCTCCAGGTTCGCTTCGTTACCCTATGTATTCAGATAACGATACCTCTTGCGAGGTGGGTTCCCCCATTCAGAAATCTCCGGATCAAAGCTTATTTGCCAGCTCCCCGAAGCTTATCGCAGGCTATCACGTCTTTCGTCGCCTATCATCGCCAAGGCATCCACCATATGCTCTTAGTCACTTGACCCTATAACTTTGACGCCTCTTGCGAAGCACAAAGCTCAGAATTTCAAAGACTGGTGAGGTCTTGCACCTCACGCGTTATGCCGTAATGTGAATATCTTTGACTGTATCTTTCGATACAGCTTAGAGAATATTCGTCATTACTAGATAAATTTGCATTCGCAAAATATCTGTTTTGACGCAATCAAAATGTTGCTGGCGGCACGGTGCGTAAACCTTAATTTACGCTTTCCACCAGCAACGCTGATTTCGACTCTATGAATTTTTAAAGAACAGCCTATTGAGATGAATCTCAATATAAAAGCAGTCTGCATCAGACTGCTTTTATATTGAAGTTCTGGTTTTTTCGCCTTCGCAGCAGTGATCTGCTGAGCCAACGATTATAGCACCTTTCGGCGCTATCATTTTTGGTGGAGGATGACGGGATCGAACCGACGACCCCCTGCTTGCAAAGCAGGTGCTCTCCCAGCTGAGCTAATCCCCCGGGATCCTCGAACCAGACATTGGAATCTTTGGTGGGTCTAGTTGGGCTCGAACCAACGACCCCTGCGTTATCAACACAGTGCTCTAACCAGCTGAGCTACAGACCCATTCCTCAACCAGAGCCACCGATTTCTCAGTCACTCAGTCTTGGCTTGTTCCAACAACCGATAAGTGTGGACGTTCAACTTGAAGCAGCATTTTTCCAGAAAGGAGGTGATCCAGCCGCACCTTCCGATACGGCTACCTTGTTACGACTTCACCCCAGTCACGAACCCCGCCGTGGTAAGCGCCCTCCTTGCGGTTAGGCTACCTACTTCTGGCGAGACCCGCTCCCATGGTGTGACGGGCGGTGTGTACAAGACCCGGGAACGTATTCACCGTGACATTCTGATCCACGATTACTAGCGATTCCGACTTCACGCAGTCGAGTTGCAGACTGCGATCCGGACTACGACTGGCTTTATGGGATTAGCTCCCCCTCGCGGGTTGGCAACCCTTTGTACCAGCCATTGTATGACGTGTGTAGCCCCACCTATAAGGGCCATGAGGACTTGACGTCATCCCCACCTTCCTCCGGTTTGTCACCGGCAGTCCCATTAGAGTGCTCAACTAAATGTAGCAACTAATGGCAAGGGTTGCGCTCGTTGCGGGACTTAACCCAACATCTCACGACACGAGCTGACGACAGCCATGCAGCACCTGTGTTACGGTTCTCTTTCGAGCACGAATCCATCTCTGGAAACTTCCGTACATGTCAAAGGTGGGTAAGGTTTTTCGCGTTGCATCGAATTAAACCACATCATCCACCGCTTGTGCGGGTCCCCGTCAATTCCTTTGAGTTTCAACCTTGCGGCCGTACTCCCCAGGCGGTCAACTTCACGCGTTAGCTTCGTTACTGAGTCAGTTAAGACCCAACAACCAGTTGACATCGTTTAGGGCGTGGACTACCAGGGTATCTAATCCTGTTTGCTCCCCACGCTTTCGTGCATGAGCGTCAGTGCAGGCCCAGGGGATTGCCTTCGCCATCGGTGTTCCTCCGCATATCTACGCATTTCACTGCTACACGCGGAATTCCATCCCCCTCTGCCGCACTCTAGCCTTGCAGTCACAAAGGCAGTTCCCAGGTTGAGCCCGGGGATTTCACCTCTGTCTTACAAAACCGCCTGCGCACGCTTTACGCCCAGTAATTCCGATTAACGCTTGCACCCTACGTATTACCGCGGCTGCTGGCACGTAGTTAGCCGGTGCTTATTCTTACGGTACCGTCATCACTCTCCTGTATTAGAGAAGAGCTTTTCGTTCCGTACAAAAGCAGTTTACAACCCGAGGGCCTTCATCCTGCACGCGGCATTGCTGGATCAGGCTTTCGCCCATTGTCCAAAATTCCCCACTGCTGCCTCCCGTAGGAGTCTGGGCCGTGTCTCAGTCCCAGTGTGGCTGGTCGTCCTCTCAGACCAGCTACAGATCGCAGGCTTGGTAAGCCTTTACCCCACCAACTACCTAATCTGCCATCAGCCGCTCTAGTAGCACAAGGCCCGAAGGTCCCCTGCTTTCATCCGTAGATCTCATGCGGTATTAGCTACTCTTTCGAGTAGTTATCCCCCACTACTAGGCACGTTCCGATGTATTACTCACCCGTTCGCCACTCGCCACCAGACCGAAGTCCGTGCTGCCGTTCGACTTGCATGTGTAAAGCATGCCGCCAGCGTTCAATCTGAGCCAGGATCAAACTCTATAGTTCGATCTTGAATTTAAAGTCTTTCGACTGCTCACTCACTTGACGGAATCAAGAAGAATAAATTCTTCCTCATTACTGTTTTTGTGAGCGCTTGATTACTCCGAAGAGTTTGTTCCGAAGAACTGGCTGCTTGGCCATCAAACGCCCACGCTTATCGGCTGTATTTTTTTAAGGAACCGAACTCTAAAAACTTGCTTTAAATGACTTAAAG
>NZ_KZ984501.1 GCF_003569915.1 Comamonas testosteroni | reverse complement strand
GCACATCCGAGCTTCAATCCTCAATCAATTTACCGCTCTGGGCACGCCCCAGACAGTCGCTGCTGCGTAAATCTATTTGGGATTGGGGATGCCTTGGCCTATGGCCGATTTATGCAACAAAGCCCTTCACCAGTAGCAAGCAGATTTTGTGAAAGATTGGCTTGAACCCCGATAGGCAGCTGCTGTGCGGTGTTCAGAAGGTAGTTGCTGGAGTTCAGCGCTTCCTGGGCCACGGCTTCATAGTTCTGCGCAGTAATGGGGGCTGCAGAAACAGTGGTGTTGCCGCCGCCGCTATTGTTGTTTCCACCGTTATTGGTGTTGCCGCTGTTTCCCGCTCCTGCATTGCCGTTGCCGGAATCTCCACTGCCACCACCACCGCCGCAGGCAGTGAGCATAATGGCGGTTGCAATCAATGTGAGTGAGCGCTTTGTATTATTCATAGTTGTATCAATTAGTAAATTGAAATTTCATTCTAACTTTTGGAACATATGGTTTTTTGAAGTTTGGTGAAAAATTGAAATTCAGAAATGGGGTATGCATTGCGAAAGCAATCAGTCACTTTCGTTGGATGAATGAAGGCGCGCAATTGGGTGTGAATTCAAATGGGCAGAAACTGGGCATAAAAAAACGGGAGCATTGGCTCCCGTTGATGTAGGCGAGTATTAACTCAGCGCCAGTACTGGCACTTGCTCTCGGCCTTGGTGGTCCAGATCTGGTCGGCAGGCAGTTTCTTGATGATCTTGTAGTAATCCCAGGTGCCTTTGGATTCAGCGGGCGACTTCACCTGCATCAGATACATATCGTGCACATAACGGCCATCTTCGCGGATGAAACCCTGGCCGAAGAAGTCGTCGATCTTGGTGCTTTTCAGAGTGGCCATGACTTTGTCGGCGTCCAGCGTGCCCGCTTTTTCCACGGCCTTGAGGTAGTTCATGGTGGCCGAGTAGTCGGCGGCCTGAATCTCGCTGGGTCGGCGCTGGGTCTTGGCCATGAAGGCGTCGGCAAACTTGCGCGACGCATCGTTCATGTCCCAGTACCAGGGCGCGGTGAACTGCATGCCTTCGGTGTTTTTCAGGCCCAGGCTGTGGATGTCGGAGAAAAAGACCAGCAGGCCGGCCAGCTTCATGTTCTTGGTGACGCCAAACTCCTTGGCCGCCTTGATGGAGTTGATGGTGTCGCCCCCCGCATTGGCCAGACCCAGAATCTGCGCCTTGCTGTTTTGCGCCTGCAGCATGAAGCTGGAGAAGTCGCTGGCGTTCAGCGGCGTCTTGACCGAGCCCAGCACCTTGCCGCCGCGCGCTTCGATGATCTTGGTGGTGTCGGCTTCGAGCGCATGGCCAAACGCATAGTCCGCCGTCACGAAGAACCAGCTTTTGCCGCCGTTGTCCACCACGGCGCCGCCCGTGCCCTTGGCCAGGGCCACGGTGTCGAAGGCGTAGTGCACGGTGTAGGGGCTGCACTGCTCGTTGGTCAGGGCCGATGAGCCGGCGCCATTGTCGATAAAGACGCGCTTTTTCTCCTGAGCGACCTTGGCCATGGCCAGCGCCGTGGCGGAATTGGTGCCGCCAAACACCAGGCTGATGCCCTGGGTGTCAATCCATTCGCGGGCTTTGCTGGCGGCGATATCGGCCTTGTTCTGGTGGTCTGCCGTCAGCAGCTCGATGGGCTTGCCCAGCACCTTGCCGCCAAAGTCATCAATTGCCATCTGGATGGCCACTGCGCCGTTCTTGCCTTCCACGTCAGCGTAGAGGCTGGACATGTCGGTGATGAAGCCGATCTTGACTTTCTCCTGCGCCAAGGCGGGAGCCGCAAAAGCGGCGGCCAGCGCCAGGGCCAGCACAGATGCGGCGGAGCGAAGGGGCACAGACGGGGACAAGCGGTGCATGAGATCTCCTGTGATGGACAGAATCAGCCGGCGCGCGGGGTGGGCGTGCCTTCATGCAGCGTTGTGGGGAGGCGCTGCATTGCAGCAAACATGCTAGGACTGGCCGAGCGGGCCTGCATCGGGGCAAGCACTTGCGGGAAATCCCACGGAGAGCCTCTGATTTGATAGCTAATAGTCTATGTAAAACATTGAAATCAAATTGATATTGCATTGAAGTCAATGAATTTCAAGGACTTGATGCTCTTCTTTTAGTAGTTTTTCCTGATGCAAGTCAAGCGTTCGCGCACCATGAAAAAAGCAGCCGGCTGGCTGCTTTTGCTGGAAGTTTGGCGCAGTTGGCAACTCAGGCCTGGGTCTGAGGCACTGGGCGAATCGCGCTCTTGGGGCGAAAGGCCTTGCAGACCTCGTCATGGGTCTCCAGGTAGGGGCCGCCAATCAGGTCAATGCAGTAGGGCACGGCGGCAAAGATGCCGTTGACCTTTTGCTTGCCATCAGCGTCTTTCAGGCCTTCCAGCGTCTCGGCAATCGCCTTGGGCTGACCGGGCAGGTTGATGATCAGGCTGTTGCCGCGAATCACGGCGACCTGGCGCGAGAGGATGGCGGTGGGCACAAAGGTCAGGCTGATCTGGCGCATCTGCTCGCCAAAGCCCGGCATTTCCTTGTCGGCCACGGCCAGCGTCGCCTCGGGCGTCACATCGCGCAGCGCGGGGCCGGTACCGCCGGTGGTCAGAACCAGAGAGCAGCCTGCGTTGACCAGTTCGATCAAGGTGGCGCTGATGCCGTCTTTTTCATCGGGGATCAGCCGCGCTTCAAACGTGATGGGGTTCTTCAGCGCCTTGCTCAACCAGTCCTGCAGCGCAGGCAGGCCCTTGTCTTCATAGACGCCGCTGCTGGCGCGGTCGCTGATGGAGACAATGCCGATCTTGACGGCATCAAACGGCTCACTCATCGCCGTCGTCCTCGTCAGCGGAGTCATCTGCCTTGCCTGCACCGGCCAGTTGCTCGCGCACCAGTTGGAACAGATCGCGGTAGGCGCGGCCCTTGCTGACTTCCTTGGGTTCGGCATCGGGATTGGCAGCGGCGGCGGCTGCGGCTTGTTCCTTGGCCTTTTCGATGTCCTTGCGGGACTGGCGGATCAGCGAGCGCAGTTGCTGCACATCGGTGTCGGGGAAGTGGTCCAGCCAGATGGCGAGTGCGGACTCCTCCACGATCAGGCGGTCGCGCCACTGCTCGGCGATCTGCAGCGACATTTTTTCGGAGGGTGAGCCATTGCGCTGCTCGTCCAGAGCCTGCTTGACGGCGGCAACCTGCTCGGGCGTCAGCTTGCGCATCAGCTTGCCGACATATTGCATCTGGCGGCGCTTGCCTTCGAAGTTGGTGATGCGCTTGGCTTCGGCCAGAGCATCCACCAGTTGGTCAGAGAGCTGCAGGCGCTTGAACAGATCGCTGCGCAGGCCGATCAGCTCCTTGCCAAGGTCCTGCAGCGCGTCCATTTCGCGCTTGAGGTCGGTCTTGGTGGAGTCGTAAGTGCCTTTGAGTTCGGCTTTGAGTTCGATGTCCAGTTCGCTGCCTTCGGCAACAAACTTGCCGCGAACGAAATAGCCTTTTTGGAGTTTGCGTGGCATGGTAAGGGGCAATATCAGTGGCAGCACAGAGCGTGCCGCAGTGGCGGCTATCATATCCGCCGCTATGAAAAAACCTCGCTCCAGCAAAACAAGCACTTCCAGTGCACAGGTCCAATCCGAACCACAAGCCGGTTTCAGCTTCAGCCGATCCTTTTTTGAGGGGCTGGTGGATCAGGCGCTCAGCCATGCCAAAAAGCTGGGTGCAACGGACGCCGGAGCCGAGGCCTCCGAGGGCTGCGGCCTGTCGGTCAGCGTGCGCAAGGGGGCGCTGGAGACCGTGGAGCGCAATCGCGACAAGTCGCTGGGCGTGACGGTCTATCTGGGTAAGCGCCGTGGCAATGCCAGCACTTCGGACTTTTCGCAAGCGGCCATTGAGCAGACAGTTCAAGCCGCCTACGACATTGCCCGCTTCACCGCCGAGGACCCGTTTGCCCGTCTGCCTGACAGTGCCGACATCGCGCTGCCCGGCACGCATCGCGATCTGGACCTGTTCCACCCTTGGGCCATTACCAGCGAAGAAGCGGCCGAAATGGCGCTGCGCTGCGAAGAAGCGGCCTTCAAGACCCACCGCCGCGTGAGCAACAGCGAAGGCGCGGGCGTGTCGGCCCAGCAAAGCCACTTTTTCACGGCGCACACCAATGGCTTCCGTGGCGGCTATGCCAGCTCGCGCCACAGCATGTCGGTGGCGCCGATTGCCAAACTGCCCGGCAAGAATGGCGAGATGCAGCGCGATTACTGGTACAGCTCCATGCGCAATGCGGCCGATCTGGCATCGCCCGAAGCCGTGGGGCGCTATGCGGCAGAGCGCACGCTCAGCCGTCTGGGCAGTCGCAAGATTCCGACGACCGAATGCCCGGTGCTGTTCGAGTCGCCCCTGGCTGCGGGCTTGCTGGGTAGCTTTGTGCAGGCCGTCAGCGGCGGTGCGCTGTACCGCAAAAGCACTTTCCTGCTGGATTCGCTGGGCAAGCCCATCTTCCCCAAGCACATCGATATTGACGAAGACCCGTTCATTCTGGGTGGCAAGGGCAGCTCGCCTTTTGACGAGGAAGGCGTGCGCGTGCAGGCCCGCAAGGTGGTGGAAGCTGGCCGCGTGGGCGGTTATTTCCTGTCCAGCTACTCGGCGCGCAAGCTGGGCATGCAGACCACGGGCAATGCCGGTGGCTCACACAACCTGACCATGACTTCGCGCCGCACCAAGGCGGGCGACGATCTGAACGCCATGCTCAAGAAGCTGGGCACAGGTCTGCTTGTGGTCGAGCTGATGGGCCAGGGCGTGAACTATGTGACCGGTGACTATTCGCGCGGCGCCAGCGGCTTCTGGGTGGAAAACGGCGAAATCGCTTTCCCCGTGCACGAAATCACCATCGCGGGGAATATGAAAGACATGTTCAAGGGCATCGAAGCCATCGGTGCGGACGCCTACAACTACGGTGCCAAGACCGTGGGCTCCATCCTCATCAACCGCATGAAGGTGGCGGGCAGCTGAGCCTTCGTGCGTCAGCCATGAAAAAAGCAGCCTGCGCGGCTGCTTTTTTATTTCGGCGTAGTGGGTTGCTCAGTGCTCTTCGGCAGCCTGAATGATGCAGGCCGAGAGCTTGCTGAAATGCTGGTGTGCGGCTTCGCTCAGTTCGATCTGCTTGCGGCGCGAATCTTCGGTATCGGCCAGCTCGATCCAGCCCTTCTGGCGCATGGATTTGAGGCGGTTGTGAATGGTGGCGGGCGAGCCCATTTCACGCTGTGCCATCAGGTCTCGCACGCACAGGCGCTGCTGGCGCGTGCTGGCATTGGCAATCAGCTCAAGCAGGCGTTCCTCCAGCGGGTCCAGCAAGGGCAGGGCGGGCAGGCCGCGTATGGATTCCGCCAGCTGCAGAAAACGTAGATAGATATCAGCGGACAAAGAGTTTTTCATCACAGGCACAAAACAGGCGGCCAGCGGCTTCAGACCGAAGGCGAACTGCCGATAGTACTGCCTTGTAGGAGTTTGGGGGTTGTAGCGTTAATGAGGAATATCGGTCTGCAATGTGCAATGGCTGTCGCCACTGCGTTGCTCTTTGTGCTGGCTTTGTTGCATAAATCGGCCATAGGCCAAGGCATCCCCAATCCCAAATAGATTTACGCAGCAGCGACTGTCTGGGGCGTGCCCAGAGCGGTAAATTGATTGAGGATTGAAGCTCGGATGTGCAG
>NZ_KZ984500.1 GCF_003569915.1 Comamonas testosteroni | reverse complement strand
CTCGCGCCTTCAACGCTGCGTTGTAAGCCTTCCAGTTCGTTGTGCGGTACTTAACCCGACCCCAGCTCGTCTCTCTCATCTCCCGAGCCTACCTCAGCTGCGACCGGCATTTGTGCAACAACGCCGGTAATTCCCATCAAGAGGATGTTGTTACAAACACGAAATTTGATGCATTCGTAATACCAGAGACTCTCTTGTGACTCATAATGCTTGAGTCTTTGTCTGGAAAGCAATTTCTGGGTAAGGGCAAGTGCGTTTGCGTCTCTAATGTTGTCATCGAAGGCTGACTCCCTAGGGCTCCATCGCGTTTTCAAGTTTTTTCAGGAGTCCAGCATGGGCAACAAGCTTTACGTCGGCAATCTGCCGTACTCTTTCCGCGACCAAGATCTGCAAGACAGCTTCAGCGAATTCGGCACTGTGAACAGCGCCAAGGTGATGATGGAGCGCGACACTGGCCGCTCCAAGGGCTTCGGCTTTGTGGAAATGGGCAGCGATGCAGAAGCACAAGCCGCCATTCAAGGTCTGCACGGTCAAAACCGTGGTGGCCGTGACCTCGTCGTGAACGAAGCACGTCCCATGGAACCCCGTCCTCCCCGTTCCGGCGGCTTCGGCGGCGGTTTCGGTGGCGGCCGTGAAGGCGGCTTCGGCGGTGGCCGTGGCGACGGTGGCGGCTACGGTCGTCGCAATAGCTATTAATTAGTTATTTCCAATAGCTAAGAAAAGGATCTTCGGATCCTTTTTTTGTTGCTAAACGTTATCAGCTGCGGTTTTGGAGCATTTATTTTTTGAGTTGTTCTGATTCATAATCCCGCTTTCGGGAATCCCGTTCGTAAGCGAATAGGTATTTGGGGGTTGTGCAAGTCCTTCCACAAGGCATTTTTTGCTGACATCCTGAGTCGGTCGCCATATTGAAAGCATTGAGGAGCTAGGAGTTATTAATGGGCAATAAGCTGTATGTCGGCAACCTTCCATATGGTGTGCGTGACAACGACCTGGAGCAGGCGTTCAGCCAGTTCGGAGCCGTCACAAGTGCTCGCGTCATGATGGAACGCGACACCGGCCGCTCCAAAGGCTTTGGTTTTGTGGAAATGGGCAGCGACGCAGAAGCGCAAGCCGCTATTCAAGGCATGAACGGCCAGCCTCTGGGCGGTCGTAGCCTGGTGGTCAATGAAGCGCGCCCCATGGAGCCTCGCCCTCCCCGCTCCGGTGGCTTTGGCGGTGGCAACCGTGAAGGCGGCTACGGTGGTGGTGGCTATGGCGGCGGCAACCGCGAAGGCGGCTACGGTGGTGGTGGCGGCTATGGCCGTGGCGACGGCGGTGGCTATGGCCGCGGCGGAGACCGCGATGGCGGTGGCGGCTATGGCCGTGGAGATGGCGGCTTCCGCAGCCCCTATGGTTCCGGCCCCCGCAATGGTGGCCGTGGCGGCTATGGCGGCGGTGGTAATAACCACGGTGAATAAACCACCACACATGTAATAAAGGCACCTTTTGGTGCCTTTATGTTTTTGGATGGTCTTAATTCATTGGCCCAAGTGCCGGGGCTTGCGGGTACTGCCCGATACCAGCCTGTCCCAGATAAACGTGGGCAGCCACCGCATTACCCGCCCGGTCACGGCCATCTGCCACGGGATAATCGCATAACGGGACTTGCGCTCAATCACCGCATATGCACGCCGCGCAAACTCCTGCGGGCTGAGCAGGAATGGCATGGGATAGGGATTATTTTGAGTCAGCGGAGTATCGACATAACCGGGCAATAAAGTCACGACCGCTACCCCAGCCTTATGCAATTCGATTCTGAGGCTTTCGCAATAGGCGATGACGGCAGCCTTGCTGGCGCAATAAGCGCCATGCCCGGGCAAACCCCGAATACCGGCAATACTGGCAATACCGACCAGACGACCCGAGCCACGCGCCACCATGGGGGCAATAAAGGGCTGAAAGCTGGCGGCCAGCCCCATGGTGTTGCTGGCCAGCACCTGCTGCATGGCGTCCAGGTCTTCGCGCTGCGAGGTGTCCACGCCCCAGCTGATGCCTGCATTGGCAATGACGATGTCGGGCAGGCCTTGCTGCTGCAGGCAGGCCTGGCCGGCAGCGCAGATGCTGTCGATATCCATCACATCAGCCTGATAGACCGCATAACGTTGAGCATCGAGCCCATTGTCCCGTGCCCACTGCTCTATGACCTCGGACCGCCGTGCCACCAGCGCCAGCGCGTAGCCCAAACTGTAGTAATGCCGTGCCATTGCCTGCCCAATACCGCTTGAAGCCCCAGTGATATATACGAGAGGCGCTCTTGAAGAGATAGCAGTTGGGGTTGGGCTCATTGTGTCTTGCCGGGCTGGATCACACCTTTGACCCGCCCCTGCATCTCCAGAATCTGATCCAGGTGGGTGTATTTCATGCTATCGCCCGTAAAGCGGTCTGCGCCACGGGTCATGACGACAGGCTTGTTGGTGCTGACGCGCTCGTCATTGGTCCAGAACTGCAGGAATTCGCTCTCGATCTGCATGGCGGGCGCGGCCTTTCGGGTGGCGCTAGCCGCCACGGGTTCCCGGTGAATCACGGCTTCGCCAAACATCTGTACTTCCGAGCCATCTCCGTTACTCAAGGCGCGCTGTGACTGCCCCTTGGTCTGACGACCATCGGGCGTGATGCTGAGCATGCGCGGGGCATCGATTTCCAGGGTGTCGTTGTCCGGAAAATGCTCTGCTGTCGTGCCTGCCAGACGGTTCTTGAGACGACCTGACGCTTCAAAGTTCTTGATGACAAAGTCCTTGAGGAAGTAGTCCGCTTCATGCTGCGCCACTTTTTGTGTGGCCGAAGTCACGGGCTTGGGCGCATTGCGCACCAGCCACCAGGTGCCCAGAGCCAGCAGGCCCATGATCAGCACAGGCAGGTACAGCGAAGCCTTGTCGCTTGCGCGTCGCCATTGAAAACTCATGAGCCATACTCCGCAAGTAGTGCCGCATAAACGCCATTGGCCGCCAGTAGCAAATCGCAGAGTTGACGTACCGCGCCTTCACCGCCACCCTTGGCGCTGACCCAGTCAGCTTCGTGCAGCACCTCTTCATGCGCATTGGCCGGTGCACTGGCGAAACGGCTGCGGCGCAGCATGGGCAGATCGGGCCAGTCGTCGCCCATGGCTGCGGCCTGATCCCATTGCAGGCCCAGCTCGGCCAGAATGGCCTCGGCTGCGGGAACCTTGTCCTCAGTGCCAAAGCGCGCATGGGTAATGCCCAGCTGCTTCAGACGCAGGCGCAGCGGCGCGGAGTCACGCCCCGTCACCACCGCAGGCGTGATGCCTGCTTTATGCAGCATCTTCAGGCCATGGCCGTCCAGCGTGTGAAAGCGCTTGAGCGATTCGCCTTCTGCCGAGAAGTACAGGCCGCCGTCGGTCAGCACGCCGTCCACATCGAAAAACACCACGCGCACGCCCTGCGCCTTGAGCAAAAGTTCAGCATCCCATTGCTGGCGGGCCGTCAAAACTGGTCGCTGCATCAGATCACCTTGGCGCGCATCAGGTCGCGAATATGTACCATGCCACGCAAGTGCTGCTGGTCGTCGGTGACCAGGATCACGGTCACGCCACGCTCTTCCATCATTTGGGCAGCCGCCACGGCCAGTAGATCGGCCTTGATGGTCAAGGGATTGGCATGCATGACGTCCTTGGCAGTGGCTTGGCGCAGGTCCAGCCCCGCCTCGACGCAGCGGCGCAGGTCACCGTCCGTGAAGATGCCCGCGAGTTGGCCTTGTTCGTCCACCACGGCAGAGCAACCTAGCCCCTTGACGCTCATCTCGCGCATCAGGTCCACGCAGCTCACGTTCTGCGTGACCTGCGGCACATCGTTGCCGCTGCGCATGACGTCGCGCACATGGGTCAGCAGACGGCGGCCCAGAGAGCCGCCGGGGTGCGAGCGCGCAAAGTCTTCCGCGCCAAAGCCACGGGCATCGAGCAAGGCCACTGCCAGCGCATCGCCCATGGCCAACTGCGCCGTGGTACTGGCGGTGGGAGCCAGATTCAACGGGCAGGCTTCCTTGGCCACATGGGTGTCTAGCACCCAGTCCGCATGCTTGGCCAGTGTGGATTGCAGGCCGCCAGTCACAGCCACCAGCGGCACTCCCATGCGCTTGATGGGAGAGAGCACGCCCGTCAGCTCATCGGTCTCACCGCTGTTGGACAGCGCCAGCACCAGATCATTGGGGGTGAGCATGCCCAGATCGCCATGGCTGGCTTCGGCAGGGTGCACAAAGAATGCGGGCGTGCCCGTCGATGCCAGCGTGGCTGCGACCTTGCGCCCTACATGACCGCTTTTGCCCATGCCCATGACGACCACGCGCCCCGGCAGCTGCAAAATGCGCTGCACGACTGCTGTGAAATCGCCATTGAGGCGCTCGGACATGGCGTACAGAGCCTGAGCCTCGGTATCCAGGGCTTCACGGGCCAGGCGCAGGGCGCGCGGCGCGTCGATCAGGGGCGAAATAGCGGCATCGGAATTCATGGACTGATTTTAGCCAGTCGGGCCGCAACATCCCTTCTGCCCACATCGAAGGGGCAGGCTAATACACTGGTGAATCTATTCCCGATTGAAGCCCCCATGCAAACCTCCACCAGCGTCAACGACTATCTGCGCGACCATATCCGCACCGTGCCGGACTGGCCCGCTCCGGGCGTGCAGTTTCGCGACATCACTCCGCTGCTGCAGGACCCCAAGGTCTTTCGCGTCATGACAGACGCCTTTGTCCACCGCTACATGGAGCGAGACCTGCGCCCTGATGTGGTCGCCGGTCTGGATGCGCGCGGCTTCATTCTGGGTGCCGTGATTGCGCATGAGCTGAACGTCGGCTTCGTGCCCATCCGCAAAAAAGGCAAGCTGCCCTTCACCACGGTGGAAGAAACCTATGAGCTGGAATACGGCAGCGCCACGGTGGAGCTGCACACCGACGCCGTCAAGCCCGGTGACCGCGTGCTGCTGATCGACGACCTGATCGCCACGGGCGGCACCATGATGGCTGGCAAGAAGCTGCTGGAAAAGCTCGGCGCCATCGTCGTGGAGGGCGCAGCCATTGTCGACCTGCCCGAGCTGGGCGGCTCCAAGCACCTCAAGGACAGTGGCCTGCGCCTGTTCACGCTAGTGGATTTTGCAGGGCACTGAAGTCCCGCGCTGAGGCTGGCGCTTGGCGACCAACGATTAGCGCAGCTCCCCATACTGGGTGGCACCCAGTGAACCCAGACCGGAGACGGCAAAGTCTCCGCCCTCTTCAGCACCAGAACCTGGCCCCAGCAGCGGACCACGCCCTGAACGCAGCGGCGCAGGCCTGCTGGAATGACCGGCAGACGCCACGGCCTGCTTGAAAGCATCCATCTCCTGCGCATCGATGGGTTCAAAGCCGCTGCCTGCCGGTGCTGCAGCCACCGGCCGGGTCTGCGCATGAGCAGCGGCCCAATCCGCCGGCATCGAGCGCTGCTGCGGTTGCGCAGGAGCCGCATGAATCTGACCATTGACCCGCCAGTACACGGCATGTACCGACACTCCCAGCCGGGTACGTGCCAGCTCGGCGATCAGGGCTTCAATATTTCTTTGCTGGGCGGCGTCTGCCGCATAGGCGGGGGCCAGATCGACCATCACCACAAAGCGCTGACCAGCGCTGTCCAGCGACAGCGCCTTGAACTTGTAGCCGGCAGACAGAATGCCCACGCGGACCATGGCTTCGCGCACCATGCCATAGAGCTGCTCGCGACGAGCCGAGCGCTCGCTGCGTGGCGCACGGGCTACGGCATCGTCCTGAATGGCTGCCGCGTCCGGACCGCTGGCTGGGCGAGGAGAACGAGAAAACCATCGGAACAGGGACATGAGAACACTCTATTCTGCAATATTTACAAGATGACACATTCTGCGCTCAACCCAGAGCCTATTGCGTGTTTTGTCCCAAAATCAAGCATTTGTCCGACATACATCAAGCGTAAGCGCCCCAATTGGCGCTAGAAATCTGGCGCCAATTGGGCTTCAGGTGCTTGCCACGCGCCTGCGGCTGTCGCTGGCACGCCGTGCCAGAACCTGACCCGCCATGGTGACCAGCGCCAGACCCAGCGCTGGTTGGCGGTTGGCCAACTCGGTGTAGCGCAGAGCCGTCAAGCACCACAGGCGACTGGGGGCTGCGGCCTGCACCGTGGCGCGGCGCGGGCGGTGGGCAAAGAAAGCGCCCTCACCCACCAGCGAGCCCGGGCCCACCAGCGCCAGACGAATGCGCTCCTTGGAGTCCTGATAGTGGACGCTGAGCGAGCCGGACTCGACCATATAGAGGTTACGGTCCAGGGTGGCGTTGTTGCACAAATGCCGGTCGCAGCTGAGGTAGGCTCGGGAGATGAGAGAGACGAGCTGGGGTCGGGTTAAGTACCGCACAACGAACTGGAAGGCTTACAACGCAGCGTTGAAGGCGCGAGG
>NZ_KZ984499.1 GCF_003569915.1 Comamonas testosteroni | reverse complement strand
GTCAGAAGTGGACCATGCCGATTCGGGATTGGAAGGCAGCGTTGACCCGATTTACCATTCAGTTCGGAGACCGCATCTCCGTCAACTGAAGTCCGCCCCGTTTACACAAAAGTTCGGACACGCCCGAACCACTACCGGTATTACCGCTGGCATGAACACCAACAGCCTCACGATGACGGGAACGTTGGCACAGATCAATAGCTGGCTAGGCGACACTGGGAGCGGTCGCCTGATGTTCCTGCCTTCGGCACAGTCCTCGGGACCAGTCACGCTGACCATCACAGCCAACGATCAGGGTGGAACCGGATCTCCCGGGCCCCTGCAAACGACAGACACACGCCAGATCACCGTCACGCCACGCAACAGTGCACCCACAGGTGCGGACTCCGTCCACACACTCACTGGAGCGGGTGCGGTCTACACCTTCTCGGCCGCAGATTTCGGCTTTGCCGACGCGGCGGATACTCCGGCCAACAACTTCAAGGAAATTCTGGTTACTGCTATTCCCCCGGCGGGCTATGGAAGTTTGAAGCTCAATGGCGTGGACGTGACCGTAGGGCAGCATATCAGCGCGGCAGACTTGAGTGGACTTACCTACACCGCAGGTGCCAATGGCTACGTGGCGGGCCTTGGTTTCAAGGTAGTGGACGACGGAGGTACGGCCAACAATGGCAAGGACACGGACCCGATGGCCAACACGGTGAGCTTCCGTGTCGGTCAGTCGGCCGAGGATACAGGGACGACGCCCGAAGATACAGCCATCACCGGCAATGTACTGACCAACGACGTACCCCTGGACGGCGGCAAGCTCACGGTATCAAGCTTCACTGTCAATGGCATTACCACCACCGTCGCAGCCGGCGGCTCCGGCACGGCGACCATCGCCAACGTGGGCACGCTGGTGATGAACTCGAATGGTAGCTATACCTTCACGCCAGTGGCTGACTACAACGGCAGCGTTCCGGTGGTCACCTACACCGCCACCGAGACGGTGAATGTGCAGGTTTTCGCAACAGGAAAGAACGACGACGGAACCGACACCACTGCTAACACCGCCGATAAGCACTGGGCTCTGGTCAACGGCCCCGGCAACCAAAGCGATGCGACTGTTTCGTCCCACCCTTGGTGGCCAGGCACGCCTGTGATTCGCTCAGACCTTGGTGGCGTCGCCTTGGGCAACTACATCTACCAAAGCAATTTCAACATCCCGGCAGGCGCAGACCTGACGACTACGCTGAACGCCATGTTCAGTAACTTTATCGTGGGGGCCGACGATCCGAACAAGATCCAGGTTTTTGTCAATGGCCAAGCCATGACTCTGACATCAACAGGCAGGCTCGTTGGCGGCAACCCCGTTGAGTACTACGCCACCCTCCCTGCTGGTAGCAGCAATCCACTGCATGCTGGACAAAACACCATCACCGTAGTCACTGGGAATACCAATGACCTGCAAGCGTTCTATACCAATGGCGGCGTCTCGGTCTACACCCACACCACAACCAACACGCTGACTCTCACAGTTACGCCAGTGGCTGATATCGTGGCGGACTTTGTCACCACCGACGAAGACACTGCTGTCAGCTTCAATCCCATCACAGGTAGCGGCACCACCAATGCCTTCGGCAGCGCTACCTCGGGGGCCGATAACTTTGAAGGCTCTCCTGTTGTCACAGCTATCAATGGCGCCAATCTGGTCTTCACCAGCGGCACAGCGACGGTGACGCTAGCCACTGGTGTGCTCACCGTGCAAAGCAATGGCGACATGAGCTTTGCACCCAATGCCGACTACAACGGCGACAGCAGCTTTACCTATACCGTCACATCCCCCACAGGAGTGCCTGAAACCGATACGGTTACGATCAGGGTCAATCCTGTCAATGATGCACCCACTCGAGTTGGCACAGTGCTCAACCAGACAGGCATCGACAGCGTTGCGATGAGCACACCACTAGATGTGAGCAGCGCCTTCACGGACGTCGATGGAGATACGCTGGCTTATACGGCCACCGGTCTGCCTCCTGGCCTGACGATCAGCGCTGCGGGTGTCATCTCCGGCACCCCCGATCACGACGCATCTGTGCGCGGCGCCAACAACGGCGGTGTCTACACCGTCACCGTAACAGCCGATGACGGCCACGGCGGCACCACCACCCAGACCTTTACCTGGACGGTGACCAATCCGGCTCCCACAGCGACTGCCGACACTCTGGCCATCACCGAGAATCAGATCGGCGGCGGCAATGTGCTGGGTAATGACTCCGACCCCGATGGTGACACGCTAGCGGTCTCGCAGATCGGTGGACAGCCTGTTGTGGCTGGCGGCACTTCGGTGGCCGGCTCCTCGGGCGGCACGTTCACGATGAAGCCCGATGGGACTTACTCTTTCGATCCGGGCACAGCTTATGACTATCTGGCCGCGGGCGAGACAGCCACCAGCACCGTCGACTATCAGATCAGCGATGGTCAAGGCGGCTTTGCCGTGGCCACCATCACGGTGACCATCACGGGCACCAACGATGCACCGACCACGGCGAGCCCCTTGCCGGCGCAAACCGGTGTGGATGCCGCTTCGGTGTCAAACGTGTCGGTGGTCGGTGGCTTCCATGATGTCGACACCAGCGATGTGCTGACCTACACGGCCACGGGCCTGCCCCCGGGCCTGGCGCTGGACCCGAACACCGGTTTGATCTCCGGCACCATCGATCACTCGGCCTCCCAAGGTGGCCCGAACAGCGATGGCATTTACTCGGTCACCGTGACGGCCAATGATGCCCATGGCGGCACGGTCTCCCAGACTTTCAGCTGGACGGTGACCAATCCGGCTCCCACAGCGACTGCCGACACTCTGGCCATCACCGAGAATCAGATCGGCGGCGGCAGTGTGCTGGGCAATGACACCGATCCAGATCTCGACTTGCTGACGGTAACGCAGATCGGCGGCCAAGCGGTGGTGACCGGCGGCACTTCGGTGGCGGGCTCCACGGGCGGCACGTTCACGATGAAGCCCGATGGGACTTACTCTTTCGATCCGGGCACGGCTTATGACTATCTGGCCATGGGCGAGACAGCCACCAGCACCGTCGACTATCAGATCAGCGATGGTCAAGGCGGCTTTGCCGTGGCCACCATCACGGTGACCATCACGGGCACCAACGATGCACCCACCACGGCGAGTCCCTTGCCGGCGCAAACCGGTGTGGATGCCGCTTCGGTGTCGAACGTGTCGGTGGTCGGTGGCTTCCATGATGTCGACACCAGCGATGTTCTGACCTACACGGCCACGGGCCTGCCCCCGGGCCTGGCGCTGGACCCGAACACCGGTTTGATCTCCGGCACCATCGATCACTCGGCCTCCCAAGGTGGCCCGAACAGCGATGGCATTTACTCGGTCACCGTGACGGCCAATGATGCCCATGGCGGCACGGTCTCCCAGACTTTCAGCTGGACGGTGACCAACCCGGCTCCCACGGCGACTGCCGACACTCTGGCCATTACCGAGAATCAGATCGGCAACGGCAGTGTGCTGGGCAACGACTCCGACCCCGATGGCGACACGCTGAGCGTCTCCCAGGTCGGCGGTGTGGCTGTGACTGCAGGCACACCGACGACCGTGGCGGGCTCCAATGGCGGCCAGTTCACCATGAATGCCGATGGCAGCTATACCTTTAACCCAGGTACGGCGTTTGATCATCTGGCCGTGGGCGAGACTGCGACAAGCACTGTTACCTACGAGATCAGCGACGGCCAGGGCGGCACCTCCACGGCCACAATCACGGTGACCATTACGGGCACCAACGATGCCCCCACACCTGTTGGTTCGCTGACCGCGCAGACTGGCACGGACGCTGTGTCCATCACACCTGTCAATGTCAGCGGCGCTTTTACGGATGTCGACGCCAGCGATGTGCTGACCTACACCGCCACTGGCCTGCCTGCAGGTCTGAGCTTGGACGCTGTCACTGGCGTGATCTCCGGCACACTCGACCATTCCGCATCGGTTAGCAGTCCTAACAACGACGGCACATATACCGTGATCGTGACAGCTGACGACGGCCATGGCGGGACCACCACCCAGACCTTTACCTGGACGGTGACCAACCCCGCCCCCGTTGCCACCGACGATGCGCTGGCTGTGACGGAGAACCAGACGAGCGGCGGCAATGTGCTGGGCAACGACTCCGACCCCGATGGCGACACGCTGAGCGTCTCCCATGTCGGCGGTGTGGCCGTGACTGCAGGCACACCGACGACCGTGGCGGGCTCTAATGGCGGCCAGTTCACCATGAATGCCGATGGCAGCTATACCTTTAACCCAGGTACGGCGTTTGATCATCTGGCCGTGAGCGAGACTGCGACAAGCACTGTTACCTACGAGATCAGCGACGGCCAGGGCGGCACCTCCACGGCTACGATCACGGTGACCATTACGGGCACCAACGATGCCCCCACACCCGTCGGTTCGCTGACCGCACAGACTGGCACGGACGCTGTGTCCATCACACCTGTCAATGTCAGCGGCGCTTTTACGGATGTCGACGCCAGCGATGTGCTGACCTACACCGCTACTGGCCTGCCTCCAGGCCTGAGCCTGAACCCGGCTACCGGCTTGATCACCGGAACCATCGATCCCTCTGCTTCACAGGGCGGAACGGGTGGTGCCACCAATGGCGAGTACACCGTGGTAGTGACCGCCGACGACGGCCACGGCGGCACCACCACCCAGACCTTTACCTGGAAAGTGAGCAATCCCGCCCCCATTGCCAGCGACGATGCGCTGGCTGTGACGGAGAACCAGACGAGCGGCGGCAATGTGCTCGGCAACGACACCGACCCCGATGGTGACCCCTTAACCGTGACCACGGTTGGCGGCACGCCCGTGGTGGCAGGCACGCCCACCACGGTGGCCGGCTCCAACGGCGGCTCGTTCACCATGAACGCCGACGGCAGCTACACCTTTACCCCCGGCACCGCGTTCGACTATCTGGCCGCAGGTGAGACAGCGACGACCACCGTGAGTTACCAGATCAGCGATGGCCAGGGAGGCTTCTCCACATCCACCATCACGGTGACTGTGACGGGCCTCAACGACGCACCATCTCAGGTAGGCACTCTGTCTACTCAGACTGGCACTGATGCCCAGACCGGTATTTCTGTCGATGTAACAGGTGGCTTCCACGATGTGGATACCAGCGATGTGCTGACCTACGCCGCCACTGGCCTGCCTCCAGGCCTGAGCCTGAACCCGGCTACCGGCTTGATCACGGGAACCATCGATCCCTCTGCTTCCCAAGGCGGAACGGGTGGTGCCACCAATGGCGAGTACACCGTGGTAGTGACCGCCGACGACGGCCATGGCGGCACAGTCACCCAGACCTTTACCTGGAAGGTGACCAATCCTGCCCCCGTTGCCACCAACGATGCGCTGGCTGTGACGGAGAACCAGACGAGCGGCGGCAATGTGCTCGGCAACGACACCGACACCGATGGTGACCCCTTGACCGTGACCACGGTTGGCGGCACGCCCGTGGTGGCTGGCACGCCTACCACGGTGGCCGGCTCCAACGGCGGCTCGTTCACCATGAACGCCGACGGCAGCTACACCTTTACCCCCGGCACCGCGTTTGACTATCTGGCCGTCGGCGAGACAGCGACGACCACCGTCAGCTACATCATCAGCGATGGCCAGGGTGGCACATCCACGGCCACCATCACAGTGACGGTAACCGGCACCAATGATGCCCCCGTCGATGGCGACGAAGTTGTGACAGTCACCGAAGATCAGGTACTCAATGTGCCTGCAGCCAACGGCTTGCTGGCCAATACATCCGATGTCGACGGAGGCACTCCTTCAGTCACTACCTTCAGCGTCGATATCAACGGGGATGGTTCACCTGAGCAATTTACTGCCGGCCAGACAGCCACGATTGCAGGTGTGGGTACGCTGACCATCAATGCCGATGGCAGCTACACCTTCGCGCCCTCTGCCGACTATCACGGTCCGGTACCGATGGTGAGCTACACGGTCTCCGATGGCCATGGAGGCACCGACACTTCCACACTGACTCTTTCGGTGAAACCCGTCAATGATGCGCCGGTTGCCAATCCCGATTCACAAATCATTCCCAGCGGCTCGGCAGCCACAGGCAATGTGCTGGCCAATGACACAGATGTGGATGGAGACCAGTTAAGCGTAACAGGCTTCAGCATCAACGGTAGCAGCTACACTGCTGGCAGCACTGCAGTCATTGCAGGAGTCGGCAAGCTCACTGTCGCCAGCGATGGAAGCTACTCCTTTATTCCTGAGAGTAACTACAGCGGCTCTGTTCCTGTTGTCAGCTACACCATCTCCGATGGCCAGGTGAGTACGACATCCACATTGCGCCTCGTTGTCGACGCGAGCCCGGTCCTGCCGGTGCCGCCGACTTCGCCCAGCCCATTCCTGCCGTCCGTGCCGCAGATTCCTACCCAGCCCACACTCCCGCTGAGTCAAAGCGATGCAGCGTGGGTTCTGCAAACGGTGCAGCAGGTTCAGGAACAACAGCAAATTCAAGCTGTCAATTCCGATCCCATGGTGATCGAGGCTTTGCGCCAGCAATTCGCGAACATCTCCACTGACCTGACCCCTCAAGTCATTCAGTATGTGATCCATGCCGTACGCGACAGTCAACGCCAAGCTGCGATTTTGAACATCCTGGCAAACGACCCTGTCGATGTCAGCCAGTCCTTATTCATCCCCAGAAACCTCAGCGATTCCGTGTTGGACGTATTGGTTGATGAGCGCGAAAAACAACAGAAGCTGCGTCAGCAGCCTCCTTCGCCCGAAGAAACACCAGACAAGGAAGACAAAGTCGTAACGCTTGGTGAAAAATCTCTGGAAGAAATACTTTTCCTGTTTGAGTCCGAAGTGAATCCAGAAAATGAACCTGATTATTCCGTTCCTATTCGCTCGGCCTCATTCAGCACACAACTGAAAGAGCAAGCATATCGATTGCCAAGCAATATCCGTTAAGACGGTACACCGCCTATTGCCAAATATCCGGCATTTGCAAAAAATGTCGGAGCGGTTATCCCATTTACTGAGTCATACGGCGTTGTTGCACAAATGCCGGTCGCAGCTGAGGTAGGCTCGGGAGATGAGAGAGACGAGCTGGGGTCGGGTTAAGTACCGCACAACGAACTGGAAGGCTTACAACGCAGCGTTGAAGGCGCGAG
>NZ_KZ984498.1 GCF_003569915.1 Comamonas testosteroni | reverse complement strand
TGCGCAAGTGGCCCCCACAAGGGGCACCAAACAAGGCGGAACCGCTGGAAAGACGGTCTCCATTGCGCCAGATGAAAAACTCAGTCTCGTAGCACGCGCGAAACCGAGTTGTTCAGGACATCCTTAACAACAGCGTTATTACCAGCCCATTAATCTTCGCTAACAGCATGTCCGCTCCTATATGTTGATACATTCACCATGTATTCCGGCAAGACTCTTGCCTGTATCCCAATTTGAAGACCATCAGCCAACTCACCACCCAGGCAACCGCAAGGGTCACTGATGTGGATATAAGAAGCGTTATTGTCCGGCGCTGAACAGGCATTCCCTTCCCCTTTATTAAAGTCTCATTGGCAAGTCTTGATGGGCTTGCCAATGAGGCCTCGGCCTGCCTACGCGGGGCAAGCTGAATTCCTTGATGCTTCTTACTGTGGTTTATATGCTGGTATTTCAGTGACGCAACTCCTATGAGCGGGAGGTGGCTGACCATTTACACACTTGGGTGTGTCGTCACGATGTTTCCACCAAAGCATGGCTTGGGCGGCACAAAAAACAGCCAGGCAGGCCAGCAACACGCCTGCAAGAACCGAAACGAATGTCTGAGCTACTTTCATGCTTTCTTTTGACTCAATCAACCAGTTTTAAATGGGGCTGATACCCACCGACCTCGGCCATAAGCTGAGGGTCAAAATCAATCACATCGAATCCCATGTCTCGATACCACTGACGTTTGAAAAAGACGCTTCTAGGGTCAACGCAGTCCACAGGAATTTCAAAGAAATCATTCTGCTCTGACCAGAACCTGCGACTCACCTGATGCACCAAGTCCAGCTCACTGCTGCCGTCCGGGTAGCAGCAGACCACAAGGAGCCAGGATGGGTCAGGCGGAGTGGGCCATTGGAAGTTAGAGGGCAACCGTGGATTGACCACCTCGCCCGCCCATCCTCGGCCAGCAGCACCGTAGATAAAGGCGCGGGCCTGCCACCAATGCAGGGGACGGCCCTCGGCCTGCCTGCGGCTCAGCTGCGCACGAAAGGCTTGCCTGCGAAGTGGCTTCGTCAGCCGCGCCAGAAAGCACACCCTCCCTAGTTGAAACCAGTCTTCAAACTCCAGGTTTGGATACTCGGAGTCCACCTCGGCTCTTTGCAGGTAATGCACAGATTGTTTTCCTTGACTACTTGAGCACATAGCTGAAAGTACCGCACAAACCTGGGCTAGATCCGTCCACAGGTGGGATTTCGGAAGAATAGACAGCCACCTCAACGGAGCGACCACTGAATTCATCGTAGGAAGGCCAAATAGCCGCAAACCGTGCCTGTTCTAATCCACACAGCGTATTGCCTTGCAGCAGCTGTCCTGGATCGCTTTTGAGTGCATAGACGATTGCCGAATGCTTTCGGGTTCCGCTCCCCCACACTCGCCAATATTTCCCTTGCTTCTCTGTCTTGACTGACTTCCCTACAAAGATGATTGAAGAGGGCGTGATTTGAATCGACCCAGTGATGGCAATTGCTGTGCGGCTAAGCGGTTCGAACTGCCCAAGCAAATCTTGGTCTAACGCAGATTGAGCAATTGCGGGCGCTGTGCAAAGTGCCAGCGTCAGAGCGAGCAGATGGCGCATTCGGCTTTCCTTGATGTTTTAGTTGGCAACTTCTGAGTTCCACTTTTTCTGCAGGATCAATGCGACTCCAATCCCTGTAGTGATCCACCCTAGACCACCTACCAACAGCGATGAATTCTTAAAACCAAAGCCTTCCTCAATCCCAAATGAGAGGCCTGTGCAAATTAGAAGTGCGCCCATAAGACTGCTAATAAGGGCCGCAATAAATTGCCATTGGTCTTTCATGTGGTTTCCTTGACTTTGAGAGTATCAATGGAGGCCTGGAGCACGGGATCAATCGCATCAATCACCACAGTGGTGACCGCTACCTGCGTGGCTTCCATCTGGCCTCCATCGCATCGAGTTCACGAACTTCCACCATGGCATTCATGATCGCAAATGCTTGCTCGCTGGTGAGGCCCGAAAAAGTGCTCTGTTTCATGAATACCTTGACTACGGTTTTTGAAAAATACCATTCGTGCATGTGTTGCAAGCATCGCCTGCAGAACGCCCATTCGTGCGGGTGTTGCAGCTTGGGCAGACCACTACATTGCTGAGCATCTTCATCAATGAGTCAATGTCACCAACTCCACCAATCGGTACAGCAATACACCGGGCAATCGCAACCTCATTTTCAGTAGCACCGAAATGCTCCAACCGCGCCTTGCGAATCAGGTTCAACTGGTTTGTAGACATTCGGGCTTCCGCCTTATTTGATCCAGCCAGTGCATCCAGATAACCGAACAAATACTGCTCAGCCCAGCACAGTGCTAGTCGTGCTGTCTCTCGCTGTTCAGCACTTAGTCTGGAAGGCTTGATGCCAGCGATTGCGCGCATGTCATTGCAGGCCACTTCAGCCTCTCTCGCTTGAGGGCCACGGAACTCATACACACGCGCATAATCTTCACGATCAAGGATGGCAAAAGGTATTGCCAACTTGAGTGCTGAGCCTAAGTACATTACACCGCCTCTCCTGTTTTCCTTGCCTACAGGCGCCCCGGATAGGCTGCCTCAAGTTCTTTGATCCGACCTTCGGCATACTCGCGGAAGCGTGATGCAGCTGGTGTCCGTGCGAGGGTGTCTTTCATCCGTTTGTGCTCAGCAACCGCGTACTCCCACTTCTTCTGTTCGTAGCTTCCCTGTGTGTCTTTAGCCATGTGGTTTTGCTTTCAGGCCTTGGCCTGCTCTGTGTCTTGTTCGTTCAACTGGGCAATGGTCGTGCTCTTGCCTGCCGCGACCTCCTCGCACCAGTCATTCCAGGGGCCAATCGCAGATGCAGCCGCTTCAGGGCTGGTGTCCCCCCAGGTGTCCTCAATAAAGTGGCCGCTGTCCGGGTGCTCTCCGCATTGGCAGCGCAGGTAAATATCGCAAAAGTCCTCACCGCCACGTTCAGACACGATGGTGAATTTGCTTGTGTTGCCGCATGTTGGACACGGGCTTACATCCGCTTCAGGCCTGAACTGTAGGTTGCGCTGTGCCATGGGCTTTCCTATGCGGGTGTGGCTGCTGCCAGGGCTGGAAACTGATTGCGCAGTTCAGGCCAGCGTTTGAAGAAATCAGAAACGCTGTAAGCGGTCTTTGCGCGACCTTCTGCAATCAGCTCTGCAATGGACTTGCCCATCAGTCGCTCGCATGTCTGAGCTGAAACAGACATGTCTTCAAGCACATCGTCATCTGCATCCAGCAACTCCGCAAAGAAGCTGGTTTCGTGTGCCTCATGCAGCTTGGGGATAGCACCCCAAGCATTTATTCCAACCAATTAATGTCGTAAACACAGGGCTAGGATCCATGCGGCTTCCAAGCCGCCCCTTTGTACAAGCTGTGTACTTAATGTCGTAAACACCTCCCGACCACAGAGGCTAGCTCACTTTTTCTTGTTGCTGTGCGGTCTTAATCGACTCGATTTTTAACTTGTCGTGCGTCCATGCGGAGGAAGTCCCAACAGGCCTCAAGGCTAGCCGTAAGATTTGCCTGACGCCAATAGATCCACCTAAGATCGTGCAGGAACTATTCTCATCTCATCAATTCTCAAAAGGGGAGTCAGATGCATGTCCATGTCTTTGCTCGCTATCGCTCGTAATTTGAGCTAGCACTGAACAACTCCTCCGCATGCTTTGCGCGGGTTGGTTAAGCGTGAAATGTCCGCCTGACTTCGATCAAAGCAGCTAACCTTATTGCATCGCAGGAATTAAGCTCTCCCCTTCGCTTAGCCACGCACCAGCTTCCACCGCACTCCATACAACCTCACTCACATCGTGCGTGATCGCACTGGACCCACGTGCAACATTGGCAATCATCAACATCGCCAAGGATGGGTCATCTTCTGGAGGTGCACACAAACGATATCTTCGACCGGATTCGGTTCTGACAACTCTCCGAGCCAGATCGATTGCATTAAGTGAGGTTGTCACTCGAAATGACCCAGAGTCCAGCTGTGCCGCAATGCGCAGCAATCCAGAGCTGAGTTGCAGGATGCGCCAGTGGTACAGGTCAACCTCGGCCTGCGACTCAACGCTTGGTGCTTGACGGCAGTTGCTAACGTAAATCAGCATGATGGCCTCCATGAAGCGGCAGAAACTTACCCCTAAATAGCCTAAAGCATACCGACCGCTTTACAGCATCTTTTGCCAATGATGACCTAGCCCTGGGAGGTTACGTTGCCCTCAGGAATTCATGTCCATTTCAATGCCAATCGACTGTTATCTCCCAGTGAATTCCTGTCGATTGCCTAGTTCCGATTGCCTTTCTGTACCAGTGGGCACAAATCACAAGAAAAGTTGGGTTACGCGTACCGAGAGCTCGGGCCAAAAGATCAATACTGCAAGTTTAGGTTGCACTCGTAGTTATTGGTCAATCTTGGCATTTGAAAGGAGCCTCGGTGCTGCTCCTAGCATGCCGACCGCCAAGTTTTCTTAGCTGGCAGCTTCAGGCTGGTTGCAGCCGCTGAGCTTTGGCAAGCTTGCGACCGCTGCCGCCAAGACCAGACGTTGACCCACTATCCGGTCAGATGTCCGCTATGAGCCTCAAACCGGAAATTTTCTGGTTCGCAGTACCCCGGACAGCCTGAACGGCAGCTCTCGCAAGCTGCGAACAGGTGCTGACGACCCAGAGCAGCCGTAGAGCTTTTGGGAAAGCTGTCGTTCAACGCTTCAAACACCGGCGCAGCTTAGCTGCGCCCGGGTGATTTGACTGGTTTTTCCTTATTTATTCATAGGAGAAGTAAATATTACCTTCTGCTTTTAAGGCTTTATAAATTTCGGTCAATTCTTTCACATAAAAAAGATTTTCTCTAATTTCTTTGATAGTCGGATTCTCGTCAATTTGACGAAATATTTTCTCCAGCTCTTCTTGCCTTTCACCCTCAATAAGAGCGAGTAGAGTCTTCCGATTCTCTTCGGTTAGTTCTACGGAATTAATGCTATAACTCTCTCCCTCTATTGTAAGATCGTTATTTTTATAATCTACCTTTTTCGAGAACCCGATCTCTGCCAATCTCTCGTAGCAATGTTCGGAAACAGAAATAATCTTAGGTGTGCTCGTTGTATCAAAAAATGTTAGCTCTAACATTATTCAGTTTCCTTTTTTTCTTTTAACTCTAATTCCCTAGCGACACACTCTCTCATGCGTTCAACTTCACCAGGCTCCACGCCTTCATACAAAGTCACCCCACCCTTATCAAGAATATCCTTCGTCTTCGGGGATGCGATTGCTTGTATTATTAATATATCAATACTTCCTTTATCTACGATATCTTGCGCTTGAGATGGAAATATATTCTTCCTCGTCTTTACTTCTCCAAAGGATTTATTTCCCATTAGCATCCTTAGTGTATTTATACTTTCCTAAATATTTATCTAACGCACTGATTAATTCTATTTTTCTATCTTGAGGATATTCAAAGTCTCCTCTGCAATCATTATTTACAGATGGAGTAACAGGTATCTCATATAGCTTAGCGATTTCTACCACAAGCTTAATTGTGTCTCTATGTTCCTCAAGTTTTTTTATCATCTTATCTTCATCAGTGCACAAAGCTAACCTCCTTGTTTCTGTCTCTGAGTAATTTCATAAAACGTGTTGTGTTCTAAAAAAAGATTTTTGCTCAATCCTTCTCTGCTCTCTGAAATTAATTTTTTCATGTAAGATTTTGAGAATATGGATTTTATCTCGCCCAATGTATGCTTTCTTTTGATATAGTCATCAAATATTTGATCAATTAATTTTTCTTCAAGATAAAGCCCTGTCAATTCTGACAACTCTTTTAAAAACTTATTTAAAGATAATTTATCAAGCTCTATATTAAAGTCTTCGTTAAAGAAAAACCTCCTAAGGACCGAGGTGTCAATGTTATCTTTAACATTGGTGGTGGCTATAATTATATATCTGTAGATCTGCTTGCTACGCACTAACTCATCAATAATCAAGTTAAAGGTAAGCAATATTCTTTTTATACTCTCGTTGTCATTTTGATATCTGCTTGTTGTAAATGAGTCCACCTCATCCATTACGATAAAGCAATATGACTTGTTTTTTTCTATCTCCTCATTAATCGAATTAAAGTAATCTCTCAAATTGGAGGATGACTCGCCAAAATTATGCGATATTAATTCGTCAACATTTAATCTTTTAATGTCAATATTATGCTCGCGCTTGAGCTTTTCATAAACGATGTTTGCAACTGAGCTTTTCCCTGTGCCAGGGTACCCATCAAACAAAAATGTCGGATATATCGACAGCTGTGAAAATTTCGACACTTGACTTGCGTCAGCGCCCAAAAAAGCCTTGCAGCATTTGTATATCCGCTCGATCTTTGCATCCATACAGTACAACTTATTGAAGCTACTCAATATTTACTGCTCCTTGCTCAAGTATTGGCAAATTGAGGCATAACGCCTAAATTAAGCCGACGCCACGAAGCGGCGCCGGCTTGAATGAACTGTTAGGCGCTGATTGTTGTAGCTTAACGCCCGCGACGACGCTCTTCGATGTTGCCGAACGATTCAAAGGACAGCGCTCTTGCTCTTGTTCCATTGTTTGATAGACCTAACTCATGACACAATCTGGCATATATCTTCGGCGGGAATCCGCCTTTGAAATTCCAGGTGGTTCCGTCAAGCTCCATTTGCAGGACGCCGGATATATTCTTGTACTTGTAGCCGAGGCGGTTGGAAACAATGTAATTTGAAACTTGACTGCTATGTGTAAATCCGAACTGCGTCATTTCAGCTACTAGGCTCTGAAATTCGTCCTCTTCACGCTTTTCTTGTGCTTCCTCAGCCTCGCGCTGCCGCTGTCTTTTCTCCTGTTCGATAGCAGCTTTCGCTTCGTACTCTTTGTGTTCTAATTCGCGTTTATTTTTCTGTTCGGCTTCGAGGTGGCTGCGTTCTAGGCTCAATTCATCAGCTCGATCTCTGCCTAAAATATCAAGGGTTACCTCCTCAAGCCATAAAGGTTTTTGGCTAGCTATATTTCGCCAATAGGATTCGACTTTCTCGATAATTTTTTCTGATTCAGTAATTGCTCCGAACCTAATTTGCTCACGCGATAAAACAGTACGTACCTGCGTTCCCTTTGCTGTAATTTCTGTTTCAAACCAGAAATGAAAGTCATCGCTAGGGATGTCCTGAACAACTCGGTTTCGCGCGTGCTACGAGACTGAGTTTTTCATCTGGCGCAATGGAGACCGTCTTTCCAGCGGTTCCGCCTTGTTTGGTGCCCCTTGTGGGGGCCACTTGCGCAGCCG
>NZ_KZ984497.1 GCF_003569915.1 Comamonas testosteroni | reverse complement strand
GGGGTCGCCTCAGAAAACGGAAAATAAAGCACGCTAAGCCGGTTGCAACGGTCGCAATGGCCTGAACTTGCCCGGGCCGATCTTGGCGCTGCTGCGCCAGAGGTAATCGCCGGTCAGGTTGATGTGCTCCCAGCCGAGCGGCGAAAGGTACTGCAACAGCCCGTCATCGACGGTCTGGCCATGGCCACGCAAGGCGTTCGCGGCCCGCTCCAGATAGACCGTATTCCACAACACTATGGCCGCCGTCACCAGGTTGAGGCCGGAAGCGCGATAGCGTTGCTGCTCGAAACTGCGGTCGCGGATTTCACCCAGGCGGTTGAAGAACACGGCGCGGGCCAGCGCGTTGCGTGCCTCGCCTTTGTTCAGCCCGGCATGCACGCGGCGGCGCAGCTCGACGCTTTGCAGCCAGTCCAGGATGAACAGGGTGCGCTCGATGCGTCCCAGCTCGCGCAGCGCCACGGCCAAGCCGTTCTGACGCGGGTAGCTGCCGAGTTTTCGGAGCATCAGCGAGGCCGTCACCGTGCCCTGCTTGATCGAGGTGGCCAGCCGCAGGATTTCGTCCCAATGGGCGCGGACGTGCTTGATATTGAGCGTGCCGCCGATCATCGGCTTGAGCGCCTCATAGGCGGCATCGCCCTTCGGGATGTAGAGCTTGGTGTCGCCCAGGTCGCGGATGCGCGGGGCGAAGCGGAAGCCCAGCAGGTGCATCAACGCAAAGACGTGATCGGTGAATCCGGCCGTGTCGGTGTAGTGTTCCTCGATGCGCAGGTCGGATTCGTGGTACAGCAGGCCGTCGAGCACGTAGGTCGAGTCGCGCACGCCGACGTTCACTACCTTGGTGTGGAACGGTGCGTACTGGTCGGAGATGTGGGTATAGAACGTCCGCCCTGGGCTGCTGCCGTATTTCGGGTTGATGTGGCCGGTGCTCTCGGCCTTGCTGCCAGTGCGGAAGTTCTGACCGTCCGACGATGACGTGGTGCCGTCGCCCCAGTGCTCGGCAAAGGGATGGCGGAACTGCGCGTTGACCAGCTCGGCCAGGGCCGCCCCGTAGGTTTCGTCGCGGATGTGCCAGGCTTGTAGCCAGGCCAGCTTGGCGTAGGTCGTGCCGGGGCAGGACTCGGCCATTTTGGTCAAGCCCAGGTTGATCGCGTCGGCCAGGATCGTGGTCAGCAGCAGATTCTTGTCCTTGGCCAGGTCGCCTGACTTCAGGTGCGCGAAGTGACGGGTAAAACCGGTCCATTCGTCCACCTCCAGCAGCAGTTCGGTGATCTTGACGTGCGGCAGAACCATCGCCGTCTGGTCGATCAACGCCTGCGCGGTGTCGGGCACCGCCGCATCGAGCGGCGTGATCTTCAGGCCCGACTCGGTGATGATGGCATCCGGCAGGTTATTGGCCGCTGCCATGCGGTTGACGGTGACAAGTTGCGTTTCCAGCAGTGTCAGCCGCTCATGCAGGTACTGGTCGCAGTCGGTGGCCACGGCCAGCGGCAATTCGCTGGCCAGCTTGAGGCTGGCGAATTTCGCGGGCGGCACCAGGTAGTCCTCGAAGTCCTTGAACTGGCGCGATCCCTGCACCCAGATGTCGCCCGAGCGCAGCGCGTTCTTGAGTTCCGATAGTGCGCACAGCTCGTAGTAGCGCCGGTCGATGCCGGCGTCGGTCATCACCAGCTTCTGCCAGCGCGGCTTAATGAAGTCGGTCGGCGCGTCGGCGGGCACCTTGCGGGCGTTGTCGCTGTTCATGCCGCGCAGCACCTCGATGGCGTCGAGTACGTCCTTGGCGGCGGGCGCGGCCCGCAGCTTGAGCACGGCAAGGAATTCCGGCGCGTAGCGGCGCAGCGTGGCGTAGCTCTCGCCGATGCGGTGCAGGAAATCGAAGTCCTCGGGTTGGGCGAGTTTCTGCGCCTCGGTGACGCTCTCGGCGAAGGCGTCCCAGGACATGACGGCCTCGATGGCGGCGAACGGATCGCGGCCAGCTTGCTTGGCTTCGATCAGGGCCTGGCCGATGCGCCCGAACAGCCGCACCTTGGCGTTGATCGCCTTGCCGGATGCCTGGAACTGCTGCTGATGCTTGTTCTTGGCGGCATTGAACAGCTTGCCCAGGATGCGGTCGTGCAGGTCGATGATTTCGTCGGTGACGGTGGCCATGCCCTCGATGGCGAGCGCCACCAGGGTCGCGGAGCGCCGTTGCGGCTCGAACTTGGCCAGGTCAGCGGGCGTCATCTGGCCGCCCTCGCGGGCGATCTTGAGCAGCCGGTTCTGGTGCACCGACCGTTCGATGCCGGAAGGCAGATCGAGCGCCTGCCACGCCTTGAGGCGTTCGATGTGTTCGAGCATGTGCCGCGAGTTCGGCTTGACCGGTGACTGGCGTAGCCAGGCCAGCCAGGTCGTCTTGCCGTTGTCCCGGCGCTTGAGCAAGTCGTCGAGACGGCGGCGATGTGCGTCCGACAGCGGTTCGGCCAAGGAATCGTAGATGCGCCGGTTGGCGCGGGTGATCGCCTCGGCGCTCGCCCGCTCGATAGCGTTGAGCGCGGGCAGAATGATCGACTGCCGCCGTAGATGTTCGACCAAGGCGCTGGCCAGCACAATACCCTTGTCGGTTTGCATGGCCAGCTCGGTCAGCGTGTGGACGGCCTGCCGGTAGTGGCTCATGGTGAAGGGCTGGAAGCCGAATACCGTTTGCAGTTCGACCAGATGCTCGCGCCGGGTCTGCTCCCGCTGCCCGTACTCGCCCCAGCTTTCAATGCCGACCTTGAGCTGGTCGGCGACCAGTTTCAGCAAGGGCGGAAACGGCGCCTCATCGACACCAAGAATGACGCCAGGAAAGCGCAGGTAGCAAAGCTGCACGGCGAAGCCCAGGCGGTTGGCCGGGCCGCGCCGCTGCCGGATGATGGCGAAGTCGGTATCGCTGAATGTGTAATGTCGGATCAGGTCGTCCTTGGTGTCCGGCAACGCCAACAGGCTTTCGCGCTCGGCGGCGGACAGGATCGATCGGCGGGGCATCGTCAGGCATCTTTCAGGTATTGGTACAGGGTTTCCCGACTGACGCCGAACTCACGGGCCAGCTTCGATTTCTGTTCGCCAGCCTCGGCGCGATGACGCAATTCGGAGGCGCGCTCAGGGGACAGTGCTTTCTTGCGTCCACGATACGCGCCCCGCTGCTTGGCCAACGCAATGCCCTCGCGTTGCCGCTCACGGATTAAGGCGCGCTCGAACTCGGCGAACGCGCCCATCACCGACAACATCAGATTCGCCATCGGCGAGTCCTCGCCGGTGAAGGTCAAGCACTCCTTGACGAATTCGATCCGTACCCCGCGCTTGGTGAGCGTCTGCACCATACGGCGTAGGTCATCGAGGTTGCGCGCCAGACGATCCATGCTATGCACCACCACCGTGTCGCCCTCGCGGGCGAAGGCCAGCAGGGCTTCCAGTTCTGGGCGCTGGATGTCCTTGCCCGATGCCTTGTCGGTGAACACCTTGTCCACCTGTGTCTGCTCAAGCTGGCGTTCCGGGTTCTGATCGAAGCTGCTGACCCGGACGTACCCGATCCGTTGTCCCTTCAAGATGCTCTCCCGTGCAAAATGTCAGAAAAGAATCTATGACCCTTTGTTGATCGTGTCAACAAATATCAAAACTCACTCTATCCTGACGGATTTCGGGAGCAATCATTGACGCCAGATTAGGGTATGCCTCAGTCTGACAGTGATGAGTCGCAGGCGTTCGGATCGGCATCGGTTTCGCTCCCGGTCTTGGCGCGCGCCTGGAAGCGCTGATAGCACTCCAGCCCGCAGAAGTGCTCGACGTATTCCGCGCCTTCCGGGGTGAAGGCGGCATCGAGCGGGATTTCCTTGCAGCACACGCAGCAACTGGTGGCAGTCGGATCATTTGCATTCATGGTGGCACCCCTCCATTGACTGACGAAGACGGCGAATGCCGCCGCCGGCATCGGCTTGGCGAACAGGAAGCCTTGTCCTGTGTCGCAGTCCGCTTGTCGCAACAAATCAAGACTCGCCGATGTTTCCACGCCTTCGGCCACTACTTCCATGCCAAGCCCATGCGCAAGCTGAATCACGGTGCGCACGATGGTCTGGTCGCGGTGGTCGTTGGCGAGTCCGGCGACAAACGATTGGTCGATCTTGAGCGTGCTGATGGGGCAGCATTTCAGGTGTTGCAGGCAGGAATAGCCGGTGCCGAAGTCGTCGGCGGCGAAGCGCACACCGATCTGTCGCAAAGCTTCCAGGGCGGGGAAGATCGCCGGATCACCGAACGCAACCGATTCGGTCAGCTCAATTTCAAGATACGCGGCGGGCAACCCGGCATCGGCCAGCACGCCCTTTACCCACTTGTCGAAATCTGGCCCCACTTGGCTCGCCGCAACATTGACGGCCAGCCGGAACGGTTGCCATGCCAGCACCCGCCAGTCGCGCATTTGACGGCAGGCTGCGCCCAGCACCCATGCGCCGATTTCCGGCATCAGGCCGGACGATTCGATCACGGGCAGGAACTGGCCCGGCGGCAACAGTCCGAGCGTCGGATGACGCCAGCGCAACAGGGCTTCCGCGCCGACAATCTGCTCACTGCGCAAATCGACAATCGGCTGGTAGTGCAGCTCAAGCTGCCCGCGCTCGACCGCCTGCGCCAGTTGCGCCACTGTCCATTCAATTGGCTGGGAAGCGCTCATGATCGACCTCTGAAGGCCCGCAGCAGCCGCGTCACAGACAGGACAAACAAGCCGGTCAGCGTGAGGGCTGCAATACCCCAGTGCTCGCCGATGAACGCGCCGGCCGTCGTGCCGGCCAGCACAATGGCGAGAATCGGCAAATGACAGGGACAGGTGAGCACCGCCAGCGCACCCCACAGGTAGCCGGTGAACGGCTTGTGTGTCTCGGTCGGCAAGCGCTCGGGGCTGTTCATGGCAGACTCTCCGCTTGCTGGGCCGGCGCGGTCGGCATCGCGGCCAACTGCACTTCCAGATCGGCCAACGCTTCGCGTCGGCGTTCGACGAACTGACTCAGCACGGCAAGCTGTGCGGCTGTTTCATCGCAGTCCGCCGCATCCAGCGCCCGGCACAACCGCGCCAATGCGTCCAGGCCGATGCCCGCCTCAAAAGCGGCCCGCACAAAGCACAGCCGCTGCAAGGCGGCGTCATCGAACAAGCCGTAGCCGCCCGTGGTGCAGGCGACTGGCCGCAGCAATCCGCGCAGCAGGTAGTCGCGCACGATATGCACGCTCACCCCGGCCTCAAGGGCCAGTCGGGACACTGTGTAGGCGTTCATCGAACACCTCCTTTTCCTTATCCGGCGCAGCAGGACAGTTGCTTCACGTCCTTGCTGAAGGTCTGCGCCGCGAGCTTCAAGCCCTCGACCATCGTTAGGTAGGGGAACAACTGGTCGGCTAGTTCCTGCACCGTCATGCGGTTGCGAATGGCGAGAACAGCCGTCTGGATCAGTTCGCCCGCTTCCGGGGCCACCACCTGTACGCCAATCAGCCGTCCGCTGCCTTCCTCGATGACCAGCTTGATGAAGCCGCGGGTATCGAAGTTGGCGAGCGCACGCGGCACGTTGTCGAGCGTCAGCGTGCGGCTGTCGGTTTCGATGCCATCGTGGTGCGCTTCCGCCTCGCTGTAGCCCACGGTCGCCACTTGCGGGTCGGTGAACACCACGGCCGGCATCGCGGTCAGATTGATGGCGGCGTCGCCGCCGGTCATGTTAATGGCCGCACGAGTGCCGGCCGCTGCCGCCACATAGACGAACTGCGGCTGGTCGGTGCAGTCGCCGGCCGCGTAGATGTTCGGGCTACTGGTGCGCATGCCCTTGTCGATGACGATGGCCCCCTGCGCATTGACGGCTACCCCCGCCGCTTCCAATGCCAGGCTGCGCGTGTTCGGTGTCCGGCCGGTGGCGACCAGCAGCTTGTCGGCGCGCACTTCGCCCTGTCCAGTGGTCAGCACGAATTCGCCGTCCACATGGGCGACTTGGCTGGCTTGCGTATGTTCCAGTACCTTGATTCCTTCGGCACGGAAGGCGGCTGTGACGGCCTCGCCGATGGCAGGGTCTTCGCGGAAGAACAGCGTGCTGCGCGCAAGGATCGTGACCTGGCTACCCAGCCGGGCGAAGGCTTGCGCCAGTTCCAGCGCCACCACCGACGAGCCGATGACGGCCAGGCGTTCGGGAATGGTGTCGCTGACCAAGGCCTCGGTCGAAGTCCAGTAGGGTGACTCTTTCAGGCCCGGAATCGGCGGCATGGCCGGACTGGCACCCGTGGCGACCAGGCAGCGGTCGAACATCACGACGCGCTCACCACCCTCGTTCAAACTAACGATAAGGCTCTGGTCGTCCTTGAAACGCGCTTCACCGTGCAGAACGGTGATGGCTGAATTGCCGTCCAGGATGCCTTCGTACTTGGCATGACGGAGTTCTTCGACACGGGCCTGCTGCTGGGCCAGCAGCCGCTCGCGCAAGATCGTCGGCGGTGTGGGTGGCATGCCGCCGTCGAATGGGCTTTCCCGGCGCAGATGGGCGATGTGGGCGGCGCGGATCATGATCTTGGACGGCACACAACCGACGTTGACGCAGGTGCCGCCGATGGTGCCGCGCTCAATCAGCGTGACCTGCGCGCCTTGCTCGACGGCCTTCAGTGCTGCCGCCATCGCGGCTCCACCGCTGCCGATCACGGCGACTTGCAACGGGCGCTCGCCGCCGCTGCCCTTGTCGGCGGCACCCATCCAGCCGCGCACCTTGTCGAACAGCCCAGTGCGGTTGTCGGTCGGCGGGGCATCGGCGAGCATCGCTTTGTAGCCCAGGCCAGCCACGGCGGCGGTCAGTGCGTCCGGCGCTGTGCCTGGATCAAGGGCGAGCTGGGCCGCGCCCTTGGCATAGGACACTATGGCAGATTGGACGCCGGGTACTTTTTCCAGCGCTTCCTTGACGTGCGCCGCGCACGAGTCGCAGGTCATGCCGGTGATTTTTAGATGGGTCATGCGACAGATCCTTTTTCGTTTGTGGTAGCAGACAAGGGCGTCAGATGTGCTGCGCTGCCGTTTTCAGTGCCTCACTTCTTGACGCTGGACGGATAGCCTGCGTCTTCGGTGGCCTTGGTCAGCTTCTGCACGCTGGTCTTGGCATCATCGAAGGTGACAACCGCTTCGCGTGTCTCGAAGGTCACGTTAACTTTGCTGACGCCTTCGACCTTGGAAATCGCCTTCTTGACGGTGATCGGACAAGCGGAGCAGGTCATGCCCGGTACGGACAGCGTGACGGTCTGGGTGGCGGCCCACACGGGGGCAACAACGGCAGCGATGGCGAGAGAGGCAAACAGTTTTTTCATGATGAACTCCTGTGATTAATAGAAAAATGGCATGACGTAGGGAAATCCGAGCGCGACCAGAACCAGCGCGGCCACGACCCAGAAAATGAGCTTGTAAGTAGCGCGCACTTGGGGAATCGCACACACATCCCCTGGTTTGCAGGCTTGCGCCGGTCGGTAGATGCGCCGCCAGGCGAAAAACAGCGCCACCAACGCCGCGCCGATGAAGATCGGGCGATAAGGTTCCAACACCGTCAAGTTGCCGATCCAAGCGCCGCTGAACCCCAGGGCGATCAGAACCAGCGGCCCCAGGCAGCAAGCCGAGGCGAGGATGGCGGCTAGCCCGCCAGTGAAGAGCGCCCCGCGCCCGTTTTGAGGTTCAGACATACGCTTGTCCTTTCAAATCTGGATTGGATAGCTTAAGCTTACTTCCGTACCAATGTACGGAGTCAAGCGATATGGAAAAAAATTTGGAGAATCTGACTATTGGCGTTTTCGCCAAGGCGGCCGGGGTCAACGTGGAAACAATCCGGTTCTATCAGCGCAAGGGCTTGTTGCCGGAGCCGGACAAGCCCTATGGCAGCATCCGCCGCTATGGCGAGGCGGATGTGACGCGGGTGCGCTTCGTGAAATCAGCCCAGCGGCTCGGATTCAGCCTCGACGAGATCGCAGAGCTGCTGAGGCTGGATGACGGCACCCACTGCGAGGAAGCCAGCAGCCTGGCCGAGCACAAGCTTCAGGACGTGCGCGAAAAAATGACCGACCTGGCGCGCATGGAAACCGTGCTATCCGAACTTGTGTTCGCCTGCCATGCGCGGCAAGGGAACGTTTCTTGCCCGCTGATTGCTTCGCTGCAAGGGGAGAAAGAGCCGCGTGGTGCCGACGCGGTGTAGCCGAGGGTAGTTACGCCTTAGCGTGCTTTATTTTCCGTTTTCTGAGACGACCCC
>NZ_KZ984496.1 GCF_003569915.1 Comamonas testosteroni | reverse complement strand
CACATCCGAGCTTCAATCCTCAATCAATTTACCGCTCTGGGCACGCCCCAGACAGTCGCTGCTGCGTAAATCTATTTGGGATTGGGGATGCCTTGGCCTATGGCCGATTTATGCAACAAAGCCCGTGGCCTTCATAAGCAGAAATGATTTTTGAAATTGAATTTGGAAATTATTTAAATATATGAATGCTTAAATTGGGAAAATGAAAAAGGCCCTGAATGGTGAATTCAAGGCCTTTGCTTTGAAGTGCGCAGAAGCACTCTGCGCGGTTGTCGGGTCAATCCTGGGGTCTGAATCCAATAACCAGATCAGACGGCACCTTGCCATCAATATCGCGCGGCAGCTTGTCGGTCTTGTGCAGGGCACGAACCACGGCTTCATCCCAGGCGGGGTTGCCGCTGGACTTGGAAATCGTCGCGCCCGTGATCGTGCCATCCGGTGCCGTGCGCACGCGCACTTCCGCACGCGGGTTGCCGCTGATGGCGTCGGGATAGACGATATTAGGTTTGACGCGGGCAGCCACCCTGGCGCCATAGCCGGCAGACGGGCCGCCGCTCGCACTGCTGCCCGCACCACCACTTCGGCTGCCACCGCTGCCGCTGTGGTCTGAGCCACCACTGCCGCCGCCGCTGGAGCCGCTGCCGGAACCACCTGCCAGACCTTGCAGGCGTGCAAGTTCTGCCTTGCGGCGGTCGTCCGCGGCCTTGGCATCTTTTGCATCCTTGGCGGCTTTGTCCTTTGCGTCTTTGGCAGCCTTTTCTTTGGCTTCCTTGGCTGCTTTTTCCTTGGCAGCTTTCTCGGCCTTCTCTTTTTCAGCCTTTTCCGCTTTTTCTTTTTCCAGCTTTTCCTGGCGTTCCTTGGCAGCCTTGTCCGCCTTTTCCTTGGCGGCTTTTTCTGCTTTTTCCTTCTTGTCGTGCTCGGCCTTTTCCAGCTTGTCTTGGCGCTCTTTTTCAGCCTTCTCCGCTTTTTGCTTTTCGAGCTTTTCCTGGCGCGCCTTCTCCTGCTTTTCAGCCTTTTCCTTGTCGAGCTTTTCCTGATGGGCTTTTTCAGCTTTTTCCTTGCGCTCTTTCTCGCGTTCCTTCTCGCGCTGTTCGCGTGCTTCTTGCTCGGCCTTTTCCTTCTTTTCCTGTTCCTGCTTTTTCTTTTTGGCAAGCGCGACATCGGCCTCATGATCATCGTCATGGGCCTTGGCGTGTGGAGCAGGTGCGGGCGGTGGCGGCGGTGCAACCACGGGCTCAGGAGGAGGGGACGGCGGAGGTGGTGGCTCGGGAGTGGGTTCCGGCGTTGGCTCTGGCGGTGGAGGCGGCGGGGTCAGGGCAGCAGCGGCGGCAGGAGCAGAGCTGCTCCATACCTCGGCTTCGACCATGGCTTCCTCGGCTTCTTTAGGGGGGCGCACTGTCCAGACAAGGGCCGCAATCAGCAGTCCGTGCGCGGCCAGAGCGAGCGACCAGGCGCGCGCCCGGCCTTTGGGGCGGGGCGGTGCAAACTGATCGCGATCTTGCTGGTTAGGCATGGTGAATTGGTGGTCTGCGTGGACTGTGCCGGTTTAGAGGTGCAGGCTGGCGCAGAGTTTCATGAATAGAGGATCAATTGCTGGATGAGACTACGCCGAACGCAATGCGTTTGACGCCAGCCTTGGAAAGCGTGGTGTGCGCTTTCATGACTTCCTCAAAAGGCAGGCCCTTGTCTGCCACGATCTGGATGGCGCTGTCCTCACCCTGACCGCTTTGCCATGATTGAGCAATGCCTTTGAGGTCATCAAGCTTGATGGTCTGTGTATCGCCACCGTTCTTGAACTTGACGCTGCCGTCTTTATCGAGCAGCACATAGGCAATGTTCTTGGTGGGCGGGCGCGAGGACTTGCCTGCGCTGGGCACATTGATGGAACCCGGCGTGAGCATGGGCGCTGTCACCATGAAGATGATGAGCAGCACCAGCATCACGTCGATGAAGGGCACCATATTGATTTCGTTGACGGTGCGGCGGTTGCGACCACCGCGTGAACTCATGGCTGGCATGGAGTCACTCCTTGCTGTGAGCCATCAATGGCCAGATGCAGTGGCGGCGGTGCCGACATTGCGTTGCAGGATATTGGAGAACTCTTCGATGAAGGTTTCTTCCTGGCTGGCAATGCGGTCGATGTTGTGGGCGTAGCGGTTGTAGGCGGTCACGGCAGGAATGGCAGCAAACAGACCCATGGCGGTGGCTACCAGCGCTTCGGCAATGCCGGGGGCCACGGTGGCCAGCGTGATCTGCTCCATATTGGCAAAGCCGGTGAAGGCGTGCATCACACCCCAGACGGTGCCGAACAGGCCGACATAAGGCGAGACCGAAGCCACGGTGCCCAGAAAGGACAGGCCGGATTCGATTTCGTCCAACTCGCGCTGGAAGCTCGCGCGCATGGCGCGGCGTGTGCCATCCATCAGCGTGGCCACATCACCAATGCGGCGCTCGCGCAGCTTTTGATATTCGCGCATGCCGCTGGCAAAAATGCGCTCCATGGGGCCGCCGCTCTTGGCGTTCTGCGTGGCAGTCGAGTACAGATCGTTGAGGCTGGTGCCGGACCAGAAGTCCTGCTCAAAGTCATCGTTGAGCGCGCGCACGCGCTTCAAGGTCTGGGCCTTGCGGAAGATGGTCGCCCAGCTTGCGATGGACGCGGCCACCAGAATCAGCATGACCAGTTGGACCACCCAGCTGGCCTGCATTACGAGGCTGAGGATGGACATGTCTTGGGAGTTCATGAAAGTTGCTCCAGGATACGGTTTGGAATTCTCGCGGGGCGCATGGTTGTGCCATCCACCCACCCAATTCGAATAGAGCCCTCGCACAGAAGCTGGGGCTCATTGGCTTGGTTGTCAGTATTCACCAGCAGTGCTTGCTGCGCAATTGTGAGCGAAGCACGGCCAGCGCTTTGCAGCGTTGCGGTAACAATCAGTTGGTCATCGAGTCTGGCCGGGCGCAGATATTCAAGCTGCGCAGAAGTTACGACAAAGATGCCGCCGGTTTGTTCCCGCAAAGTTTGCTGGGCAATGCCCAGCGAGCGCAGCCACTCGGTGCGGGCGCGCTCAAAGAACTTGAGGTAGTTGGCGTAGAACACAATGCCGCCGGCATCGGTGTCCTCCCAATACACACGAACTGGAAATTCAAAGGCCATGGTTGATCAGCCCAGGAGTTTCTTCAGGCGTGCAATCGCTTCCTGCAACTGCTCCATGGAGTTAGCAGTGGAAAAGCGCACATAGTTCGCAGTCTCGGCCTGGCCAAAATCGCGGCCGGGTGTGATGGCCAGATGGGCCTGGTTCATCACTGCATAGGCAAAGTCCCAGCTTCCCTTAACGCCCAGCTTTTCAGCGGCGGCGCGGCAGTCGGCCCAGGCGTAGAAAGCACCATCGGGCTTGACGGGTACGGGCAGGCCAATCGATTCCAGAGCTGGGATGAAATAGTCACGGCGCGCCTTGAACTCGGCGCGGCGGCGTTCGTATTCGGCAATGCTATCGGGCTCGAAGCAGGCCAGCGCCGCATATTGCGACACGGTGCTGGCGCAGATGAACAGATGCTGGGCCAGCATTTCAATCGGGGCAACCAGCGACTCGGGCACCACCATCCAGCCCAGACGCCAGCCCGTCATATTGAAGTACTTGCTGAAGCTGTTGATGGAGATGATGTCGTCGCCCAGCTCCAGTGCCGATTTGCCAAAGGCTTCATCGTGCGACAGGCCCAGATAGATTTCATCGACGATGGTCAGGCCGCCCTTGGCGCGCACGACTTCATGAATGCGGCGCAGCTCATCAGGCGCAATCGAGGTGCCGGTAGGGTTCGATGGCGAAGCCAGCATCACGCCGCGTGTGTGCTCGCCCCAGGCGGCTTGAACCTTGTCGGCGCTGAGCTGAAAGCGCTCTGCAGCCGACGAGGGAATCAGCACCGGCTTGCCTTCGGCCGCCGAGACAAAGTGGCGGTTGCAAGGGTAGCTGGGGTCGGGCATCAGCACTTCGTCGCCGGGGTTGATCAGCGCCAGACAGGCCAGTTGCAGCGCTGCCGATGCACCGGCGGTGATGATGATGCGCTGGGCCGGCACATTGACGCCAAAGCGGCTGGCGTACCAAGCGCTGATGCGCTCGCGCAGCTGCGGCAGGCCGGGTGCCTGTGTGTACTGGGTGCGGCCTGCGCGAATCGCGCGTTCGGCAGCCTCCTGCACCAGTGGCGGGGCGCTGAAATCAGGTTCGCCAATGTTCAGATAGATCATGGGCGAGCCGCTGGCGCTGGACTGGCGGGCCACTTCCTGCGCGTGCTTGGCCATTTCCATCACATAGAAAGGCTCGATGCGCTGGGCGCGGCGGGAAAGCTCAATGACGGACATGAATCGATGTTCTCTCAATAAAACTGGCAGTGAACAGACCACTTGCCGGTGGCAGGGTGGCAGCCCAGATAGACGATGCCGCCGTCCACCCAGTTCAGCCCGGCCTTGGCTTCGCTGTCGATCTGCAGCACATAGACAGGCTCATCAGGCGAGGGCAGCCATTCGCCGTTCTCATCTTCCACAGCGCGCAAAAAGGCAATCTCGTGCTGCAGGCTTTTGGGGTAGCCGCCCAGCTTGGTGCGGCCGGAGCACAGGCCGTGGGCTTCGTCGGGAAACTCGTCCATGCCGCCGGGCAGGCGCATGTCGGAGTCGTCATAGCAGGGGTGATCTTGCTGGGGAGCTAACCAGCGGGCCTCAAAGCCTTTGGTAAGCCAGGGATCGTCGCGAAATGCGGGTTGCTCGCGTGCGGTCAGGCCTTCGGTGCTGGCGCGCAGCTTGATCGCCCAGGTCTCGGGGGCGCAGCTGCTTTCGATGAATTTTTCGCCCACAAAGAATTGCAGCAAGGCGTGACCCTGCAGCGCTCTGGGCAGCCATGGGGCCTGCTGCAGATTGAACTGGGCAATGAACTGCATGGGCTGGCCTGCGGCGTCTGCTGGCCAGGCTTCAGACGGATCCATCAGCGGCGCAAGGCCGACGTGCGAGGCGGCAGGATCTCCCGTGGGTCTGAAGCCGCCCACTTCCAGCAGGCAGCAGGTGCGCGTGTTCAGCGCCAGCCACGGTGCCAGCTCCTGAGCAAGCTCGGGAGTCAATTCCGGGTTGGGGACCGGCGTTGCTTGACTATGGGAGTCCATGGGCAGTCCTTGCGTATGCCTTGGCAAACTGAGCGGAAGGCCTGAAGCGGCAAGCGCTTCGGGTCAGAGGGCTTGTGCAGGCTCAGCCTTGGGTCTTGGGCTGCTGCTTGGCGCGGTCGTGCGCGACCTCGGCGCTGCGCAGCTCGGGAGCCAGGCCATTGAGCACGGCGTTCACATACTTGTGGCCGTCGGTGCCGCCAAACTCCTTGGCCAGTTCGATGCACTCGTTGAGCACCACACGCCATGGCACATCGGCGCAGTTCTGGAACTCATACACGCCAATCCACATGCAGGCATGTTCGATGGGCGAAATTTCGGCCAGACCGCGATCGAGTTTGGGCGTGATCAGTGCGTCCAGCGCCGCTTCGTTTTCGATGCAGCCGCGCAGCAGTGCGTCGTAGTGCACAGCGTCGGCCTTGTGAAAGCCGGCCAGCTCCTGCGTGAAGCGGTCAATGTCGAGCACGGCATTGTGGCCAACGATGTGCTGGTACAGACCTTGCAGCGCGAACTCGCGTGCACGGCTGCGGTTGGACTTGGAGCCTGCCTTGCGGGCACCGGTGCTGGTGACGCCGGTACGGCTTTGGCGGGGAGGGCGGCTCGAAGCCGAGCTGCTGGATTGTTCGTCGCTCATGATAGGTCAAAGGTGTTGAGCAGATTTGCCATTTCCACTGCCACACGGGCGGCGTCGCGGCCCTTGTCAACTTGGCGGGCAATGGCTTGCTCGGTGTTTTCGGTGGTGATGATCGCGTTGGCGATCGGCAGGCGGTAGTCCAGAGCCAGACGTGTCACGCCTGCGCCCGATTCATTGGCTACCAGCTCGAAGTGGTATGTCTCCCCACGGATGATGCAGCCCAGAGCCACCAGCGCGTCGTACTGCTCAGTGTCTGCCATGGCCTGCAGGGCCACGGGCACTTCCAGCGCGCCAGGAACGGTGACATGGTCAATATGGTCTGCCGACACACCCAGCGCCAGCAGCTCGTCGCGGCAGGAAGCAAACAGGGTGTCGGTAATGCTTTCGTTAAAGCGTGCCTGCACGATGCCGATCTTCAGCTCGGCACCGTTCATGTTCTGGCCTTGGCCTTTTTCTGCGTTTTGCATGATGTATCCAGTCTCTTATTCTTTAGGGATGTAGCCAGTAATTTCCAGGCCATAACCGGCCATGCTGGGCATGCGACGGGGCTGGCCCATCAGGTGCATCTTGGAGACGCCCAGTTCGCGCAGAATCTGCGCGCCCACGCCGTAAGTGCGCAGGTCCATGCGACCGCGCTCGGGGGCCTGGGCAGAGCGGGCCTTGCCTTCAAACTGGGTCAGTAATTGCTCGCCCGACTCGCCGCAGTTGAGCAGCACGGCCACGCCTTGGCCATTGCCGTTGATGTATTTGAGACTTTCATCGAGGCACCAGGAATGCTGGCTGCGACCCACTTCCAGTGCGTCTAGCACCGACAGCGGCTCGTGCACGCGCACGGGAATCGTGGTGTCGGCCTGCCATTCGCCCTTGACCAGTGCCAGATGCACGGAGCCGCTGGGCACGTCACGGAAGGCGTGGGCGATGAACTCGCCGTGCGCTGTCTGCATGGGGCGTGTGCCCACTTTTTGCAGCAGCGATTCATGGCGGCTGCGGTATTCGATCAGGTCAGCAATCGTGCCGATCTTGATGCCATGCTCGGCGCAGAAAATCTGCAGATCGGGCAGGCGGGCCATGGTGCCATCGTCCTTCATGATCTCGCAGATCACGGAAGAGGGCGAGCAGCCTGCCAAAGCGGCCAGATCACAACCGGCTTCGGTGTGACCGGCGCGCATCAGCACGCCGCCATCCACAGCCTGCAGCGGGAAGATATGGCCGGGCTGCACCAGGTCGGTGGGCTGGGTGTTCTTGGCCACGGCCACCTGCACGGTGCGGGCGCGGTCAGCGGCAGAGATGCCGGTGGTCACGCCTTCGGCAGCTTCGATGGAGACGGTGAACGCTGTGCTGTACACCGTGCCGTTGCGTGCAGCCATGGGAGGCAGCTTTAGGAATTCGCAACGCTCGCGGGTCAGCGTCAGGCAGATCAGACCACGGCCAAAACGGGCCATGAAGTTGATGGCTTCGGGCGTGACATGGTCAGATGCCAGAACCAGATCGCCTTCGTTTTCGCGATCTTCTTCATCAACGAGAACGACCATGCGGCCGGCACGCATTTCCGCCATGATTTCTTCGACGGGCGAGATGGGCACGGGTTGGAGGGAGCTGTTCATGGATTGCCTTCTTGGACGTGAGCTATATGCGAAGCATTGCAGTCAGCGACTGGCGCATGACACGCACCAGTGAGGCATCATCCGTGCACTGTGCTGGCACGGACAGGACTTCCAAAGAACGTGTAGAGCGGCTAGCCGCTTTCAGCAGGGTATGGCCTTGCCGAAAGTGCTCATTCTATTGCAGTGTGGCAATCCAGCGCGGCACTTGCCCTTGAAACCATGATGCAAGGCAAGAACAAAGGCCGCAGCACAAGCACACCCCATCAACGGGGCAGCAAGCAAGGGCCGCCCCGCCGCGAAGCTGCCGTCCCCCAGTGGGGGACGGCGCAAAGCGCCTCAGGGGGCATCTTTAAGAACAATATCGCTATCCGGATAAGCACAGCAAGGCAGCACATAGCCCTCGGCTTTTTCCTCGGGCGTGAGGCCCGGCCAGTCAATCTCGTAGTGCACGGAGCCAGAGACCATCTGCCCCAGGCAGGTGCGGCAAGTGCCATTGCGGCAGGAGCTGGGCCAGTTCACGCCGCCGCTCTCCAGCGAGTCGAGCAGGGACTGGTCGGCCCAGGCATCGACCTGCTGGCCGCTGGGCTCGCACTTGGCAATGAAAAATGGGGGGGCGAAAGGGGAGTCGTTGGACATGAATGCAAGAAGGCGGGAGGCCGAATGAGGCATGAGAAAGTCCGTTTGTAACGGGTTTGGCAAGGCCGTGGAGCGCGAGCGGACTTGCCTTGTTTTTAAGCAGGTCTAAGGCTTGCTTTACAGAACAATGACTTACGAAGCTTACGGGCGCTTTAATCGGCCTTGTCCACATGCTTGTTCAGCGAGATTGGGGGTAAATCGCTTTTGGGGCTTGGGCATGACTGTGGATTGTTGCCCGGCTCAAAACAGTCAATGCATTGCCTAAAAATGAGGCGGCATGAATAAATGTTTTTGAAATCAATGACTTGATTGACTTGTGCATGCTGCAGATGCAGTTGTTCACAAGCTTGTCCAGCGCGGGCAGGGATAAGTCGTGGCCCTTTGATGACGGCTTGATTAAAAAATAGGCATTTCAAAAAATTCAATGCAGATCAATGACTTGATGCATTGCTGCAAAAGCTATTCAGGCTTGTCCACAGGCTTGTCGAGAAAAAATGGGGAAAAGAACCGCTTTTATTCTGGGTAATTAAAGTCGTAAACTCGCAATTAAAGTCGTAAACACAGGCCTAGGATTCATGCGGTTTTGCGGGAAGCAGGTTCGCAACTTTAAAGTCGTAAACTCAAGTGAATCGGGCTGTTTTTTGACATTGAAATCTTGGTAAGACTCCAGTCACAGCTATCTGTGGTGCTATAAAAAGTGCTTCAATGAAGCACTTTTTTGTTTGTGCCTTTGTAAAAGGCAATTGCGTTCTGGTCCGAGGTGGATGTCGTGTCTACAGACGGCTTTGTTGCATAAATCGGCCATAGGCCAAGGCATCCCCAATCCCAAATAGATTTACGCAGCAGCGACTGTCTGGGGCGTGCCCAGAGCGGTAAATTGATTGAGGATTGAAGCTCGGATGTGC
>NZ_KZ984495.1 GCF_003569915.1 Comamonas testosteroni | reverse complement strand
ATTGGCCTTCAATAAATCGCTTCATGAGTCACCTCGCTCAAAACGGGTGCTGTGATCTTAATTTTTGAAGCGTGGCCAGCCAAGCGTTTTCACACAGCCTCGACCCATTGCGGTCTTCCAAAATAAGGAGAAGCAGTCATTCGCTCCGTGATAGATGCTGCGCGATTTCACTTGCAGTGTCGCGAGCGGTACGCATGACGCCAATAAGCGTGGCAGATGCAGGTCCTGTCCATTCACCATAGCCCACCAGCCACAAGCCGGGCCGGTCGCTTGCCCGCGTGCCCTCCACGGCAACTTTGGAATCATTCACCAGGCCAAGCGATTCCAAAGGCTGTAGAGCGGGCCGAAACCCAGTACACCAAATGATCGCATCCAAGGCCTTTGAGCTCCCATCGGCCCACTGGGCTCCTTCTGTGATGAGGCGCGTGAACGGCCCCACAGAATGCAGCACACCACGATTCCGTGCGTCGAGGACCGGGGGAACCATCACGATGTCACCAAATCCACCCGGCAGATTCTCAGGATCTTTGCCTTCCTGCAAGGCCTGCCAACGTGCGGTAGCCCGCTCGAAGAGCACTCGCCCATCGACCTCATCAGGTAGAAAAGCTGGAGGCTCCAATGTGACCCAGGTCGTGGACTCCGCTACGAGTGAAACTTCCGCCAGGATCTGAGCGCCGGAGTTCCCTCCCCCGACCACCATCACTCTCTTGCCTTTGAACGGCTCAGGAGATACGTACTGAGCTGAGTGCAACTGTTGTCCTTTGAAGGACGCCATACCTTCAACTTCGGGCACAAATGGGTTTCGCCATGTACCCGTGGCGCATACAACAGCACGTGAATGCCAGCTTCTCGCACCCGCGTTGACCTGGAAACCTTGCTCCGTTTGCTCAATGCCAGTGACCAGTACCGGCCTCTCGATCTTGAGCTCGTAACGTGTTTCGTACTTGCGGAGATAGTCGACCACATGGTCACGACTTGGATACTGCTCGCCAGAAGGCGGCATAGGCCATCCGGCAATGGAGCTCCAGGAAGCAGGAGAAAACAGCCTCAGCGAGTCCCATCCATGTTGCCAAGCTCCTCCACCGACTTCCTCCGCATCAAGCAGCAGCACCGATAAGTTGGTGCGACGCAGGAAATACGCTACCGATAAGCCTGCCTGGCCCGCACCAATGATGATCACATCGTGGAAAGACATCGTTTGCTTCCTATTGTTGTCGCTGCCCCAGGCGCTCCCTCTACGTGCCATGTGTAACTGCTTAGATGCTGCGCTGATTGACCCGTTTAGACAGCTCTTCGGCGCTTTCACGGCGCTCGCTGTAGCGATCCACCAGGTAGTCCGAACAGTCTCGCGTCAGCAGAGTGAACTTGACCAACTCTTCCATCACGTCCACGACCCGTTCGTAATACGAAGAGGACTTCATCCTGCCAGCCTCGTCGAACTCGGCAAATGCCTTGGCAACAGACGACTGATTCGGGATGGTGATCATGCGCATCCAGCGACCCAGCACCCGCATCTGGTTGACCGCATTGAAGGACTGCGAGCCCCCCGAGACTTGCATCACCGCCAATGTCTTGCCTTGCGTCGGTCGCACGGCACCAGCGGACAAAGGAATCCAGTCTATCTGCGCCTTGAGGATGCTGGTCATCGCACCATGACGCTCAGGAGACGTCCAGACCATACCCTCGGACCATACAGCCAGCTCACGCAGTTCCTTGACCTTCGGGTGATCGTCAGGGGCACCATCGGGCTGCGGCAGGCCACGCGGATCGAAGATCCTGGTCTCGGCACCCATCTTGCGCAGCAGGCGCGCCGCCTCTTCGGTCAGCAGTCGGCTGTAGGAGCGGTCACGAACCGAGCCATACAGAAGCAGAATGCGCGGCGCGTGCTCAGCACGCTGTGCGGGCAACAGGCCTTCCAGGCTGGGCTTTTCAAAAACTTGTTCGTCGAGGTTCGGTAGATCAGTGCTTGCCAATTCGATTTCCTTTCGAGTCAATGACGGCTTCTCCATCCTCTTTGGAGAAGGCGGCCTGCTGAGGCTGCGGCAGGATGTCCAGCACGGCCTCCGAGGGACGGCACAAGCGGGCTCCCATAGGGGTGACCACTATCGGACGATTGATCAGGATGGGGTGTTTGAGCATGAAATCAATCAATTGCTCGTCCGTCCATTTGGGCTCGCCCAAGCCAAGTTCGTCATACGGCGTACCTTTTTGGCGCAACACATCGCGCACGGGCATGCCCATGGCTTGGATCAGGCCCACCAGGGTGGCGCGATCAGGGGGTGTCTTGAGGTACTCAATGACCTTGGGCTCTTCCCCGCTGTTGCGGATCAGGGCCAGAACATTGCGGGAGGTACCGCAAGCAGGGTTGTGGTAGATCGTGATGTCGCTCATAGCGCTAGATTCCCGTTGCAAAGGTTCATGACGCCACGCTGAGCCGCAAAGCCAGCGCTGCGAGGGTAATGAGCAGCACGGGCATGGTCAGCACCGCACCGACTTTGAAGTAGTAGCCCCAGCCAATCGTTGTGCCTTTCTTGGCGAGCACATGCAGCCAAAGGAGCGTGGCCAGGCTGCCAATCGGCGTGATCTTGGGACCCAGATCGCAGCCAATCACATTGGCGTACACCATGGCTTCCTTGACTGCCCCTTTGGCCGTGGATGCATCGATGGACAAGGCTCCGATCAGGACCGTGGGCATGTTGTTCATGATGGAAGACAGCACCGCAGACAGCACGCCTGTGCCCAGTGAAGCGGTCCACACGCCACCGGCTGCAAACTGGTTCAGCAACATGGCGATGTAATCCGTAAGGCCCGAGTTGCGCAGCCCATAGACCACCAGATACATCCCCAGCGAGAACACCACGATCTGCCACGGAGCACCATGAAGTACTTTCCTGGTGCTGATGACATGACCACGCGCAGCCACAGCCAGCAAGATCGCAGCCCCCACGGCGGCCACGGCGCTGACAGGGACGCCCAGGGGCTCCAGCGCGAAGAAGCCGACCAGCAGCAAGACCAACACGACCCAGCCAGCCTGAAAGGTGGCCAGATCCTTGATTGCAGCCGATGGCGACTTGAGCTGAGCTACGTCGTAAGTGGCAGGAATATCGCGTCGGAAAAACAGCAGCAATACACCCAAGCTAGCCAGGACCGAGGCAATGTTGACAGGAACCATCACCGATGCGTAGTCGTTGAAGCCGATCTTGAAAAAGTCGGCGGAGACGATATTCACCAGATTGGAGACGATCAGCGGCAGACTCGCGGTGTCGGCAATAAACCCGGCGGCCATGACAAATGCCAGCGTTGCTGCCGGAGAAAAGCCCAGCGCCACCAGCATGGCCATCACGATGGGCGTGAGAATCAGGGCGGCTCCGTCATTGGCGAACAGGGCCGAAACGGCGGCCCCCAGCAGCACGATGAAAGCAAACAGCTTGACTCCACTGCCACCACCCCAGCGGGCAAAGTGCAATGCGGCCCACTCGAAGAATCCTGCTTCATCCAGCAGCAGGCTGATGATGATGACCGCGACAAAAGTCGCCGTGGCATTCCAGACGATATGCCAGACCACAGGAATATCAGCTAAGTGCACGACCCCCAGCAGCAGCGCGATAACGGCTCCAATCGAGGCGCTCCAGCCAATGCCAAGGCCGCGCGGTTGCCAGATGACCAGCGTCAGTGTGAAGATGAAAATCAGGATGGCCGTCAACATGACGTATGGGTCCTAGAAAAGCTTGGATGTGGCATCGGGGCCAGGCGTAGGTATTCCATCCCCTGGCTCGAGGCATGAGACGTAGGCATGAAGGCCTACATCTGGGTAGCGCAAAGGCTGTGCCGCTTCAGTGGGACGAGAGCTCACGCGCGGTGGACTGAAGCATGGCCTGCTCCAGCTTTTGTGCGGGAAGGTTGACCAACAGTTCCAGACGGCGACGAATCATGTGCATGGTCTGGCGGAAGGCTTCCAGTTTTACTTCTTCAGGCGCATCGCCTTCCGAGGGGTCCGGATAGCCCCAATGTGCAGTGGCGGGGTGGCCAGGCCAAAACGGGCAGACCTCCCCTGCGGCGTTGTCGCAGACCGTGATGATCAGGTCCATGTGGGGTGCACCAGGCACGGCAAATTCATCCCAGCTCTTGCTACGCAGACCTTCCACAGAAACGCCAGCCTTTTGCAGCACTTGCAGGCCCAGCGGGTTAGGTTGCTGGTTGGTGCGCGGACTGCTGCCCGCCGAATAAGCCTTGAAGCGGCCTTGGCCCATATTGTTGAGCAAGGCTTCAGCCAGGATGCTGCGCGCCGAGTTGTGGGTGCACAGGAACAGGACATTCAGGGGAGCTTTGTTGTCAGACATGATGGATCAGCAGCAGGACTTAGAAGAGGAACTGGGGGTGCAGCAAGACGAGGCTTGCACTGGCGCGATATGAGGCGTGCAACAGGCCGCGCTTTGTGCAACGACTCGCTCTGGTTCATTGAAGACCGGGATGTTGTCCAGCGTGTGAAAGTGCTCCCAAGCCACGCCCTGCGGATCGGTAATCCAGTGCTTTTCGCTGCGGGCATAGCAGCAAGTGGTGTCGCCTTCATCAAGAAGTGCCATATCAGCGGCCTGCGCACGCTGCTTGAGCTCAGCCAACTCGGTTGTCTCATCGAACTGGAAGCCCAAATGGTCAAGCCCTGCCGCCTGGTTCCCGCGCGTAGAGATGGCGAAGTTCACGCGTGGGTCGTCCAGCATCCACTTTGCGTAATCACTTTCCACACGAGAGGGCTCAGCCCCGAACAACTTGGAATAGAAGTCAATGTTCTTGTTCAGATCGTCGACATGCAGGTGTACGTGAAAGCGTTTCATGATGAAGCTCCTTTTAGCAATGGCATGAAGTTGCTGTGTCAGAGGTGCAAACCGCGCCTTGGCAGCAGTTCTCGGTGAGATACGCCAGCAGCTCATTCATGACAGGGAACGCTGCTCGATAGAGCACGTTGCGCCCCTGCCGCTCCTGGCTTACCAGATCGGCATGAAAAAGCTCTTTCAGATGAAAGGACAGTGCATTCGGTGCGATACCCAGTTGCTCAGCGAGTGCACTGGGTGTCAGGCCTTCAGGTCCGGCCACAACAAGAGCGCGAAATACGCGCAATCGGGCCTCATGCGCCAGAGCGGAAAGTGAGCGGATGACGTTTGCTTCTTGCATTAATTAATAATACATCAATTGTTGAATTGGTGAATAAATATGCGCAAAAAGTGGCCACCTTTTACGCGCGCAGACTGTCGATGACCGCTCATGGAGTCCAACACCGAGTGACTACTCTTGGCCGATCAGCGACTGTCGCTGACCGACCCTTTGGAGTCCTTAAAGCTCATCGTGTGGATGTGTTTTTTCTAGTTAAAATTCTTGCGATGGCTGCTCTTGCTCACTTCACGCAACAACCGGTTGATTACCGGGGCGCAGCCCTGCCTCGCGGACGCTTCCGCTCCGTCACTCCGCCCTAATCTGGGCACCAGCGCAGCAAGAACGCTTTACTTCTTGCCCCACCTGTTCGTCTTGCCTGTAGCTAGAGCTATAGGCTTGCTCGCGTTTTCATTGCGCCTACTCCTGCCCTTCATGCAGGTTGCTTTGGTGCGTTCTGCCCCTCTATGCTGAGGGTGGTATACCTATGTCTATTGAAAAAATCAGAACCGTATGGTTCTCTAATGTCCGTGGCGATTTGCTGGCGGGCGTCGTTGTTGCCTTGGCACTTATTCCGGAGGCCATTGCTTTTTCCATCATTGCTGGCGTTGACCCCAAGGTGGGTCTGTATGCCTCCTTTGCGATTGCCACACTTATTGCTTTTGTTGGCGGGCGGCCTGGCATGATTTCAGCCGCTACCGGCGCTATGGCCTTAGTGATGGTGACGCTGGTAAAAGAGCATGGACTGGACTATTTGCTAGCTGCCACCATTCTTGCTGGTGTGCTCCAAATGCTGGCAGGCTTCTTACGCTTGGGCCAGCTCATGCAGTTTGTCTCTCGTTCCGTGGTGACGGGCTTTGTGAATGCATTGGCCATATTGATTTTTATGGCTCAACTGCCGGAGCTGACCAATGTCACTTGGCATGTCTATGCGATGACGGCTGCAGGGCTTGCCATCATTTATGGCTTGCCCTACATCACCAAAGCCGTTCCTTCGCCTTTGGTTGCCATCATTGTTTTAAGCATCGCTTATGTGGTTCTCGGTCTAGACATTCGCACGGTTGGCGATATGGGCGCACTCCCTGATAGCCTGCCGAGCTTCTTCATTCCCAATGTCCCCTTCACTTGGGAGACGCTCCAAATCATCCTGCCGTATTCCGCCACCCTGTGTGTCGTGGGCCTGCTGGAATCGCTCATGACGGCCACCATCGTGGATGACATGACAGACACTACGAGTAACAAAGACCGTGAATGCGTCGGCCAAGGTATCGCCAACGTTGCTACAGGTTTTGTGGGTGGTATGGCCGGATGCGCCATGATTGGTCAGTCGGTCATTAACGTGAAGTCTGGGGGGCGTGGGCGTTTGTCTACGCTGACCGCAGGTGTAGTGTTGCTGATACTGGTTGTGTTTCTTGGCGATTTGGTGAAGCAGATTCCCATGGCCGCCTTGGTCGCCGTGATGATCATGGTGTCGATTGGCACCTTCAACTGGCGCTCTATCAAGGACTTGGTTGCCCACCCCAAAACATCCAGCGTTGTGATGCTCGCTACCGTCGTTGTGACTGTTGCAACCCATGACTTGGCCAAGGGAGTGCTGACTGGCGTTCTTCTGTCTGGTGTGTTCTTTGCACACAAGGTGCGCCGTATTTTGGATGTCACCTCAAGCCTCAGCCCAGACGGTAAACAACGTACCTATTTTGTTTCTGGGCAAGTATTTTTTGCCTCTTCTGAAAGCTTCATTGCTAGGTTTGACTACCTTGAACCGGTGGAGTACATCTGTATTGATGTGAGCCAGACTCAGTTTTGGGATTTGACCTCAGTTGAGGCACTTGACCGGGTAGTGTTCAAACTACGACGCGGCGGAACAAAGGTCGAAGTGCGAGGGCTAGATGCAAGAAGTGCCAAGTTGGTCGAACAGTTCGCCGTTTATCCAAAAAGTGAAAGCACTAGCTACGTAAAACTTCATTAAGGTAAGAGCCTAGAGCGGACTACTTAAGTTGTGGCTCAAGGTCAGCTTCTGGCCGGGAGTGTCATTCCGCGCCTTTGCCGTAAAGCAGCCGCTCAAGTCGTGCAGCCTAGTTCATGACAAGGGCAGCACGACCGTAAGCTTGCTTCAAATTTCGGTTTGCTCGGAAATCTCCAACGCATCATCAACCTCTATGCCGAGATACCGGATGGTCGACTCCAGCTTGGAGTGCCCAAGCAGCAACTGAACGGCACGCAGGTTTTTGGTTCGTCGATAGATCAGCGTGGGCTTGGTTCTTCGTATCGAATGGGTACCATAGCTTGCGCGCTCCAGCCCTAGCTCATCCACCCAGTGGGCTAGGATACGGGCGTACTGACGTGTTCCCAGATGAGGGGATCTGTGGATCCTGCTTGGGAACAAAAAGCTATCGGATTTCAGCTCCGCATGCTTGATCCATGCCTGCAGGGCATCTCGTGTCGTTGATGTGATTTCAAATTGCACAGGCCGCTGCGTTTTGTGTTGCATAACGATGGCGCGTGTCGCCATCTGATCGCCGTGGCAAACGTCTCTGACCTTCAACGCCACGAGGTCACAGCCCCGCAATTTGCTGTCGATACCCAGGTTGAAAAGTGCAAGCTCCCGGATTCGGTGCTCCATCTGTAGTCGCACACGCAGTGCCCAGATGTCTTTGACCTTGAACGGGGACTTTTGGCCCACGATTTTCCCCTTGTTCCACGGCTCGCGATGGATAGCGCTGGTGACGGATTCCATGATGGTCTCCCATTGAGTTGAGGGAGTACCACAATGCGCTTGATTGGCCAGAAAGTCGATGCACTGGCAGAGCATCAGCTCAATGAATTCGCTGGCGAACGACTGCTAACTGGCTTATCTTTAAAGTGCCGTAGCCGGCGATTAGCAGTCTTTCAAAGTAGGGCCCCTGGGCAGAAGACCCTACCGTACCGTCCTAGTTACATCCAACTGATACAGCTCCAACTGCCAGCCTTAAGAAGCCAGACCTTAAAGCCCGCGTGATCTATCGGAAGAAGGGACATCGGCCAAACACACTAAGTGCTCATGCAAGAGTTATCATCGAATCTCGATATCGACATTCGATATGACAAAAAAACCAACACCAAACACACTAGAGCACCACGACCTTCTGTCCGGGTTTATTCGCCTGCATGTGCTGCACCATGCTGCCGAACAGGAAATTTATGGGCAATGGATGATCGACGAGCTAGCTCATCACGGCTACCGCCTGTCTCCTGGAACGCTCTACCCGATGCTGCACAAGATGGAGCGGGACGGCTACCTTGTCTCGCGGCAGGAGCGCGAAGGGCGCACGGTGCGCAAGCTCTACACGATCACGAGCAAGGGCAAAGAAGGCTTGGCGCTGGCCAAGGAGCGCATCCGGGAGTTCACCGGGGAGGCAATGCACAAATGACCGATTCCACCAACACCTTGTCGCACGAAACCACTCCCGCGCGGGGAACGACTGCCGAAGTCTTTGGCGCCTTTCTCAAACTAGGCCTGACCTCCTTTGGTGGACCCATCGCTCACCTAGGCTATTTCCGATCGGAGTTTGTCGAGCGCCGCCGCTGGCTGGATGACCGCAGCTATTCCGATCTGGTAGCCCTGTGCCAGTTCCTACCCGGACCGGCCAGCAGCCAAGTCGGAATGGCGCTGGGGCTAGGCCGCGCAGGCTGGTCTGGATTGCTGGCAGCCTGGGCGGGCTTTACTTTGCCGTCTGCTATTGCATTGATCCTGTTTGCCTTCGGCATCGCTGAATACCAGGGTCTGGCGCAGTCTGGCTGGGTACATGGACTCAAGGTTGTCGCCGTGGCCATCGTGGCGCAGGCTGTATGGGGTATGGCTAAGTCACTGTGTCCAGATCGACCCCGTGCTGCACTCGCAATTCTGGCAGCACTGCTGACCATGATCTTGCCCTCGGCGCTGGGACAGGTTGCCGCCATCGCGGTGGCGGGGTTGCTGGGATGGTGGCAATTAAAGATAGCTCAACCTGGCGGTGGCCAGGCACATAGCTACCCGGTTTCGCGCAAGCTGGGCATTGTTGCACTGCTGTTGTTTGCTGCACCGCTCGTCGGATTGCCATTGTGGGCAGCAGTCACGGGCTCGTCCACGATAGCTCTGCTGGAAGGGGTATATCGTTCCGGTGCACTGGTCTTCGGCGGTGGACACGTTGTCTTGCCACTGCTGCAAGCTGCGGTGGTGCCTAGCGGCATTGTGAGCAATGCCGACTTCTTGGCTGGCTACGGTGCAGCGCAGGCCGTGCCAGGACCATTGTTCACGTTCTCAGCCTACCTTGGCGCAGTCGCCTACGGCCCGCTGCATGGCTGGATTGGTGGTCTAGCGCTGCTGGCCACTATCTTTCTCCCCGCCTTTTTCATGCTCATAGGTGCGTTGCCATTCTGGGAAGGGCTGCGTCATCGCGCTGGCATTCAAACAGCCATGGCCGGCATCAACGCCGGGGTGGTAGGCATTCTGGTATCCGCCCTGTATGACCCGGTGTGGACGAGCGCGATCCATAGCAAGTCGGATTTTGGGCTGGCATTGCTGTCATTCGGGCTGCTGACTGTGGGGCGCGTTCCGCCAGCATTAGTGGTTCTGCTGGCCGGGCTGTCGGGCTGGGTCATGGCGATAGGCCTCTGAAACGTTCTTCACAGCAGACAGCCAAACAAGCCATGCCAACGTCGGCTCTGGGTCGAGGCTGTGTGAAAACGCTTGGCTGGCCACGCTTCAAAAATTAAGATCACAGCACCCGTTTTGAGCGAGGTGACTCATGAAGCGATTTATTGAAGGCCAAT
>NZ_KZ984494.1 GCF_003569915.1 Comamonas testosteroni | reverse complement strand
AGCACCAGGTTGCTGCCTTGCGGGGCCTTGTCCACGGTGGCGGTGATGACGATGGCCTGGCCTTCGGTGACGGAAGCCGCCGAGCTCAGCGTGACGGTGCTGGTGTCGTCATCGTCCTGGACCACGGTCTGCGTGCTGCTCGTGGTGTTGAGGTTTTCATAGTTGCCGCCGGTGGCGGCGGTGATGCTGAAGCTCTGGGTCTGGTTGCCCTGCACATAGGCGTCGTCGGCCCGGGTGGGCACGCTGACGCTGCCGCTGGTCTGGCCGTCGAGGATGGTCAGGGTGTGACCGCCCGAGAGCGTGAGCACCAGGTTGCTGCCTTGCGGGGCCTTGTCCACGGTGGCGGTGATGACGATGGCCTGGCCTTCGGTGACGGAGGCGGCCGAGCTCAGCGTGATCGTTCCGTCTCGCTGCACCACAGGTTCTGGCGTCGGTGGCTCTTGTGCTTCGCGTCCAACGCCAAAGCTGATGCGTTCGGGCTGCTCACCGAATGAGCCACGTGGATATTCCAGCCCCAGCGGCGATACCGATTCAATGATGCTGGACAGGCGCACAAAGCTGCTGCCGCCCTCGCTGCCCCCGGTCAGGCCCGCTGCAGTGGGGTCCAGGTTGTCGAAGGGATCCTGGCCGTTGTTGATGGCGGCAATGATCTGGTCGATTTCCGCATTGCCTGGATTGGCTACGGCAGCGTCCTGCGCCAACGGCGGTTGCACCAGATCAGCGGTGAGGCTCACATCCTGGTTCTCACCCACGACCAGCGGAGGCTGGCCGTCGGCCTGCAACTGCACCGAGCTGCCGGAAGCCGTGATGATTTCGGCATCCGCAGGGATGCGCATGCCTTCACGAATGACGGTGAGGCTGCCATCGCTGCCACGAATCCATGCCTGACCCGTGAGCTTGGTAACGAGAACGGTTTGTGCTGCCATGGTGATCTGCCTGTTCAATCAGATAAGTGCCCGTGCGATGTCCAGCGACACCACTCCAAAATTTCTGATCGAATAGTAGGATGCAGCCTACAAAAACGGTATTGGCGTCAAAGCCAATCCGGGCCGTGGATAGACATGCCGGTTTGCGATAGATCAAAAAACAGAAGGCCCGCAAGATGCGGGCCTTCTGTTTATTGCAGCATATGCTTCATTATTGATAGCTACATGTCTATATGAACCATAGGCTTGAAGGCTATTTCAATCAAATTCTGTATCAAGCCACTTGCTTGCGGCCAATGCCATGCACTTTGAGCGTGAGCATCAGCCTGTCCTGAACCTGCAGTTTTTCAAAGATGGCGGACAGATGGGCGCGCACCGTGCGCTCGGTAATGGACAGGCGCTCTGCAATTTCCGCATTGCTGTCGCCCAGGGCTGCATAGCGGGCCACTTCCTGTTCCCGGGCGGACAAAGGCTGGGCCCAATCTTCCTGGGCTTGCGGCAGACGCGCATCGACATCGCGCAGCAGCCGCTGCAGCAGCGAGCGGCCCAGCCAGATATTGCCATCTGCCATGCTTTGCAGCATGCGACTCAGAGCCTCCGGGCCGGACTGCGCATGGGCATAGCCACAGGCTCCGCGGGCCAGCAACTGGCGCCCTTCCTCGTCGCTGGGGCGATTGCTCAGCACCAGCACCTGCAGGCCTTGCAGCAGTTCATTCCAACGGGCATCGGTCGCCGCCGGCAACTGGGGCAGGTTCGCATCCAGCACCACCAGACGGCGGCCCTGCTGCCTCCAGCGTTGCAGCTCGTTGAAATGGAGGCCACGTGCAGGCATCCATTGGGGGCCTGCGATTTGCTGCCAGCCATGCCATAGCGTGGCGTCCTGGGTCAGCATCAATACAGGCAACGCATTCATACACGACTCCTCCTGGTAATCAGCGCTCAATCAGCGCATTGGATTTGGCTCGCAAGATCGGCTTGAGCAGGTACTGCATCAGCGTGCGCTTGCCGGTGAGGATGTGCACCTCGGCCTGCATGCCGGGGATGATGGGACGCGAGTTGTCACCCACATGGGCTTTCTCGGTACGTACCTTGACGACGTAGAAGGAGTTGCCCTTCTCGTCAGTCACCGTGTTGGCGCCGATCTGCTCGAGCTTGCCCTGCAGACCGCCGTAGATGGCAAAGTCATAGGCGGTGAACTTGACCTCGGCCTGCTGACCGAAATGCAGAAAACCGATATCGCGCGGATTGACCTGTACTTCCATCAGCAAGGTGTCGTCCAGCGGCACGATGTCCAGAATGTCCTTGCCGGGCTGCACCACGCCGCCCACGGTATTGACCATCAGCGTATTGACCGTGCCGCGCACGGGCGCACGCACCTCGGCCAGCTTGACGCGATCTTCCAGCGCCACCTTGCCCTGCTCCAGCGTGCCCAGCTTGGCCTGGGTTTCGGACAGCTCGGCGCGTGCCTGGTTGCGCATGTTCAGCTCGGACTCCTGGATCTTGCGCTCGGCCTCCTGAATCGCGGCCTGAATGCGCCCCATCTGCGCGCCCGCTGCTTTGGCCTCGCCACAGAAGCGCGCCACATCACGCTGCAGGCGCAGCAAGTCCACTTCGGACACAGCACCGCTTTTCAGCAAAGGCCTTGTCACGGACAGTTCTTCAGAGGTCAGACTGCAACTGGACGATGCCTGATCACGGTTGGCCTGCGTCTCGCGCAGCTCCTGCTGACGCTGACGCAGTTGGTCGCGGGCAATGTTTACATTGGTGTTGAGCTCCTGCGAGCGGGTCTCCCACATGCGGCGCTCCATCTCCACAATCTGCGGAGCAGCGGCCTGCACCTCATCCGGAGCCTTGAAAACCTCCCCCGAAGCCAGCGCCTGCAAGCGTGCCGCCTTGGCCTTGAGCGCCAGAAACTCGGCCTTGTTCTCCCCCAGCGACGAGCTATAGCGCGTGGGGTCGATGCGCAGCAGCACCTGGCCCTGCTCCACATGCTCGCCGGGGTGCACCAGGATTTCCTTGACGATGCCGCCATCCAGACTCTGCACCACCTGCACCTGCCGCGACGGAACCACCTTGCCCTGGCCGCGCACCACCTCGTCAATATGACCCAGACTGGCCCAGACCAGCAGCACCAGCACCGTCGCCGCCGAGGCCCAGATCAGCAAGCGCGAACCGCGCGCCTGCTGCTGACCGGCGGCCCATTGCGCGTCAGCCTTCAAGTCACCCGGCTGATGCGTGCCCACGGCCTCGCTGCCATCGAGCAGCCAGTGCTCCACCTTCTGCCAGCGCCCAAACAGTGCGGTTTTGAGGCGGGATGGTTTCTTCTTGCCGTTCATGTCTTTGGACTCGCTCATGCCCGCCCTCCTGCACCGCCAATACGGCCTTGCTTGAGGGCCTCGATGACCTGATCCTTGGCGCCATCGGCGACGATCTTTCCGCCATCGATCACGATCAGACGATCCACCAAGGTCAGCAGTGCCGTGCGGTGCGTGACCAGCAGCACGGTCTTGCCCTGCGCCGCTTCCTGCAGGCGGCGCTTGAGCTGAGCCTCGCTCTGGTTATCCAGATTGCTACTGGGTTCATCAAGCAGCAGCATGGCCGGGTCGTTGATTAAGGCGCGCGCCACCGCAATCGATTGGCGCTGGCCACCGGACAGCGACTCGCCGCGCTCGCCCACCAGCATGTCGTAGCCCTTGGGGTTGCGCGCCGCAAACTCGTCCACCCCCGCGATGCGCGAGGCTCGCAGCATATCGGCCTCGCCCGCATAGGGCGCGCCCACCAGCAGGTTGTGCTTCAGGCTGCCGTAGAAAAGCATGGGGTCCTGCGGCACATGGCCAATGGCGCGGCGCAGGTCCACGGGGTCAATCTGGAGTGCGTCCACACCATCGATCAGCACCGCGCCTTCGGTGGGCTGATACAAGCCCAGCACCAGTTTCTCGAGCGTGGTCTTGCCAGAGCCGATGCGGCCAATGATGCCCACACGCTCACCGGCCTTGAGACTGAAGCTCACGCCCGACAGGCTGGCCTGCTCACTGCCCGGGTAGCTGAAGCTGACATTGCGAAACTCGATGGCGCCACGCAGATCAGGGCGGGCCACAAACTCCTGAGCCGCCGGGTGCTCCACAGGCATCTTCATATAGTTATCGATGGAGTTCAGCGAAGTGCGCGCATTGTGGTACTGCATCATCAGCCCCGCGACCTGCCCAAAGGGTGCCAGGCAGCGGCCCGCAATCATGGACGCCGCAATGATGCCGCCCATGGACAGTGCCTGATCCTGCACCTGGTACACCCCAATCACCACCACGGCGATGGTGACCAGTTGCTGCAGGGTCTGCACAAAGTTCACCGTCCCCGAGGAGATGAACTTGATCTTGCCACCCATATAGGCGATGTACTGGGTGGACGATTCCCACAGCCGCTGCACCCCGCTTTGGGCGTTGAGCGTCTTGACGGCTTCGAGATTGGTCAGTGACTCCACCAGCAAGGCGTTGCGCTGGGACGAGGCCTGAAACGTCTTGAGCGTCAGTGCCTCCATGCGTGCCTGCGCCCAGAACGACACCACCAAAATCGCGCCAATCGCCACCACGGGCGGAATGATCATCCAGGGCGACACCCAGGCGATAGCCACCAAAAACAGGAGCACGAAGGGCAAATCCACCAAGGTGGTAAGGCTTGCCGAGGCAATAAAGTCGCGCACCGATTCAAACGAACGCAGATTGGCCGCAAACGAGCCCACGGACGCAGGGCGGCTTTCCATGCGCAGGTCCAGCACGCGCTCCATGATCTGGGCGGACAGGCGCACATCGACGCGCTTGCTGGCCGCATCCACCACATAGGCGCGGGTCGTGGTCAGCACAAAATTGAAGATCAGCACCAGCGAGATACCGATGGCCAGCACCCACAGCGTCTCCACCGCGTTATTGGGCACCACGCGGTCATACACATTCATGCTGAACAGCGGCATGGCCAGCGCAAAGATGTTGATGAGCACGGCCGCCATCAGCGCATCGCGGTACAGGCGCTTGTTCTCCAGCACCACCGCCCAGAACCAGTGGCCGCTGCGCGGCTCCATGCCTTGCTGCGCCGCGCGCGGCTCAAACCGGAACTGCGGGCGCACAAAACACATCAGGCCCGCATAGTCTTGCTGCAAAGCCGTCGCGGAAACTTCAACAGGGCTGCCCAACTCCGGGTGCTGCACAACAAACCTGCCGCCATCCAGCGCCTTGAGCAGCAGGCAGGCGCGGTTGCCGTTCAGAATCAGAATGGCGGGCAGCAAGCCTTCAGGCACGCCCGCCAGATCACGCTGCACGATACGCGTGGTGAACTGCGCACGCGCTGCGGCGCGCGCCAACAGCGAAGGCGTCAGCCGCTGATCGACCAGCGGCAGGCCATTGCTCAGCGCCTGCGCCGTATAGGGCTTGCCGTGCAACTGTGTCAGCTGCACCAGGCAGTCCAGCAAAGGGTCGGCATGGGTTTCATGCGGCGGCATATGCCAGCCCGCAGCTGGCCTCGCGCCCTCCACAGGAGCGCCCGACACGCTTGCCGCCTCAGCAGATCCGGGTGCAGGACTGGCCGCCGGGTTCTTGATGGCGCGCAAGGCCTGCTGCGCCTTCTCCACTTCGCCGCCTGCTGGAGCCAGCGGTGGCGCATAGTCTGGTTTGGACATCTTCAACACCAACCTATAAAAGCTCTTCGCCGTCGTCGATCAAGTCCAGCGAGTTACGCAAGCGCTGGCGTGCCTGCTTGCGCTGACTGAGTTTTTCCAGCGCCTGCGGCGGCAGGTCAGTCAAGCGCAGCGTGCCATTGGCAAGCAGAGCATCGATCAAGTCCTCCAGCACACGGATGAAGTCCGCATCCAGCGCGGACAACTCGTGTCTGGAGGACTGACTCAAAGGCGGCAAATCGCTTTTATCCATCTCGTTCATTCACTCTTTCAGGGGGCTCAAGGCCCCGCAATCACTGACGCCCGACGGCACTGAGGTCGGCGGTCACAGGGTTCAGGTTGCTGGTGTCGGGCACGGAAGACTGGCAGCTGCGCAGCAGATCGTCAGGCAAAGTCAGCGCCTGCTGCTCTTCGGGACGGCTGTCGTCATGAGGCTGGGCCAACCCCAGCGCGGGCAGAATCTGGCTGGACAAGGTCAGCCACTGATACTCGGCCTTTTTGAGGTCGTACTGACCATTGACCAGCGCACGCTGTGCATCAAACAGTTCGTTTTCGGTGTTCAGCAGGTCCAGCAGTGAACGCTGCCCGATCTTGAACTGCTGCTGATACGCGACGCGCACCTTGGAAGTGGACAGCACATGCTCACGCAGGAAGGGCATTTGCTGACGCAGACGCGCCATGGTGTTCCAGCTGATGGACAGCTCCTGCTGCAGGTTGCGGCAGGTGTAGTCACGCACATCCTGCGCCGCATAGCCCTGGGCAATGGTCTGGCGCAGGCGCGCCTCGTCCGCCCCGCCACGGTACAGGTTGTAGGTCAGCATCAGCTGCACGCGCGAGCTTTGAACGTCCCAGTAGGCGTTGGACATCTGGTCACGGTCACGCCCTGTGGATGCCAGCAGCTCCAGCTTGGGCATGTGCGCGCCCTTGGCCGCCTTTTGCCCGGCTTGCGCAGCCTGCACCAAGGCCTGCTTGGACAGCAGCAAGGGGCTGGCGCGCAGAGAGTCGCCAAAATCCTTGGCCACGCCAGAGACCGGCAGCTTGCCCGTGACCTCCGGCACCGGGTCCAGCGTGGCGGCGGGGTACTCGCCCACCACACGGCGATAGCGCTGCATGACGTCGTTGAGGTTGTTGCTCTCCGTCATCAAGTTGGCCTGAGCCAGAGATAGACGGCCGCTGGCCTGCTCCATATCCACACCTCGGCCCACGCCAGATTGCTGACGCTCACGCAGCTGCGCCAGTGTGGTCTGGTGCGTTCCGAAGTTCTCGCGCGCCAGCTTTTCCATCTCGCGATAGCGCTGCACATCGAGATAAGCACTCACAGCCTCATTGGCCAAGCTTTCCGAGGTGGAGCGCAGATCGTAGAACTTGGCCAGTTTCTCAAAGCCCAGCTGACGAATATTGCTGCTGGTCGTGAAACCATCAAAAATCAGCTGGCGCAACTGCAGATTCCAGCCCGGGCGGCTCCAGTCCTGATTGGCGGAATCCTTGATGTGGCTGCGCCACTCCCGACCCACCCAGCCCTGCGCCGTCACTTGCGGACGCCAGCCGCCACGCGCCACATTCTGGCCTTCCATGGACGAATTGAAGTCCTGAAAACGCGCCTGCACCTCGGGATGGGTCATCAGCACTTTTTCCACCACCTGCTGCACGCCGGCGCCCTGGGCTCTGGCCTGCTGGGCCGTCAATGTCGTATGGACATCGCCAGCGGGCTGCTGCGCCATGCCTGTGACGGCCCAGGAAGCCATCCCCACCATTGCCAGCGCTTGCACGATCTGATTGATCTTCATTTTTCTTCTTCCTTTGATGCTTGCTTCCAGCAGGGCAATAGCTAGCCCGGCCCGCCAGAATTGAGGCGAGTTCCGAGGGCCTGCCCAGAACGACAGGTCAGTGATGGAAGCTGTTTTTGATAGCAGAGGCCTGCTCTGAAACAAGGCTCAGAGAGACATCGCGAAGGGTGTCAGGGCATGGTCCTCAAAGGGATCCATGACTCACAGCCATGCACATGCAATGCCGTTGCGTGCACCCGCCAAGACCCGCGAACACAACCTTTGATACGTCGATGCGAACCGGGACGTACACCTGCGTACCGCCTGCGGTTTCGCGCCTCAACTCAAACGCAAATCTTCGATTTGCCAAGTCATATCGGCGGCCCTAGACACACTCATGCGCAATCGCCAATGCCACTGCGGCGAAGTCGCGGCAGTGATGCAGGCTGTGAAGCAACGATGGGCTAGACACAGCTCATTTGGAGATTTTCCTTTCCACAGGGGCAAGGCGGAGCCTCCGGTTTCCGGCCGGTGTTCTTTACGCATAACCTTGCATATGAAACGCTAGCGGTGACCAGATCTCCTTGCACAGCCACACAACAAAAGGTTTCAAATGCAAATTTATCACACAGATTGTTTTTATTTGTTTCAATCCTACAAACAAATAAAGTATTTGCCTACGTAAATTTGCACTACTTGTCATTGACTTTTGTCGTAGATTAAATTTCTATTCTTCAGCAAAGCCTGCCTTGTCCGCCGCACGCAGGAGGATGAGCAGCCCTTCGCCCTCAGCGGCCAGACCTCCCTCTGCACGGATAAAACAAAGGCCCGCCACAGGCCTTTGCCCTGCCCAACACCAGCGCTGCACCGCCCTCCTGACGGGCGCATACTGGTAAGTTAAGCCTCGACACTCAAAATCAATAGCATTACGTCCATATAAACCATGGACTAGATGGCAAAACATACCTGAACAGCCAAGGCGAACAGGTAGCCTTACTGGTGGCCGGTGGTACGACTCTATCGGCACCAAGGCGGGTGACTATGTCAGCGCCTACAAGCTGAAGAAATTTGGATCGTCTACCGGGGACTTCAGCAACTTCAACCGCCGTGCATTTGTGGGTCTGTCCAGCCGTTCCATGGCCACGCTGCAAGTGGGTCGCAACCTGCTCAACAGCCACGATGTCTGGAACCTGGACCCCACAGGTCAGCAGTTCATAGGCAGCGCCACGCTGGTGCAAGGCCGCAACAGGCAACAGCAAGACCAACCGCAGTGAAGGTCTGTCGGTGGCATACACCCAGGGCAATCTGGAAGTGCGCGGCATCTACACCAGCCGCCGTGATGCTACGTGAAGCTGCAGCGATATATACAACCATTCACAAGAAGCCATCGTTGGCGCCATTTACTGTTGGGCTACCGCGTACTGGCCAGCCAGGTCCACGGCAGCGCGACCCTGTTGATGATGGGGACGGACTATCATCTATCCAAGCACACCTTCTTGTATGTGTCGGTCGGCGGGCCTGGCAAAGCTGCCTCGCAGCGCGTGATGTATGCCGGCATGGGCCATTCGTTCTGACGCCAAAAAGCAAAGCGGCATCCGCCGGCGATCGGACGGATGCCGCCTTTCATTGCGGTAGGTTTTTTCGACCAACTGCGGTCACGCCTGAACGATGGCCATTTCGTGCTCCAATCGTTGAATGAGCACACTTGAGACGCAGCTTCAAACGGTTCTTGACGGTCAGATCTACAACGACTTGACCGAGGAGTTGATCTCGGCTCGCGCGCAAGCCGTGCTGCTGACCAACGAATACAACGCTTCGTTCTCGCAACCGGCTGTGCAGCGAGAGGGTATTCTCGCGCCGCCTGCTTGGCTCGGTGGGCTCGGGAGCTCTCTTCGAGCCCACCTTTCGCTGTGAATTCGGTCGGCACATCCACATCGGCAATCGCTTCTACGCCAATTTCGATTGCGTCATGCTGGACGGTGGCGGTATCTACATCGGCGACGACGTGCTGCTGGGTCCTCGTGTCGGAATTTACACATCCAATCACGCCATCGACGCGGCTGAACGCGCGGCTGGCGGATGCATCGCCAAACCGGTTCGGATTGGAAACAGGGTCTGGATTGGCGGGGGCGTTCATATCAACCCGGGGGTCACGATTGGGGACGACACCATCATCGGCTCCGGCAGTGTCGTGACCAAGGACATTCCTGCGGGGGTGATTGCCGCAGGAGTTCCCTGCAAGGTGGTACGCGCCATCACACCAGCAGATAGAACCGGCTTTTTGGCTCCCACCTGACAAGAGCTTGGAGAGCGCTCGCCAACAACTCCTGAAAGGCATGCAGCTTTGGGCACATGACTGCTGGGCGCTACGCGGCTTGTATCTGCCAAAGTTCGCTGACGTCCGCTGCCAGAACCAAGCTGCGGCGTGCTAGCAGCGCATCAGCGTTCCTCACACTCCCCTTGATGCTCCGCCGTTTCACCCACGTGGAGGCCAAGCCTCATCGGCGAGCCACCAACTGCGGCAGGCAGCGTCGCGTCCTGTGTTACCCCAGAGGTGGCTCCGGTCGTTTGAACAACTCAACCCAGTTGCTAAGCAAGATCCTCGGGTTATGCCGCCTGCATTTTTGCAAACGGCAAGGTCGCAAAGTAGGCCTCATCAGGGGTGGCTTGGCTATGC
>NZ_KZ984493.1 GCF_003569915.1 Comamonas testosteroni | reverse complement strand
TGCGCAAGTGGCCCCCACAAGGGGCACCAAACAAGGCGGAACCGCTGGAAAGACGGTCTCCATTGCGCCAGATGAAAAACTCAGTCTCGTAGCACGCGCGAAACCGAGTTGTTCAGGACATCCCTAGGTCCCGAGCCTTGACTGGACAAGTCATTGGCCCTCCCATTGGGTAAATGAACGAATTCATCCTCTCAGCCATCATGTCATGTGCCTCCTGAAGTAGCGGCCGTACTTGCAGAGGTGCATCCTCCCCCAGTCGCTGCAGCACCCACAGAATTCCAACTCCTGCCCACCTGTAGAGAGGTGATTGCCCGCTTAACTCCGCTCGCCTCAGGACGCAGGCCATCGCACCAAGTGACCAAACTGATACCTCTGCTCCAATCTGGAACGGAGTATCAAATGGCAGATCCGCAAGCAAGAATGCACTTTTGTATTGACCCAGCGGTTTCTGCACAGGTCAGGCCGCTAATGCAAATGCTTGAGCGGGCGTTTTCATCTTCAGCGCCTGGTGGGGACGCTGATGGTTATAGAAGCTGATCCAGTCGCTGATGACACGGCTGGCATGCTGCAAGCTCTCGAAGCGGTGGCGGTGCACACATTGCTCTTTGAGGCTGCGGATCACACGCTCGACCATGCCATTTTGCTGCGGACAATGCGGTGTAATGAACTCTTGCTGCAAGCCATAGCTTTTGGCTAGCCCTGTAAAGTAGCGGCTTGTAAAGACCAGCCCATTGTCTGAGCGCAGCAAGAACGGTTTGGCCACCTTGCCCAGCGATCCAAACCGGGCGATCAGTGCTTGCTCCAATGCACTGCCGGCTGTGCTCGCTTTGCCCGTTCTCGCCAGATGCCAGCCCAGGAGCTCCCGGGTGTGGCAGTCAATCACCAAGGCCAGTGATGTCCAGCCGTCTTTGCCTGCCCAAACCCGGCACAGGTCTGTAGACCAACGCTCATTGGGTGCTGTAGCCACCGATGGCAGGGCTTGAATGCGTGGCCGCATACCAATGGCCCGCTTGCGCACCTGCCAGCCTTTGAGTTGGAAGATCCTCTGCACTGTGTTCTTGTTCATGCGCAGCAGGTAGGCTACCGTGCGATACCCGAATGATGGGTTCTCCTCAATCATCGCTTTGATGGGGGCGGCCAACTGCTCATCAACTTTGGGCGCTGCCTTCGTGGGCTGGTAGTACACCGTGCGCCGAGGCGCTTCAAACCAACGGCACAACTGGCTGAGGCTGGCCTTGACACCTTCATCGAGCAAGCCTTGTTGAACGCGAAGAATCATCTCCCTTCCTCGTCCAACAAGGCTTGCAGCTTTTTTCGAGCACGTAACTCCAGCATTGCCTCGCCATATGCCTCTTGCAGATCACGCAGTTGACGCTCGTACTGCTCACGCACATCTTCAGGCTTAGCTCGCAAGGCGTTTTCCATACCCCGCTTGCCTTCCTCAACCCAGCTCTCGATTTCTGAAGGCATCAAGTCATAGGCTCGGCTAGCTTCTGACACTGTTGTCTTGCCTTGGATGATCTCCAGCACCAGGGCGCTTTTGCGCTTGGCTGTCCAGCGTTTGACTTCTTCTTGATCTTTCATCTGTCAGGTCCTTTCTTCAAGTTTAGGACCTGTGCAGCTTTTTACTGGGTCAATACACTTTTCGTGTGCACATCCCCATGTTCCAGTAGCTCATCTCTAAAGCGCGCTGGAAGCAAATTTACACACGCAAGAATTTGGCTGGGAAGGTATTCCGTATCTTCCAAAAGATACCAAATCGGGCTGTAGAACCAGGCAGAGGTGCCAGGATAAAACTCCTCACACTCATCAACCCAGACTGTCTGTGGCATGGGTTCCCATACCTTGAATGGCTTGGCCCTCCCAGTCATGTATCGCACCCATAGTCCTGTGGCCTCCCTCAACACCGGCTTCCCCCCTGTCCTTCGGTCTCGCAGGTCCTTCAGGTGAGCCTCCAGCGCAGTAGGCGCCATATCTCCGGCTGCGAAGTTCACCATCTCGGCCCAAATTTTGGTTCGCAGCTTATCAATAGCACTTGTCTTTCGATTCGCCATCTGTACTTATTCGCTCCATTAAGTACTTTGGAAAAAATGGCCGATCACGGCATAGTGGCGGCCATGCCTCATGCCGAAATCGCAACTAGCTTTGGTGCAATGCTGTATCAAGTTCGGCAACAAAGGCACATGTCCGTCGCTGAAGCCAGTAGGCAATCAGGTATCTCTAGCGGCTACTTCAGCGAACTTGAAAACAGCAAGCGAAAACCCCCTCGCCATCCAATCATTTTAAAAATTGCTGCTGGTCTAGAGCTTTCAACAGTCCAAAAAGAACGGCTGATGCAGCTTGCTGATGAGCAGCGATGTGCAGATCAGTTCACGAAACACCTCACCCCTGAGTTTCGCTGTCTCGTGCTCCGAATTTGCGCCTCTGCACTCGATCTGGACTTAGCTGCCGCACTGGCACTACACGCACATCTCGACCGCTTAAGTGTCCATCGCAGTCATTCTTGCGACCCAGGTACAGGCCGAGCTGCCGACATTTAAGACGCCAATCTTTCACCTGCTTATCGCACTCAATTCACTCCACCAGCATTCGTAAAAATTGAAGGAGGTACCAATGCAATAGCGCAAAGAAAAAAGCGACGAAGGCCTGCCAGCCCACGTCGCTTTCCGTCGGGGATTGCCCAGACTTTTACGTACGAACCAAGTCTACGCTTTCGTTCTGAAAAGCGTCAATCCCCTATTCACTTTTTATCGAGCGTCCGAGGACGAGCGAGGAAGTCGCTCGCCCTCTTTAAGGGGAAAAGATGAGGACTCAAAAACGCTTTACACCAGAGCTCCTAGCTCGCTTTGAACGAGATGAGCGCGGGACAGGAACTTATGCTGACTACGTCCCATGGCACCGTGTATCACGCTCCGATCCATCAAGCTACGGACGATCACACATACTGATTTGGCGACAACGCCAACTTGAGCTGCTCTCCGACAAAGAGTGGGATGGAGCCAACTTTGCAACGATGCTGCCTAACCTTCTCGATTTGAATGAGCAGTTTCCGCTGCAGATCGAAGATGCTGCGCACGAATGCTCCCGCTGGGACATACGCGTGCCTCTCAAGCACTATCCGGGAACTCGCTCCGTTGCCAGAACGCTAGGGATAAAGCACCCCAAGCTTCACTGCTCTGAGGAAGAGGTGCTTTGGACACCAACTACAGACCTTCTGCTACTGCTTCAAACCAGCGCGTCAAACCGGGAACTCCTCGCTATTTCGGTAAAGCAAGATGGTGTTGAAAAGCTAAGCAAACGAGCCAAGCAGCTGCTCCTCCTAGAAAAGGCCTATTGGCAGTTCCGGGGCGTGGCATGGCTACTGATAACGCCCTCCGAGTACCTGAAATCAATAGGGCTAACACTACGCCGCAACGCCGCCTGGGGCTTAGCGCCTCCTGTGAACACAAATTCACTGGGGACAGCTTGCAAAGTCGCGATGACCATGCAACTTCACCCCTACTCTGACATTGTGAGCTGCCTTACCCAGCGCTTAGGGAGCAGTGCCCAAGAGGCCTTGTGGCAAGCAGTGTGGCAGGGGCTACTGCCAATCGATTTGCGAAGGGGATGGCGCCCACATCTACCGCTCACGTTCATATCGCCAAGTGAATTTTGGGCACAAAACCCAATCGCGTCTCGGAGGTCTGCATGCCTCTAAGTCACAACCAGCCATTCAGGCTCCTCGATGACGCCTACGGGCTTGTCAGAGGACTCTATCGCATGGTCATCGCTGAGCATCAGTTCGATCTTGCAATTTGCGTTCTCATCCGACCCGAGGACCCGACGCACAGACGGCCTGGCGGTCGGCCTGCTGGAGCAAACACGAAACGCCCAAATCAAACACCGAAAAAACCTCAAGTTGGAGCTCTCAGCAAGATCAGCTACGCACTATTACAAGAGCTGTTTGATGAACATGAAATCGTTCCACAGAGCCTAGAGCTTCCTTCTCTGTACTACACCCCTCAGAGCAGCGAAAAATCTCAGCGGCTATTCGATCAGCGCTGCCGTGTCATGGCCGAATTTCTTGATTTCTCACGCTTACGAGAGAGCCTTATCGTGCGAGGAAGTCTTAGTGGACTAGTGCAGCAATCGGTAAAAGCGCATGGTGTGAGCGCCTCCTATGTTCGTCGACTATGGTCGCTCCTGTGCACGTATGGATTCACGGTCACCAGCCTGCGAACACGTCAGGATCTCTGCGGAGCCCCAGGTGAAAAGCGTCTTCTCTCCCCAGATTCCTCGCGCCAGAAATCTGGTCGAAAAACAGGTGGCCAACGTCTAAATAAGGCACTCTATGGCACTTATGGGCAACCCATACAGCCGGGCATGAGCATCGCATGGCAAGCCATCATTCTCCATGCGGATAAAAAAATAGAAACACCTAAGCCATCAATGCGCGCACGCTTTCAGCGCATCATCACAAGTCATTTCGCCAATGCAAAAGCCTTTACTCCGAACGGCGAAATAGTCGATCGCCCATTGAAGTTGGGCGAGTACCCCAACTACAAACAAGTGAAGCGTGTTCTCACGAAGGACATCCATTGGCTGGAGAAGGTTCTAGAGAAAACCAGCAAAGGACATTTCAAACGCACCAAGTGAATCGCACCGGGTTTGGTGGAGGCTAGTTTGTTGAAGTGCAGGCGTTAGCCTGCACGGTATTGGCAACTTGCCTCCAGTAGTTTGCCTCAGCTTCCGCTGGCGGTATATGTCCTATAGATTCCAGCAGCCTGTCATGGTTGAACCAGTGCACCCATTGCAGCGTTGCCAGCTCCAGTGATTCCTTTGTTTTCCACGGCCCTCGTTTGTAGATAACTTCCGTTTTGTACAAACCGTTGATGGTTTCGGCCAAGGCGTTGTCGTAGGAGTCGCCAGTGCTGCCCACTGAAGGCATCAGTCCAGCTTCTTCCAAGCGTTCGGTGTAGCGAATGGACACATACTGACTCCCCCTGTCGGAGTGGTGAATCAGTTTGGTGTCGCTGGACGGCTGCCGTGCATACAGAGCCTGCTCCAAAGCATCCACCACAAAGTCCGTACGCATATGGCTGCTGACCCGCCAGCCCACTATGCGGCGTGCATACACATCAATCACAAAGGCCACAAACATCTGCCCTTGCCATGTAGATACATAGGTGAAGTCTGCAACCCAAAGCTGGTCAGGGCGCTGAGCTGTGAACTGGCGGTTGACCAGGTCTAGCGGGCTTGGCCGTGCCACATCTGGGCGTGTCGTACGCACCTTCTTGCCTCGTCTAGCGCCTTCAAGGCCCAGCTTGCGCATCAGGCGTTGCACTGTGCAGCGGGCAATGGTCAAGCCCTCTCGGTGCATCTGCTTCCAAACTTTGACGGCACCATACACCTGCCAATTGGCGTGCCACACCCGTTGAATATGACTGCAACGTTCTTCATCTGATTGGCTGCGCTTGCAGCGCAGCCAATAGCAGTTTCTTTGTTGAACTCTGCGCCTGTAGCCCGATGGGGCAATTTGCAGCAACCTGCAAATTGGCTCGACCCCATAGGCATCACGATACTGGTCTACAAAGTCAATTAACTCTTGATGCGACGGTCCAGCTCCGCCTGCGCAAAAAAAGCGCTCGCAGCCTTGAGGATGTCATTGGCTCGGCGCAGTTCCTTGTTCTCTCGCTCCAGTTGCTTGAGCCGCTCACGTTCATCCGTGGTCAATCCTGGGCGTTGGCCTGCATCTATTTCTTTGCGCTGCACCCATCCATGCAAGGTGCTGACAGAGCAGCCAATCTTGGGGGCTATCGATTCACATGCGCCCCACAGCGATGCGTAATCCGCTTGGCATTCCTGCACCAAACGTACGGCACGTTCACGTACCTCAGGGCTAAAACGAGCAGCTTTAGTGTTCATGACTCAATCCTCTCAGGAGTTGAGCCTCCACGGAAGCCGGTGTGATTCATCAAGCTTGGAAAAACACGCTCAAGCCACTTCGCAGGGAAAACTGTGCAAATGTGATCGCTAATCAACGGAGACCGTACTGGCCCCGCATATGAATGAAAGCCACGCAACTTCCCATGGTCACGCAATACGGGAGCGATCCTCCCGACATCCAGAGGTGAGGTACGTTCAAACATTGCTGAAGCAAGCTCCAGGTATCGCTGGACAAAGACATTTTCTTGAGCTTCTCGAACAACCGCCTCAGGTATCGGATGAGCTTTCGGAATTGACTGCGCTGGCGAGCTCAGCATCGCATCAGGATCCGTTGCACAACTCAGCGGTATCAAATGCTTGGAGCACCAAAGCTGGCCTGGTGTCTGATGCTCACGCCGCCAGTAGCTCACACCGTGGAATGCAATATCAGCTTGAGCACACTGCTCACAGAAGAACGCCGCTGAGTATTTGCGCTGCACAGTAAATTTGGCCGTGATGGTTGGCCGGGCAGCCGATCCATGCACCAAATCAGGAAAAGATGATGTGATGCCACGCCTTAAAGGAAGGGTTGAGTGCTGTTGTGTGAATTGCTCACTTGGCATCTCCAAAAGACCACAAAGCAGCTCATGCCAAGAGCGCCCTACTGTGGGGTTATAGCCCTGGTAGATCTCTCTCAAAGCATCGGAGAAATTTTCCAATTTTCGGAACCCGTTGATGCGCATCGCGCGCCCCAGGTAACCACGATCTATCTCCTCCGGTAAAGGGAGCGGCGCTAAAAGCATGTTCAGACAGCCTTCCTAGAGTTCGCCGACCACTTTTCAGGCTTAAGCAAAGCCATGGACCGAATCACAGCGGACAACGCTTTAGCATGCGAAGCTGATCCATCCCATGTAGTCCTGAGAGCCTCTATCAGGTCGTTATTGGCACACACTGCTTCTGTAGTAACACCTGCATCAAACTGCTCAACAAACAGACAGACCTCCTCAAATAAGCGTGACACACGCACACACTCACCTTTTAGGATCCGACTGACCTGAGGCTGACTCGCTCCAACATGAGCAGCTATGTCTGCCTGTGCAATCCCATGGAGTTGGCAGACGCGCAGCGCGTTAGCTGCACGAGCACGTATTTCTGACTCAATCATTCATAAAGCATAATGCAATGAATATATGAATATCAAGCTTTCAGAAAAACTAAGTAAAGAGATCTGTGTCTAGCCTGTGGATTTTGAGAACATCCTGGATTGCCTGTCTCGTTAGAGGAAGTCGATGCAAGGACTCTTTCTTCGCATGAAGCTCCGGAATGTGCTGATATAGCTGCCAAAAGTGGATACGCTGAACAGCTTTTTCCTGCACTAGCCAGAGCGCAGTACTTCGCACCAAGCCGCTGAGGTGACTGTCACGAGCAACCCAATCAACTGTCTGCCCCCTTACTTTCGGACCTGACGGTAGCGAGGATGGCTTGTGTTCGTTTAGCCAATTACGATCATTTCGATAGAGCCACGCATACACGCTTGGGATCTTCGACCGGATCTGCTTTATCCCAAGGGCTCTGGATGACTCCAACGACTCGAGCCACGTTGCTCGTGCCTGGTCTCTTGCCCGGGCCTTCTTTTCACGCGCTTGAATCCACTTGAAACGAACTTCTTCGTTGCTTTCTAGAAGCTGAGAAATTGCTTCAAGACAAATACCCGCTTTAGCTGCGACGATCTCAGGATCTCTGCCGAAACCAAGTTCCCGCAGTACCGCTTTTCGCTCCTGCGGAGATAGCTGCTTGCGCTCTTCGGTGCTCGGAATCACAAGGTCAGCACAACGCCCTTCCCCTTCACCCAATGCCCTATGTCGTATAGCTGAACTCGCCATAGCATCTCGAAACTTCTCGACAGAGCCAAACATCCAATGGACTAGCATCAAGTGGCTAAGAGGATGCGTCCGCGTCCGCGATGGCTGCAGCAAGCGAGCCAACCATCGTGCAGTGACTGTCTCGTCATAGGGCAGTCCGGAGAATTCTGTAATGGTTCGAAGTGATGTCAAATATTCGAGAAACTCTCGTGAAATTTGAGCCCGATGAAGTGTTCCACCTGTCGTTCGCCACCCATGACGCTCGACCTCGCTCCGATAGATTTCATCCAACTGCTTGCCTCGAAAGACACAGTTCATGTCACCGTCGACAACTCCCTCTACTACGTAAGCAAGGCCCAGTAACCTCTCAAATGATTGATCAGAGATCAACCCTGCATCCACAACGCTCGCTCGAAGCTCTTCTTCCCTCGGAAGCAGCCATTGGAATCGTTGCACTCCCGTTGCCTTGAATACAGAACACCAGAGCAACTCGTGATGCTGCGTACATACCCAAACACCTGGATACTGATGACGTAGGTGCCAGTAAGCCCAGCCTCTTTCCTCCACATCCAGTTTCATGCAAGCCATGCAGGCTTTGAGAGGATGATTAGCTCGATAGCGACTGGTCAAAATTCCCAGCTTCATCTTGAGATGTGCAACGCTCGGGCCTGCTAAGCAAGCCACGGCATCGACGCATGCCTGTGAAGAGATAAAGGCTCTGTAGAACTTTATTAGGGTACGTTCACGAGCAATGCCATCAACGTCGCCTGCCCTACCATCTGTTCGATAAACGAAGTCTTGGAGATGATTCGGAAAATCATGAAAAACCCCTCCTCGTTCGTGCCCGAAAAGCAGCTCACAGGTTCTGGCCGACGTTGCATGACCCCATAGGTAGTGATGACGACTCGCAAAGCTAAAAAAGCTCTCATCTGGCAACCAATCCAGAAGCTGGTATTCCGGGAATAGATCTGCAGCAACAGGCATATGTGCAATCTACCAAGCCTACGTCGAATGCGAAATCACTTCCCAGGTATTTCAGATGGAGTCGCGAAACACCTCCGGCTTAAAAAGGCGAGCAGCTGGTTAGAAGCGATTGCCGCTGCTCGAAGCCGCATCGCGACCAATCGGCCACCGTTCCATAACAGCCACTGCTGGCGACTATTGAGCAACGAGTTTCAGGTGAGCAGCAGACAGTAGCTGTTAGTTGCAGGCCGATTGGTTGCTGGAAGTCCGTTTCACTTCGTACATGACGGCGTGCTTGTGACACTTAGTGGCCGTTTGAACTTCGCCTGTCTACGCCTGTTATGCAGCGATTGAAGCTGCTCGTAGCAGCATCGCGACTTACCGGTCACCGCTCCATAACAGCCATCCGAGCATCTACGCTGTCGACTGCCCAACGACGGGTTTCAGGTGAGGAGCCGACCGTCGCCGTCAGTGCACCTGAGGGGTTCTTGAAAGTCCGCTATCGTGGCTCTTGAATAGGCGTTGCCGACCCGTTGCCGACGTTCGGAAGCTGCGCTGGCCATACATCGGTGGCTTGATATCCTCACAATTTCATTGTGTTAATAAGGTTAGGTGCCAACGATGACTTTTATCCCTAGCTGTGACAATAGAGAAGATGCCATCAGATCACTTTCCGAGATCTATACGGTTTCCACTGAAAAAATCGACAGAGCTCTTCAGGCTCAGGTGGTGCAAGAAATCGCAGAGGAGTATTCTGAAATTAAAACGGATGGGTTCCATTTTGTGGTGTGCTCCCTACTTGGCGCCTCGCCTCGCACCGATATAACCCACGCTAGTTTCTACCATTCGACTAGTTATAACGGTAGTACTTCATGGTTTGATGACGGATTACTTGGCTCATCTCAAGGTGCGGGGCGATTTCTAGACAAAATCATCGAATGGCTCCCCCCTAACAAGTATCTGGCAGCAAAGAAGGCTGTTTTGGAGATTACTCAGCGTCGTAGCGAGTACGAAGGATCCTCAGCCGAGGCGTGCGGCCCCTACGCGTGGAACACCTTCACCGCTGCCAGCTCTAGCCAAAATGGAATCCGCTACAGGGTGCCGGAGGCTATTCAAGACCTTTGTACGGGCAGCATGTTGGCTGGTGGTAAGTCGATTGACTTGAATGAGATCGTCAAAGAGCGGCTAAGCCCGGTTGTTGTCAAGTTCAAAGGAAAAATCTCGAATATTGATGATTACTGTGCCTCGTTATGGGCCTATTTGTTGTCAGATGACGGCGAATGCCATCTTTGTCATTCCTTTGCGGGCGATGGGCGACCTATACCTAAAGAGGAAATCCTCGCACTAATGGAAGTCCCATGATCCAATCTTCGGCAGAAACACCTGCTGGTGCAGCGTGGACGCCATTGCGCGCTTGCTTTACGCACCGGTTGGAAAGGCTGCTTCTGGCCGGTCGGCGACAGTCGCAAATCGACCGAGGCTGTGTGGAAACACAAAAACTTCATCAGCATCTCGGCCAACGAATCGATAGATTTCCTGCATTTCCTGGCGTCGAAGATTTTCCCCGCCAAGAACGATCTCCCCCTCCAAAACGGCCT
>NZ_KZ984492.1 GCF_003569915.1 Comamonas testosteroni | reverse complement strand
CGCTTGCCGGTGGTGCTGACCCCGGATGAAGTGGTTCGCATCCTCGGTTTTCTGGAAGGCGAGCATCGTTTGTTCGCCCAGCTTCTGTATGGAACGGGCATGCGGATCAGTGAGGGTTTGCAACTGCTGGCGGCACTGGTCCCGCCACCTCGCGCGCATCTCACCCGCTTCCACGGCGTATTCGCCCCGAATGCAAACCTGCGTGCGCAGCTGACGCCATCGGGGCGCGGCAAGCGGCCTGCGAGCGATGCAGTGCCGGTGGACGTCAGCGCCCACGACGAGCCGCGCAGCCCCGAGCAGAAGCGCCGTGCGATGAGCTGGGCGCAACGGCTCAAGCGGGTCTTTTCCATCGACATCACCACCTGCGCCCACTGCGGCGGCGCGGTGCGGATCGTCGCCAGCATCGAGGAACCCACCGCCATCCGCGCCATCCTCGCCCACTTCGAGAAGCACGGCGCGCTGGAGCAAGCGCACTACCGGCCCGCAGCGCGCGCGCCGCCGCCGGCCGCGTGACGAGGTGCCGGCCACACAGCCGGCAGCCAAGCCAGAGTCGGATCCGATGCGGCCACGACCCCGCAGGGCTGCGCTCGGCCCTGTGCCGGGATTCGGTGAGAAATGGCTACGCACTGAGCCGCTGCGCGGCCCCGCGATGTCGAAAACCCACGCATGAACCCCCGATCTGTGCCCGATCTGTGCCCAAAGCGGCGCTTGCGCGGCCGCTTCCTACCCGCCAGACTCGCAAAAAAGGGCGGTTGAACTTCCTATACCCAATGGTGCACGCGTCGAGGATCGATCCAAGTTCGAGATCAACGAGATTGCCGTCCTTGACGCGGTATTCGCGGTCATAGCCCTTGGCGATGAACGACTGGACTGCTTCTAGAACGTCGGTCACTTCGGATGTCATGCGCGCACTTTCATATCGAGTTGGATTGGACGCGCTTCCGCACAAGTCGTGCTTTGGTCCATCAGATGACGGAGAAGAGCGCGGAGTGCGGAGTTCATAGCCACTTGGACTTCTTGAAGCGCACGAACAGGATGAGGCTGGACACCGCGATCAGCCCGAGCACGACGAAGTAGCCATAGGTCGTGTTCAGCTCCGGCATGTGCTTAAAGTTCATGCCGTATATTCCAGCGATCGCCGTCGGGACTGCCAGTATTGCCGCCCAGGCCGCGAGCTGGCGGGTGACCACACCGATCCTTTGCGCTTCCAGAAGGCTGCTGGCCTCAAAGACCGTGGACAGGACAAGCAGGAGGCCGTCGACCATGGACTGCACGCGGTGGACATGGTCCGCGACGTCGTGGAAATATGGTGTCATTTCGGCGCTGATGCAGGGAAAGTGGCCGCGAACGAGCTTTCGCACCAGCTCGGCCATAGCCCTGAGCGTGCGCTGGAACCGCGTGAGTTCGGACCTTAGTTCGAAGATTCGCGCCACCTCTTCTGGCCCGAGGAAGTCGTGCAGCGACCGTCGTTCCATGGCCAGGACGTCGTCCTCGATCATTTCGAAGATGGGCAGATACTGGTCGACCACGCGGTGCAGGATCGCATGCAGCACATAGTCGACACCCTTGCCGAACTGCGTCGGCGATGCCTCGAGTTGCGCCCGAAGTTTGCCCAGCGCTCCGGCATTGCCGTGCCGCACGGTGATAAGGTGATTGTGACCGGTGAAGATCGCCATCTTGCCGTAGCTGATCCGGTCGCCGACCAGCTCGGCGGTCTGCGCGACGACGTACAACTCATCGTTGTAGACCTCGAGCTTGGGCGGGCACAGCGGGTGCATCGCGTTGTCGATCGCCAACGGATGAAGATTATATGTCCTTTGGATCGCGAGTAGTTCCTCGGGGGTGGGTTCGCTAAGCGCGATCCAGCAGAAGCCCGAGCGACTCTCGCCCAACTTGACGTGCTCATCGAGCGCGATTTCGCGAACTCGCTTGCCTTCGTTGTAATAATAGGCGGCGATGATGCTCATGCTGGCCTCGCGGGAATGTGGAGGCCACGCTGGACGGCCGGTCGAGCCAGCCCGCGTCCAAGCCATGCGCGGACGTTCGAAAAGCTGCTGAGGCCAAGGATGTCACCCGCAGCGTAGAATTCCACCAGCGCATTCACCCAGCCGAGCGTCGCGATGTCCGCGATCGAATAGTCGTCGACGATCCAGTCGCGGCCTTCCAGCCGGCGATCCAGAATCCCCAGCAGACGCGTGGATTCGTCGATAAAGCGCTGTTGCGGCCGCTTGTCCTCATAGTCCTTGCCGCCAAATCGCAGGAAGAAGCCGAGCTGACCGAACATCGGCCCGATGGCCGACATCTGAAAGAACACCCAGGCCAGAGTCTCGTATCGTTGGGTGGGTGTGGTTGAGATGAACTGGCCAGTCTTTTCGGCCAGATAGACGAGGATCGCACCGGATTCCCATAAGGCGATGGGTCTACCGTCAGGGCCAGCCGGATCGATGATCGCCGGTATGCGTCCGTTCGGGTTCAGCGACACGAACGCCGGATCCTTCGACTCGTTGTTCGAGATGTCGATCAGGTGGGGCTCGTACGCCAGGCCAGTCTCCTCAAGCATGATCGAGACCTTGACGCCATTGGGCGTAGGGGCTGCGTAGAGTTGCAGGCGATCGGGATGAGATGCCGGCCAGCGCTGCGTGATCGGAAAGGACGAGAGGTCTGGCATAAATCTGCGATCCTGGTGTTGCGATGGCGACTGACTGGAACGAGCCGTCACTCTGAAGTAGGGTTCGATGACCGCGTCGCTGAACGACGCGGTCACGAAGATTGCGGACCGGACCGGCGCAGTGGCAACGGCAGTGAAGCCTATTCCGCCGCGGTCCCGGCCGCTGGCTGTACGTCGTCAACCTTTTGGCGCTTCGGAAGCACCCAGCCGGGACGGACGAAGTGGCAGGTGTAGCCGCCCGGGCGCTTCTCCAGATAATCCTGGTGATCGGGCTCGGCCTCCCAGAACTCGCCGACCGGCTGGACCTCGGTCACCACTTTGCCATCCCACAGCCCCGAGGCATCCACATCGGCGATCGTATCCTCGGCGACGCGCTTCTGCTCCTCGTCGACATAATAGATGCCCGACCGGTAGGAGAGCCCACGATCATTGCCCTGGCGGTTCAGCGTCGTCGGATCGTGGATCTGGAAGAAGAATTCCAGGATGTTCCGGTAGCTCGTCACTGTCGGGTCGAAGACAATCTCGATCCCCTCGGCATGCGTGCCGTGATTACGATACGTGGCGTTCGGAATATCGCCGCCCGTGTAACCCACACGGGTCGAGATGATGCCGGGCCGCTTGCGGATCAGATCCTGCATGCCCCAGAAACATCCTCCTGCGAGAACAGCGCGCTGATGCATGTTAAGCCTCCTCTACTTGATCGAGATATTCACCGTATCCCTCGGACTCCATCTCGTCGCGCGGGATGAAGCGAAGGGACGCTGAGTTGATGCAGTACCGCAGACCGCCGCGGTCGGAAGGACCATCGGGGAACACATGGCCGAGATGACTGTCTGCGTGTACTGACCTGACCTCCGTCCGGACCATGCCGTGTGCGCTGTCCCGCACCTCGTTCACGTTTGCCGAAACGATCGGCTTGGTGAAGCTGGGCCAGCCAGTACCCGAATCGAACTTGTCCGTCGAAGCGAACAGTGGCTCTCCCGACACTATGTCGACGTAGATGCCAGGCTCCTTGTTGTCGTTGTACTCGCCCGTGAAGGGCCTTTCGGTCCCCGACTCCTGGGTAATCCGGCGTTGCTCGGGGGTCAGGCGGTCAACTGCTGTCTGTGACTTTTCAAACTTCATGATAGTCTCCAATAATTAATCTAGAGCCGACATTCCCCAAGTGGCCTGCCGCTTGACTTCAAGATCGCCTGATTTTGCTCGCTGGGCAAGCGTTTTTCGCCCCGAGCGGTGTCTGTCGTCGCGCAAACGGCCGAAGTCGGGTGGATCAAGCCTCGAACCCGCAGCATTCTGGCCCGGCAGAGCCGCTTTTCCGCGCGGCAGACGGACCTGTCCTGCCGCTTTCGTTCAGCTTGGGCATGGATCGTGGTCATGCGCATGACGGAGGCGTTCGAAGACGGCGGATGGCGGCAAGGACGGCCCGCACCATCGGGCCGGTGACGGCGACCTCGGCCAACTGGAAGGTAATGGCGCGGGCGTGGCGGACGACGCGGGCGCCGATCTTGATCAGCTTGAGTTGCAGGCTGGTCAACGACCAGTCCGCCATGGCCTCGGGCAGTTCGATGCAGCGCAGGAAGGAGAGGCTGGTGGCGTATTCCTGCAAGAAGCGCGGGCTGTGCCCGAGCTGCGGCGCACGGCGCATGGCCGAGTCGGCGCGGCATCTGGTGGACGAGGTGTTCGGCCCGCGGCCGGTGCGGCAATGGGTGCTGAGTTTCCCCTACCCGTTGCGCTTCCTGTTCGCCAGCAAGCCGGAGGCCATCAGCCCGGTGCTGGGCATCGTGCATCGTGTGATCGCCGGTTGGCTTGCCGATCAGGCCGGCGTGCCGCGGGATACGGCGCAATGCGGCGTGGTGACCCTGATCCAGCGCTTCGGCAGCGCGCTGAATCTCAACATCCACTTCCACATGCTGTGGCTCGACGGCGTGTACGACGCGAACGTCGAGCCGCCGCGGCGCAAGCCGCGCCTGCGCCGCGCCCGTGCCCCCACCTCTGCGCAACTGACGCAGCTCGCCAACACCATCGCGCATCGCGTCTGCCGGCACCTGACGCGCAAAGGCTGGCTGGAAGGCGAAGACGAATCCGTGTTCCTGTCCGACAGCGCGGGTAGCGACGACGGCATGGATGGGCTGCGGATGAGTTCGATGACCTACCGCATCGCCACCGGTCGCGACGCTGGCCGCAAGGTCGTCACGCTGCAAACGCTACCCGGCGATGCGGGTTCTCTGGACGCCGACGCCGGCAAGGTCGGCGGCTTCTCGCTGCATGCCGGCGTGGCCGCGGAAGCACACGAAAGCCACAAGCTCGAAAAGCTGTGCCGCTACATCACGCGCCCGGCGATCAGCGAGCAGCGGCTGTCGATCTCACCGCAGGGTAGGGTGCGGTATCAGCTCAAGACGCCGTGGCGAAATGGGACCACGCATGTCGAATGGGATGCGGTGGACTTCATCGCCAAGCTGGCGGCGCTGGTCCCGCCACCGCGCGCCCACCTGACCCGCTTCCACGGGGTGTTTGCCCCGAACGCCGCCCTGCGCGCACAGTTGACGCCATCGGGGCGCGGCAGGCGGCCTGCGGGCGATGCGGCGCCGGTTGACGCAAGCGCCCACGACGAGCCGCGCAGCCCCGAGCAGAAGCGCCGTGCGATGAGCTGGGCGCAACGGCTCAAGCGGGTCTTTTCCATCGACGTCACCACCTGCGCCCACTGCGGCGGCGCGGTGCGGATCGTCGCCAGCATCGAAGACCCCAAGGCCATTCGCGCCATCCTCGCCCACTTCGAGAAACACCGCGCGCTGGAGCAAGCGCACTACCGGCCCGCAGCGCGCGCGCCGCCGCCGGCCGCGTGACGAGGTGCCGGCCACACAGCCGGCAGCCAAGCCAGAGTCCGATCCGATGCGGCCACGACCCCGCAGGGCTGCGCTCGGCCCTGTGCCGGGATTCGGTGAGAAATGGCTACGCACTGAGCCGTTGCGCGGCCCCGCGATGTCGAAAACCCACGCATGAACCCCCGATCTGTGCCCGATCTGTGCCCAAAGCGGCGCTTGCGCGGCCGCTTCCTACCCGCCAGACTCGCCAAAAAGGGCGGTTGAACTTCCTATACCCCGACCAGCGGCGCACCGGTTTGCTGGATCGCCTCGGCAACATTTGCGAGATTGAGCCCGCCAGCCAGCCCCCACGGCAAAGCACTGCGATAGCCGGCCAGTAGCGACCAGTCGAAAGCCAGCCCCATCCCGCCGGGCAGCGCGCCTTTGGGCGTCTTGGCGTCGAACAGGATCAGATCCGCCGCCCCGGCATAGGCGGCGGCGCGCGCTAAATCGCTGGCGCTGGCGATGGGCAGCGCCTTCCACACCGGTTTGCCGAACCGGGCGCGAAACTGGGCAACACGTTCGGGCGTTTCGGAGCCATGGAGTTGCAACACATCGAGCCGTGCCGCCGCCAGGGCCTCGGCAATTGTCGCATCGTCTGCATCGACAAACAGGCCAACCATTGCGATCCGCCCCGATGCACGCGCCGTCAGAGCACCGGCGACATTCGGCGTCACCGCACGAGGCGACGCTGGATAGAACACCAGCCCGGCGTAGTCCACCCGCGCCGCAATGGTCGCGTCGAGCGCCTCGGGCGTGCTGATCCCGCAAATCTTGATCCTGGCGGGCATCAGCTCAGTCGGGGTTCTGGATCAGCCGCACCAGCGTGCAGTCGGGATCAATCAGGTAGCCGATCCTCAGGCCGCTCGCCTCCAGTTGCGGCGCTTTGAAGCGCGGCCAACCGGTGCTTTTCTCCTCTACCCCAGCCGCATGGACCAGCGCGACAATGGCATCCAGATCGTCAAGCCGCAGACAGCAGCCGAACGAACTCGTCGCCGGATCAAGGTCAGGATAGGGGAAGAACTCAAGCTGCAAGCCGCCGCGTTGCAGGATCATCCAGCCGCGATCCTTCCAGCTCGTCGCAAACCCCAACTTGGCGTAAAACGCCTCGGTCACATCGAAATCGCGCGAGGGCAGATTGGGTGTGACGTGGTCAGCCATGGCTCAGCGCAGCTTGTCGGCCATCCGCGCGGTGTGGGTGATCGCGGCGCGGCTGTCAGGCGCGGAATGGCTCATCGCAATCGTGTTCGCCTTCGGAAAAGCCGCACCAAATGCGCGCGCCGAGGCGGCATAGCGTTCGGTGTCGGCATCGCCGAGATTGCCGAGCGACTTGGCCTTGCTGTCTTTGATCAGGCAGCCGCCAAAGGCGATGTCGGTGCCATCGATCCCGACGGTGATATTGTCACTGGTGTGGCCGGGGCCGGGATAGAACACCCTGAGCGGCCCGAAATTGGGCGCGGTCGCCGGGTCGACCCAGCCGTTGGCGGCGAAGGTCAGGCTGTGCTGCGCCGCCGTCATCCCCTCTTGCGGGGCAAGCTGGTTCGACAAGGCATTGGCGTAAGTGGGGATTGCCTCCGCGTGCAGCGCGCCCATCCCGCCCATCTTGTCCTGATGCGCGTGGGTGACCACCGCCAGCGCCACCGGCAGATTGATCTCTTGCTTAATCCAGTTGAGGATCTGGCTGGTCTGATCATCGGTCCAGGCGGTATCGACCAACAGCACCCGTTCGCCATCCTTGACGATCAGCCCGTTGGAAGAAACCGCGCCAAAGCCCGGCACATCCATGAACGAGGTATGTTGCCACACATTGGGCGCCAGCTGGCGGAACACCAGATCGCCGAAGCGCTGGTCACCCTTATCCACCTGCTCACCAATCGACGGGCGGATCTCGCCGGGGATGCAGCCGGGCAGCGCCATGGCCAAAGCCAGCGGCAAGCCAATCCGCGCGATGTTCGATTTCGTAATCATAATGTCGCCTCAATCTCAGAGCTGAATCATGGATGGAGTCGTATTCAGAATGCCGGGCATTGCTGGAACGACAGGAAGGTAGATATCCATCGCCAGGGAAGCGAGGATGTCAAAGGGTGCCATTAGCAGCAGAGCTGCCGGCAGGGTATAAGCCCACGCGGGGCGTGTGGTGGTCATGACGAATCAACCGCTCGATTAAGGAATCCGGGCGGCGTCTGCTCGTCAGCAATCAAAAAGGATTGGTCTTACAGAACGCCGCAACAACAATGTTTGTCGTTGCGGCTTACTTGTCTGCGGTAATACTGGCTCCCATGCCCTGACCTCATATTTGGAAATTTGTGATTATGATCTTATCCGATCATCCTTCGTATCGCAATGCGTAGGCCTGCCAACCGGGAGGTAGGAGACCTAGAGGCCTATTCCTCTCTGCCGCCCCAACCGCCACGACATCGATCCGCCCTGCACAACGCCCATGACCTCGCGGCCGAGATGGCGGTCGATGACCGGCCGCCACGGAACGAGGGTGAACTCATGGGATTTTTCGACCACGGCGAACTTGCCGCTCGATAGCTGCACGGTGCCGGTGAACTTGCGCGCGATGGAGGCGCCGCTGCGCGAAATCGTGGCCAACGCCGGCGAGGAGCCGTCGGTGGTGCTGAACAAGGTGAAGGACGGCCAGGGCAACTACGGCTACAACGCGGCCACCGGCGAATACGTGGACATGGTGGACGCCGGCATCCTGGACCCGACCAAGGTCACCCGCACCGCGCTGCAGAACGCGGCGTCCATCGCCGGCCTCATGATCACCACCGAAGCGATGGTGGCCGAGGCTCCGAAGAAGGAAGAGCCGGCACCTGCGCACGGCGGCGGCATGGGCGGCATGGGCGGTATGGACTTCTAAGTCCGCCCATCGCGCCAGTGGTGGCGCGAAGGCGTCCGCGCAGCGGGCGAACCGCGCCCTCCAGCAAGCAAGCGTGACCACGAAGCCCGGCCTTTTGCCGGGCTTCGTGCTTTCTGGCGTCCGACGTGGGAAACGCCCTGTCTTAAGCGCGGCGATGTCCGATACGAAAACCGGAAAAGGCCGATATGAACCGGCCGGGGCGGGCGCAAGCCTGAGCAGCCATTCCCTGCACCGGAGTGTTTCGTGCCGCGCCTCGCCGCGACCGTGTCGCAGCTGCAGGATGCCGTGGCGCACGCAACGTCGCCGGCAGCGCATCTGCCCACGGCTCGCTATGCGCCTCACCGTCCCGAGCGCACGCTGCTGTATTCGCTGGTGCAGGCGCATTGGCCGGACTTTCTCGCGCGCCGTGAGGTAGAAGACCGCCCGCTGCCCGAGTATGTGCGCGAGGAGTTCGAGACCTACCTGCGCTGCGGCGTGCTCGAGCACGGTTTCCTGCGCGTGGTGTGCGAGCACTGCCGTGCAGAGAGGCTGGTGGCGTATTCCTGCAAGAAGCGCGGGCTGTGCCCGAGCTGCGGCGCACGGCGCATGGCCGAGTCGGCGCGGCATCTGGTGGAGGAGGTGTTCGGCCCGCGGCCGGTGCGGCAATGGGTGCTGAGTTTCCCGTACCCGTTGCGCTTCCTGTTCGCCAGCAAGCCAGAAGCCATTGGCCCGGTGCTGGGCATCGTGCAGCGCGTGATCGCCGGCTGGTTGGCCGATCAAGTCGGCGTCGACCACGCCAGCGCGCAATGCGGCGTGGTGACCCTGATCCAGCGCTTCGGCAGCGCGCTGAATCTCAACATCCACTTCCACATGCTGTGGCTCGACGGCGTGTACGAGGACACCACCGAGCGTCCGCAGCGCAAGCCGCGCCTGCACCGCACCCGTGCGCCCACATCGGCGCAACTGACGGAACTGGCCAACACCATCGCGCATCGCGTGTGCCGGCACCTGTCGCGCCGCGGCTGGCTCGAAGGCGAAGACGAATCCGTGTTCCTGTCCGACAGCGCGGGTAGCGACGACGGCATGGATGGGCTGCGGATGAGTTCGATGACCTACCGCATCGCCACCGGTCGCGACGCTGGCCGCAAGGTCGTCACGCTGCAAACATTGCCCGGTGACGCAGGCTCGCTGGAGGGCGATGCCGGCAAGGTCGGCGGCTTCTCGCTGCATGCCGGCGTGGCCGCGGAAGCACACGAGAGCCACAAGCTCGAAAAGCTGTGCCGCTACATCACGCGCCCGGCGATCAGCGAGCAGCGGCTATCGATCTCACCGCAGGGAAGGGTGCGGTATCAGCTCAAGACGCCATGGCGCAATGGCACCACCCATGTCGAATGGGATGCGGTCGACTTCATCGCCAAGCTGGCGGCACTGGTCCCGCCACCTCGCGCGCATCTCACCCGCTTCCACGGCGTATTCGCCCCGAATGCAAACCTGCGCGCGCAGGTGACGCCATCGGGGCGCGGCAAGCGGCCTGCGGGCGATGCGGTGCCGGTGGACGTCAGCGCCCACGACGAGCCGCGCAGCCCCGAGCAGAAGCGCCGTGCGATGAGCTGGGCGCAACGGCTCAAGCGGGTCTTTTCCATCGACGTCACCACCTGCGCCCACTGCGGCGGCGCGGTACGGATCGTCGCCAGCATCGAGGAACCCAAAACCATCCGCGCCATCCTCGCCCACTTCGAGAAGCACGGCGCGCTGGAGCAAGCGCACTACCGGCCCGCAGCGCGCGCGCCGCCGCCGGCCGCGTGACGAGGTGCCGGCCACACAGCCGGCAGCCAAGCCAGAGTCCGATCCGATGCGGCCACGACCCCGCAGGGCTGCGCTCGGCCCTGTGCCGGGATTCGGTGAGAAATGGCTACGCACTGAGCCGTTGCGCGGCCCCGCGATGTCGAAAACCCACGCATGAACCCCCGATCTGTGCCCGATCTGTGCCCAAAGCGGCGCTTGCGCGGCCGCTTCCTACCCGCCAGACTCGCCAAAAAGGGCGGTTGAACTTCCTATACCCACGCCGCAGCGTCGTGCATCAGCCGCACAACCTCGTCGATATCACCCGAGCAGGCGACCCGAACGTTCGGAGGCTCCTCGCTGTCCATTCGCTCCCCTGGCGCGGTATGAACCGCCGCCTCATAGTGCAGTTTGATCCTGACGAGCCCAGCATGTCTGCGCCCACCTTCGCGGAACCTGACCAGGGTCCGCTAGCGGGCGGCCGGAAGGTGAATGCTAGGCATGATCTAACCCTCGGTCTCTGGCGTCGCGACTGCGAAATTTCGCGAGGGTTTCCGAGAAGGTGATTGCGCTTCGCAGATCTCCAGGCGCGTGGGTG
>NZ_KZ984491.1 GCF_003569915.1 Comamonas testosteroni | reverse complement strand
GCACATCCGAGCTTCAATCCTCAATCAATTTACCGCTCTGGGCACGCCCCAGACAGTCGCTGCTGCGTAAATCTATTTGGGATTGGGGATGCCTTGGCCTATGGCCGATTTATGCAACAAAGCCGTCGCAAGGCAGCATCAACAGCACGCTATCTACCGCGCTGGGTAGCGCCTATGTGAACGACTTTGTGAACCGTGGCCGTATCAAAAAAGTGTATGTCCAGGGCGAGGCCGATGCGCGCATGCTTCCCGGTGATCTGGGGCGCTGGTCGGTGCGCAACAACAATGGCGATATGGTGCCGTTCTCGGCCTTCTCCACCACGGGCTGGAGCAGCGCTCCCGCTGCGTTGGCACGTTTCAACGGCACCTCGTCCATGGAGATCAGCGGCCAGGCCGCGCCAGGCGTGAGCTCGGGTGAAGCCATGCTGGAGATGGCGCGCTTGGTGAAGGAACTGCCGGGAGGCTTTGGTCTGGCCTGGTCCGGCCTGTCGTACCAGGAGCAGCAGTCGGGCTCTCAGGCACCGCTGTTGTATGCGATTTCGCTGCTGTTTGTGTTCCTGTGCCTGGCGGCCTTGTATGAAAGCTGGTCGATTCCGTTCTCGGTGATGCTGGCTGTGCCTATCGGCGTGGTGGGGGCCTTGCTGTTCACATCGCTGCGCGGGCTGTCCAACGATGTGTACTTTCAGGTCGGCTTGCTGGCCACGATTGGTCTGGCGGCCAAGAACGGCATTCTGATTGTGGAATTTGCCAAGGAACTGCAGGAAAAACAGGGTCTGTCTCTGATCGACGCAACGCTGCAGGCCGCGCAGCAGCGTCTGCGTCCCATCTTGATGACTTCGCTGGCCTTCATGCTGGGTGTGCTGCCGCTGGTCATCAGCTCAGGCGCTGGCTCGGGCGGTCGCCACTCTCTGGGCACGGGGGTGTTCGGCGGCACCTTGGCATCGACCTTGTTCGGTATTTTCTTTGTGCCCTTGTTCTATGTGATCGTGCGCAGCCTGATGCCCGGAAAATCCGGTGCAACGCAAAAAGCAGCCGACGCAGCACAGACGGTGGTGAATCCATGAAAGTGATTAACAACAAAATACAGCCGCGTTTATTCATCGCTGTCACTGGAGCGGTGCTGCTGGCGCTGACGGGTTGCTCCAGCATGGCGCCGGACTATGAGCGTCCGGCCATGCCGGTGCCGCAAAGCATTGGCAATGCAGCGGCCACGGCGGAGGCTGTGCCTGCCTTGCAGTGGAAACAGGTCTTTATCGATACTCGCCTGCAGCAGGTGATTGCAACCGCCCTGGCCCATAGCCGTGATCTGCGGGTGAGCCTGCTCAATGTGGAAAAAGCGCAAGCCCAATACCGCATTCAGTCGGCCAGCCTGTACCCCAGCGTGGCGGCAACAGCCAGCCAGAGCAATGCACGCTCTGCGGTTACAAGTGGCGGCCATGTGCAATCGCAGACCACTCACGCGGGCAGTTTGAGCGTGGGCTTCACCAGTTGGGAGCTGGACCTGTTTGGCCGTGTGCGCAGCTTGAAGAACGAGGCGCTGGAAAACTATCTGGCGCTGGCCGAGACGGGCCGCAGCACGCGGCTGAGCCTTGTGGCCCAGGTCGCCAGCAACTGGCTGACTGTGGGTGCATATGAAGAGCGCCTGGCGTTGGCGCAGCAAACACTGCAAAGCCAGCGCAAGACGCTTATGCTGACACAGAACAAGCATCAGTTTGGTGTAGCGTCTGCCGTGGACGTGAGCCAGGTGCAGACCAGCGTGGAAAGCGCGCGTGCCGATGTGGCCAGCTACACCACAGCGCTCGCACAGGCGCGCCATGCGCTGGATCTGGTCGTGGGCGCGCATGTGGGCGAGGAGTTGCTGCCGCAACTGACTGGCAATGAGGGCGTGGCGCTGGCTGCGGTGCCGCAGTCCTTGCCATCGACGGTGCTGCTGCAGCGCCCCGATGTGATGGCGGCCGAGCATTCACTCAAGGCTGCCAACGCTGATATTGGTGCGGCCCGCGCGGCCTTCTTTCCGAAGATTTCGCTAACGGCGGCCATGGGGCAAGGCAGCAACACCTTGGGCAATCTGTTTGATTCGGGCACGCGCACCTGGTCATTCGTGCCCAGTATTTCATTGCCCATCTTCAATGCTGGCTCGCTCAAGGCTTCGCTAGATGCGTCTGAAATTCAGAAGAATATCGATGTGGCTCAATACGAAAGAAGCATCCAGAATGCCTTCAGTGAAGTAGCCGATGCCATGAGTGCGCGCAAAAATATGACCGAGCAGCTCGATGCCCAGCAGGCGCTGGTCAAGGCCTCGCAGACCAGCTATGAGCTGTCGGATGCGCGCTGGCGCAATGGCGTCAACAGCTATCTGCAGGCATTGGATGCGCAGCGCTCGCTCTACAGCGCCAGACAGTCGCTGATCACTCTCAAGCTCAGCGATGCGCTTAACCGCGTGACGCTGTACAAGGTGCTGGGCGGCGAGAGCTGAAAAGCCTCACAGGTTCCGAGTTTCGTTGGTGGCCGTGGGACTTGTTCCCACGGCTATTTTTTGCTCTGCACCTGGGCCAGCAACTGTTTGCAGTTCACATCATCTTCTGCCGCAGGGACGGTCAAAGGCACCAGGGCCAGCGCGGCCGGTGCAAAAACTGCAGCTGCAACCGCAGCACCGGCGCGGGCTACCAATGGGCCAGGCTGCAGGCCCACATCGGGCTTGGCGAAGCTGCCACGCACATAGAGGGGGGTGCGCAGAGAGAAGAACTTCCACTTGAGCGCTTCAGGAACGATGTTCAGATCCAGCGTTTCCTGCGCCAGATTGATCTGACCCCTGGCTTCCACAATCGCTTCCTCGGTGGCCAGCTTGGCAATGCGTGGCTGGGCCAGACCTTTTTGCACATTGAAGTCTGCAATGGCGCAGCGCAGTTGCACGTCCTTGTCCGTGCCGAACAGCTTGGCAACCACGATGGAGCCTACATTGAGCCCTGCCATATCCAGCAACTGCTTGCTGAAGGTGCCGTCCCGCACATACAGCTTGACGGAGCCGTTGCCTGACCCCAGCCATTGCGCCAGCGACTGGCCTTGACCGGAGAGCGAGACTGCGCCATCGAGCTGGCCCAGGCTTTTCTTCATCTCCTGAACCTTGGGGAAGAGGGCGGAGAGCTTGAGTGCCTGCACCTGACCCTTGATCTGCGCCGTTACTGGCTGGGCATGGCTATCGATGGTGGCATCAAAGTTCAGATGGCCCTGGGCCAGTCCGAACTTCAGCGGCGAGAGTTTGAGCTTGCCGCTGTCCAGCAAGGCATGAACGCTGAGATTTTGTATGGGCAGCGCATCGGTACGCACAATATGGCCCGCGTCATAGCGCAGGTCGAGGTCCATCTTGTCCCAGTTGGCGGTTTCAAAGCGAATCTGCGGCAAAACCTTGCCGTTGCTGGTGGTCGGCGCTGCGCTGCTGCCCGAGGGCGTTGCGCCAATCACCGGGCCCAGATCGACCAGGCGAAGCTGCTGAGATTTCAACTCGCCTGTGAGCTTGGGGCGCGGCGTGCCAGAGCTGTAGCGCAAGCCGCCACTCAGATCGCTTTGCCCCACTTTGCCCTTGAATTTTTCGTACTCCCAGACTGCCTTGCCGGGCTGCAGGCTGCCAATCAGATGGCCGCTGGTTTCAAATGGCGGCGTGGCGGGCAGCAGCAGACCGGTCAGCGCAAACAGATCGGCCATGCTGTTGCCGCGCAGGCGTACCTGGAAGTCCAGCCCATCGAGCGCCTTGGGGTTGTCCAGCACCCCTTCTGCAAATGCCTGCAGACTGCCTGCCTTGGCCGATACACGCAGCGGAAAGCGCAACTTGTCCTGACGCAGGTCGAGAGCGGGCCCAGCAAGCCCCTGGGCCTGAATGGCCACACGGTTCTTGCCTTGCGTCATATATCCATTGAGTCCGAAGCGTATGCCATAGGGCTGCGTGTCGCTGACGGGCTTGCGCAGGCTATCGATGCGGGTGCGAACAGCCATGTTCTTCACGCCATCGGACCAGCCCAGAACGCCGTCGCTGATGCGCAGCGTGCCGATGTCAAAGCTCCAAGGCGGCCCCGCACTTTCCGGGGTCTTGAAGGTCCAGTTGTTGTCGCCACCTTTGCTGCGGGCCAGCACTATGTCCGGGCCGCGCAGCAGCAGGCTGTCGAGTTGCACATGGCGTGCGAGCAAAGGCCACAGGCGCAGGCTGGCCGTGGCGTGAGCAACCGTGACCATGGTGTCTGCAGTGCGCTCGGGCGGCTCGTTGCCTGCGTCGGCAATGGCGTCGTCCTCATCTTCCTGCGGGTTGGATTCGGCGGCCTTGACCTTGGCGTGGGCAGGTAGCTTGCCGGTATTGAGTTCCTTGGGGACGCTGGGCAGGGCAGGGTGCTCGGCGCTGCCTTTGTCCGGCGCTTGCTCCACGATAAAGCCTTCGGGCTGGCTCAGCCGCAGATCGCTGGCTTGCACCACCACACCGGGCACCCAGTGCCGCCAGCCGGAATCCAGCGGCTGGGGCCAGGTCCAGCGCACTTGCAGATCACCGTTGATTGCGAAGTTGCGCCCGGTAGCGGTGCTCACTTTGTCATTGACCCAGGGCTTGAGCCGGTTCCAGTCCATCAGCGCGATCGCTGTAATCACGATCACAACGATTGCCAACCACGCAACAAGCACCACCAGCAGCCAGCGAAGCCAGCGGTGGTGCCAAAAAGAGGCCTTGACGGGAGCAGAGGTGCTATCAACCATGGGCAATCAATCCTTGTGCCTGCATGCTAGCGCGGCTGACGGTGGCGCGGACGTCATCCAAGGCTGATGATGATTGCTACTGTTGTAATAGCTTGTAGCCTATATTGAATAAGGATATAGGCTTGAAAAGCCTGGATTTATCTGATCCAGCAGTGCCGGCATCAAGGCGGACAGCGTGTCGTCGTCGAGCTGCTCCCACTGGCGCATCAGGTCGGCCATCTGCAGCCACTGGGCAAAACTCAGCGCCATGGCCTGGGGCGCGGCATCCGGTCCCTGGTCATGATCGAGGAAGGCAACGCGTTGCTGGCCGTCCAGCGACAGCAGCCAGGCGTCTCCGGTGCCCGAGCTTGCAAACACCCACCAGTCCTGCCCAAGCCTGGCCAGTGGCGCGTCGCGCCCCTGAGTCTCGCTGCGCGCCTGTCGGGCATCGAGAAAAACGCAGTCACCGGATATTTCAAGGGTCGGCCATCGATGATCGGGTGTCAGTGCCGGAACATGCGCACTGCCGAAAAGCGATTGGGCAATGTCTTGAGGGCTGCGAACTGCAAGCATGTGTGAGAGAGGAGAGAGTCCATGAAGCTGCCTGCATTGTGCAGCCTCAGCGCCTAGAATTTCGCGCCATGCATAACTCTCATGACCCCAAGGTTTTGCCGTTGCGCGATGGCGTCAGCCCCAGTTGCGTGGTCACTCCCACGCAGGGGCAGGGCTTGTTGATCGATTTTTTGTGCGAGCGACTGCCAGCGGTCAGTCGCATGGATTGGCTGCAGCGCATGGCTGCCGGCGAAGTCGTGAGCGAGCTGGGAGAAAAAACCGGGCCAGAGGCTTTGCTGAAGCCGGGTCTGCGCTATTACTACTATAGGGAGCTGAAGTCCGAGCCGCCGATTCCTTTTCAGGCCGAGGTGATTTTTCGCGATGCGCATCTGCTGGTAGCCGACAAACCGCATTTCCTGCCTGTCGTGCCTGCGGGCCAATATCTGCAGAACACCTTGCTGGTGCGGCTCAAACGCGAGTTGGATCTGCCCGAGTTGTCGCCCATTCATCGCATAGACCGTGACACGGCGGGTCTGGTGGTGTTTTCGGTGCAGCGCGCCACGAGGGGCATCTATCAGGCGCTGTTCCGTGACCGTGCGATTCACAAGACCTATGAGGCGGTGGCCCCGTACAGGGCTGATCTTGACTTCCCACGCGAGCATGTCAGCCGCATGGAAGAAAGCGGGCATTTTTTTCGTATGCACGAAGTCGCGGGCGAGCCCAATAGCCGCACGCAGATGGAAATCATCGAGCACAACAGCGTCTGGGCGCGCTACAGGCTCAGCCCTGTGTCTGGCAAACGGCACCAGTTGCGCGTGCACATGGCAGCGCTGGGCTTGCCGCTCAAGGGCGATGCTTTCTACCCCGAGGTCAACGACCCGGAGCCGGGCGACTACTCCAACCCACTGCAACTGCTGGCGCGAAGCCTGGCGTTTGAGGATCCGCTGACAGGCCTGAACCGCGAATTTGTCAGCCGGCGCTCTCTGGCGGCTTTGCCGACCGCGTGATCTGAATTTCCCATGTCTGTTCGGCCTCCTTGCTGACAGCAGGGATGTAGCAAAGCGCGAGACAAATCGGACAATTTTGTCCGATAATTGCGCTCATGTGCCCACCTCGCCCTCCATCCGCCGAACGCCGTGCCCAGTTGCTGGATGCCGCCGATGCCATTTTTGCCGAGCATGGCGTGACAGCGCCGCTGGACCTGATCGTCGAACGCGCCCAGGTGGGCCGCGCCACGCTGTATCGCCAGTTTCCGGATCGCCGCGCCATCATGCTGGCGCTGATGGAGCGCTCGCTCGACAAAACGCGCATCGCTGCCGAGCAGCTCAAAGACGACGATGAGGCTTTCTTCAAGCTGCTGGCGCTGGTGGCAGACCGTATTGCAGGTTCCGCCACGCTGGTCGATTACTGGCGCACGGTAGAGCATGGCGACGACGAAGTCGCGCGGGTGCGCCACAGCATGTGGAAAGTGTTTGAAGAGCCCATGAAGCGTGCGGTGGACAAAGGTCTGTGCAAGCAGGCGCTGAGTTCCAAGGAGCTTTCGCTGATCTTTGGCATGCTGGGTGGCGCGCTGCGCGGGGAAACCGCGGCCCAGCGCAAGCAACTGGCTCGCCGCGCGCTGCAGATCATTCTCGATGGGCTCAAGGCCTGAGAACCATGAGCCAAGCTGCAACTCAAGCTGCCCCAAGCAATACCCCAAGCACCGGGGCAGCCGCTTCACCCAAGCCCCCAGCACCTGCTCCGGCACCCGCACCATCGGGGTCACCGGCCATCCCTCAGATGCCGGTTATCTTGCTGCGTCGTCCGCCTGACTGGGAAGAGCATGAAAAGCCCGCTCTGCCGGGCTCGCCCGCCATGCCTCACCACGAAGCCTGGGTGCGGCTGTGCTATGGCTTGATTGCGGTGCTACTAGCATTAACCGGTGGCCTGGGCAATGCCTTGTTTTCCGCCAATCTGCCCACGATTCAGGGGCAGATGGGACTCACAGCGGTAGAGGCTGGCTGGCTTTCTGGCGCCTATGTGCTGTTCAATATGACGGCCAATCTGTTGGTCTATAAATTTCGCCAGCAGTTTGGCATGCGTCTGTTTGCCGAGATCGGACTTGGTGTCTATGCCGCGCTGTGCGTGCTGCATCTGGTGCTGGGCGGCTATGACAGCCTGATTTTGCTGCGTGCAGCCACAGGGCTGGCTGCGGCGGCATGCACCTCGCTGGCCACGCTTTACATGCTGCAGGCCGCGCCGCGTACCTATGTGCTCAAGATGCTGGTCATCGGTGTCGGCATCGGGCAGCTGGCCACGCCGCTGGCCTGGATTCTTTCGCCAGGGCTGCTCTACAACAGCGAGTGGCACAACCTCTATCTGTTTGAGGCGGGTCTGGCCTTGCTGGCTTTTGCATCCGTGGTGGTTCTGAAGTTGCCGCCGGGTCTGTATATCAAAGCTTTTGAGAAGCTCGATTTTGTGACCATCAGCCTGATGGTTCCGGGGCTGGGCCTGTTGATTGCCGTGCTGGTGCAGGGCTATTCGCGCTGGTGGTTTGATGCGCCTGCGCTGGCCTGGCAATTGGTGGGCTCCATCATCTTGCTCAGCATTGCGCTGTATATCGAACACCACCGCGCCAACCCCATGCTGCATACGCGCTGGTTTAGCCAGTTGCCGACGATTCGCTTTGTGCTGGGTGCCATCTTGCTGCGCTTTCTGACCACAGAGCAGACCTACGGCATGGTGGGCTTGATGCGCACGCTGGGTATGACCACCGATCAGATGCAGCCGCTGTTTGTGGTGATTCTGGTTGGCACCATGGTGGGGATTGCACTGTCTGCTCTCACTTTTGGCGTGCCGCACATGGGCAAGCAGATTGTGGTGTCGATTGCGCTGTTTGCTGTGGCGGCGTTTCTGGACCATCACCGTACCAGTGTGGACAGACCATCCGACTTCTTCTTCAGCCAGTTTCTGCTGGCCGTAGGGGCCGGTATTTTCATGGGCCCGCTGATGCTGACTGGCCTTATTCAAGGCCTGAAGTACGGCCCCAACCATATGCTGACGGCGATCGTCACCATCTCTATGACGCAGGCCATGGGCGGCTTGCTGGGCTCGGCGTTGCTTAGCACCTATCAGACGCACCGCGAGCAGATCTATTCGGTGCAACTGGTTTCTCAGCTGGACCCGACCAACCCGGTCGTTGCCGAGCGGCTCAAGATTCAAGGCCAGATGTATGGCAAGGTCACGCAGGACCCGAGCATGCGTACCAATCAAGGCACGCTGCAGCTATCTCAGATGGTGCGCCGCGAAGCCAATGTGCGGGCCTATAACGATGTGTTTGCGCTGACCGCCGCCATTGCCTTGCTGTATTTGCTGTGGTGCCTGGGCGCATCGGCCCGCGTGCGCCAAGCCGCCGCCATGGTGCGCGCCATGACGCGGCAAAGCGGCAATCAGGCAGCCGCTGCAGCTGCGACCGACGGCACACCGCAGCGCGCAGCCACGGTGCAGGCCAGCGCCCAGTCTGACGATACGCAAGAGCAGGGTGGTGACATGCCCAAAGTCACTGTGGTCATGGAAACCAGCCGCACCGATGCGCGTGGCGATGATGCCAGCGCACCGCAGTCTGATGCAGCGCCGTCGCGCACCATTGTGCTGGCGGGCGAAGCCATGCGCCGCATCAGCGAAGCGGCCTGGGCCGCAGAAGCCAGTGAGCAAGCCCTGCTGGCCAGTCGTGACCCGCTGCAGGACAACCCGCAGGCACAGAAACTGGAACAGGAGCTGCAGCAGGAGTTGCAACAAGAGTTGCGGCAAGAACAGTCCACAGAGTCTGAAAAAGAACAAACAAGCCAGACAGGCCCAAAAAGCCAAAGTGGCGAGCATTGAACTCAAACACATAACACTAAGAGATTGAGCATGAGCGACAGTCAAAAACCATCCACCTCCGCACCCACTCCAAGCACAGCGCCCAGCGCCTCTCCATCCGCCCCCCCGCCTGCAGCGCTGCCACCCACGCCCAAGAAGATCAAGCCATCGCTGCGCAGCGTGCTGATCATGGCCGTGGTTGCGCTGGCCGGTATCTTGCTGGTGCTGCGCGCTTGGAACCTTTGGCCTTTCAACAGCTCGGTGGTCACCACCGACAACGCCTATGTGCGCGGCGCGGTCACCGTGCTGGCCCCCCAGGTCAATGGCTATGTGACCGAGGTGCTGGTCAAGGACTACGAGCAGGTCAAGGCCGGCCAACCGCTGGTGCGCATTGACAGGCGCACTTATGAAGCCTCGCTGGCGCAGGCTCAGGCGCAACTGGCCAATGCCAAGGCACAGCTGGCCAATTCAGACCAGACGCAGGCGCAGAACCAAGCCACGCTGTCTGCCAGCCGCGCCGGACTGGCGGCAGTGCAGGCTGAGTCAGAGCGCTCGCAAGCCGAACTCAAGCGTGTGCAAGAGCTGGCCGAGCGCGGCTCGGTATCGCTGAACGAACGCGACAAGGTCAAGGCGACTTCGCGTCTGGCAGCCAGCAATGTGGCCAAGGCGCAGGCCGATATCGATATCAATCAGGAAAAGATCAAGGCCACCACCGTAGGCCGTGACTCGCTCAAGGCCCAGGTGCAGATGGCTGAGGCGCAACTGCATCAGATGCAGATCAATCTGGACAACACCATTGTCTATGCACCCAGCGACGGTCAGGTCAGTGAAGTGTCTGTACGCAAGGGCCAGTATGTGGCGGCCGGTACGCAGCTGATGTATGTGGTGCCGCCCACCTTCTGGGTGGTGGCCAATTACAAGGAAACGCAGACGGCCCATGTGCAGATTGGCCAGAAGGTGACTTTTAGCGTGGATGCGCTGGGTGGTGTTCACCTCAAGGGCCATGTGCTGGAGATTGCGCCTGCCACTGGTTCGGAGTTCAGCGTGCTCAAGGCCGATAACGCCACGGGCAATTTCACCAAGGTGGTGCAGCGCCTGCCCATCAAGATTTCGATTGACGAAGGCCAGAGCGAAGCGGCGCGTCTGCGCCCCGGCATGTCCGTGATTGTGCGACTCGATACAGCTCAAAAAGTAGAGCAGACAGTCCAAACAAATCAAGGACATGAGGCCAATCTGGCTTCAAAACCTGCCGCTGCGCCGTCCGCAGAGCAGCCCAAGCCATGAGGTGTGCCATGAAAGCTTTTTCACTGCGGGCCACATCGGCAGTGGCACTGGCTGCATCGCTGCTGCTGGCTGGGTGCAGCCTGCCCGTCATGACCCATGCACCTGACAGCGCTCAGCCCGCTGTGCCTGAAAACTGGCAGCAGGCCAGCGCAGATGCACCCGCCGTGCAATCGGCCTGGTGGCAGGCTTTTGGCGATGCGCAGCTCAGCCGTTGGGTGGAGCTGGCCTTGCAGCGCAACAACGATGTACTCACGGCCGCCGCGCGTGTCGACGAAGCGCGCGCCAATCTGGGCGTGGTGGGTTCTGCGGCCATGCCGCAGGTCTCGCTCGCCGCGCCGGGCTCTGCCAACCGTAGCCTCAGCGCCCGCACCGGGCAAATGGTGCATGTGCGCTCGGCCCAGCCTGTGCTGCAAGCCAGTTGGGAGCTGGACTTGTGGGACCGCATCGGCCAGTTGAGCAAGGCCGCCGACCTGCGCGTGCAAGCCAGTCAGGCCGACCGCGATGCCGTGCAGCTCACCGTCGCGGCGACCACGGCGCAGGCCTATATCGGCTTACGCTCGCTGCAGGCCCAGCTCAATGTGGCGCAGTACACGCTGCAGTCGCGTGAGAACGCCGTGCGTCTGGCCAACGATCAGGTGCGCGTGGGCTATATCTCGCAGCTGCAGCAAAGCCAGGCGCTGGCCGAGCTGGAAAGCGTCAAACAGTCGCTGGAGCAACTGACGCTGGCACTGGAGCGCCAGCGCATCGCCCTCATGCAACTGGTGGGAGGAACCGGAGATGCGCAAGCGCAGGCGCTGATGCAAACCACGCTGAATCCGACCTCGTCCGCGCTGCCGCAGCAGCTTGGCACCCGCATGCTTGATGCAATGGCGCTGCCTGCCGTGCCCGCGCCGGGCCTGCCATCAAGCCTGCTGGAGCGTCGCCCCGACATTGCCCGTGCGCAACTGCAACTGGCGGCCAGCGACAGCAATCTCGCTGCCCAGCGCGCCGCATTTTTGCCGCAGGTCAGCCTGAGCGCCAACTTTGGCAGCCTGTTCATCAACGCGCTTGACTACAACCCGGCCCGCGTCTGGTCGCTGGGCGGCAGCATTCTGGCGCCGCTGTTCAGCGGTGGCCGCCTGCAAGGCCAGTTCGACGCGGCCAGCGCCCAGCGCGACCAGGCCGCTTATGCCTATCGCGGCGTGGTCATCAAGGCGTTTGCGGATGTGGAAACCGCGCTGGTCAGCAGCCAGCACCTGCAAACCCAGTGGACGAGCGCCAAGCAGCGCGAACAGGTGCTAAGTCGCACGCTGGGCTTTGCCAAGGATCGTTATGAGGCCGGTTACGCCAGCTATCTGGAAGAGCTGGACGCGCAGCGCAATCTGTTTGCCGTGCAGCAGGATGTGGTGCGACTGCGCCAGTCGCAACTGGAGAATGCGGTGGCGCTGTATCAGGCGCTGGGCGGCGGGTGGCAGAAGGATGCGCAGAAGCCTTGATTCCTTGCTAAATGATTGAATCTGCTTTTAGAAGAAGCGGTGCATTGGATCGAGAACGCTTGCCAGCAACTGGGATCAAATACCAAGCACTTGCGGCGTTGACAATGGTTTGGTAATTGGAATTGGCTTTGTTGCATAAATCGGCCATAGGCCAAGGCATCCCCAATCCCAAATAGATTTACGCAGCAGCGACTGTCTGGGGCGTGCCCAGAGCGGTAAATTGATTGAGGATTGAAGCTCGGATGTGCAG
>NZ_KZ984490.1 GCF_003569915.1 Comamonas testosteroni | reverse complement strand
TCGTGATTTGATGGTCATAGATCTCTCCAAATTGGGCCCTGACTCAGGCCTATTTTTACGGAAAGATCTCGCTTAGCTACTTGTTCAAAAAACCGGGACCACTTCTCCCCTTTGGAGTTCGATCCGCCACAATAGAAAAAGGACTCCTAACTTCATAGCTAGGAGTCCTTATCTAGATTGGTCGGAATGGCGGGATTCGAACTCGCGACCCCTTGCACCCCATGCAAGTGCGCTACCAGGCTGCGCTACATTCCGAAGACTTGAATTATACACAGATTTTGCAGCTCAAAGAGAAAGCAGCGCTCTGATCTGCAAAAGCTCCTCCTTGACCTCTTCCATGCCCAAGGCAGGCACCTCTTTGTAAGGCAGGTTCACAAGCATTTGCGTCATCAGGTGGCTTTGTGCCAGCGCCTCGGCCGACATGACGCTGACCGCAGCGGTGTCCACCTCCTGCGCCTGAACTGGCTCGCTGACGGTAGCCAGCTTGCCGTGCCCGGAAACAAGCTCACGCAAGCGGTTGCGCGCCCCGCTGATGGTGAAGCCCTGCTCATACAGTAGCTCACGGATGCGACGCACCATCAACACTTCGTGGTGCTGGTAGTAACGACGGTTGCCGCGCCGCTTCATGGGCTTGAGCTGAACAAACTCCTGCTCCCAATAGCGCAGCACATGCGGCTTAACGTCGCACAGATCCGCAACCTCACCGATGGTGAAGTAGCGTTTGGCAGGAATCGCTGGCAAATGTGAAGCCATGGCCGGTTGCAGCTCGATGACGGTTTGGGATGGAGAGATGTGCAATATAACGCGAAGAGCTGACAGATCCTCGTGCCATTGGGGCACATGACCTGTCAGCTCTTCGATTTTGTGATGCCCTCGTGCAGGGGGCATCCTGCCAAAGGCTTAGAACTCGGAGCTTTCGCCCTGAATCAGTTCCTTGAGCTTGCTGCTGGCGTGGAATGTCACCACGCGGCGTGCGGCAATGGGAATCAGCTCTCCGGTGCGCGGGTTGCGACCGGGGCGAGGTGCTTTGGTACGAATCTGGAAGTTGCCAAAGCCCGAGAGCTTGACGTCTTCACCTTCAACCAGCTTTTGCGAGATCAGATCGAAAAACGCATCCACCATATCCTTGGCTTCGCGCTTGTTCAAACCGATTTCGTCAAACAGCAGATCGGCCAGCTGCGCTTTGGTCAGCGCAGGGCTGTCGATGCTTTCTACGGCTAGCTCCATGGGTCGATCTCCTTGAGGGTTGAACATATCAACGCAGACGCGCAGCAACGCGCTCTTGCAGCTGGGCCAACACGGCTTGCACCGTCTGCTCGATCTGTGTGTCGGCCAGCGAACCTTCGTCGCTCATCAGCGTCAGGCGCACCGCCAGGCTCTTTTCATCCTGAGCCAGGCTGCCCGGCGCGGCTTCTTCACCGGCCTTGAGCTTCTTGGGACGGAACACGTCAAACAGCACGGCGTTGCGCAGAACGCCTTCGGTCTTGGCAGCGTAGACGGCATCCATGATCTGGGCGTGCGTCACGGCCTCCTTGACAACCACGGCAATGTCGCGCTCCACGGCCTGGTGCTTGGCCACGGGCTTGAACACGGGCACCTGGCGCGCCAGCACGGCGTCCAGCTCCAGTTCAAACATCACGGGCGCCTGGGCCAGATCCCATTCCTGGCGCCACTTCGGGTGCAGCTCGCCGACAAAGCCGATGGCCTTGCCGTCCAGCAGCACGCGGGCGCAGCGGCCGGGGTGCATGGCTGGGTGTTCTGCAGGTTCAAACACGGGTTTGGCCGGAGCCAGCAGCGCTTCCACATCGCCCTTGACGTCGTAGAAGTCGACCTTGGCCTCTGCCCTGCCCCACTGCAGCTGGTCGGCAGCGCCGTAGGCCAAGCCAGCCACGCGCATGGGCTGGTAGAAGCCCTTGACGGTGGTGTCGGACTCGACCACGGATTCATCCTTGAAGAACACACGGCCCAGCTCAAACACGCGCACACGCTGGGCCTTGCGGTCCACGTTGAACTTCAAAACTTGCAGCAGCGAGCCCAGCAGCGACGAACGCATCACGCTCAAATGGCTGGCAATGGGGTTGAGCAGCTTGATGGCATTGTTATTGCCAGCCAGCTCTTGCTCCCACTTTTCTTCCACAAAGCTGAAGTTGATGGTTTCCTGATAGCCCAGCGCAGCCAGCTCATGGCGCACGGCGAAGGGGCTGCGCTCGTTTTCAGCACGCAGCTTGGGCGAGATGGGGGCCAGCGGCTTGGTGGTCGGCAGGTTTTCGTAGCCGATCATGCGGGCCACTTCTTCGATCAGATCTTCTTCCAGATTGATGTCAAAGCGGAAGGTGGGAGCCGTCACGCTGACCACCCCTTCGGAAGCCACCGTAGCGGGCAGACCCAGGCCGTTCAGCGCGTCCAGCACTTGTTGCTGCGTGACTGGCATGCCGATGACCTTGGCGGCACGCGCCACGCGCAGCTGCACGGTCTTGGGTGCAGGCATGTTGGGCTTTTGGTCGTCCATGGCGCCGACTTGCGTCTCGGGCGTGCCGCAGATTTCCAGCACCAGCGCGGTGATGCGCTCGATGTGCTCGGTGGTGAACTCAGGGTCCACACCGCGCTCAAAGCGGTGACCGGCATCGGTCGAGAAGTTGAAGTGGCGCGAGCGGCCAGCCACGGCCTTGGGGAACCAGAACGCAGCTTCGATATAGATGTTCTTGGTGTCGTCGGACACAGCGGTGGCGTCGCCGCCCATGATGCCGGCGAGCGACTCCAGACCATGCTCATCGGCAATCACGCCGACCTTGATGAAGTCGTCGATCTTGATGGTGTTGCCGTTGAGCAGCTTGAGGGTTTCGCCCTCTTTGCCCCAGCGCACATTCAGGCCACCGCTGATCTTGTCCAGGTCAAAGATGTGGCTGGGGCGACCCAGCTCGAACATCACATAGTTGGAGATGTCCACCAGAGGGCTCACGCCGCGCTGGCCGCAGCGGGCCAGGCGGTCCAGCATCCACTGGGGCGTCTTCACTTGCGTGTTGACGTTGCGCACGATGCGGCCCGAGAAGCGGCCGCACAGGTCGGTGGCTTCGATCTTGACGGGCAGCTTGTCCTGCGAGGCCACGGCCGCCGCGGGGAAAGACAGTTGTTTCAAAGGCGTGCCGGTCAGGGCCGACAGCTCGCGCGCCACGCCGTAGACACTCAGGCAGTGCGCCAGATTGGGCGTGAGCTTGAGCGTGAACAGCGTGTCGTCCAGGTTCAGATACTCGCGCACGTTCTGGCCCAGGGGCGCATCAGCGGGGAACTCCAGCAGGCCGCTGGCGTCTTCGTCAATGCCCAGCTCCTTGGCCGAGCACAGCATGCCAAAGCTTTGCACGCCGCGCAGCTTGCCGATCTTGATCTTGAAAGGCTTGCCGTCTTCGCCGGGAGGCAGCTCGGCACCCACGGTGGCGCAAGGCACGCGGATGCCGACGCGGGCATTGGGCGCACCGCAGACGATGTTCAGCAGCTCGGAGCCGCCCACATCGACTTGGCAGATGCGCAGACGGTCGGCGTCGGGGTGCTGCACGGCTTCCTTGATTTCACCGACCACGATGCCGGTGAAAGGAGGTGCCACGGGGTCGAGTTCTTCCACTTCCAGACCGGCCATGGTCAGGGTGTCGGCCAGCTCTTGGGTCGTCAGCTTCGGGTTGCAGTATTCGCGCAACCAGGATTCAGGAAATTGCATAGTCAGACTCTTTGGCGTTCAGGCCTCAGCAGCATTTGCTGCCACAGGCCAAGGCGTTCTTGCTTTCAAAATAGGAGCTACTTGCCTAGGTTCTTTCTGGACTAGAGCCCAAAAACATTCAAAACCTTCATCAACAAGGTCCAGTAGCTCGCTTTTTCAATTACTGAAACTGCGACAGGAAACGGATATCACCGTCGAAGAACAGGCGCAGGTCGTTCACGCCATAACGCAGCATGGTCAGGCGGTCGGGGCCCATGCCAAAGGCAAAGCCGATGTACTTTTCGGGATCCAGGCCCATATTGCGCACCACGTTGGGGTGCACCTGGCCGGAGCCGGCCACTTCCAGCCACTTGCCGGCCAGCGGGCCGCTCTGGAACTGGATGTCGATTTCAGCCGATGGCTCGGTGAACGGGAAGAAGCTGGGGCGGAAGCGCAGCACCAGGTCATCCTGCTCGAAGAAAGTCTTGCAGAAGTCGGTGAACACGACCTTCAGGTCCTTGAAGCTCACGTTCTCGCCAATCCACAGGCCTTCGCACTGGTGGAACATGGGCGAGTGGGTGGCGTCCGAGTCCACACGGTAGGTGCGGCCGGGGGCAATCACGCGGATTTCGGGCATGGACTGACCGGCATCGAGCGCATTGCGGTATTTTTTGACATGCTGCACCGCGTGGCGCACCTGCATGGGGCTGGTGTGCGTGCGCAGCAAGTTGGGTGCGTGGGCCGTGCCGCCTTCCACATAGAAGGTGTCGTGCATGGAGCGCGCGGGGTGGTCTTCGGGCGTGTTCAGCGCTGTGAAGTTGAACCAGTCGGATTCGATCTCGGGGCCCTGGGCCACATCAAAGCCCATGGAGCCAAAAATGCCCTCGATGCGTTCCAGCGTGATGGACACGGGGTGCAGACCACCGGCACCGCGGCGGCGTCCGGGCAAGGTCACATCCAGCACTTCGGCCTTCAGGTGGGCTTGCAGCTCGGCATCGGCCAGGGCCTTGCGACGGGCGGTCAAAGCAGCTTCGATCGCTTGCTTGGCCACGTTGATGGCAGCGCCGCGCGACTTTTTCTCTTCGACGGAAAGCTGCGCCATGCCCTTCATGAGCTCGGTCATCTTGCCCGACTTGCCCAGAAACTGCGCCTTGGCGTTTTCCAGATCGGCGGGGGTATGGGCCTGCGCAAACAGTTGTTGCGCGCTCTCAACCAGAGAATCCAACTCGTTCATATCGACTCTTTATCGATTCTAAAAATAAACAAGGGCTAGCGCCTTTTCAAGCCCTAGCCCTTGCTGTTTGTGCACCAGCAGCTACTGATTTAATAGTAACTACCGATCGTGACCTTAGGCAGCCAGCTTGGCCTTGACTTGGTCGACGATAGCTGCAAAAGCAGCCTTGTCGTGCACAGCGATATCGGCCAGCATCTTGCGGTCGATTTCGATGGCAGCCTTCTTCAGGCCGTTGGCGAACTGGCTGTATGTCAGGCCCAGTTCACGTGCAGCAGCGTTGATACGAGCGATCCACAGTTGGCGGAACACGCGCTTCTTGGTACGACGGTCACGGTAAGCGTATTGACCGGCCTTCATCACCGCCTGCTTGGCGACGCGGAAGACGTTACCGCGGCGACCGCGGAAACCCTTAGCAAGGTTCAGAACTTTTTTGTGACGGGCACGAGCCGTTACACCACGTTTGACGCGAGGCATGTATTTTCTCCTTGTTCGTCAGTGAATTACAGGCCCATGCCGGGCAGCATTTGTGCCATGTGACCCATGTTGGTCTCATGCACATTCACTGCACCACGCAGGTGACGCTTGTTCTTGGTAGTCTTCTTGGTCAAGATGTGACGCTTGAAGGCTTGACCGCGCTTGACGGTACCACCGGGACGAACGCGAAAACGCTTCTTCGCGCTGGACTTGGTCTTCATTTTGGGCATGTGAATGCTCCTATTGAATTTGTGCTCGCAAGGCGGTGTGCAACCTGCACACACTTCGCTAGCCTCCGAGGCACTTGTTCGCCAGCCAGGCAGTACCCGGCCAACGTTTTGCAGGCAAGCCTGCAAATTCTTTGGAATTACGCAAACCAAGACCCATCAAGAATCCCTGCCTTGAAGCAAAGTCCTTGCCTGAACCTGATTTGTGCAAATCCGCAATTTTTTCTCTGCCGCACAAAACAAAAGTGGGCCAAGCCCACTTCTGCCTGCAAAGGCAAAACCGCAATTATGCCTTATCTGCGCCAGCAGGTGCAGCAACAGTGCCTTCGCCCTGTGCTTTTGCGCCCGGTGCAGGCTTTTTGCCCGCACGTGCGGGGGCAATCATCATGATCATCTGACGGCCTTCCAGCTTGGGGAACTGCTCCACCTGAATGGTGTCCGACAGATCGTCACGAATGCGGTTGAGCAAATCCAGACCCAGCTGTTGGTGCGTGATTTCACGACCGCGGAAACGCAGCGTGATCTTGCACTTGTCGCCGTCCGCCAGAAAGCGGCGGATATTGCGCAGCTTGACGTTGTAGTCGCCATCATCCGTACCAGGGCGGAATTTCACTTCCTTGATTTCGATGACGGTCTGCTTAGCCTTGGCTTCGGCAGCCTTCTTCTGTTCCTGGTACTTGAACTTGCCGTAATCCATCAAACGGCACACGGGCGGCACCGCTGTCGCAGCGATTTCCACCAGATCAACGTCCAGCTCACCGGCCATGCGCAGCGCTTCTTGCAGCGACACAATACCCAGTGGCTCGTTCTCAGGACCAGACAGACGCACTTCAGGCGCCATGATTTCTCGGTTCAGACGATGCTTGCGCTCTTCACGGTGGCGCCGATCGCGAAATTCAGTAGCTATGGTTTTCACCCTTGGATTGAAATGGCTACAACAGCGTAGCCGCTTGCGCGCAGCGCACGCAAGCGGCTCGCCACGAAGAGGAAATCCCCTGTATCAAGCCTTTGCTGCGATGTCCTTGGAGAGCAGTTCAACAAACGCATCAACCGACATCACACCGAGGTCTTTATTACCCCGGGCGCGCACTGCAACCGCACCAGCCGCCTTCTCCTTATCGCCCGCGACGAGGATATAAGGCAGCTTCTGCATTGAATGCTCACGTATTTTATACGTAATCTTTTCATTGCGCAGATCAGTCACCACTCTAACACCTTGATTCGGCAATGCTTTTTGCAGCTTTTCTGCGACCTCACGCGCATAGTCCGACTGTGCATCAGTGATATTGAGCACAGCGACCTGTACGGGAGCCAGCCAGGCAGGCAGCGCGCCAGCATGCTGCTCGATCAAAATGCCGATGAAACGCTCCAGCGAACCAACAATGGCGCGGTGCAGCATGATGGGGCGGTGACGCTCGCCGTCTTCGCCCACAAACTCGGCGTCCAGACGCTCGGGCAGGTTGGGGTCGACCTGAATCGTGCCGCACTGCCATTCACGACCTAGCGCGTCCTTCAAGGTGTACTCGATCTTGGGGCCGTAGAAAGCACCTTCGCCGGGCAAATATTCGAACTCGCAGCCCGAAGCGCGCAGACCTTCGGCCAGCGCGTTTTCGGCCTTGTCCCAGGACTCGTCGGTACCGATGCGCTTTTCAGGACGGGTCGACAGGCGGTACAGGATGTTGGTAAAGCCAAAGTCGGCATAGACCTTTTGCAGCAGCGCAGTGAAGGCTGTCACTTCGGCCTGAATCTGATCTTCAGTACAGAAGATGTGACCATCATCCTGCGTAAAGGCGCGCACACGCATGATGCCGTGCAGCGAGCCTGTGGGTTCGTTACGATGGCAGTTGCCGAACTCACCAAAGCGCAGCGGCAGATCACGGTAGCTCTTGATGCCTTGCTTGAAGATGATGATGTGGCCCGGGCAGTTCATGGGCTTCAAGGCATATTCACGCTTTTCCGATTCGGTCGTGAACATGTTTTCGCGGTACTTGTCCCAGTGACCGGTCTTCTCCCACAGGCTCTTGTCCAGAATCTGCGGGGCCTTGACTTCCTGGTAGCCGTTGTCCTGATAGACCTTGCGCATGTACTGCTCGACCTGCTGCCACACGGACCAGCCTTTGGGGTGCCAGAACACGGTGCCGGGCGAGCATTCGTCGATGTGGAACAGGTCCAGCTCGCGGCCCAGCTTGCGGTGGTCGCGTTTTTCGGCCTCTTCCAGCATGTGCAGATAGCCGTTCAGTTCATCCTTGGTCGCCCAGGCGGTGCCGTAGATGCGCTGCAGCATTTCATTGCGGTGATCGCCGCGCCAGTAGGCACCGGCCACCTTCATCAGCTTGAAGAACTTGAGCTTGCCGGTGCTGGGCACGTGGGGGCCGCGGCACAGGTCTTCAAACGCGCCTTCGCGGTACAGGCTCACATCTTCATTGCTGGGGATGGAGGCAATGATCTCGGCCTTGTAGTTCTCGCCCAGGCCCTTGAAGTAGGCCACGGCTTCATCACGGGGCAGCACGCGGCGCACAACCTGCTCGTCCTTGCTGGCCAGTTCAGTCATCTTCTTTTCGATGGCGACCAGATCTTCAGGCGTGAAGGGGCGCTTGTACGAGAAGTCGTAGAAGAAGCCGTTTTCGATCACTGGGCCGATGGTGACCTGGGCTTCAGGAAACAGTTCCTTGACCGCATAGGCCAGCAAGTGGGCGGTGGAGTGGCGAATGACTTCCAGACCATCGGCGTCCTTGGCGGTCACGATGGACAGAGGGCTGTCCTGCTCGATCACAAAGCTGGTATCCACCACTTTGCCGTCGATCTTGCCGGCCAGAGCGGCCTTGGCCAGACCCGCGCCAATGGACTGCGCCACCTCGGCCACAGTCACCGGGCCGGGGTACTGTCGTTGGGAACCATCAGGAAGAGTGATTTGAACCATGTTGCTTTGCATTCTCGCGATCAGATCGCGACGCTATAAAAACAAATGCGCGGACAGGCCGCGCAAACTTTTGAAACGAAGGGATTGACAGACAAGCCCGCACCTGGGTGCGCGACCTGCACCTCAGGCGAGCGGGAGTTCTCCCGTAGAGCTTTGCGTTCGCGGTGTCATAACCTGAGGCGCCTTTCTACCTGTCAAAAAAGGAAAAACCTTGTTGAATCCGCCTTCTGATGAAGGCATGTGTGACATTTTAGCGTGGAGTGAGGTTTTTGGCTTGCTCAGCAATACAGCTGGCGCGCATGGGCATTTAAGGGCGCACTGCGCAGCGTCATTCGGGTGGTGACATCATCCACCGTAATCTGGGGGCAAGCCGCCGCAGCACCGGCGGTGGCAGGCGGGGCATAGTTGGTGATGACGCGGGCAATCGCCTCATTCTTGACGCCCACCACGACCCAGGCGGACTGGATGTTGGCGGAGTTGCTGGCAGCGTCGCTGTCAGAGCCGGTACAGCCGTGCAGTGCAAGCAGCGCAGCAAACGACAACGCTGCGCCTGCAGCCAACTGGATTTTGTGTTGTGTGTTCATTGTTTCCCTGTGGAGCACCTGTTAGCCGGCGCCCACGCAGCTTATGAACCACCCGTGACAACATCGTGACCCTGTTGCGCCCATAAAAAAACCCACGGCGGTCAGCCGTGGGCCAAATTTCGGGTTTCCCCGTCGCTTCAGTCACAGAGCCCGCACATCCGTGCCCCCCACAGCTCTGTGACCGCTCGTCAGATCAGTGGAATTGCTCTTCTTCGGTAGAACCGGTCAGCGCCTTCACGCTGGACGAACCGCCCTGGATCACGGTGGTCACATCGTCGAAGTAGCCTGCTCCCACTTCCTGCTGGTGCGACACAAAGGTGTAGCCCTTGTCGCGAGCAGCGAATTCGGGTTCCTGCACCATGTTCACATAGTGCTTCATGCCTTCGCCACGAGCGTATGCATGGGCGAACTGGAAGCTGTTGTACCCTCCAGCCATCCCGTAAGTACCAGATTTTTAAAGACTTTTTTCATTTTCCACCTCTAAAAACGGCTTCCACCCACGCATCCCCCACTCCTCCAAAGTGCGCTTCTTGCGGGTTTCGCCACCTTTTCGCAATAGCGTCACTGACGCTGGGACGCCTGCGCCCCACGATCCACCCAAACGCTGCGGGTGGGTTGTGGGTGCGCGCAGGCCCTCTCTTGGACTGCCTAAATTTTAGACAGCGCTTGGTACCCTACTTCCAACTTGGGGCAACGACTTTGGCCGCTGCATCCACAGCAGATAACAGCGTCTCATCAGCCAGATGGCTGTATCGAGCCGTCGTCTTGAGCTGGGAGTGACCCAGAAGCTTGCTCACGACATAGATGGATTGCCCAGAGTTCACCAGATTGCTGGCAAATGTATGGCGCAGATCATGCATGCGCAGGTCCGCAAGGCCCGCCTCTTTTCGCACCTTGTCCCATGGATAGAACAGATTGCCAAATGGCAGCTTCGTATCCGGATTAGGAACTACATAAAGACACCCCTTCCAGCGCGGCAGACCTTTCAACACCTCCAGAGCTTTGTCAGAGATAGGGATGTTGCGAGCCTTGCCATTCTTGGACAGTGGAATGCGCCAGTTACGTCGCTCCAGATCAAAGTGCTCCCACTCGGCATCCAGCAGCTCACGCTTGCGGCATCCGAACAGCAACAGCAAGGTGACAATACTCTTGAGTTGAGTGTTATCACTTCGCGACAGCGCTTCATGCAAACGCTGGGTTTCGGCCGTACTGAGATACCGCTCCTTTGCATTGTTGGGAGTGAATAGCAACACCCCATTGGCGGGATTGCTCTGGCTTCCCGGAAGACCATTCTTCTTTGCCAGGTTGAACATCACTTTGAGCAAGACTGGCAGCTTATTGGCTTGTGCCAATGCGTAGCCCTTGGCACGTAAATCGAGATGAGCCTCCGTCACCATATCGGTCGTGATTGCATCCAGATGCATTGCACCAAAGCGCGGCAAGACGTGACACTTGATGAAGCTCAGCGTCGATTGAAAATTCCTCCGATGCAGTTGGATGTGTGGGACGTAGATATCACGAATGAATTCGGCCAAGGTCGAAACTGCTCGCAAGGCTTTGCGCTCTTCCAGCGGATTGCCGCCGAGCTCGACCTCCGAGCGCAAGCGAACAGCCTTCTGGCGAGCCTTTTCATAGCTGATCGCAGCAGCATCGCCAATCTTGTGCTGACGAAGCTTGCCGTGGGTATCTCGATAGCGAAGGTGAAAAGTTCTGCCTCCAGAAGAACGAACCTCCAGGATGAACCCTCGGATCGCACTATCGTAATAGTCCACCTTTGCTTTCTCCGACGGACAAGCCGCACCGCGCACAAACTGCGCACTGAGTTGAACAACGGGCATAGGCCCTCCTTTCATGATTGGATTGAGATAAAGAAACGGGCCTATTGCGATAGACACCTGGGTAAAGGGCGCACGAATGCCCATCCACATAAGCGTGGACATTCACAAAAGTTGGGGAAAACAAAGAGGTGGAGCTATCCGCTTGGGGACAGCAGCAGCCGAAGGCGACGACAATGGAAATCATCGACTTAGGAGAAATGCCTTGGGCGCAAAGCCAAGCCCCTCCCCGCCATCGGCCATAAAAGAGGCCACATCCTTGCTAGGAAGTGGCAACTCTCAATCAACGCCTTAGAAATCCGGGCTGTGCGGCTTCCAACCGGGGGGCGGCGTTTTCATTACCGGGGGCTTCAACTCGAACAGGCGTTCAGGCAGGTAACGCGCAAAAGCATCCTCGAAATCACGCACCTCATACCCCTTAGGGGTGTAGTCCGCCTTCATTCGCACGGTCTTTGGCTTGATTCCATAAGCCCCCATAAACTTCGCCAACTGGCGCACAGTAGGCGCTCCCCCACGGTTATAGGTAGACCAATCCATATCAAGATCCTCGTGCAGCTTTTCAAGCAGGTCTGCCGATGGGATGTACCTCTCTTCATAGGTAGACAAGACCTCTCGGATATCCTCTAGCAACTGATTGGAGGACGATTTGACCGGAGCTGTCTCCCTGCAATTCTGTAACGCAGCCTCACACGCTTTTTGATACCACTCTTCTCCCAAACAGTGTGCAATGGCAAGCAATGGCTCCCAATTATCTTGTTGTCGATCGCTGAGCTCTTCTGGCAAATCACCCCAACCTTTTGCCAAAACATCCTTGTTATCACGGATAAATTTGAGAATCCGAGAGCGCAAGCTAGCAAACACCTTTGGATCCGCTGCGCGCAAACGCTGCACAATGTCGTCTTTGGTCTTACGTTTCAAGGCAATCTGAATACCTCGACTCATCGTAGCGCTAGGCAAGTGCCGCTCAAGCGTGATTCCAGCCATGGCTTTAGGACCAAAAACCTTATAAGCACGCTCGGTCAGATCTTTACCATTAGATGGCTTTGTTGCATAAATCGGCCATAGGCCAAGGCATCCCCAATCCCAAATAGATTTACGCAGCAGCGACTGTCTGGGGCGTGCCCAGAGCGGTAAATTGATTGAGGATTGAAGCTCGGATGTG
>NZ_KZ984489.1 GCF_003569915.1 Comamonas testosteroni | reverse complement strand
CTCGCGCCTTCAACGCTGCGTTGTAAGCCTTCCAGTTCGTTGTGCGGTACTTAACCCGACCCCAGCTCGTCTCTCTCATCTCCCGAGCCTACCTCAGCTGCGACCGGCATTTGTGCAACAACGCCATGCCCGTGGAGTCTGTATAAGTGCCGTCCAGTGTTTTACCGCAGGCCACCAGCAGCAAAGACGCCATCGACGCGGCAATCAGCTTTTTCATTGTCAATCTCCCGACTTCAGCTTTCATCCATGTTGGCAAGCCAAAAGCTGGGACTTCCCGCTCACCAAAGCGGCTCCTCAGATCAGGAGCCGCACCTGCTTTCTTATTCGGCGCCAGTACGACCGCAGTTCAAAAAGAATGGGCCTGGTCGGGCGTAGCCTTATCAACGCACAGTGAAAGGCGCGATGCGGGACAATAGAGGCCATCATGACCCTCAAAGCCCCTGAACTGCTGCTGCCTGCCGGCTCGCTCGACAAGATGCGTGCCGCCTACGATTTTGGTGCCGACGCCGTCTACGCCGGCCAGCCGCGCTACTCGCTGCGCGCTCGCAACAATGAATTCCGCCTGGAGCAGATTGGCCAGGGCATTGCCGAGGCCCACGCGCGCGGCAAGAAGTTCTTTCTGACCAGCAATCTGATTGCGCACAACGACAAGGTGCGCACCTATCTGCGCGACATCGAACCCATCATCGCCATGAAGCCCGACGCCATGATCATGGCCGACCCTGGCCTCATCATGATGGTCAAGGAAAAGTGGCCCGAGCAGGAAATTCACCTGTCCGTGCAGGCCAATACCACCAACCACGCCACCGTGAAGTTCTGGCAGAAGATGGGCGTCTCGCGCATCATCCTCTCGCGCGAGCTGAGTCTGGACGAGATCGAGAAGATTCGCCAGGAATGCCCCGATATGGAGCTGGAAGTGTTTGTGCACGGCGCGCTGTGCATCGCTTACTCGGGCCGTTGCCTGCTGTCGGGCTACTTCAACCGCCGCGACCCCAACCAAGGCACTTGCACCAATGCCTGCCGCTGGGATTACAAGACACACGATGCTGCTGTCGATCCCAACACCGGCGAGGCCCTGGGCCAGACCATGGAAAACGGCTTCAACTTTGAAGACGCCAAGAACGATCTGGACAACCAGTTCACCAGCACCTGCGGTGATCAGCGGCGCCACCCCAAGGCCGATGCCATCTATCTGCTGGAAGAAAAAGGCCGTCCCGGCGAGATGATGCCCATCATGGAAGATGAGCATGGCACCTACATCATGAACTCCAAGGACTTGCGCGCCGTGGAGCATGTGGAGCGCCTGACCAAGATCGGTGTCGATTCGCTCAAGATCGAAGGCCGCACCAAGAGCCTGTACTACGTGGCGCGCACCGCGCAAACCTATCGCCGCGCGATTGACGACGCCGTGGCCGGTCGCCCGTTCAACCCGCACCTGATTACCGAGCTGGAAGGTCTGGCCAACCGAGGCTATACCGGCGGTCTACTGGAGCGCCGCCCTGCCAACGACTACCAGAACTACGAAACCGGCCACAGCGTGCTGCAACGCAGCCACTTTGTGGGCGCGGTGCGCGGCTATGCTGATGGTATGGCTGAGATCGAAACCATGAACCGCTTTGCCGTGGGCGACACCATCGAAGTGATTCACCCCCAGGGCAACCGCCAGATCAAGCTGGAGAAGATGTTTGACCTCGAAGGCAAGCCCGTGGAAGTCGCGCAAGGCAACCCCGTGCGTGTGCGCATTCCGCTGGAAGGCCCGGTAGAAGGTGCGCTGATTTCGCGTCTGCTGTAAGCTCTGCACCAGCCCATCACCAACGCCCCACGCTCTGGGGCGTTGCTCTTTTTTCTATAGCCAACAGCGCTGATACTTTCTAGGCAATAGGCCAATCTGACTCAAAAACCGAACCATCAGCGCCCATACCAACACCATGGAACTCAAAATTGACGAAGGCCTCAAGGCCTATATCGACCCACTCACTCCCGATGAGTACGAATCGCTGGAGCGCAGCATCCTCGCCGAAGGCTGCCGCGACTCCTTGGTCGTCTGGGGCGACCTGCTGATCGACGGCCACAACCGCTATGGCATCTGCCAAAAGCACGGCCTGCCCTTCAACACCATCCAGGCCACGCAGTTCAAGAACATGGACGATGTGCACCTGTGGATGATTGACCAGCACCTGGGCCGTCGCAGCGTCTCTGACTTTCAGCGCGGCGTGCTGGCTCTGCGCAAGCGCGAAATCATTGCCGAGCGCCGCGCCGCTGCCGCTGCTGCCGTGAACGCCGCCAAGGCCGAAGCGGGCGAGCAGCCTGCCGAAGCCCCATGGGAAGGTGAGACTGACCCCGTCGTCGCCAAGGCTCTGGCCAGCGTGGCCAAGGTGCCCGACGAAGCACTGGACACCCGCGAAGCCTTGGCCCGCGCCGCGCGCCTGTCCGCCGGTCAGGTCAAGATGATCGAAACCATCCAGGAAAAAGCCGCGCCTGAAGTGGTGGCTGCTGTGAAGTCTGGTGAGTTGTCGCTCAACGCCGCAGCCGTGGTCGCCACCCTGCCGGAAGAAGAACAGCAAGCCGTCGCCGCCGAAGGTGCGGATGCCTTGAAGCAAGCCGCCAAGCGCGTGCGTGATTCCAAGAAAAAGCCCAAGGCCGAAAAGCCTGCCGCCGAAGAAGGCGCAGAAGCCGCAGTTACTGCCACGCCCGAAGAACTGCAAGCCCGCGTGACCGAGCTGGAAGCCGAAAACGAGCGCCTGCGCATGCAAGTCAAGACGCTGCAGGAGCTGCTGGCCGAGCAAGGCTGACAGCGACTCGCACAGACAGCAAAAAGGCCTGCGCAACGCAGGCCTTTTTTATCGCCGGTTCAACTCAGGCGTTGAGCAACTGCCGCAGCACATAAGGCAGGATGCCGCCATGGCGGTAGTAGTCCACCTCGATCGGCGTGTCGATGCGCAGCTTGACGGTCACGCTCTTCTTGCTGCCATCGGGGCGAGTAATCACCAGCTCCGCATCGCTTTGCGGGGCCAAGTCGGCGGCGGGAATCACGTCAATGAATTCCTCGCCCGTCAGGCCCAGACTCTGCCAGCTGTCATTGCCCTTGAACTGCAGCGGCAACACGCCCATGCCCACCAGATTGGAGCGGTGAATACGCTCAAAGCTGCGCGCCACCACGGCCTTGATGCCCAGCAACTGCGTGCCCTTGGCCGCCCAGTCGCGGCTAGAGCCGGTGCCGTATTCCTCACCCGCCAGCACCACCGTGGCGCGACCTGCGGCCTGGTACTTCATGGCTGCGTCATAGATGGGCATCTTCTCGCTCTTGCCATGATCGTCGCGATAGATGGTCACGCCGCCTTCCTCCCGCGAGCCATCGGCAGATGCGGGAATCATCAGGTTCTTGATGCGCACATTGGCAAAGGTGCCGCGCATCATCACTTCATGATTGCCACGGCGCGAGCCATAGCTGTTGAAGTCGGCCTTCTGCACGCCATGCTCGAGCAGCCACTTGCCTGCGGGCGAGGTTTCCTTGATGGAGCCTGCTGGCGAGATATGGTCGGTGGTGATGGAGTCGCCAAACAGCGCCATCACGCGTGCACCGTGTACAGCATTGGGGTTGGAGTCTTTCTGGCCTCTAGTCTTTGATGTATCTAGGGATGATGCTTTCAATTCAAGAGCAAAATCAGCAAAGAATGGAGGCTCTGCGATATAGGTGCTCTCGGGCCATGTGTAGGTGGCGCCAGTCACACCATGGATTTTTTCCCAGAGCTTGCCGGGCTCGCTGGCCACCTGCTCGTAATTGCTGCGGAAAGCCTTGCCGTTCATCGCGTGCTTGAGCAGCGCATGGACTTCCTCGCTGCTGGGCCAAATATCGCCCAGATACACGTCCTTGCCGCCCTTACCCTGCCCCACGGGCTCGGTCATCAAGTCCTTGAGCACCGTGCCGGCAATCGCGTAGGCCACCACCAGCGGCGGGCTGGCCAGAAAGTTGGCCTTGATATTGGGGTGAATGCGGGCCTCGAAGTTGCGGTTGCCCGAAAGCACGGCTGCGCAGACCAGATTGTTCTGAATGATGGAGGCGTTGAGCTCCGGTGTCAGATCGCCCGCATTGCCAATGCAGGTGGTGCAGCCGTAGCCCGCCACCGCAAAGCCCAGCTTTTCCAGATAAGGCAACAAGCCTGCCTCTGTCAGATACCTGGTAACCAGCCGCGAGCCGGGAGCCAGCGATGTCTTGATATGTGGCTTGACCTTGAGGCCGGCCTCCACTGCTTTCTTGGCCAGCAGGCCCGCAGCCAGCATCACACTGGGGTTGGAGGTATTGGTGCAACTGGTGATGGCGGCGATCAGCACATCGCCATTGCCCACTTCAAAGCTCTTGCCTTCGCCGGCCTTGATGCGCGTCTCCGCTGCCGACGTTGCCGCTGCAGCATCAACCACCTTGGGCTTGTTGGCCTCCATCTCCGCCACATTCTGCGGCGCGCCCGAAGGCAGGGGTTTCGCTATCGGCGCCGAAGCTTCAGGGCCGTTCTCATGCACGACGTAGCGCTTGCCCAGCTTGTCGGCAGGTTGGTTGAAGCCGTTGTCAGCCACGGCTGCACTGAACAGCTCGCTGAATTTGCCTGCCACATGGCCAATCTCGATGCGGTCCTGCGGGCGCTTGGGGCCGGCCAGGCTGGGCGCGACCGAGCCCAGGTCCAGCTTGACCACATGGGAGTAGTCAATCTCACCCGACTTGGGAATGCCAAACAGCTTCTGTGCCTTGAAGTACGCCTCGAACGCCTGAATCTCGCTCTTGGTTCGGCCTGTGCCCTTGAAGTACTCGATGGTCTTTTCATCGACAGGGAAAAAGCCCATGGTCGCGCCATACTCGGGCGCCATATTGCCAATGGTGGCGCGATCCGGCAGCGCGAGGCTGGCAGTACCTTCGCCGAAGAACTCGACAAACTTGCCCACCACTTTTTCCTTGCGCAGGATTTCTGTGACCGTGAGCACCAGATCGGTCGCCGTCACACCTTCGCGCAACTGGCCCGTCAGCTCAAAGCCCACAACATCGGGCGTCAAAAAGTACACGGGCTGCCCCAGCATCGCGGCTTCCGCCTCAATACCGCCCACCCCCCAAGCTACAACGCCGATGCCGTTGATCATGGTGGTGTGGCTATCAGTGCCGACCAGCGTGTCCGGGTAATACACGTCCTCAGCCTTGTTGCGGTGCACGCCACGGGCCAGATATTCCAGATTGACCTGGTGGACGATGCCAAAGCCCGGGGGCACCACGCCAAAGGTGTCAAAGGCCTGCATGCCCCATTTCATGAACTGGTAGCGCTCCTGATTGCGCTGAAACTCCAGCTTCATGTTCAGGTCGAGCGCATTCTTGGTACCGAAATAATCGACCATGATGGAGTGATCCACCACGAGGTCCACGGGCACCAATGGTTCAATCGCCTTGGGCTTCTTGCCCAGCTTAGCCGCAGTGGAGCGCATGGCGGCCAGGTCAGCCAGCAGGGGCACGCCAGTGAAGTCCTGCAGCACCACTCGCGAGACGACAAACGGAATTTCATCGGTACGCTCGGCATTGGGTTTCCAGCGCGCAAGCTGGGCCACATGCTCTTGGGTAATTTTCTTGCCGTCGCAGTTACGCAGCACAGATTCCAGCACGATGCGAATGGACACCGGCAGGCGCTTGATTTCAGGAAACTGTTTGGCCAGGGCGGGCAATGAGTAGAACTTGCCCTTTTTATTGCCTTCCGTCTCAAAGGACTTCAGGGTCTTGGCGAAAGCGTGAGGCATCGTGAGACTCTCCATCGAAAAAACACGGGGAAAACTCTGGTGCTTTCCATTGTGCACAGTTCGTATGAAAAGTGGTGTGGGACACGGGACGCAATTCCCCCAAAGCAAGTTGCACCACAGGCCTATGCCCCGAATCAACGCTTTGCTGGGGGCTTGGCCACTGGCTGGCTCACTGCCGCCGCAGGGTCTTGCCAGTGATACTCGACAAATCGACGAATCACCAGACAACCAGGCGGGGAGTCAATCAAGGATACAGACGAAGTCGGCTCTTTGGGGTCTGTATAGACAGCATAGGTCGGCAGCAGCCTGAACATTTGATAACCCGGCAACTCCGATTGGGCGATGCTGGCGCAGGTGAATGGTGCAACGGAAATACGCTCTGCAGCTATCGTGCAGGTAGAAGCATTGGCGTCAGGTACTGCTGTGACGGATGCTGCAACACCTGCGTTCGGGAACTCCATGCCGATCAGGGAAAAGAACGGACCGGCATCAGGCTGCTTGCGATCCCAGTCCAGCAACACGTCGTGGCTGCGGCTGCCTTGTATCGTCAAAGCGCTGAGCCTGCGAATGGCGGGCATGCACTTCTGAACCCCTACACTGGCCGCAGCCTGGGCCAGTTTGTCCTGTGGTGCTGCGGCTGGCGCAAGCACCTGCTGAGCCATACCGATGTGAGCACTCCCCCAAAAACCGATCGCCAACAAAGTCCACCTGAGCATTTTCATCATCCCTTTCACCTTTCACTCATGACAGCTCACTGTAGATAAAGCTGCTCAATCGCCTGGGTGTATGCCGCGACATTGGATTCGGCCAGAGGATCCAGCGTTGCCAGAAATTGCCGGGCCTGCGCGCGATAGTGTTCGAGATTCTGGTCATGCTCCGCAAAAGCCTGGCACAGCACCTGCCCACCCTCTTCGCAGTCAAAGCCATGGTAGCGATAGCCGCAGTCTCCAATCAGATGAGAGTTGTGAATCAGAGGATAGGCACCATACAAGGCCTCGTAATACACATAGTTCTGCGCGTTTTCCCATTGGTGGCTGATCACAGCATCCGTGTTGGTAGAAAGCAGTTGCCAGATGGGAAAGCGCCCCTCGAATGTGGCGATACCGTGCCGCACGATATCCAGGCTGTTCGCAAAACCGTTGAAGACAGGATGGTCCTTCATATGAAATGAGTTGTAGACCTGAACCCTCTCCGTGATATCTGGCTGGGCACGGTGCGCAGCCTCGCATACCAGCATCGGAATATGGCTGGTCTTGACCATGCAGACATTGGGCTCGAACATGCCCATGCGCCAGCGCCTGCGACCTGGTCGGTAGCCGAAGCCTTCGGAATTGCCAGCCTCCTTCATCGCCTTTTCCAGCAACTCGGGGCTCCATAGATGCGGCACAACGCGCACGGGAGCCCTGAAGGTACTGGCAAAGTACGGCACGCAGGTATTGATGTACTCTGGCAGAGTCCAAACCTCGTCATAAGGCGCGCCCGTGATCAGCAAGCCATGCGGCTTGTCAAACACCATGCGTTCGATGTCGATGACATAGTCGTTGCCCACGCGCATGGAAACGACTTTCCGCCCAGTCTCCTTGAATGCGATCATCCATTCCTTGCTCAACTGCGCGCTCATCTCGACCATCAGATCCAGCTTGCTCAACGCCGCATCCATATCGATCACAGGAACCGGTGACTCCCTAAGGAACGCCATAGCATCTGCCGTATCGCCGCCACCACCGCCAACGACGAGAAACACTTCTGAAACCAACGGAGAACGCTGCAACAGTTGGGCCAGAAAAATGCAGTTCTGGAAAATGCCGTTTTCCCAGAGCGACTGATTGCCTTTGCGTACAAAGAGAGAAATGCCAACGCGAAGTCTTTGAGGACCTTGAAGCATCATGCGGCCTCCAGCAAGCTGGGGGCGTCATGGCACAGCTGCGTTAGCAGTTGGACATGCTCTTGCACATTGACCTCACTGACGGGATCCAAGGCCGCGAACAATTTCTGCCGCGCCAGGCGCTGCTCCTGCAAACATTCATCATGATGTGCGCTGGCAAATATCAGTTGCCGCCCGCCTTCTGCCGCATCAAAGCCCGGATAGAAGTAGCCAGCGCCAAAACTCTTGAGCCAGGGCGAGTTATGAATCAAAGGGTAGTCCCCATACAAAGCATCCATATAGCTGTAGTTCTGCTCGTTCTCCCACTGATGGGCAACCACGGCATCTGCAAACTGCGACATAAAACCCACCACATCATGGCGGCCATGGAAGCAGGCTTTGTGCTCCTTGACGATATCCAGTGAATTGGCCAGATGAAGCATGGTGGGGTGGTCCTTCATGTGCAAGGTGTTGAGCACATGCATCATCTGCAAGCTGCCGCGCTGCGCCCGATAAGCCTCGTCGCACACCAGCATCGGAATGCTGGAAGTCTTGACCACGGAGACGTTGGGCTCGAATATGGCCACTCTCAATGAGTGTCTTCCGCCTTTGCCATCTTGCGGTGCCCAGCCATAGCGATAGCCTTTTGCGGCAACCTCAGTTACTCGCTTCTCCAGGAATGACGAGCTCCAGAGATAGGGCGCCAGCCTGACCACGCATCGATTCAGCACGCGCATCATGGCGGCATGCTGGGCATCCTTGGGCAACAGCCATACCTCGTCACAACGACCTATGGGCGGGAAAAAACCCGGACGCTCAAAGACCGCACCCTCAATGAGGCCGACATAGGGTTGCCCCACGCAGTAATAAACGACTTTCTTGCCACGCGCACGCTGTAATGCAAGCCACTGTGGGTTGAGAGCTCCAGCCAGCTCAAAGATGACGTCAACCTCGTCACTGGCCTGCTCCTGGGTCAACAGCATTAGGCTGTCGCCTGCTAGATCTACCTGCTCGGCCATGCCTTTTTGATCACCCACATTGATCAAAACCACGGAGCGAACAAAGGGAACAGCTTTCAGAGCACGTGCCAGAAAGATGACGTTCTGCCCCATGCCGTTTTCCCAGATATTCTGGTTCGCATGGGTAATGACGGAAATACCAATTCGCATACGCTGTCCGACATATAGAAAAGGCCCTCACCAAAGTGAGGGCCCTGGTGGCGACTAGCCCGTTATTCTCAGGCAGAACGCATTATTTCCACTTCCAGCCGATACCTGCGTTGATACCCCATTCACGGCCTGTTGAGGAAATGCCTGCTCCCCAAGACATATTACCTTCCTTCGAAAGCGCCTTGAAGTTCACGCCCACAGCACCATAGCCGCGGTAGCCACCCACTCCAACACCCAGAGCTTTTTCACCCGGATACAGCGTTGGCATATAGGTTCCGGACATTGCAAAGGCCATGGCCACGCCCGAGTAGGCAATCCGAGCCACGCTGCCAATCTGATTTTGCAGCGCCCCGATCTGCATGGCCTGCTGGCCTTCCAGTGCCTTCAGCTGACTCACGTTCACTGCGTCGCTGTTGGCAGTACCTGCAGCAACACCAGTGACCTGCCGGTACTGGCTGTTGGATGCATCGCCGACAGAAACAGCCGCTTGCGTGCTTGTTGTTGCCGCCACCGCCTGCGCCTGCTGAACACTTGCGCCTGCAGAGACATAGCCGGCCACGCCAGCGGCAGTGCTTGCCACCGACCCGGAACCAATTGCAACACCGTTGCTTTGCTGAACCACTGCACCAAAGCCAATGGCCGTTCCCTTCGAGACATTGCTGTTGCTGCTGCGTGGTGTGCCGCCTGCATCGGCCTGATCACCGATTGCAACACCGCCACCACCCGCGCTGGCTCCTGCTCCAATGGCCTGCGAACCTGTGGCCAAGGCACCCGTACCAATCGCCACAGCATTCGTGCCCGTGGCCTGGGCTCCATTACCCATGGCAACCGACGACGCCCCGCTTGCAAGAGCAGAAGGGCCAACCGCAATCGCATTCTGGCCCGAAGCCAGAGCATCGGGATCCGTCGAGTTGGTCTTGAAATACTTGGTGCCGTTGGCATACAAGTTACTCAAGGCATCGCCCACATTGTTGGCAGACACCGTGGAACCATCCGCAGCCGTCGTTTTGTAGTTGGGCGCGCTGACATTGCCAGTCTTGGGATCGTAGGTCGAGCCGCCACCCAATGCATTCGCAACACTTTGACCCGCGTTCGTTACACGGCTGTCCGTCGTACTCAGCCCAGTAGACAAGCTGCTCAAGCCCGTCGATGTTGATGTCGACAAGCTACCCAAGCTACTGTTCGTCGTGCTCAGACCTGTGGACAAGCTGCCAATACGGCTATCCATCGTGCTCACGCTGGTAGAGATGCTCTGCAGCCCTGTTGACAGGCTACTCAGACCGGTGGAGGTCGACGTCGAAAGGCTACCCAGATTGCTATTCGTGGTGCTCAGTCCCGTGGACAGGCTGCTCACACCTGTAGACAAGCTGCTTAGGCCCGTTGATGTCGAGGTCGACAGACTATTCAGATTGCTATTGGTCGTACTCAGGCCGGTAGACAGACTACTAACGCCCGTGGACAAACTACTCAATCCCGTCGATGTCGAAGTCGACAGGCTGGTTAAATTGCTATTGGTCGTGCTCAGACCCGTGGACAGGCTGGAAATGCCTGTAGACAGAAAGGTCCCGACCGCATAGAGCTGCGATCCGTTGATAGCATCCGTGCTTGTTGCAGTCACAGCACCTGCGGCCACATTCTGCAACTGACGTTCGCTACCTGCTTTGCCAAACGACACCACCGATGTGCTGGCCGTGGGAACCGCCTGCGCTGCTCCCGCACCCGTCAGCGTAAAAGGCCCTGTGGTGTTGGCAGCTGTCGTTGAGCTGCCAGAACCAATCGCAACGCTGCCAGCCTGGTTCACCGTAGCGCCAAAGCCAATTGCCAAGGCATTTGCACCAGACGCATTGGACGTGGCACCAATGGCGACGCTGTTGACGCCCCAGGCTTTTGCACCGCCGCCATCGGCAGTCGAAGCACCACCAATCGCAACAGAGTTGGTGCCGCCGGCTATCGCCGAAGAAGCATAGCTAGTGCCAAAGCCATCGCCGCCGCCAATGGATGTGGCATAAGCCCCATTGGCCAAAGCGCCCACACCAATCGCCGTGGCGCGCGACGCGAAGGCATTGGAGTCAGCCCCCAAGGCCGTTGTGTGCGATGAAGCACCGCTGCCCGACCGTGCATTAACGCCGACCGCCATGGCATTGTTGCCAGTCGCATTGGCACTTGCACCAAAAGCCGCTGAGCCATTGCCTGTGGCTTGAGAGCTGTAGCCGGCCGCGATGTTATTGCTTCCAGACGTCACTTTGGCCGAACCACCAATGGCTGTGGCATTTGTACTGTTAGCCCAAACATTGGCACCAGGTCCAACCGCAACAGAGTTGTTTGCACCTGCCCCGACTTGTGAGGAAGCGCCCATCGCCAGCGTATTGGTCGCCAGCGCATTGGAAGCCACGCCAATGGCAACAGACTGACCTCCAGACGCCTGGGCCTGACCAATGGCAATGGCGTCACCAGCAGTCGCCTGCGCACCCATGGTCGCGTTACCGCCAATGGCCACTGCACCAACGGCATTCGCAATCACGGCATTTGCGGCAGTTCCATCGCCCCCATAACCCAGGGCAATGGTTCGATCCACTGTCGCGCGACTGCCGATACCCATGGCAATGCTACCGGCCCCGCTAGCGGTGGTATAAGCGCCTGTGGCAGTACTGCCCGCGCCCGATGCGGTGGAGCCCACACCCATGGCAGTCGATCCAGCCCCGCTGGCAGTGACATTGATGCCCATACCTGTAGCACCAAGCCCAGTAACATTTACAGCACAACCTGCACCAAAAGCACTATATCCAGTCACTTTGGATGCACTGTTTGCGACGGTTGCCATGGGTGTACCGCCACCGTTTCCGGATGGTCTACTATTGATCCCACTGGATGCACCGTGATAAACATCGCCACCCGTAATATTCCAAGTCGCAACTGAGCCTTGCGCTGCCAGCCCCAGCAGCCAGCCTGTTGAGGTGGTGCTACCAGTTGAATAATTGGAATTCAGTCCCACGCAGTCATTGTTGCCTTGCATCAAAACCGACATGTCGCTCACCTGAGCATTGATGCCATACCAGTCAGAATTTTGGTTGTAGGTTGTCGCAGATGTGCTGCTCTGAAAAACCCCTGCATTGGCGAGACTGCTACTTAACAGTCCTATTGCCGCCACGACCGCCAGCAAAGCAAAGGACGGCGCAAAGCCACGTCCGCCGCCCTGCGCCCGACGCTCCGAGCGCACGCTGGACTTCCCAGCCACCGTGGAAATTTCGCTAACGGCAACCCAGGCCCCCAGGGCCTCATTCCAGATGGTGCGGTAGGAACGATTCATATCACCTTCTTTTCAAGCATTCGCTTGATTGACTGCCGAACGGTCAGCCTTCAATTGCCAAAACCAAAGGTGAATGCGCCGAATATGAAGAGCGCATCCTTACCTTTCTCTTACGTGCGCCGTTTATATCTCGAAGCATTTTTTTACGTTACATCGCATTGGGCGTTGTTGCACAAATGCCGGTCGCAGCTGAGGTAGGCTCGGGAGATGAGAGAGACGAGCTGGGGTCGGGTTAAGTACCGCACAACGAACTGGAAGGCTTACAACGCAGCGTTGAAGGCGCGA
>NZ_KZ984488.1 GCF_003569915.1 Comamonas testosteroni | reverse complement strand
TTCCTGTTTGCGGGTCTTCTTGGTACTCAGATTCAGGTCAAGGCTGCTTTGTTTCATGGCCTGTGAGGATGCCATTGCATGCTGACATGTACCAAACATTGCGGAGGGTTTTGCAGGATTTCCTTAAATCAAGAAACGAATCTCGGCAATTTCCAGTTCGGGTGAGAAGCCCACGCCCAAGACGTTCCAGACGCCGCAAACGCCCATCTACCCTCTGTGCACTGCCATGCCCAACCGCCCAACCCCACCCAGCCCCGCCTCCCCCACGCCCTCCGAACAGCTAGACACCTATGCGCATGCCCTGCTGGCGCGCAAGTCTGGCTCGCTGTCGCCCGTCTCCTCGCTGCTGGCCTGGCAGGATTGGGCTACGCACTTGGCGGCCTCGCCGGGCAAGCAAATGGACCTGGCCCATCTGGCAGCCGGCCAAGCACAGGCATTAGCGGCTTATGTGCAAGAGCGCCTGCTGGCCGCCCCCGATAAAGCGCAGGCGCAGGTGGCGCCGCCCGTGCAAGACCGCCGTTTTGCAGACAGCGCGTGGCGCCAGTGGCCGTTCTGGCTGTGGCACCAGTCCTTTTTGATGACGCAGCAATGGTGGGATGCGGCCACGCACGGCGTGCGCGGGGTGGAGCCGCACCATGAGAAGCTGGTCAGCTTCTGGGCCCGGCAATGGTTGGACATGGGCTCGCCCGGCAACCAGTTCCTCACCAACCCCGTGGTGCTGAGCAAGACCGCCGAGGAAATGGGCGCCAACCTGGTGCGCGGCGCGCAGCACCTGGCCGAAGACCTGCGCCAGGCCGCAAGCGGCACCGCTGCCGAGACGCCTTTTGTAGTGGGGCGCGACGTGGCCATCACCCCCGGCAAGGTGGTGCTGCGCAGCCGGGTGATGGAGCTGATCCAGTACCAGCCCTCCACCGCCAGCGTGCATGCCGAGCCTGTGCTGCTGGTGCCCGCGTGGATCATGAAGTACTACATCCTTGATCTCTCGCAGCACAACTCGCTGGTCAAATATCTGGTGGACCAGGGCCATACGGTGTTCTGTATCTCGTGGAAGAACCCCGGCGCCGAGGACCGCGATCTGGGCATGGACGACTATCTGCGCGACGGCTTCCACGCAGCGCTGGATGCTGTCAACGCCATCGTGCCCCAGCGCAAAGTGCACGCTACCGGCTACTGCCTGGGCGGCACCTTGCTGGCGATTGCCGCAGCCGCCATGGCGCGCGATGGCGATGATCGCTTAGCAAGTCTCAGCTTTTTTGCGGCCCAGACCGATTTCAGCGAACCGGGCGAACTGGGTTTGTTTATCGACGAAAGCCAGGTCAGCCTGCTGGAAGCCCAGATGGCGGAGACCGGCTACCTCAAGGCCAGCCAAATGGCGGGCGCCTTCCAGATGCTGCGCAGCTATGACCTGCTGTGGTCGCGCCTGGTGCACGACTACCTGCTGGGTGAGCGCAGCGGCGTCAACGACCTGATGGCCTGGAATGCCGATGCCACGCGCATGCCCGCCAAGATGCATTCGCAATACCTGCGCCGCCTGTTCCTCAACGACGATTTGAGCGAAGGCCGCTATCCCGTGGATGGCCGACCCGTGTCGCTGGGCAGCCTGACCCTGCCCACCTTTATGGTTGGCACCACCACCGACCATGTGGCGCCCTGGCGCTCGGTGCACAAGCTGCACTACCTGTCGCCCGCCGAAATCACTTTCGCGCTCACCACTGGTGGACATAACGCCGGCATCGTCAACCCGCCCAAGCCCGATTCCAAGCGCCGCTACCAGCTGCTCACCCGCGCAGCAGGCGGCAGCTATCTGGCGCCTGCGGATTGGGAAGCTACCGCGCCCTCTTTTGCAGGCTCGTGGTGGCCTGCCTGGCAGCAATGGTTGGCCGAGCGCTCTGATTCCGGTTCTGGCAAGCGCGTCAAACCACCGCGCATGGGCTGCACCGCCTACCCCGCAATGGCCGATGCCCCTGGCCACTATGTTTTGGAGAAATAAGCGTGAACGGTTTTTTATCTGGCAAAAAAGGTCTGGTCGTCGGCATTGCCAATGATCAAAGCATTGCCTGGGGCTGCGCCCGCGCCCTGCGCGATGCGGGTGCGGACCTGGCAGTCACCTGGTTCAACGACAAAGCCCGCCCCTATGTTGCACCGCTGGCCCACCAGTTGCAGGCCGATATTGCCATGCCACTGGATGTGGAGCAGCCCGGCGAGATGGAAGCCCTGTTTGACGCCATTACCCAGCGCTGGGGCCGACTTGATTTTTTGCTGCACTCCATTGCGTTTGCGCCCAAGAGCGATCTGCACGGCCGCGTGACCGACAGCTCGCGCGAAGGCTTTGCGCGCGCCATGGACATTTCCTGCCACTCGTTCACCCGCATGGCACACCTGGCCGAGCCCTTGATGACCGAAGGCGGCAGCCTGATGACCATGAGCTATGTGGGCGCCGAAGAAGTGGTGCCCAACTACGGCGTCATGGGTCCCGTTAAGGCCGCGCTGGAATCCACTACGCGCTACCTGGCGGCCGAGCTGGGCCCCAAGGGCATACGCGTCAATGCCATCTCGCCCGGCCCGCTGGCCACGCGCGCGGCATCGGGCATTCCCAACTTTGATGCGCTGATGGACGACGCCGCCCGCCGCGCCCCGCTGCGCCGACTGGTAGAGCTGCACGAGGTGGGTGCGCTGTGCAGCTTTCTGGCCAGCGACCAGGCCAAGGCCATTACCGGCAACACCCTCTACATCGATTCGGGCTACCACATTCTTCGCTAAACGCATGCTGATTCCACGACTCCTACCCTGGGCCGCCGCCCTGCTGCTGGCCGGTTGCGCCAGCAGCACCATTCCGCTGCAGCAGCCGCAGCCAACGCTGCCCACCCAATGGCCTGGCGATACGCAAACCCAGGGCAGCCAGGATGCCGCCTTGCCCCCCTGGCAAGCCATGGTGGTAGACCCCACGCTCACCCAGCTGCTGCAGCAAGCCGCCAGCTACAACCACGACCTGCGCCAAGCCCTGCTGCGTGCGCAAGAGGCGCGCGCCAGCTACGGTATAGAGAACGCCAACCGCTTGCCCACCCTGGCCGCAGGCAGCAGCCATGCCCGCGCCCGCGTGCCCGGTGATCTGAACGCCAGCGGCCGCACTGCGATTGGCAGCGACCACGAAGTGTTTGTGGGCCTGAGCAGCTGGGAGCTGGACCTGTGGGGCCGCGTGCGCAATCTGAGCGACGCCGCGCTGCAGCAGTACCTGGCCACCGAGCTGGGCACACAGGCCGCGCGCCAGGCCTTGTTTGCCCAGGTGGCGCGCAGCTACCTGAGCTTGCGCGAAATGGACGAGCGCCTGACATTGACGCGCCACACGCTGGACAGCCGCGCCGAAACGCTGCGCATCTTTACCCGCCGCTATGAGGTGGGCAGCATCTCCAAATACGCGCTGACCCAGGTGGAGAGCCTGCACCACCAGGCCCGAGCCATGGCCGCGCAACTGGAGCAAGAGCGCGCCCAAACCGCGCACGCACTGCAGTTGCTGACCGGAGCTGATGTGGCCCAGTTGCCACCGCTGGTGCGCGGCCAGCAGTTTTTTGCCGACGTGCCCGTGGGCCTGCCATCGAGCCTGCTCACGGCCAGACCCGATGTGGTGGCAGCCGAGCACCAGTTGCAAGCCAGCCATGCCCGCGTGGATGCCGCGCGCGCCGCCTTCTTGCCGCGCATTGCGCTGTCGGGCAACTTTGGCACGGCCAGCGCCCAGCTCGATGGTTTGTTTGACAACGGCAGCAAGGCCTGGAGCTTTGTGCCCACCATTTCGCTGCCCTTGTGGGATGGCGGGCTGCGCCAGTCGCAACTTGATCTGGCCGCCGTGCGCCAGAACGCCGCCGTGGTGGACTACGAGCGCAGCTTGCAAACCGCGTTTCGTGAAGTAGCCGATGCCCTCAGCGCCCGCCAGTTGATGACGCAGCAGGTGCAAATCCAGCGCGACAACTTGCACTCGCTGCAAGAGCGTGCCCGCCTGGCCCAGCTGCGCTATGACAACGGCGCTTCGCCCTATCTCGATGTGCTCGATGCCCAGCGCGATCTGCTCAGCGCCGCGCAGCAAGTGGTGCAGGCCCGCTTTGCCCAGCAAAGCGCCTCGGTCAGTCTGTACGCCGCGCTGGGCGGTGGCACGGGCCTGGGCCTGCCCGCAAGCCCCGCCGAAGCCTCGCCTGCCGCAACCTCCCGCATCGCACCCTGAACACCGCAACTCCCATGTCCAAGCCCGCCAACAAGCAAAAAACCCTCACCCTTCTTGCCATCGCCGTCATCTTGGTCGCCGGTGGTGCCTATGCCTGGAAGCAATGGCAAGCCAGCCATGTAGACCTGGGCCTGGCCAGCGGCAATGGCCGCATTGAGGCCACCGAGATCGACGTGGCCACCAAGCTCGGCGGCCGCGTGGAAGAAATCCTGGTCAGCGAAGGCAGCTTCGTCAAATCTGGCGAGCCGCTGGCGCGCATGCAGATTCTGTCGCTGCAGGCCCAGCAAAAAGAAGCCCTGGCTGGCAAAGACCGCGCCGTGCACACCGTGGCCGCCGCCAAGGCCCAGGTGGCGCTGCGCGAAAGCGACCATGCCGCAGCCCTGGCCCAGGTGGCCCAGCGCGAATCGGAGCTGGACAACGCCCAGCGCCGCCTGGCACGGTCTGAGACCTTGACCAAGGAAGGCGCCAGCTCTGCCCAGGAACTGGATGACGACCGTGCCCGCGTGCGCGGCGCACAAGCGGCGCTGAAGGCAACGCAGGCCCAGGCCGCTGCCGCCAAGGCCGCGATTGCCGCAGCGCAGGCCGAGGTCACAGGTTCGGACTCATCGGTTGCCGCCGCCATGGCCACGGTGCAGCGCATTGATGTGGAGCTGCAAGACAGCACCCTCACCGCCCCGCGCGACGGGCGCGTGCAGTTTCGTCTGGCACAGCCCGGTGAGGTGCTGGGTGCGGGCGGCAAGGTGCTGAATCTGGTCGATCTGTCTGACGTGTATATGAGCTTCTTCCTGCCCGAAACCGTGGCAGGCCGCATCGCCCTGGGCTCGGACGTGCGCATCGTGCTCGATGCCGCACCCAACATGGTGATCCCGGCCAAGGTCTCGTTTGTCTCGGCCACCGCCCAGTTCACCCCCAAGACGGTGGAAACCGCCAGCGAGCGCCAAAAGCTGATGTTCCGCATCAAGGCCCGGATTGACCCCGAGCTGCTGCAAAAGCACCTCAACCAGGTCAAGACCGGCCTGCCCGGCCAGGCCTATGTGCTGGCCGAGCCCGGCGCGCAATGGCCTGCCCACCTGCAAGTAAAGCTGCCGGAGTAAGCGCATGGTCGCTGTCATGGCACAAGGGGCGAGCGCCGTGGTCGCCCAGCTGAAAAACGTGCGCCTGCACTACGGCAAGACCGAGGCGCTGCGCGGCCTGACGCTGGACATTCCCGCCGGTGGCATGGTCGGCCTGATCGGGCCGGACGGCGTGGGCAAATCCAGCCTGCTGTCGCTGCTGTCTGGTGCGCGCCGTGTGCAAGAGGGCGAAGTCTGGGCGCTGGGCGGCGATATGGCTAGCCGCGCCCACCGCGACGCCGTCTGCCCGCGCATTGCCTATATGCCGCAAGGTCTGGGCAAGAACCTCTACCCCACGCTGTCGGTGGAAGAAAACCTGCAGTTCTTCGCCCGCCTGTTTGGCCACGACGAAGCTGAGCGCCGTGCCCGCATTGATGATTTGACGCAGAGCACGGGGCTGAAGAAATTTCTGAACCGCCCGGCAGGCAAGCTCTCGGGCGGCATGAAGCAAAAGCTGGGCCTGTGCTGCGCACTGATCCATGACCCCGACCTGCTGATTCTGGACGAGCCCACCACCGGCGTGGACCCGCTGGCGCGCGCCCAGTTCTGGGATTTGATCAACCGCATACGCAGCACGCGCCCGCAGATGAGCGTGCTGGTGGCCACCGCCTATATGGACGAAGCCCAGCGCTTTGACTGGCTGGTGGCCATGGATGATGGCCAGATTCTGGACACCGGCACGCCCGATGAGTTGCTGGCGCGCACGCACACCACATCGCTGGAAGCGGCCTTTATCGCCCTGCTGCCCGAGGCCAAAAAGCGCGGCCACGCCGAGGTGGTGATACCGCCGCTGCAAACCCAGGCCGATGACATCGCCATCGAGGCGCAAGACCTGACCATGCGCTTTGGCGATTTTGTGGCCGTGGACCATGTGAACTTTCGCATCCAGCGCGGCGAGATTTTTGGTTTTCTGGGCTCCAACGGTTGCGGCAAATCCACCACCATGAAGATGCTCACCGGCCTGCTGCCGGCCAGCGTTGGCAAGGCCTGGCTGTTTGGCCATGAGATCGACCCCAACGACATCGCCACGCGCCGCCGCGTGGGCTATATGTCGCAGGCGTTCTCGCTGTATGGCGAGCTGACCGTGCTGCAAAACCTGGTGCTGCACGCCCAGCTTTTTGATGTGCCCAAGGCCGATATCGACGCCAGGGTGGAAGAAATGCTGCAGCGCTTTGGCCTGCAGGATGCACGCCTGGACCTGCCCGACCAGCTGCCGCTGGGCATGCGCCAGCGCCTGTCGCTGGCCGTGGCCATGGTGCACAAGCCCGAGTTGCTGATTCTGGACGAACCCACTTCGGGCGTGGACCCTGTCGCGCGCGACCAGTTCTGGCGCCTGCTGGTGGAGCTGTCGCGCCGCGACCGGGTGACGATTTTTATCTCCACCCACTTCATGAACGAAGCCGAGCGTTGCGACCGCATGTCCATGATGCACGCGGGCAAGGTGCTGGACAGCGACACGCCCGCCAACCTGGTGAAAAAGCGCGGCGCCGCCACGCTGGAAGAGGCTTTCATCGGTTATCTGGTGGAAGCATCGGGCGAGCCTGCGCCCAATCTTGATACCAAAAACATAGCTTCTAGCGCGCGTCCTGAGCCAGTTTCACTATCAAACCATAGTGAAACCCAAGATAGTCAGGCGCAAGCAGCTATGGTTTCTCATACGCCTCACACGCCGCGCTTTAGCCTGCAGCGCCTGTGGAGCTATCTGTGGCGCGAAGCGCTGGAGCTGCAGCGCGACCCGGTGCGCGCTACTTTGGCCCTGGTCGGCTCGCTGGTGCTGATGATCGTGATCGGCTTTGGTATCAATATGGACGTGGAAAAGCTCAAGTTCGCGGTGCTGGATCGCGACCAGAGCACGCTGAGCCAAAGCTACATCCAAAGCCTGTCGGGCTCACGCTACTTTCAAGAGCAAGCGCCCATCACCTCCTACGAAGAGCTGGACCGGCGCATGCGCGCGGGCGAGATTGCCGTGGCCATCGAAATCCCACCCGGTTTTGGCCGCGACATTTTGCGCGGCAGCTCCACTGCTGTGGGTGCTTGGTTTGATGGCGCCATGCCCTCGCGGGCCGAAACCGTCAAAGGCTATGTGCAAGGCATTCACCAGTACTGGCTGGGCGAGCAGATGCGAGAACGCACCGGCCAGGCCCTGACCAGCCAGGTCAGCATGGAAACGCGCTTTCGCTACAACCCCGATGTGAAAAGCCTGCCGGCCATGGTGCCGGCCGTCATTCCGCTGCTGCTGCTGATGTTCCCCGCCATGCTCACCGCGCTGGCCGTGGTGCGCGAGAAAGAGCTGGGCTCCATCGTCAACCTCTACGTCACACCCGTCACCCGGGTGGAGTTTTTGCTGGGCAAGCAGCTGCCCTATGTGGGCCTGGCCATGCTCAACTATTTGCTGATGTGCGCCATGGCCGTTTTTGTGTTTGATGTGCCCATCACCGGCAGCTTTTTCACCTTGACCGTGGCCGCGCTGCTGTTTTGCGTGATTTCCACCGGCATGGGCTTGCTGGCATCGGCCATCACACGCAGCCAGATTGCCGCCATGTTTTTTGCCATGCTGGGCACCTTGATACCGGCCACACAGTTCTCGGGCCTCACCGATCCAGTCTCGTCGCTGGAAGGCGCGGGCCGCTGGATGGGCCAGATCTACCCGGCCAGCCACATGTTCACCATCAGCCGCGGCGTGTTCAGCAAGGCGCTGGGCTGGCAAGACCTGAGCAGCGCCTTTGGGCCCATGCTGATCGCCATTCCGGTGATCATGGGGATTGCCATCTGGGCGCTGCCCAAGCAGGAGCGCTGAGATGCTGCACCATCTGAAAAACATCTGGCGCCTGGGCGTCAAAGAGCTGTGGAGCCTGTGGCGCGACCCGGTCATGCTGGTGCTCATCGTCTACACCTTCACGCTGTCGGTCTACACCTCGGCATCGGCCATGCCCGAGACCTTGCACCACGCGCCGATTGCCATCGTGGACGAAGACCAGTCGCCGCTGTCGGCACGCATCGGCTCGGCCTTCTACCCACCGCATTTCACCGCGCCGCAGTTCATGGGCTTTGCCCAGGTTGACCCGGCCATGGACGCCGGGAAAATCACTTTCTCCCTGACCATTCCACCGGGCTTTCAGCGCGATGTGCTGGCTGGTAAATCGGTAGAGCTGCAGCTGAACGTGGACGCCACGCGCATGAGCCAGGCCTTCTCGGGCAGCGGCTATGTGCAGCAGATTGTGAGTGCCGAGATCAAAGAGTTCACCCAGCGCCACCGGGCAGTGGCCAGTGCGCCGGTCGACTTGGTGGTGCGGGCGCGCTTTAACCCGTCGCTCAACAAAACCTGGTTTGGCGGGGTGATGCAGATCATCAACAACGTGACCATGCTGTCCATCATCCTGACGGGTGCAGCGCTGATCCGCGAGCGCGAGCACGGCACCATCGAGCATTTGCTGGTCATGCCCGTGACGCCGGCCGAGATCATGCTGGCCAAGGTCTGGTCCATGGGCGCGGTGGTGCTGCTGGCCTGCGGGGTGTCGCTCAAGCTCGTCGTGCAAGGTTGGCTGCATGTGCCGATTGAAGGCAGCGTGGCCCTGTTCATGGCGGGCGCAGCGCTGTGCCTGTTTGCCACCACGGCCATGGGTATCTTCATGGCCACGATTGCACGCTCCATGCCCCAGTTTGGCCTGCTGATGGTGTTGACCCTGCTGCCGCTGCAATTGCTCTCGGGCGGTGCCACGCCGCGCGAATCCATGCCGCAGCTGGTGCAAGACGTGATGCTGCTGGCACCCACCACCCACTTTGTCAGCATGGCCCAGGCCATCTTGTACCGGGGTGCGGGCCTGAACGTGGTGTGGCCGCAGTTTCTGGCCATGTTTGCCATTGGCTCCACCGTATTCGCGCTGTCGCTGGCGCGCTTTCGCAAGACCATTTCGCAGATGGCTTGACACCATCTACCCGCGCCCTCCGGCGCTTTTCACGCAACTGGAGAACCGTATGAGCCAAGACTTTCAACCCCTGAAGCTGACCCAGGCCACTACAGACCTGCAACTGGAGCTGGGCCGTTTGCTGCTGCAAAGCACGCAAGGCCAGCTGGAGCTGCTGCAGCGCCGTGTTGAGCGCAACCTGGGCGAAGCCAAGGCCTGCATGGACAGCCTGCAGCGCCCCGCCAGCGGCAGCTTGCCCGCAGGTTTATCGGCAGACTTCTGGACAGACCTGGCCCAGCGGCAATGGGCCCAGCGCCAGGAAGAAGTGGAAAAAATCACGCAAAACCAGGCCAGCTTTGCCACAGGTATGCAGCAAGCCTTGATGTGCTGGTGGCAAGCGGCTACGCATAGCGCGGCGTATAGCGGTGCCCTCCCTGCCGCAGACTGGCTCAAGCCCTGGTTGGCCCTGCAAACCACGTCGCCTGCAACAACTCAAAAGGACTAAGAACATGACAAACACACCACGTACCGCGCTGGTCACCGGAGGCATGGGCGGCTTAGGCGAAGCCATTGCGCACAGCTTGCATGACGCTGGACACCGCGTGCTTCTGACTCACTCAAGGGAGGCACAAGCAGCCGCGGACTGGCTGGCGAAGCAGGCTGCGCAGGGATACTCTTTCCAGTCATATGCCGCCGATGTGTCCAGCTGGGAATCCTGCCAGCAACTGGCCGCGCTCATTGAAGCCGATGGTCACCAGATCGACATCGTCGTCAACAACGCAGGCATTACCCGGGATGCAACGCTGCGCAAATTGACAAAGCCCAACTGGGATGCAGTGCTGCGCACTAATCTGGACTCTGTCTTTCACGCTACCAAGCCGTTTCTCGATGGCATGGTAGCCCGTGGCTGGGGGCGCATTATCAATATTTCATCCATCAACGGGCTCAAAGGACAGTTCGGCCAGACCAACTACTCGGCAGCAAAAGCGGGTATGCACGGGTTCACCAAGGCATTGGCTCAAGAAGTGGCCCGCAAAGGCGTGACCGTCAACACCATCTCACCCGGTTATCTGGCCACCAAAATGGTGATGGCAGTACCCGAGGAGGTTCGCAAGCAAATCGAAGCGGGTATTCCCGTGGGACGCCTCGGTCAACCGGCAGAGATTGCCGCCCTGGTCACGTTTGTGGCCAGCGATGCTGCTGCCTTCATGACCGGAAGCAATCTGTCCATGAATGGCGGTCAACACATGTACTGAAAGCCCTGCAGCTCGTACCAACGCACTCGTATCCCTCATGACCCCAACCCTTTACACATCTCCCTGCTCGCGCTCAAGCACAGGAGCTTTCCAATGAGCATCGCCCCCGCCATGCTGAGCAACCGCACCTTTGATGAGCTGGCCATTGGCGACAGCGCCAGCATGCAGCGCCAGCTCACGCAGCAAGATATTCAGCTGTTCGCCGTCATGTCCGGCGACATCAATCCCGCCCATCTGGATGCCGACTATGCCGCCGCCACGCAGTTCCAAGGCGTGATCGCGCATGGCATGTGGGGCGGTGCGTTGATCTCGGCCGTGCTGGGCACGCGCCTGCCCGGCCCCGGCACGGTGTATTTGGGCCAGACGCTCAAGTTCCGCGCCCCGGTGCGCGTGGGCGACCAGGTCAACGTCACCGTGACCGTCAGCGCCAAGGACGAGGCCAAGCGCCGCGTTACCCTGGCCTGCAGCTGCGTCAACCAGCATGGGCAGATGGTGATTGAGGGTGAAGCCAGCGTGCTGGCCCCCACCGAAAAGGTGGAGCGCCCCGCCACCACCTTGCCCGAAGTGCGCTTGCTGGCCGCCAACGGCCTGCCCCAGCTGCTGCAGCATGTGCTGCCGCTGGGCCCTATCCGCGTGGCCGTGGTCCACCCTTGTGATGCACTGAGCCTGGGCGGTGCGCTGGATGCGCACAGCGCAGGCCTGATTGAACCGATTCTGGTAGCGCCCCGCGCCAAGCTGGAGGCCGTGGCCGCCGACGCAGGCCTGAGCCTAGAAGGCATTGCCATCGAAGACGTGCCCCACAGCCACGCCGCCGCCGCGCGTGCCGCGCAGATGGGTGGCCAAGGCCAGGTGCAAGCACTGATGAAGGGCAGCCTGCACACGGACGAGCTGGTCAGCGCCGTGCTGAATGCGGAAGCGGGCCTGCGCACCAAGCGCCGCCTGTCGCACTGCTTTGTGATGCAGACACCGGCCTACCCCCGGCCTTTCATCATCACCGATGCAGCCATCAACATCGCCCCCACGCTGGAGCAAAAGGCCGATATCGTGCGCAACGCCATCACCCTGGCCCATGCCATTGGCGTGGAGCAGCCCCGCGTGGCCATTTTGGCGGCGGTAGAAACCGTCAACCCCGCCATGCCCGCCACGCTGGACGCGGCCGCGCTGTGCAAGATGGCCGACCGGGGCCAGATCACCGGCGGCGTGCTGGACGGCCCGCTGGCGTTTGACAATGCCGTCTCCGCCGCTGCAGCGCTGACCAAGGGCATCCAATCACCCGTCGCCGGCCAGGCCGATGTGCTGCTGGTGCCCGATCTGGAAAGCGGCAATATGCTGGCCAAGCAGCTGGAATACATGGGCGATGCAGCCACCGCGGGCGTCGTGCTGGGCGCCAAGCTACCCATCGTGCTGACCAGCCGCGCCGACAGCCGCGAAACCCGTATTGCCTCTTGCGCCATCGCCGTACTGCTGGCCCACCACTTTCGGAGCAACCCACCATGAGCGGATTCATTCTGGTCCTCAACTGCGGCTCGTCCAGCATCAAGTTCGCCTTGTTTGAAGCAGGCAGCGCCACACTGCCACGCCAAGCCGCCTGGAACGGCAAGGTGCAAGGCATTGGCGGCCCCACGCCCGACTTTGGCGCCCGTACCGTGCCAGTACGGCCTATCGAACTGGATACGGAACACCCCTACACCGCAGCGCTGCAAATCATCCGCGATGAGGTGCGGCAATGGCTGAATGGCCGCGCCGTTGTGGCCGTAGCGCACCGCGTGGTGCATGGCGGCGCCAAACACTTTGAACCCGTGCGTTTGGATGCGGCCACCTTGGCCGAGCTGAAAACGCTAATCCCCCTGGCGCCCCTGCATCAGCCCTTTGCGCTGGAGGCCATACACATCCTGCTGCGCGAGCAACCTGACCTGCCCCAGGTGGCCTGCTTTGACACAGCCTTCCACCACACCGTGCCGCAGGTTGAGCAATTGCTGCCGCTCCCGTTTGACGCCTGGCAACGCGGCATTCGCCGCTACGGCTTCCACGGTCTGTCATACGAATACATGGCCACCGCCCTGCCCGAGCGCCATGGCGACCGCGCCCGTGGCCGCACCATCGTCGCCCACCTGGGCAGCGGCGCCAGCCTCTGCGCCATGCGCAACCTGGAGAGCGTCGCCACCACCATGGGCTTTTCGGCGCTCGACGGCCTGATGATGGGCACACGCACCGGCGCGCTGGACCCCGGCGCTATCCTCTACCTGATGGAGATCGAAAAGCTGACGCTGGAGCAGGTGGGCAACATCCTCTACCACCGCTCCGGCCTGCTGGGCATCTCAGGCCTGTCGCCCGAGCCGCGCGTCATCGTGCAGCACGAAAGCGATGCCGGCGAAACCGGCCAGCGCGCCCGCCTGGCGCTAGACCTCTACGTGCGCCGCATCGTGCGCGAAATCGGCGCACTCACCGCCGTGCTAGGCGGCCTGGACATGCTCGTCTTTACCGCCGGTGTTGGCGAACACAACGCCTTCATCCGCGAGCGAGTTTGTCGTGATTTGGCGTTCTTGGGGATCCAGCTAGACGATGAAGCCAATGCGCGCGATGCCTGGCAAATCTCTGCCCCAGACACGCCTGTCACGGTCGCCGTTGAGCCTACGAATGAGGAATGGGTAGCGGCGCGGTATGCAGAGCGGCTGCTGCCACAGTGGTAGCAGGACGACGATCTTCTGGAGTTCTCTGACTTATACAGAGACTCCCGCACAGCCAAACAGCGCGGTCGCATCGCTGTTACCCCAAAGAATTACCCCGACCTCAATAAATAGTTCCGCAAGGCGTTGTTGCATTACAGAGACTTCCCGTAAAAGCAAGCGCTGATGGGTTTTCTTTTTGATAGACCTGACTGCAATGGTGATCAAGAGGCGTAAAACGAGGAACAGACTGCACATCTACAGACGGGGTTGTGCACTTGTTGTGCGCCCCAAGAAACAAACCGCGCAGCAGGGCTCCATCAAATCTCGTGATGTCGTATGACTCACAATGCAACAAGCGAGCTTGTCTGCTGCTGGTCTGACCTGTCTATTGCATCTTTGATTTCACGTCTGGCAAGTAAAGAAGTGAGGCGTTATGCGATGAGCTCGCCTGGCCTTGTACTGATATGGCTGGCTTCGTAGCTACGTTGATGTGTCATCAACGCCCAGAGGATGCGAGCATTTTTATTTGCGAGGGCTACGACAGCTTTTTGCCATCCACTGCGCTGTTTTAATGCGATGGCCCATTGTGAGATGGGGTCGAGGTTGTATTTACCGGTGAGCACGACTGCTTTGGCTCCCTGAATCAACAAAGAGCGAAGGTAGCTGTCACCGCGTTTAGTAATGGCACCAAGACTGGCTTTGCCCCGCTGATCGTAAGCAAGCCAGATTTTCCGACTCTGGAGGGCTTTACTTGCAGGTGAGTCCGGCTGGCTCCAAGCGGTGGTTCTACAAGTATCGAATCCAAAATAAGGAAAAGCAGCTTGCATTGGGTAGCTATCCGACAGTCTCTCTGACGGCGGCTCGCAAGGCGCGTGATATTGCCAAATTGAAGAAGTCCGAAGGTGTCGATCCTATTCAGGCTCGAAAAATGGAAAAGCTCAAGGGTTTGGCAGTTGACGGAAGCGTGTTCAAGGTTGTGGCATTGGAGTGGCATGCCAAGCAAGTGGGGACATGGAGTGCCAGCCACGCCGAACGTACAAAACGCCAGCTTGAACGAGATTTATTTCCATGGATCGGTGAACGACAAATGGAAAGCATTGAGCCAATGGAACTCCTGTCCGTTCTGAAGAAAGTGGAAGAGCGGGGTGCTATCGAAACGGCGGATCGAGGTCTGATGCTTGTTCGTCAAATATGGCGTTACTGGCTTCCAACCGCTGGAAATGATCAACGGGACATCACCGAAGGCTTGAAAAGTCGATTGCTGCCTTATCGTGGCAAGAATTTCCCGGCAATTGTTGAGCCGCAGCGTTTTGGTGAATTGCTTCGGGCTATGTACGCCTACAAGGCGTGGCCCGATTGTCCGTACAGCGCTGTTGCTAGCGCCAATGCTCTATCAGCGCCCCGGAAACTTGCGCATGATGGAGTGGACTGAGCTCGACTTGGATGCTGCCACATGGACGATTCCGAGCGCGAAGATGAAGCGAACGGTGGAGGAAAAGGCCAACGGTGACCCGCATGTGGTGCCGATGCCAACGCAAGCCGTGGAGCTGCTGCGAGACTTGCAGAAGTTGACAGGACGTAGCCTTTACGTCTTTCCAGGGCAGCGTGATCATGAGCGCCCAATGTCAGATAACTCCGTGCGAAGCGCTTTGTATGGTCTTGGGTTTGGGACTGAGCAGAGCTGGCACGGATTCCGCGCAAGTGCGCGCACTATGCTTGTTGATCAGCTGGATTTGGATCCTTTGGCAATTGAGGCAAATCTGGCGCACATGGTGAAGGACTCCAACGGTCGTAGCTACAACCGTACTAAGAGCCGCTAACGCTACTTCCCTTTGAAGCGCTGCGAAGCGTTTATGCTTCGCAGCCGTATGTCTCGCGCCCCCATCAGTAAAGAGTTGTGGAAACAGCTCGAACCACTTATCCCACCCTTCGTC
>NZ_KZ984487.1 GCF_003569915.1 Comamonas testosteroni | reverse complement strand
TCGCGCCTTCAACGCTGCGTTGTAAGCCTTCCAGTTCGTTGTGCGGTACTTAACCCGACCCCAGCTCGTCTCTCTCATCTCCCGAGCCTACCTCAGCTGCGACCGGCATTTGTGCAACAACGCCGGCTGGTTTTGCAAAGCGCTTGATTCAACAAAGCGCATCCAGCGTAAGCCAGACATGTTTTTTTGATATTTCAATCAGCGAATGAATAAGAATCGCTCAATGTATTGTTTCAATCTGCAACAATCGGGCGATTACAAATGGATGTGTGAACAGGGCAGATTGTCTCGATGACTGAGAAAAAGCAGCGCAGCGTGCAAGAAGAGGGGCATTTCCTGCGTGCCGTGACCGATATGGCCGAGCATGTGCCGGTGATCACGGGCGATGCCATCTATACGGACAAAGGCATCAAGCTCGTGGATAAGGGCACGCGGGTAGATCAGCGGCTGTATGAGCGGCTGGTCAGCCACAAGCTGCGCGACCCGATTGATGAGAGTCTGGTGGCGGACGATCTGGTCGATGTCGAGGCGCTGCTGGCGCTGGCCGCGACTCAGTGCGAGAGCGTGCCGCTGCTGCACCGCATGGCTGAGCAACTGGGCGGGGCCGCGCGGCTGATGGCTCCGCTCAAGAGCCTGCTGCTGCCGCGCTCCATCGCGTTCAAGCTCACGGTCATGCGCGAGCAGCGCACCGAGCTGTTTGCGCACAGTCTGCAGATGGCGCTGGTGTCCATCTATCTGGCTTTCAAGAATGGCTGGAACGAGCGCGAATGCGTCTCTCTGGCCACGGCAGCGCTGCTGCACGATGTGGGCATGCTTTATATGGACCCGGCCTGGACGGACCCCGAGCATCGCCTCTCGGTCACCCAGCGCAAGCATCTGGTGGCGCATTCCGTGACCGCCATGCTGGTGGTGCGTGATGCCAAGGTCTATTCGCAGGCGGTGGAGCTGGCGGTGCTGGAGCACCATGAGCGCATGGACGGCAGCGGCTATCCGCGCGGTGTGCAGGGCGCGGCGATTTCGCCCATGGGGCAGGTTTTGTTGCTGGCCGAGGTGGTTTCGGCCTTCTTCGAGAAATTCAGCGAATTGCCCGGTCAGCGCCTGTCGCTGATGCTGCGCATGAACCACAAAAGCTATCCCGGTGATCTGGTGCATCACATCCTGCCGCTGCTCTATGAAGAGATGCAGCCCGGCATGCCGCTGGAGCCGTTGCAGGCCGAGGTCTCGCACAACACCGCAGCGCTGGACGCGGCCTTGCGCTTGTGGGCTTCGCTGCGCCATGACTTTCCCGCGCAATGGCAGCAGCAGCCAGATGCGCAGGCCGCCGTGTTTGTGGAGCAAAGCCTGCAACTGCTGCAAAAGCAGCTGGCAGAGGCCGGGTCGCACCCCAGCCAGCAGCTCGATGTCTTGAGCTATCTGCGTGATGACCCCCAGGGCATGAGCGAGCTGGCCCTGGTCAACCGCGAAGCGCTGTGGGCGCTGCAGTCCATCATCAATGAATGCCAGCGTCGCTGGCCCGCACCGCCGACAAGCACGCCTGCGTTGGCACCGGTCAAGGTGTCTTTGCTGGAGGCTGCAGTGGCCCGCTGGTGCGACGCCTGCGGGCGTATCGAGCTGTCAGCGCCTCAGGGCTGAGGCACGGATTCAGGCAGGCTGTCCTGGGTTTGCCAGGGCAACGGCCCATGTCTAACGGCCCATGTCTTCCAGAATTTCCGCCCAGCCATAAAAGTCGCGTGACTGCGCGCCGCCGAGAACGCAAATTTTGCTCATGGTGGCTTTGATTGCTTCTTTTTTAATAGCTATAACCCTATAAGAAATATAGACATAAGAGCGTTTTTGAGCTGAATTGCCTGCGCTTTGCATGCAGTCTTGATGATGCTGTATATTTGTACAGTATTTTAAATCAAGCCATGCCACAAGCCCCGCAAGCCTTCGCCGCCCACAGCCCAGACCGTCAAAGTCTGGACTGCGCGGCGCTGCAGCTCGATGGTGTCTGGCGTGGGGCGGACTGGCATGCAGCTCAGCGGCAGCAGATCTGGCCCAGCGGACATGCTGCGCTGGATGCCGCGCTGCCCGGCGGCGGCTGGCCCGGCAACGCGCTGGTGCAGATTCAGCAGCCGCCGCATACCCATGCGGAATGGACATTGCTGCTGCCCGCACTGGCGCGACAGGCCAGTCTGCATGCGGGGCAACTGGTGCTGGTGGCGCCGCCCCATCTGCCGTTTGCCCCGGCCTTGCAGGCGGCGGGCATTGCGCCGCAGCGGCTTTGCTGCGTGCAGGCCCCATCAAGGTCATCAAGCAATGCAGCGCGCTCAGCGCAAGACCTGGCCTGGGCCTGCGAGCAAGCGCTGCATTGCCGCGATGTACTGGCCGTGCTGGCATGGCTGCCCGAGCTGAGCGTGCCCGCGCAGCGCCGCCTGCAACTGGCTGCGGCATCGCAGGGGCGGCCACTGTGGCTGTGGCAGGGGCTGATGCAGGAGCAGCACAGCTCCCCCGCCGCCTTGCGCTTGCGCCTGCAAAGACCAGCGCAGGCAGATGCGGCCCATGGTTTGCAGATTCATATCCTCAAGCGCCGTGGCCCTGTATTGGATAAGCCCGTGCAGCTATCACTTTCGCAGTGGACCTGGTCGCCCGTGCTGCAGGCCCAGGCGCAGCGGCATGCCCAGCAAAGCGCGGAGGCGGCCCGGCTCATGCAGGGTCGCCCGACCATGGCATGGCCTGCGGCGCAGGCTGCAGCGCAGGTGGGCTGAACATGCAAGCCGCACCTCATGCCGCGCTGCACTGGATTGCCTGGCCCGTGCCCGCATCCGCGCCGGATAGCGCCTGCTGGTGGGCGCTGCCGTTTTCACCACGCGTGGCGCGGCTCGAAGACGCCTTGCTGATGGAAATCAGCCAGGTGCTGCGCCTGTGGGGTGGGCTGAGCGGCTTGCTGGAAAAGCTGGATCAGGCTTATCTGCAATCCACTGATGCAAACCATGCGCAGAACGACGTACAGAACGCCAATGCAGTGCCCCGCGCACAGGCCCGTACGGCCTGGCAGGCGCTGGCCCGGCTCAGGCTGCGTCAGCATCTGCTGGCCCATGGGAAAGATCAGCACATCGCCATGCCTGCCGATGCGCTGCCGCTCTGGACTTTGACAGCGCTGCAGCCGCACAGCGCCATGCTGCAGCGTCTGGGTTGCCAGAGCTGGGGCGATCTGCGGGCGCTGCCGCGCGCGGGGCTTTCCCGCCGCATGGGGGCCAGGGCGCTGCGCGTGCTCGATGAAGCCTATGGCCTGCTGCCCCAGTCGCTGGCCTGGCTGCAGCTGCCCGAGCAGTTTGTGCTGCGCCACGACCTCGGTTATCCGGCGCACAGCGCAGAGGCCGTGCTGCATGCCACCCAGCCGCTGCTGCGCGCGCTGCAATCGTGGTTGCAGGCACGCCACCACGCGGTGCTGGCGCTGCGCCTGCGCTGGCACCATGATCTGCGCCGCATTGATGGCGAGGAACTACCCGCCTGGGCCGAGCTGGACATACGCACCGCCCAGCCCACGCAGGGCATGGAGCATTTGCAGCGCCTGCTGCGTGAACATCTGCAAAAGCAGCGCTGGCGAGCGCCGGTGGACATGCTGGAACTGCAGGCCTTGCACACCGAGCCCTGGGCGGCCCAGCCGCTGAGCTGCCTGCCCACCGACAGCGCGCAGTCCACCCATGGGCTGGCCTGGCATGAGTGGGTGGAGCGGCTTAGCGCCCGCTGGGGCGAGGATTGTGTGCAGAGGGTGGAGCCCCGCGCCGATCACCGCCCCGAAGCCATGCAGCAGTGGCAAAGCGCCGCCACCATACCGCCGCCCCAACGCAAAAGCGCTGGCACTGACTGCGCTGACCCCTGGCAAGCGCTGTGGCCGTCCTGGCTGCTGCCAAGGCCCGAGCCACTGGCCGTGCAGAACAACCGCCCGCAGTGGCAAGGCCCGCTGCAGCTGCGCGCCGGGCCGTACCGGCTGGAGGCAGGCTGGTGGGAAGGCGCGCAGACGCTGGCCGTACGCGACTACTTTGTGGCCTTCAACGAAGTGGTTGGCCATGTCTGGATTTACCGCGAGAGGGCGCAGACCGAATCTTGGCTGACGGCCGCCAGCCGCGCTCCCAGCTGGTTTGCGCAAGGCGTGTATGGCTGAGATCAGCATGCTTGACGCTGCACGGACAGAAGCTGTGCCCAAGCCCGCACCGCCGTTGGCCGCCACGCCGGGCCTGCCCGTGGTGCAAGGGCCGGGCAGGGGGCCGCTGGCCTATGCGGAGCTGCATTGCCTCTCCAGCTTCAGCTTTCTGCGAGGTGCTTCATCACCGGCGCAACTGGTGCACCGCGCCAAAAGTCTGGGCTATGCGGCGCTGGCGCTGACCGATGAATGCTCGGTCGCAGGCTGTGTGCGCGCCTATGAGGCGGCCAAGGAATGTGGCCTGCACCTGATTTACGGCAGCGAATTTGTGTGGGGGCCGCTCAAGATCGTGGTGCTGGTGCGCGATCTGCAGGGCTGGGGCAATCTCTGCGAGTTCATTACCGCAGCGCGCAGCCGGGCGGCCAAGGGCGCTTATGTGGTCGATGAAGCCAGCCCCTGGCAACTGCTGCGCGAGGGCTGCGAATGCATTGTGCTGCCGCAGCGCAGCGCGCTTGATGCTTCTGATTTGATAGCTATCAGCCTATGCATTTCAAAGACTATGGGCTGTTTTGATGCAAAAACACTCTGGCTAGGCGTGGAACTGCATCTGGCGCCCGACGACAGTCTGTGGCTGCAGAGCTTGCAGCAAGTGGGCGCAGATCTGGGCTTGCCGCTGCTGGCCTGTGGTGATGTGCATATGCATGCGCGCTCGCGCAAGCCGCTGCAGGATGTGGTGACTGCCATTCGTCTGGGTAAAACCGTGGCCGAATGCGGCTTTGCGCTGCAGCCCAATGCGGAGCGGCACCTGCGCTCGCGCCTGCGGCTGGCTTCGCTCTACCCCAAGGCTCTGCTGGATGCGACGCTGCAACTGGCCGGGCGGTGCAACTTCAGCCTCAGCGAAATCAGTTACCAGTACCCGCAGGAAAGTGTGCAGCCCGGCATGACGGCCACGCAGACCTTGGCCTGGCTGACCTGGGAAGGCGCGGCGGGGCGCTATCCGCAAGGGGTTCCAGAGGATGTGGCGAAGCAGCTTAAAAAAGAGCTGGCCTTGATTGCCGACTGTCAGTACGAGATGTACTTTCTGACCGTGAATGACATCGTGCGCTATGCCCGCAGCGTGGGCATTCTGTGCCAGGGGCGCGGCTCGGCGGCCAATTCGGCGGTGTGTTATTGCCTGGGCATTACGGCGGTCAACCCGCACGGCAACCATCTGCTGTTTGAACGCTTTATCAGCAAGGAGCGCAGCGAGCCGCCCGATATCGATGTGGACTTCGAGCATGCCCGGCGCGAAGAGGTCATCCAGTACATCTACAGCAAATACGGGCGCGAGCGCGCGGCGCTGACTGCCGTGGTCAGTTGCTGGCGCAGCAGAGGCGCGCTGCGCGACGTGGGCAAGGCGCTAGGCCTGCCCGCAGATTTGATCGACGCTCTGGCCAAGGGGCAGTACTGGTTTAGCGAACATGCGCAGGCCGAGGCCGAAAAAACTGAAGACGGTGAACAACCCGAAGCCTTGTCCGAAGCCCTGCCCGAAGACTGGGTAGAGCGCAAATTCAAGGAAGCGCAGGTACTGGCGGCAGAAAAATCCTGCGCCGTCACCGCGCACCAACTGCGCCTGTGGATCGAGCTGGCCTGGCAGCTCAAGGACAGCCCGCGCCACCTCAGCCAGCATGTGGGCGGCTTTGTGCTGACCGAGGGCAAGCTCACGCGGCTGGTCCCTGTCGAGCCTGCAACGATGAAAGACCGCTTTGTCATCCAATGGGACAAGGACGATCTCGATATCGTTGGCCTGCTCAAGGTCGATGTGCTGGCGCTGGGCATGCTTACCATGCTGCGCAGTGCCCTTCATGAGCGCGCGCGCTGGCGCGGCGAGCACTGGGAGCTGCACCAGATTCCGCAGGAAGACCCTGCGACGTACGAGATGATCTGCAAGGCCGACACCGTCGGCACCTTCCAGATCGAAAGCCGCGCCCAGATGAGCATGCTGCCGCGCCTGCAGCCGCGCACTTTCTACGATCTGGTGGTGGAAGTCGCCATTGTGCGGCCCGGGCCGATTCAGGGCGGCATGGTCCACCCGTCTCTGCTGGCGCGAGAGCGGCAAAGGCAAGGCTTACCGTTCAAGCTCGAAAGCCCGGAACTTGAAAATGCGCTGGAGCGCACCCTGGGCGTGCCGATCTTCCAGGAGCAAGTCATGCAGATCGCCATAGATGCTGCCGACTTTACGCCGGGAAAAGCCGATGAACTGCGCCGCTCCATGGCCGCATGGAAGCGCAAGGGCGGTGTGCACAAGTTCAGGGATGCCCTCATCGGCGGAATGCTGGCTAACGGTTACAGCAGTGAATTTGCCAACGCCATCTTTCAGCAGATGCTGGGCTTTGGCGAATATGGCTTTCCCGAAAGCCATGCCTACAGCTTTGCGCTGCTGGCCTATGCCAGCGCCTGGCTCAAGCGCCATGAGCCCGCGATCTTTCTGCAAGCCTTGCTCAACGCCCAGCCCATGGGCTTTTACTCGCCCTCGCAACTGGTGCAGGACGCTCGCCGCCACGGCGTGCGCGTGCTGCCCGTCGATGTCTGCCGCAGTCATTGGCGCTGCACGCTGGAAGAACCTCTGCAGCCCGTGCGCGGCGTGCAGCAGCCCCAGCCCGCCGTGCGTCTGGGCCTGAACCGCGTGGCGCAGCTGGGCAAGGCGGCAGCACTACGCATTCAGGAGCATTCTGCCTATATTCCATATAGAGATGTGGCCGATTTGGCGTTAAGAGCACAACTCGATAAGTCCGACATGGAGGCGCTGGCCGCCGCCGATGCGCTGCGCAGCCTGGCGGGCCACCGCCGCCAGCAGATGTGGGAGGCCGCAGCGCAAACTCGCTTGCCCCCCATCTTTGCCCAGACGGCCATTCATGAGCCAGGGCTTGCGTTGCCGCCAGCCAAAGAAGGCGAAGAAATCATGTTCGACTACGCCGCCACGGGCCTGAGCCTGCGCCGCCACCCGCTGGCCCTGCTGCGCCCGCAGTTGGCGCGCCATGGCCTCAAGACCGCGGCCGAGCTGCGCCAGATGCTGCCCGGCCAGAAGCTGCGCGCCTGCGGCATTGTCACCGTGCGCCAGCGCCCGCCCACGGCCAACGGCACCTTGTTCATCACGCTGGAAGATGAAACTGGCGTTATCAATCTGGTGGTCTGGAGCAAGACCTTTGCACGCTGGAAGGCGCCGCTATTGGCCTCACGCCTGCTGGCCGTGGAAGGCATCTGGCAGCGCAGCAGCGCGCCGCAACTCGATAACGCTGAATTTGAAGGAAATCAGCCGCCAGTCCAGACAGGTATTACGCCCTATGCTCATCATTTGATAGTGCTTCGTGCCAGAGACCTGACGCACAGACTGGGGCGTTTTGCCGAGGTGGGGCTCAGCAGCCGGGATTTTCATTGAACAGGCGTGTGTTTCAGTTGGCATGTGATAGCAACTCAGATAGTCGGTCTGGGCGCAGTCTTGCAAAGACTGATATCTCTTCCAATGGTCGAAATGAGGTTTGCCTTGCTGTCAGCTTGGATGTAACAATGTCACTCAGGAATATTTGCTTGTAAAAATAAATAAAGCATTGGTGAGCAAAGTGGTACTCCAATTTGAAAAAATTTTTGAATCAAAATCCATTTTTGAATTGACTCAATCTATTCAAGAGATAAGCCAAAAATTAGGATTTGAATCGTTTCACTATGGAGCGCATGCTGCCATAAAACCCAGTGGTGATCGTGCCAGATTTGTTTTTGATGGTACTGAGCAAAAACAGGGTGGCGTGATCTCAAGCTATCCTGATTCCTGGTTTAAGCGTTATCAAGAGAAAAATTATATTGAAATTGATCCACTTGTTGCTCATTGCTCAAAGTCCATTGTTCCTGTGAGCTGGGGTTGCCAAAAAAATCATCAAAATCAAAAAATAAGAAATATGTTTGATGAGGCAACAGAGCATGGGTTGGCAAATGGGGCTACTTTTTCCGTTATAGGAAAAAGTGGCGAGCTTTCTATATTTAGCCTTACCACCAGTAAATCAGGCTTGTTGGAACAAAAAAATACCTTGTCACAGCTTGGTAATGGCTATATTTTTCTGGCCTGTATTCATGAAGCCGTTTGCAAGCTAGGTCTGGCACGAGAGACTGAAAAAGAGTCAATCAGCCTGACAAGCCGAGAAAAAGAATGTCTGACATGGGTTTCCATCGGAAAAACATCCTGGGAAATATCCGTGATATTGGGTATTTCTGAAAGTACTATTATTTTTCATATATCAAATGCAGGCAAGAAGCTGCAGACATCAACCAGAAGTCAAGCAGTTGCCAAAGCTATTTCACTCGGATTGATTGCTCCATAAACATTTCGACAGCTTTTTCATGAAATTCAAACTATAAGTTCTTATAGTTTTTTTGCTGCTGGCAATGTACTGAAATTACGCATGTGGCGGGATGGGCCTGCCTTGTACTTGGGGATATACATGCGAAAGACATTGGTGGCCGTAGCTGCCGCAACAACAATACTGATGAGTGCCTGTGGAGGTGGGGGCGACAACTCAAGCTCTGACAACGTCAGCAACAACCAAACGACTTCAACGGCCCCAACGACCAGCTCCGAAGCAGCTGCGATCTGCTCTGGCACGGCGAGGGCTTCCACCGCATACGATGTGTTCCTGCCGAGCGCCAACGGAATCATTCAGTCGTCGGCCTCTCGCCATGTGCAGCTTTATGGTCAGACGTCTGACAACAGCCAGTGCATCAGCATTGCCGCTTCGACGGCTCAAGCTGACTCGTCGCCCGGAACGATTCAGGTAGTCACAGCTGATAACTGGAACAACGTCATTTCTTATTTTGATCCTGTTGGCGTCTCCACTCCCGGTGGAGTCAAGCTCGATCAGGGCTTGTTTATCACCTGTACAAACGGCAGCGATGTCGTTAAGCACCTCGGGATTTTGAACCCGATGGGCACTGGGAGTACCTTTGTAGGCTCCAATCAGATTGCGACCGTGGTGAAGAACACGGCATTGCTTTCATATGAGTGCAATCTTGATAGCTCCAACAACACCACCGCTGGAAGGAGTAACACGGCTGTTTCGTTCTCGTCGGATGGATCTATCGCTATTTCGGATGGATCGAATGGCATCACGAATATTTCAGCGGCGGATGCTCCCAGTTTGTTCACCTCAACAGGCTATAACCTCAATGGAAAGATACTGCACTGGTATCTGTATCAACTGCCCACTGGAGCTGGAAGCAAGCAAGTGATTGTCCATACCAGTCAGAAGACGGATGGCAGCTATAACATCGACACGTTCCTGACTCCGTGACGAGAAAGCCAGCAGCAGAGGCTGGCTTTTCATTAGCGCTGCCCGGTGACCATGCTACGGAATACGTAGCGTGAGCCGTAGATATGCCTTGGCTGAAGACTTGTGGACACTTCTCTCGTGCGTCAGCAGGCGCTGTTTGATGTGATGCCAACAATGCCTCACACATCCAGCCTGTACCCCACCCCATACACCGAGCGAATCGGCTCCTCCGCACAACCCGCATCCATCAGCTTGCGGCGCAGGTTCTTGATATGGCTGTCCACCGTGCGGTCCACCACCACGCGGTGGTCAGGGTAGAGGTGGTCCATGAGCTGGGCGCGCGGCCAGATGCGCAGCGGGGTGCTGGCCAGAGCGCCGAGCAGGCGCAGCTCCACAGGAGTCAGGTCCAGTGCCTTGCCATAAAGCCTGGCGCTGAAATTTTGCTCATCGATCTGCAGCGTCTGCGCTTTTTGCGCGGGGGACTGGCGGTAGCGGCGCAGCACGGCGGTGACGCGGGCCACCACCTCCTTGGGGCTGAAGGGCTTGCAGACATAGTCGTCCGCGCCGACCTGCAGGCCCAGCAGCCTGTCCACCTCGTCGACCCGCGCCGTGACCATGATGATGGGCACCTGGCTGTGCGTGCGCAGTTGCTGGCAAAGGCTGATGCCATCCTGGTTGGGCAGCATGACATCGAGCAGGATCAGCGCATGCTGGCGCTGGGCGTAGGCGCCCATGACCTGCGCGCCATCGGCCACCCATTCGCTGCGGTAGCCCGAGGCCTGCAGATAGTCCGCCAGCACGGCGGCCAGCCGGGGTTCGTCTTCCACAATCAGCACCAGGGCCGGGGAGGCCGTGCCGGGTTCGGTTGCAAAGGCAATGCTCATGGGATTGGCAAAGTGGGAATGCGCACGATGACGCGTAGGCCGCCCAGTGGCGAGGCCTGCGCCGCGATGCTGCCCTGGTGGGATTCCACGATGTTGCGGCAGATGGACAGGCCCAGGCCGCTGCCGCCGCTGGCGCGGTTGCGTGAGGCTTCGACGCGGAAAAAACGCTCGAACAACTGCTCGCGGGCCGATGGCTCCACGCCGGGCGCAGAGTCGTCGAGCACGATCTCGGCATGGCCCTGGGCCAGGCGCAGCTGCAGCTGAATCTGGCCGCCGCAACGGGTGTAGCGGATCGAATTTTCCAGCAGGTTGGACAGCAACTGTTGAATGCGGGCCTCGTCGCCAGTGATGAAGACGGGGTGGGGCACGCTTTCAAACGTCATGGTCAGCCCCGCATCCGCGGCGCGGCCCACCATGGTGCCAAAGCTGCCGCGCACGATGCGCTCCAGGTCCACGGCCTCGAAGGTGTAGCGAAAGGTGCCGGTGTGCGTGACGGCCAGATCGTGCAGATCATCGACCAGTTTGTTGAGCCGGGTGACCTCGCCTTGCAGCGGTGCCAGCGTGGCGAGGTTCATGGGACGTATGCCATCCTGAATCGCTTCTAGCTCGGCCTTGAGCACGGCCAGCGGCGTGCGCAGCTCGTGCGAGATATCGGCCATGAAGGCGCGGCGGTTGTGCTCGATGTTCTCCAGCTTGCCCGCCAGCTGCGAGATGTCGCTGGCCAGCTGGTCAAACTCATCGCGGTTGCGTGGCTCGATGCGCTGCGAGTAGTCGCCCACCGCAAGCTTGTGCACGAATTGGGTCAGCAGCCTGAGCCGCTTGAGCAGGGCGCCCGTCATCAAAAAGGCCAGCAAGGCGGCGACCAGCACCGAGACCACGCCGTTGAGCCACCAGGCACGGACCTGGGCGTTATAAAAGCGCACATCCCCTGCGGCAATGGCTTTTTGAAACGGGACCATGGCCAGCCAGCCGACCTGCTGGCCGTGGGCGATGATGGGCAGGCGAATCGGGTCCTGCGCAGCGTTGGCATTGCCCACGACGACTTCATTGCCCATGTCCAGCAAGGCAAAGCGCAGCAGGGCTCCGGTCTGATCGGAGACGGGAGGTACACCGCGTGTCGTGACCTGCTGCGGCGTGCTCGGGCGCATGAAGCGGAACCAGGCTTCCGGGTTCTGGCGCGCGAAATCCCAGTTGCCGTTTTTCTCATAGGCGCTGCTCAGGCGCGGCAGCACCTCATGCATGCGCTCCACCCCCTGGTCATTGAGATAACCGAGAAAATCGCGCTTGAAGGTATAGCGCCCGATGACGCCGTTGATCGCCAGCACCACGGCGCAGGCGAGCAAAATGGTCAGAAACAGCTTGAAGGACAGCCCGAATCGCATGGGCACACAGACATGGGTTGACGAAGAAGGCTGCCATTGGGCTTGATCGCAGCCTGCGCGTCAACCGCGGCGCTGATGAGAGCCGGGACTTCCATATTTTCTGCACATTTGCTCACGAATATGGAGGCATCTCAATCCTTTGTCCGTGTTTCATGGTTTCGTTTGCTCGCTCGGTTTCCAGCAGGCGGTCTTGGTGCCGCCTTTCTCTTTTGTCCGTCGCGCTGGCCAGTGTCGGCTGGCTGGCTGGCTGCAAGCCCCAGCCGCAGGGCGGCATGCCCCCGCAAGGCCCGGCCATGGTGGGCGTGCAGACCCTGCAGACCGAGTCGCTGGTGATGGAGCAGTCGCTGGCGGGGCGCTCTGCTGCGCACATGGTCTCGGAAGTGCGCCCGCAGGTGGGCGGCATCGTGCTCAAGCGCCTGTTTGATGAAGGCCAGCAGGTCAGGGCCGGGCAGGTGCTCTATCAGATCGATCCGCGCACTTTTGAAGCCAGCCTGGAAAGTGCCAGGGGCCAGCTCGCCCAGGCTGAAGCGGCCGTGCAGGCAGCCCGGCCCAAGGCAGAGCGCTATAAAAACCTGGTGAAGATCGATGCCATCAGCCAGCAGGAGGGCGATGATGCACTGGCCACCCTGCGCCAGAACGAGGCTGCCGTGGTCTCCGCCAAAGCGGCAGTCAGGGCGGCGCAGATCAATCTGGAATACACCCAGGTCAAAGCGCCCATCAGCGGGCGCATTGGCACTTCGACCTATACGCCCGGTGCCCTGGTCACCGCCAACCAGGCGGCAGCGCTAACCACGATCCAGCAGCTGGACCCGATTTATGTCGATGTGACCCAGACCAGTGCCCAGTTGCTGGCGCTGCGCAAGCAGATCGCCAGTGGCGCGCTCAAGGCCGTCAACGGCAAGGTGTCGGTGAAGATCATTCTGGAAGACGGCACGGCGCTGGCGCAGAACGGCACGCTGGAGTTTGTCGGCACATCGGTTGACACCAGCACCGGCAATGTCTCGCTGCGCGCCGTGGTGCCCAACCCGGATGGCCTGCTGCTGCCCGGCACCTATGTGAAGGCCGTGATTCCTGCCGCCGTGAATGAGCAGGCCATTCTGGTTTCGCAAAGCGCGGTGACGCGCAACACCAAGGGTGAGCCCGTGGTGAAGTTGGTAGGTGCGGATGGCAAGGTACAAGAGCGCAAGGTGGAAACCGGCGATGCCATCAAGGACCGCTGGGTGATCACCAGCGGCCTGAAGGCCGGAGAGCAACTCATCATCAGCGGCGCAACCAAGGTGCGCGGGGGGCAGGAGGTGAAGATTGCGTCGCAGGGCCAGGCCTCAGCGCAGCCCGAGGCCAAGCCCGCATCGGTGCAAGCTGCGGCTGACGGCGCAAAGTAAGAAGGAGCTGAGATGTCACGCTTCTTTATCGACAGGCCGATTTTTGCCTGGGTGATTGCTATCGTCATCACGCTGTCGGGTCTGCTGTCCATCTTCACTTTGCCGGTGGAGCAGTACCCGAATATCGCGCCACCTTCGGTCACGATTCGCGCCACTTACACGGGCGCCTCGGCGCAAACCACGGAAAACTCGGTCACTCAGGTGATCGAACAGAACATGACCGGGCTGGACAACCTGCTGTACATGAGCTCCAGCAGCACATCGGCAGGCTCGGCCCAGGTCACGCTGACCTTTGCATCTGGTACGAATCCTGACATCGCTCAGGTGCAGGTGCAAAACAAGCTGCAGCAGGCCCAGTCCAAGCTGCCAGAAACCGTGCAGTCCACGGGCGTGACGGTGACCAAGTCCTCGGGCAGCATCTCCATGGTGCTGGCTTTTCTGTCCGAAGACGGCAGCATGGACGGCACCGATATCGCCGACTACATGTCGTCCTCGCTCAAGGACCCCATCAGTCGCGTCAACGGCGTGGGCAACGTACAGATCATGGGTGCGGAATACGCCATGCGCATCTGGCTGGACCCCGAAAAGCTGCGCACCTATTCGCTGATGCCGTCGGACGTCATCACGGCGCTGCAGGCGCAGAACGCTGATGTATCCTCGGGCTCGCTCGGTGAGGTGCCCGCTGTTGAAGGCCAGGCCCTGAACGCCACGGTCAAGTCGCGCAGCCGCCTGAAGACGGCCGATCAGTTCAAGCAGATTGTGCTCAAGTCGGACAGCCGGGGCGCTGTGGTGCGTCTGTCGGATGTGGCGCGCGTCGAGTTGGGCAGCCAGAGCTATGCCACGGTGGGCAAGTTCAACGGCAAGCCCGCAGCGGCGCTGGGCGTGGAGTTGGCCTCGGGCGCGAATGCCATGAAGGTTTCGGAGGCGGTGGAGGCCAAGCTCAAGGAGCTGCAGCCGTATTTCCCCAGCGGCCTGACCTACAAGGTGGCGCACAGTACCACGCCTTTTGTGAAGATCTCGATTCACGAAGTGGTGCAGACGCTGTTTGAAGCCATTGTGCTGGTAGTCGCCATCATGTATCTGTTCCTGCAGAACTGGCGCGTCACCTTGATTCCCGCGATTGCCGTGCCCGTGGTGCTGATGGGCACGTTTGGCGTGCTGGCCACCATGGGCTACTCGATCAACACGCTGTCCATGTTCGCCATGGTGCTGGCCATTGGTTTGCTGGTGGACGATGCGATTGTGGTGGTCGAAAACGTGGAACGGGTGATGAGCGAAGAGGGTTTGTCGCCCTATGAGGCCACGCGCAAATCCATGAGCCAGATCACCGGTGCCCTGGTCGGCATTGCGCTGGTGCTGACGGCGGTGTTTCTGCCCATGGCCTTTTTTGGCGGCTCCACGGGCGCCATCTACCGCCAGTTCTCCATCACCATTGCCTCGGCCATGCTGCTGTCGGTGCTGGTGGCCATGACGCTGACGCCCGCGCTGTGCGCGACCATGCTCAAGCCTATTGAAAAAGGCGGTCATGTCACTTCACGTGGTCCGCTGGGCAAGTTCTTTGCCTGGTTCAATCACAGGTTTGATCGCATGTCGCACGGTTATGCCAGCGGTGTGAAAGTGCTGCTCAAGCGCCGTCTGCTGGGGCTGGTGGCGTTTGCCGCCATTCTGGGGGCCATGGCTGTGCTGTTCATGCGTCTGCCTACTTCCTTTTTGCCGGAAGAAGACCAAGGCGCGCTGTTTGTGCAGGTCAAGCTGCCTTCGGGAGCGACCCAGCAGCAAACGCTCAAGGTCATGGACGAAGTGTCTGCCTTTGTACGCCAGCAGCCTGAGGTGGATTCCATGATGGCCGTGTCGGGCTTCAGCTTCAGCGGCAGCGGTCAGAACGCAGGTATGGCGTTTGTGCGCCTGAAGGACTGGAGCGTGCGCCAGGCCGATGCATTGAGCATTGGCCGTCGCATCACCATGGCCATGATGAAAAAGTACAGCGATGCACAGATTTTTGCCATTGCCCCATCGGGCATTCCGGGTCTGGGGCAGAGCGCAGGCTTTACGCTGCAACTGCTGGACCAGGGCGGTGCCGGTCATGAGGCCCTGGTTGCCGCACGGCAGCAACTGCTGGCGCTGGCTTCCCAAAGCAGCAAGGTGCAGGCCGTGCGCTATGGCAGTCTGGAAGATGCACCCACGTTCGAGGTGAAGATTGACGACGCCAAGGCAGGTGCTCTGAGCCTGTCGCAAGGGGCGTTGTTGCACAAATGCCGGTCGCAGCTGAGGTAGGCTCGGGAGATGAGAGAGACGAGCTGGGGTCGGGTTAAGTACCGCACAACGAACTGGAAGGCTTACAACGCAGCGTTGAAGGCGCGA
>NZ_KZ984486.1 GCF_003569915.1 Comamonas testosteroni | reverse complement strand
CAGAAGTGGACCATGCCGATTCGGGATTGGAAGGCAGCGTTGACCCGATTTACCATTCAGTTCGGAGACCGCATCTCCGTCAACTGAAGTCCGCCCCGTTTACACAAAAGTTCGGACACGCCCGCTTAGCAAGAAGCGCTTGAATCCTCAGGCGAACTTCTTCATCAGCCTTGCCGTACTGGAACAACAGTTCGGCAATTTCATCGTCCGTGTCGGCGTAGAAAAACGCCACCGGCACCTTCAGCACCTCAGCCAACTTGCGCACCGTCAGCAAGTCTGGCTTGTGGATGCCCAGTTCATAGCGATTGATGCGCGTGCTGGCCACGAACGCATCGATTCCCGCCTCAATCCCCAGCATCTTTTGCGACAGCCCCGCAGCCAGGCGGGCCTGCTTGAGTCTCGCGCCCCATTGTTCATCCGCGTCGGACATCTTGCACCTTCAAAAGGCTACGAGATTCGTAGTTATGCTTTATTCTCGATACTACGAGTTACGTAGTTTTGCTGGTTGATGCCTAACCAGCAAAGCGCGCAAGTCGGCTTATCAGAACAATTCATCGAGGGAAGCATGGCTACGACCAAAAAAGAGGACGATCAGAACGCAGCGCTGCTGTATTGCATACCAGCCATCCTGGCAACACTGGTTTTTTCGCTGTATCACTTTTCCAAGCTCAAAAAGCACTACATGGCCGGTGCTAATGCCAGGCGCGTGTTCGACATTGGGGCACAAGGCGCTGAGCTGGCTGCCAGTGGCTTCTTTGGTCTGGCCTGCTACATGGTGGGCGTGTGGCTGTATTGGCTCACGCCCCTGTCGCTGGTTGTGACACTGCCTTTGGGCGTGTTTTTGTTGAACTGGGCAGGCAAGGCCCAGGCTTACGCCTTCTTGGGCGTCATCGTTGACTATGACCAAGGGCTGGTGTTCTTTCCACCCAATACTGAAAGCTTGGACATCGTGGATCGCTTGATGGTGATACCGATGATCAAGCAGATGACAGCGATGGATTCCGTTCCGTTGGCCAGCATTGAACGCATCACGCGCCAAGCAGGCAAACGGGTGTTGTTGCACGGTGAGTTTGGCTCTCGCCATATCACTTTCACCGACAAGCTCAAGCGCGATGAATGCCTGCATTTGCTGATGGCCGGAAACAGTCGACGCCGTACCTTGATGCAGGAGCTGGAATGACAGTTCGCCTTACTGCCTCTGCCGAGTAGCTCGATATGCCTACGATCAACACTAACCTTGCGTCGCTGACTGCGCAGCGTCACCTGAGCGCTTCGCAGCTGAGTCTGACCACCACCATGCAACGCCTGTCTTCGGGCCTGCGCGTCAACAGCGCCAAGGACGATGCTGCAGGCTTGGCCATCAGCGAGCGCATGAACACCCAGGTGCGGGGGATGGCCGTAGCCAGCCGCAATGCCAACGACGGGATCTCTCTGTCCCAGGTGGCCGAAGGTGCGATGCAAAAGCTTACGGACATTTTGCAGCGCAGCCGCGAACTGGCGGTGCAAGCGGCCAACGGAACCAATTCCAGCAGCGACCGCCAAGCTTTGGACAGTGAACGTGCGCAGTTGCTGCAGGAGTTTTCTCGCATCGCCAGCACTAGCAATTTCAATGGGCAAAAGCTGATTGACGGCAGCTTTATGGCGCAGAGCTTTCAGGTAGGAGCCAATGCCGGTGAAGTGATCGGCGTGAACTTGCCTTCACTGCAAGCGCCGAACCTTGGTGCCTATGGCTGGCCGCTGGCGCAAAGCCCCACCACCAACAGCTATGCCATCACCCGAGGTAACGACGAAATGGTGCTCGCTGGCGACTTGGTGCTGCGCGGCAAACCGATTGCTATTGAGCGCAACGAAAGCATGGCTTCGATTGCGCAGAAGATCAAGGATGCCGGGTTTGACCCCAAAATTTACGCTCAGGCCAGCACCAGTGCTTTGCTGGCAATCAACACGACGCTGCCGCCTTCCACTCCACCCGTTACTGTCACGGTGAAGCTGGTAGCAGGTGATGACTTGTCCAAAGCGCAGTCAGTTTCTTTCACCTGGGATCATGCCAACCCTGATGTCGCAGGCATCAAGCAAGCAATTAACGCGGTCAGCGCTCAAACCGGCGTGCGGGCAGAGGATGGGCGGCCTTACACGGATAACGTGCGTCTGGTCAATGACGCAGGGGAAACGATCCGGGTACTCAACGATTCAGCACCAGGCGTAAGCATGTTCATTCGTAACAACCTAGGTGCAGCCAATGGGTGGACTAAGGGAGTTACGGTGCCAGGTGCCAATGGTGCTGGCGTCTTAGGCGCAGGTGCCAATGACATTCAAGTGCAGGGCAATTTTGCACTGATGTCCGAAGACTCCTTCGCTATGGATGGCGGGTATTACAACTTGGACGGCGATCCTATTGGGCCGTTTCCAGCCATGCAGGGGACCGCAGCGCAACAGTTCAAGCTGACAGATGCACGCTTGGATACGGCTGAGCACGCCAGGCAAGCCCTGATCATCTACGACGCAGCCTTCGGGCAAGTGACCAGCGCTCGTGCTGACGTGGGGGCGGTGCAGTCGCGCTTTGAATCAGTCATTGCCAATATCGACATCGCTGCAGAAAACATGGCAGCATCGCGTAGCCGCATTGTGGATGCTGACTATGCAGTGGAAACCGCCAAGCTGGCTCAGCAGCAAATCCTGCAGGATGCCGGTACCGCCATGCTGGCCCAGGCACATTCGGTCGTGGCTGAGCAAGCCTTGGCATTACTCAAAGATGTGTAATTGACACACGAAATATGCCTAGTAGTTGCTTGGCAGGGCTAGTGCTGAATCGGAGGCTTTCAAAGGCGCAACTGCAGTGCTCTCCATAGCCGCTCACATTGGCCAGTTTCCGCTTTGCAGCGACTGCCGTCCATCAGGCTTGAAGAATGAGTGGTTGTTAACAGTCCATGAGCAGCCATTGGATTGGGTAACTGTCCCGAAGCGTGCAAAGTGCACTCGGCCGATTGCTTATCCATAAGGCACAAAACCGCTCTCGTTTTCATTGACGGTCAACGGTTTTCCTACGAATGGGAAAGCCCGTTGAGGGCATGTATTGCGCTCACAGACCTTACAGCCCATGCCGATGGGCGTTGCTGCATCAACATTGCGAAGATCAAGACCCTTGGAGTAAACCAGCCGCGCCGCATGCTGCAAGTCACAGCCAAGACCGATGGAGAAAGTCTTGCCCGGAGCTCCCCAACCAGCTCCCGCATGGCTGATGGTTCGAGCAATCCACAGATACACACGGCCATCTGGCATGGAAGCTAGCTGCGGAACAATTCGACCTGGTTGAGTGAATGCCTCATACACCACCCACAACGGGCAAGTACCACCGGTCTTTGAAAAGTGAAAATGCGTCGCCGACTGGCGCTTGCTGATATTGCCTGCCCGGTCCACCCGAATAAAGAAAAACGGCACACCTGGTGCATCTGCACGCTGCAAAGTGGAGAGACGGTGACACACAGTCTCAAACCCGACGCCAAAGCGCCGTGCCAGCAAATCGATGTCGTACTGCAGGCTCTCTGCAGCTTGCAAGAATTCCCCGTAAGGTAAAACAAAAGCGCCAGCTACGTAGTTCGCCAAGCCCGTGCGGGCCAAGCGCCTTGTGGCCTCATCCTGCCATTGGGTCGAGTTCAAAGCTTTGTTTAATAATGCTTCAAACTCCAGCAAAGCCAGTTGGGTGGCAAGTTGAAATGCTTGCTGTGCTGGGCTCAATTGGGGTGCGATATAGAGCGTGCGTGAGCCTATATCAAAGCGACGATGGCTTTGCCCTGCCTCTGGGGCATTTGCTGTGCGAAAAACCAAGACTTTGTGCCTAGCTTGCAAGCGATTTTGCAACCATTCCTGCACATTGCCCTGCTCTGCCGCCTGCTTGGCCAATGCTTCTGCAGCACGATCTAAGGCATCAAAGTAATTGCGGTGGGTAAAGAAAAAATCACGTACTGCCTCAAACGGCATCTGCCTTGTGGGTTCACCCAGTGCAATGCTGTCTCCTTCAAGATCAGAACGCCCATCACCTAGACGAGCAGTCAGGGCCTCCAGCCTTTCCGTATCCGCCAGATAGCGCTGATGCATGGCTAGCAACGCTTGTGTCAGTTGTGGAAGCTTTGATGCGACCTCTCTCAACTCTGGCAGGGGTACTGCACCCTCCGGCTGCGGCATAGCCGCCAACGCATCACGCAACTGGGCGAGCAAACGCGCCTCTTCATCTTCCGAAAACTGCTGAATATCCACACCCAGCACTTTGTGGATTTTGAGTAGCACCGGAACCGTCAGTGGGCGTTGATTCTGCTCGATCTGATTCAGATAGCTGGGCGACAGCTCAAGTGCCTGAGCCAGGGCGGCCTGGGTCATTCCCCGCTCAGCGCGCAAGCTGCGCAGGCGCACGCCCATAAAAGTCTTAGCCATCTCATCGCTCCTTGTTCTTGTATGTCCTCAAATAACTTCGCAACATTCGCAAATAGGCGGTTTTATCTTCGCAATCATTCGCCAATTCAGCTCTATCTCTGTGCAATGCAAATGCGTAGATTGCGAAGTATCGCAGACAAAACTGTGATTTCAATCACATCAAGGAGACCCGCATGAGCATCGTGGCCGCACCCAGCGCAACATCAAGCAGCACCACACCAAGTGGCTTCAAACCTAAAAAATCTGTGGCGCTGTCTGGTGTGACCGCTGGCAATACAGCGCTGTGTACGGTGGGCAAAACCGGCAACGATTTGCACTACCGCGGCTATGACATTTTGGACATTGCCGAAGTTTGCGAGTTTGAAGAAATCGCCCACCTACTGGTCCATGGCAAGCTGCCCACCCGATCAGAGCTGAAAGCCTATAAAGCCAAGCTCAAAGCCTTGCGCGGCCTGCCAACCAGCGTGAAGACTGCGCTGGAGCAATTGCCTGCCGCCAGCCACCCTATGGATGTAATGCGTACCGGCGTATCGGCCTTGGGTTGCGCATTGCCTGAGAAGGACGACCACAACTTGCCCGGTGCACGCGATATTGCCGACCGACTGATGGCATCGCTGGGTTCCATGCTGCTGTACTGGTACCACTTCAGCAACTCAGGTCGCCGCATCGAGGTGGAGACCAATGACGAATCAATTGGTGGCCATTTCCTGCACATGCTGCATGGTGCCAAGCCTTCGGACAGTTGGGTGCGCGCCATGCACACTTCGCTGAATCTGTATGCCGAGCATGAGTTCAACGCTTCGACCTTCACCGCCCGTGTGGTGGCTGGTACGGGCAGCGATATGTATTCGGCCATCACTGGCGCGATTGGCGCGCTCCGTGGCCCCAAGCATGGCGGCGCGAATGAAGTAGCGTTTGAAATCCAAAAGCGCTATGACACCCCCACAGAAGCAGAGGCAGATATCCGCCGCCGCGTAGAGGCCAAGGAAGTAGTGATTGGCTTTGGCCACCCTGTTTACACCGTGAGTGATCCACGCAATGTGGTGATCAAGGGCGTGGCCCAAAAGCTCTCCGATGAAGCAGGCAGCACCAAGATGTACGACATTGCAGCGCGCCTGGAATCGGTGATGTGGGAAGTCAAAAACATGTTTCCCAACCTCGACTGGTACAGCGCCGTGAGCTATCACATGATGGGCGTGCCCACCGCCATGTTTACGCCTCTCTTTGTGATCGCCCGCACCAGCGGCTGGGCGGCTCACATCATTGAGCAGCGTCAGGACAACAAGATCATTCGCCCCAGTGCCAACTACACCGGCCCGGACGACTTGCAATTCGTTCCCATCGACGAGCGCCAGTAAAGCTCCCTGCCCAACAGCCATGACTGCCAAGCCCATGCAAACCCACTCCTTGTGCATCGCCATTGCCGACAAACTGCGTGAGCGCATTCTGAGTCACCAGATGCCACCGGGCAGCGACATCAATGATGGGGCGCTAGCTCAAGAGTTTGGCGTAAGCCGCACGCCTGTACGCGAGGCTATGAAGCTGCTATGCCACGAAGGGCTGCTTACAGCGCAGCCAAGACGAGGCATGACAGTCACTCGGATCAATGCTGCGCAGCTTGCAGAGGCTCGCTTGCTTTGTCATTTGCTTACTCAACACCTGGCGCACTTAAAAGCACAGCAGCTCAATCGTTGCACAGAGCTGACCGAACGTTTGCATGCTGTTGCACAGGCAAGGCTAAATCTGGCACTTGGACCTACACAACATGCACCTTTGAGCTTTTCAAGCCCTCAAGCAGTACACCAGCACACTGCTCTGGCTCTTTGAAACCCGAGACACAACAGAATAATGAGCAAACCCCAACATCTTCACTACCGCAAGCCTCTGCCAGGCAGCCAATTGCATTACTACGATGCTCAGGCTGCCGTCGAAGCCATTAAGCCCGGCGCCTGGGCAACCTTGCCCTATACCAGCCGCGTGCATGCAGAAAACCTAGTGCGCCGCTGCGACCCGGCCATATTGACCGAGAGCCTCACCCAAATCATCGAACGCAAGCGTGAGCGCGACTTTCCGTGGTTCCCGGCCCGTGTGGTCTGCCATGACATTCTGGGCCAGACGGCTCTGGTCGATCTGGCCGGTTTGCGCGATGCGATTGCCGAGCAAGGCGGTGACCCCGCCGCCGTGAACCCCGTCGTCCCCGTGCAGCTCATCGTGGACCACTCACTGGCCGTGGAATGCGGTGGCTATGACCCACAGGCATTCGAAAAAAACCGTGCCATTGAAGACCGCCGCAACGAAGACCGCTTTCACTTTATCGACTGGTGCAAGCGCTCTTTCAAGAATGTGGAGGTGATTCCTCCAGGCAACGGCATCATGCACCAGATCAATCTGGAGCGCATGAGCCCGGTGATTCACGCTATCAATGGTGAAGCATATCCAGACACTCTGGTCGGCACCGACAGCCATACGCCGCATGTGGATGCACTGGGCGTGATCGCCGTGGGTGTGGGTGGTCTGGAAGCTGAAAACGTGATGTTGGGCCGTGCCTCGTGGATGCGCCTGCCCGAGATCATTGGCGTGCAACTCACCGGAAAGCGCCAACCGGGAATCACCGCCACCGATATCGTGCTGGCTCTGACCCAGTTTCTGCGCCAAGAAAAAGTGGTTGGCGGCTATTTGGAGTTTTTTGGCGAAGGTGCACGCAGCCTCACGATTGGCGACCGCGCCACCATCTCGAACATGGCACCTGAATATGGCGCCACGGCTGCCATGTTTGCGATTGACGAGCAAACCATTGACTATCTGCGCCTGACTGGCCGCGAACCTGCACAGGTGCAACTGGTCGAAGCCTATGCCAAGCAAGCGGGTCTATGGGCGGATTCGCTGGCGGATGCTGAATACGAGCGGACCTTGCGCTTTGATCTGTCCTCCGTGGTGCGCAATATGGCGGGCCCCTCCAACCCGCATGCCCGCTTGGCCACCAGCGATCTGGCTGCCAGGGGCATTGCCGGTGAGTGGACGGAGACCCCAGGCCAGATGCCCGATGGCGCGGTCATCATTGCCGCCATTACCAGCTGCACCAACACCAGCAACCCACGCAATGTGATTGCCGCCGGTTTGCTGGCGCGCAATGCCCGCAATCTGGGCCTCACGCGTAAGCCTTGGGTCAAGACATCACTGGCCCCCGGCTCCAAGACCGTGCCACTGTATTTGGAACAAGCCGGTCTGCTGCACGACCTGGAAGCACTGGGCTTTGGCGTGGTGGCTTTTGCCTGCACCACCTGCAACGGCATGAGCGGTGCTCTCGATCCAGCTATTCAGCAAGAGATCATTGACCGCGACCTCTACACCACAGCAGTGCTCTCGGGCAACCGCAACTTTGATGGCCGCATCCACCCCTATGCCAAGCAGGCTTTCCTAGCTTCGCCACCGCTGGTTGTGGCTTATGCGATTGCGGGCACGATTCGCTTTGATATTGAAAACGATGTGCTCGGCACCTTCCAGGGCCGTGAGATTCGCTTGAAGGACATCTGGCCCAGCGACGAGGAAATCGATGCCGTGGCCAAGGCCGCCGTCAAGCCCGAGCAGTTCCGCGCTGTGTACGAACCCATGTTTGCCATCCATGCAGACAATGGAGCCAAGGAAGAGGCGTTGTACAACTGGCGTCCCCAATCCACCTATATCCGCCGCCCGCCCTACTGGGAGGGTGCATTAGCAGGCGAGCGTACGCTGCGCGGCATGCGCCCCTTGGCGATCTTGCCGGACAACATCACCACCGACCATCTCTCACCCTCCAACGCGATTTTGATGGATTCAGCGGCCGGCGAGTATCTGCACAAGATGGGCTTGCCTGAGGAAGACTTCAACTCTTACGCCACACACCGCGGCGACCATTTGACGGCCCAGCGCGCCACCTTTGCCAACCCCAAGCTGTTCAATGAAATGGTGGTGGATGAACAAGGCAAGGTGCGCCAAGGGTCCTTCGCCCGTGTGGAGCCCGAGGGCAAGACCTTGCGCATGTGGGAAGCGATTGAGACCTATATGGAGCGCAAGCAACCGCTCATCATCATTGCCGGTGCCGATTACGGCCAAGGATCCAGCCGCGACTGGGCCGCCAAGGGTGTGCGTTTGGCGGGTGTGGAAGCAATTGTGGCTGAAGGCTTTGAGCGTATTCACCGCACCAATCTGATTGGCATGGGCGTGCTGCCGCTGGAGTTTTTGCCAGGCACCACGCGCCACACATTAGGACTGGATGGCACGGAGACTTTCGATGTCGTTGGCAAACGCCAGCCCCGTGCGCAACTGACTTTGCATATCTACCGCACGACGGGCGCACGCACTGAAGTGCCGGTGACCTGCCGCCTGGATACCGCGGAAGAGGTCAGCATCTACGAAGCTGGTGGTGTTCTGCAGCGCTTCGCCCAAGACTTTCTTGCCGAGAACTCCGGCCGAAAGGAACTGGCTCCCCAGGCTTAAGCCACAACAGGCAGCTTTCTTCTAAAAGGAAGCCGCCTTTTTTAGAACTTCAAGTAGACAGAGACAGCATGAGCAACAAGCAGCGGTTTGCTCCGCAAATCAAAATTCCCGCCACCTATCTGCGCGGCGGCACCAGCAAAGGCGTGTTCTTTAAACTGCAGGACTTGCCGAAAGCCGCACAACAACCTGGCGCCGTACGCGATGCGATTTTTCTGCGCACGCTGGGCAGCCCCGATCCCTATGGCAAGCAGATTGATGGAATGGGCAATGCGTCATCCTCCACCAGCAAGGGGGTGATTCTGAGCAAAAGCGCCAAAGCCGACCATGACGTGGACTATCTGTTTGGCCAGGTCGCCATTGATAAGGCTTTTGTGGACTGGAGCGGCAACTGCGGCAACTTAAGCGCCGCTGTAGGCCCCTGCGCCATTCACATGGGTTTGATCGATCCGGCCAAAATTCCACACAACGGCACCGCCACTATCCGCATCTGGCAAGCCAATATTGGCAAGACCATCGTGGCCCATGTGCAGATGACAGATGGCCAGGTTCAAGAGACAGGTGACTTTGAGCTGGATGGCGTGACCTTCCCTGCCGCCGAAGTCCCACTGGAGTTTCTCGACCCTGCTGATGAGGGAGAAGACGGTGGAGCCATGTTCCCCACGGGCAACTTGGTGGATCGCCTGGATGTTCCCGGCGTTGGTAGCTTTGCGGCCACCATGATCAATGCAGGCATTCCGACCATTTTTTTGAATGCCAAAGACATTGGCTATACGGGATGTGAGCTACAGGACGCCATCAACAACGACACCGAAGCGCTGGCCAAGTTCGAGACCATCCGCGCCCATGGCGCGATTCGCATGGGCCTCATCAAGGAACTGAGCGAAGCAGCCACCCGCCAGCACACGCCCAAGATCGCCTTTGTGGCACCAGCGCAAAGCTACACGGCATCCAGCGGCAAAGCCATTGAAGCCAAGGACATTGACCTGGTTGTGCGAGCGCTATCCATGGGCAAGCTGCATCACGCCATGATGGGCACGGCAGCCGTGGCCATTGGCACGGCTGCCGCCATTCCCGGCACCTTGGTCAATCTGGCCGCAGGCGGTGGCGAGCGCCATGTCGTGCGCTTTGGCCACCCCAGCGGTACCTTGCGCGTGGGAGCAGAAGCCAAGCGCGTCAATAACGAATGGCAAGTCACCAAAGCCTTGATGAGCCGCAGCGCACGCATATTGATGGAAGGCTGGATTCGCGTTTCTGCCGAAGTGCTGGACGTGAAATAAAAAACAATTTCCGCTGCTGAGCTTTATTCACAAGCTCATTCAGCTATAAAAAATAGAGACAGCGATATGAACCCCAAGCAAGAACTCAAAGCCCTAGCTGACGCCCGCCGTGGCGTGATCGTGCCCGGAGCCTTTAACGCCATGTCGGCCAAGCTGATTGCCGACCTGGGTTTTGAAGCGATTTATGTGACCGGCGCGGGTGTCACCAATATGTGGTTTGGCATGCCCGACCAGGGCTTTATGGGCCTGACCGATATTGCCGACCACACGGCCCGCATTCGTGACGCGGTTGAAGTGCCACTGCTGGTCGATGCCGACACCGGCTTTGGCAATGCCGTCAACACCTACCATGCCGTGCGCACACTGGAGCGCGCCGGTGCCGACTGCATTCAGCTCGAAGACCAAGTCAGCCCCAAGCGCTGTGGCCACTTCAACGGCAAGGATGTGATCGAAACACACGAAATGCTGGGCAAGATCAAAGCCGCCGTGGACGCCCGCCGCGACAGCAACACCCTCATCATGGCCCGCACTGATGCTGCAGCCGTGCATGGCTTTGAAGCAGCGATTGAGCGTGCACAGCAGTTTCAGGAAGCCGGTGCCGATGTTCTGTTTGTCGAAGCCGTAACCAAGGCAGAAGAAGTGCGCGCCTTGCCCCAACGCCTGCAAGCCCCGCAACTGATGAATATGGTCATCGGAGGCAAGACACCCATCTTTAACGCAGATGAGCTGGGGCAGTTAGGTTTTGGCTTTGTGCTCTACGCTAACGCGGCCCTGCAAGGCGCGGTAGCAGGCATGCAAAAATGCCTGACCCTGCTGCGCGATGAACACAAGGTGGACGAAGACCCCGCCATCGTCGCCCCCTTCCTGGAACGCCAACGTCTGGTAAACAAGGACTTCTGGGATGGGCTGGAAAAGAAGTACCAGTAACGCTTAAACAGCACTCAGACAGCGCTCAAAGGCTCGCGCGCCAGCGCAATAAAGGCTTGCAGATAGTCCGTATCCAAATCCACCTTGCGTGCACCGAGATGGATTTGTTTTGCAATGCCTTTTTTGCCAAGGCGCACAGGCACTACGGGCATCTTCTGTGCATATTCCTGCACCAACCAGCGCGGCAGTGCAGCCACGCCACGCTCACTGGCCACCATCTGCATCATGATGTCGGTGGTTTCAATCGTTTTGTGGCGGCGTGGTGCAATGCCCGCAGGCAGCAAAAACTGGTTATAGATATCCAGTCGATCCGTCGCCACCGGATAGGTGATGAGCACCTGATCGCTCAGATGCTTGGGCAATACATGATCGGCCTGCGCCAAAGGATGCTTGCTGGAGACGACCAGCACCTGCTCGTAGTCAAACACGGGAACAAACTCCAGCCCTGGCTTATAAAGCGGGTCAGGTGTTACGAGCAAATCAATCTCATAGCCAAACAGCGCACCAATGCCGCCGAACTGGAACTTCTGCTTCACATCCACTTCCACATCGGGCCATTGCGCCAAATAGGGCGAGACGATTTTCAGCAGCCACTGATAGCAAGGGTGGCACTCCATGCCAATGCGCAAGGTTCCTCGCTCACCTTGCGCAAACTGCTGAAGCCGCTCTTCGGCCAGATCGAGCTGCGGTATCACGCGATTGGCCACAGCTAGCAGGTACTGGCCAGCCTGTGTCAAGCGCAAATGACGACCTTCGCGCAACCAGATATCCGTGCCGAGTTGCCCCTCCAGCTTTTTAATGCTATGGCTCAGCGCCGATTGCGTGACACAAAGCACATCGGCGGCTGCCGTCAAAGAGCCCTGTTTTTCGACTTCCTGGACGATGGCCAGATGGATACGTTCAAGCATCTATGAACAACATTCATGGATATGTGAAATAAGACCATTTTACTTCATTGATTGCTGTCTTTAGCATCTGCATCCAATCTGACAAACACCGAGCAGATGCGAGCTTGCTGTATCGCACAGCGCCATCTGTGAATGCAAAAAATGACCCATCCTCTTCGCATCGTCGCGGTTTCCGGCGGACTGAATCGCCCTTCTAAATCCACGGCTTTGGCGGAGCATCTGCTGGACTTGATCGCCAAAGAAATTCCTTGCCAACAAGGCTTGGTGGAAATTGGTCAGATCGCACCCCAATTGGCGGGGGCAGTCTGGCGCTCGCAGCTCCCGGGCGCGATGGAGCAGCAACTGGCAGCGGTCGAACAAGCCGATGTGCTGGTGGTGGCGACTCCTGTTTTTCGGGGCTCTTACACCGGCTTGTTCAAGCACTTCTTTGACTTCATCGGGCAAGACGCCCTGATCGACAAGCCCGTCTTGTTGGCAGCGACAGGCGGCAGCGAACGCCATTCGCTGGTCATCGACCACCAGTTGCGCCCGCTGTTTAGCTTTTTCCAAGCACGAACCTTGCCGCTGGGCGTTTACGCCACCGACAAGGATTTTGTGGACTACCAAGTGCGGGACAAGGCTCTGATGGAGCGCGCGCAGTTAGCAGTCCAACGCGCATTGCCCTTGCTGCAATTGGCGCAGCGCGCCCAGCCCGAGCTCGCCGAAGAATTGCTGCTCGCCTAAAACAAAAAATCGTCTCATCTCTTCAAGCATTTAGTCACTGGACCGCCATGAACACCGAACTCACTTTTGCGCTCAAGAGCATTCGCTTCGATGAGAATTACCACCCAGCGAACAGCACACGCTTGACCACCAATTTCGCCAACCTAGCCCGTGGTGCAAGCCGCCAGCAAAACCTGCGCAACACGCTGTGCATGATTGACAACCGCTTTAACAGCTTGGCCCATTGGGACAATCCGAACGGAGATCGCTACGCGGTGGAGCTTGAGATCATTTCGGTCGAAATGTATTTGAATGGTCAAAGCTGCGATGCCAGCTTTCCATTGATTGAGATTCTGAAGCCCAGCGTCCTCGACAAAGCAACGAACCAACGCATTGACGGCATCGCAGGCAATAGTTTCTCTTCCTATGTGCGCGATTACGACTTCAGCGTTTTGCTGCCTGAGTACAACCTCCACCGTACAGAGTTCAGCGCGCCAGACGATTTTGGCGACTTGCATGGCAAGCTATTCCAAGAGTTTGCCAACTCGAAAGCTTACAAGCAGCACTTTCACAAATCGCCAGTCATCTGCATCAGCGCATCCAGCAGCAAGACGTATCAACAGACCGGCAACCAGCACCCCGTGTTGGGCATCGAGTACCAACAAAGCGAGCTGTCTTCGACAGACCAATACTTCGCCAAGATGGGAATGAAGGTGCGCTTTTTCATGCCACCGGGCAGCGTCGCGCCCTTCGCGTTCTACTTCCACGGGGATCTGCCCAACGATTACACCGACCTGGAATTGATCGCCACCATCGCCACCATGGAGAGCTTTCAGAAGATCTACCGCCCCGAAATCTACAACGCCAATGCCGCAGCGGGAAAGCTCTACCAACCCAGCTTGAAGCACCAAGACTACTCGCTCACGCAGATTGTGTATGACCGGGAAGAACGCAGCCAACTGGCCATCAAGCAAGGCAAGTTCACCGAAGAGAACTTCATCAAACCCTACCAGCATGTGCTTAGAGCATGGGCTGCGGATTTCGCAATCTGAGCGGCCTGGCGAGGCCAAGCAGCTTCAATAAACCCGTGGCTGCCAAAGCGAGCAGCACTGCAAAACGCTTCCCCATGTTTGTTAAAAAGGAATTCCCTGATGTTTGAAACCTCCGTCGCAGGCAGCTTGCCCAAACCCGCTTGGCTGGCAGAAACCAATAAGCTTTGGCCCCAGTGGAAAGCGGAAGGCGATGCGCTGCGCCAAGCCAAGGCTGACGCGACCCTGCTGTGGATCAAAGCCCAGGAGGATGCTGGCCTCGATATCGTGGGCGACGGTGAGCAAGCACGCCAGCATTTTGTACACGGCTTCTTGGAGCAGGTCGAAGGCATTGACTTCGAGAACAAAGTGAAGATGGGCATCCGCGACAACCGCTACGACGCGATGGTGCCGCAAGTCACATCGGCCCTGCACCTGAAAGGCCGTGTCCATGCCTTTGAAGCGCAACTGGCGCGTGCGCATACCAAGAAGAAACTGAAGTTCACCTTGCCCGGCCCGATGACCATTGTCGATACCGTGGCCGATCGTTTCTACGGCGACAAGGTAAAGATGGCTTTCGCATTTGCGGAACTGCTCAACCAAGAAGCACTCGCCTTGCAAGCCGACGGCGTGGACATCATCCAGTTCGATGAGCCCGCTTTCAATGTCTACATGAAGGATGCTGCTGACTGGGGTGTAAAGGCGCTGGAGCGCGCCGCGCAGGGACTGACTTGCACGACGGCCGTGCATATCTGCTATGGCTACGGCATCAAGGCCAACACTGATTGGAAGAGCACCTTGGGCGATGAATGGCGTCAGTATGAAACCGTGTTTCCTGCACTAGCCAAGAGCAGCATCGACCAGGTGAGCCTAGAGTGCATCCACTCCCATGTACCGCCCGATCTGATGAGGCTGCTGGAAGGCAAGGACGTGATGGTCGGCGTGATCGATGTGGCCAGCGACGTGATTGAGACCCCTGAAGAAGTGGCTGACATCATCGTCCGAGCACTGCAGTTTGTGCCCAAGGAGCGACTGTTCCCTTGCACCAATTGCGGTCTGGCACCCATGAGCCGGGATGTAGCATGGCGCAAGCTGGAGGCACTGGCCGCAGGTACAAAGCTTGCAAAAGAGCGTCTCACCCAAGCTTGACACGGTCGTTCCATACCGGCTTTTTGGTCGCGCCATCAGTGGCGCGACACATCCAGGCCATATTGAATCGACCAACAGCACCAAATCAAACGGAAGTCTCAATGACTATTTAGCCTTGTGTATGACTGCCATGCTGCATTGAGCAGTCATCGGCTGATGGGGATTGAACGACTGCTGCCAGCCTGAAGCTGCTATTTAGACTGCTTCCCACTAGTACAACTTTGCTTTTAATATCCATTTAAATATATCAAATATATTTGATATACAAATATTGGCGATGTTTTAAAATGAGTATGCGCTTGTGTTGCACAGCGCAATCGGCCGCTCGATCATTGATCAGCTGCTTCTCTCGCTCGATGTCCTGAGCTTTCCCCCGTTTTGTGCGCCTGATTTGATCAGGTAGTTTGCTCGCGCATGCGTTTTGAACGCTTGTGCAGCGTAGCCATGCCTGTCAATTTAAGGTCGTGAGTCTTGGGGACGTATTGGGCAGCACAGGGCACTTCTTTCCCACTTTTCCCTTTTGGAGTTTTCTATGACTGATAGGCGTTGTTGCACAAATGCCGGTCGCAGCTGAGGTAGGCTCGGGAGATGAGAGAGACGAGCTGGGGTCGGGTTAAGTACCGCACAACGAACTGGAAGGCTTACAACGCAGCGTTGAAGGCGCGAGG
>NZ_KZ984485.1 GCF_003569915.1 Comamonas testosteroni | reverse complement strand
GCACATCAACCTGACCGGCGATTACCTCTGGCGCAGCAGCGCCAAGATCGGCCCGGGCAAGTTCAGGCCATTGCGACCGTTGCAACCGGCTTAGCGTGCTTTATTTTCCGTTTTCTGAGGCGACCCCCTCCCGGTTGTTCACCAGGCGAAGCCGTTTTCGGGGCACGCCCCGCGCGGGTTTCCCCAGCTACAGCGCGGCATGCGCGACCTTTGACCCCCGTTCTGGCTTGGTGACAGGTGGGCGCTGGCCAGGTCGAAGGTTTGTCACCAATCTACATCGTTACATCACCCACCGGAAGCGTGCGACCGGGCCAAAACTTTAATTAGTTTGTTTGTTAGTTTATTTGTTTCTTTGTTTGTTGTGATATAATGGGGCAACAACCAGGAGAATCGCCATGCGCCCAGCCGAATTTGCCCCCGAGTCCATCATCGAAGCCGGTCAAGAGCTGCAAGCCGCTGGCCGGAACATCACCGGCTTTGCCCTGCGCCAGAAGGTGGGCGGCGGCAATCCTTCCAGGTTGAAGCAGGTTTGGGACGAGCACCTTGCCAGCCAGTCAGTTACCAAGGCCGAACCGGTTGCCGAGCTGCCGATAGAGGTTGCCGAGGAAGTGGCCGCAGTCACCAAGGCGCTGACCGAGCGCCTTGCCACGCTGGCCGTGGAGTTGAACGACAAGGCCGTCAAGGCAGCAGAGCGCAGGGTTCATGAGGTTGTGCGATCCGCAGGCGAGCAGCGCGAACAGGCCGAGCGAGAGCTTGCCGACGCATCACAGACCGTTGATGACTTGGAAACCAAGCTCGACCAGGCCACCGCTGAAACCGAGACGCTGGAAAGCAAACTCGCCGAGGTGCAGGCCACCAGCCAGGCGCAGGCTGTAGAGCTGGCCCAGCTCCGCGAACGCCTCACCGTGACGGAACAGACCGCCAAGGCGGTAGAGGCCCAGCACACCGCCGAGCTGGCCCGCATGAATGCCGCCATCGAGGCCGACCGCGCACGCCACCAACAGGAAGCCGAGCAGCTTCGCGCCGAGCTGGCCGAGCAGAAGAAAGCCAATCAGGCCGCGACCGCCGAACGTGACCAGGTGCGGGCCGAACTGGCGACCGTGAAGGCCAAGGCCGAAGCCGCCGACCAGGCGCACCAGGAACACCGCAAGACCGCCGAGCGCGAAGCCCAGCGCGCCGCAGAGCGCATCGCCAAGGCCGATGCTGGCCAGGTGCAGGCCAACAAGGAAGCCAGCACGGCACGCGAGGAAGCGGCCAAGCTGCGCGGCCAGGTGGAAGCCATGCAGACCCAAGCCGCCGAGCTGGTGCGGGCCCTCAGCGACCGCCAGGCGCAGCCAGAAGACGGCCAGCCAGCAACCAAGCCCGTCAAGGGCAAGAAAGGAGAATGAGGCCATGACCGACCAGCAGCAGCCATCGCAACCAGGCGCAGCAGCGAAGCCGCCCAGCTATCAAAACACGTCAGACGGGTTTTACCCGCTGCCGTTTTTCATCACCCGTGGGGAGCCGTACATCGCAGAGCCAGGCGAACAAACGGAACCCATACAACAAGCGCCCGAGCCAAGGCCAGACACTGAAAGCTAAGTTAATACGGCGTTGCGTGACTACGTATCGCCGCATTGGTTTGGTGACAAACGCGAGCTGGCCAGGTCGAAGGCCTGTCACCACCAGGACGAAGAAAAGCCCGCGCAGTGGCGGGCTTTGGTGAAGGTGTCCCCGGCTATTCGGCGGGACTCTGCCGGGGACTCAGAGCGTTTGCGCGGCGGGCGGCCATGCTTGACCGCGCCCCGCCTGTTGGTCTTACTTCCAGCCGCCTTTGTAGCCCTTGTGGGTGTTGGTCGTGGGGTCGCCCACGTCGAAGGCGCGATCCGCTGCCACTTTGCGCGTGGCTTCCTTTTGCTCCTGCCCGGCCAGGTAGGTGTTTTGCTGGTTGAGCTGGGCCATCATGAGCTGCCGCAGCTTTTGGAGCTGCTGGACTTGTTGCTCTGCGATCTGCGAGCCGACCTGAATCGCTTGCATCTGGCCCGTTGCGCTTTGTGACATGGTGCGGAGCTGCTTCAGCGTCATTTCCTCAGTGGCGAACTGGTTCGACTGCATGTTTGCCGCCATGAGCGAACCCTTCAGCGTGTCCAGGGTCTTGCGGGACAGGTCTCGATACTCCTTTTTGAAGTCGGTGCCGGTGAAGGTGAAGCCCTTGAAGGTGTTCTCGAACTGCGTGGCGATGTTCGTCGCCGAGTAGGCCAGCGCCTGCCCCTGCTGGACAACGCTTGCAACGCCCATCAGTTCGCCCTCAATCGAACCCCAAACCTGGGCCGGAATGTTCAGGGTGTTCTGAATCATGTTCTGGTACTGCTGCAACTGAGTCGCGTAGGACTGCACTTGCTGCAAGTACGACTGCACCAGTTCGATGTTGTTGGCGAGCTGGGTGATTTCGGTAGAGCCGCCGAAGCCCGCAACCGATCCGGCGAAGGAGGGCGGGGCCGCGAGGGCGAGGGATGCGGAGACGATGGCCGCGATGATGGTCTTTTTCATGGTTGATTCTTTCGTTTAAGTACGTAGTTGCGTTGATGCGTTAATCCCTGCCACCGTCCAAGCGGATATGTACCGTCCCCCCCGAGGCAGCGTCAGAGGGAAGATGCGGCGCGCGCACCTTGCGCAGCCGATCCAACAAGCCAGGGCCTTTGTCTTGGCCCTCAGAGGCACTAGGAGGGGCGACCGTTGGAGCGGAGGCCCCCCCGATGCCGTTCGCCTCAGTCGGTGCGCTGGTGGCCGCAGCAGAGGCCGATTGATCCGACGACGAAGCCGGAGGAACGACCGAACCAAAGTCATCGACCACAGGCCGGGAAGCCGCGGAAGAAACCGCCGCCGATGCGTCAGGGCTTGAGCTGGATGCCTTCGCGCCCGAGGTGCTGGACTGACCGCCCGCGCCTGACGAGGTGGACGAAGGCGACTCAGCAGCCGGAGCCGGAGGCGTGGGCGTGCTTCCACTTGATGTCATAGAGGCCCCACCGCTTGCGGCGCTGGTCACTGCCCCCGCTTTCGCAGAGGACGCACCCGAAAGGCTTTCGGCCCCTTTTCCAGCCGCTTGCGGCGCTGCGGATGAACCGCCCGAGCTGGAGGGCGGCGAAACCTGACCAGGACTACCCGACGAACCCGAGGCAGCGCCTGCCGCCCCGGCCAGAGTGGACACCCCACCAGCGCCCGCCCCGGCCAAGCCGGGAGCACCGCCGCCTGAACCGCCGCCCTTGAAGGCAGCACCTGCCGCACTGGCGAGATTGCCCAGGCCTTTGCCAGCCGTGGCAGCAGCAGCCACACCACCGGCCACCATCCCGCCAATGACACCGGCAGCAGCGCCACCAGTCAGGGACGGCGAACCCGACAGCATCGAGGAGGCCATCGAGGGAATCATCCAGGCCAGGAAGGCGAAGAAGGCCGCGCCGCCCATCACCACCCAGGCATTGATGATGAATTGCAGGCCTGAATTGGCCGAACTCAACAGCGCCGCCCAGCCATTGAACAGGGTAGAGCTGGCCCCGATCAGCAGGTAGATGGTCATGAGCTTGACCCCGACCGCAATCGCATAGCCGAGGTACTTCTGTACGAAGTCCTGCGTCCACCGCGACCCACCGAAGCCCAGGAAGATGACCGCCGCCGAGATAACGAAGTAGCTCTCGATAAGCGTCACCAGGAGCTGGCCAGCGACCACCACGAAGGCGATGATGATGAACACCGCAGCGGGGAGAGCCGCCAAGACAACGCCAATCGCGTCCCACATGTCCATGTCTGAAATGGACTTGAAGATGATGATGACGAAGTTCAGGCCTTGGGCGAACACCGCTGATGGACTGAGCACCCCCGCCCCGCCCACCGTCGCCCCAGCGTCACGAAACGAGTTCATGAGCGCGGGTATCCAGGTAGGAGCGAACTGCAAGAGCGCGTAGAAGAAACCGACGCCCAAAATCTTGCTGACCATCGCCGCGATGAAGCTGCGCGTGTCGTCCTTTTCGAGAACCCACTTCGCACCAGTGACGGCCAGCTCAATCGCCAGCAGCAGGCCAAACAGGCGGTTTGCATAGGCCAACATCGGCCCCATCCACCCCGTTGCAGCGGCCTCGTAGGAATCCGATATGCCGTCCAGGATGGCGGTGTTCGGCACGACTTGCGCGAAAGCAGATCCCGCCAACAACGACAGGCCAGCGGCAAGGGCCGCGACCCATAGAACATGAGTGCGCCGCGTGTTCATTTCTGGCCCCCTTTCCCATCGCCGGGAGGCCAGCCGCCTTTGTAGCCCTTGTGCTCACTGGACGAATAGAAAGCCGCCGTCAAAGCCGCGCAGCGCGCATCGCGGGAGTAGTCGCCCGCCTTCATGCGGGCATTGATGGCTTGGTCACACTCGCTGACCACATCCTTGAACTTCGCGCGATCCTTGGACAGTTCCGCAACCTCTGCGCTGTAGTCGCTGGCCGAGGCCTGCGCAGGCTTGTCGCTCTTGCCGCAGCCGGTCAAGGCAGCGACACAGGCCGCGATGACCAGGACGACAGCCACGCGCACCCAGCCCTTGCGACGAGCTTCGGCGGGCATCGCCGAAATTTCCTGATGGACGGAGCTGACGAGCTGAATGGATTTGGTGAGCCACTTCATACGCCACCCCCGACCAGGAACAGCACCGACAGGGCAGCAATGACCGCCAGCGGCACCGCGAGGGGACGCAGGCGCGAGGGGTCAAACATCGCATTCAAGCCGACCAGGGCGAACGTGCCAGCGAAGGCGCCCAGCATCGCGGCATTGCCTGACCAGAGGTTGAGCGCCCCGCCGAACATGGCGACCAGGATCGGCGTAACCGTCAGCAGCCGGAAGATTGGCAGCGACCGAGAGGCGCGAGCTGTAGGGGGTTCGACGACGCGGAAATCAGCGTCGATCACGTCCGGGGTGTGCTCCCGGTAGCGTTGCAGTTGAGACATGGCCTAGCCCTTTAGGTGTGGGCTTCCATGCCGAGGGGAGAGCTTGAACCGACCCGATGACAGGGAAGCCCGTTGAGGAACGAACTTCGATTACCTGTCTCGCCGTGGTCTGATTCACGGGAGCTACGCCGGGTCTGGCTTCAGTATCAGCGCGCGATGGCTGAATCCGTCGGTAGAACCTTTGCCGTCTGTCACCGCCGATCCCGATATGACCGCGCAGATATAGGGCTTTGCACCCGGCTTTAGGTTCGGAGACTTGCGAGGGGTTTGCTTTCGCTACTCCCGCCCGACCTGTTTTCACAGGGGACACACTGCATGCAGTGGTCACGTTTAAGAGCCAATTTTAGACCTTTGGCCAATTTTCACCAGCGTCTGCGGTTGCCTTTTTGCGCCTTGTGCCGCCCATCCTTGGGGTGCTCAAAAACGCCTTGATGCTTGACCCTTTGACCTCAATACCGCCGCCTTGCCCATCGTCTGCGATCAATGCCGCGACATCGTTCCAGTCGTAACCGTCGCGCTTCAATTTCTCTACTTCGGCGCGGAGCATAAGAACCGCTTCCTTTTTCGACTCGACTTCAGTTCGAGGCTTTGGCGGGACTGCTTTCAGCTTGGTTTTAAGGCGCTCGATGGTTTCAATCGAAATAGCCATTGCACTCCTTTCATGGTTGACGTTTCACACCCTCCTTGCAGTGACGATGCCGTTTTTTTGCAGTGAAGGTGCAGCCTTCACGCGGGTTCATGCAGTGCTTGTGCAGTGCCCTTGCACTGTTTCTGCCGCGTAGCCGGGTTCCCCCAGCTTGGAACACATGATACCATGCAGACAGCGAGGAATACTAGGGGACAGGATAGGTTTTGGTATACCGCTACGCGGCATCCCACCGGCCCGCGCCAGTCGTTTCACTCCCTTTGCGTGCCTAACCTGCCTGCTCAGGGCTTCGCCCCGAGACCCCTTCACCCGCCCGCCCCGTTGGGGCTGCTTATGTTTTGCTTATGCAGGCCCCTGAAATGGGGCGCATCAGCAAAACATAAGCAAAAGGTCTGCAAGAAGTCAGCAGGTTTTTAGTGGCATCAGCAAAACATCAGCGAAATATCAGCAAAAGGGCAGCATTCATGAGCGAGCAGCGAAAACGAACCATCGTCCGACCCGTGCGACTCACGCCGGAAGAGGACAAAGCCATCAGCGAGGCCGCACGTTTTCACGGGGTCACGGTATCGGCGCTGTTTCGTGATGCCGCTCTATCAATCACCGTTGACCCTGCCCAGGCGAAGAAAGAGGCCAAGCAAAAGGGGGCTGAAGTGGTGTTTGTGAATGCGTCGCGCGTGAACTCAGCGCACATCACCGGGACGGCGCAAATCGTCAATGAATTGCGCCGACTCGGGGGGCTTCAGAAGAAGGTTCACAACGACACGGACGGCATTTACAGCAAGGAAACGGCGGGCATTCTTGTCGGCATCAAGGACGCGATAGCGGCGCTTGGCAGCGGAAATTTTCAAGGGTTCAGTGACGCGGTAGAGAGGCTTTCCCGTGGCACTGTTTAGGGTCTTCGGTAAGCGCAACGATGGACGATCCAGCTTTGCGAAGCTGGTTTCGTATGTCGCGCGAGGCGATGAAAAAGAAGGCCACACGAAGGGCCGCGAGGGGCACAAGGCGACCGCGCCGCTGATCGACAGCGAGCTTTATAAAGACATGCCGCCGCACTTGTACGGCGAGCTGGTGAGCTTGTCAGATGCGCCGACCTTGGGAGACGCAGAGCACGGCCAGGAGCGGCCTGCCAAGCCCGCAGAAAAGACGCTAGGGGGTATGCAGTCCCTGAGCATGGGGAAACGTCCACAGGGCCAGCAAGCGGCCAAGGTGCCCATTGAAACGAACTGCCTAGACATCGAGACAGCCGCCCACGAAATGCGTGCAGTAGCGGCCATGAATGGGCGCGTCAAAGACCCGGTTTATCACTGCATGGTCAGTCTTCCAACCAAGGAAAAACTGACGGCTGCGGCCATGTTCGAGATAGCGCGCGAGACGATCAAGGCGATAGGGTTCGAGGGGCATCAATACGTGGCCGCGATCCACGACGACACGAACAATCAGCACATTCACATTGGTGTGAACCGGGTGCATCCTGAGACATACAAGGCCGTCTATCCAAACCGCGACCACTACAAGGGTGCGAAGGCCATGCGGGAGCTGGAACTTCGCTTTGGGTTGTCTCACGACCGAGGGGCTTATGCCGTCTTTGAGCGTGACGGTAAGACCGTGGTTGATTGGGCCAGCAAAGACCCGAATAGCAAGGAGAAGGCCCCCGCCAAAGCCCGTGACATGGAGGTTCACGGGCGGGAAAGCCTGTTCAGCTACGCGCGCGCCGAGCCTCGCAAGGCGGTTTCAGAGCTGCTGAAGTCCAACGCGCCCACCTGGGCAGAGCTGCACCAGGTCATGGGGCGTTACGGCCTTGAGCTGCGCACGAAGGGCCAGGGGTTCGCTGTTTACGACAAGGCCAACCAGGAGCAAACGCCGATCAAGGCCAGCGACATGCACGAGGCCATGAGCAAGGCCAGGCTAGAGAAGGCACTAGGCCCGTTCGAGCCAGCGCCGCAGATCGAGCAGCAGGCCGAGCAGACCTACAACCCGGAGCGCGCGCCCAAGCGTGACCCGGCGAAACGGGCGCAGCGCGCCGAGGAACGAGCCGACCAGCGCCGCCAGTTGCGGGAGCTGTACGACGAGGGCAAGAAGCCATTAGTCCAGGAGACGGCCAAGCAGGTGCAGGCGCTGAAGGAGTCCATCGCCCAGCGGGCCAAGGACATCACCACCAGTGCCCAGGCCGAGCGCAAGGCGATCTATACCGCCGACGAGGCACCGGCCACAAAAAAGGCCCGGCTCTCACTGCTGGCCGCAGAGACGGCCAAGCAACGGGCCGAGCTGCGCGCCGCAGCCAAGCGCGAACGCGCTGCCATCCCCAAGGTGCAGCCGTTCCGCGAGTGGGTTGCCGACCAGGCAGAGGCAGGCCACCCGGCAGCAATCAGCCAGGTGCGCGGCTACCTTTACGCCGACAAGCGCAAGCTCCAGAAGTGGAAGCAGGCCGACGAGCTGCGCGCGACGATGCCCGGCATCAAGGGGCCGGGGCCGGTGGACATGGAGCAGGACGGCCAGCTTTGGGGCATCGCTTCCATGACGTACCAGGTCAACCGGCAGACTGGCGACGTTCGCTATCAGATTGCAGGCCGCGAGGCCTTCACCGACTACGGCAAGCGCCTCACCTTTGACGGCCAGGCATCAACCAATGAAGCCGCGATCCTTGCGGGCCTGCAAGTGGCTCAAGCCAAGTTCGGGCAGGCGCTCGAACTCACCGGAACCGACGAATTCAAGCGCCGAGTCGCAGAGGTTGCCGCGAAGCAAGGCTTGCGCGTGACCTTCACCGATCCTGCCATCGAGCAGTACCGCCAGCAGTTGACCAGGCCGCAGCCGCAGCCCGAACGGGCCGCGACCGCCGAAGACATGGCCCGATCCAAGCGCGAGGCCGATCAACTGGCACGCCAGCACATCGGCCAGGCCGGGAAGATTCAGGTACTCACCGAGGGCGCGACCGCTCGCGGTGAAATCGTTGGGGAGACAGCGCAGCACCTGGTTCAGCGCGTATCGCCAACCTTGGCCGTCACGCATGAGAAAGCCCGGTTCGCTCACCTGCCAGCAGGCCAGCGACCGAAGCCCGGCCAGCACCTTGCTATCAGCTACGCCGACAGCAAGGGCAAGACGGTTCCCATCCAGCCGCCAGCACGAGGCAAGGGCCTCACCCGGTGAAATGGTGACAGGCCTTCGACCTGGCCAGCTCGCGTTTGTCACCAAATCAATGCGGCGATACGTAGTCACGCAGCCGCGTATTAGCGTACAATTGAGGCATGCGGCCCTCAGACGGGCGGTTTCATGATTGGACGGAATAACCATTCTGTCCAATCAGGGCCTGACAAAATGCGAGTTCACGGGGCAAGCGGCCCCGTTTTGATGCCCCTTGATTGGACAAAACGATGAGCACGACGACGAACAACGGAAAGCAGCCAGGTTGAGCAGGCAATGAGCGACCGCAAGCACCTCACACCGGGCGAAGTCGAAAAGCTCGTCGCGGCCACCAAAGGGGCCATGCACGAGGCGCGCGACCGTTGTTTGTTGGTTCTGATGTTCCGGCACGGCCTGCGCGTGTCCGAGGCTTGTGGCCTGAAGTTGTCTCAGGTGGACATCGAGGGCCGGGCACTGCACGTCTCTAGGTTGAAGAAGGGTTTGGACACCACCCACCCGCTGCGCATCGAAGAACTGCGCGTGATCCGGGCATGGATGACTGAGCGCAAGCGCCTACAGCCCGCGAACGATGCTTTCTTTGTCTCTGCGCGCCGGTTGCCACTCAACCGGCGAACGGCTTGGGTGGCAATTCGCAAATACGGCGAGCTGGCCGGGCTTCCTTTGGATGCTCACCCGCACATGTTGCGGCATGCCTGCGGCTACGCACTGGCCGACCAGGGCGCGGATACGCGCTTGATCCAAGACTATCTAGGGCACAGGAACATTCAGCACACCGTGCGATATACGGCCACGAACAAAGAGCGGTTCAAATGGCTTTGGCGGTGATGCTGGACGAAGTTTTTCTAGGCGGCGCAGCCGGTGCGGGAACACCGACAGCGCCTAACCACAACCCACCTATTAAGGAGGTGAACCATGGCTAACGCTATTTTCCCATCTGAGGCGACCAGGCGGCGAGTTCCGCGCTTTGCCTTCCCCGACTGTTCCCCCCAGCTCTACGGGTTGGACGATGAGCTTTGCAGGCTCATGGAGCAGTACGCGGCCTATCTGCACGACACGACCGGCGAATGCTGGACGCTGGGCGAGCTGGCCCAAGAGCTGACCATGCGCGCCCTGGGCGAAGAAGACACCTGGGACTTTTGGGCTTGGATCATCAAGACCGAGGGCCAGGCCGAGGCAACCTACTACCTGCCCCGCCCGAGCTGGCCGCTGTCTATCAGCGGCTTCGACCGCGATGCGGCCTGGACGATCAACCAATGGGCGCGCTACAGCGCCGCCCATGGTTGCCCCATCACGGACGGGGACGCAGTGCGCGGCATGACCTTCATGCAGATCGACGACGACGAAGACTTTCGCGCGTGGCGGCTTGCCCGCAAGGCGGGTGTGCAATGAGCCTGCAAGTCAATGACCTGGTGGAGTTCATCGAACCCATGGAGGATGAGGCGGGCACCACTTACCGCCTGGTCGAGCTGAACGGCGACCGCTGCGTGATCGAGTTGGTTTGCGACATGCGGATTCGCCCGACATGGGTTCGCCTTGTTGCTGACCTCAAGCGCGTTGATGCGGGCGGCACCGGCAAGCCTGCCAGGTATGTGCTGGCCGCTGACGATGGCCGCATGGTGACGAATGACACCCGCACGGGGCCGAGCCTCACCACCAGCCGGGCGCTTTCCTACGTCTGGACGAACCCAACCGAAGCCGATTCCCAACGGCTTGCCTACCAGGCCGCGCTAGGCGTGGCGCTGAAGGTGCAGCCTCAAGGGGTGAAGACATGAAAAGCGAAATTCAACACCTCAGCAATGCTAATGCACCAACATGGTGTAATGTGGTGCATCGGGTCAATCAAGGTGGTCAAATCATGCCCAAACTCAGCGAACTGTCACAGAAGCAGCAGGAGGCGAACAAGAGCGTCCGAACGTCTGTCAGCTTGTCGCCCGCGCTGCATGACACGCTGGAGCGCATGGCCAAGGAGAAAAAAGTTTCCGTGGCCTGGGTGATCCGGGATGCCGCAGAAAAGTACGTCAGCGAACAGTGGCCGCTGCTTCAACAAGAGAGAGCATGATGGCAAACGCCCCTACCTTTTACGAATTCTTCGCTGGTGCCGGAATGGCACGCGCTGGCCTTGGCAACAAATGGCGGTGCGTCTTCGCCAATGAATTCGACCTCAAAAAGAGCGTCGTCTATCAAAAGAACTGGAAGACACAGAACGTCCTGAAGGTGGCCGATGTTGGCACGCTCACGACTCAGGACGTGCCTGATGTTGCTGACCTGGTATGGGCATCTTTCCCATGCCAAGACCTGTCACTGGCAGGGGCAGGCGCTGGCCTGAAGGGCAATCGTTCTGGTACTTTCTGGCCGTTTTGGCGCCTCATGGAAGGTCTGATTAAAGAAGATCGCGCCCCTAAACTGATTGTTCTGGAAAACGTGTGTGGCACGCTCACTTCACACGACGGCAAAGACTTTGCAGCTATTTGTTCGACTTTTGTGAAAGCGGGTTACTTTTTCGGGGCAGTTGTCGCCGATGCCGTCCAGTTCGTACCCCATTCGCGCCCTCGCCTGTTCATCATTGGCGTGCGCGATGAACTTGCCCTTACAGCTCCGAGCATCACCAGCGATACACCTTCTACCATTTGGCACACGAAGGGCCTTTTGAACGCCTATGAGAAGCTGTCATCCAAGGTGCGAAGTAAGTGGTTGTGGTGGAGTCCACCGGCACCATCTAAACGCAAAACCACCTTCGCTGACTTGATCGAAGAGCAGCCGCAAGGGGTCGAATGGAATTCAGCCAGTGAAACTGCAAAGCTGCTGGAAATGATGAGTGAAAAAAACCTGAAAAAGGTGAATGACGCCAAGAAGACAGGTCGCCTGATGGTTGGTGCCATCTATAAACGCACACGACACGACGATGCAGGCTGCAAGGTTCAACGCGCTGAAGTTCGGTTTGACGATATTGCAGGCTGCCTGCGAACGCCTGCTGGTGGTTCAAGCCGACAAGTGATTTTGATTGTTGAAGGCGAAAATGTGCGCTCGCGTCTGATTTCCCCTAGGGAAACGGCTAGGCTGATGGGCTTGCCCGATAGCTACGAACTGCCGAAGAACTACAACGAGGCATATCACCTCACGGGTGACGGCGTTGCCGTGCCGGTTGTCAGGCACTTGGCAAAACACATCTTTGAACCCCTGCTAGCAGCCCAGGCAGCGGCAACTAAGGTCGCCGCATGAGTGTTATCCCATGTCAGCAGAACGCTGAACTCAAAACCAAAATTGTCGAATTTGCGGAAGTCCTCAAAACTCAGTCTCACCAGCTCGGCGAGCACGGTTTGACTGAGAACGAGTTCTACAACAGCGGTTTATTTCGTGGTGCCGTGGAACGCATTCGTGGTCAATTCTCGGCCACGATGAGCGAGAAGCGGGACTTCGTTCGGCACGTCTTGAACCACATGCAAGATGGCGGATTTATTCAAGACTGGAATTCTTCTGGCTCCGAGAACAGGCACGACTACACCGTGACAATGCCCAACGGGCGGACTGCGGTTATCGAGTTGAAGGGCTGCTTGGATGGGAACAACACCAACATTTTCGAGCGCCCGCCACACGCGCACGAATTCATTATTTGGAGTGTTTGCACCAACCCCGGCGCAGACCCCCAACACAACGCCTGGTCGGGTATTCATACCCGCCTGAGCGCAGAAATCATTTCTCGGTCGCAACGTGTCGATGGGCTGCTGATTTGGGACATGGTTTGCGGGACACTAGGTAGACCGTGCCCAAAGCTTTCAGGTGAAGATGATCCGCGTATTACCTCGCTGGGTCACTATCGATTGCCTCCGCCTTGCATCTACATGATGCCCGCCACGATTCCTTCCCCTCGTAATAATCCCAGCCCGGCACCGCAACAGCTTCAGGATGTGGGAATCTTGCAGGCATTCAGTGACTGCTTCCAAGTACATGCACATGAGGTCAACTCAGTAGCTTTCACCGTGTCGCACGTTGGTGCTGAAACGGTGCGTACTACGACCATCAGCAGAAACGGAATCGTTGAAAGACAGTCGGGACCTACCGCTATCAGGCGGACTTAACAGCATGAAACAAAGCTCAGCCATTGGCACCGATTCGGCTAACTCCCGGAATGGCACGGCGGCACTTGAACAAAATCGCGCGGCAGGCGGGGCGGATCAGCGTCGAATGCTGACCAGATCAAGGGAAGCGGTAACCGTTTCACTGGACGTTACACCGTCCACAGACGGCACGTATCGTGCCAGGCTTCGCTTCAAAAGCGGGGGCTCGACCGTGCAGCGCCCGGTTGGAAAATTCACGGCGCCCAATCGGTTCCAAGCATTAAAGCTGGCATGGTCAGCACTCAAGACTGAAAAGATCGCAGAGAAAGAAGGCTGGTCATGGGTTGTGCCAGACGCGGATAGCAAGTCCGGCTGAAGCTGCATCAAGGGTGAGGCCAAGCGGTGACAACAGGCGGCAGAGTGCCGCCTCCTCTTTTGTCGCAAATACGTATTTGCGTTATGATATAGTGACGTATCAAAGGAGAACCGCATATGCGTACATTGGTTATTGCGAGTCAGAAGGGCGGCGTAGGCAAGACCACCATCGCCGGGCACCTGGGCGTGATGGCTGAAAGCCAGGGCGCGGGGCCGGTAGCGTTGATCGACACCGACCCGCAAGGGAGCCTTTCGAGCTGGTGGAATGAGCGCCAGGCCGAGGCCCCGGCTTTCGCATCGGTGGACATTGCCAACTTGCCCGGACACCTGAAGCAGCTCGAAAAGGCCGGCGTGAAGCTGGCGATCATCGACACGCCGCCGGCAGTCACCGACACCATTCGCCGGGTTCTGGCCGTGGCCGACCTGGTGCTGATCCCGACCCGCCCAAGTCCGCACGACTTGCGGGCCGTGGGCTCCACCGTGGAGCTGGTGGAGGCCGCAGGTAAGCGCATGGTGTTCGTCATCAACGGCGCAGCGCAGCGCGCCAAGATCACCGGCGAGGCAGCGATTGCCCTTTCCCAGCATGGCACCGTGGCCCCGGTGACGATGTATCAGCGCACCGACTACGCCGCATCCATGATCGACGGGCGCACCGTCCAGGAGATTGACGCGGCCAGCCGTTCAGCCGCTGAAATCAGCGAGCTATGGTTATACGTATCTGCGCAAATCCGCAAGAAGTAAGATATAATTACGTATCGCCGCAATTACGCACAGGAGTATCAAGCATGGCAAAAACCGCAAGCCTCACTTCCGGCCTTGTCGCCAAGAAGGGCCAGGCAGCGCCCGCCGTCACGCACCAGGTGCAACCGCAGGAACAGCCAGCAGCAGCCAAGGCCGCAGGGCCGGACTACTACAAGGCCTTGACCGTGAAGCTCGACCGCGAGCGTTACGAGGCCTTGAAGACCCTGGGCGTGAAGCTGGACAAGAAAAGCCAAGAAATCTTTGTCGAAGCCCTCGACCTCTACCTTCGAGAAGTCACGCAGCAAGCGTAAGGGCCAGCCATGAGCGCGCAAACCCCAGGCGAACCCCGCAAAGACATAGCGACGCGAATCCAGGAGCTGGGCGACAACGCGCGCGCCAAGTCCCGCGCCAAGCAGCGCGACGAACTTGCAGCCCGCCACGCGGCCGGGCAGTTGGCTTTGTGGCCGGAGAGCGAGCGCGGCATCCCTAACGAGCTGGTGCGGTGCGCTGTCTTTTCTGCCAAGAACCGCAAAGAGCGCCGCGACATGTACCGCGCCAATGCGCCGCTGGTCGTGCCCGTGATTGGTGGCGGCGAGGTGATCTACACCGGGGAAGAGCTTCGCCAGGACGATGAAACCGTATGGATGCAGTTGGTTCACATGTCCAAGGAATCGCGCTCGCCCCAGGTGTTTTTCACGCCTTACAGCTTCTTCAAGGCCATCAAATGGCCCCAGAAGGGCACGAGCTACACGCGCCTTCTGACGACCCTTCGCCGCCTCAATACCGCTTCGCTTGAGGTCTACAGCAGCCGGTTTGACCGAGGGGTCAGCACGGGCCTGATCGTGGACTTCACCTACAGCAAGAAGACGGACGGAGCGCCCTGGTCAGTGCGCGTTTTCAGCCCGGAGAACGAGCTTCTTTTCCTGTTCGACAAGCTCTATAGCCGTGTCGATTGGGAGACGCGCCTAGCCTTGCCCGAGGGTGTTTCGACCTGGTTGCATGGCTTCTTTTCGTCGCACCGTGAGCCGTTCGATCACAAGATCGAGACGCTGGCCAAGGGCGCGGGCCTTGCCCTTGAAGCGCCGGAGGATGAGCAGCTCGACGAGGCCGCACGCACCGCCAAGCAGAAGGAGCGGCTACGCGAGGCCAAGAAGACCATCAAACGCGCTTTGGAGACGCTTCAGAGCATGGGCTTTCTGGAGAGCTTCGAGATCACGCGCGGCGGGCTGGTGCACGTCGTTCGAGCTGCCCGGACTTGATCCCAACTAACGACCTTTGACCCCCGTTTTTTCGCACGGGAGGCCTTCCAGGAGGGGCGCGCAGGGCCGCTAAGTGCTTGCCGTTATTCACCATATGGCGCACATACGCCCGGTAACGACCTTTGACCCCCGGACTAGCGACCTTTGACCCCCGCCACTAGCGACCTTTGACCCCCGGACTAGCGACCTTTGACCCCCGGAGCATGTTCCGCAAGTCATTGATTCAAAAGACTTTTAAGGCGTTATGCACACCCCTATAACTGTCTTTAACCTCTTCTTTTTATAACCGGTATTTAACCCCTGCCCCTGTGGACAAGTCGCGTCCAAGGCCCCAAAAAGGCCCATCCGGGGCATTCCCGCCAAGCGGGAACCGGCTATGTCGTGCTTCGCATCGAGCCTCTACGAGTCTCGCCCCCTACGGGCTTCCAGCGCCTTGCCAGGCACGCCACCAGGCCAGCAGCATCGTTACATCACCCATCGGCACCGCTTTAATAAGTGCCCCCCAGAGGGGGGTGAAAGGCGCTATCGCGCCGACGGCCCCCGGAAGGGAACCAAAAAATGCGCCCGCGGAGGCGGGCGAGGGACAGTCCGCGAGGGAGCTGCGCTCCCTCCTGTCCTGCTTCGGCTACGCCTACGCAGCGGACTCGACCTCCCTCGTGGCCTGCGGCCCCCAAAACCGCCTTACGGCGGTTCCGGCTCCCCTGCTGGTTATCCAGAAAAGAAGGCTTGAATCCGCCCCGCTGCGCTCAGGAAAAGGAAAACAGGCTTTCCGGCCTGCCAGGAGGCCCAAGGCGAGGCGATCAGAGCTGCTGCCAGGGGTAAGGCAGGGCTTGCCCGTTTGCGTGGCTTGCGCGGGCTTTTAAGCGTTTACCACTTTCGGGCGCATCCCCCGGTTTGATCTTTGCTCCCGGGGTCGTCTCAGAAAACGGAAAATAAAGCACGCTAAGGCGTAACTACCCTCGGCTACACCGCGTCGGCACCACGCGGCTCTTTCTCCCCTTGCAGCGAAGCAATCAGCGGGCAAGAAACGTTCCCT
>NZ_KZ984484.1 GCF_003569915.1 Comamonas testosteroni | reverse complement strand
GCACATCCGAGCTTCAATCCTCAATCAATTTACCGCTCTGGGCACGCCCCAGACAGTCGCTGCTGCGTAAATCTATTTGGGATTGGGGATGCCTTGGCCTATGGCCGATTTATGCAACAAAGCCATCCCGATGTTGAGCTGATCTTTCTGGACTGTCTTTCTCAATTCCATGCCTGCATCGAACTGAGCAAGGCCGCACAGACCTATATGCCTCGCAACCCCGAAGCACGCCATGCCACTGCCCAGAGCAGGCGCAAGACACCGACAGTCAGCATTCTGGATGCGCACGGCAGATATGCCGTTGCCGCTGCTGCGTATATCGTGACGCCCAAGGGCAAGCGCCACCTTGCGCAAGCGTTTGCCGAGTTGCCAGAAATTCACGACGTCGCCATTGACCATATCTTCACCAGAATGATTCAAAGCCAGTCTCTGGTCGCGAAATTATTTCTGCCTTATCTGGCAACCCCTATCCATACATTCGATTCCACCATTGCCGAAGGTGTGGACGGACGCTGGAACGAGCCGCCCGAAATCGCTGCAGCATATCCAGCGCTCAGGCGACTGCTGTTTGCTGGCGACTGCCATATTGAAGAGCTTCGCACGCTGATCGCGCCACTGCTGGAAAAATTCGGCCCCACTCCCGAGCATTTACTGGTGATGGAGATTGACGAAGCTCTGCAAAACTGGCGGCAGCGGCGCTCCAGTTCCACGCCCCCATAAAAAAGCCCCAATCCTCGAGAAAAGATTGGGGCTTGAGGGCTTGTGCCCATCTCCTTAGCAGACAGACGCTTACTTGATCAGCGTCACGCCCGTCTTGGACTGAATCTCGTCAAAGCTCACGCCATCCGCCAGCTCCACCAGCTTCAGGCCTTCAGGCGTCACGTCCATCACGCCCAGGTCGGTGATGATGCGGTCCACCACACCCACGCCGGTCAGCGGCAGGCTGCAGTTGGCCAGAATCTTCAGGTCGGTCGTGCCGTCTTTTTTCTTGGCCACATGCTCCATCAGCACGATCACGCGCTTGACGCCAGCGACCAAATCCATGGCGCCGCCCATGCCCTTGACCATCTTGCCGGGGATCATCCAGTTGGCCAGATCGCCCTTTTCGGACACCTGCATGGCCCCCAGAATGGACAGATTGATCTTGCCGCCGCGAATCATGGCGAATGACTGGTCCGAGCCAAAAATGGCCGAACCGGGGATGGTGGTCACGGTCTGCTTGCCGGCGTTGATCAGGTCGGCATCGACCTGGTCTTCAGTCGGGAAGGGGCCAATGCCCAGCATGCCGTTTTCGGACTGCAGCCACACTTCCTTGTCACCCGTGTGGTTGGCCACCAGCGTAGGAATGCCGATGCCCAGGTTGACGTAGAAGCCGTCTTCGAGTTCTTGGGCCGCGCGTGCGGCCATCTGGTCTTGGGTCCAAGGCATGTCAGGCTCCTGCTTTTTCTGTGATCGTGCGCTTTTCGATGCGCTTTTCGGGGTGGGCGTTGTGAACCATGCGGTTCACATAGATGCCGGGCAGATGGATATCGTCGGGAGCGATTTCACCAATCTCCACCACTTCTTCCACCTCCACAATGCAGACCTTGCCGCAAGTCGCTGCCGCAGGGTTGAAGTTGCGCGCTGTGAGGCGGAACTGCAGATTGCCGCTCTTGTCTGCGCGCCAGGCCTTGACCAGGGACACATCGGCCACGATGGAGCGCTCCATCACATAGGTTTCGCCGTCGAACTCGCGCAGCTCCTTGCCTTCGGCCACTTGCGTGCCCACACCGGTCTTGGTGAAGAAGGCAGGGATGCCAGCGCCGCCCGCGCGCATCTTCTCGGCCAGCGTGCCCTGGGGTGTGAATTCCAGCTCCAGCTCGCCTGCCAGGTACTGGCGCTCGAACTCCTTGTTCTCGCCCACATAGCTGGCAATCATCTTCTTGATCTGACGGGTTTCGAGCAGCTTGCCGAGGCCAAAGCCGTCCACGCCAGCATTGTTTGAAGCCACCGTGAGGTTCTTCACGCCGCTATCGCGCAGCGCTTCGATCAGGGCTTCGGGAATGCCGCACAGGCCAAAGCCGCCAACGGCCAGCAATTGCCCGTCAGCAACAACGCCTTGGAGCGCCGCTTCTGCGGATGGGTAGAGCTTTTTCACACATGTCTCCTTCAGATTGGATGCGCTACGATACTACGTACTCAAGTAAGTAGTTTTTCGTAAAGAGCAGCACTATGGTGGTTGATTATCGATTGGCGTTTGAAGCCGCCCCTGTTGGCCTTGCCATCTCTCGCAACCGTACCATGATCGACTGTAACCGTCAGCTGTGCGAGATGTTCCACGCCTCGCGCGAAGTGCTGGTCGGTCAGACCTTTCAGGTGCTCTACCCCAGCGTGGATGAGTACGAGCGACTGGGCGCGCGCATCGCCCCCATCCTCAACACCAAGGGCATCTACAGCGACAACCGCATCATGAAGCGCGCCAATGGCGAGACCTTCTGGTGCCATGTCTCGGGGCGCACGCTCGACCGCAATGACCCGCATGCCTCGGGCATCTGGAGCTTTGAAGACCTGAGCGCCCAGCGCACCGTAAAGGCCGAACTCACGGGCCGCGAGCGCGAAGTCGCCGCGCGACTGCTGGAAGGCCTGACCTCCAAGGAAATTGGCCGCGCTCTCGATATCAGCCACCGCACCGTGGAAATCTACCGCGCGCGCCTGATGCGCAAATACGGCGCATCCACGGCGGCTGATCTGGTGCACAAACTGGTCGCGGGCTGAATCGACCACCGCCCGCTTGCGCACTTTCAGTAGGTCAAACCCGCAACTTTACTTTGACGGGCTTGTGCCGCTGCGCGCGCTCGCCTACTCTTTGACGGCTGATCCGAAACAAGGATTGCACATTTCTTTCTATGGCGCAGCTTAGTTATTTCAATAGCAAAACACTCCCTCTGCACAAGCGCCGCACCGATAATTCATCTCACCCCATCGCAAAACACTATCGGATGGAATTCATCGATATCAATCATGCATTGATATCCCTCCCCTGACCCCACCGACCTGTCGGCAACGTTGAAACGGAGAACCCATGACCACTGAATCCAAGTGCCCCTTCCACCAAGGCAAAAACAGCGAAACCGCTGCCGAAGGCAATGGCACCACCAACCGCGACTGGTGGCCCAACCAGCTGCGCGTGGACTTGCTGAGCCAGCACAACGCCACCAGCAACCCGCTGGGTGAGGATTTCAACTACGCCGAGGCTTTCCAGAAGCTGGACTACGAAGCCGTCAAGCGCGATCTGCGTGCGCTGATGACCGATTCGCAGGACTGGTGGCCGGCCGACTTCGGCCACTATGGCCCCCAATTCATCCGCATGGCCTGGCACGCAGCCGGTACTTATCGCGTGCAGGACGGCCGTGGCGGTGCAGGCCGTGGTCAGCAACGCTTTGCCCCGCTCAACAGCTGGCCCGACAACGTCAACATCGACAAATCGCGCCGCCTGCTCTGGCCCATCAAGCAAAAGTACGGCAAGGCACTGTCCTGGGGCGACTTGATGATTCTGTGCGGCAATGTGGCGCTGGAGACCATGGGTTTCCGCACCTTCGGTTTTGCCGGTGGCCGTGTCGACACCTGGGAACCCGATCAGGACGTGTACTGGGGCGCCGAGAAAGAATGGCTCGCCACCAGCGACAAACCCAACAGCCGCTACAGCGGTGACCGCGATCTGGAAAACCCGCTGGCCGCCGTGCAAATGGGTCTGATCTACGTGAACCCCGAAGGCCCGGACGGCAATGGCGACCCGGTCTCGGCCGCCCGCGACATCCGCGACACCTTCGCCCGCATGGCGATGGACGACGAAGAAACCGTGGCCCTGATTGCCGGCGGCCACACCTTTGGCAAAACCCACGGCGCAGGCCCTGCCAGCCACGTGGGCGCCGACCCTGAAGCTGATGTGCTGGAAGCCCAAGGCCTGGGCTGGAAGAGCAGCTTTGGCACCGGCAGCGGCAAGGACGCCATCACCTCCGGCCTGGAAGTCACCTGGACGCAGACCCCGGCCCAGTGGAGCAACTTCTTCTTCGAGAACCTGTTCAAGTTTGAATGGGTGCAGGAAAAGAGCCCGGCCGGCGCGATCCAATGGGTGGCCAAGGATGCCGGCGACATCATCCCCGACGCGCATGGCGGCCCCAACAAAAAGCCCACGATGCTGACCACCGACCTGTCGCTGATCAAAGACCCGGCCTACGAGAAAATCTCGCGCCGCTTCCTCGAAAACCCGCAGGCTTTCGCCGATGCCTTTGCCCGTGCCTGGTTCAAGCTCACCCACCGCGACATGGGCCCGCGTGCCCGCTACCTGGGCCCCGAAGTGCCCAAGGAAGAGCTGCTGTGGCAAGACGTGATCCCGACCGTCAAACACCCGCTGGTCAATGACGCCGACGTGGCCGCGCTCAAGAGCAAGATCCTGGCTTCGGGCCTGACTGTCTCCGAAGTGGTGGGCACGGCCTGGGGCTCGGCCTCGACCTTCCGTGGCTCGGACATGCGCGGCGGTGCCAACGGCGCACGCATTCGCCTGGCACCGCAAAAAGACTGGGCTGTTAACAAGCCTGCACAACTGGCCAAGGTGCTGGCCAAGCTCGAAGAGATTCAGCGCGAGTTCAACAAGGCCGCTGATGGCGACAAGCGTATCTCGCTGGCCGATATGGTTGTGCTGGCGGGTAACGTCGGTATTGAAAAAGCAGCCGCCGATGCAGGCGTGACGATCAGCGTGCCTTTCCACGCTGGCCGAGGTGACGCCACGCAAGAGCAGACCGATGTGGAATCCTTCCAATACCTGGAGCCCAAGGCCGACGGTTTCCGCAACCACCTGCAAGGCCAGTTTGCGGCACCAGCGGAAGCCCTGCTGATCGACAAGGCCCAGCTGATGACGCTGAGCGCGCCCGAACTCACGGTGCTGGTCGGCGGCCTGCGCAGCATCAACATCAACAGCGACGGCAGCAGCCACGGCGTGCTCACCCAGACGCCGGGCAAGCTGACGAACGACTTCTTCGTCAACCTGCTGGACATGGGTACGCAGTGGAAAGCCACCGCAGACGGCCACTACGAAGGCGTGGACCGCAAGAGCGGCGCCAAGAAGTGGACCGGCACCCGCGTCGACCTGGTGTTTGGCAGCAACGCCGTGCTGCGCGCCGTGGCCGAGGTCTATGCCGAAAAGGGCAACGAGCAGAAGTTCTACCAGGACTTCGTCGCCGCCTGGGCCAAGGTGATGGACCTGGACCGCTTTGATCTGAAGAAGTAAGCCTAGCCCCTGCACACAAAAACGCCCTTCGGGGCGTTTTTTCATGGCTCACTGCGGCTGCGAACGGTCAGGCTATCGCCCCCAGATACTGTCTGAGCGCAGCGGACTGCTCGCATAGCCATCTTCGCCTGAGTGAGACGTCAATCCACAACGGCAACGCCATGGCGTGTGAGCAGTTCAATCACCTCAGGCGATAACCAATGGCTGCCCACCACCTCGCGCAGATTAGGAAACTGCGCCAGTTCCTGCTCGGAAAGCTCGGTCACCTTGAACTGATCGTCCTCGCCATCCCACTGTGGAATCAGCTCCAGATAGATGTCATTGCCACCATCAAAATAAAGCCGCTCCACATGCCCTGCCAGCGAAGCCGGAACCGGCAGCCCTTCAAACCAAGCCTGTACTTCAGGAATCATCTCAAAGTAGTAGGAGTCAGGGTCGATGTCGCGCGCTGCATGGTTCCTGGCAAAGTCATGCACATCGAACGGGGGCTTGAGGCGCTCTTGCTGGTACATCAACTCCTGCACCACGGCAATCTTGAAGGGCAGATGGCTAAAGCTCAGCACCGCGCCCTGCGGTTTGGGCAGCTTCCACTTTTGCGAATCCTTTGCAGGCTTGGGCTTGGCCGCCTGGTAACTGATGCTGGCCTCGCGAAACGGCTGCGGCGCTGCGCGCACCCAATTGGCGATCTCATCGGTCTCGGATTTCTTCAGCCGCTCAGCAAACGGCATGTCCGCAATCACCCGGCTCAGCTCCTTGCGCAGCCCCAGCGTAATGTCCCAGTCGCCGGTTTTCCACTCCACCCAGGAGTAAACCTCCTTGAGCGCTTTCTCAGGCGCGGCCTGCAGCGGCGGCTTTCCATCCACGGTGAACACGCCTGAAAACACGCGCTGCGGGTGATGGCCAAAGTAGTCGTACTTGACACTGCTCTCCCAAAGTTTGTCCTCGGCCAGGCGCAGCTCTAGCTCTGAAGTACGCACACTGTCCGCGCTGAATGCGCGTACACCGGCCTCATCCCAGATCGCAACAATCCTGAGCGGTTCAGCCGCCTCATCTTGGCCGCGAATTTGCGGTGCGACGCGGTGAGCGCCCAGCACCGCATCGAGCGCGGCCAGCGTCAGCTCGGGCAGCAAGCTGCCGTTGATGCTCAGGCCATGCTTGCCAATATCCACCGTCAGTGGCTGGGCGGGCCCATCATCTGCGCGGCCCTCATTCTTGCTCTTGAACCAGTTCAACAAACCCATGGCATTGGCTCCTTTGGCGGCAAAGCATCAGTTGGGTAGCGGGTCGTCCTCAACCGCAATCTGCAGATGCAAGATGGTGAAGTACAGCGTCACATCATCTTGCTTGTCGATAAACGTGCCCATGGCGCGCTGCAGGCGGGCGGCAATGCACAGGCACTCGGTCGCCTCGGGGCGGCCACCCTGAATCTGCGCCGTGGTCAGCAGCGCCAGATGGTTTTCGCGGCCAAAGTCGTGCACGATTTCCAGCGCCTCTCCATGCTTTTTGGGGATGGCTTCATTGGCCCAGCTCCAGACAAAGCTGCCTTCGCTGTCGCTGGTCGTGCCGACCAGACAGACGGTGGCCACCACCTGGTGCAACGGGCCTTCAAACACCAGCGTGGCATTGTCCAGATCCCAGCGATAGGCGGGCGAGCCTTGCAGACCGAACTTGGCGGGCCATTCGGCGTTGCGGGCAATCATGGTCTCGACGGCCTCGCGGCTCCAGGCGGCCCAGTCGGTGGTTTGTGCTTCTTGGCTCATGGCGGATGAGAAATACGGCTCTGAAAATTGCAATGGCTGCCATTGTCGGCCAAGCCCGCAACCCGCTGCATCAGCCTGTCAGCAAAAACAGCGCATCTTCTTCCTAGTACGCGCCCTGGCCTATGCCCCGCCCACACCCATCTGCATTGCCAGCCAGTCGGCAATCTGCTGCTGCGCACTGCCCTGGCCCCAGGCTTGCCGCGCCAGCAGGCAGTACTGCGAGCCATCGGCTGCAAAGCCCATGGGTGCGACCAGCCGCCCTGCGGCGATATCGTCCTGCACCAGCAATTGCGGCCCCATGGCCACGCCCAGCCCGGCGCTGGCCGCCTGCAGGCTGAGGTAAAAATGCTCCAACACTAAATTGATAGCAGCATGCGCAGATGGAATAGAGACTTGCTGCTGTTTTGACCAATTTTCCCAGGCTTGCGGCCTGGTTTTGCTGTGCAGCAGCGCGGCATCGGCACGCAGCGTGAAATGCTCGCCGCCCTGCGCAAAAAAAGCGTCCAGCTTGTGCGGCGCACATACCGGCCCGACTCGCTCATCGCACAGCGCCAGCACATGGGTGCCGCGCCCCCAGTCAAAATCGTTGCGGCGTATGGCCAGATCGATGCCACTGCCCCAGTCCACCGCACCGCCACCGGCGACCAGATGCACCGTCAGTCCCGGGTGCTGCGCCTGAAAGTCGCCCCAGCGCGGAATCAGCCAGCGCATCAGCAGCGTGGGCTCGCAAGACAGCAACAGCGGCCTGCGCGCCACGCGCTGGCGCACGGCGTCTGCCGCGCGGCTCATCTGGGCCAGACCAGTGTGCACGCCTTCAAACAGCAAGCGCCCATGGTCGTTGAGAAAGACCCGGCGGCTACGCCGCTCAAACAAGGGCGTGCCCAGCTCATCTTCTACCGAGCGCACGGCGCGGCTGACGGCGCCATGGGTCAGATGCAGCTCATCGGCAGCGCGGCTAAAGCTCTCCAGCCGCGCTGCGGCCTCAAAACAGCGCAGCGCCACCAGCGAGGGCAAGCGCGGCGTTCCCGCCTCATCAATCTGTGAGTTTGAATCACTGGTTTCTTGAGAAATCATCGTTTTTCAAGCCTCATGCATTTGCCTAGAGTCTCTATCAATCATTCATCGCAGCAGGTACTGGCTTGCAGCGATGACTTTTCAAAAGTGAATTTAACTCAATCAAATCATGAACGCCTGGCCCATCGTCATTCTGGTCACCACGCTCGCCGTCATCAGCCCCGGAGCGGACTTTGCCATGGTCACCCGCACCAGCCTGATGCAAAGCCGCCGCGCCGGGCTATGGGTAGCGCTGGGCATAGGCTGCGGGGTGCTAGTCCATGTCGGCTACACCTTGCTGGGCCTGGGCGTGCTGCTGCAACAACTGCCATGGCTGTTCACGGCACTCAAATGGGCCGGAGCGGCCTATCTGGTGTGGCTGGGCATATCGCTTTGGCGCGGGGCACGCAGCATTCAGACGGACGGCGAGCAAGGGCCGCCCATCGCTGGCAATGGTGACGCTCTGGGGAAAGCGCAACGCGCTTCAGGGGGTTCCTATTTCAGCCTTGGTTTTCTGACCAACGCCCTCAACCCCAAAACCGCGCTCTTCATCATCAGCCTGTTCATGCAAGTCGCCGGGCCGGGCGTGTCCCTACCCACTCAGCTGGCCTACGGCCTGTTTATCGCTGCTGCCCATGTACTGTGGTTTGCCTTGGTGGCGTATTTTTTCTCAGCCCCCGTGCTGCAGCCCAGGGTGCAGGCCATTCGCCCCTGGGTGGACCGCAGCCTGGGCTGCGTGCTGATGGGGCTGGGCGTGCTGCTCATCGGCACCAGCGCGCCACAGTTGTTGTGACTTGCTTCTATTTTGATAGCTATAAGTCCATACACTACTTAGGCATGAGGCACAAAACATACAGATAGCAGCATCTGCAACACAAACAACCGATTTGCGCGCCATCCACTCGTGTCATGCTTGCAGCCTTGTCGCAAGGAAACATACATGCGCGAGAGCCGCCACCCCATGCCCGGTCTGTACCGCTTGCCTCGGCCAGGGCGCGCCGTTTTTTGCGACGGAGTCTGTCACTCAACCAGTCATCAAGCCCTTATTCAATCGCCAAGAGGAAACCATGCTCAACCTGCAAGACCTGAAAGACATCAAAAAGCGCTTGAGAATCATCAATAAAAGCATTGTTTTCTCCCCACTCACCAAGGCTGCCATCAAAAAACTGGAGAAACAGCTGAATGTGGTTTTCCCTGAATACCTGGTGAATTATTTGAGTCTGTTTGGCTTTGAGCAAAATCTCTGCGACTGCTTTTTTCAGGCCGAAAATGATTTCATTGCTCACAATCAAGAGATGCATGAATCAGAGTACATGAGAAATTACCTCATGGTGGGCGACCGATACGGGGAAGATTTCTGGCTGATTCGACTGGACGACGCCAACGACCGGCGCATCTACCACTGGGAAGATGATGAAATCATCGAAACAGAGCATACCTTCGACAGCTTTATTCAGGATGCCGACAAATATCGCTCTTCTGCCAACTTTGCGCCTGAGGAAGAATCGATTGACGAGGGCCAATGGCCGCAAATCTGGTCTGTGCAATTTTCCATCTGCACAACCAACGAGGCAGAAATTTATGCCGCCATACCGCTGACCCGCACCAGCGAATGGGAACTCAGCGAAGAGCACAAAAGCGATTCAAACCCCAAAAATACCGCCTATACGCATACCGCCAAAGCCCTGCTGGATGGAAAAGAGATAGTTCTCACCAGATTTACCCCTGGCCTCAATCCCAGCATCTCCTACTCTTTTGACTGGAAAGAGCTGGTGGATTCTCAAAAAACCAATTCAAAAATCAAAGAGTGGTCTGCGGCGCTTGAGAGCAAGGTCGAGAGTTTTATCCTCATCCATTACGCGTACCTCGATCCGGCGGAATACTCCCTGTGAACTGCGCAAGCTTTGCGGCAGCGGCCCGGGCCTCAATTGCGCAACTCCCATCACGGACTGAGAAACATCCCCATGGCATGGGGATGTCGCGCAGCTCTCAAAATCAATAGCAGGCAACGCTTGATTTAACGAGACAAGAAGGCAAAAAGACCTAAAAAGCCACCCAATGACGCACGAAACAGCCATTGCGGGTGCCACCTACACGACAGGGTTGCCGCGTTCTCTCATGCCATGCTTGAACTTGCCCCTATCCAGAAAAGGGGCAACCAAGAAGTTATCAAGGAGACCGACATGAGCCAGCAACGCTACCCTTCCCCTGACCTGAACAGCCTGCCGCAGGACATTCAGGATCGCCTCATGAAGCTGCAGGAAAAATCGGGCTTTGTGCCCAATGTGTTTCTGACGCTGGCACGCCGCCCGGCCGAATGGCGCGCCTTCTTCGATCTCCACGACGCGCTGATGACCAAGGAAGACGGCTCACTGACCAAGGGCGAGCGCGAGATGATCATCACCGCCACCAGCGCCGCCAACCAATGCCTGTACTGCGTGGTGGCGCACGGCGCCATTTTGCGCATTCACCAGAAAAAACCGCTCATTGCCGACCAAGTGGCGGTCAACTACCTCAAGGCCGAGATCACGCCGCGCGAACGCGCCATGCTGGACTTTGCGATGAAGGTCTGCCAGAACAGCCACGCCATCAACGATGCCGACTTTGAAGCGCTGTACCCTCACGGTTTTGACGATGAGGACATCTGGGACATTGCCTCCATCACCGGCTTCTTCGGCATGTCCAACCGCATCGCCAGCTTTACCAATATGCTGCCCAACCCCGAGTTCTACATGATGGGCCGCGTGCCCCGAGAAAAGAAAGCCTGATGCCTTCCCGCGCAGACCGCCGCTCTTTGCTGCTATCGCTGCAACGCGCTTTGCTGGGGGCCGCGCATCCACAACTGCGCCAGGCCTCCATCGAAGCCGATGTGGACCGCAAACATCTGCTGCTGCGCTTTGAATACGACGGCGCGCCTTGCGAAGAGGCGCGTGAGGCCTGCTCCATCGCCGCCGCCGAGGTGCTTGCCGACCTGGCGGGCCCTTGGACGCTGGATGAGCAGCATCTGGCCGCGCCCCGCCCTCAACCGCTCGCGCCTCTGGCGCATATCGGCTACCGGCGCTGGGAGGGCTGAGCCCATTCACGGCCCCAGCCCAGCTGAGACACAATCACGGGATCAGACATCCGTTTGAACCCGCAATGAACCTGCTGATCACAGTTGTTAGCTATGCATTGATCGCCATTGCGATCGCGCCGCTGTTGTTCCTGGGCTTTTATCTGCTGGCCCATGCGCTGGGTTTGCACAAAGCGGCAGAGCGCATTCTTGACGCCTGCAGCTCGCTGCTGATGCTTCAGGGCATCACCGGCGGTGTGGTCAACCTGCTCGGTGGCTTGGCGCTTGCTGCTTTAGGCCTCTGGTTTTTTTTGCAAACCCGTGGCCTTGGGTCCGTGCTGCCCGCACTTCTTGTGCCTTTCGGCCTTTGGCGCAGCTGGCGCGGGCTGGGGCTTTTGATCAAGCTGCGCCAGTCATAGCTTTCATCCACCATGGGAATCGAATACAAAATCCGCTTTGAACTGCCTGATGGCTACAGCTCCGAAGGGCTGCTGCGCAGACTGCCTTCTGCAGACATCGCAAACGGCTCTATGCCCGCCTATGACTTTGCGCTGGAGAGCGATGGCTTTTATTTTCTCGATCATCTGAGCGATGACGCCATCGCTGCCAAAGCGTTTCGGGTGCTTGTCGAGGAAGGCCTCAGACATGCCGAGAGCGTGCAAATCAGCGAGCTTTAGCCACTGCAGCCTGCGCGCCACGCCCTCCCCCACCGTACCGCTCTGGCAAAATTTGGCAACCAGACTTCTGCTTTCAATCAGCTAGCGCATGCCCCTTGCGCGGGCTGCGGAGATGACCCGATGAAGCGTTTGCCTGTCTTCGCCGCCATGCTGTGGCTGGCCATTCATGCGCACCCCGCCAGTGCAGCAACGCCCAGCTATCAGGACCTGCAAGCCCGTCCTGATACTGCATTGCCGGTGCAGCCGACCTGGCGCTTACAGCCCGTGAGCGGGGCTGGACCGTCGTGGAACAAGATTTTGGTGTTCTCCGAACCCATGGCCCGCTCGCGCTGGCTGAGCCTGAACCCTGGCAAGGGCAGCGAGCTTGCTCCCGCCCTGCTCGACACCACCGAAGGACGAGCGCTGTTTCTGTCGCCCGAGGCCCGCAGCTTCTGCAATGGTCGCTGGCAGGTGGTCTGGGTTGAGGCCATCGGCATGAACACCGCCATGCAGCCGACCTTCAAGGTCTGGCTGGTGGAGCAAACACCCGAGGGCGAGCGGCGCACCGCCACTGGCCACGGCCGCATTGATGCCGCGGGCCGCTGGGCGGTACCCCCTGTCAACTGCTATGGCGAGAACACTGCTGCGGTGGAGTCCAGCAACGCCTTGTCCTACCGCACGCCCGACGAAGCGCATCCACCAGGCGATCTGCAGCTCGATGCGGTGTACGCGCAACCCGGCCTGCGCGATGCAAAGGGACAGTGGCGCACGCCCACCCCGCCACGCGACATCACCACCGCGCAATGGATGGACCTGCAGCGGCAAACCCTTAAGCCGGACGCCTCTGCCTGGGGCTTGATCGATGCGCGCTCGCGCATGGTGATTCCGTACCTGTTCAATGACCTGCCCGATGCCACGGCGCAGCGACGCATCCAGCTGTGCACCGCCACCGGGCTGCAGCGCCCGCGCAATGCCGACACCCCGCAGGCCTGTATCTGGCAAAAACTGCAAGGCAAGCGGGGCGATGCCGGACTGCAACCCGTCAAGGACGCTGACAGCGACCTCTGGGGCTACCAGAGCACGCAGGGACAATGGGCGATTGCGCCGCAATTTCAGGCCGCGCGCCCGTTTCGAAATGGCTACGCCGCGGTCAAAGGAGCGTTTCCTGAAAACTGGCGCCCGCCCGGCTGGCAGGATGGGCAGCCGATCTTTCGTCAGTTTCAGCGCATGGGCCGCCACTGGGTGGCTTCAGCGGTGATGCACAACGGCGGGCAACGGGAGATCCGCTACGGCCTGCTCAACGATGCGGGGCAATGGCTGGTTCCGACACCGCTGCCCACATTGCAGCTCACCGTGTTGTTTGGACCTGGTGGCCGCAGCAGCCACTATGCCGAAATGCTGGCCAGCCAGTTGCCCAGGCCCCTGGGGCGCAATGTGCAGGTCCATTACATGCCCTCGGCCACGGAGGACAGCTACCGTCGGCTGATGCTCGACGATGGCGACACCAAAGTTCTGCTCGCGGCGCTGCGTCTGCCGCGAAACGGCATCGAAGGCGTGCACAAAGCCCCGCCCCAGAGCGAACCGATCAACCAATTGCTGCCCGCGCTTCGCCCTGTCACGCTGCTCGCATCCGAGCCTTTGGTACTGGTCATCGACAGCGCCAAGGCCGACGCGCTGGGCATTCACAGCACGGAAGAACTACTGGCCCACGCCAAAGCCCACCCTGGCAGCCTGCGCATCGGCACGGGCGAGGATGGCTGGACCACCCACCTCGCCTTTGGGCAATTCCGCACACTCAGCGGCGTCGACGTGCAGCGCGTGATCTTCAAGGGCCGCGATCCGGGCTCGAACGCCATTACCAAAGACCATGCGGTGGAGCTGATGTTTGCGCCCATGAACCGCGTGAGGATCGCCGTGCAACGCGGCCAGTTGCACGTGCTGGGTACCACCGCCTATCCCGCCTACCCGCAAATCGTCGACGGCCAGCCATGGCCGACCCTGGCGTCAAACCCCACCCTGCGCGGCTTCACGGTCTACGACCACTTCAGCCTGTGGGCGCCCGCGAATTCCGATGCCGCATACAACCGCACACTGCAGCAGGCCGTGGCCCAGGTGCTGGCCAAGCCCGAGATACAAAAGCATTTGCAGGACATATACGTCGTGGGAGGCGGCGGATCGCCCGAGAGCTTGCTGCAACTCGAAGAGCAAGAGCGTGAGGGCTGGATGCGCGCACTTTCTCTGCCTGAGCCTTGAGACTTCCGCATCCCACCGCACAACTATCAAAAATATAGCTACCAGCCTATATCGTTCATAGACTGGTAGCTTGTTTGACTCAGAATCGCTTTTCAGACTCAGGCCTTGAGCCGTACACCGGCATGTTTTATGCCGTGGAATGAAACACCCTGCACGGCGAGATTTTGTTGCGTCAATGGATGAATGAAAAACGCCTTCCCAAAGGAAGGCGTAACCCTAAAGCAAGCGCCCAAACACTATCTCGGGCAACCGATTCGGTAATCCCATGCCGTTCCATCATTGGGAGCGTACAAGGTCACAAATATCAAACGACCATTGGAGTACGAGACATTCTGCGTTTTGGCGCCAGATACCAAGCCGCCGGTCGTGAATATTTCATTACCCTTGGAATCTCTGATGACCATTCCATCCGGAATGCTATACATCTGGTAATCCAGAGAGAAGGTTCCGGAATCGGCGCCCAAGTCATAAACCTTGGAGAAAGTGCCCTTACCACCCGAGGACTGCATGGTCTGGCATGACCCCAGCGTTTGAACCGTGACGGTCGCCGAGCCTGTGGCTCCAGAGCCTGTGACTTGATAGGTACCTGTTTTGGAAGTCAAACCCACGCTACCCTTGATTTGATTTCCATTCACCACATTACTCTGGAAATTTACCAAATCAGTCGAGGGCTGATACAGGCCCGAAATACTGTACGAAGCGCCGGTATTGTCCACTGCCAGACCTTCCAGCGCTGTATCACCAACTGGAGGCTTGCTGGTAATCTGCGTCAAGGCAGCAGTATTGATGGCCTGCACCGTGGATTGCGCATTGGACACCGCATTGGCCAGCATTGCCTTGAAATTGTCCACCTTGGGCAAGGCTGAAGCGCCCGAACTCAGATAGCTGTTGATCTTGTCCTTGAGCGACTGCAGCGGATCACTGCCTTTGCCAAGATTGGAAAAGGAGTCTGCCAAAATGGCACCTGATGCGGAGTCCAGCACATCCAATCCACCGTCTTGGATACCCTTGAGGCCTGTGTAAATTTGGTATGCACCCAGGCCCAGCAAGGCAACCCCTGCCAACGCCACCGCCGGCGTGGCCGCACCCGCGACTGCAATGCCACCAGCAGCCGCCAGGAATGCCCCGAAGATGCCGGATTTCACACCAGAGGCCACGCTGGTCTGGGCATAGGCACTACCAATAAGCAGATCCAGCAGCTTGCGTTTGGCAAGCACCGGTTGCGCCAGCTTGTTGGCCGACAGCACCAGAGGATTGCCAGATGCCGTTATTTTCTTCGGGCTAGCAAGCCCCGCTGTACCACTGGGAACCAAAGACATGCTGGCGGTCAGTCCGCCCGTGGTCTCAACGCCAATCTGTTGTCCGGATATCGCGGGGGAGCTGACAATTGCTGCGGAACTGAAAGTGCCATCCGCCGCCTGCAGAATGGAATACCCGCTTTGCCATTGGCCATTTGCGGCATAGAGGTTGTAGTCCGTCCGCGTGGCATTCACGACCGTGACATCCAGAAAACTGCCGTCAGCCTCATTGATCACCCGCTGCACGGCCTGGTTCGTGTCATAGACAATCGTATATTTCTTTTTTCCGCTTTCGCTATAGCTTGCCTGAGAAAGCTTGTTGGAGCTGGGATCCACCCAAAGCGCAAACCCATTGTCGCTGGAATTGACAACCGTGGCTTTGGCCGTGCCCACACCGGACGCATACTCGGTGGTTTTCAAGCTGGCATTATTTGCGGGTGGTGGACTGGGATTGCCTGGTGAATCACCACCTCCACCGCCGCAGGCCGTCAAAACCAGGCCACCGATGCCCAGCAAAGCATAACGTCGAGACGGAAATTCCGACCTCGACTTAAGGAGTTTCCGACTTTCCAATGATGAAGACATATAAGTCATGATTTAACCTTCCCCAAAAAAATCAGGATTTCAGCAATCAAATATGGTTACCTGGATAATCTCTTATATTCAAACCATAGAGATTGATTTGATTTTCATGGCAATCCAAGAGGCGTCAATACCTCAGTTGAGGGATATGAATGCGTATATGTGCAGGCTTTGTTGCATAAATCGGCCATAGGCCAAGGCATCCCCAATCCCAAATAGATTTACGCAGCAGCGACTGTCTGGGGCGTGCCCAGAGCGGTAAATTGATTGAGGATTGAAGCTCGGATGTGCA
>NZ_KZ984483.1 GCF_003569915.1 Comamonas testosteroni | reverse complement strand
TGAAGGCTGATCAGCATGGCAACTCCTTGGCACGGGATTGCCATGTTGCCAGAACTGCTTGCAGTACCTCTCGGCCATGCAGCAACGGACGCTTGTTTTTAAGCAGCCAATCGTCCGGGACCCGACATTTACTTCTGCAGCATTCTCAGAAAGCTTAGAAAACAATTCATCATCCTCCATAACTTCAATTATTAATTTCGCCAATTTTTCTCTATCACCCCAACTTATTAAAAATCCATCGATACCATTTCTTATAATACTATTAGGACCATAGTTTGCATTATACGATAAAACAGGACACCCAGCACTCATGCTCTCGACAATAGACAATCCATACCCCTCATATACTGAAGTCATCAATGAGCATCTAGCCTCTTGATACTTTTTGAGTGGATTTTCATTAAAATCGTTAAGAAAAATATTATCTTTTAATCCAAGATCGTCAACCAGTTTTTGAAGTTCACTCTTTTGATCACCATAGCCATATATTTCATACTTGGCTTTGGGTATTTTTTTAACAACATGTAAAAATGCATGGATAGCCTCATGCAGAGCCTTAACAGGATGATATCTTGCCATAGACACCACCAAAAATCTATTTCTCTCAATCGATTTATCTATTTTATATTTTTCAGAAGGGACATTAAAAATTGAAATAAATTTTTTTTCATTTCCATACCTATTTACCGCATCTTCTCTCTGCAAATCTGTTAGAAAAATCACTTTCTTAAACATCGATAAGTTATCGAAAACAGGTAAGGCTGTAGGATCTGTCGCAGATTCTGATGTATGAGGCTTACCTAAATGCGTACTATGAAATGTGTACCCCATTTCCACATTTTTATTAGATATTTTTTTAAATAAATTTACATGTTCTCTCTTGTCACAGAATAAAAAAATTGGAAGACCGGAAGATTCAGATATAAGCTCTGATAGAACCGCATTCAACCAGAAAACAATCATATCGTCCTCCGCCGAGAAATATTCTGGCTTTGGATAATGCAAATATATATCTTTTATTTTACTTGTATCTACATCCAAGTTAATAGTCATATATGATTTCCCGTTACGACTAAAAACCCTATCCAGCCTAGGCTTGTTTTTCAATTTATCCATATGACGTTCTTTCACTTTATTTCCGAAATCATCATATAAACATTGAGATGCTCTTACCCATTCAGGTTCAAAGTTATCTATAGAAGTAATTTTTTTATCATCAAATCTATAGTATTTGCAGTAAATCCCATTATTGAATGCCCGATACCCCTCGCAAGATTTATTTTTCTCATCTCTGTACAAAATCTCTTCCTTAGAATTCAAGACATCGCTATATATAATATTTTCTCCAGAAAATAATGGCAGACCTTTAAAAGGATCAAGATCCTCGTAAAGATTTCTTACAATTACATTTTCAGAAATATTTCCATTTTTTCTGTGAAAATCTACCAACCTCTTAAAATCATGCTGAAATGCATACGTTAAAATATAAACCTTTTTTTGTTTTTTTGACAAAATATTAGCTCTTGTAAAAATCGCCTGGGTAAGGCCTCCATTTTTAATGGCAATATTTTGCATAAACATTACAGACAATTTTCCATTATTCATAATTTCCTCATTTACTTAAGTTTAATTACATTATTAGATTCAATGAACCAACATAATTCACAACAAATATAAAAAATTCTCCCATGCAGAATCTTGGTAGGCATGAACATTAAATGAATTTCTTTCGAAAATATTCTTCCCCTCAGCCAATTTCATTCCTTGAATCAAGCCTTCCACACTATTTTCAACTAATATCCCAAGGCCCCCATCCAAAACATATCGATTGCTTGGTATATCAGTAGCAATTGCCGGTAAATCTAATTGTAGAGCCTCTAGCAAGGTGACCGGCTGGCCTTCATGATCTGAGGAAAGAATAAAATAATCAGCAGACATAAACAATGGATATGGATTCATTCGGTGGCCAGCTAGAAAAATATCTGAAGTGAATTCACTAGCAGCAACTTGCGCTGCAATATTCTGGCGTAATGGCCCATCTCCGACAATCAGCAAACGTCCAGAGCCACCTCGTTGGCGATACAAATCAAAGGCTTCAATCAGCTTATCATGGCGCTTTTCTGGAGAGAGACGACCAATGTTTAAGAACAAAGGTCCTGCCCCCATACCAATCCAATCAGAAATATCTTTATCTAAATTTTCTTGTGCCTTTATATTTATATTTTGGGTATCCAATGGATTGATTGCAGACGTAAATTTATTTACATCAATATCAAATTTTTCACCCAATTTTTTTGCATTTTCTTCACACATCCGAGGAGAAACACTCACAATGGCATCATAATTCTGATAAGAACTAAATACAGCCTTTAAATAAGGATATTTGATGGTATATTCCTCATACATATCATTGTGTTGATAAATAGCCTTACGCATTCCATCTGCGCCACAAGAGAAAAGCTCAACCCAGAATCTGGAATAGCCTTCAAAATTTATAACGGCACGAAAAGCCGCGGACCCAAAGCAACGAACAAACTCTCTTCTGTACAGTTTCTGCATCGTATTACGGATAACTTCATAGCTAATTTTCCCTCCCGCATATTGGTCCAAAAGCCACTTATCTTCAGCCGTATAAGCCAAGCGCCCAACTCTTCCTAAAATTTGTACATCTGAGCTTAGGCACCCTAAGCGTTGGATACGATCGTCAAAACCATTGATGCCATTGGGGTCAACAACCAACGTAATAGGTACCCCGTGACTATTTGCTAATTTACAAAGATTTATTGCTGCACTAGTAATTCCATTACCCATAAAAGGACCACAAAACATCAAAATGGTATTGGCAGGATCCTTCAAAGGAAAACTACTAGGAAATTCTGTTTTGAGTTGGCCATGAAAGAACCAATCAACAGCACGCTGAGTAGCATTTCCATCGTCATACGAGCAGAATTTTTTCTGAGCAGCATCATATTTTTTCTGCATCACTGACTGTTGCAGCCAATCCTGGGGGTCTCGAAGACATGACAATAGTTCATTCAAAGTTGTACAGACCTGGCCAGGCATATCGGCTAAATCAAAGTACATCCCACGATCAACTAGATACTCATCCTGATCATAGGCATAATAAATAATAGGTCTATTTAGTGAAATAAATTCGAAGAATATGCTTGAATAATCAGTAATTAACACATCCACTACAGAGAGTAGGATATTTGTATCAATATCCCCCGGAATAAGAGTAATGCCAGGAGCCTTTTCTCTAATAATATTTTCAGCTAGGCTATGGCCTCTGAACAGCACTTGATGACCCTCAGCTTGCAAGGCTGCTAGGTCTTTTTGCAAACGTTCTGTATCAAAACCAATATCTCCATGGGTGCCACGCCAAGTGGGGGCATAAAGTACTATCGGACGATTGGAATCCAGTTGCAAAATTCTGAGTAGTTCTTTTCGGCACTCTGCACTGACGCTAACAGTGGCGTCAGCCCTAGGATATCCACCCTCCATAAATTGGCCACCATAAAGCTGAGAGATATCAAAACTTTGCAGCATAACCATACTAGTATGGGCATTAGGACTTAAAAGGTGCGTCGATTGCAAGAAGTTACGAGCACCATTTTTATGCTCCAACAAACGCCCCTTCATATCACGCCCTAATGTCTTCAATGGGGTGCCATGCCATGTATTCAGATAGCGCTGTTCATCGCGACGAATAAAATAAGAGGGGAAAGTACTGTTATTAATGAGCCAGCTCGCCGTCGCCAGATAGCGTCGGTAGCGCTGAGTGTCACGCGTCACAAAAATCACATTCGTGCGTCCCACACATGCTTCAGGGATGCGGCTCAGATCGTCGAGTACCCAGACATGCGTCCAACCTTCAAATCGTGGTTCATCAACGATAGACTTATAAATAGCAAATGGATTACAGCTGATAGAAGTGCCCGCATAGCTTTCGTACAAAACGGTCTTCGGTTCAACAGACAACGTCTCCAAATACTCGACGTATTCGATCACCTGCATTAAACCTACATCCTTTTCATAGCCGCTCATATCAACACCATGAGCACGCGTGAAGATCCGGGTTTCACAGAATGCTGACGCAGCTTCTTCAAAATTTCCTATTTGCATCAAAACATAGCCAAGCCGGTAATACCAAAGACTGTTGTGAACTGAACTTCGAAGTACTGCAGATCGATAAGCCAGAGCAGCCTCCTCCCACATTTTCAGACGCTCAGCCTGATTACCCAATTTGTAGAAAGAAGTTGCCTGATCTGTACTCCGCAAGGCACTATCGCTTTGCTGAAGCGAGCGCAAATTTTCCTTAAGACTCTCCATGTAATCATTCGAGAGTGAGGTTTGTGCTTCGGGCAAAGAAACGTTTTCGTGCGTTAGCTCTGCATCTTTTCTAGTGTGCAGAAATGCTGTGCACGCCTTTTCGTAGTCACTGGCACCTGCCAGCACATAGCCCAATCGGTAGAACCAGTAAGGAGTATGGGTCGCCCTTGTGGTTGCGGCATATTCATATGCTTGTGCCGCTTGCTTGAGTAATCCCTGGCGTTCCAAAACAAAGCCCAGACGATAATGCCAATCGGGTTTACTCGGCTCCATCACCAAGGCTTTCTTATAACAATTGGCAGCCTTTTCCCAGCGGTAGCAGCGATCATGGGCCAGACCCAAACGATAAAGCAGTTCGCCATTGAATGGTTGAAGCTTGGTCTCATTCTCATAGGCTGTCGCAGCCTGCGGCCAAAGCCCCCTGTGCTGGTGGAATACACCAATACCAAATAAATTGGCTTTCAAATCTTTATCATGCCTTCTAGCCAGTGCATATGCGGATTCAGTCAATTTACGCTTTCCTGCACGTTCCCATGCATAACCTTCACGATAGTGCCATATGGCATTACCAGGTTTTATTGCATTGGCCTTTTGAAAAGCTTTCGCAGCCTCAACGAAGCGGTTCATTTTGTCTTGAGCATCACCCTGCTCAAACTGCCACTGCGCTTCACTGGGGTCAAGACTCAAGGTGTGCTGTAGAGCTTCCACTTCTTGCCATGTACGGCCTTGCTTGCGAATAGCTACAGACAACTCATGCGCGTATGTCGCATTCTGTGGCTCCAGCTCCATCGCCCGGCGCAATGGCTCCTCCGCTTGCTCTCCTTGCCCCCTCAACCAAAGAACTTTTCCTAGCCGATAGTGCCATTGAGCAGTGTCTGGCGATTTCTGGAGAGCTTCTCTATAGCAGGCCTCGGCTTCTGGATACTTTTTCAACAGCTCATAGCAAAGCCCAGAGCGATAAACCCATTCAACCTTATCGGGACTGAGTTCAATCGCTTTTTTATAGTTAACTATGGCTGCCGCATATTTCTTATTCTTTTCTTGAGCCAGTGCCAGTCGATAAACCCATTGTGGCTTCTGAGGGTTACTTTTAACTGCTTTGTCAAGCCAAGTTTCAGCACTCTTCCAGTCCTGGATTTTTTCAGCAACAAACCCCATTCTATAAGCGAGCTTCCCTGGAATTGAAGCCTGAGATTTTGAGATTTTCTTATAGGCTTCTAATGCTAGCTTCCATTTCTTGTTTTTTTCGAGGCGTCGCGCGTTAATATAGCTGATATAGTTGAGCATTTTATTATCTATTCAAAAATTTGATATTCTTAAAAATCAATATACAAACAGAAGATCTCTGAATTGTTGTTTTACATTGTTTTTGTACGATTCCATGTTTATCATTTTCTGCAATATATGCCTACCTTCAATTTCTTCAATCATTGCCTGAATAAGCTCAGAGGATTTCAAACCTACCAGGCGGCCGAGTCCTTCTGCTAATAATTCTCTTACTCCAGGGATATCGGTGGCAATGATGGATTTTCCAAGAGCCAGCGCCTCCAATAGCACCATGGGTTGCCCCTCATGTCTTGACGGCAGGACAAAGCAGCCACAGCGCATCAGCAACGGGAACGGATTGGAGCGCAGACCTGCCAGCAACACAGACTGTTCAAGTCCCAACTCTTTAACTTGTGCCTCAAGACTTGCACGCAGTGGACCATCACCAATGATCACAAGCTTAGCTTTGGGTTGAACTTTTACCAACATCGAAAAAGCCTCCAGTAGCAAGCTGTGGTTTTTTTCCGGCGAGAAACGCCCTATGCAGGCAAAAGACATGCTGGCTGATGTCTCTCCCAGCCATTCATTCAGGTCAGCATCCAGCAACTCAAGCGAGTCGCGCTGCACGCCCTCAAAATCAGGCATGTTGTCGGCATACACAAACTTGTGAGGAGCAATACCAAAGGCGCTGGACAGACTCACCCGGTTCTTCTCCGCAATGGCTTTCGCAACCGAGATGAGCAAGTTATACCTTGGATAGAGTGCAAACATCCCCGCCATATGTGGAAATTTCATTTTCCATTCGCTATGCATGTCGTTATGCAGATAGATCAAACGCTGTGTCTGCGCCTCTGGTCCATAAGCGAATAGACCAGCCCAAAAGCGCGCATAGCCATCGTAATTGATGACATGATCCGGCTCCCAATCTCCAAACATGCGCCTAAATTCTCTTTTGAATGCCTGCTCATAAACAGGCCACTGATCAAGGGTAAGCTCATCATTCCTGTGGAAGCTGTCAATCGTCAACCGCTCTTGCGCACTGCAGACCTGACGACCCACACGGCCAATGATGTGAACATGCAGGGGCAAGCGACTAAGGCGCTCAATCCTCTCCGGCTGACTCTTTACAGCGTCGGGATCAATGGCGACCACTATGGTGTATTGCCCAGGATCCAGTGCACGAATCAGGTTTAGTGCAGCTGTTGTTATGCCCATGGGAGCAAAGGCCCCTGCAAAAAACAATAGCGTCTTGCGCTTATCTTGCTTAGGCTGGATGGCAATTTCACTCTTATTTTTGAAGAAGAACTCCACTGCGCGCCTTGTCGCTTGACCATCATCACATGGGGCGAATTTGCATTGAGCTTCACGATAGCGTGCATCTGGCTGCCAAACGCCCGTACTCTGAGACTGAAGTGTCAACTCTAGCTCTGCACCCAGTTGCTCCAGAGTCTGGCAGTTCGGCCCGGGCATTTCATCCATTCCAAAGTACAAGCCTCTTTCCTGGCAATATTGCTCCAGATCATAGGTATAAAAAAGAATGGGCTTACCAGTTGAAAGATAATCAAAAAAGATACTCGAGTAATCAGTGATCAACACATCTGTGATTGCCAGAAGCTCAGAGGTATCTATGGACTGCGGAGCGACAAGAACATGATCCAGGCCTGCCTCAGCGAGCGCCTTTTCCGAAAAATAATGGCCACGAAAAATAATCTGACAGTCTTTTTGCTGTAATACTTGCAAGTCAAAAATCAGCTTTTTCGAATCAAGCTCAGGATGACCAAGAATGCCTCGCCATGTTGGTGCATACAACACCAATGGCTTAGCCGTTGTTTTCAGGCCAAGTTTTTCCTTGAATCCTGCCTTTTGCACCTCTGTTGCATTGATGAGCAAGTCGTTGCGCGGATAGCCTGTTTGCGCCAATTGACCCTGATAGATGGCCTCAATGTCATAACGATCAATCAACACCCAGCTCGTATGAGGATTGGGACTGAGTACATGAGTAGCATGTAGCAGATTACGCGCTGTATTCTTGTGCTCCATGAAATTCCCGCGGATGTCCTTACCCAAAGTTTTGAGAGGTGTTCCATGCCAGGTATTCAGGTAACGCTGCTCCTTGCGGCGAATAAAATAGCTTGGGAAAGTACTGTTATTGATCAGCCATCCCGCAGTTGCCAGAAAGCGCAAGTAGAGTTGACTCTCCTTCGCTACAAAGATGACATTGGAGCGCTTCGCGCAATCCGAGGGAATACGGCTCAGGTCATTGAGAACCCAGACATGGGTCCAGTCTGCAAAATTTGAGTCATCAATAGTGCCTTGATAAATGGCATAAGGGTTGCAACTAACAGAAATACCTGCATAGCTCTCATAAAGCACAACTTTAGAGCGCACATCCAGCGTCTCCAAATATTCTGTGTACTCCATTACTTGTCGCTGTGCTTTTTTTCCGGCATAGCGCTGTTCATCGGAATTATGCGGCCAACGATAGAAGCTGGATGCTATAAATGCCTCACAAGCTTCTTGATTTCTATCTAGGTTTGCGAGTGCTTGAGCTTGCAATTCAAAAAATCGCCCGACATGGTCTGGCCATCGATCCAACAATAGCGCCAGCTTATCTGAGGCTAATTGCCAGTTCTTTTTTCTAATTGCCAAGCGTGCCTGTGCCAGCAACTCATGAGACTGTGCCGCATGAAAGTGGACATCCTTTCCGCATGGAATTAGTCTTGGTTGTAGACTCCAGCTATATATTTTTGACCTAATACTGGGCTTTGAAAATAATTCGCAAGCTTCTTTGTATTTTTTATCTTGGGCCAAGCAAAAAATCAATAGCCACCGAATATTGAAGCCATTTGGTGCCAATAAGGAATTTTTTTCCAAAATTTGTTTGCAAACAAATACTGACGATTCCCATTGCTGATTACGCGCCAGTACCCAGGCGAGTGCACGAAGTGCACGCATCCAGTTTGGTTTACTTTCTAATGCGCGGCGATAGGAGTTTGCAGCTCTCGGCCAATCATGTAACTGTTCATATACATGAGCGCACCGCAGATGCAGCATGGCTTGGCCATGCCGCATCTGCGAACAATTTTCATATGCTGCGGCAGCTTGCCTCCATTGGCCAATTTGCTCAAAGAGAATGCCAACACCAAACCTGCGAACTGATAGCTTCCAGCTGAAGGCTTGCGTCTGCGCATACGCATGCGCGCTTTCCAGAGATCTTCCCTGCGCATCCCACGACCGCCCCAGATACCACCATGCTTTTGCATTGGTCTGTCTACGCTTAAGGACTTGTTCAAAGGCTGCGCGAGCTTCATCAAACTGATTCATCTCCAGCCGAGCTTGGCCCAAGCTCATTGAATAGAATGGACTATGGGCAAACTGTAAGGCCCCTTGCTCCAATGATTCCAATTGCATCCAGGGCCGTCCCTGCCACTTCAGAGAACGGGCATAAAACACTCGCAGTCTTGGGCTCAAAGGCTGCTTTTTTACAGCCTTCTCCAAATTGGATGCGGTGGAATCCTTAAGACCAGCCAACCAAGAGGCAAAAGCAGCTCCTACGTAAAGAGCTACTGAATCGATTCGTTGCGCTTCAGCAGAGATAGTTGGTGCGGCAATTTTTGCCATGGCCTTGATTAACCTTTTTGGCCAAGCACCAACACGCTTAAAGCTAGGCACGGAAAATTTAAATTTTAAATTCAATTGAACAACTCAAACCTTGACATGGGCGATCAGGGTAGAGGTTGTACCGTTCCTCCAAGCCTCTTGATGAACCCCACTTCGTCACAAAGGCTGAATTTATGCTTGCACACAAAATTCAGCCTTACTAGATGCTGATTATCAGCATGGCTCACACATATCTCAGCTTGAAGAAAAGTGCAAATTTAAAAAGCAACAATAGCCATTTAATGATGCCATTCATCAAGCATAAGATTTAATATCTGAAATCAGCTTGGTGGTCGAAATTCCCTCAGTGCGAGGCAAATAAATCACTTCACAGAGGCTTTTGAATTCATCAAATCGACCCACCCAATCATCCCCCATCACAAGAACATCGGCTTGGTATTTTTTGATATATTCACCTTTCAGTTCCAGTGAATCCTCTCTGAATACCTCATCAACTCCGATCAAAGAGCGAATGATTTCCATTCTTTCGCTTTCTGGATATACCGGGTAACGACTTTTCTTGGAAAAATTCAAATTATCAGAAGACACCCCTACGATCAAGTGATCACCCAATGCTCTTGCTCGCTGCAGAATACGAATATGCCCAACATGAAAAACATCGAACGTACCAAAAGTAATAATTCTCGTCATGATATTTCCAATTTTTAAACTTTAGAAAAATAGCTTAAAGGCCCAGAACAACCTTGGCGCTCACAGCAATTTGATAAAGAATTTGCGTCATATCTTTCCAGAACTGACGTTTCTTCTCATCCACTTTGGGCAAGACCAAAATTTGATCGCCTGCTTTGATACGTGCATCAGCAAACATTTTGCTTGTATCAACTTGCTGAAATGCTCCATCACGGTGTGCCACCACTACACGGGCGTTGTCTGCCGTCTGTGTAAAGCCACCTGCACGATCAATATATTCTTTAAGGCTCAGCGAACCATCAAAAGCTACAGCATTTGGAAAAAGAACTTCACCACTGACCAAAACCAAGCCATCCTTGCGGGGAATACGAATCACATCGCCATTCTCCAGCAGCATGTTGTCACGCTGAGCAGCTTGTGCGATCTGCACCTGCCCCGTAGGTTCGATCTTCTTCGCACGTTCAACCCACTGAAGAGAAAGATCGGCCTCATCCTTTCGCAAACGGGCTTCATCGCTACTTCCGCTACGAGCAGTCAACAGTGCCGTTTCTAGGCTGCGTAGGCTGGTCGCCAGCATTTCCTTTTGACGTTCTTTGACACTCTGACGGAAGAGCTGAATGCTTTCAGGCTCTGCATCTGGAAGTGTTTGAACACTCTGCATCAGTACACCAAGACGAGTTCCATAGGGAACCACATACTCCTGCGGGTTCATGTGCTCACCTTCAACACGAACACTGATTGTTCCGGGTTTTTTGTCCGCCGTGAACTCCAGTTCGTCACCATTTTGCAAAGTCAGCGAGCTGGCTTGTTGCAAAGGGTAGTACTCCGTGTTTTTCACTGTTCCAGTATTCCGAACAATGCGTACGTGCGTAGCCTGAGCCTGTGGCTTGGCGAGTTGCATCAACTGTGAAACTGTTTCCGATCCAGCTTTGAACTCAAATCGCTTGGCGTTGTTCACCAACCCTGAAACCCGTACTCTGTTTGCAATAGCAGGGACAAAAATCACATCACCATCACTGAGTTGCAGCAGCGGTAATTGCCCCTGCAACATGAAGTCATAGAGATTGAAAGTCGCACGCACGCTGGCACCGCGCTTGACCTGGACAGCCAGGAAGCTGCCACGTTCGGGATCGATACCTCCGGCCTGGTCCAGATAATTAAGCAAACTATCCATGCTTGTACCGTTGTACAAGCCTGGCCGCATAACGTTGCCACCCACAAAGATACGTACAGGCTGCGCAGCGGCTAGGCTAGCATAGCTGTACACGTTGGCACGAAATACCCGCCGCACTGCCGCCTCCACATCTCTTTGCAAATTTTTGTTGGCAGTTCCCATGACTTTGACGGGTCCCACTTGCGGTAAAAAAATACTGCCCTGGGGGTCAACAGTCACAATATTTTCGTAAGTGAATCCTCCCCATAGCCGCAAATGAATTCGATCACCAATAGCGACCAAATAATCTGGATTGAACTGGGTAGCGCCTGCTCTGGCAAAATTTCCAGTGAACAGATTTGCTCCAAACACGTCACTATTGAGATTGGCAGTGTAATCTGCCGTTTGCGGAGCCTGCGGCAAAACCGGTGCCAGCATGGGTACGCTGGTAGTTCGTCCACTCAGTTGGCTTGAAGTGTCCGCGGACGATTGAAGTCCCAGGGCCTGGTTGACCTGAAATGGGTCAGCACTGCGGCTACTGCTGTCAGTTGCTGATGCGGATGCTTGCTGCGAGCCAGCTTTGAGGGTTTGGGCTTGCGCGAAAGACAGGCCAACCAACAAGGCAACTGCAGAGCCAGCGCAGGAACGTGCGAAAAAACGTTGCATGATGAAACTCTGAAAATTCAATAAAAAGTCAATCGCGGTGATCGCGCACGATCGCAGTCAACAACTGAGCCAAGCCGGCCAACAGCAGTGCACCTAAGATGAAAGTAATCATGTTATAGAGGCGACGCGGTTTTACCGGGTACTCTGGCATTGATGGACTTTGGAGCACCAGTACTTTTTTCAAAGTACGAGTAGATTCAACACGCCCCTTCTCCAGTGCAATTAAGGCACTTTTATATGCATCTTGCATAAACTCGGCTTCGAGCTGCAGACGTTGATACTCTTCCACAGTCTTGTTGAGTGACTGGCCCTTGCTGCTAGTCAAGCGCGACTTCTCAGTTTTGATTTGCTTTTCAACCGCTTGAATTTGCAAGTCAACCTCTACAACGCCTGGTGCTGTAGGAGCCAGATAGCCCAGCAGTGCTGTCTTTCGTGCATTGAGTTCAACCAATTGTTCTTCAAGCTTGCCAACAACTCCAGCAAGATTTTCTGCCGCTGTTTGAGGGGATATCAGGCCCTTGGCATTTTGATAGCTCAACATGCGTTGACGTGCTTCAATGGCCATTGAGCTTCGATCTTTAACCTGCTTTTCGAGAAAATTCACTTGCTCTTGCGCCAGCTGATGCCCCAAGCTATTCATGTAGCGCTCACCTTCTCTGACTAAGGCCTTGCTGATTTTCTGCGCCATCTCGGGGTCGTAAGCCTGGGTTTGTATGACAAGAACACCTGCATACTCGTCATACTCAACACTTACCCGCGACAAGAAATGTTTGTGAAAAAATTCAAGTGATGCATCCTTGAAAAACATGCGCGACAGAATATCGTGCTCATCACTGCTGTAGTGCTCTCGCAAATCGAGCTCTTCATCCAACTTGAGCAGCATGTCTACTGATAGCAAACGATCGCGCAGCAGCATTTGATCTGAACGCGACACTCCCCCCCCGCCTGCGAGCAAGGAAGTAAAATCCATGGCTTGCGAAGAAGCCATATCGGTACGCTCAATCAGTACATGAGCTTCAGAAACATAGCGGTTGGAAGCTATCAGTCCCCAGTACACGATCGCCAAAGCAGATGCACATAGCGCGGCACCTAACAGCTTCTTGCGCCAAAGAAATTTGCAAAAGCCATTTAAATGCATTTTTTTAAGCGAATCATTCATTTGGGAATACTATCTTTATAATTTCTCAAGGCATCATCAATGCTGTCAAACCAATGGGCCTGGCCATCATGCAGCCATATACCTGCCTTGCAGAACTGACGCAGCGTGCTATCACTGTGGGATACCATGATCAAACCAGAGTGATTTGCAATATTTTTGAAAGCATCAGAGGCTTTTTTTCTGAATGCCGCATCCCCAGCAGAGGTTGCCTCATCTGAAATATAAATATCAAAATCAAACGCCAGTGAAAGCCCGAACTGCAAGCGTGACTTCATTCCTGAGGAATAAGTTCGAACAGGCTCATCAAACGAGGTACCAAGTTCAGAAAAATCTTGAATATAGGCAATCTTTTCTGCCATGGTTTCAGAGGCATCAAATCCATGCAAACGGCTTACAAACTTGGCATTTTGACGCCCTGTCAATGATCCCTGAAGCCCCCCACCATACCCCATTGGCCAAGAAACACGGCAGCGCCGCTCAATACTTCCTTTGGTGGGTACATCAACACCCCCAATCAGATTGAGTAACGTCGATTTACCAGCACCATTACGTCCCACCAAACCAACACTTACATTGGAGGGAATCGTAAAATTAACGCCATTTAATATCCATCGACCAACTCCCTGGGGAGTTTGATATCGTTTGTATACATCAGAAACAACAATCATTGAGCCCTCAACCTTTGGGCAAACTTCACGTGCATGGTGATACCCAAGAATATGGAGATAATAGCAAACCCATATAGATATCGAAAGTTTGCCTCTGGCGCCATGTGATAGATGGGGAAAAAGCCACTTCTCAACAACTCCAAGCCATGTGCAATAGGATTAAGAAATATCCACTCCCTGTACTTTACCGGGATAGATGAGAGTGGAAATATTGCGCCTGACAAGAAGTACATTGGCTTAAATAAAAATGCAGCCACATTATCCATTTCAGGAACAAGATTACCTACCACAGACAATATCAAACCAATTCCTAGCGCAGATAATAAAAGACCAAAAAATGCAGCAAGCACTTCGAGAGGATCGCTTGGAAAAATATTCCTACCAAAAAGAGCAAGCAACAAAATGAGCACTACCAAGGTAACGATTCCTAATAGAGCTTCCAAACATGCTCGAACAATAACTGTGTCGATGGGTCTAACTTGTCTATATGCAAATAATGCCTTGTTGGCATCTATTGCCCCCATAGATCTTTGAAACACATGTAGTACTGTGAAATAGCTCGACAGGCCTAACACGAGCCAGACGGCAATATCGGCACCCGCGACTGTGCGAGCGCGCAGCACTGTAAAAATCAGCAACATGAAGCTGACATGCAGCACTGGTTCCACAATGATGATGGCCCACGCTCCTCGCGTGCGACTCAAACGTGCGACTGCCTCCCGAAGGAACAGGGCATTCCAGACAGCAAGGGTCACTGCAAGCTGGTTGCGAGGTGAGGCAGGCACACCTGAGGGTTGAGTTGAGTCCATGGCACACGCTGGCTGTAGCGCCTAGTGGCAGATCTAAAGCCTTAGTCAAAAAGGGCAAATTATAGCCACAGTTGATTCTCAAGCTGACTACTTTACCCGAGCGCACATGTCCCGTTTATATCAACCACTATCAATTGCCAAAATTGGTTAATTTCCCCTTAATTTATGGAATGTCAAGCAGTCAAATAAACTCTGAAATATTATTTTTCATGTGTAAGAAATGACATCGCACTTCTTACAACAATATTTCAAGATCATCTAAATTTGGAGAAACCGAGCTCCAAAGATCAGTGACCTTCCTGCTCCTGCAGCAAACGCCACATCACCTTGCCGCTGCCACTCTTGGGAAGGGCCTGCACAAACTGCACAATGCGCGGCGCCTTGTAGACGGCCATGTTGTCATGGCACCACTGCACGATTTCTTCTGCGGTGGTCGCTTCATGGCCGTTGCGCAGCACGACCACGGCCTTGACGGTTTCGCCCCGATACGCATCCTTGGTCGATATGACGCAGGCCTCCTGAATCGCAGGGTGGCGGAACATCAGCGACTCGACTTCGGCAGGCCAGACCTTGAAGCCGCTGGCGTTGATCATGCGCTTGAGGCGATCGGTGATGAAGAAATAGCCATCTTCGTCCACCCGCCCCAGGTCGCCGGTGCGAAAGAAGCGCTTGCCACCGATCTCCATGAAAGCCTGCTCGGTCGCATCTGGCCGCTGCCAGTAGCCCTCAAAGACTTCGGGACCATTGACCACGATTTCGCCCTGCTCGCCCTGCGGCACTTCCTCCAGAGTTTCGGGGTTGATGATCCGCGCATCGGTGCTCATGAAGGGAATGCCCAAGCACTGCTGCTTGGGGTGATCGGGCGGGTTGCTGTGGGAAGGGGCTGCGGTTTCCGTCAGGCCATAGCCCTCGCAAAAGCGCAGACCATACTGCTCCAGCAGGCGCTGCGCCACGGCCTGGGGCATTGCCGCACCGCCCCCGCCAATGTATTTGAGACTCGAGAGATCGAAGGACGCAAAATTGGGGCTGCCCAACAGATCGATCACCATAGTGGGAATGTTGGTCCAGCTGGTGACCTGATAGTGGGAGATCAGACGCCCCGCCAGCTCCCTGTCCCAGCGCGGCATGATGACCAGCGTGCCACCCATATAAATGCAGCAGTGCAGCACGGACACCATGCCCGTGATGTGGAACATAGGCACCACTCCCAAAAGCACGTTCTCGCTGGTTCCTGTCCCCCACAGGGCACCGGCCATCGCATTATGGTTAATGCTGCGGTGCAGATGTATGCAGCCCTTGGGGTGACCTGTGGTGCCACTGGTATAGGGAAGAATAGCCAGATCATCGCGCCCGACCACATGTTCAGGCGGGGGATCCGTGCAGGCCAGAGCATCGCTCCAGGCGTGCACTGAGCCATGCCCCAGTTGCGCGGCATCACGGGGCGCCAGCAGCCAGTTGCGCCAGGCTTCGGGGGGCGCATCTGCGCCCTCAACGCCTGCATCAAAGCCATCGGTGAATTGCGTCACCACCAGATGTTCCAGCGCCTCGGTCTTGGGCAGTGAATTGCTGGCCTTGGCCAGCTCCTGCGCCAGATCGGCCGTGGTGATGGCAACCTTGGCACCCGAATCGGTGATGTAGTGCTTGAGCTCCTCTGCCAGATTCATCGGATTGACCGGAACCACCACCGCATTGGCGCGGAAGATGGCGTAATGCGCCAGCACCAGTTGCGAGGTGTTTTGCATCAGCACAATGACGCGATCGCCCTTGCACACACCCAACCTATGCAGGTAAGCGGCCATGCGCTGCGTGCCGTCGCACAGCTCTTTGTAGCTAGTCTTGCGTCCCATGAACACCAGCGCTGCCTTGTCCGGATAGCGCCGTGCATTGATGGCCAGGTTTTCCCAGACGCTTGTAACAGGGACGGTGATCGAATAAGGAAGACGCTTGGGCCAGAAGGCGTAGTGAGCAGACATGAAGGCAATCCAGAAGTAAACGGTGAGCTAGAAGAAATAGTCCACTTAGACTATTCAAATCACCAAGACTAGGTCTGCATTCAGCTTCCGGCATCCGGGCTGGCCCCAAGTAACGGTCACTCTTGTGACGCTTCTGCATGAAGCTCAGTTGCCGTAGTATCTGGGACATGCCTCACGAACCCAGACTGCAGCAGTCGCTGCGAGAACTGCTGGACCGCCAGCGCACCGCCGCGCTGGCGGTCCAGCCTATCGCAGACTTTTCCAACGCTTCGCAACTACCCGCGCCAGCTTTGTCCTTTGTGCCCTGGGCCTGGTGCGCAGAGTTTTCCTGCATCGTGATCCATGTCAGCGGGCTTGCCAGCCATACCAGCGCCATGCAACAGCACCCGGCCATCAGCCTGATGATGGTGGCCGCGGAACAGCCCGGCCAGGGCGTGCACGCCCTGGAGCGGGTCAGCATTCAAGGCGTTGCCAGCACCCCGCCGCAGGAAAGCGTGCTCTGGCAAGCGCTAAAAGCCAGTTATCTGCAGCGTTTTCCAGAAGCCGAGGCCATGACCATGCTCGGCGACTTCCGCTTCATGTGCATCACGCCAAACTCTGGCCGCCATATCGCGGGCTTTGGCGCCGCGCGCGAGGTGTCTGCAACTGAGCTTGGTCAAGCCATGCAACCCAGCACGGCTTCCACCTAAAGTGCTGCTGAGACTCAGCACTCTAGGCGAAACAAAGCTCAAAGGCAGAAACTAACTACAGCGATTACTGGCAACTGAAGTTTGAAGCCACTTCCATGCTGCCAGAACCCTTGTAACGCGCCACCTTGGGGTAGACACACAGTGGGCGGCTGCGGTCAGCAGCCCAGTCGCTGGGCAGGTCGGTATTCACACCACCAGCATTGCCAGTGCCGCGCGCCGTAGCCACGATCTCTGCGGGAGCCTTGCCTTTTTCCACCCACTCCACCAGAGGGCTCAGCATATCGAACTGATCAGTGGATGGACCGCCCGCGCAGTGGTTCATACCTGGCACCTGGTAATAGCGCGCGAAATTGCTGGCATCGCCGCTATTGGCCTTGCTCAGGCTGTCGTACCAGTTGGCCGTGTCATCGCTGGAAAAGATCGGATCGGCGGTGCCGTGATAGACCATCATCTTCGCCCCACGTCCCTTGAGCGTGGACAGATTGCTGGGGTTGGGCGGCGTCATGAAGGACATGGCCGATTCGGTGTAGGTACTGGAAGTGGCATTCACCCCCGTCAGTATCTGATCCAGATTGCCAGTCGCAGCAAATTGCACGGGGTTGAAGCTCGCAGCATCCTGCGGCGGCGTCATCCAGATCTGGCCGACGGCCACCGAGTCCAGAATGCCCGGCACCACAAACTTCCAGAACGACCAGCCACCCGTTTGTATGCCGTTGTCATAGGGCCAGCTGGCATAGATTTTCTTGCCCGATGCTGTACGCGCCCCCGAAAACAGTTCGCCAATCCCCGTTTTCTGCTCGGCCGTCAGGCAACTGCCGTCGCGCGCGCTCGCGCTGGTGCAGGTGGGCACATCACGCTGCAGATCAAAGGCCGTCTTGCAGGCTGCGGTGTTTTGCACCATCCCATCAACAGGGCTTTGTTGCATAAATCGGCCATAGGCCAAGGCATCCCCAATCCCAAATAGATTTACGCAGCAGCGACTGTCTGGGGCGTGCCCAGAGCGGTAAATTGATTGAGGATTGAAGCTCGGATGTGC
>NZ_KZ984482.1 GCF_003569915.1 Comamonas testosteroni | reverse complement strand
CGCGCCTTCAACGCTGCGTTGTAAGCCTTCCAGTTCGTTGTGCGGTACTTAACCCGACCCCAGCTCGTCTCTCTCATCTCCCGAGCCTACCTCAGCTGCGACCGGCATTTGTGCAACAACGCCTTTGCGCTCTATCAAAACTCGCGCATTCCCCCCTCCACCCACTACCCGCATCTGCCCGCGGCCAGTAATGCCGCACAACCCGGCAAGCTATATCTGAGCTTTCTGGGTGTCACCACGCTTTATCTCGATGACGGACAGACACGCATCCTCATCGACGGCTTCTTCAGCCGCCCCAGCAAATGGCAAATCCTCACTCAAAAGATTGAGCCCGACAAAGCCCGCATTACAGCTGCGCTCAAGCGCGCCAGCATCGCCAAGCTCGATGCCGTGATCGCCGTGCACTCCCATTACGACCACGCCATGGATTCTCCGGAAGTCGCGCTGCAGACCGGAGCGAGCGTCTGTGGCTCCGAATCCACCGCCAATATCAGCCGGGGCTGGGGTTTGCCTGAAAACCGCATTCAGACCATCAAACACGGCAGCCAGGTCAATATCGGCGGCTTTGAGTTTCTGTTTATCAACGCCGACCATGCACCCACCGGCATGACGGGCGGCGTGATTCCAAACCCGTTGAAACCACCTGTACGGTTCAGCGACTACAAGGAAGGACAGAGCTATTCGCTGATCATTCGCCACAGCGGCAAAGCCATGCTGCTGCAAGGCAGCGCGGGCTTTCAGGAAAACCAACTGGCCGGGCAGAAAGTCGATATCGCCTTGCTGGGCATTGGCACGCTGGGCCAGCAGCCTCAGACCTTCAAGGAACAGTACTGGCAGCAGACCGTGGGCCTGACCCAGCCGCGACTGGTCATCCCCGTGCACTGGGATGACTTCACCGCGCCATTGGCAGAATCCATGCCGCCCATTCCCTGGCCTTTTGATGATTTCGGCAAGTCGATCGACTTTTTGCTGGCAAGAAGTGCTGCGGAGCATAGAACCCTCAAAATGCTGCCACTTCTGCAGCGCGTGGATATCTACTCTGCTCTGGAGCCCGATGCATGAAAAAGCCATCTTCCCTCGTCAAAGCCGTCTACCACGAGCATATCGCCCGCTTTGGCGAGCCCGCGCAGTCCATACGCTATGAAGACCCTCCCGTTCAGGTGCCGGTGCCCGGCTTTGTCGATGTGATGATCTGGCCCGCCGATGAGGAGCTTGATATCACCACTTTTGCCACTATCGGCATGTGCGATATGGAGATGTCCCAAACCGGATCGCGCGCCGAGCTGCATTTGTCACTGGCGGGCAACGTGGACGAACAGACCCGCAACGAGATCACCCGATTTCTGGCCAATCTCTCGCTCTACCCTTTCATCAACCAGACCTGGCTGGACTGGTGGCATGTCATACCCAATGCAGGGCAGATTCCGCACTTCACGGGCATGCGCAGTGTGCTGATTCACCCCGCTTTTGTGCAGGACGGCTGGGATCATATTCACGCCGAAGGTCAGTTGGTAAAGATTCTCAACATCATCCCGATTACCGCGCAGGAACTAGCCCTCTACCGTACAGAAGACATGGACAAGCTGCTTCAATATTGGGAGCAAAACGACACCGATTATTTTGCACCGCGCTGAGCTGCCCATGTCCGAATTTCCACTGTCCCGGTACCTCATCGAACCGCTGCCCAGCCAGCAGCGCGGGCCTGTGGAGACGGTGCTGGAATATGTGGCGGCCTATCAAAAATGGGCGCGCGACTGCCACTTCTGGACCGACCGGCACCCGGACCGCGTTGCACAGTTGCAGACAGGTGAAGCCAAGGCCACGCTGACTGCCATTCAGAAGCACTACTGCAGCTCTAAAAACCGCCAGTACCACCGCGCCAGCACCGGCTACTTTTTCTATGGCGGCACAGACGATGTGAACCCTGTCATCACCTCCTGCAGCCAGACAGATGAGCGCTCTGCCTTGGTCATCACCGAAAAAAAGAAGCCGCATTCCCCGGCATTTCGCTTCACGCTCAAAAAGCAGGGCAAGCTCTGGCTGCTTGATTCGCTGGAGCGCTTGAACTCCGCAGGCCAATGGACTGAAGACACTTTGTGAAACCGGGCGTTCAATAGCCTGCGTACCATTACGTACCATTAGGGCCTGTTCACATAACCCTCGGGGTCGCGCAAGCTGGACAGGGCTGCCAATGCGCGACGCGTGATGCAGTGCGGGTCGGGACCCGCACAAGGCGTGCAACAAAGCAGTGGTAGCCCTGCCCAGCTTGCCCTTCGGGTTGAGAATCTTGGGCGGTCTGCGGCGTTGCAGGTACTTGCAAGGTACCTACCTTGCTGCGTCCCTGCGCCTTGCATCCCATCCCAAGATTCCCAACGCGATCCCCGTGCGTTATGTGAACAGGCCCTAGCTCTGGTCTGCAACTCGCAGGCCTTGAATCTCGAAATCAGGAGTCGCAATGAAGCTTGGTATGACTATTGCCTTGGCCAGCGTGCTTCTCAGCGCATGCGCTTCGCTGGAGCCTTCTGCGCTGGCGCAATTTCAGGCAAAGCCGGGCACCCCGGCAGAGGCTGTCTTTCGCTGCGCTGAAGCAGCTATTCAATCGCGCAAAAAAATTGTGACCGCCTGGGACGAGCAAGTCACCACGCGAGACACCGGAGCTGGCCTGTTTGAAACCGGGCAATTTGCTCAAACCAATATCAGCGGCATTCGCACCCGGATCAGCTATGCGACCGCCACGGGCGAGGGGCGCATCCACATCAAGGCCAGCGGCGCCTATTTTGTCGACCTGGGAGCTGAGCAGGCCGCTGCACAGCTGGCTAGCGACATGAAGCAATGCCCGTGAAGGCTCTCATTCACGCATGACCTCACACTCCACCTCACACAATCGCACCATGCCACTCAACGTCGAAATCATCGATAAGAAGAAAGCCACCGCCTGATGACCTGGTATGCCGACGAAATTCTGCTGCGCGCCACGCCTGCTGCGCTGACCGCTATCAAAGCGGATGCACAGTTGGTTGGCTTTGCCTACCACCTGAAGTCTCTGGATGAATTTGACTGGTATCTGCCAGAGCACCGCCACGGCCTGCCTGCCGAGGGGCTGCTGGTTGTTCGCCCGGTTTGCAATGCGCAGTCTCATGGCGGCCGCTGGTATGGCGAGCCTGTGCTGGACGCTGCTCAGCTGAGTGCTGCGACTGATGCGCAAGCACTGCTCAACCCGCAGATTCCGGAACAGCTCGCCGCAGACGTTTACGACTCTGCCCTACCCTGTGCGGCCTTGCGCGCCAGCCTTGCGACGCTGGCGCAGCGATTGAACGAACCCGTGGTTTATTACTCCTGCAGCATGTGGGGCGGCGATATCGACCATGAGTTCTGCCTGCTCTATGAGCCGCAGGAATCTCTGCTCATGACCGATGTGGCAGAGCGCGGCCATGGGGCTGAACGGGCGCTGGGGCAAGGTTTGCAGAAGCTGGGGCTTGCGCTGCCCACAGCTTTTTTTGCACCCCATACCCGCAGTTTTGACTGGGCTGCGCACAAGCTGTAGCGCCAGACTAGTACACCAATGGAACTTTGAAAGCGGGATACTTCAGTCCGTCATAGCTGCCCACATTTTCTATGCACTCCACACCTGTTTCTGACGCGCCCTCGCCAAGACCCGCAAGCCTCTGGAGGCGACTCTCCAAAGGCCTGCACGCCCTGTGGCTGCTCTGGGCCGTGCTCGCCGTGCTGCTGGCGGTGACAACCGGCCTGTTTCAGTTGTCGGTGCGCACGGTGCAGGTTCCCATCACGCTCAACGCCGGTGAAACCGCGCAAGTCGCAGTATGGCGGCCCTGGTCGCATCCGCTGCAGTTCAGGCTGGAGTTTCAGAATGCCTCAGGCCAAAGCCGACCCGAGCTTGGCGAGTGGGTCACACCCCGCGCCGAGCCTGACCTCCCAGCCGTGCCTTCGCTGGTGTTTTCCAAGCCCGGTGAGCCTATCAAGATGCTGGTGGAAGTGGATGGCAAGCCAGCCAGCTACCGCGCCATGCCGGCCAGCAGCCACAGTGGCAGCACTGTTGAGCGCCCATTGACGCCCTCGGCTGACAACGCCACACCCGGCGAATTTGCCTGGCCGCCTGCTGCGCAGACGCAGATTGCGCAGGCCGCAGGCCAGTCGCAGTTTCGCTTTACCGTGCAGGAAGTGGGCAGCCTGCTGCAGGGCGAAAAAGTGCAGCTGCTGATCTCGCCGCCTCTGGATTTCAAATCCTCCACACCGCGCTACGACTGGCTGTGGCCGCTGTTTTTCTGGCCCACGTTTGCGGCTTTGCTGGCCATTTTTGCGATGATTTTGCTGTGGCTGAGCAGACGGCATCTGAAGGCGCAAAGCCGGTAATTCAGGGCCTGCAACCCAAAATTACAGTCTTTTTGCCCTCAAGTCCTTATTCTGTATGGGCAACCAGCTCTGATATCAAGAGCAAACCACTTCTGATTGGAAACGGCTTGTCATGCAAATTCCCGACTATGACCGCGCCCAGGCCATGGCGCTGCTCAAGGAAAAACCCGGCGCACCGTTGAGCGCCTTTGACGTGGCCAGCCGCGCCCACCGGCGCTGGGATTTGAAGCAGCCTGCCGATGCTGCGCTGCTGTTTTGCCTGGCCTTTGAGCTCGCTCAGCAAGAGGCAGCCACGCCCTGCCAGGCACCGAACTACTTTGTCCGCGCTGCCATCACCTTCAATCAGGCTGGCGACAGGACCACGGCAGAACCCATGCTGCGCGAGGCCACGCAGCTGAACTGGCAGGCACTGGGCCTTGGTCAGGACAGCCATATGTGCGAATGGGCGTTCACCCAGCTGTTGCTGAACCTGCAGCATGGCCCTGCTCCCGCTTTCAGCGATCTGTTTGCGCAAGCCGTCACCGACTGCAGTGCGCAGGGCAGAAACTTCCCCAGCATTCATCCGCAGCAAGATGCGCTGCTGCCCATCGCCATCGAGCTGCAACTGCCTCATATCGTCAAACAACTGGCGGATCGCATGGCTGCACGCCGCCCGCTTTCACGGCCAGTCAAGGCGCAACTACTGCAGGCCCGCCAATGGCTTGATCTGCAGAATTTTTAAGCTATTTAGGCTTATAGCCTATAAGTTTCATAGACATTTAGCTATAAAAAAGTGAGCCATCAGCCACTTCCACACAGCTCCTTCATGCAGCCCCTGGCTACAAGGCGACGTCTCGTCATCTGAAATACTCGCTTGCCATGGACTGCGCAAAATCACCTATCCATTTAAATAAATCGATAGTCAAAATATTGACCATTGCCTGTCCAGCGCTGATCGAGGAGTTATTCCATGAAATGGCTTGCCACCGCTTTTCTTGCCATCGCGTTTGCCGTGCTGTCCTTCAATGCCTTTATCGGCAATGACCTGAGCCGCAGCAAGAGCAGCAACCGTCTTGTCTCCATGCTGGTCGAAGGCTACACATGGCTGATCGGAGTCATTGGCGCCACGCCTGCGGGCGTGGTGTTTGCGCTGTGCGCAGTGGGCATCGTGCTCATTGCGGTGATCGATGGCCGACGCAAACCCCATCTCATGTAAATCGCCCATGCTCACGACCCTCAAGCGCGTTCTTGGAGTGTTGCTGGCTCTTGTGGTCGTGGGCTGGCTGATTCTCACTTTTCAGCCCAGGACAGCCGAGCGTGCCGACGCCAAAGGCAATGTCGAGGTCCATGTTGTTGGCAATGGCTGGCATGCGGGCCTGCTGCTGCCCGCGCAGGCCATCAACGCGCGCCTGCCGACACTGCGCCAGCGATTTCCCGGGGCCGGCTACTACGAGATCGGCTGGGGCGATGTGGGCTTTTACCGCGCCAAGAGCATCACGGCAGGGCTGGCTGTGCAGGCCATGTTTGCCTCGCAAGGCTCAGTCATGCATGTGGTGGGCGTTCCCAATGTGCAGCAATTTCTCAGAGGCAGCGACACCGCCAGCCTGTGCATCAGCAACGACGCCTATCAGCGCCTGGCGACCATGGTGGCCGACAGCTTTGCCCGACAAGGCGGAGAGCCTGTGGACGCCGGGCCGGGCATTTATGGCAACAGCCAGTTCTATATCGCAGAGGGCAGCTACAGCGCGCTCCATACCTGCAACCGCTGGACTGCCGCCGTGTTGCAAGCCGCGGGCGTTTCCATCTCACCACGCATCAGCCTGACCGCGAGTAGCGTGCTGGGGGCGGCACGCGGTAGCGCCCTGGCTTGCTCTCCAAAGTAAGGCCTTCCTGCGAAGGCGCTACCATGGACTCTCAAACAACAGGGAGACACCCATGACAAGCCAAAGTGGTCACTGCCTTTGCGGCGCAGTCCAGTTCAAACTCGCTGCGCAACCCCAGATGGCCCGTGTGTGCTGGTGCCGCGACTGCCAGCATCTGGCGGCCAATGGCACGGTGAACGGCGTCGTGCCCGCCGAGGCGCTGAGTGTCAGCGGAGAACTGGCCGAGTTCCGCAAGACCGCGGCCAGCGGCAATGAAATGACGCGCCAGTTCTGCCCCCAATGCGGCACGCAACTGTTTGCCTATTCCTCGGCGCGCCCGCATCTTCGCGTGGTGCGCATTGGCAACCTTGACGACCCATCCTCGGTTGCGCCCATCATGAATATCTGGACCTCCAGCGCGCCGACCTGGGCCTGCATGGACGAAAAGCTCGACCGCGCAGAGCAGCAGCCCCAGCCGCCCCAGGCCAGCCCTGTCCCCGCCACCTGATTCAAAAGAGGCGCGCCGCATGAAAGCCATCAAAGCCCTCGTGATCGCGCTGATGGGCCTGCTCGGCAGCACGCTCGCCAAACAGTTGCCGAGCTTTCAAGGAGGTCAGGACCAAGGCGCCCCGTGCGAGGCCTTTTCCCATCACGGACTCAGCGTACGAGAGGCCGATGTGGCCGATGTGCTCCCGCAAACCGTGGCTTGGATCGCCCAGCCGCGCTGAATCCTCAAAGGCAAGGAGGCTTATGCGTTGTGCTCGACCCACCTTCTGCCAGATCGCCACCGGCCTGGCAGCCCTGCTGATTCAAGCTCCCGCATCCGCCGTGGGAAACGCCTGCACCACTTCGGAACAGCAACTGTGGGCCTGCGAAGCCAATGGCAAGCTCTACACCCTCTGCGCCTCCGCAGATCTGGGACCGCAGACCTGCACCCTGCAATACCGTGTGTATCAGGGCGCAACACTGGAATTCGCCTACCCCGCCAAGGCCAGCCATCCACGCAGACTGTTCAAGCTGACGCTGATGCCACGCGGTGCAGCGATGAATTTCAAGAACGGGACGTATGAATACCAGATCGCCGAACCACTGGCTGGACGCACCGAAATATCGGTGAGGCAAGGCTCCAGAACCCTGGCACGCTTCGACTGCGTGGACTTCACGGACACGCTGACGGAGACTTCCACCCAAAACTTCCTCGCCACGCTTGGCGTTTATGACCGATGAGACTGCCATGGGTAAAAGATTTGCACTCAAGCCCGAAGACATCCTCCCGTTGGCCGAGGGCCATGGCGGCTGCATCGCCACCGACATGATCCTGGTCGACGGCAAATCCGTTGGCTACATGGTGCGCGAAGCCCCTGTCGATCCGGCAGACAGCGGCTGGTACTTCATGGCGGGCGATGAGTCCCAGGCCTATATGGACGAACCCAACCACCACGGTATCTACGATGTCAACACCATCGCCAACTACTGCCCGGAAATCATCCCGCTGCTGGACACCCCGGCCCCCTGCGCCTTTGCCAGAGACGATCAAGGCAAGTTGGTTGCCGTGCCGTATGAAGCACCGGAAGACTGAAACGCCCCCAACAGAAGGAACGAGCCATGGGATTGTTTGATTTTCTGAAAAAGCCCAAGATGCCCGAAAGCATGGAAGCCGCCATGGCCTCACAGGCCCAGGACTTTATCGATGCATTCAGCGGGCGCGGTGCCCCCATTGATGCCAGCCAGCTCGACTACAGCCGCGACTCCATCGCGCTGGTGGACAAGGTACTGCAGGACTTTTATGTACAGCAGGCTCCCCTGCCCGAAGATCTGCATTTTCTGGCATCCGCCTATGTATTTGAATGTGCGAGACGCCAGTACGGCGGGCGCTATCTGCGCAGCGAGGCACCCAACTCTTTTGTCCTGGTGCTGGGCGAGCCCGCCTGCCGGATCGGCTTTTGCGCCATGGGGAAAGTCGCAAGCCGTGCCGCCAATGGGCCGGATGACAATCTGCTTTTCTTCTACGACGGCATCGCTCAGGCGCTGGAGCGCAAAGTCGATGTGGCTCTGACATGAGAAAAGGATGCAGCCCATGAACGCACGGCCACTGCTAGCCCTTACCGCCATCCTGTGCGCGAGCCTGCTGACGGGCTGCTTGGTGCCGGAGCGCTTTACTGCCAGAGTCGATATACAGCCCGACGCTGGTTTTGCATACCGCTTTGACGGCTCGGCCATCGATCCCCTGGCGGTCATGAAGATCCAGCAACAAGGCTTTCTGAGCGACAAGGAGCAGCAAAGCCTGGCTGCTGAAGCACAAAAACTCAAACAGAACCCCGACGTCAAAAAAGCCGTCTACACCGGCAAGGCCCGCTATCAGCTTGAAATGGAAGGGCAGCGCAAAGCGGGAGAGGCCCTCAAGCTGCTCAACAGCTTCATGGTGCAGACCGATGCCAATGGCGTGATCACCGTCTCGGCCCAGCCCCTCAAACGCAAGGAAAAGGCCGATCTTGCGCAGATGGGCTTCACCATCAATGGCACGCTCACGGTCAATGTCCCGGCAGGAGCCCAGGTTCTTTCCCAGAATGCCAACACCCAGCCGCCATCCGGCAGCGGAGCCTATGTGTGGCGCCTGGGCGATGTGGGAGTGCGGCCCGAAATCAAGCTGCGCTTTTCGCCCTGATTTTGCCCTGAACGCATCAGGCCAATGCTCCGCCTTTTCAGACGACAATGCGCCAGCACTGATTGCAAGCCTTCCACAGTGCGCATGCCATGAACACCACTCCACTGCAATACAACGAGCCCCTGCCTTTTTCACAGGCCTGCGAGAACAATCAAGCCCCCATCCTTGACGTACTGAAGACGGCCTTTCGCGACAGTCGGCAGGTACTGGAAATAGGCTCCGGCACCGGCCAGCACAGTGTGTACTTTGCGCCGCGCCTGCCGCACCTGATATGGCAGACCAGTGATCTGCCTGCCAGCCATGCTGGCATCCAGGCCTGGCACACCACCCATGGCGCGCCCAATCTGCGCGCTCCGCTGGCCTTCGACCTTGCCAGCAGCGACTGGCCTGCGAGCCAGGAGGCGGCATGGGATGCCGTCTTTACCAGCAACACCTGCCATATCGTGGCCTGGCCGCTGGTGGTGCGCATGTTCGACCTCGTCGGCTCCCACCTGCCCACGGGCGGCATGTTTGCCATCTATGGTCCGTTCAACTACGGCGGTCAGTTCACCAGCGAAAGCAATCGCGCCTTTGACGCCTGGCTGCGCCAGCGCGATGCCGCCAGTGGTATTCGCGATTTCGAAGCCATCCAGGCGCTGGCACAGGCGCAGGGGCTTGAGCTGCAGCTGGATCAGGCCATGCCCGCCAACAACCGCACTTTGGTCTTTCTCAAACACTGAGGTTACTGCCCATGGCCGCCATCTTCGCCTTCAAATGCCGCAAATGCGACGAGCTTCACGTGGGCTCGCCCAGCTTTGCGTTCGACGCCCCCGCCACCTACAAGATGCTCAGCGATCAGGAGCGCGAAGACTGGGCCGAGCTGACCGAAGACCTGTGCGTCATCGCCCGCCCTGAGGGCACGCAATACTATGTGCGCGCGATTCTGGAGGTGCCCATCCATGGCGTGCAAGAGCCGTTTCTCTGGGGCATCTGGGTGTCGGCCAGCGAGCACAGCTTTCACCGCTATCTGGACTCCTACGACAAGCCACCCGAGGACCCGGGCTTCTTTGGCTGGGTCTCCAACATCATCGCCGCCTATCCCACGCAGAAGTCCCGCCCCGCCGATGTCTATATGCAGAGCGACGGCACGCGCCCGCGCGTGGTGCTGCACCGCGCCGAGGATGAGGACGATGCACTGGTGATCGATCAGCACGAGGGCATTTCCATTGAGCGTGCGCAGCAACTGGCTGAGCTGGCCTTGCATGGAAATTGATCAAAACTACGCTCTAGTCCTTATTTCATTCGGGCAATCAGCTATCAATACATGAGCAATAAAAAAGCTACCCTGAGCATGGCTCGGGCAGCTTTTTTGATGACTGAAGAAGCGACTCAGCTATTCCAGCCCGTCTGGTAGTACTGCTGAATCAGCGACCAGGCTTCGGCCGGATCATCGGTGTAGCGGAACAGGTTCAGATCCTTGGGCGAGATCGTGCCTTCCTCGATCAGCGCATCAAAGTTCAGCACCTTTTTCCAGAACTCCTTGCCAAACAGAATCACGGGCACAGGCTTGCTCTTGTGGGTCTGCACCAGGGTCAGCACTTCAAACAGCTCATCCATGGTGCCAAAGCCGCCGGGGAAAGCCACCAACGCCTTGGCGCGCATCATGAAGTGCATCTTGCGCAGCGCAAAGTAGTGGAACTTGAAGCTCAGGCCAGGTGTGATGTAGGGGTTGCCATGCTGCTCATGGGGCAGATAGATATTCAGCCCAATGTTGACAGCGCCTGCATCATAGGCACCGCGGTTGGCCGCTTCCATGATGCCGGGGCCGCCGCCCGTGCAGATGTAAAAGCGCTCGCTGGGCGGCTGCTTCATGCCTTCTGTGGCGACGATACGGGCAAACTCCCGCGCAGCTTCATAGCGCTGTGCATTGCGCAGACCGCGCTCGGCCAGTGCGATGCTCTGGGTATCGCCACTGGCCCTGGCTTCTTCCAGCTGCTGGCGCGCCTGCTCCATATCGACAAAACGGGCGCTGCCATAGACAACCACCGTGTGCTCAATTTCGCGCTCGATCTGGGTCAGATCGGGCTTGAGCAGCTCCAGCTGCATGCGAATGCCACGCGTTTCACGGCGGAACATGAATTCCGGGTCGGCAAACGCAAGACGGTTGGAGTGAGGTTCCAGTTCTTTGCCGTTGTGGGCCTGGTTGTGAAGTTCAGCCCAGGCATTGGCCAGATCGGTATCGGACAGGGGAGAAGAAATTTGCATGGAGCCTCGTTCTAAGAATGCTGGGCTGCGCGGGCTACATCTCTTGCTGAAAGATTTGTAGCGCTGGCCGCCCATCCGCCAAACACTTCAATATCAAATGCGCCTGCAGCGCAGATGATGCTTGCACTATACGCTCACAAAGCTATAGCCCATGCCAGTATTTAGCCTCTGAGTGCATAAGCTTTTTGTCACGATAGTGATGAATGATCTGCTCAACGCCCCATCCAGGCATTCCAGCTCAGCATGCCCATATAGGTCATGAACAGCGAGCCTGCCAGATGGATGCTGGCCCAGCCCAGCGCGGCAGCCAGACGCTGCTGCTGCAGCAAGGCAATCACTTCGGCGGAATAGCTGGAAAAAGTGGTCAAAGCCCCCAGAAAGCCGGTCACGATGAGCAGCTTCCAGGCGGGGTCCAGTTGCGGCATGGACTGAAACAGCGCGACAAACACGCCGATCAGGTAGCCGCCTATCAGATTGGCGGCCAAGGTTCCCCAGGGAAGGCTGGTGCCGGTGCTGAGCCATAGGCCCAGACCCCAGCGGGATAGAGCGCCCACGCAGGCGCCGATGCAGATGGCAACAATATTCAGCATGGCTGAAATTTAGACCAAAACTGCCAAGGCTGCCGAGCCTGCTATCTCAGCGCGGGGCAGCGTCCTTGCCCGCGTCATCACCGGCGGCCTCGTCGCTATCGGCTTCTTCCACAGGCTCGTTGAGCACCAGATTGCTCAGCGTGGGCGGCACGGGCTCGCCCGCGCGGCGCGAGCGGAACAGCGCCGCACGCATCAGGAAAATCGTGGTGATAGGCACGGTCACCGCGATAAAGATGGCAATCAGTACCGAGTGCATGACGAAGCCCTGGCCACTGACGGAAAAATAAATCCAGGTCGCATGCATGATGAGCCAGCAGCCCATGGTCGCGATGATGGACGGCGAGTGCACGCGCTCGAAATAGCTTTTCAGGCGCCACAGTCCCATGGAGCCGATGAGCGCAATCAGCGCACCGCCAAACACCAGGGCGGCCACCAGAATCTGCGCCCACAGCGGCAGATCGACTGCAATCGCTTCGGTACTCATTCGATCACCTCACCACGCAGCAGGAACTTGGCCATGGCGGTCGAGCCCACGCAGCCGAACAGCGCCACCAGCAGCGCCGCCTCGAAGTAATTGGTGCTGTCATACAGAATGCCCATGACCAGCATGGCCAACATGCCGTTGAGATACATGCAGTCCAGCGCCAGCACGCGGTCCTGCGCGTGCGGACCTTTGAGCAGGCGAAGCACAGAGCAGCCCATGGCCACCAGCAGCATGACCAGCGAGGCAATCAGCACCCAATAAAACCAAGGGTTCATTCGAATATCTCCATCAGCGGGCGCTCATAGTGTTGCTTGATGTGGTCGATGGTGACTTGGGCGCTTTCCACCTCCAGAGCATGGATGAGCAATACCGAGCGGTCCCGCGAAATCTCGGCCCAGGCCGTACCGGGCGTGATACAGACAATCATGGCCAACACCGCCAGACCGTTGGGGTCGCGCAGATCCAGCGGAATGTGCACAAATGCGGCCGGATGCTTGCGCTGGCCAGGCAGCAGCAGAAAACGCACCACATTGAAGTTGGACACCGAGGTATCCCAGACCACACGCAAAGCCAGTTTCACAATCGTCAGCGGATGGCTGACATGAACAGGCAATGGCCGCAGGCCACGCAGCAGCATGGGGATGAGCAGACCCAGAATCAGACCGAGCAGAATTTGCCCGGCACTGACCGAGCGGTTGAGCAGCAACCACAGCACCAGCAAGGCTGCCGACAGCAGTGGAGCGGGAAAAATGCTGTTGAATACTTTTTTCATGGCTGAGCGCCCTCCTTCTGGGCAGTGCTTTCAGCACCGGGTGTGGACGCTTTTTCCTCACTGCCTTCTTCAGAGGCCGCAATACCCGGCACAGGCTCTGCCTGCATTTCACGGGCCGCCTCCCGCGCTGCGGCTTCAGGGCTGGCCGCTTCCTGGGCTTTCTTTTCTGCCGGGGCCGGCACCGGCGACTGACCGATGACCGCGCTGACATAGACATCTGGAGAATGCAGCGCATTGGCCGCACGCAAGGTGTAGCGCATCACGGCATCGGCCTTCACGGTCAGCACCACACAGCACAGCAGCAGCGCCGCGATGGGCAGGCCTTCGGCCACGCTCAGCGAAGGCGCACTTTGCTCGGGGTTGGCCCAGAAGTGGCGAATGCCGGCTCGCGTCAGCGCAACCAGAGCCATCAGACCCGTGATGATGAGCAGGGCCACCATGCTCCAGCCCAGCCAACCGGCCTGTATGCCATTGCTGGTGCTCAGGCCCAGCGGATTGAGCAAGGTGGTCAGCATGGCGAACTTGCCCACAAAGCCCGACAGTGGCGGAAGGCCCGAGATCAACAGGGTGCACAGCAGAAAGCTCAGGCCGATGAAGGCCGCTGCGGCTGGCACGGCGCGGCCAATCAACAGCTCCTCGTCCTCATCCAGGTTGAAGCCTTCGGAGGGCAGCAGCTCGGCATTGAGGAAGGGCGCTTCGTTGTCTTCATAGGGCTCGCCGGCCTCGTCATCGACACGCCAGCGATCGACCACATCGGCAATCAGGAACAGCGCAGCAACGGCCAGTGTTGACCCTGGCAGGTAGTACAGCAAACCCGCTGTGAGCAGATTCTGGCCAAAGCCCGTGGCCGCCAGCAAGGTGCCGGAGGACAGAATGGCCGCAAAGCCCGCCAGATGCGTCAGCCGCTGCGAGCCCAGCATGCCGATGGCACCGAACGCCATGGTCACCATGCCGCCCACAATCAGCCAATTGCTGCCAAACAGCGCGGATTCGCCAGCTTCGGAGCTGAACAGCAGCGTCCACAGACGCAAGATGACATAGACGCCCACCTTGGTCATGACGGCAAACAGCGCCGCCGACGGTGCCGTGGCTGCGCTGTAGGCAGGCACCAGCCAGAAATTCAGCGGCCACATCGCCGCCTTGATCAGGAAAGCGGTGCCCAGCACCCCCACCGCCGCATGCAGCAGGCCGCGGTCGGCCTCATGCACCTGCGGGATGGCACGCGCCAGATCCGCCATATTGAGTGTGCCGGTGATGCCGTAGAGCATGGACACGCCAATCAGGAACAGCGACGACGCTACCAGATTGATGGCGATGTAATGCAGACCTGCCTGGATGCGCGTGCTGCCCGAGCCATGCAGCAGCAATCCATAGGATGCGGCCAGCATGATCTCGAAAAACACGAAGAGGTTGAACAGATCGGCGGTCAGAAACGCGCCGCTCAGACCCATCAGTTGCAGCTGAAACAGCGGATGGAAATGCACACCCGCCTTGTGCCCGCGAGCTGCGGAAAACACCAGCGCGGCCATGGCGACCAGATAGATCACCAGCAGCATCAGGGCGCTGAGCCTGTCCAGCGCCAGCGCAATGCCGAACGGTGCTGGCCAGTTGCCTGGCATATAGACAGCCATCGTGGCCGTGGCGCCCGATTGATTGGTCCAGCCCAGCAGCATGACCACCGTGAGCAAGCCGATGGCCGTGGACAACAGGTTCATGCCCAGCTTCAGGCGCTGGCGCTCTTCACCCATGAACAGCATCAGTGCTGCCGTGAACATCGGCAGCATGATGGGTGCCAGCATCAGGTGCGGCATCAAAAACTCGGTCCACTCCTTCATAGCATTTCCTGCTCGGTGCGGGAGTGAACGCCGTCCACATGGTCGGTACCCGAGCTGCCACGTGATGCAAGCAGCACCACAAGGAACAGCGCCGTCATGGCAAAGCCGATGACGATGGCCGTCAGCACCAGCGCCTGGGGCATGGGGTCAGCATAGTGGGACAGATCGGTCGGCACCCCGTTTTGCAGCACGGGCGCCTTATTGATGGCCAAGCCCTGGCGGCCCATGCTGAAGATAAACAGGTTGACCGCATAGGACAGCAGCGACAGCCCCATGATGACCTGGAAGGTACGGGGCCGCAGCAGCAGCCAGACGCCGGAGCCGGTCAGCACCCCAATGGCAACAGCCAGAACAATTTCCATCACATACCTCCTCGGGCCAGCGCCTCAGCCGTGGCAGCCTGCACGGCTGCCTCGGCTTTTTTGGCCTCTTGTTCTTGTTCTTCCAGCATGCGTGCATGGAATCTGTGTCCGCGTACCGATTGGTGGGCAATCGCAGTCAGGATCAACATGACCGAGCCCACCACCAGCGCGAACACGCCGATATCAAAGAAAGTCGCACTGGCGATGTGCACATGGCCGATCAGTGGCAACGCAAAGTCAAAGCTGTGGCTGGTCAGGAAGGGATAGCCCACCACAATGGAGCCCATGCCCGTGCCCAGCGCAAACAGCAGGCCGGCACCAATCCAGCGCCGTGGATACAGCGGCAGGTGGGCCTCCACCCAGTGCGTGCCCGAGATGATGTACTGCATGAGCAAGGCTACCGAGAACACCAGCCCCGCCACAAAACCGCCACCGGGTTGGTTGTGGCCGCGCACAAAGATATAGGCTGCCACCAGCGTCGCAAAAGGCAGCAGCAGGCGCACCAGCACGGCAGGCACCATCAGATAGCCCACTGCCGTATCACTGGCATTGCGCGGGTTCAGCAGATCGGTCTGCAAGTCCCCTGGCACATAGCGCTGCTGCTCCGGAATGTCCATGGCCTCGCGCGCAGGACGGAAGCGCCGCAGCAAGGCATAGATCACCATGCCCACGATACCGAGCACCACAATTTCGCCAAAAGTGTCGAAGCCGCGGAAGTCCACCAGCGTGACGTTCACCACATTGGTGCCGCCACCGCCACCCAGCGCATGCTCGAGGAAGAAGGTGGACGTGCTTTCGTAGAACGGACGGCTCATCATGGCAAAGGCCAGCCAGGCCATGCCGCCACCGGCGATGAGCGACAGAATCAGATCGCGCAGGCGGCGCGCCTTGGCTCTGGCATCAAAGCTGTCGTCAGTGCGCATATTCTTGTCGCGCTTGGGCAGCCAGCGCAGACCCAGCAAAATCAGCACCGTGGTCACGACCTCCACCACCAGTTGCGTCAACGCCAGATCAGGGGCGGAGAACCACAGGAAAGTCAGCACCATGCACAAGCCCGTGCCGCCCAGCATGATCAGCGCGGTCATACGGTGGTACTTGGCTTTCCAGGCGGTGCCCAGTGCGCACAGACAGCCAATGGCCCACATCAGCACAAACGCCGTTGACACGGGAAGCAGCCCCCGGTTGCCCAGTTGCATGCCGCGCAACCACAGTGGCAGAGCAGCCGCGATCAACGTGATACAGACCAACCACAACATCTGCCACTGCCAGCGACGGGTGGACAGGGCGCGGCGACCAGCGCGGCCCATCAGGGTGATGCGGGCAATCAGGTTCTCAAAGACCCGGCGACCGCTAAAACGCCCCAGCACCGGCGTGGTGTCGAAATTGCCCGAGGCGCGCTGCCAGCGCAGCAGCACATAGAGCACGATGCCGCCAGCCAGCGCCACCAGGCTCATCATCAGCGGCATATTCCAGCCATGCCAGATGGCCAGGCTGTACTGCGGCAGCTCTCCTCCCACCACAGGGGCTGCCGCCGCCGCCAGAAAGCCGCCCACGGCCCAGGCGGGAAGAATGCCCACAATCAGACAGGCCAGCACCAGCAACTCGACCGGTACGCGCATCCAGTGCGGAGGCTCATGCGGTTCATGGGGCAGATCGGTGGCCTTGGGGCCAAAGAACACATCGGCCGTGAAGCGCAGCGAATACGCCACGCTGAACATGCCCGCCACCGTGGCAACCACGGGCAGCACGGTCTTGACCCAGGGAGCCGCGTCCAGATAGACGGTCTCCGCAAAGAACATTTCCTTGGAGATAAAGCCATTGAGCAGCGGCACACCCGCCATGGCCGCACTGGCCACACAGGCCAGCGTGGCCGTCACAGGCATCATGAAGCGCAGACCGGAAAGGCGCCGGATATCACGCGTGCCGCTTTCATGGTCCACAATGCCCGCCGCCATGAACAGCGAGGCCTTGAACGTCGCGTGATTCATGATGTGGAACACCGCCGCCACGGCAGCCAGCTTGCTGTTGAGGCCCAGCAACAAGGTGATCAGGCCCAGGTGAGAAATCGTGGAATACGCCAGCAAACCCTTCAAATCATGCTGGAACATCGCGCAATAGCCGCCAATCAGCAGCGTCAACGCCCCCGCGCCACCGACCAGCCAGAACCAGGCATCCGTATCACCCAGCACCGGCCACATGCGAGCCAGCAAAAACACCCCCGCCTTGACCATGGTGGCCGAGTGCAGATAGGCCGACACCGGCGTGGGCGCGGCCATGGCGTTGGGCAACCAGAACTGGAAGGGAAACTGCGCGCTTTTGGTCAGAGCGCCCAGCAAAATCAGCACCAGCGCCACCAGATACAGGCTGCTGTCGCGCACCTGCTGACCTGCGGCCAGCACGTTATCCAGGTCATAGCTGCCCACAATATGACCGAGCACCAGCATGCCCACCAGCATGGCCAGACCTCCGGTGCCAGTCACGGTCAGTGCCATGCGCGCACCACGGCGCGCATCCTTGCGGTGGTACCAGTAGCCAATCAGCAGAAAGGAGAAAAGACTGGTCAGCTCCCAGAAGAACACCAATTGAATGATGTTGCCCGACAGCACTACCCCGGCCATGGCCCCCATGAAGGCCAGAAAGAACGAGAAAAAGCGTGGCACCGGATCGGCCGGTGACATGTAGTAGCGCGCATAGAGCACCACCAGCGCACCAATGCCAAAGACCAGCATGGAGAACATCCATGCAAAGCCATCCATGCGAATCACCAGATTCAGGCCCAGCGCTGGCAGCCACTCGATCTCCTGCCTGAGCACCATTCCGTCAGCCACTTCGGGAAACAACATCCCCACCTGTACGGCGCAGACGAGAGCAATGATGCCGGCCAAAGTGGATTCTGTGTTGCGCGCATTCGCGGGCAAAAAGGCCGCCAAAAGGCTGCCTATAAACGGTAGGAGGATGAGGGTAATCAGGGGCATGGGCGAATTATTTTAGGGGCAGGACCACTTTCATCGCTACAAAAACCTGAGCACCACAATGACTTTAGACTGTTGATTACAGTTTTTTGGGGCTTTGTTGCATAAATCGGCCATAGGCCAAGGCATCCCCAATCCCAAATAGATTTACGCAGCAGCGACTGTCTGGGGCGTGCCCAGAGCGGTAAATTGATTGAGGATTGAAGCTCGGATGTGC
>NZ_KZ984481.1 GCF_003569915.1 Comamonas testosteroni | reverse complement strand
TGCACATCCGAGCTTCAATCCTCAATCAATTTACCGCTCTGGGCACGCCCCAGACAGTCGCTGCTGCGTAAATCTATTTGGGATTGGGGATGCCTTGGCCTATGGCCGATTTATGCAACAAAGCCACTTGGGAAAACAAGTCATCCTCCGCACTGAATGCTGAAGCATGGGTCAGAGCATCAAAGCGAAAGTCACGACGGTTAAATTTCCCTTTGCCGAGATAGCCCCACTCAGGGAATGTAATGGGCATTCCATCGCTGCTACACATTTTTAAAGCATCACCCTGGACTATGTTCTGCGTGAGTACAAAAATTGCAGCGCTCCGAAGCTCATCGTCTTCAGACAATCCCAAGTACTCAACAAATACTTCTAGTAAGTTGTCACGACACTCTGAAATGTTATCTGCGAGAAGCTCGACCGCATAAATACACATAAGACCAAATAGCGCAAAGTGACGTCTCTCAAATTCGGATTGGCGGTACTTCAATTCAACGGTAATAAGCTTGCGACGCAGCACTTGAACTAAAAAATTTCCACTTCCGCAAGCAGGCTCAAGAAACCGACTATCGATACGCTCGCTCTCGCCCTTCACGAGATCCAGCATGGCCTCCACCATCCAAGGAGGAGTGAAAACTTCTCCGTGATCAACAACGCGCTTTTTGGATTTTATGAGAGACATTAGTCTTAATTTTCCCTGCCATAAATTGAACAACTTTTCCTAGAAAGCAGTAAGCCTCGCGGAGTTAGATCTCTTCGACCCTACCTGAGGCCGATTGCCGTCGAAGAAGTGCGGGCGAATGCGGCTGCCGTCCCATGCTAGCGCAACTCTCAAGTCTAACTGTCGCATCCCTATCGAATGGCTGCTTAAAACACGTGCCCCCCACCCCACGGTCGAGAGGTGCTGTAGACGACTCTGCCAACATGACAAGTCTATGCAACAGCGCCTCTGGCGTGGGAATCAACGCCCTGTGCTGAGGAAGTGCACAACGTTCGATAGCTAGCTGGCATCTGTATCACAGCATGCTGTCCGCAGAGTAGGGGCTTGGCTGACCGAAACCGCTGCAGCAAGCCTGCGTATAGACCGCGACAACAAACGGCATTGCACCGGGAGCCGAGGACTCTTTCCCTCAAGTACAAACAGAAAAGCCCCAGATCATTTCTGATCTGGGGCTTCATGTTTGGTGGCCTGGGACGGAATCGAACCGCCGACACAAGGATTTTCAATCCTCTGCTCTACCGACTGAGCTACCGGGCCTTTTTCTTCACAACTTCAGACTGTGTCGCTGTCGTGCTGAAGCCATGATTGTATGCGAAGTTTTCGACTCAAATTTGAAAAAGCGAAAATTCCTGAAAAAAGTTAGCCGCGACGGTTTCGACCCAGGTCCACACCCAGCTGACGCAGCTTGCGATACAGGTGGGTACGCTCCAGGCCGGTCTTCTCGGCCACACGGGTCATGGAGCCGCCTTCGCGTGCCAGATGGAATTCGAAATAGGCTTTTTCAAAGCCGTCGCGCGCCTCGCGCAGCGGGCGATCCAGATCGAAGCCCTGGTGCGAGCTGGGCATATTGTCTTCAGCCGCCTGCGCCGTGACGCTGGCACCAGCCGTGGGCGCTGCACCAGCACTGGGCGCAGCGGCGGATTCGGCAGCCTGGCTGTCGGTGCTGCGCGCAAGGCCCTGCTCCACTGCCTTGAGCAGTTTTTGCATGGTGATGGGCTTTTCGAGAAAGGACAGCGCACCAATTCGGGTTGCTTCGACAGCAGTCTCAATCGTGGCGTGGCCGCTCATCATGATGACAGGCATGGTCAACTGACCCGCTGTCGCCCACTCCTTGAGCAGCGTGACGCCGTCGGTGTCGGGCATCCAGATGTCGAGTAGAACCAGGTCATAGGCATTGCTGGCCCGGGCGACCCGAGCCTGCGTGGCGTTTTCCGCCAGGTCCACACTATGACCTTCGTCGTTGAGGATTTCCGACAACAAATCCCGGATCCCCAGTTCGTCGTCGACCACCAGTATGTTTGCCATGTTGTCTTTAGTCGGTTGCTGTGCTGTGTGCAGATGCGAGGATCAACCCGCCTCTGAACGGTCATCAGGTGCAAATGATAGCGACACTCGCGCGCCTTGAACTACCCCGTCTTCCTCTCGATTACCCAGGTCCACTCTTGCCCCGTGTTCATCCGCGATTTTTTTGACCACGGCCAAGCCCAAACCAGTGCCGCGCGTCTTCGTGGTGACATAGGGCTCGAAAGCTCTTTGCAAAATATTGGGTGCAAAACCCGTGCCACTGTCGCTGATGCTCAGTCGCACTCGCTGAGCCGCTTCGTTCCAGCGGGTTTCGATGGTGACGGAGCCTGGAGTCTGCCCTGTTTCCTGGGCTCTCTGAGCTGTGGAGTCTTGTGCATTTTGCAAAAGATTGTGGATGACCTGACGCAATTGCTGACTATCACCGCGAATCAGCGGGCAATTTTCGTCGAGTGAGGCATCCACACGAATGGTTGCATTTTCCTCGCCGTAGAGCTGCAGAACCTCGGCCACCAGCGCATTGAGGTCCATGGGCTGCAGCTTGGCAGCGGGCAATCGGGCATATTCGCGGAACTCGTCAACGAGTCGCTTCATTGCAGCAACCTGGTCGACGATGGTCTTGACGGACTTGGCCAGCAAGGCCTGTTCAGTGGGCTGAAGCTTGTCAGTGAGCTTCATGGCCATGCGCTCTGCAGATAGCTGGATCGGTGTGAGCGGGTTCTTGATCTCATGCGCCACGCGGCGCGCTACCTCGCCCCAGGCCTGTGCGCGCTGGGCAGAGACAATCTCTGAAATATCGTCAAACACCAGCAGGCGCTGATCTTCGGGCAACTCGGCACCGCGCATGACCAGACTGGTGCTGTTGTGCACCACATCACCATCGCCACCGTCGAGTTCATAAACCTGCTGCCAGCGTTCGCGCCCCTGGGTGGAAGGGTCGCCGAAAAATAGTTCGAACTGCTCCTGCACCACACGGGCAAAGTCCTGTAGACCCGAGATATCGCGCAGACGCTTGCCCTGAAACACCGCCATGGGCTCGCGCAGAATGCGCGTGGCTCCAGGGTTGCTGAGCACAATGCGGCCATCGCGATCGAGCACGATGACGCCCGAAGTCAGATTGTCCAGAATGGTTTGCAGATTGCTGCGTGCGGCATCGAGCTGCTGCAGATTGCGGTTGGCATCGGAGCGCGCATCGGCCAGCTGCTGGGTCATGACGGCGAAGGAGCGCGTGAGTCCGCCAATTTCATCGCGGCTTTGCAAGGCAGGCTTGGGTCTCAAGTCACCACGCGCCACATCGCGCATGCCCTGAGCCAGCAGCAGCAAGGGCTTGGCCAGTTGATTGCCCAGCACAATGGCCAGCACCACCGCCCCAAACACTGCCAGAAACAGCGCCAGCGTGAGGGTGCCGATATACATGCGCTGCAATCCAGCGCGAGCAAGCGCTCGCTCCTGATATTCGCGATTGGCGGCTTGCACGGCCAGTGCATTCTGCACCAGTGCCTGCGGCAGCGGGATCGTGGCTTGCAGATAGCGCGCCTCTTCCAGCAGATTCACGGCAGAGCTGGGCACCAGCGCCAGCGTGCGCACCTTGGCATTGACGGTGGCGTGCTCGGCCACCGCATCATCGGCATCATCAAGGCCTTCGATGCTGGAGACTGCTCTGGCCCCACCCTGCTCGCGCAGGCTGCGCAGCATTTGCGCACTGGGGCGCTCGGGCGCCAGGCTGAACTGGGACTTGCCCGCGCTGGCAATGGCCTTGCCCGAGGCATTCCACAGCACCACATCGCTGGCACCAATCTGGTCGCGGATGCGCTCCAGCACCAGTGCCGCGCCGGCATCAGAACTCTGGCTCAGTTGCAGGCCTGCGGTGCGGGTATTGTTGGCCATGTCATTGGCTACGGTTTCCAGCGTGGCACTGGCCAGGCTCACACCAGCCGAGAGTGCGCCTTCGACCTTGACGTCGAACCAGCTCTCGATGGAGCGCGAGACGAACTGGTAGGACACGACATAGATGAGCAAGCCTGGAATCAACCCCACCAGCGTGAAGATGCCCGCCAGCTTGAGCAGCAGCTTGCTGCCAAAACGCCCGCGCTTGAGCCGTAAGGCCAGCCGCAAGCCGCCCCACAGCAACACCAGCATCAGCAACCCGGCCACCAGTACATTGGCCGCAAACAGCCAGTTGTAGTTGCGCTCGTAGGAGAGGCGGTTGTTCGTTGCCATGGTCAGCAGGAACAGCAGCAGGATACCGACCACCACCATCAGCACCACACCCGTGCCCACCGCCCAGCGGGTCGCACGGGACCAGCGCGCCGCCAGCGGGCTAGCTTGCTCTTCCAGCTCGGGGAAGCTCGGCATCAGGGCGCGGCCTCCAGCACCTGGGTGCGCGTCAGTTGCAGATTCCAGCCCGAGCGGCCCAGCGCACCAATCTGCAGCGGCCTAGGCAGCGCGGAAAGATCCACGCGAAAGCGCAGTTGCACGGAAACGCCCGAAGTGGAGCTCAGTTGCGCGGAGTCCAGAATCTTCCAGCGCGAAATGCGCTGAATGGCACCCATGGCGTCTTCCAGTTGCTCGTAGGTCTGGCCCAACGCCAGCCCGGTGCCCGAGCCTGCGAACGCCGTATTAGAGATATGCAGGCGCCAGCGGCGCGTGAGCGGCTGATGGGTCAGCCGGTAAAAGCGCGTGGCGGTGCCCAATTGCTGGTCAGACCAGTACCAGCGCTCGCGTTGGACCTGGGCCTCCGCCGTAAAGTACATGGGAATGCCCTGGCGCAAGGCATCTTCCACCTGCGTGGGCAGCTCGAACTGAAGATTGGCGGACAGCAGCAGCCCTTCGTCCGAGCGGGCCAGCTGCATGCCACTGATCTCGGGCTGCACGGACTCGGCGCGCACGGAGGTGTTGACGAACCACAGGCACAGAGCCACGACGCAGGCCAGCGCCATATTCCAGACCACAGGCCGGGAAGCCCTCGCCGCAGCGTTAGCGCGTCTTTTCCAGCAGTGCGTAAAAAAAGCCGTCGTGGTCACCCAATGGATTGTCGGCCAGCAATCCGTCCTTGGCGGACTTGCCGGGTATTAAATGACCGGGAGCGGGCAAGCTGAGCACCTCAGTGTTGCGTGCAAGAAACGCTTGCATCTGTGCATCGCCCTCGGCCTTGAAGATGGAGCAAGTGCAATAGACCATGCGACCACCGGGCTGCAGCAGCGGCCACAGGGTGTCGAGCAGCTTGGCTTGAATCTGCGCCAGCTGGGCCACATCGCTTTCGCGGCGCAACCAGCGCACATCGGGCTGACGGCGCACGATACCCGAGGCCGTGCACGGCGCGTCAAGCAAGATGGCGTCAAACAACTGGCCGCCGCATTGCGACTCAAACCAGGCCTCGGGCTTGCCAGCATCGGCCACCAGCACCTTGGCCTCCAGACCCAGGCGCGAGAGCGTCTCGCCAATGCGGCTGGCGCGCTCGGGATCAATTTCCAGAGCCGTGACTTCGATGCTGCCGGGCGCTGCGCGCTCGAGCAGATGCGCAGTCTTGCCGCCGGGGGCTGCGCAGGCATCGAGCACACGCAGCGGGCGACCTTGAGGCTGAGGCAGTCCGGCCAGCAACAACGGCGCAGCGGCCTGTGCCGCGGCATCTTGCACCGAGGCCCAGCCTTCAGCAAAGTGAGGCAGTTCCTGCACAGGAGCCGCATGTTCCAGCTGCAAACCGGTTTCCGCGACAGAAAACGCTTTCAAATTAATAGCATTTAGTCTAGATAAGTACTGGGCTGGAGTGCATTTTTGCGCATTCACCCGCAACGTCATCGGCGGCTGGGCATTGTTGGCCGCCAGAATGGTCTGCCAATCCTGTGGATGGTCTTTTTTGAGGCGAGCAATCCACCAGGCCGGGTGGTTCCACACCGCGACAGGGTCGTGCTCCGTTGCTGCGACCAGCGCATCGCGCTCGCGCAGAAAGCGGCGCAGGCAGGCATTGATGAAGCCGGACTGGGCACGCGCTGCGCCGCGCTTGGCCACTTCCACGGCCTGGTTGACCAGCGTGAACGGCGGATATGGCGCATGGGCCTCATCCCAGGCCAGAGCCAGCGCCGTGCTCAGCAATGCGCTGACCTTGGGCGAGGGCGAGCGTGAGACCAGCTGCTTTTGCAGCGCCTGGGCGCGGCCCAGGTTGCGCAGCACTTGAAACAGCAAAGCCTGCACACCAGGGCGCAGGCGCTGCGGCACCTGGGCCAGCACGGCCTTGCTGGACTGCCCACCCAGAATGCCATGCAGCGCCTGTGCCACAGCCTCCAGCTGCTGCCACAGCGCAGGGGCAGTGGTCGCAGCCTGAGAGGCGCTGGCGTTCTTTTGTCGATTCGGGGTGGATGTCATGAAAATCGAAATCGGATCAATCTGAAAAAAAACGCTCCCGTCTGCACAAGGCAAAGCGGGAGCGCGGTGCACCGGATCGGTCAGAAGCTGTTGCCAGCTTCCGACTGATGTCGCTGATTACTCAGCCGATGCGTCGCCAGCAGGCACTTCAGCTTCTTCAGCCGAAACGCCGGCCAGTTCAGCTTCTTCAGCCTCGGCAATGGCGCGGCGCTCGGCCTCGTCCATGGCGTCCTTGGCCTTGCGTGCCTGGTGGTAGGCCAGACCGGTACCAGCGGGGATCAGACGACCCACGATGACGTTTTCCTTCAGGCCACGCAGCTCGTCGCGCTTGCCCATGATGGCAGCTTCGGTCAGCACGCGGGTGGTTTCCTGGAAGGAAGCCGCCGAGATGAACGAGTCGGTGGACAGCGAAGCCTTGGTAATACCCAGCAGCACGTTGGAGTACGTGGCAGGCAGCTTGCCTTCCTTTTGCATCGCTTCGTTGGTGTTGAGCACCTCGGAGCGTTCGACCTGTTCACCCTGGATGTAGTTGGTGTCGCCAGAGTTCTCGATGATCACGCGACGCAGCATCTGGCGAACGATCACCTCGATGTGCTTGTCGTTGATCTTCACGCCCTGCAAGCGGTACACGTCCTGCACTTCGTCCACGATGTAGCGCGACAGCTCTTCGATACCCAGCAGACGCAGGATGTCCTGAGGATCGGCGGGGCCGTCCACAATGGATTCACCCTTGTTCACCACCTGGCCTTCGTGGACCAGAATGTTGCGCTCCTTGGGCACCAGCTCTTCCCAGACCTTGCCTTCCAGATCGGTGATCTGCAGGCGGATCTTGCCCTTGGTTTCCTTACCGAAGGACACGGTACCGGTCATCTCGGCCAAAGTGCCCTTGTCCTTGGGTGTACGGGCTTCGAACAGCTCGGCCACACGAGGCAGACCACCGGTAATGTCGCGGGTCTTCTGACCTTCCACAGGGATACGGGCCAGCACTTCGCCGGGGCCCACGTCCTGGCCGTCGCGCACCTGAATCAGAGCGCCCACCTGGAAGCCGATCGTCACAGCATGGTCGGTGCCAGGAATCTTGACTTCCTGGTTGTTGGCATCGATCAGCTTGACCTGAGGACGCACCACCTTGGCAGAACCACGACGCTTGGGGTCGATCACCACCAGAGTGGACAGACCGGTCACTTCGTCGACCTGCTTGGCCACCGTCAGACCTTCTTCCACGTTCTCGAAACGCACTTGACCGGCGTACTCGGTAATGATGGGTCGGGTCAGCGGGTCCCAGTTCGCCAGGATCTTGCCGGCCTTGATGGTTTCATCAGGCTTGATGGTCAGCACAGCGCCGTAAGGCACCTTGTGACGCTCACGCTCGCGGCCGTTTTCGCTGATCACGATTTCACCGGAACGGGAAATCACGACCAGTTCACCCTTGGTGTTGGACACATAGCGCATCGTGCTGTTGAAGCCGATCACACCATTGGACTTGGCCTCCACGCTCGAAGCGATGGCAGCGCGCGAAGCGGCACCACCAATGTGGAAGGTACGCATGGTCAGCTGGGTACCGGGTTCACCGATGGACTGAGCAGCGATCACGCCGACAGCTTCACCCATGTTGATCAGGCCACCGCGACCCAGGTCACGGCCATAGCAGGTTGCGCACAGACCGAAGCGGGTTTCGCAGGTCAGGGCCGTACGCACCTTGATCTCGTCCACGCCTTGAGCTTCCAGCTCTTCGATGGTGTCTTCGTTCAACAGAGTGCCTGCAGGCAGCAGCACGGCACGTGTCTCGGGGTGCAGAATTTCTTCAGCGGTCGAGCGGCCCAGCACGCGGTCGCGCAGGGATTCGATCACTTCACCGCCTTCGACGATGGCGCGCATCAGGTAGCCGTTGGAGGTACCGCAGTCCTGCTCATTCACGACCAGATCCTGCGTCACGTCCACCAGACGACGAGTCAGGTAACCGGAGTTAGCCGTCTTCAGCGCCGTATCGGCCAGACCCTTACGAGCACCGTGGGTGGAGATGAAGTACTGCAGCACGTTGAGGCCTTCGCGGAAGTTCGCGGTAATAGGCGTCTCAATAATCGAGCCATCAGGCTTGGCCATCAGACCACGCATACCGGCCAGCTGACGAATCTGAGCTGCGGAGCCACGGGCGCCGGAGTCGGCCATCATGTAAATCGCGTTGAACGATTCCTGATCGACTTCGTTGCCATGACGGTCAGTGGTCTTCTGAACCTTGAGCTGGTCCATCATCACCTTGGACACGTCGTCACCGGCCTTGCCCCAGATGTCCACCACCTTGTTGTAGCGCTCGCCAGCGGTCACCAGACCGGAGACGTACTGCTGCTCGATTTCCTTCACTTCGCCTTCAGCGCGGGCCAGGATGTCGGCCTTCTGAGGAGGCACCAGCATGTCGTCGATGGAGATCGAAATACCGGCGTGCGTGGACAGGCGGAAACCGTTTTGCAGCAGCTTGTCGGCAAACACGACCGTCGCCTTCAGACCGCACTTGCGGAAGGAGGAGTTGATCAGCTTGGAGATTTCCTTCTTCTTCAGCGCCTTGTTCATGTTGCTGAAAGCCAGGCCCTTGGGCAGGATTTCAGACAGCAGAGCACGACCCACAGTGGTTTCCACGAGCGAGGTCACGGGCTCGAATTCGCCGGTTTCCTTGTTCTTGTTCCACTCGGTCAGGCGCACGCTGATCTTGGCGTGCAGTTCGGTCTCGCCAGCGTCCAGAGCGCGTTGCACTTCAGCCAGGTCGGCAAACACCATGCCTTCACCCTTGCCGTTGATCTTTTCACGCGTTGCGTGATACAGACCCAGCACCACGTCCTGAGAAGGAACGATGGAGGGTTCGCCCGAAGCAGGGAACAGCACGTTGTTCGAAGCCAGCATCAGCACGCGAGCTTCCATCTGTGCTTCCACAGACAGAGGAACGTGAACAGCCATCTGGTCACCGTCGAAGTCGGCGTTGAACGCAGCGCAAACCAGCGGGTGCAGTTGCAGGGCCTTGCCTTCGATCAGGATAGGTTCGAACGCCTGGATACCCAAACGGTGCAGCGTAGGCGCACGGTTGAGCATGATGGGGTGTTCCTTGATGACTTCTTCAAGGATGTCCCATACCACGGGCGTACCGGCTTCCACTTCCTTCTTGGCAGCCTTGATGGTCGTGGCAATGCCGCGTTGCTCCAGCTGGGCAAAGATGAAGGGCTTGAACAGCTCCAGCGCCATCAGCTTGGGCAGACCGCACTGGTGCAGCTTGAGGTAAGGACCCACGGTAATCACGGAACGACCGGAGTAGTCGACGCGCTTACCCAGCAAGTTCTGACGGAAACGCCCGCTCTTACCCTTGATCATGTCGGCCAGGGACTTCAGGGCACGCTTGTTGGCGCCCGTCATGGCCTTGCCGCGACGGCCGTTGTCCAGCAAGCTGTCCACGGCTTCTTGCAGCATGCGCTTTTCATTGCGGGCAATGATCTCGGGAGCCTTCAGCTCCAGCAGACGGCGCAGACGCGAGTTACGGTTGATGACGCGGCGATACAGATCGTTCAGGTCGGAGGTGGCGAAACGGCCACCGTCCAGAGGCACCAGAGGACGCAGATCGGGAGGCAGCACAGGCAGCACTTCCATCACCATCCAACCGGGCTTGATGCCGGACTTCTTGAACGCTTCCAGCAGCTTCAGGCGCTTGGCGTTCTTCTTGACCTTGACTTCGGAGCCGGTCAGGTCGTTGCGCAGGCGCTCGATCTCGACGTCGATATCAATGCCTTCCAGCAGGTCCTTGATACCTTCAGCGCCCATCTTGGCGGTGAATTCGTCGTAGCCGTATTCGATCTGCTTGGCGTCGTAATCGTCTTCGGTCATGATGCTGAACTTCTTCAGCGGAGTCATGCCGGGGTCAGTCACCACATAGGCTTCGAAGTACAGCACGCGCTCGATGTCACGCAGCGTCATGTCCAGCACCAGGCCCAGGCGCGAAGGCAGGGACTTCAGGAACCAGATGTGGGCGCAGGGCGCGGCCAGGTCGATGTGACCCATGCGTTCGCGACGCACCTTGGTCTGCGTGACTTCAACGCCGCACTTCTCGCAGATCACACCGCGGTGCTTGAGGCGCTTGTACTTGCCGCACAGGCATTCGTAGTCCTTGATCGGGCCAAAGATCTTGGCGCAGAACAGACCATCACGCTCGGGCTTGAAAGTACGGTAGTTGATCGTTTCTGGCTTCTTCACTTCACCGAAAGACCAGGAACGGATCTTCTCGGGCGAGGCCAGGCCGATCTTGATGGCATCGAAATGCTCATCAGGCGTAAATTGCTTGAACAGGTCGAGTAGCGATTTCATGTAACTCTTTCCTTTTCGTCAAAAATCATTGCAGCCACCGCTGGATTTGCCTTGGTTTCAGCAACGAACCAAGCGCAAATCCTTTGTTTTAAAGCGGTTGCAGCTCTCTGTTTAATAGGGCTTAAGAACGTTCGAGCTCGATGTCCAAGCCCAGAGAGCGGATTTCCTTGACCAGCACGTTGAACGATTCAGGCATGCCCGCTTCGATCGAGTGCTCGCCCTTGACGATGGACTCGTACACCTTGGTACGGCCTTGCACGTCGTCGGACTTCACAGTCAGCATTTCCTGCAGCACATAGGCGGCGCCGTAAGCTTCCAGCGCCCACACTTCCATTTCACCGAAACGCTGACCACCGAACTGAGCCTTACCGCCCAGAGGTTGTTGCGTCACCAGCGAGTAAGGACCGGTGGAGCGGGCGTGCATCTTGTCGTCAACCAAGTGGTGCAGCTTCAGGTAGTGCATGTAGCCGATGGTGGTCGGGCGCTCGAAGCGCTCGCCAGTACGGCCGTCATACAGGTAAGCCTGGGTACGAGTCTCGGTCAGGCCCTTGGCCTTGGCGATGTCGTCCGGATAGGCCAGCTTCAGCATGTCCTTGATTTCGGCTTCGGAAGCGCCGTCAAACACGGGAGTTGCGAAAGGCACGCCAGTGGTCAATTCCTTGGCCATCGACATGACTTCGTTGTCGCCCAGCTGAGACAGGTCTTCCTTGCGACCGCTGCGGTTGTAGATCTCTTCCAGGAACGAGCGCACTTCAGCAGCGCGGGCTTCCTTTTGCAGCATGTCACCAATGCGCTGGCCCAGGCCCTTGCCGGCCCAGCCCAAGTGAACCTCCAGCACCTGACCGATGTTCATACGCGAAGGCACGCCCAGCGGATTCAGCACGATGTCGGCAGTGGAGCCATCCGCCAGGAAAGGCATGTCTTCCACAGGCGTGATCTTGGAGACCACACCCTTGTTACCGTGACGGCCGGCCATCTTGTCACCAGGCTGCAGACGACGCTTGACGGCCAGGTACACCTTGACCATCTTCAGCACGCCAGCAGGCAGCTCGTCGCCTTGCGTGAGCTTCTTGCGCTTTTCTTCAAAAGCCAGGTCGAAGGTATGACGCTGTTGCTCGATGGAGTTCTTGATGGACTCCAGCTGAGCGGCCACATCGTCTTCAGCAGGGCGAATATCGAACCAGTGGAACTTCTCCACGCCGTCCAGATAAGCCTTGTCGATCTTGGCGCCCTTGGACAGCTTCTGAGGACCGCCGTTGGCCACACGGCCAGTCAGCAGCTTCTCGATACGGTCAAACGCGTCGGCCTCCACAATACGCAGCTGGTCGTTCAGGTCCAGGCGGAAGCGCTTCAGTTCATCATCAATAATTTGCTGAGCGCGCTTGTCACGCTGAATGCCTTCACGCGTGAACACTTGCACGTCGATCACAGTACCCGAAGAGCCCTGGTCCACACGCAGCGAAGTGTCCTTCACGTCCGAAGCCTTCTCGCCGAAGATGGCGCGCAGCAGCTTCTCTTCAGGCGTCAGCGTGGTTTCACCCTTAGGCGTGACCTTGCCCACCAGCACGTCACCGGGCTGAACTTCAGCACCCACGTAGATGATGCCGGACTCGTCCAGACGGTTCAGTTGCTGTTCCGACAGGTTCGGAATGTCGCGCGTGATTTCTTCTGGGCCAAGCTTCGTGTCACGAGCCATGACCACGAGTTCTTCGATGTGGATCGAGGTGTAGCGATCGTCAGCAACGATGCGCTCGTTGATCATCACCGAGTCTTCGTAGTTGTAGCCGTTCCAGGGCATGAAGGCGATCAGCATGTTCTGACCGATGGCGATTTCGCCCAAGTCGGTCGAAGCGCCGTCCGCCAGCACATCACCCTTGGCCAGCTTGTCGCCACGGCTGACGATGGGGCGCTGGTGGATGTTGGTGTTCTGGTTGGAACGCTGATACTTGATCAGGTTGTAGATGTCCACGCCGACTTCGCCAGCAACGGCTTCGTCGTCGTTCACGCGAATCACGATACGGGTGGCGTCGACATAGTCCACGATACCGCCACGCTTGGCAGTGACCACGGTGCCGGAGTCAACGGCGGCAACGCGCTCGATGCCGGTACCGACCATGGGCTTTTCAGGACGCAGAACAGGCACGGCCTGACGCGACATGTTGGCACCCATCAAAGCGCGGTTCGCGTCATCGTGTTCCAGGAATGGAATCAGCGAAGCAGCCACAGACACGATCTGGGCAGGCGACACGTCCATGTACTGCACGCGCTCGGCGGACACCAGTGTCGATTCACCAGCTTCACGGGCGGAAACCAGCTCACCCACCAGGTTGCCAGCAGCGTCCAGATCGGCGTTGGCCTGAGCGATGACGTACTTGCCTTCTTCAATGGCAGACAGGTAGTCGATGTCCATCGTGACCTTGCCATCCACCACACGGCGGTACGGAGTTTCGATGAAACCGTACTCGTTCAGGCGGGCGTACAGAGCCAGCGAGTTGATCAGACCAATGTTTGGACCTTCAGGCGTTTCAATTGGGCAGACGCGACCATAGTGGGTCACGTGCACGTCACGCACTTCAAAGCCTGCACGCTCGCGAGTCAGACCGCCTGGGCCCAGGGCGGAAACACGACGCTTGTGCGTGATTTCTGCCAGAGGGTTGGTCTGGTCCATGAACTGCGACAGCTGCGATGCACCGAAGAACTCCTTCAGTGCAGCAGAGATAGGCTTGCTGTTGATCAGGTCGTGGGGCATCAGAGGCTCTTGCTCTGCCTGGCCCAGACGTTCCTTCACAGCCTTTTCGATACGTGCCAGACCGGTGCGGTACTGGTTTTCGGCCAGCTCGCCCACGCAGCGCACGCGGCGGTTGCCCAGGTGATCGATATCGTCGACTTCGCCACGACCATTGCGCAGGTCCACCAGGATCTTGACCACAGCCAGGATGTCTTCGTTGGACAGCACCATGGGGCCTGTAGGATCGTCGCGGCCCACCTTGGCGTTGAACTTCATACGACCGACGCGCGACAGATCATAGGTGTCGGCGTTGTAGAACAGGCGCTGGAACAGGGCCTGCACTGCGTCTTCGGTGGGAGGCTCACCAGGGCGCATCATGCGATAGATGGCCACGCGGGCAGCGAACTCGTCCACGGTTTCATCGGTGCGCAGAGTCTGCGAGATGTAAGCGCCTTGGTCCAGTTCGTTGGTGTAGATGCACTGAACATCCTGGACACCAGCGCTGCGCAGCTTCTTGAGCAGAGCTTCGGTCAGCTCTTCGTTGGCCTTGGCAATGATTTCGCCAGTATCAGGATCAACGATGTTCTTTGCCAGGACGCGACCCAGCAGGAAGTCTTCAGGCACGCTGACGAACTTGGTGCCGGATTGCTCCATCTCGCGGGTGTGACGCGCAGTGATGCGCTTGTCCTTGGCAACAACAACCTTGCCAGCCTTGTCGGTGATGTCGAAACGTGCGACTTCGCCCTTCAGACGGTCCGCCACGAACTCCATCTGTGCGCCGCTGTCCATCAGGCGGAAGTTGTCGTTCACGAAGAACGTCGCCAGGATGGTTTCGGGCGTCATGCCGATGGCCTTCAGCAGGATGGACACGGGCATCTTGCGACGACGGTCCACGCGGAAGTACAGCAGGTCCTTGGGGTCGAACTCGAAGTCCAGCCAAGAGCCACGGTAAGGAATGATGCGCGCCGAGAACAGCAGCTTGCCCGAGCTGTGGGTCTTGCCCTTGTCGTGCTCAAAGAACACGCCGGGCGAACGGTGCAACTGAGACACGATCACGCGCTCAGTACCGTTGATGATGAAGGAGCCCTTGTCGGTCATCAAGGGCACTTCGCCCATGTAAACCTCTTGCTCCTTGACTTCCTTGACCACCTTGGACTGAGCCGTCGAGGACTCACGGTCATAGATGATCAACTGCACCTTGGCACGCACAGCGGAAGCAAAGGTCAGACCACGGGTCTGGCACTCACGCACGTCAAAAGCGGGCTTGGCGAGGTTGTACTCGACAAACTTCATCTCCACAAAACCATTGTGGGAGACGATGGGGAAAGCAGAATCGAAAGCCGCTTGGAGGCCATCGATGGTACGTTTTTTGGGGGCTACATCTGCCTGCAGGAATGCGGTATAGGCATCTTTTTGCATCTGCAGCAGATAAGGCACTTCGAGCACGCTATCGCGGCTCCCGAAGCTTTTGCGGATTCGCTTGCGTTCGGTATAAGAATAGGCCATGAGATCTCCGGGCAAAGACATGAGTCCTGGGTCTGCGACGACTGCCCCACAGGGGATTCACCCTGCGGGCTTGGCGGTTGGCCACTACCAACCATGGCTGACGGTGATGCGTTGCACATCACCCGAACCAAGGCATCTTCTGCTGTCGGATTGTCAGAAGACACTAAAAAGCAGACTCCGCTAGAAACCTGCTTTTTGGTGTGTTCTTTCAGCGCGTTCCACAAGCGCCAAAGGCTGGAGACCCTTTTGAGAGTCTCCAGCCCTTGATATCACTGAATTACTTCAGTTCAGCCTTGGCACCAGCTTCGACCAGCTTCTTCACAGCGGCTTCAGCGTCAGCCTTAGGAGCGGCTTCCTTCACAGTCTTGGGAGCGCCGTCAACCAGGTCCTTGGCTTCCTTCAGACCCAGGCCGGTGATTTCACGCACAGCCTTAATCACGGACACCTTGTTAGCGCCGGCGTCAGTCAGCACAACGTTGAACTCGGTCTTTTCTTCAGCAGCAGCAGCGCCACCAGCAGCGCCGCCAGCAGCGGGAGCGGCCATAGCAGCGGCGGACACGCCAAACTTCTCTTCAATAGCCTTGACCAGGTCGTTCAGTTCCAGAACAGTCATGCTGTCCAGGGCGGTCAGGAATGCGTCTTTATCGAATGCCATTTTGATTTCCTAAATATGTTGGTTTGTTTTGCCGCAATTAAGCTGCAGCTGCCTCGGCAGAGCCTTCTTCCTTCTTGGCCGCCAGAGCGCCCAGCACAACGGCTGTACGCGAGATAGGCGACATGAGGAGGCCGCACAGTTGTGCGAGCAGGACTTCCTTGGAGGGGATATTTGCCAGTTGCTTAACGCCGTTGACGTCCAGGGCCTTGCCTGCAAACGCGCCACCGCGAATGACCAACTTGTCGTTGGACTTCGCGAAGTCGGCCACCACCTTAGCGGCAGCCACTGCGTCTTCAGAGAAGCCATAGATCAGGGGACCAGTCATCTGGTCGGCCACCACGTCAAACTGGCTACCGGCAACAGCGCGGCGGGCCAGGGTGTTCTTCAACACGCTCAAGCTCACGCCTTGGCTGCGTGCATCGGAACGCAGTTTGGTCATGTCGGCGACCGTGATGCCACGGTATTCCGCGATCACAAGCGTTTGAGCTTTAGCGGCGAGGCTGGTCACTTCATTGATGACCGCTTCTTTCTCACTGCGATTAAGACTCAAGGTCTACTCCTTAAATGCACATTCAGGGCAAGCCCTTCATGCGCGCTCTTGTTGCAGCGACCAACTGTTTTGGAAATTTTTCCATCTGCAGCGGGATCGCCATCTGCGTTGGTCATCATGATTAAGTGATCGAATCACACCAACGGTCTTGGATGGCCTGCAAGAACCTTAGCCCTCACAGCCCACCACACCAGACAAGCAAGCTTGTCTGACGATTTCTAGCAATTACGCCGAGATGGTTTGTGTGTCGACGCGAACGCCCACACCCATGGTCGACGAAACCGCAACCTTGCGCAGGTACAGACCCTTGCTGGAAGCAGGCTTTGCCTTGTTCAGGGCGTCGATCAGAGCAGCCAGGTTGCCCTGCAGCTTTTCGGTGTCGAACGAACGACGGCCGATGGTGCCATGAACGATACCAGCCTTGTCCACGCGGAACTGCACTTGACCAGCCTTGGCGTTCTTCACGGCCGTAGCGACGTCAGGAGTCACAGTGCCAACCTTGGGGTTAGGCATCAGGCCGCGTGGGCCCAGGATCTGACCCAGCTGACCCACAACGCGCATAGCGTCGGGAGCAGCGATCACCACGTCAAAGGGCATGTCACCAGCCTTGACTTGAGCAGCCAGGTCGTCCATACCAACCACGTCAGCACCGGCGGCCTTGGCTTCTTCAGCCTTGGCACCCTGAGCGAACACGGCCACGCGAGCAGTCTTGCCAGTACCATGAGGCAGCACCACGGCGCCACGCACCACTTGGTCCGACTTCTTGGCATCCACGCCCAGTTGCACGGCCACGTCGATGGATTCATCGAACTTGGCAGTTGCAGCTTCCTTCACCAGCGTTACAGCTTCAGCGAAGGCGTACAGCTTGGTGGAGTCCACCTTACCCTGGAGAGCTTTTTGCTTCTTGGTCAACTTGGCCATTTACACACCCTCCACGATCACGCCCATCGAACGGGCAGAACCAGCCAGCGTACGCACAGCGGCGTCAACGTCAGCGGCGTTCATGTCCTTCAGCTTGGTCTTAGCGATTTCTTCCAGCTGAGCACGTGTGATCTTGCCGACCTTGGTCTTCAGAGGATTGGAAGAACCCTTGTCCAGCTTCACAGCCTTCTTGATCAGAACGGTTGCGGGAGGAGTCTTGATGATGAACGTGAAGCTCTTGTCAGCAAAAGCTGTGATCACCACAGGCAGAGGCAGGCCGGGCTCGACACCTTGGGTCTGGGCGTTGAACGCCTTGCAGAATTCCATGATGTTGAGGCCGCGCTGACCCAGCGCAGGACCGATAGGAGGAGAAGGATTGGCCTTACCAGCTGGCACTTGCAGCTTGATGAAGCCGACGATTTTTTTCGCCATGTTGAGCTCCGTACGGGTATAGCGCCACTTGCATCACTATGCAGGCAGCTCCCCGATGTTGCTGACTCTATAAAAAAGCCTCGCGTCGAGTCAAAAAACGCGAAGCCTTAGATTCTATTGCGAATCTCAAGTTTTCTCAACTTGAGCAAACTCCAATTCCACAGGAGTTGCACGGCCAAAGATGGTGACCGAAACGCGCAGACGGTTCTTTTCGTAGTTGACTTCTTCGACAGAGCCGTTGAAATCTGCAAAAGGGCCTTCCTTGACGCGAACCATTTCGCCGACCATGAATTCGACCTTATGGCGGGGCTTTTCAGTACCCTCCTGCATCTGGTCAACGATCTTGCGAATTTCGTCTTCAGAAATAGGAGCCGGGCGGTTCTTCGCTCCACCCACAAAGCCAGTCACCTTGCTGGTGTGCTTGACCAAGTGCCATGTATCGTCATCCATCACCATTTCGACGAACACATAACCAGGGAACAAGCGACGCTCGGTTGTACGGCGCGCGCCATTGCGCATTTCCACCACTTCCTCGGAAGGGACCAGAATGCGCCCGAACTTGGACTGCATGCCAGAACGTGCAATACGTTCGGTGATGTTGCGCTCGACCGCCTTTTCCATGCCCGAGTAGGCATGGACGATGTACCAGCGCAAATCTGGATTGGCAGACGCAGCTGCCCCACCGTTTACATCTGTATCGACAGCATCAGCCATTACTTCCTCCAGCCCAGAATCAGGTCATACAAAACCCATTCCAGAGTTTTATCGGTGAACCACAAGAACAAGGCCATCACCACCACGAAAGCAAACACATACAAGGTCATTTGTAGTGTTTCTTTGCGGGTAGGCCAAACAACCTTTTTCACCTCACGCCAAGCATCACGAGCAAAGCCGATGAAGCGCTTGCCAGGCTCGGAGATCAGGAACACGCCAGCAGCAACCAGCAGACCAACAATCAGCGCCGCCCACTGCACTACTGGACCTTGCTTGCTCAGCAGATAAAAACCAGCAATAGAAGCAACGACTAAAGCCGCGACTGCGGCAAGTTTTGCTTTGTCAGCACCGGAGCTGACTGTTTCAACCTGAGTAGTGGCCATATTTCATTTCAAATGCACAAAATTTGTGCAATTTCAAGACGCCGAAGCCCGCCAAAGGCGGGCTCTCGTTGATTCCACCGTTATAAGGTGGCAGGGGCAGTAGGAATCGAACCTACAACCTTCGGTTTTGGAGACCGACGCTCTGCCAATTGAGCTATACCCCTACAAACCAATAATTAAGCAATGATGGTAGCAACCACGCCGGCGCCAACAGTACGACCACCTTCGCGGATAGCGAAACGCAGACCTTCTTCCATGGCGATGGGGGCGATCAGCTTCACAGTGATCGACACGTTGTCACCAGGCATCACCATTTCCTTGCCTTCGGGCAGCTCGATGGAGCCGGTCACGTCAGTCGTACGGAAGTAGAACTGAGGACGGTAGTTGTTGAAGAAAGGAGTGTGGCGGCCGCCTTCGTCCTTGCTCAGCACATACACTTCAGCGGTGAAGTGGG
>NZ_KZ984480.1 GCF_003569915.1 Comamonas testosteroni | reverse complement strand
TGCACATCCGAGCTTCAATCCTCAATCAATTTACCGCTCTGGGCACGCCCCAGACAGTCGCTGCTGCGTAAATCTATTTGGGATTGGGGATGCCTTGGCCTATGGCCGATTTATGCAACAAAGCCGCGCAAATGTCTAAAAACCACAGGGTTTTATAGCGACAATTACGGTAATCATGAGTATCAGCCACTACATCAAGGAAATTGGCCGCGGCACCAAGGGTGCGCGTTCGCTGACGCGCGAGCAGGCCTGTGATTTGATGGGGCAGTTGCTGGACGGCAAGGTCAGTGATCTGGAGCTGGGCGGCTTTTGCATTGCCATGCGCTTCAAGGGCGAAAGCGCCGAGGAACTGGCTGGCTTTCTGGATGCCACGCAGCAGCGCCTGCCCGCTTGGCCACAGCCTGCGCAGCCTGTGGTCGTCATCCCCAGCTACAACGGCGCGCGCAAGCTGGCCAATCTGACGCCGCTGCTGGCCGCACTGCTGGCCCGGCAAGGTCTGCCCGTGCTGGTGCATGGCTGCGATACCGAAAACAAGCGCATTGGCACCGAAGCCGTGTGGCAGCAACTGGGCTGGCAAATCATCGACCGTCCTACTGCGCTGCGCGCTGGTGACAAAGCCTGGATGCGCACGCGCCACTTGCTTGCGCCGCTGGAGCGCCTGCTGCAGATTCGCCGCCAGATGGGGCTGCGCAACCCGGCGCACAGTCTGGTCAAGCTGCTGGACCCGATCAACAGCGCTGCGCCGCAGTCCTCCGGTCTGGTGCTGGCAAGCTACACCCACCCGCCCTACGCGATACCCATGGCGCAGACGCTGGCCCTGCGCGGCGCCAGTGCCCTGCTGCTGCGCGGCACCGAGGGGGAATCCGTCGCACCGCCGCACCGCGAGCCCAGCAGCATGGGTGTGGTTGCGGGCGAAATTTGCTTTGAACGCTCTGCAATCCATAGCAGCCAGCTCATATCAGACGCTGACAGCAAGGCTCCCGAGCAAGATTTAAACGCTGAGCAGACCGCCAGACTGATTGAAGAAATGCTCAGCGGCGCGCGAGCCGTGCCCGCCCCGATTACCGAACAAGTCAAACAGGTTCAGGCGCTGTATCAGGCCATGCAGACCAGCGATGCCGCCAGCCGAGCCGCGCTGCAGGCCTTTAACCGCAGCGCCGAGTGAAAGTCCCTCCCATGTCCGCCTCTCATTCTTTAGCCCTCCCACACGGCACTTGCACTCTGGTCGGTGCCGGCCCCGGCGATCCGGAGCTGCTCACCATCAAGGCTGCCAAAGCCATCGCTGCGGCCAGCGTGCTGTTTGTCGACGATCTCGTCAGCGACGCCATCGTGGCCCATGCTTCGCCTGAGGCCCGCATCGTCTACGTGGGCAAGCGCGGCGGCTGCAAGAGCACGCCTCAGGCCTTTATCGAAAAGCTGATGATTGCCGCCGTGCAGGAAGGCGAGACCGTGGTGCGCCTCAAAGGCGGTGACCCGTTTATCTTTGGCCGTGGCGGCGAAGAGGTCGAACATCTGCGCGAAGCCGGTATTGAGGTGGCTGTCATCAACGGCATTACCTCGGGCCTTGCAGGCCTGACCAGCCTGGGCGCGCCGCTGACCCACCGAGACCATGCGCACGGCGTGCTGTTCATGACCGGCCACGCCAAGCCCGGCGACACCGGCCCCGACTGGCGCCAGATTGCCGCCACCGCCCATGCCGCCAAGCTGACGCTGGTGATCTATATGGGCGTGAGCAGCGTGGAGCGCATCAGCGACGAACTGCTCAGCGGCCTGCCCGGCAGCACGCCGGTGGCGATTATTCAGCATGCAAGCTTGCCCCACCAGCGCCATGCGCTCACATTTTTGAAAGAGCTGCCGCAGTGCATTGCCGACAACGGCCTGGGCAGCCCCAGCATCATCGTCGTCGGTGATGTGGTGCAAGGCGTAGCCGCCTGGCAAGAAAAACAAGGCCAGCGCCAAGTCGCCTGAGCCCGACAACCAACAACAAAGGCCGCAAAAGCGGCCTTTTCTTATCGACACAGCACTCCAAAAACTGGCGCGCCCAAAAATCAGGGACAGCGAGGAAGGGCCGTCCCGCACCGAGGCTGTCGTCCCCCTCCCATAGCGCGAAGCGCGTAGAGAGAGGGGGAAGGCGCGGAGCGCCTCAGGGGGTGCGTGTCTTTGCAAATCTTTCGGCCATATCCTTGCGCAGCTCCTTACGGATCAAAGCCGCCTCCCAGCGGCGCTTTTCCTCATCGGTCTCGGGCTGCAGCGGCGGCACCAGCGCGGGCTTTTTGTCGTCATCGACGGCCACCATGGTGAAAAAGCAGCTGTTCACATGGCGTACCACCTGGCTGCGAATGTCCTCGGCCACCACCTTGATGCCGATTTCCATCGACGACTTGCCAGTGTGGTTCACGCTGGAGAGAAAAGTCACCAGCTCGCCCACATGGATGGGTTGCAGAAACATCACCTGGTCCACGCTCAGCGTCACCACATAGCGGCCCGCATAACGGCTGGCGCAGGCGTAGGCAACCTGGTCAAGCAGCTTCAGAATGGCACCGCCGTGCACATTGCCAGAGAAATTGGCCATGTCGGGCGACATGAGCACGGTCATGCTCAGCTGATGGGATGGTGTGTTCATGGGGCGCGATTCTAGAAGTGATTACTCAGGGATGCAGGCTGAGCGCACAAACCCCGGGATTGCTCCGGGCTGCGCGGTATAAAGGCTGCCGGCCAACCGTTAAAACCCATGCAAATTCTGTTCCCCAACCCCTTTGGTGCCCCGCCTGCGCCGGAAAGCGAGATCCGGGCTCTGCAAGCGCATATCGGCTTTTCAGACGCTTATGCCGATTTTCTGCGCACGCAAAACGGCTACTCGCTCTACAAAATGGAGCTGTCGGGCGACTTTGCCGCCTATGTGCAGCCCAGCGACGCGGTCAGCGAAAACCGCGCCAACTTCCGCGCGCTGCACAGCTTTGCCGCGCAGGACCCGCACTACGACCTGGAGCCCGATCAGGCGGACTTCATTCTCGCCAACTGGTTTCTGAGCATTGGCTGCGACCCGGCGGGCAACCCGTTTGTGGAAGTACTGCACGGCCAGCACAAGGGCAAGATTGGCAGTCTGGACCATGACCTGTTTGCCGGGGCCGAGGATTTGCAGGGCTTTCTGGCCGAAATGGAGCTGGAGCATATCGCCGCGCTCAGTCTGGCCGAGCAGGCCGATGCGCTGTGCGATGCCGAGCTGGGCCTGATCTGGTTCCACGCCCGCGACATGAACGCCTTTACCGCGCACTGCATTCACTTCGAGGACGATTTCTGGGGCTTTGTGGTGGATGACCCCGGACTCTGAGCCATCTGGGACAATCGCGCCCTTGTCCCATCGCTTCCCAGACTGTTGCCGTGTCCTCTGCCCCCCAGATTTCTTTTCTGACTTTTGACGCCATCATCATCGGCGCCGGTGCCGCCGGCCTGTTCTGCGCGGCCCAGGCGGGCCAGCGCGGGCTGAAGGTACTGCTGATCGATCACGCCGACAAAGTGGCCGAGAAAATCCGCATCTCGGGCGGCGGGCGCTGCAACTTCACCAACCGCGATCTGGACGTGCGTGCGCCGCACAAGCATTTTGTGGGGCAGAACCCGCAGTTCTGCCGCTCCGCCCTCTCGCGCTTTACGCCTGCCGACTTCATTGCGCTGATGGACAAGCACGGCATTGCCCACCACGAAAAGCACAAGGGCCAGCTGTTTGCCGACCGCTCGGCCGAAGACATCATCGCCATGCTGCTGGCTGAGTGCGCGCAAGGCGGCGTGCAGCGCTGGCAGCCTTGCCAAGTCAAAAAAATAGAGTTTTTGGCCTCTAGTCCAGATACTTCATACACTGGCAGCTATCAAATTCATACTGACCGTGGCGCGGTGCAATCTCCCAGCCTGGTCATTGCCACCGGCGGCCTGAGCATTCCCAAGATTGGCGCGACGGACTTTGGCTACCGTCTGGCCCAGCAGTTCAGCCTGCCGCTGGTGGAGCGCACGCCGGGCCTGGTGCCCATGACCTTTGATGGCGAGGCATGGCAGCCCTATGCGCAACTGGCCGGGCTGGCCCTGCCAGTGGAGATCAGCACCGGCAGCAAGAAAGAGCGCATGGCCTTCAACGAAGACCTGCTGTTTACCCACCGAGGCCTGTCCGGCCCCGCCGTGCTGCAGATCAGCAGCTACTGGAAACCCGGCACGCCGCTGGCCATCAATCTGGCCCCCGAGGTGAACTTCGAGGCCGAGTTGCTGGCCGCCAAAACCCGCTCGCGCAAGCTGATTGCCAATGAGCTGGCCCAATGGCTGCCTGCGCGTCTGGCCGATGCCTGGGTGCAGCAGGACGCGGCCTGGCAGCGCCCGATTGCCGAAGCCTCGGACAAGGCCCTGATCGCGCTGGCGCAAAAGCTCTCGCGCTGGGAAATCACGCCCACGGGCACCGAAGGCTATAAAAAAGCCGAGGTCACGCTGGGCGGCGTGGATACCAAGGTGCTGTCGCAGCAGACCATGGAGTGCAAGACCCAGCCGGGTCTGTACTTCATCGGCGAGGTGGTGGACATCACCGGCTGGCTGGGTGGCTACAACTTTCAGTGGGCCTGGGCCAGCGCTGCGGCCTGTGCACAGGCGCTGCCCGCCGGAATTTGAATCAAAACAGCTTTAAGTCCATATCCTATATAGACTACAAGCTATCAATTTCATACCAAGGTGCGACTCAGCGCCTTGGCCGCTTCATGCAGGCGCGGCACTTTTTCGATGGCCTGCACCAGCGTCATGCGCGCGGCTGGCGCCTGCAGGGCCACGGCGCAACGCACGCTGCGCCCGTCGGGGCTGAACACGGGCACGGCCACGCAGACCAGGCCCTCCACAAACTCCTCGGCATCCACGGCGTAGCCAACCTTGCGGATGCGCACAAATTCGTCCTCCAGCGCGGCCTGCGTGGTCAGCGTGGTGGCCGTGTAGCTCTGCAGCGGCAAACCACTCAGCAACTGGGTGCGCTGACTCAGTGACATATGGGCCAGGATGAGCTTGCCGCTGGCCGAGCAATGCAAGGGCACGCGCGTGCCCGGACGCAGCTTGAACTGCAGCGGAAAGGCGGACTCTATGCGGTCCAGCCACACCACCTCCACACCGGCCAGCGTGGTCAGATTGCAGCTCTCGCCAATATCGGCCACCAGTTGCCGCAGCACGCTATGGCGCACGCCCTGCTGAGCGCTGCCCGCCAGCGACGCCTCGGCCAGCCGCAGCATGCGCGGCGCCAGCGCGTAGCGGCGGCCGTCGGGCTCGCGCGCCAGCAGGCCGCCGCTTTCCAGTTGCACCAGCAGCCGGTGCACGCTGGGCTTGGGCCAGCCACTGACGGCCACGGCCTCGGCCAGACTCAGCGGGCGCGCTTCGCGGGCCAGGATTTCCAGCAGATCAAACAGACGCAGACCAGGGGTAGAAGCAGTGGTTTCTTGCATAAATCTCAGAATTCGAGACGAATTCATAAAATTTTCCGAGATTTTTCAAGTTTCTCATAGAGTTCAAACACGACATCACCTTGATTTGCAAAACTTTGGAGGGAGCCGTCATGAATTCCAAGCCTGCACCGCACTTTCGCAACGTTGTGCTGACGGGTGCCTGCGGTGGTCTGGGCCAGGCCTTTGCCCGCGAACTCATTGCACAAGGCAGCCATATCGCCTTGCTAGGCCTGAACCGCACGGCCCTCAACGAACTGGCGGCGCTGGCGCCCGAGCGCTGCGCCGTCTATGTGCTTGATGTCTCGGACTCGGCAGCCATGCAGGAAGTGGCGCAGGACTGGATGGGCCATGCCGGACTGCCCGATCTGGTGATTGCCAACGCCGGTGTGGCCAGCGGCTTTGATACGGCGCAGGCCAGCGACCTGCCCGTGCTGCGCCGCATGCTGGAGATCAATGTGCTGGGGCCAGCCACCACGTTTCAGCCCTTTTTGCAGGCGCTGCGCCAGCAGCCTGACGCAGCCTGCTCCCTCGTCGGCATTGCCAGCATCGCAGGCTGGCGCGGCATGCCCGGCAATGGAGCGTACTGCGCCAGCAAAGGTGCGCTGATCCGCTATCTGCAAAGCCTGCGCGCCGAGCTGCGGGGCAGCAAGGTTCGCGTGCTCACCGTCTGCCCCGGCTACCTGCGCACGGCCCTCACTGCCGCCAACGACTTTGCCATGCCAGGGCTGATGGACCCCGCCCAAGCCGTACCCGTCATGCTCAAGGCCATGGCCAAGGGTCAGGAGCAGATCGTGGTGCCCCGCCGCACCGGCTGGCTGGCGCGCCTGCTGGATCTGCTGCCGGAGAAACTGCATGACCGCCTTCTGGCCAGCCAGCCGCGCAAGCCCCGTGTGGGAGAAGCGGGCGGCACGGTGATTCCCGGGCTGAGCAAGACGCCCGCCAAAAATTAAAAGCCTCAAAAAATGACTACGGAGACAAACGCCATGCGTACCGAAACCCATACCGCGCCAGCGCCGACAGCGGCGTCCCACGGCAGCGCCAGCCAGCCCACGCAGCAAATGATTGCCTTGATTGGCGCAGGCCCATCGGGGCTGGCCGGGGCGCGCAATCTGCAAAAGCAGGGCATCCCGTTTCAGGGCTTCGAAGCCTATAGCGATGTGGGCGGGCTGTGGAATATCGCCAATCCACGCTCCACCGTGTATGAGTCAGCCCACCTCATCTCCAGCAAGCGCACGACGGAGTTTGCCGAGTTCCCCATGGCCGACGATGTGGCCGACTACCCCAGCCACCGTGAGCTGTGCCGCTATTTCTCCGACTTTGCGGACCAATTTGATCTGCGCCGCCATTACCGCTTCGGTGTGCAAGTGGAGCGCGTGGAGCCTGTGGAGCCGGGCAACCCCTCCACGCCTTGGCGAGTCAGCGTTCGCAATGCAGAGGGCGAGCTGGAGACCGCCATCTACAAAGGCGTGGTGATTGCCAATGGCATTCTGGCCGAGCCCAACCGTCCCCAGTTTCAGGGCCAGTTTGCTGGCGAGCTGCTACACACCAGCCAGTACAAGAGCGCCGAACAGCTCAAAGGCAAGCGGGTGCTCATCATCGGCGCAGGCAACTCGGGCTGCGACATCGCGGTCGACGCTGTGCACTATGCGCAAAGCGTGGATATCTCGGTGCGCCGCGGCTACTACTTTGTGCCCAAGTATGTGTTTGGCAAACCAGCGGACACTCTCGGCGGCAAACGCCCCCTGCCGCGCTGGCTCAAGCAGAAATTCGACAGCACGGTGCTCAAGTGGTTCACGGGCGACCCGGTGCGCTTTGGCTTTCCCAAGCCGGACTACAAGATGTACGAGTCGCACCCCATCGTGAACTCCCTCATCCTGCACCATCTGGGCCATGGCGACGTCCATGTCAAAGCCGATATTGCGCGCTTTGACGGCCACACCGTCCACTTCAAGGACGGCAGCCAGCAGGACTATGACCTGGTGCTGATGGCCACGGGCTACACGCTGCACTACCCCTTCATCGACAAGGAGCATCTGAACTGGCAGGGCATGGCGCCGCAGCTGTACATGAATATTTTTGCGCCGCGCTACACCCACCTGGCCGTGCTGGGCATGGTGGAAGCCAGCGGCCTGGGCTGGCAGGGCCGCTATGAGCAGGCCGAACTGGTCACGCGCTTTTTCAAGGGGCTGCAGACACAAAGCCCCGCAGCGCTGCGCCTAAAGACCGCGATTGCCGGACCCGCGCCCGACCTGTCTGCGGGATACCAGTATCTGCAACTGGAGCGCATGGCTTTCTACGTTAACAAAGACGCCTACCGCGCAGCCGTACGCTCGGCTGTCGCCAGCCTCGCCTAAGCACTCAGGAGACTCCCATGCTGCCTGTCGATGAATTACGGCTGAACTTCAACCCGGCTTCTCTGGCTCTGCTCAACGCCGTGCTGGGCTTTTTGATGTTCGGCATTGCGCTCGATACCAAACTGGAAGACTTTCGCCGCGTGGCGCGCATGCCCTGGGCCATGGCCGTGGGCATAGCCGCGCAATTTGTGGTTCTGCCTGCCGTGACTTATATGCTCACGCTGCTGCTGGGCGTGGCTCCCAGCATTGCGCTGGGCATGATTCTGGTGGCCTGCTGCCCGCCGGGCAATATCTCCAATCTGCTGACCCACCGCGCCAAAGGCAATGTAGCGCTGTCGGTGTCAATGACGGCGATTTCCAACGCTCTGTCCGTCGTGCTCATGCCGCTGAACTTTGCCTTCTGGGGCGGCATGCACCCCACGGCATCTGCCCTGCTCAAGACGATTGCGCTGGACCCGATGGAAATGGTGGGCCACATCATCGTCATCATCGGCGTGCCGTTTGTGCTCGGTGTCTGGTGCGCGCACCGATTTCCGGACATCACCAGGCGCTTCAAGAAGCCGGTCGGCATCGTGAGCTTTCTGGCGCTCATCGGCTTCATCATCGGCGCCATCGCTGGCAACTGGCGTGCTTTTCTCGACTATGTCGGTCTGGTGCTGCTGGCCGTGGCCCTGCATGACGCGCTGGCTTTCGCCACCGGCTACCTGTGCGCCCGCCTTACCGGACTGCAGGACTACGAGCGCCGCGCCGTCACCATGGAAGTCGGCATACGCAACGCAGGCCTGGGGCTGGTGCTGATCTTCAGCTTTTTCGGCGGTCTGGGCGGCATGGCCGTCGTTGCCGGAGTCTGGGGCTTCTGGGACATCATCGCCGGGCTGGCACTGGCATCTGCATGGGGGCGCAAAGCACCCCAGCAAACCACAAACATCTTAGGAAAGACAGCATGAGCAGCGCAGCAAAAAGAGTTCTGATCACCGGTGCCGATGGCTTTCTGGGCCGCAGCGTGGTTCAGGCACTCAGCCAGCGTGCCGACACCCATGTCGTTGCCGTCGATGTACGGCCCGTACCGGCAGAGCGCCAGTTGCCCGATGTGCATTACGCCGTCATGGATGTGCGCGACCCGGCGCTGGGTCAACTGCTGAGCCAGCATGCCATAGACACCGTCGTGCATCTGGCATCCATCGTCACCCCGGGCAAGGACAGCAACCGCGCACTGGAATACGATGTGGACGTGAACGGCTCACGCAATGTGCTCAGCGCCTGCGTGGCGCAGGGTGTGCGCCATGTGGTGGTGTCCTCCAGCGGAGCGGCCTATGGCTACCATGCCGACAACCCTGCCTGGCTGCAAGAGCACCACGCGCTGCGCGGCAACCCGGTATTTGCCTATTCCGACCACAAGCGGCTGGTGGAAGAGATGCTGGCCGAATGGCGTGAAAAACACCCGCAACTGGCCCAGACCGTGCTGCGCATCGGCACCATTCTGGGCGAGCGCGTAGATAACCAGATCACTGCCCTGTTTGAAAAGCCGCGCCTGCTGGCCATTCGCGGCAGCGACAGTCCTTTTGTCTTTATCTGGGATCAGGATGTGACGGGCGCCATCTTGCACGCGCTCAGCGGCGCCCAGCCCGGCTGCTACAACCTTGCGGGCGATGGCGCGCTGACCATTCACCAGATTGCCCAGCGCCTCGGCAAAACCACGCTCAACCTGCCCGCAGGCTTGCTGCGCAGCGCCTTGTTCATAGGCTCGCGCCTGGGGGTGAGTCGCTATGGCCCGGAACAGCTGGACTTTCTGCGCTACCGTCCTGTACTGCTCAACACCGCCCTCAAGAACTGGGGCTATGTGCCCCGCAAGACCAGTGCCCAGGCGTTTGATGCCTTTGTTGCGGCGCGGCAAACTCAGGGGCGTCCGGTGGCGACCAGCCTCGCAGCCGCCCGGTCATGAGCGCTGCGGATCTGTGGCGTATCGCCGCCGTCATCGTCATCTGGGGGCTGAACTTTGTCGTCATGAAGCTGGGCCTGCAAACGCTCAGCCCCATGTTGCTGGGCGCGCTGCGCTTCATGGCGGCGTCCCTGCCTTTTGTGCTGTTCATCAAGCCGCCTGCCATGCCACGGCGTTATGTGCTGGCCTATGGGCTGGCTCAGGGACTGGGCCAGTTTGGCCTGCTGTTTCTGGGCCTGCGCCTGGGCATGACGGCGGGCATGGCTTCGGTGGTCATGCAAACCCAGGCGTTTTTCACGCTGATTCTGGCGGCAGCGCTGCTGCAGGAGAGAGTACAGACTCGCCAGTACCTGGGCCTGCTGCTGGCTTTTGGCGGCTTGCTGGTGATTGCGCTGGGACGGGGCGAAGGCGCACAGCAGATGACGCTGGCGGGCTTTGTGCTCACGCTGGGCGCGGCGCTGATGTGGGCCGTCTCGAATCTGGTGGCGCGTCACGCCGCGCAGACCTCGCCGGGCTACGCCCCATTGCCATTCATCGTCTGGAGCAGTCTGGTGCCCATTGCGCCGTTCACGCTGCTCGCCATCTGGCAAGATGGTCTGCAAGGCGTGCTGCAGCAGCTTCACACGCTGGACGGCAAAGCCTGGTTTGCGGTGCTCTACCTGGCCCTGTTGGCGACCTTGCTGGCCTACAGCCTCTGGACCCGCTTGCTGCAGCGCCACCCTGCCGCCAAGGTCACGCCTTTTTCGCTGCTGGTTCCCGTGATCGGCCTGCTGGCCGCCATGATGGTGCTGGACGAGCAGCCCACCGCCCTGCAATGGATGGGCGCAGCAGCTGTGCTGTGCGGCATGCTGGTCAATCAAGGATCAGGCTGGCTGAAACTGCTCAGGCCACGCACCCAGGCCGCCTAATCCAAGCACTGCCCACTACCAGCGGCGCGAAAGCGGCACAACCGAATAAAAATTGTTTATAATGCTCGACTTTGCTGGCATTACCCCGTCGGCCATACTAGTTACAAAGTGGCGGGGAAAACCGCTGTTCATGGCTCTCAGGCCCGATCTTCCCGAGAACCCGCTGTCAGCACAGATATATCTGGAAATTGAATGACTACTATCCGCGTCAAAGAAAACGAGCCCTATGAAGTTGCCCTGCGCCGCTTCAAGCGCACCATCGAAAAGCTGGGTCTGCTGACCGATCTGCGTGCTCGTGAGTTCTACGAAAAGCCCACAGCCGAGCGCAAGCGCAAGAAGGCTGCTGCCGTGAAGCGTCACTACAAGCGCGTTCGCAGCATGCAACTGCCTAAGAAGCTGTACTAATTCGTTAGGACACAGCCGGCCGTCAAACGCCGCAAACCCGCGCTCGGGACGCCAGGCGCGGGTTTTTTGTTTTCTGGCCACTGCCCTTGTTTTGGCAGTGACCTCCCCAGCGAATGGGAAGTCGCGCCGAGAACAAGGTGCAGAGTCGCAGACAGTACATCCGGTACGACAAGACTCGGCAACGCAGTTATCGGCGTGAATCCCCATTCGTCACCTCAAGGAGAGAGCTATGAGCTTGAAAGCCCAGATCACCGAAGATATGAAAAATGCCATGCGTGCCAAGGACAGCGCACGCCTGGGCACCATCCGCCTGCTGCAGGCTGCGATGAAGCAAAAGGAAGTGGACGAGCGCGTGGAACTCGATGACGCCGCCGTCATTGCCATCGTCGACAAGCTGATCAAGCAGCGCAAGGACTCCATCACCGCCTACGAAGCCGCCAACCGTCAGGATCTGGCCGATGTGGAAAAGGCCGAGATGGAAGTGCTCAAGGTCTATCTGCCCCAGCGCATGAGCGAAGCCGAAATCACTGCCGCCGTGGCAGCCATCGTTGCTGAAGTGGGCGCCACAGGCCCTGGCGACATGGGCAAGGTCATGGGTGCCGTGAAGTCCCAACTGGCTGGCAAGGCCGACATGGGTCTGGTGTCTGCCGCCGTGAAGGCTGCGCTGAGCAAGTAAGTGCCCCTTTGCCGCACGCAAAAAAGCGCCTTCGGGCGCTTTTTTCATAATGTGTGGTTGAGCTAGCACGCATCGACGGGAAGTGCTGCGTTACAGCCAAACAGTTCTCGCGCAGCCGTTGACATGCATTAATTCAATATTTCAACTATCATTGAAATATGAACGAAGACCAAGTCATCAAATCGCTGGCCGCCTTGGCGCACCCCGTGCGGCTGCGCGTCTTCCGTGCGCTGGTAGTCGCCGGCGCCGAGGGGCTGACGCCTTCGGTACTGGCTGAGCAACTGGGCGTGGCCGCCACGGCGCTGTCCTTCCACCTCAAAGAGCTGGTGAACGCCGGCCTGGTGAGCCAGGAGCGCATGAGCCGCAACCTGATCTACCGCGCCGATTTTGCGCAGATGGACGGCGTGCTGGGCTACCTGACGCAGAACTGCTGCGCCGGCGCTGGCTGCGAGCTGGCCGCGCCCGTTTGCTGCCCCGGCAACGACAACACGCCTTGCTGCTGACCATGACGACGCATGTTTTGATTCTGTGCACGCACAACTCGGCCCGCAGCGTGCTGGCCGAGGCCATGTTCAACCGCTGGGCCCTCCTGCTGAAGATTGACGCCCAAGCCCACAGCGCAGGCGCAGCGCCCAGTGGCCGGGTGCATCCGCAGGCGCTGGCTGTGCTGAGCGCTGCGGGCGTGGATGTGTCGCAACTCGCAAGCAAGAACATGAATGTTTTTGCCCAAGCGGGCGCGCCCGAGATGCGCGTCGTCATCACCGTCTGCGACAGCGCGGCCACCCAGCCTTGCCCGGTTTGGCCCGGCGCGCCGGTGCGTGCGCATTGGAGTTACCCCGACCCATCGGCTGCGCCAGCACCCGAGCAGCCTGAGCGCTTTGAACTGACGCGCCAAGCGATTGCCTATCGCATGCTGCAGTTGGTGCAACTGCCATTTGGGGAGCTGGACAACCAGGCTTTGCAGCCGCTGGTGCAGCGCATTGGAGAGTCCTGATATGTCCGCTGAATCTGCCACCAAGCCCGTGATGGGCTGGTTTGAACGCTACCTGACGCTCTGGGTGCTCCTGTGCATTGGCGCGGGCATTGGCTTGGGTTATGACTTGCCGGGTTTGACGCAGCAAATCGCGGCCATAGAAGTCGCTAAGGTGAACCTGCCCGTGGGCGTTCTGATCTGGGTGATGATCATCCCGATGCTGGTGAAGATCGATTTCTCTGCGCTGTCGCAGGTGAAGTCGCAGGCCCGTGGCATTGGGGTGACTTTGCTGATCAACTGGGCCGTCAAGCCCTTTTCAATGGCGCTGCTGGCCTGGCTGTTTTTGCGCCATGTGTTTGCGCAGTGGCTGGACCCGGCCCAGGTAGACAGCTATGTGGCGGGCCTGATTTTGTTGGCAGCCGCGCCCTGCACGGCCATGGTGTTTGTGTGGAGCCAGCTGTGCAAGGGCGACCCGTATTTCACGCTGTCGCAGGTGGCGCTGAACGACGCAATCATGCTGGTGGCGTTTGCACCGATTGTGGCTTTGCTGCTGGGCATATCGTCCATCACCGTGCCTTGGGCCACCTTGCTGGCCTCGGTGTTGCTCTACATTCTGGTTCCGGTGGCGATTGCGCAATGGCTGCGCAAACATTTGTTGCGCAAGGGCGAAGCGGCTTTTCAGCGCGCCACAGCCGCCATGGGGCCGCTATCGATTTGCGCGTTGCTGCTCACGCTGGTGCTGCTGTTCGCCTTCCAGGGCCAGTCCATCTTGCAGCAGCCCTTGGTGATTGCGCTGCTGGCCGTGCCCATCCTGATCCAGGTGATCTTTACCTCGGGCTTGGCGTACTGGCTCAACCAAAAGCTGGGCGTAGCGCACTGCGTGGCCGGGCCTTCGGCGCTGATCGGCGCCAGCAACTTCTTCGAGCTGGCCGTGGCCACCGCTATCAGCCTGTTTGGCCTGCACTCGGGCGCCGCATTGGCCACTGTGGTCGGCGTGCTGATCGAGGTGCCGGTGATGCTGGCCGTGGTGGCCGTCGTGAACCGATCCCAGCACTGGTACGAGCGTTCGCTGCCTGCCGCTCGCCCTTGAAAATTCCACTCTGTTCTCTCCCATGTCTGCCGAATCCATCTCTACCAACCTGGACGCTGCCAGCTTCCACATCCCCACCCAGCAAGCGCTGCGGGCACCGCATGCTGCCACGCACGCACCGCGCATCCTGATGCTGTATGGATCGCTGCGCGAACGCTCGTACAGCAAGCTGCTGACCCAAGAAGCTGCTCGCTTGCTGCAAGGCATGGGCGCTGAGGTGCGCATCTTCAATCCCGAAGGCCTGCCCCAGCCCGACGGCGCACCCACCTCCCATCCCAAGGTCCAAGAGCTGCGCGAGCTGGTGCTGTGGAGCGAGGGCATGGTCTGGACCTCGCCCGAGCGCCACGGCGCGATGACCGGCATCATGAAGTCGCAGATCGACTGGATTCCGCTGTCCGAAGGCGCGGTGCGCCCTACGCAGGGCAAGACCTTGGCGGTGATGCAGGTGAGCGGCGGCTCGCAGTCCTTCAACGCCGTCAACCAGCTGCGCGTGCTGGGCCGCTGGATGCGGCTCTTGACCATCCCCAACCAAAGCTCGGTCGCCAAAGCCTATGACGAGTTCACGGAAGAGGGCCGCATGAAGCCTTCCGCCTACTACGACCGCGTGGTGGATGTGATGGAGGAGCTGATGAAGTTCACCCTGCTGACCCGTGACATTGCGCCCTACCTGGTCGACCGCTACAGCGAACGCAAAGAAGAACGCGCCAAGATGCATGCGCAGACTTTGGCGGCGATGTAAGACACTGGGCTCAGCCCAGCAGCTTGCCGAAATAATCCTGCAAAAACTCCACCGCCACGCGCACCTTGGCCGAGCGGCTCAGGCGGCTGGGGTAAACCGCCCAGACATTGGCGTCCTGCCGCCAACCCGTCAGCACAGGCAGCAGTTGACCGCTGCCCAGCAGTGGCTGCACATCCCAGATGGAGCGCAAAACGATGCCGTGCCCATCCACGGCCCATTGCACCGCCATTTCGCCGTTGTTGGTGGAGAGCGGGCCGGTCACTTTCAGCGAGCGCTCTTCGGCACCGGCGCGCAGCTTCCACACGCCAAACGGGTGGTCGCGCTCCTTGATGACCAGGCAGTCATGGGCGGGCAGCTCGTCGATGCTGCGCGGCACACCACGCCGCTGCAGATAGCTGGGCGCAGCGCAGAGCACGCGGTGATTGGCCGCCAGTTGCCGGGCGATCAGGTGTGGCGCAATGTCGTCGCCCACGCGCACATCGAGATCAAATCCTTCGGCGGCCACGTCGACAATACGGTCAAAAACCTCCAGCCTCACCTGCAAATCTGGGTGTTGCGCTATCAATTTTGATAATGCAGGAGCCACCACATTGCGGCCAAAGCCAAAGCTGCTGCTCACGCGCAGCAGGCCACGCACTTGACCACGGGTGGTGCTGACGTCCTGGACCAAGTGGTCGATATCGTCCAGTATGCGCTGCGCCCACTGAAAGACGCGCTCGCCCTCTTCCGTGACCGCCACACGGCGCGTGGTGCGGTGCAACAGCTTGACGGCCAGTTCTTCTTCTAGCAGCCGAATGCGCTTGCTGACATAGGCGGGCGATGCCCCCAGCTCCTGCGCCGCCGCGGCAAAGCTGGCACGGCGCACCACAACCAGAAACACGCGCAAGTCTTCAGGAATCAGGTTTTTAAACACGATCTGTAAACAATCAAAGCACAAACCAAGGATTGGCTTCATTACAGCATGGTTGAAAATCAAACCCACGCACTTTGATGGAAAGCACAACCATGAGCACCATCCCCAAGAAGATTGCCGTGATCGCCGGAGACGGCATTGGCAAGGAAGTCATGCCCGAAGGCCTGCGCGCGCTGGAAGCCGCCGCCCGGAAGTTCAATTTGCCGCTGGAGTTCCACCACTTCGACTGGGCACATTGCGACTATTACGCCGAGCACGGCAAGATGATGCCCGATGACTGGAAGGCCCAGCTCAGCGGCATGGACGCCATCTTCTTTGGCGCCGTGGGCTGGCCGGCCACCGTGCCGGACCATATCTCGCTATGGGGCTCGCTGCTCAAGTTCCGCCGCGAGTTTGACCAGTACATCAACCTGCGCCCAGTGCGCCTGTTTGAAGGCGTGCCCTGCCCTCTGGCCGGCCGCAAGCCCGGCGATATCGACTACTACGTGGTGCGCGAGAACACCGAGGGTGAGTACACGGCCCTGGGCGGCATCATGTTTGAAGGCACGGAGCGCGAGATCTGCATCCAGGAATCGGTCTACAGCAAGCATGGCGCCGAGCGCCTGCTGAAATACGCCTTCGACCTGGCCCAGAGCCGCCGCAAGAAGCATGTGACGCTGGCCACCAAGAGCAATGGCATCGCCATCAGCATGCCCTGGTGGGACAAGCAGGCCGATGCCATGCACAAAAACTACCCAGAGGTCACGCTGGACAAGCAGCACATCGACATCCTGACCGCGCGCTTTGTGCTGCAGCCGGGTCGTTTTGATGTGGTGGCTGCCACCAATCTGTTTGGCGACATCCTGAGCGATCTGGGCCCCGCGACCACCGGTACGATCGGTCTGGCACCTTCGGCTAACTTAAACCCAGAGCGCAACTTCCCCAGCCTGTTTGAGCCCGTGCACGGCTCGGCTCCCGATATCTACGGCCAAAACATTGCCAACCCGATCGCCATGGTCTGGTCTGCCGCGCTGATGCTGGATTTTCTGGGCCACAGCGAGGGTGATTGGCGCGCCGCACATGACGCCATCGTCAGCGCGATTGAGGAAGTCATCAAGACAGGGCCCAAGACGCCAGACCTGGGCGGCAGCGCCAACACCACCCAGGTGGGCGAAGCAATTGCGGCAGCGATCACTACCGCGATTGCCAAGGCGTGAGCCCTAGCAATTTGCTACTAAAAATATAGCTACAAGTCTATATAAAACATAGACTATCGGCCATTTTTATTCAAAATCCATCAAAACCCCGCGTACCACCCGTCGCGCACGGCTGCGGGACAATCACGGCATGAATACTCCGGCGCAACCGCGCAACCCTCTGCACGGACTGACGCTGGAGCGTCTGCTCAACGACCTCGTGGACTACTATGGCTGGGCAGGCCTGAGTGAGTGCATTCCGCTGCGCTGCTTCAGCGTGGACCCCAGCATCAGCTCCAGCCTCAAGTTTCTGCGCAAGACCCCCTGGGCGCGCGAAAAGGTCGAAAGCCTTTACCTCTACACCTTGCGCCGCCAGCAGCGCCAGGACCGTGGTCAGCGCTACTGACCCTCCTGCGCATCCAAGCTCTGGCGGGCCGCAGCTTCTTCATTCGGCCCCACCCCGGCCTGCGGCGCCGGTGCCAGCGCTGGCGGTGCCTTCTGGCGCTCCTTGATCCACTGCGCCAGCCCCTCCGGCGGCAGCGGCCGCGCAAACAGATAGCCCTGCGCAACCGGGTAGCCCTGTTCACGCAGCAGCACATTCTGCATCTGGGTTTCCACGCCTTCGGCCACCACTGTCAGATGCAGACTCTGCCCGATGCCCAGAATGGCGCTACTGAGTGCGCGCGCCGCTTCGTTGTCCTCCAGATCGGCCACAAAGCTGCGATCGAGCTTCAACTCGCTGACCGGCAGGCTGCGCAGATAGCTGAGGCTGGAGTAGCCTGTGCCAAAGTCATCCATCGACAGGCGTACACCATGGGCATGTACCTCATGGATGGTTTTCATGGTGCTGGGGTTGGTGTCGAGCAGAATGCTTTCCGTCAGTTCCAGCGTCAGGTTTTCCGGCTGGAGCGCATTGCGCTTTAACGTGTCGGCAATCGTGCGCGGCAGATCCAGGTTGTGAAAGCTCGATGGCGACAGGTTCACTGACACCGCGGGGATGTTCAGCCCCTGGGTACGCCATCGGGCCAGTTGCTCGCAGGCCTCGTCCAAGGCCCAGCGGCCCAGATCGGCAATCAGCCCGGACTCCTCGGCCAGTGGAATAAAGCGTGCCGGCGAAATCTCGCCCAGCTCTGGGTGCGACCAGCGCGCCAGCGCCTCGACGCCATAGAGCTCGCCGCTGTTCAGGTCGAGCTGCGGCTGGTAATGCAGATGCAGCCCGCCCCGCTGCAGCGCCTTGCGCAGTGCGGTCTCCAGCGCCAGCCGCTCCTGCGCCAGCTGGTTCATTTCGCTGCTGAAGAAGCTAAATCGCCCTCTGCCCTGACTCTTGGCCTGATACATGGCCATATCGGCGCGCTGCAGCAGGGTTTCCATGTCCCGGCCATCCGCAGGGAACATGGAGATGCCAATGCTGGCAGAGATGGTCAGTGAGGTATTGGCGACGATCAGCGGCGTCGTCACCAAATCCTGAAGCCGCTCTATGACGCTTGCCACCTGCTCACCGTCGCACTGCGTGAGTACTGCGACAAATTCGTCCCCCGACAGGCGTCCGGCAATATCGGAGCTGCCCAGTACCTGCTGCAGGCGGCTGGCCACAATGCGCAGCAACTCGTCGCCCGCCATATGACCCAGAGAGTCGTTGACCTGCTTGAAACGGTCCAGATCCATGAACAGCACAGCCAGTTGCTGCTCATTGCGCGAGGCGGTGGCAATCGCCTGATCCGCCTTGGCCAGCAACAAGCTGCGATTGGGCAGGCCCGTCAGGCTATCGTAGAAAGCCAGTTGGCGAATGCGCGCCCGGGCATGTTCGCGCTCCAGCGCCAGCGAGCAAAGGTGGGTGCAGGCGTCAACCAGTTGCTGGTGAAAATCAAGTGATGCCTCCTTGCGCGCCGCGCGGTAGTAAAAGGCAAAGGTACCAATCGGCTTGCCCTGGCTGTTGCGAATCGGCGTGGACCAGCAAGCCTGATAGCCCAACGGCAAAACCAGCTGCTTGTAGTCCTCCCACAGCGGATCGGTCGCTATATCGTCCACCTGCACTGGCGCATTACGCCAGGCCGCCGTGCCGCAGGAACCTGCCTTGGGTCCAATGGGCAAGCCGTCCAGCAACTGCGAATAGGAGGTCGGCAGTCCGGGCCCAGCCAAGGGGTGCAGCAAGCCATGCTCATCGACTTCAAGAATCGAAGCCGTGACCTCGGGCGCAATGCGCTCCACTTCCAGGCAGACCATCTCCAGCACCTCGGACAGCGGCCTTTCGCGCGCCATGGCCTCCAGCACGCGATGCTGCAGGGCTTCATGCATCTTGGAGCTGGTGATATCGGTGAACATGGAGACCGTATAGCGCAGCCCCCCATGCGCATCCTTAATCGGGTTGCTGATGACTTTGGCCCAGTAACGCTGCCCTTGCTTGCCGACCACGACCTCCTCACGCGCCAAAGAACGCCCTTCACGCAGCTCTTTCTGGCACTGCGCAAGAAACTCGGCAGATAACTGGGGCGCAATGAGAGGGATTGTTATTTTCCCGACCACCTCTTCAGCCGTCCATCCCAACATGCGGGTGAAGCCAGCGTTGACATGCACAATGCGCGCTTCACTGTCGCTGATCACAACAGCCGTGTCCGTCGCATCGGCCACCAGTGACAGGCGGCGCAGATTCTCTTTTTGCAGTTGCTCGCGCGCCCGGCGTTCGGTGATATTGGAGGCAATCTTCAGAATGTGCGAGACCTGCGATTGCTCATCGAGCACGGGGGAGTAAGTGGCTTCCAGCCAGCAACTGCTGCCATCGCTGCGCAGGCGCTCCACCACCCCTGAATAAGCATTGCCTGCGCACAGAAGATCCCATACCTGCTGATATTTGGGACTACTCAGCAGGCGCTGTGAGCAGAAACTGCGGTGCTTGCGCCCCACCGCTTGCTCCAGGGTCAACCCCATTAACTGCAGATAGTTGTCATTGGCATAGAGCAATGAGCCATCCAGCCCGAATTCGGCCATGGCCATGACACGGTCCAAAGCCTGCATTTGCGCCTGTCGCCAAACTCGATGCTGTTCGCCCTTATCACTCTCTTGCATCTTTATTCCTTGGCAGTTCCGCCTTGTGTGGTGTACGGGGGCGTTGTTGCACAAATGCCGGTCGCAGCTGAGGTAGGCTCGGGAGATGAGAGAGACGAGCTGGGGTCGGGTTAAGTACCGCACAACGAACTGGAAGGCTTACAACGCAGCGTTGAAGGCGCGAG
>NZ_KZ984479.1 GCF_003569915.1 Comamonas testosteroni | reverse complement strand
CTGCTTGGCCATCAAACGCCCACGCTTATCGGCTGTATTTTTTTAAGGAACCGAACTCTAAAAACTTGCTTTAAATGACTTAAAGCCGCTTTAGATTTCATCTGCTTGCTGCGATCAGCGAAGCCTTCGATTGTAGCACTGTTTTCAGCGGTCTTGGAAAGAATTTTTTCTTTCCTTTCTGCCTAGCGAAACGTTGCGTATCGCTCAGTGAAGCCTTGCATTGTACACAGAATTTTGAGCTTCCCGCAACTCATGCATTGACCACCTCAAAAAAGAAGCCAGACAGGCTCTCGCCTGTCTGGCTTCTTTGCAAAGATCAGGCCTTGCTGGCCGCCCGCTCCAGCGCATCAATAAAGAGCGCTGCTACATCGCAGCCCGTCTGATCAAAGATTTCCTGAAAGCAGGTGGGGCTGGTGACATTGATCTCGGTCACGTTGTGGCCGATGACGTCCAGACCAATCAGCAGCAAGCCACGCTTGACCAGTTCGCTACCAATGAATTCAGCGGTGGCCTTGTCCTGTTCTGTCAGAGGCTGGGCCACGCCCTTGCCACCGGCTGCCAGATTGCCGCGCACTTCGTTGCCTTGAGGAATGCGGGCCAGGCAGAAGGGCACGGGCTTGCCGCCAATGATGAGCACGCGTTTGTCGCCATGAACGATGTCGGGCAGGAATTTCTGCACCATGACACTGGTGGCACCGCCCTGGTTCAGGGTTTCGACGATGCTGCCCAGATTGCGACCGTCTTCACCGACACGGAAGATACCCATGCCACCCATGCCGTCGAGCGGTTTCAGGATGACGTCTTTGTGTTCAGCATGGAAGGTACGGATGTCCTGCGCATTGCGCGTGACCAGCGTAGGCGAGATGAATTGCGCAAACTCCATGATGGCGAGCTTTTCAGGGTGCTCGCGCAGGGCGCTGGGCTTGTTGAAGACTTTGGCACCCTCACGCTCGGCCTGGCTGAGCATATGCGTAGCGTAAAAGAACTCGGAGTCAAACGGCGGGTCCTTGCGCATGACGATGGCATCGAAGTCCGCCAGATTCACAACCCGGCTATTCGTTTCTTCAAACCAGCCGGGCTTGCTGCCCGTCAGGGTAATGAAGCGAACCTGCGCCTTGACCTTGCCGCCGCTTTGCCAGGAGATGTCCTTGGGCTGGCAGGCCACGATCTGGTGACCACGGCGCTGGGCCTCGCGCATCATGGCAAAGGTGGAGTCCTTGTAGATGACGAAAGACTCCAGAGGGTCTGCGACAAACAGTATTTGCATGGTGATGAATTCGTTTGCTAGGTACAGGCATCATGCCCAGCCGGGCATAACACTACACAGAGATGGTGATGCTCAGGCCTTTCTGGTGCGAAAGCTCTGGACGAAAAGCGCCAGACTACCAGCGACGACGCCCCAGAAGGCCGAGCCCACCCCCGCAATGACCACGCCGCTGAGCGTGACCAGGAAAGTGATGAGCGCAGCCTCTCGGTGCTTTTCTTCCTTGAAGGCCGTCGCCATGCCGCCGCCGATGGAGCCCAGCAGCGCCAGACCCGCAATACAGGCCACCAACTCCTTGGAGAAGGCGGTGAGCAATCCGGTCACCACCGCACCAAAGATACCTATCACTATGTATAGCAGCCCGCACACGGCTGCTGCGGTGTAGCGCTTGTTTCGGTCTTCATGCGCCTCATCGCCCATGCAGATAGCGGCGGTGATGGCGCTGAGGTTCAGCGCATAGCCGCCAAAGGGGGCCAGCAGCAAAGTGGCCACACCCGTCATGCTGATGACCTTGGACACGGGAATGGGGTAGCCCGTGGCGCGGATGACGGCCACACCGGGCAGATTCTGCGAAGCCATGGTCACCACAAACAGCGGCAGAGCCAGACTGACCAGCGCCTGCAGCGAGAACGCAGGCGCCGTATATACCGGCATGGCCAACCCGGCATGGACGGCGGACCACTGCATCTGCCCGTTGATGGCAGCCCACAGCGTGCCGATCAGCAATGTGATGATGACGGCATAGCGCGGGTAAAAGCGCCGTGACAGCAGATAGGCCAGCAGCATGACCAGCACCAGCGAAAGATTGGTCTCAGCCGCCGAAGACGCCTGCATGCCGAACTTGGCCAGCACGCCCGCCAGCAGGGCCGATGCGATCTCCATGGGAATGCGGTTCATGATGCGCTCAAACCAACCCGTCGCCCCCACCAGAATGATGAGCGCCGCGCTGACGATGAAAGCGCCTATGGCTTCTGCCATGGAAAAACCGCCCGCCAGCCCCGCCGTTGCCAGCACGGCCGCGCCCGGCGTGGACCAGGCGACCATGACGGGCATGCGCAAAATCAGTGAAGGAACCAGCGAGCACAGCCCCATGCCCAGGCCCAGCGCCCAGATCCACGAGGTGATCTGCGCCGGCGTGGCATGAAAGGCTTGCGCCGCCTGAAACACCAGAGCCACCGAGCTGGTGAAACCCACCAGAACTGCCACAAAACCTGCGGCCACAGCGGCAGGACTCAAGTCTTTGAAGAAGCGCATCTGCGCATTCTGGCATCAGCTCCGGCAGAAATTAAGCCACGGGCGTGACCTTGAATGGCGAGGGCTGCCATCACTCCTGAAACAATAGCTAATAGCCTATATTCAATATGGACTAGAGCTTTTTTTTTACTTAAAAAATCAAAGTTCGATCTTGGAGCCCAGCTCCACCACCGAGTTGCTGGGCAGGTGCAGAAAGTCCGAGACACGGCTGGCATTCTTGTGCATCTGGGCAAACAGCTTCTCGCGCCAGTGCGCCATGGAGTTGTTCATGCGCGGGATGATCACATCGCGCGACAGGAAGTAGCTGGTGGACATGGCCTCGAAGGTGCAGCCCAGCGTGCGCAGCTGCGCCAGCGCGGCAGGCACATCGGGCTCGTTCTTGAAGCCGTAGTTGATGATGACCTCCCAGCAGTCACCGCCCAGAGACTCGGACTCCACGCGCTTGTCCAGCCCCACCCAAGGCACTTCGTGGTTGCGCACGGTCACAAAGATATTGCGCTCATGCAGCACCTTGTTGTGCTTGAGATTGTGCAGCAAAGCATGGGGCACGGTGCCCGGCTCACCCGACAGAAACACCGCCGTGCCCGGCACGCGTGTGGGCGGGTGGCGCCAGGTGGATTCCAGGAACTGGCGCAAATCCAGCGCATCAGCCTGCAGCTTCCGATGCAGCAACTCACGCCCCTTGCGCCAGGTCATCATCAGCGTGAAGACCGTGCCGCCAATCAGCAACGGGAACCAGCCCCCCTCGAACAGCTTGAGCAGATTGGAGGCAAAAAAGGCCATGTCCACAATGAAGAAGAAACCTGTCGCCAGTAGACACAGCGCCAGCGGGTAGTTCCAGCGGTAGCGGATGACGAAGAAGGTCAGCATGGTGGTGATCAGCATGTCCAGCGTCACCGCAATACCGTAGGCCGCCGCCAGATTGCCGCTGCTTCTGAACAGCAGCACCGCCAGAACAATCGCCACAAACAGGCCCCAGTTGACCAGCGGCATATAGATCTGGCCCATCTCCTTGACGCTGGTGTGGCGCACTTCAAAGCGCGGAAAGTAGCCCAGTTGAATGACCTGACGTGTCACGCTGAAAGCCCCGGTAATCAGCGCCTGAGAGGCAATCACCGTTGCCATGGTGGCCATGATGACCAGTGGCAGCAGCGCCCAAGCTGGGGCCATCATGAAAAACGGGTTCTTGACGGCATCAGGATCGGCCAGCAGCAGCGCGCCCTGACCAAAGTAGTTCAGCGTCAGCGCGGGCATGGCGATGCTGAACCAGGCCAGGCGAATCGGCTTTTTGCCAAAGTGGCCCAGGTCGGCATACAAGGCCTCAGCACCCGTCACGCACAACACGACCGAGCCCAGGATGATGAAAGTGGTGCCGGGGTTGGTCCAGATAAAGCCCACGGCGTAATGCGGGCTGAGGGCGGCCAGAATCTCGGGGTGGCCCACGATCTGGTGAATGCCCAGCAGGGCAATGCAGGCAAACCAGGTCACGGTAATGGGGCCAAAGAACTTGCCAATCCCCGCTGTGCCGCGCTTTTGCACAAAGAACAGCAGAAACAGAATCACCAGCGTCAGCGGAATCACCGCCTTGGTGAAGTGGGGGGAAATGACCTCCAGCCCCTCTACCGCCGAGAGCACCGAAATGGCCGGGGTGATCACCCCGTCGCCATAAAAGAGCGAGGTGCCGAACATGCCGACCAGAAACAAGGTGCTCGAGAGGCGGGGCTTGTCCTTGACCGTCTGCGACGCCAGCGCCAGCATGGCCACCAGCCCGCCTTCGCCGTTGTTATCGGCGCGCAGCACCAGAGTCACATACTTGAGGGAGACGATGACGGTGAGCGTCCAGAACAGCACCGAGAGCACGCCATACACATTGGCCGGCGTGAAAGGCACATGGCCTGAGCCGAAAACCTCCTTGACCGAATACAGAACACTGGTGCCTATGTCGCCATAAACGACACCAATAGCGCCCAGCGTCAACGCGGGCAGGGAGGATTTCGAATTTTGCACAGCTCAGGAAGCGACTCGTAAGGCAGTCACCAGTTCATCAAGGTTTCGGCATTGTGCGCTGACTCGGCTACCCGCCACATCAGTCGTAGATTTCAGCGTCAGGATTTGTTGCTTCCAGTTCATAGCTGGCCGCCAGCATTGCCAAACGGGCGATAACGCCGTACATGTAGAAGCGGTTGGGCGCGCTCGCACCGGGGCGGGCGCTGGCCTGGGGCAGGTGGTTGCTCTGCTGGAAAGCCAGAGGCACATAGCCTGCGCCGGGGGTGTTGAGGTTCTCGTCCTCGCCGCGCTCGGGGTGCATGCGGTAGAAGCCGCCCACCACATAGCGGTCCATCATGTAGACCACAGGCTCGGCCACGGCGTTGTGCATGCGCTCATAGGTCAGCACACCTTCCTGCACGATGACGTCATGCACGGTCTGGCCGTCCTTGATGACGCCCATCTTGTTGCGGCTCTTGCGCGGCAGTGCGGCCAGTTCCTTGGCGTCGCGCACGGTCATCACGCCCATGCCATAGGTGCCGTTGTCGGCCTTGACCACGGCAAACGGCTTTTCCTTGATGCCGTATTCCTTGTACTTGCGGCGCACCTTGGACAGGATCACATCGACCTGCTCGGCCAGCGCATCCATGCCCGTGCCTTCGGCAAAGTCAATGTTCTCCACGCGACCAAACATCGGGTTGATCAGCCAGGGATCAATGCCCAGCAGCTTGCCAAAGCGCTTGGAGACTTCTTCATAGCTCTGGAAATGGCGGCTCTTGCGGCGCACATTCCAGCCCGCATGCAGCGGCGGCAACAGGTATTGCTCGTACAGCTCTTCCACAATGCCGGGCACACCGGTGGACAAGTCGTTGTTCAGCAAAATGGTGCAGGGGTCGAAATCCTTGAGACCCAGACGGCGCTTGGTACGGATCACCGGCTCCAGCTTGACCTCGTCTCCCAACGGCAGCGTGATGGACAGCGTCTTCTTGATCTCGGGGCTGATGGAGCCAATGCGCACATTCAGACCGGCCATGGTGAAGATGCGCTTGAGCTGCAGCACGCTGGCCAGGTAATGGGTGTTACGCGTGTGATTCTCGGGAATGATCAGCAGATTGCGCGCTTCAGGACAAATCTTTTCGATAGCAGCCATCGCAGCCTGCACGGCCAGAGGCAGCATTTCGTCGGTGAGATTGTTCCAGCCGCCTGGAAACAGGTTGGTGTCCACCGGTGCCAGCTTGAAACCCGCATTACGAATGTCCACCGAGCAGTAGAACGGCGGTGTGTGCTCCATCCATTCCAGACGGAACCAGCGCTCGATCGCGGGCATGGAGTCAAGCACGCGCTGCTCAAGTTCGTTAATGGGGCCGGTCAAAGCCGTGACGAGATGTGGAACCATAAATACCCTCAGGAGACGGTGGTGGGGGGCAATTGTAGAGACTGATATGAAAAATAGGTGTTTACCCTTAGCCTTTGTCTCATCGACGCCAGAACGCAGGCGAGAGCAAAGCCATGAAACTCAATATTTCCAGTCGACCCAGCAACATGGCCAGAGTACACACCCACATTTGAAAGTCAGTCAACACCGTGTAGTTGGACGCGGGGCCGACAGCACCCAGGCCCGGCCCCGTGCAATGCACGCTGGCCAGCACGGCAGAAAACGCAGTGACGGGGTCCAGATCGGTCAGCAGCAACGCCATGCTCAACACGATCACGGTGCCACCATAGACCAGCATGAACGCCAGCACGGAAAAAATCATCGGGTTATCAACCACCCCATCGCCCAGCCGCACAGGCTGCACGGCACGTGGGTGCACCAAGCGCGTCATCTCGCGCTTGGCCTGCTTGACCAGAATCAACATGCGCACCATCTTGATGCCACCGCCCGTGGAGCCCGCACTGGTAGCCACACCCGACAGCAAAAGCAGTAGCACAGGGATAAACACCGGCCAGGCCAGATAGTCGGTGGTGGAAAAGCCCGTCGTCGTAGCCACGGACACGGCATGGAACATGCCATAGCGCAGCGCATCCAGCGGGCCATACACGCCCTTGAACCACAGCAGCAAAGCCACCAGCAGGCCGGAGCCGACCAGCACACCAATCGTGGCGCGCATTTCGGGGTCCCGCATGAAGCTGTCCAGCCGCCCTTTGCGCATAGCCACGAAGTACAGCGCAAAGTTGCAGCTGGCCAGCAGCATGAAGATCAGAGCCACGCCCTCGAGCACGGGCGAGCTGAAATAGGCAAAGCTGGCGTCATGCGAGGACAGGCCGCCCAGGCTCACGGTGGCGAACATATGCATCAGCGCATCCAGCGGCTGCATGCCGCACACCCAGAAGGCCACAAAGCAGCCCAGCGAGAACAGCGCATACACGCCCCACAGTCCTTTGGCGGTTTCGGTAATGCGTGGTGTGAGCTTGGTGTCCTTGACCGGGCCTGCGGCTTCCGCTCTGAAAAGCTGAGCCCCCCCAACGCCCAGCAGCGGCAGAATCGCCACCGCCAAAATCAGAATCCCCATGCCGCCCATCCACTGCATGAAGGTGCGCCACACGTTGATGGACACGGGCAGATTGTCCAGCCCGCTGAGCACGGTTGCCCCCGTCGTGGTCAGGCCAGACACCGCTTCAAAATAAGCGTGCGTGAAGCTGATCTGTATGCCCACGCGGTTCAGCCCCATCACCAGCGGCACCATGGCGCACAAAGGCAGCACCACCCAGACCAGGGTGACCAGAATCACACCATGGCGCGGCTGCAGGTCCCGCTTGTAGCGGTACAGACCGCCGAACAGCAGCAACCCGATGCTGACCGTGATGCCTATGGACCAAGGGTAAATGCGCCAGATGCCATCCTGCGTGAACCAGGACACACCAAACGGCAGCAGCATGGACAGTGCAAACATCACCATGAGCATGCCCAGCACGCGCAGGACGGGAAGCAGGTCTTTCATGGCTGGCGCTCAGAAGAAGGTCGCGCTGACACGGAACAGGTTTTCCACGTTGCGCACCAGCCGCTTGTTGGGCAGGAAGAAAACCACATGATCCCCGGACTCGATCACCGTGTTGCTGCGCGGGATGATGACCTCGGTCTGCAGCGGCGTGCCCGCCACTTCCTCGCAGGTTTTGCCCTCGGGAATGCCGCGCACGATGAGGCCGATATGCACATCTTCGGGCAGGCGCAGGTCTTCCACCTTGCGCCCCACCACGCGCGAGCTTTTGCGGTCGCCACGTGCCACGATCTCCAGCGCCTCAGCCACGCCACGACGCAGGCTGTGCACGGCCTGCACATCGCCTCGGCGCACATAGGCCAGAAATTCGCCCAGCATGGCCTGCGCGGGTGACAGTGCAATATCGATCTGCGTGCCGTGCATCAGATCGGCATAGGCGCGGCGATTGATGAGGGACAGCACGCGGCGCGCGCCCATACGCTTGGCCAGCAGGCTGGACATGATGTTGTCTTCATCATCGTCGGTCAGCGCCAGGAACAGGTCCACCTCCTCGATGCCCTCTTCCTCCAGCACCTCCTCGTCGGTGGCGTCGCCCTCCAGCACCAGCACCTCGGCAGGCAGCACGGACGACAGATTCAGGCACTGGCGCTCGCTGTGCTCGATGATCTTGATGTGAAAACGCCCCGGTGTCTGCGTAAGCTTCTTGGCCAGACGCAGGCTGACCTGCCCGCCACCGGCAATCATGATGCGATAGACCGGGCGCGATGGGCGACCCTGCGGCAGGTTGATGGCCTTGAGCGCTTCGGGCACGTTCTCGGTGGCCGCCAGCATGAAGACTTCATCGCCGGGCTCAATGCGCGTGCTGCCGTCGCAGCGCACAAAGCGGTCGGGCTCGTCCATGAAGCGGCGGTAGATCGCCACGATGCGCATGGCCAGCTCGGGCATGCGCTCGCGCACCTCGCCAATCTGCAGGCCCACGGCGGGCGCTCCGGCGCGCGCGCGCACCGAGGCCAGTGCGGCGCGGCCACCGGCAAAGGCGCGCACCTGCATCGCCTCCGGATATTCGATGAGCTTGCGGATGTAGTTGGTGACCGACTCTTCGGGGCAGATGATGCGATCGACCGCAAAACCTTCCTTGCCCAGCACCGGATTGTCCGCCGCAAAACTCGACGAGCGCACGCGCGCAATGCGCGTGGGGATGTCGAACATGGCCTGGGCAATCTTGCAACAGACGAGATTGGTCTCGTCCATGGAGGCGCAGGCAATCAGCAGGTCCGTGTCCTTGGCCCCGGCTTCCGCCAGCACCTGGGGGTCGATGCCATTGCCCAGCACGCCGCGCAGGTCGAAGCGCGACTCCAGATCGCGCAGGGCCTTGGCGTCGGTGTCAATGACGGTGATGCCGTTTTGCTCGGACACCAGACTCTCGGCCACGCTCTGGCCTACGCGCCCGGCACCCAGAATGATGATTTTCATGGTGTTGTAGTGTTGGAACCAAGCTGCGGCGCAAATTTACCAGTCCTCAGCCACGCCGCAGGCCACAGGGCCTGCACGCGGCTGACGACATCAGGAACGTACTTCGCCGTCGCCCAGAACGACGTATTTGAGCGAAGTAAGACCTTCGATGCCCACAGGACCGCGCGCATGGAACTTGTCGGTACTGATGCCGATCTCCGCGCCCAGACCATACTCGAAACCATCGGCAAAGCGTGTGCTGGCGTTGACCATGACACTGGCCGAGTCCACCTCGCGCAGGAACTTCTGCGCATGCTGGTGGTTGGTGGTCAGGATCGCTTCCGTGTGGTGGCTGGAGTATTTGTTGATGTGGGCAATGGCCTCATCCACGCCATCGACCAGCTTGATGCTGATGATGGGCGCCAGATATTCCTCGTACCAGTCCTGCTCCGTGGCTTCGGCCAGTTGGGCGTCCTTCACGGCCTTGAGAATGGCCAGCGCTTCGGGATCGCAGCGCATTTCCACACCCTTGGCCGCATAGATGGCGCCGATCCGGGGCAGAAAGTCCGCCGCCACGGCGCGCGCCACCAACATGCTTTCGCTGGCGTTGCAGGGGCTGTACTTATTGGTCTTGGCGTTGTCCGCCACCTTCACGGCCATGGCGATGTCGCAGGGATCATCGACATAGGTGTGGCAGTTGCCGTCCAGGTGCTTGATGACGGGCACCTTGGCATCGCGGCTGATGCGCTCGATCAGGCCCTTGCCGCCACGGGGGATGATTACATCCACATAGGCAGGCATGGCAATGAGCTGGCCCACGGCTTCGCGGTCCGTGGTGCCCACCAGCTGCACGCCGGTTTCGGGCAGACCCGCTTCCACCAGTGCCAGCGCTACCAGCTTGGCCAGCGCCTTGTTGGAGTCGATGGCTTCGGAGCCGCCGCGCAGAATGCAGGCGTTGCCGCTCTTGATCGAGAGGCTGGCCGCTTCAATCGTCACATTGGGGCGGCTTTCGTAGATCATGCCGAACACGCCGATGGGCACACGCATCTGGCCCACGCGAATGCCGGTGGGCTGCTGCTTGAGGCCGATGATCTCGCCGATCACATCGGGCATGGCAGCCAGTTGCTCGCAACCCAGGGCGCAGGTCTCCAGCACCTTGGGCGTCAGGCGCAGGCGGTCCACCATGGGCGCGGCCAGACCATTGGCCTGGGCACGCTCCAGATCCTTGGCGTTGTCGATCTGCAGCGGCGCAATGTTTTCGCGCAGCAGACGGGCCAGGGCCTTGAGTGCTTTGTTTTTAGTAGCTGCAGACGCACTAGCCATCAGGGCAGAGGCAGCTTTTGCCTGTACACCCAGGTTGTGCATGTATTCGACGGTATTGAGCGCGTTCATGCAGTGATTTTCGCCGAGAAGCGGCCCGCACGCACAAATGCCCCATTTGCCGTATTTATCAGCGGCCCGGCCCTACACTGAGCGCCTTGATTGCCAAGGAGACCCATGAATTCCAGCCACCAGACCGCACAGCAGCAACTGGCTCAGCTCAAGACGGGCTTTGCCCAGCTTGCCCAGTCCCAGATCAGCGCCGCCGCCCTGGGCCAGCAGGCCCGCGCCGCCACGGATTTGCTGCAGGCCCTGCCGCCGCGCTACAGCGAAGTGCTGTTCAATCTGCTGGACCGGCTGGAATCCAGCGCCCTGTTTACCGAGGAAAGCTGCTCCTTCAGCCAAAAAGGGCTGCTGGACAATCTGCAGATGTGGGCGGACAAGGCCCAGGGCCAGCTCGATCTGCTGCAGGCCTGAGGTGGCTGCCAAGCCAGTGGCTAGCGTTTTTGACCATTGGTCCAGACCGCGCCTTTGAGCGATGCGCCATCCAGCGCCACATTCACCAGCTTCGCGCCGCTGAGGTTGGCTCCGCTCAGGTTGGCGTTTTCCAGGCTCACGTTCTCCAGCACCGCACCTTGCAGATTGGCTCCGGCCAGATTGGCATTGGACAGATCCACATTCACAAAACGATGGCCGGAAAGATCAGCCCGGGCAAAGTTCTGGCCTGACAGATCGGCGTTGACATGCTCACGGCCTGCAATCGACGCGGAGCCTGCGGCAGCCGATTTGCTGGAGGTGGTGATGGCACTGCTGCCGCCCACCACGGCGGCGGCCCCTGCGCCTGCCGCTGCCGCCGCCCCGACCGAACCGGACTTGGCGGAAACCGAGGCACCCGCGCCCGCCCTGACCTTGGCGCCCGGTGCCGTCGCAACTGCAGCGCCATTGCCGGCGCAAATCTCCACGCCGGGGGCGGTGACGGTCTGCGCAGACAGACTGCCTGCGGCGAGCATGAGAGCCACCGAGCTGGGTGCTGCCATCCAGTGTTTGAGCATGACGAAACTCCTGTAAACAGAAACAGGCGCCAGCCTAGCTTTGCATCACGCCGGGGCTTGTGACAATTTCAAGTCAGTTTGCAAGCAAGCGTGCGGGGCTGCTGCTATGAAATTCAGGAGCGTCCGGCCTGCGCCAGCTGCATGGCCAGTTGGCGCAGCGCCTGCCAGCTGTCGCGCGGCCAGCCAGCGCTGGGCAGGCCTTTGACAATGCCGTCCACGGCGTGGGCAGACTGCAGCAGCTCGGCGGCGCGGGCGTCGCTCACGCGCGGCACCAGCCGCTCCATCAGCCGCTCCTTGGGGCCCCAGATGCGGTTTTCGCGCAGCGCCATGGGCAAGGGCTTGCCGCCAGCCATGGCGTCTTTCACACGCTTGATGTTACGAATGTCTTCGGCCAGTGACCAATGCACCAACACCTCGGCCTCGCCTTCGGCCTGCAGCCCGTCGAGCATGCGCATGCTGCGCGCCAACTGGCCTGAGAGCACGGCTTCGGACAGCTTGAACACGTCATAGCGCGCCACATTCAGCACGGCCTGCTCCACCTGCGTGAAGCTCAGCTCGCCTTCGGGGTGCAGCAGGGCCAGCTTTTGAATCTCCTGGTGCGCGGCCAGCAGATTGCCTTCCACGCGGTCGGCAAAGAACTGCAGCGTGCGCTGGCCTTCTTCACCAGCAGCCACACGTTGATTCTGCAGCGCCAGCCGCTGGGCAATCCAGTGTGGCAGCGCCGCGCGCTCTACAGGCTCGACCTGGATGGAGACGCCATGGGCGTCAAGCGCCGAAAACCAGGCCCCGGTGCGCGTGGCTTTGTCCAGACGCGGCAGCGTGATCAGCACCAGCGTGCTGTCATTGCCCTGCGCGCTTTGCGCAATCTGCTGCAGCGCCGCGCCGCCGTCCTTGCCGGGCTTGCCGCTGGGCACGCGGATTTCCAGAATCTGCTTGTCCGCAAACAGGCTCAGGGAGCCGCCCGCCGCCAGCACGCCGCTCCAGTCAAAGTGCGCACCCATGACGGTGTAGCTGCTGCGCTCGGTATAGCCTTGCGTGCGCGCCGTGGCCCGGATGGCGTCTGCCGCCTCTTGCAGCTGCAGCGGCTCATCGCCATGCAGCACATAGAGCGAGCGCAAGCCCTTGGCCAGATGGGAGGAAAGCTGGTTCAGCGCAAGCTGCATGAGATTTATCTATCAAACAAGCCGCTAGTCCATATAAACCATAGGCTAGCAGCTATCAATTCAGGAGGCTTCGAGACTCTTCACGGCCGCCAGACGGCGAATGATCTGCTGCACGATATCTTTGCGCATATCGTTGGTGAGCATCACTTCCTCTGCGGCCTTGGAGTTCGCATTGGTTTCGTTGTAGGTCACGTTGCGGATCTGGCGAATCTCGACCGGTGCAATCAGCTCATCGCCGCCGGGTGTGCGCAGGGAAAAAGTGACCAGCAGGCGCAGCTCGATTTCGCGCACCTGGCCCGCCACATTCGAGCCAACGATGATGCGCTGCAGCTGCTCGCTGATGATCTGGCAGATCACCTCGGCCTGATCGGGCGAGGCCGGGTCCTTGAGCACCGTGAGCTTGTCGCTGGATGCTTCGAGGTTGCGCGTCAGATCACGGCCCACAGGCGCGCCACGGCCCGCCTGGATGTAGATCGAGCGAAACACAAAGTTCGGCACGCCGCGCAAACGGAATCCGCAAGCCCCCAGCAGGGGCGACAAGGCCATGGCGGCCAGCAGCGTACGTTTTTGCATCAAAGTCCTCAATTCAAAACCCTGCAGCACCAAACCGCAAGGCCACAGCGTGTGGCATCACCCCCGCAGCCAGAGATAGCGAGCAAGGGCCGCCCCACAGAGAAGCTATCGTCCCCCTCCCGCTACGCGAGAGAGGGGGAAGGTGGGGCCGCCTAGGCGCGCAGCGCCTCAGGGGGAGATTAAATCACCACGTTCACCAGACGGCCCGGCACCACAATGATCTTCTTGGGGGCCTTGCCTTCGGCAAACTTCTGATACTCCTCATTGGCCAGCGCAGCCGCTTCAATCGCAGCCTTGTCCGCACCTGCGGGCACGAGAATCGCGCCGCGCAGCTTGCCGTTGACCTGCAGCACCAGCGAGATTTCGTCCTGCACCAGCGCCTTGGGGTCCACCTGGGGCCAGGCAGCGTCCAGCAGATCGCCCAGCTTGCCGGCATAGCCCAGCTCGCTCCACAGCACATGGGCCAGGTGGGGCGTGGCGGGGTAGAGCACGCGCAGCAAAATGCCAAAGCCTTCGATCAGCGCCACCTTGGCACCAGCTTCGTCCACGGCCTTGAAGTCTTCCAGCGCGTTGATCATCTTCATCGCGCCAGACACCACGGTGTTGTACTGCATGCGCGAGTAGTCGTAATCGACCTGCTTGAGCACGGTGTGAATTTCCAGACGCAGAGCCTTGGCCGCCTTGCTGAATTCCACATCGTCCAGCGACTTCGCATCGGCCGTGCTGGCAATCGCTGAATCCATATCCATGGCCGACAGCTTGCTACCAAAGTTATAGACACGGCGCAGGAAACGGTAGCTGCCTTCCACGGCGGCATCGTTCCACTCCAGCGTCAGCTCGGGAGGCGCGGTGAACATGGTGTACAGGCGGGCCGTGTCGGCGCCGTACTTCTCGATCAGCTCCTGCGGATCGATACCGTTGTTCTTGGACTTGGACATGGTGCCCACGCCCTCGTAGTCGATGGCCGTGCCCACGGGCAGCATGCCGTCGGCGCTGTCGACTTCGTTCTTGAGCTTGGCACCGATGATCTTGCCGGTCTCGTCAAACACATGCTCCACATCCTTGGGCCAGAAGTATTCCTTGGCACCCTTGGAGGTGCGGCGGCTGTAGATGTGGTTGAGCACCATGCCCTGCGTGAGCAGCTTGGTGAAGGGCTCGTCGATCTTGAGCAGACCCAGATCGCGCATGACCTTGGTCCAGAAGCGGGCGTACAGCAAGTGCAGGATGGCGTGCTCCACGCCGCCGATGTACTGGTCCATAGGCATCCAGTAATCGGCACCGTCGGCCACCATCTTCTCGCTGTTCTTCGCGTCGCAATAGCGCATGAAGTACCAGGAGCTGTCCACAAAGGTGTCCATGGTGTCGGTTTCACGACGGGCAGGCTTGCCGCAGCAAGGGCAGACCACGCCGGCGTGGAAGGCTTCGCTCTTGATCAGCGGGTTGCCGGAGCCATCGGGCACCAGATCCTGTGGCAGCACCACGGGCAGGTCCTTCTCGGGCACAGGTTGGGCGCCGCAGTCTTCGCAGTGGATGATGGGGATGGGCGTGCCCCAGTAGCGCTGGCGGCTCACGCCCCAGTCGCGCAGACGCCAGGTGGTTTTCAGCTCGCCCAGACCCTTGTCGGCCAGAATCTTGGCCACGGCCTGCACGGCGTCCTTGTGGTTCAGACCATCGAACTCGCCGGAGTTGATCAGTACGCCGCGCTCCTTGTCGCCGTACCAGTCGTGCCAGGTCTTGCTGTCGTAGTCACCCTGGCCTTCCACGGTCACGACCTGCTGGATGGGCAGGCTGTACTTGTTGGCAAAGGCAAAGTCGCGCTCGTCGTGGGCAGGCACGCCCATCACGGCGCCGTCGCCATAGCTCATCAGCACATAGTTGCCAATCCACACCTCGACTTGCGCGCCGGTGATGGGGTGGGTGACGAACAGACCCGTGGGCTTGCCTTCTTTTTCCTTGACGGCCAGCTCGGCTTCGGTGGTGCCACCCTTTTTGCATTCTTCGATGAAGGCAGCCAGCTCGGGCTTGGAAGCGGCAGCGTGCTGGGCCAGGGGGTGCTCTGGGGCCACGGCGCAGAAGGTCACACCCATGATGGTGTCGGCACGCGTGGTGAAGACGTACATCTTGCCGTCGCCGATCAGCTGACCATCAGCGCCCTTGATGTCGTGCGTGAAGGCAAAGCGCACACCCGCGGACTTGCCGATCCAGTTTTCCTGCATCAGGCGCACCTTGTCGGGCCAGCCGGACAGGGTGGCCTTCTCGTTGCCGATCTGCACATGGTCCAGCAGCTCTTGCGCGTAGCTGGTGATGGCCAGGTAGTAACCGGGAATCTCGCGCTTTTCCACCAGCGCGCCGGTGCGCCAGCCGCGGCCGTCGATCACCTGCTCATTGGCCAGCACGGTCTGGTCCACCGGGTCCCAGTTGACGACCTGGGTCTTGCGGTAGGCAATGCCTTTTTCCAGCATCTTCAGGAACAGCCACTGGTTCCACTTGTAGTAGTCAGGGTCGCAGGTGGCGATTTCACGCGACCAGTCGATGGCCAGGCCCATGGCCTGCATCTGCTTTTTCATGTACGCGATGTTGTCGTACGTCCATTGGGCTGGCGGCACCTTGTTCTTGAGCGCCGCGTTCTCGGCAGGCAGACCAAACGCGTCCCAACCCATGGGCATCAGGACGTTGTAGCCCTTCATGCGCAGCTGGCGCGTGAGCATGTCGTTGATGGTGTAGTTGCGCACATGGCCCATGTGCAGCTTGCCCGAGGGGTAGGGCAGCATGGAGCAGGCGTAGTACTTGGGCTTGGACTGGTCTTCGGAGACGCGGTAGGCGTCCTTGGCTTGCCAATGGTCTTGCGCGGCGCGCTCGACGTCGATATGGTTGAATTTTTCTTGCATGGTGCAGTGCAGTGGCCGCCAGCCCCCTTGGGACACGGCAAGGTAGAAATCTGAGAATCAACAGGGATTTTAGGCCCGCCGCCCGTTCACGCCGGTTTCCACGGTCATGACCGCAGAAAGCGCTGCGCCTTCCCGCAGGACTGCTTCCCGCGCGCGATGCTCGGAAATACAGGGCTGCGTAAGCTATAGACTGAGCTTTTATCCAGTGAGGGCCCACTTCAGGCCTTTTCACCCTGTTTCGCGCGCCTGCGGACTGCCTGTCCGCATCCGCTTTTCACCTGCGCGTTTGCCAGGCATGTGTCCTGCGCCCCATTCCCACCGCTGAATTTGTTGCTTGAGGAGCTTTTGTTGCTTTCCCGTTGGTCTTTTGTTTCCGAGTGGGAGCCATCCATGCAGATGATGGTCTCCCTATGTGCCCTGGCCTGCACGGCCTTGCTGGTGGGCGGGCTGGCCCAGTGGCTGGTGCCCAAGGCCTTTCGCCATATGCGCGAAACGCTCAACGCCACCTGGGCGCAGGTTCTCATGCACGACAAGGTGCTGCGCCGTGTGGCCAAGACGGCGCCTTCGCTGATCGTGCAGTTCGGCCTGCATCTGGTGCCGCACCTGGAGCCGCGCTGGAACACGGTCATCACCAACGCTGCGATTGCCTTTACCGTATACCACCTGGCGCGCGCGCTGTGCGACCTGCTCAACGCCATGAACCAGGCGCACGAGCAAAGCGAGGAGCGCACCAAGGCCACGCAGACCCATTCCATCAAGAGCTATGTGCAGCTGGGCAAGCTGCTGATCAGCAGCTTTGCCGCCGTGCTGATCGTGGCCACGCTGCTCAACCGCTCGCCGCTGCTGCTGCTGTCGGGCCTGGGCGCCATGTCCGCCGTGCTGATGCTGGTGTTCAAGGACACCATCCTGTCCTTTGTGGCGGGCGTGCAGCTGGGCAGCAACGATATGCTGCGCGTGGGCGACTGGATCGAAATGCCCCAGGTCGGCGCCGATGGCTTTGTGGTGGACATTGCGCTGAACACCGTCAAGGTGCAGAACTTTGACAAGACCATCACCACCATTCCCACCTGGAAGCTGATGAGCGAGAGCTTCAAAAACTGGCGCGGCATGTTCGAGGCTGGGGGGCGCCGCATCCGCCGCTCTCTGGCGATTGACGCCCACAGCATTCATCTGCTCACCAAAGAGGAGCGCACAGCGCTTTCCAGCATTGCGCTGCTGCGTGATTACTGGAGTGAGAAAAACGGCCTGCGCGCCATTGACGACGCCAAACCCGGCACCATCAACGCCAGCAGCGGCCACCTGATTGCGCCCGACCAGGTCAGCAATCTGGCGGCCTTCAAAGCCTATGCCTACGCCTATCTGCTGGCCCACCCGCGCATTCACCGCGGCCCCGGCATGTTCCTGCTGGCCCGCACGCTGGAGCCCTCTTCGCACGGCGTGCCGCTGGAGCTGTATTGCTACACCAACACCACGATCTGGGTGGAGTACGAAGCCGTGCAGGGCGAGATCTTCGACCACCTGATCGGCATGCTGCCGCGCTTTGGCCTGTATCTGTACCAGCGCTCCTCGGACTACGGCATGCACTACCCCGTGCCCGGCACCATCAGCCACTCGCATGAAGTCGTCACGGACCGGACGGCGGAGCTGATGGAGTAAAAAACAGCGTTTTGGCCTTCATGTCTATTCAGCATATAGACATAAAGCTATTAAATTGATAGCTCAATCGCCGGCATACACCACCAGATCATGCACTTTCTCACCCAGATGGTTTTGCAGCCACTGGGCCTGAGCCTCCAGCGCTGACTGAGACTGCCCCTCGCCGATATAGCGTGTGAATTCCTTGCCCTTCGCGTTGTTCAGCACCACCCGCAGCCCGGCGCTGGAGGACGAGGATTCAGAGGCAAAAGGGTAGATTCCGACGATGGAATTCCACGCGTAGCGGCGCTCAAAGGGCCGAAACCCCGCGTACTGCTGCGTGATCACCAGTTGCTGCTGCTGCACATCAAAGCGGTAGGCCGTCACATGGCGCAAAAACAAGCCAATCAACATGGGGATGGCAGCCAGCGCCAGCGCTATCCCCAGACCGCCCAGCCATAGATCAGGGCTGAGCCAGTTCAGAATCATCTCCACCCAGCTTTCACCTTTGAGCAGCACCACCACGGTGAGCAGCAAAACCGCAAGCACCCACACGAAGATCATCATCGCGGCATACATCGCCGTCATGATCGCGACGACCTCCACCCAGTCCCAGAGTTTGAACGGCGAATCACTGGACTTCCAGCTCAGGCCGCTGGCTTCAATCTTCCATTCACCCGAACTGGAGGCCATGGCTTGATACCTTTGCTGTACCTGGGTTTGCACGGTTTTGCATCAGCGCAAGCATACCTGCGTGCCATTGCCTGACATAAACGCCAGCCACGGTGTCGATAGCATTTCAGCCCAAGCCCCCCCCCCGGAGTACCCGTCTTGAATGTTCATCGCTTTTGTCTGCTGGCCCTGGCCTCGATGGTGCTGACAGCCTGCGGGAGCGGAGACTCTTCCCCTGCACCAGCACCCAGCTACGAATACCGCCCTGTGGGGGACACTGAAGCTCCGGTTCAGGTCGCGCCCCCGCAGGAGCCTTCCACCATGATCATGGGGGTGGGGCGGCCGATGTAGACAGCGCCTTTCAGTGGATGATTCAGCGCAGCGGCGTACGCCCCGGCACGGGTGGCCGCTTTGTGGTGTTGCGCGCGGCAGGCAACAACTCTGACGACTACAGCTCGTATATCTATTACAGCAACAGCGAGAAGGCAACCAGCGGCGCCACTGCTCCTGCCTGGGTAGGTGGTGCGGCCATGGGGTTGACTTCGGTAGAGACGCTGATCATTCCAGACCGGGACGCAGCCAATGATCCTTTCGTCAACAAAATCCTGGCGCGTGCGCAAGCCGTGTTTATCTCCGGCGGCGATCAGGGCAACTACATCCGCTACTGGAAGAACTCCAAGCTGCACACCACATTGCAGCAACTGATGGACAGAAACATCCCCATCGGCGGCACCAGCGCAGGCCTTGCGGTACTGGGACAGTTCGATTTTTCGGCACTCAATGACAGCGTCAGCTCTGCCGAGGCGCTGGCGAATCCGTTCGACGCTCTTGTCACCCTGGATCCCGACCCACTCAGCTTGACGGGTGGATTTCTCGTGGGAGGCGGATTTCAGAACACCATTCTCGACAGCCATTTCGACACCCGCAATCGCATGGGCCGCCTCATGACCTTTGTCTCGCGGCTGGTAGCGCCCATCGGCAACAGCGGCTGTGCCGGAGGCATCCTGACTGCTGGCACCTCCACTCTGAACGGTGCACGCGGCATTGGCGTCAGCGAAGAAACCGCACTGCTGGTGGAAGGCGATGGCAAACGCACGCCTTTCATAGGTCGACGTGCCACCAACCCGGATATCGCCATGGCAGGAGCCATCTACTTTGTGCGCCCCAAGCAAGCTCCTGCCATCTGCGCTCGCGGCATGCCGCTGACCGCCTATGGCATGGAAATCAGCAAGCTCACGGATAACACCCCGTTCAACCTCAGCGACTGGACGGGCCTACCCAGCTACACCATCGATGTGGTCTCGGGCGCGTTGAGCCGCGAGCCTTACTGAGCCTAGACACCATGTAAACGCCATGTAGTAGCCGGTTAATACCTGCTGCGCCGCAGCCCTGCCCACAATGATCTGACCCAACACAAGGAGACAGACATGGCTGGCAAAAAGATTTTGATGATCTGCGGCGACTACTGTGAGGACTATGAAACCATGGTCCCCTTCCAGGCCCTGCTGGCCGTGGGCCATAGCGTGCATGCGGTCTGCCCCGACAAAAAAGCCGGTGACCAGATCAAGACCGCCATTCACGACTTTGAAGGCGCGCAGACCTATAGCGAAAAGCCCGGTCACAACTTCACGCTCAACGCCACCTTTGCCGATGTGAAGCCCGAGCAGTACGACGCTCTGGTCATCCCCGGCGGTCGCGGCCCCGAATATCTGCGTGGCTATGAAAGCGTGCGCGCCGCCGTGCGCCATTTCTTTGACACCAACAAGCCCGTGGCCGCCGTCTGCCACGGCGCGCAACTGCTGGCTGGGGCGGGAGTGCTCAAAGGCCGCACCTGCTCGGCCTACCCCGCCTGCCGCGCCGAGGTGGAACTGGCCGGCGGCACTTATGCCGATATTCCTGTGGATCAGGCCCATACCGAAGGCAATCTGGTGAGCGCACCTGCATGGCCTGCGCATCCCGCCTGGATTGCGCAGTTCTTGACACTCCTCGGCACGCGAGTCGTGCACACCCCCTGAGGCGCCTTGCGCCTTCCCCCTCTCTGCTTCGCGGAGGGGGACGACAGCCTCGCTGCGGGGCGGCCCTTGCTTGCTGTCTCTTTGTTTGGACATGCTTTATCAACCGCGGCTTAATCATTCAAATCGCGTTGGGTGCTTATCTATCAAGTGCAAGCAGCTATGTATTCAGGAGTCTTCTGACAAGCCCGCTTGACGCCGCAGACACCGGGCCACACCATGGCCCGGTTTTGTTTTCAGAGGGAGCCCCGCATGTGCCAGGTCTTTATCAGCGCCGACCCGCAGCTCTGGGCCCACCGTGCCCGCTCCGTGCGGCTGCATGGCGTCGCGACCAGTATCCGGCTGGAAAACCTGTTCTGGCAGGTACTCGACGATATTGCCGCGCGCGACGGCTACACGGTGCCGCAGCTGTGTACCAAGCTCTACGACGAGCTGATCGCCGAGCGCGGCGCGGTCGATAACTTCAGCTCGTTTTTGCGCGTGTGCTGCACCCGCTATCTGGCGCTGCAGCTCTCGGGCGAGATTCCGCAGGATGTGCGCATTCCGATTCGGTCGCTGACCATGGAGCGAGCCGCAGCTACGCAGGGCACGGTGCTACAACATTGACACTTACATAGATTCCATTGCACCGCCGCGCCACATGAGCTTTTTCTACAGCGATCTTCCAGACGATGCCGTATTTTCTGGGACGGGCTTTCTCCGAAGTCAGCAAGACCAATCATTGGGCTACCCAGTCGAAGTGAACTGGCAGGTCCACAAACACCTTTTCACCTTCAGAATGCCTTGGGTCGATTTCTCGGATGACGATATCAATCTAAGCCTGCAAGAGCTGTGTATTCAAACTCCTCAAGGTCTACTCACATCAGACTGCATTGACGGCTTTCTGAAGAACACCACCCCAGTCGCCATCACTTCGAACGGAGAGCATCCATTGTTCTGGGGTGCGCCGCCCAGCATCTATGGCTTACCTGCAAACACTCCATGCGAGTGGACATTCCACCCCAACTCATCTCTTCTTGAGTTTAGTCAGGCCCAGCCCAATACACTCCTTGCTGCAACCCATATCAAGCTCACCCATCTGGACCCTGAGTTACTACGGCATCTGCCCAAGCAGCTAAATCTTGAAGATGGCCAAATTCTTTTCCACGGCACAGGCTTCGATAATGAAAGCGGCAACCTATATGCCGAAATCCCGAAGGGGCTGGGAGATCATTTTCTAGACTGCTTTTACTTGAGTCTGGAACTACTCCAAGGACGTGCCCCCAAGGTCGTTGAACGGCGTTGTTGCACAAATGCCGGTCGCAGCTGAGGTAGGCTCGGGAGATGAGAGAGACGAGCTGGGGTCGGGTTAAGTACCGCACAACGAACTGGAAGGCTTACAACGCAGCGTTGAAGGCGCGAG
>NZ_KZ984478.1 GCF_003569915.1 Comamonas testosteroni | reverse complement strand
TCGCGCCTTCAACGCTGCGTTGTAAGCCTTCCAGTTCGTTGTGCGGTACTTAACCCGACCCCAGCTCGTCTCTCTCATCTCCCGAGCCTACCTCAGCTGCGACCGGCATTTGTGCAACAACGCCCATTTGCGCTATATATAAATCTTGCTCGCTTTCTGTGGAGTGCATTGTCATGAGTTCGTCCAAGCGCCCGGTGCAGGCCAGCCCAGCCGCATCCATCAGCGATATTGAAGCCTGCGAAGCTGCCGTAGGCATGCGTTTTCCTCCATGGCTCAGGCAGCGCCTGCTTGCAGAAAACGGCTGGGAATGCGATGACCGCTCGGGTCAGACCCGTGATGAGTGGCGCTTTCTGCCAGTGCTGGACCGCTCGGACAAAAAACGCCGCGCCCGCACGGCTGAAGACATCGCCTGGCACACGCAGCAACTGCGTAAGGAAGCGGATGTGCCCGAAGGCGCGGTCGTGGTGGCGCGAGCCTGGAGCCCGACAACGCGGCTGATCTTGCTGCCAGATGCGCAGAAAGCGGGCGAACTCAGTCCCATGCTCTGGCAGCAAAACGGCGTAGCGCAGCCGCTTGAGCCTGCCATCGAGCCGGACGCACTGGGCCGTAAGTCAGAGCAGGGCGAAGGCTCCGGCTTGCGACCCCGCAGCGAGTTGCCAGAGTTCCTCTATCACCCCGACCCCGTTGCCACCGGCTCCATTCGCAGCAACCATGTGCTGGCCTGCCCTTGCTGCGGGCTGAAGACGGGCTGGATTTACGAATGCGAGCCTTATGGACGTGGCTCGCAGCCCGCCAATCTCTGCCCCTGGTGTATTGCCGACGGCCGTGCAGCCACCAAATATGGCGCGCAGTTTGTCAGCGACATCATGGGCGATGTGCCCGACGAGGTGGTGGACACGGTCATGCACCGCACACCGGGCTTTGTGTCCTGGCAGGGCGAGCAGTGGCTCACACACTGCGGCGACGCGGCGCAGTTTCTGGGTGGGGTTGGCTGGGATCAGCTCAAGGACATGCCAGACGCTATCGCCTCACTGCTCGATGAGGGCATTGATGAAGATGCCCTGCCGCTGATTACCAGCGAAGGTGATTTTTCAGGCTACCTTTTTCAATGCAGGCACTGCAAAATCCATCTGGCGTACGCAGATGCGTCATAGGCGGATGCATCTTAGGCAGATGCATCTAAGCGGATAAATCCCCAGTTTGTTCGGCAGTGAACATTCATCACATTTGGCGTCATGTGGAGCGCTTACCATGTGCGCTGTTTTTTCAGGAGCATTTGACATGACCAGCAACGCATCTTTGACCGACGAACTGATGAGCCAGCTTCAGGGCGCTCCTATCCAGGGCATGGCCCAGCAATTGGGGATTGATTCCGTGCAGGCCGAGCAGGCCGTCGGCGTGGCCCTGCCCATGCTGTTTGGCGCGCTGGGTCAGAACGCGTCGCAGCCTCAGGGCGCGGCGGACCTGTTTGGTGCGCTGCAGCGCGACCACAGCAGCGCTCAGGGCGCGATGGATCTGGGCGGCTTGCTCGGTGGTTTGGGCGGCTTGCTTGGCGGTGCAGGCGGCGGCGCAGGTGCAGCCGGTGGCCTGGGCAGCATTCTGGGCTCGGTCCTGGGCGGCGGTGCCAGCAGCTCCCAGCTCAACGGGGGCTCCATTCTGGGCAATATTTTTGGCGGTCAGCAGCAGCAGGCCGAGTCGCATCTGGGCCAAGCCACGGGCCTGGGTGGCAATGCTGGTCAATTGCTGGCCATGCTGGCTCCGCTGGTCATGTCCTTCCTGGCCAACCGTGTTCAGTCGCAGGGCATGGGTGCCAATGATCTGGGCAATGCGCTGGGTCAGGAGCGCAGCCAGATTCAGTCGCAAGGCGGCGCGGCGGGCGGCATTCTGGGCAGCCTGCTCGATCAGAACGGTGATGGCAAGCTGGATGTGGGCGATCTATTCAAGCTCGGCGGCAGCCTGCTCGGCGGTCGCCGCTAAATTTGCGCAGCATGACAGTATGAAGGCAGCCAAGGCTGCCTTTTTCGTTTGGGCCTACGGACATAGCCTGATTGCCGCAATGCAGCATCGTCCTCAAACTGGATGGCGTCATCATGCAGCATTGCATGACTTGCCTATCCTGAAAGGAGGACCCGATGACGACCGTAGCCGACATCCTGCGCGACAAAGGCAATAGCGCCATTTTCAGCGTAACTCCCAACAACACCATGCTGGACGCCCTGAAGCTGATGGCTGAAAAAGGCATCGGCGCATTGCTGGTGCTGGAAGGCCAATCGCTGGCCGGAATCGTCACCGAGCGTGACTACGCCCGCAAGATTGCGCTGCAGGGGCGTAACTCCAGCAGCACAAGAGTGGGCGATGTGATGACCTCCAAAGTGCATTGCGTGCTGCCGCGCCAGACGGTGCATGAGTGCATGTCGCTGATGACAACGCAGCGCATCCGCCACCTGCCGGTGATGGACGAGCAGCACCAACTGGTGGGCATGCTCTCCATCGGGGATCTGGTCAAGGAAATCATTTCCGAGCAGCAGTTCACCATCCAGCAGATGGAGCATTACATTTCAGGTACTACCCCGATGAATTAATCGCTGGTAGCTATGAATTGAGTAGCAAAAGGCGGGCAGGGCCAATGTCCGCCTTTTGTGCATCTGCAAGGCGCAAGTTCTACACTTGCTCCCCATGAGTTTGCTGATCCTCGGAATCGAATCCTCCTGCGATGAAACTGGCGTGGCCCTGGTGCGCATGCCGGACGGCCAAGGCGTGCCTGCCTTGCTCAGTCACGCGCTGCATAGCCAGATTGAAATGCACCGCGCCTATGGCGGCGTGGTGCCAGAGCTGGCCAGCCGCGACCATATTCGCCGTGTGCTGCCGCTGACGGAAAAAGTGCTGGCCGATGCGGGAGAGCAGCTCGAAAACGTGGATGTCGTCGCCTTCACGCGCGGCCCCGGCCTGGCCGGCGCACTGCTGGTGGGTTCTGGCGCAGCTTGCGCCATGGCCGCGGCGCTGGATAAGCCCGTGCTGGGCGTGCATCACCTGGAAGGCCATTTGCTGTCGCCCTTCCTCAGCGAAGACCCGCCCGAGTTCCCGTTCATCGCGCTGCTGGTCTCGGGTGGCCACACCCAGCTTATGCGTGTCGATGCGGTGGGCGAGTACGAAATTCTGGGCGAGACCATTGACGACGCGGCGGGCGAAGCTTTTGACAAGTCCGCCAAACTCATGGGCCTGCCATATCCGGGTGGCCCGATTCTCTCCAAGCTGGCCGAAGGGGGTGACCCCGAAGCCTTCAAGCTGCCGCGCCCGCTGCTGCACTCGGGGGATCTGGACTTCTCGTTTGCAGGTCTGAAGACCGCCGTGCTGACGCAGGCCAAAAAACTGGGCGACGAGCTGGAAGCGCGCAAGGCCGACTTGGCCGCTAGCACGCAGGCGGCCATCGTGGACGTGCTGGTCAAGAAAACCATGAAGGCACTCGATCAAACCGGCATGAAGCGCGTGGTGGTTGCGGGCGGCGTGGGGGCGAACAAGTTGCTGCGCGAGCAGCTCAACGCCGCCTGCGCCAAGCGCAAGATTCGCGTGCACTACCCGGAGCTGCATCTGTGCACCGACAACGGCGCCATGATTGCCATGGCCGCAGCCATGCGACTGCAGGCTGGGCGCGAAGAGGCGAATCGGGAGTACGCTTTCGATGTGCAGCCGCGCTGGCCGCTGGACTCCCTCAAATAAGCAAAAAAGCAGCCAGTTGGCTGCTTTTTGTTTGATAGTGCTCTGCGCTTATCCCACCAGCTTGACAGCCAGTTTGGCCACATTCTGGCCTTGGTAGCGGGCAATGGCCAGCTCATCGGGGTGCGGCTGGCGCGAGCCGTCGGCACCGGCAATGGTGGAGGCGCCGTACGGCGAGTTGCCGCCCTTGACCGCTGCCAGATTGGTCTGTTCAGGCAGAGGAAAGCCCAAGGGAACAATGATCATGCCGTGGTGGCCCAGTGTGGCCCAGGTGCTGGTCACGGTCATTTCCTGACCGCCGCCCGTGCCAGTGGAGGTGAACACGCTGCCGATCTTGTTGATCAGTGCACCCTTGGCCCACAGGCCGCCAGTCTGGTCCAGAAAGCTGCGCATCTGACCAGGCATATTGCCAAAGCGGGTGGGCACGCCAAACAAAATGGCATCGTAGTTGGCCAACTCGGCAGGTGTTGCGATCTCGGCTACTTGATTGGCCTTGCCGCCAGCGTTCTTGAAAATCTCCTCGGGCATGGTCTCGGGCACGCGCTTGATGGTGACTTGTGCACCAGCAACGCTGCGAGCGCCTTCAGCCACGGCATTGGCCATGGTTTCGATATGACCGTACATGGAATAGTAAAGAACAAGCACTTTGGCCATGGTGTGAATTCCTCAGTCTGGAAGTGAAAAAACGGGGCACTTGAGCTGCGTCCCCGATATGCCCGCACAGTGTAGAAAACCATCGCTTTGCTACGGCCTGCGTGCGCAGCTTGCACCTGTAGGTCAATGCGCCGAATTAGTGTATTCACGGCTGTGCAGTGCTTGCACGCGACCTCGGCAGCGGAGAAACCAAGTTGCCAGCGCTCTATACCTTTAGAAGGAAATGCTCAATACACATGCGTGACTGAGGCCTGAATTGCTATGAATTCGATGGCCTGCGCGCTTTAGAGATCAAACTGTGGCCGTCTATGTTTTTTCAGATGACGCGCCAAGGGCTTTCTTCTGTGACTGTTTCGGTTTGACATTTAAGTGATGGCCCTGATGAGCATACTCAGCCGCCAAGAAAAGTGCCTTTGCGGTGCTTGTGAGGAAGCCGAGAAACAGGGAGCAAGCGATGAATAAGAACTGGGCAGCATATGCAGCGACCTGTGCGATGGTCGTTGCCTTGACGGGGTGTGGCGGAGGAGGTGGGTCGACCCCTGAGACCAAGCCAGCGCAGGAAGATCTACTCAGGCCCTATCGCGAGCAGGTGTTGAATTGGACCACTTGCGACTCCACCATTCTGGGACGTGCACTGTCGGAGGACGAGGTCGCTTTTGCAGATCGCTTGCAGTGCGCCTACTTGCGTGCACCAATGGACTACAACATGCCGTCGCGAGGGGATGTGAGCGTTGCCATGATGCGTCTGTCGGTGCGCGATCCGGCCAAGAAGCGTGGCACGCTTTTCGTCAATCCGGGCGGTCCGGGCGTGGATGGGCTGGGCAACGCATTGAGACTTGCGACAACCTACACGACGCTCAGCGACCCGTCCTCCGATATGGGCGCGCTTCAGTTGCGTCTGTTGGCCGAGTACGACGTGGTGGGCTTCTCGCCGCGCGGCACAGGTGCGAGTACGCGCTTGGTGTGCGGCACCAATGAACTTCAGCGCCACGACGATGCGACGCCCGAAGGGCGCACGCCACAGGTCATCGAGAACATGCTCTACAACGCACGCAAAGACGCGGAGGCCTGCAAGAAGAATCCACTCACACCCTACATCAACAGTGATACGACTGCGCGTGATCTGGATTTGATGCGCGGCCTGGTGGGTGACGAGAAGCTGAACTACCTGGGCTATTCCTGGGGCACCTGGCTGGGCGCCTGGTATGCCGCAAGCTTCCCGGAACGTGCGGGCCGCATGGTGCTGGACAGCAACATGAACTTCACCAACAACGACGAAGACGGTGACTTCCGCAAGCGCTACACGATGTCCTTTCAGCGTCTGTGGGACGAGGTCTACGCACCCTATGCGGCGCGCCACCCCAACTATTTCAACCTGGGAAGTTCGCCCGAGGCGGTGCGCACCACATTCAAAGCGATCCACCCCAAGGTTCGCAATGCCATCACGGCGCAGCTTGTGAAGAACATGTACGGGGTGCACGACGAGGTGGACGGAGCCCTTGGCTACGTGACCATGGCTCATGGGCTTTCGACGGCCATGGCTGCCACGCCAAGCGGCGATTTGGCGGCCGTGCAGCAGGCCTTGCAAAGCATCAGCTTCGCGCCGAACAATGCACAGCGCGATGCCAACTTGCGCAAGGCAGCAGTTGAGCTAGCTGCCAAAGTGATGACTCCCGATGCACCGAGCAGCACCTCCTTGCCCTGGGGGTCTGCCGTGCTGAATGCCGTGAAGTGCAATGACACGCCAGCCATTGCCGACCCGGACTACTGGGTGGCCTTGGGCAATGAGTACGCGCAGAAGTACCCGCTGATGGGCAGTCTGATCACCGAAAGCACCTGCGCTTTCTGGGGCGGCCCCAGTGTGACCCGCCCGCCTGTCGCAGCTTTGGCCCCGCTCGACATCCTCATGGTCCAAAGCCAGTTCGATGGACCCACTGCCGCCGAGGGCGCGTTGGAAGCCTTCGAGTCCTTGCCGAAGGGGCATATGGTCTATGTGTCTGGGGAAGCATCGCACGGTGTCTTCCCCTACCTGCGGCGTTGCGTCGATGCGCCCGTGATCCGCTACCTGCTGGGTGAATCCCCTGCGGAACGCACAACAGTGTGTGAAGCCAAGCCATTGCCATTGGACGCGCGGGCATCAGTCGCGACCAGGTCGGTGCAGGCCTCTGGCTTCAAGGACGCAAAGGCGGCCGAGGCGCGGATCAGTCAGTTCAAGCGCGGTGCGGGCGTCGTTCCATGACGGGCCCGATAGTCCAGGGAGCTCGCGAAGTGGGACATTCTAGGGGCGCTTGGTGTAGCTGCGCCGGTGCTGGAGGGCTGCGGCGGCTGAGTCTCCAATTACATCCCGGTCGCGGTGCTCAGCCTCGCACCGGCACCTGCCCTCACCACTTGCACCTGATCCATTGCAGCTCTGCCGAGAGCAGGCCGTCAAATGGGACGTCTGTGATGCCACGATTCTAGATTGACTGAGTGTCGCTGTGGCGTGACATGCTCGACGTTCACTATTCACTTCATGGCCCTAATAGGCATACTTTTTTGCGCAAGGCCAGCATTTTTATCTGTTGAGAGCCTTGCGCCATTCAAGAATAAAAGGGGCGAACCATGAATATGAACTGGACGGCATGCGCGGCCGCATGCGTGATGACTCTGGCTCTGACGGGCTGTGGTGGTGGGGATGGAGGTGGTGATAGTGGTAGCCAGACAAGTAGCAACTCGCAGACGGATGGCACTGCCAATCAGACGCCGGGTACGGGAACGGGAAGCAGCAATACGACAGTTGCTACGCCATTTCTGGGCGTGTGGAAACACTATCCAGACCGCTATTGCACGGATAACTGGCCGGTGGTACCTGCATCTATGCATAGCCAGAAGGGAGTGATGCCCGTTAGCCATGAGTTCACGGAAACCACGGTGTCTTATACCCACAATATTTATTCCGACGTCAACTGCACGCAGCTTGAAGGTTCGGTGACCATAACCGGCAGTCTTACCTGGGCGGCTACGACAGTCAGCGGCTGGAGCAATCCGGTGCGGGTGGATGCAAAGTATCTGAACTACAAAGTGACTGGCAACGTTGTGGTGGAAGAGGCCGAAGCCAAGGCAGAGGTTGCTGATGATCCAAAGAGTATTTTGGGTATTTCGAACAAGCAGCTCTTTGCTGGAGATCAGTCAACAGTGGCTGCCGATGGTTATCCGGTGAAGTTCAATACGATACCGCTTGGTTATCGATAAGCCTTGAAAACACATTCATAAAAAAGCCCGCAATGCCAAAACATTGCGGGCTTTCTGTTTTCCAGCACTGCCGGTGTCAAGAGAAGATGGAAGAAAGGAAAAGGTGGCAGGCTGGTCAACTCAAAGTATTGCTTCAGCCCGCCTTATTGAATACTCAGCTCCACCGCCTTGCTCTGAGGTTCGAGCTTGGCGAGGGTCAGCGTCAGCACACCGTTTTCCAGCTGAGCCTTGCTGGCGCTGACGTCGATTTCGTGATCCAGTTCCCAGGCGCGCTTGACCTGGCGGGCTGCGCCTTCCACGCTTTCAAGCTTGACGACAGCGCCTTCGATCGAGAGCTTGAGCTGTTCGCGGGCGAGGCCGGGGACATCCAGGCTCAGCGTGGTGGACTTTTCATCGCGGCTGACTTGAACGTGCTGCTGCACGGGGCTGGATGCGCCCAGCGTGCCTTGCAGAAAGCGTTGCAGAGCCAGGTCTGCAGCGCGGGGGGAGACAAAAGAATTGCGGCTCATCACAGGGGCAAAGATCATGGTTTCAACTCCAGTTGGGACTTGCGCAATTCATGCGGTTTTGCGCCAGTCATGTCCTATACACTGCGCGGCTTGCGTTGTTGCCGCTTGGTTCATAGGTAGGTGGCAGCAAGCGCATTTCAAGAGGTTTTTTGATGAATAAATTGCGCCGTGATGTCTTGAAATACCTGCAGTTGCCACTACTATGCGCGCCGTTGGGCGTGACGGGCGCTGCTGCAGCGGCTGCGCCAAAGCCTGCGCAGCCGCCCATCAAGCTGGCGCTGGTGGAGAGTCTTTCGGGCCCGTTTGCAAATACGGGCGAGGCGGTGTTTCGCAATCTGCTGTGGGCGACGGAGCGCGTGAATGCGCGCGGCGGTGTGCGCCTGCCTGGTGGTAATCGTCAACTGGTGATTGAGCGCTATGACAGCAAGGGCCAGAACGAAGAAGCGTTGTCTGCACTGCGTGCGGCCATCGATGATGGTGCGCGCATCATCATGCAGGGAAATTCGTCGGCCACGGCGGCGGCGCTGCTGGACGCCATCGACAAGCACAACAGCCGCAACCCCTCGCAGCGCGTGCTGTTTCTCAACTATTCGGCGGTGGACCCTGCGCTGACCAATGAGCGCTGCAGCTTCTGGCATTTCCGCTTCGATGCCCATGCCGATATGCGCATGGCCGCGCTGATGGAAGTTATCAAGGACGATAAGGCGGTGCACAGCGCCTATCTGATCGGGCAGGACTATAGCTTTGGCCAGGCCGTGCTGCGTGAAGCCAAGCGTCAGCTGGCGGCGCAGCGGCCCGACATCCACATCGTGGGCGACGAGCTGCACCCTGTGGGCCGCGTCAAGGACTTTGCGCCTTATGCCACCAAGATCAAACACAGCGGCGCGCAGGCCGTGATTACGGGCAACTGGGGCAATGATCTGATGCTGCTGGTCAAGGCTGCGCGAGAGGCGGGCTATGAAGGGCGTTTTTACACCTTCTACGGCAATGCGCTGGGTGCTCCCGCTGCGCTGGGCGATGCCGGTGCGGGCAAGGTACTGGCCGTGGCCGACTGGCTGCCCAATGTGCAGACCGCCGAAAGCCGTGCTTTCTACCAGTCGTTCAGGCAGCGCTTTCCCAAGCCGCAGGACGACTATGTGCATATGCGCATGCAGCTGATGATCGAGGCGCTCGCGCAGAGCCTGGAGAAAGCAGGCAGCACGGACACGGTGGCCGTGGCGCGCGCCATGGAGAGCGCCAAAGTGCAGCTTGCCGGCCGCTCAGGCCAGATGCGTGCGGCTGACCATCAGTTTCAGCAGCCGCTGGTGGTGGGGGTGATGGAAAAGCAGGGCAGCGCTGGCGTGGACTTCGACGTGGAAGGCTCGGGCTATGGCTTCAAGGTGGTGCGCGAGATTGCTGCTGCCAGGGCGCAGCAACCCACGACTTGCAAGATGGTGCGCCCCGGCTGAGATCGTCAACAAGCGCTGTGAGTGCGATGGGCTATGGGCTGCTGGGGCTGGCCGTAATGGCTGCGCCCAGTTCCGTAACCGTCATGGCGTAGTAGCGCGATGGGTTGTAGCGTGTCAGCACGCGCAGATTGGCCGTCGCCGCAATCCACAGTGATGGCTGGTCGCGGTTTTCCAGCTCCACCAGCGCAAGCTGCACATCGCCTGGGGGCGCGCTGCCGGGTGTGGTTATCAAGGTAATGCCGTGGCTGCGCAGTTCTTCGATGCTGCGCACGGGCTTGAGCCCTGTTGCCGCCAACGCTGCCAATGTTGACGTGGGCACATCGGCGGCAATTCGGTAGTACACGGGCAAGCCGGTCTGCCAGCCCTTGCCGCGCAGATAGCTGGCAACCGAGCCTATGGCGTCGTCAGCGTTCCAGAGGTCGATGCGGCCGTCGCCATTCATATCCACGCCATAGCGCGCCCAGCTGGAGGGCATGAACTGCGGCAGCCCCATATCGCCTGCATAGCTGCCGCGCGGCTCACGCGGATCGGTGCCGCTGTCGTGCATCAGGCGCAGAAATTGTTCGAGTTCTTCCGCAAAATAGACACTGCGCTGCGCCGCACGCGGATGGGCTTGTGGAAAGTCCACAGCCAGAGTTACCAGCGCGTCTAGCACCCGTATCTGGCCGGTCTGCTGGCCCCAAAGCGTTTCCATTCCCAGCACGCCGGTGATGATCTCTGCAGGGACTCCGAACTGCGTTTGCGCGCGCTGCAAGGCTTCACGATGCTCATCACGGAACTTCACGCCAGCGCGAATGCGCATGGGCTCGACAAAGCGAGCCCGGTAGCCGTTCCAGTTCTTTCTTTGGGGAGCTGCGCTGGCTTTGGGTGGTAGCACTAACTGGCGTATGGGTTCGCTGAGGCGCGCCGTGCCTATGATTTTCTGGGTCCATTCCAGGTCCAGCCCGCTGTGCGCGGCAATGCGCTCGGCCAGCCGCATGGCGCGCGGGTGGTTGGCGTAGAAGCGGCTGTCCTGGCCTGGGGCGACAGGAGGGGCGTTGCTTGCCACAGCCGCCTGCCGTGCTGGACGTTCGCCCAGATGTACTGCCTTGCGCACCATCCAGCCGCCGAGCATGGCCAGCGCCGCAAGCACGATTGCGGCGCTGGCCATGGCGGCATGCAGTGGTTTCACGGTACCGGTGCTGGATGGGTGTGCGGTGCGTTTCAGTTCCGGGCTGCGGTCTGGCTGCTCAGATAGGCCTCATGCACTTCGCGGCCCAGCTGAATCACGGAAAGCGCATAAAACGCCGACCAGTTGTAGCGCGTGACGGCGTAGAAGTTTTCCGTGCCAGCGATGTATTCCGTAGGGCCGGAGCTACCATTTTTCAGCTCGATCAGCGCCAACGGCCTGTCATAGCCTTCGGCGCCCATCACGCGCACGCCGCGCTCGGCCATTTGCGTGGCGGTGAATGTAGGGTTGATATCGGGGGCCAGCAGCGCGGCCAGATTCTGGCCTTCGGCGCGCATATCGACAGGGAAGACCGTGGGCAGACCGGGCTTCCAGCCGTAACCGACAAAGTAGTTGGCGACCGAGCCGATGGCGTCAGTGGCACTGTTGAACAGGTCGATGCGGCCATCGCCATCAAAATCGATGGCGAACTTGTCCCAACTGGTGGGCATGAACTGGCCCAGCCCCATGGCCCCGGCATAGCTACCGCGTAGCGCAAACGGGTCGCTGCCGGTGCGGTTGGCGGTCACCAGCACCTGCTCCAGCTCGCCACGGAAGTAGTCGGTACGGGCCTGCGCGCGCGGGTGGGATTGCGGAAAGTCCAGCGTCAGTGTGGCCAGCGCATCCATCACGCGGAAGTTGCCCATATTGCGGCCATAGATGGTCTCCACACCGATGATGCCGACAATGATTTCTGCGGGCACACCAAACTGCTGCTCGGCGCGCTCCAGCGCACGGCGGTTGGCCTGCCAGAACTGCACACCGGCGCGAATGCGCACGGGGTCGATAAAGCGGCTGCGGTACACCGTCCAGTTCTTCACAAAGGTCTTGCCTGCGGGCGTCATCAGCTTGGTGACCACGGGCAGATTGCGCGCTTCGCTGATCTGGGCGCGCACCCAATCGGCGGGCAGGTCGCGGCGCGCGGCAATATCGGCTGCCAGTTGCATGGCATCGTCGCGGCTGGCGTATGCCACGACAGCCGCCGTAGTCGCAGCCACAGCGGGCGCGGCTTTGGCGGCTTTCTTTTTGGCAGGCGCGGCAAACGCTGCGGTGCCGGCCAGACTCACAGCCATGGTCAGGGCTGCGGTGGTGATGAGGGTGCGAGGCGATTTACGGGTCATGTCTTGGCGGTTGTCGGGTTCTGGGGCCAGCGCTGGCGCTTGATGGCGCGCCAGCGTTCTCGCAGAGGTTTCAGATCAGATTCTGTAATGTCCTTCGCAGCTGCATAGCGTAGCCGCTCCATGTCCAGCAGCCAGTCAGATAAAGCCTTGGCTGCGGTGTTTGCCGCCCATTGCGACTGCACGCGGCTGGCCAGGTTGCGTGCCGATGTGCTGGCGCTGCTGTCAATGCCTGCGCGCTGCAGGCGGCTGCGGGCATCGTCCATCAGCAGGCTCCAGCCATCGCGCTTGCTTCGCGTGGCGCGTGACCAGATCAGCCACAGCAAGGCCATGGTGCTCAGGCTGCCTGCCAGCAGACGCAGCAGATCGGTCCAGCTGGGGGATTCAAAGCCCAGGTTCTGCAGCAGATTGAGCTGGCGGCTTTGCGTGTAGTTGATGACCCACTGGTTCCAGCGGTTGTTGACGGCCTCCCACACGGCGCGCAGCTTTTCCAGCGTGCTGACATCGACAAAGTTGCCAACGGCGCTGGCAAAAGCTCCCGGTGGTGCGCTCAGGCGCTGAAACAGGCCGACGCGGTTGGGCGAGACAGCGCCCGTGGGGTCCACGCGGGTCCAGCCCTTGCCAGCAATCCAGACTTCGGCCCAGGCATGGGCGTCGCTGTTGCGCACGGTCCAGTAGTCGTCCACGCTGTTGCGGTCGCCGCCCTGGTAGCCGGTGACGATGCGCGTGGGCACACCCATGCCGCGCATCAGCACGGCAAAGGCCGAGGCAATGTGCTCGCAAAAGCCCTGCTTGCTGTCAAACCAGAAGTCGTCCGCCGTGTGGATGTTGTCTACCACGCCGGGCTCCAGCGTATAGGTATAGCCGCCCGTGCGCAGGCGCTGCATGGCGGCGGCAACCAGCGCGGCAGTGCCAGCATCTGCACCAGCCTGGGCGTGGATATGCTCGGCCAGCACCTGCGTGCGCGGGTTGCTGCCAGGTGGCAGCTGCAGATAGCGGCCCAGCTCAGGCGTCTGCTTTGGCGGGCCGTAGCTGAAATCGGTATAGCTTTGCGCATCGACGCGCAGCACATCGGTAATCGGGCGCTGCGTGATCCATTGCAGCGTGGATGACATGCGCGTGCGGCCTACGGAGGCACCGGGCGGCGTTTGCGGCTCGTCCCTGACGGCGTCCAGCAGCGTGAGCCAGCGGCGCTTGCTGGGTTCAACCAGCATCTGGTAGCGGATGGGCTCGCCGCTCACGCGCAGCTGGGGCATGGCCATGGCGTCCGCCACGGGGTCAGCTTGCCAGTTGCGGCCATCAAAATTGCTGAGCACCGGGCCGCGAAAATACAGCGTGGATGCGGGCGGCTCCTTGCCGCCCGGGGTCTCGAAGCGGATGCGCAGCGCCACGCTGTCGTCCATGGCCAGGGACGCGACTTCGCCCACGCGCATGTTTTCGGACAGGCCGGATTTGCCCGCCAGATCATCCGACGGCACGCCCCACAGCGGTGCCATGCGCGGGAAGAACAGAAACAGCGCCACCATCACCGGCGCACCCCACAGGGCCAGCTTGGCCGCCGTGTGCAGCGCCTGCAGCAGCGGTGGGCGGCCAGCGGTCATATGCGCGTTGACCAGCGCCGTGAGCAAGCCCATCAGCCCCAGCACCATGGCCGCGGCAATGGGCAGGGACTGCGAATAAAAGAAGTTGCTGAGCAGAACAAAAAAGCCCAGAAAGAACACCACCATGGCGTCGCGCCGGGCGCGCAGCTCAAGCGTCTTCAATGCCAGCAGCATGACGACCAGCGTCACCCCTGCATCGCGGCCCAAAATGGTTTTATGCGTGGCCCAGGTGGCAGCAATGGCGATGAACAGCGCTCCCGCCAGTGCCCAGCGCCCCGGCAGTGTCGCGCCGCTTAGCGCCAGGCGTGCGCGCCACAGCAGCAGGCAGGCCGCAAAGCCGCTGGTCCACCAAGGCATGTGCTGCACCTGGGGCAACAAAATCCAGGCGATGACGGCCAGCAGAAACAGCGTGTCGCGCGCATCGCGAGGCAGAGATTCAAGCCTTTTAAGCCAGTTGTCTTTATTCTGCATAGGCTGAGTGCTATCAATTTTCATGTTGGCACTCATGCGATGGCCAATGCTTCAAGGCAGCGCGTGGCGTGCTGCGCACCGCTGTCGGGTGCAATTTCCTGGCCATTGGGCAGACGCAGGCCCCAGGTGCGGCCCTGCTGCTGGGCCAACAGCACCCAGGCCGTCAGGCGCGAGAGGCGGGCCTCATGGTCGGCCAGCCCGGTGGCGCGGGCGTCCAGCCACAGGCGGTGGTGGTGGGCAAAAGGCCGGTCGCGGCTGACGAGCTGGTGGCCGCCTGCAGCAAAGGACTGGGCGGCTTTCTTCCAGACCACGAGCTTGAGCGGGTCGCCGCTCTGGTAGGCGCGCACGCCGTCAAACTCTTCACCGCTGCGCACCTGCGCGCTGCTGCGGCCACCGGCTTCGGGGCTGGCAGCGGGCAGGGGCGGCGGGTTGGTTTCGGGGGCGGGGTAGACCCAGACCTTGCCGGCAGGCCGCCACAGCGCCCAGACGCGAAAAGCGCCCAGCGGGTAGCGCGTGAGTATGGACACCGCAGGCAGCGCATGCTGGCCACGCTGGCCTGGCACAAAGCGCAGTTGCAAGCTGGTGTCGCCTTGCTCGGGCACGTCCACCCAGGTCCAGGCATCTGCCCCGGTTTTTTCGGCTTCACGCAGCGAAAGCCCAATGCCCCAGCGGCGTAACTTGCGGCTGTTGTGCAGCTTGATATGCACGGGGCAGGGCGCGTGGGCAAAGCTGCCGCCATGGTTGCCCGCAGATTGCAGGCCCAGTTGCAGCCCGCGCAGATTGCCGTGGCCGACGACCATGCTGGCGGCGGCGCTGCCCGCCAGCAAGAAGGTCAGCAGATAGCCGAGGTTGAGCTGGTAGTTGATGGCCGCAATCAGCAGCACGATCAGTGTCGCCAGCATGGCCCAGCCTGCGCGCGAGGGCAGGATGTAGACATTGCTCTGCGTGAGCGTGAGCTGATCGTTGCGCGGCAGACGGGCCAGCGCCCAGCGGCGGATGGGCTCCGCCAGAGAAAATTTTCTGAAGATATTCAGTGATTTGGGCTTGATGCCTGTATCTTGATTGGGCTTCATGCTATGAAATTCATTGCGAAGTTCAAAGCACCCATCACGACAGCGGCACAGCCTGCATCATGGCGCGCACCTGCTCCACGGCGCCGCGCCCGGCGTTGCCCACGGGCACCAGGCGGTGGGCTGTTACCTGCGGCAGGATGGCCTGCACATCATCGGGGGCCACATAGTCGCGGCCTTCCATCAGCGCAATCGTCTTGGCGGCGCGCAGCAGCGCAATGCCAGCGCGTGGCGACAGGCCCTGCGCAAACCACTGGCCGCTGCGCGTGGCGGCAATCAGGTCCTGCACATAGTTGAGCAGCGCATCACTGGCATGCACGGCCATCACGGCCGCTTGCAGCTGCTGCAGTTGCTGCTGGGTGATGACGGGCAGCAGCGCATCGGCAGCGGCGCGGCGGCCATTGCCGGCGAGCAGCTTGCGCTCCGCATCGCGTGAGGGGTAGCCCAGGCTGATGCGCATCAGAAAACGGTCCAACTGGCTTTCGGGTAGCGCGAAGGTGCCCAGTTGCTCTAGCGGGTTTTGCGTGGCAATCACAAAGAAGGGCGCGGGCAGGCGGTGGGTCTTGCCCTCGGTGGTGACCTGGTGCTCCTCCATGGCTTCCAGCAGCGCGCTCTGGGTCTTGGGGCTGGCGCGGTTGATTTCATCGGCCAGCAGCACCTGTGCAAATACGGGGCCGGGGTGGAACACAAAAGCCTCTTGCCCACGGTCGTAGATGGAGACGCCCGTCAGGTCGCTGGGCATCAGATCGGCGGTGAATTGCACGCGCGAAAACTGCAGGCCAAAGCTGCGAGCCAGTGCATGGGCCAGCGTGGTCTTGCCCACGCCGGGCACGTCCTCGATCAGCAAATGACCACCCGCCAGCAAGCAGGCCACCCCATCCCTGACCTGATCCGGTTTCCCCTCCATGACCGTGTTAAGCTGACTTAAAAGCGCATTAATTGTGTTCTGAGCGTGCATGGCTGGAACATATCCTAAATAAGCGATAGCGGAGACATGACTGTGGGCAAGACAGGTTATTTCACCCACCGGGATTGCTGGTTGCATGAAATGGGCCCGGGCCACCCTGAGTGCCCGTCGCGCCTTGACGCAATTGAAGACCGGCTGCTGGTAACTGGTGTGGGCGATGCGCTCGAGCGCTGCGATGTCCCCGAGGCGTCGCTGGCCGAGATCGAGCTCGCGCACGACCCCATGCACATTGCGGCGCTGCAGGGCCTGACCAACCGGCTGGAGCAGGAGCTGGCTGCGGGCGGGCCCGAGCATCGCCAGCTCGATACCGACACCTCCATCAACCGCCATACCTTCAAGGCCGCGCTGCGCTCTGCGGGCGCGGCACTGGCCGCCACCGATGCGGTGCTGGCCGGTGAGCTGGAAAACGCCTTCTGCGCCGTGCGCCCGCCCGGGCACCACGCCACGCGTACCCAGGCCATGGGCTTTTGCTTTTTCAACAACGTGGCCATCGGCGTCAAGTATGCGCTGGAGCGCTACCATTTGAAGCGCGTGGCCGTCATCGACTTTGATGTACATCACGGCAATGGCACGGAGGACATCCTCTCGGGCGATGACCGCGTGCTGATGTGCGGCATCTTTCAGCATCCGTTCTATCCGTTCAGCGGCGACAAGGACCCTGCTGCCAATATGCTCAACATCCCCGTGGCCGCATACACCAAGGGCATGGACATCCGCGAGCTTGTCGAGATGATGTGGATTCCGCGCCTGGAAGCCTTCAAGCCCGAGATGATCTTCATCAGCGCTGGTTTTGACGCCCATCGTGAAGACGATATGGGGCAGTTGGGCATGACGGAAAACGACTTTGCCTGGATCACCAGTCGCGTCAAGGACATCGCGCGGCGCTTTTCCAAGGGGCGCATCGTCTCCTGCCTGGAGGGTGGCTATGTGATGGACCCGCTGGCGCGCAGCGTGGAAGCGCATCTGCGCGTGCTGGCCGATATCTGATCTGGCCTCCCCTCATCTCATCTAGTCCGAAAGCAGGCAGACAATGGCCAATGACTCGATAGTGCAGATCAGCCAGGATGCGCGCGGCGTGGTGCGGTTGACGATCAATGACCCGCAGCGCTTTAACGCGCTGAGCGCAGAAATGCTCAGCGCGCTGCAGGCGGCGCTGGATGCGGTGGCCAAGGATGAATCTGCCCGCGTGGTGGTGCTGGCCGGGGAGGGCAAGGCCTTTTGCGCAGGCCATAACCTCAAGGACATGGCGGCCAACCCAGAGCTGCCCTACTACCAGCAGCTGTTTGCGCAATGCAGCCGTGTGATGCTATCGATTCAGAAGCTGCCAGTACCGGTCATTGCTAAGGTTCACGGTATTGCAACGGCTGCGGGTTGCCAGTTGGTGGCGCAGTGCGACCTGGCCGTGGCCAGTGAGGATGCACGCTTTGCCACCAGCGGCATTCAGTACGGTCTGTTCTGCTCCACGCCCAGCGTGCCGCTGGTGCGCAATATGCCCATCAAACAGGCCATGCAGATGCTGCTCACGGGCGAGTTTGTGGATGCTGCAACGGCGCTGCAATACGGCCTGCTCAACCGTGTGGTGCCCGTTGATCAGCTCGATGCTGCGGTGGAGGAACTGGTGGCGGCCATCGTCAGCAAGCCGCGCGTGGCCATTCGCATGGGCAAGGAACTGGTCTACCGCCAGCGCGAGATGGGGCTGGAACCTGCTTACCAGCTGGCGGGCCAGACTATGGCGGTCAATATGATGGATGTGGATGCCCAGGAGGGCGCTCAGGCTTTTGCGCAAAAGCGCAAACCTGTCTGGCAAGGCTGATCCGTCCTTTTGGACGACGTGAGCCTTCGCCAGCAGTGTTAGCGTGTAGCCTGATTGGATGCAGGCAAGGTGCTCGCAGTGATTGCTGGCCTAGGTTTTTCCCTAGGCTGACTCCTAGGAGATATGAGATTTCCGCAAAGTCATGCATAAAATAGAACGATCGTTCTTTTTGTGCGCGGTGGTTGAAATTGCCTGCGCTGGCGATCTCCGGACAGATTGTCTGGAAAATTGTTCAGAGACTGTTGCAGTGCCGCATAAAATGAATCCAGTTTACGTAAACGTCAATGCATTAATCATTAAGGAGCCGCAGCAATGAAGGTATTGGTCCCTGTCAAGCGCGTGGTGGACTACAACGTGAAGGTCCGCGTCAAGTCGGATGGCACAGGTGTGGACATCGCCAACGTCAAGATGAGCATGAACCCCTTTGACGAAATCGCCGTCGAAGAAGCCGTTCGCCTCAAAGAAAAAGGCGTGGTGACCGAAGTCATCGCCGTCTCCTGCGGTGTGGCTCAGTGCCAGGAAACCCTGCGTACCGCCATGGCCATCGGTGCCGACCGCGGCATTCTGGTCGAGACCGACGCTGAACTGCAGCCCCTGGCCATCGCCAAGCTGCTCAAGGCTCTGGTGGACAAGGAACAACCCGGCCTCGTGATCCTGGGCAAGCAAGCCATTGACGGCGACAACAACCAGACCGGCCAGATGCTGGCAGCTCTGGGTGACATGCCCCAGGCCACTTTCGCCTCCAAGGTGGAAGTCGCTGGCGACAAGGTCACCGTCAGCCGTGAAGTTGACGGCGGTCTGGAGACTCTGTCTCTGTCCACCCCCGCAGTCATCACCACCGACCTGCGCCTGAACGAGCCCCGCTACGTCACCTTGCCCAACATCATGAAGGCCAAGAAGAAGCAGCTGGACACCGTCAAGCCTGAAGACCTGGGTGTGGACGTGACGCCTCGCCTCAAGACCCTGAAGGTTGCCGAGCCCGCCAAGCGTGGCGCTGGTGTGAAGGTGGCTGACGTCGCCGCACTGGTGGACAAGCTCAAGAACGAAGCCAAAGTGATCTAAAGGAAAACGACAAATGACCGCACTCGTTATTGCTGAACACGACAACGCTTCGATCAAGGGCGCAACCCTGAACACCGTCACTGCTGCCAAGGCTTGCGGCGGTGATGTGCATGTGCTCGTCGCTGGTGAAAACGCAGGCGCTGCTGCTGCAGCCGCTGCCCAGATCGCTGGTGTTTCCAAGGTCATCCACGCTGACGGCGCAAGCCTGAAGGACGGCCTGGCCGAAAACGTGGCCGCTCAAGTTCTGGCTATCGCCGGTAACTACAGCCACATCCTGTTCCCCTCGACTGCTGCTGGCAAGAACATCGCTCCCCGCGTGGCCGCCAAGCTGGACGTGGCCCAGATCAGCGACATCACCAAGGTTGATTCCGCTGACACCTTCGAGCGTCCCATCTACGCTGGCAACGCCATCGCTACCGTGCAGTCCGCTGATGCCGTCAAGGTCATCACCGTGCGTACTACGGGCTTCGACGCTGCTGCCGCCACCGGCGGCTCCGCTGCGGTGGAAACCGTGGCTGCTGCTGCTGATTCTGGCAAGAGCGCTTTCGTGGGCCGTGAAGTGACCAAGAGCGACCGTCCTGAGCTGACCGCAGCCAAGATCATCGTCTCCGGTGGCCGCGCTCTGGGCTCTGCCGAGAAGTTCACCGAAGTGATGACACCCCTGGCCGACAAGCTGGGCGCTGCCATCGGCGCTTCGCGCGCTGCTGTGGATGCTGGCTACGCTCCCAATGACCTGCAAGTGGGTCAGACCGGCAAGATCGTTGCTCCCCAGCTGTACATTGCTGCTGGTATCTCCGGCGCCATCCAGCACTTGGCCGGTATGAAGGACTCCAAGGTGATCGTGGCGATCAACAAGGACCCCGAAGCTCCCATCTTCAGCGTGGCTGACTACGGCCTGGAAGCTGACCTCTTCGTGGCTGTGCCGGAATTGGTCAAGGCGCTGTAATTTGGCGCACATCAAAAGAGGGGCTGTTAGCCCCTCTTTTTCCATGTGCGTTCGCAACAGGCGCGCATGAAAGCTTGAACAATAAAACCCGAACGGTCCGGCCACAATGGACGGCAGAACTTTTCTGAGGGAGACAAGAGATGAAGAGCAAGCGCTGGAGCGGTGTGCAGAGCAAAGTTCGTGTGGCAGTGGCCCTCGCCTTTGGCGGCGTGGCCTTCATGGCCCAGGCCGCTGGCTGGACCGTGGGCCAGGTTGCCCCTCTGTCTGGCGCCGATGCCTCACAAGGCCGGGCCTATGCGCAGGGCATGAAGCTGTACTTCGACCAGATCAACAAGGCTGGTGGCGTGCAGGGTCAGCCTGTGGAGCTGGTGGTGGTCGATGATGTGGGGCACCCCGAAGAAACCGTGACCAAGACGCGCAAGCTGCTCAGCGACAGCAAACCCGTGGTGCTGGCGGGCTTTTTCGGCAACCGCAATATGGCGGCGCTGCTCGACAGCAAGCTGCTCGATGGCTCGCCGCTATCGGTGGTTGGCTACCAGAGCACGGACACTCGTGTACTCGCGTCCGGCCAGATGTTCGCCACCCGAGCCGGGCTGGCCGAGCAGATGAACAAGATTTCCTCGCATCTCGCCACCGTGGGTATTACGCGGCTGGCGCTGGTGTTTGAAGAGCGCCCCGATACGCAGGCGCTCAACGATTTGGTCAGCAAGGCTATTTCGCCCAGCGGTGCCAAGCTGGTCTCGACCGCAGCCATCAAGAACAAATCCTCGGTGGACAAGACGGTGGAGCAACTGCGCGCCTCCAAGACTCCGGCGCAGGCCATTCTGGTGGTGGCTTCCAGCCCCGCCACTGCAGCGTTTGTGGAGTCTTACCGCCTCGATGGTGGTAATGCCCAGATCTACGCCACAGCGGAGGCCGATATCGAGCAACTGGCCAAGCGCCTGCCGGTGGAGTACATCAGCGGCCTGTCGATTGCCCAGGTCGTGCCCAGTCCCTACAAGGTTTCCGCCAAGCTCAACAAGGAGTTCCGCGATGCCGTATCGGCTGCCGGAAAATCCATCGAAGTTCCTGTGAGCTTTGCGATGATGGAAGGCTATGTGAATGCCAAGGTCATCGTCGAAGCCATGCGCCGCAGCCAGCCTGTGACGCCCGAGAAAGTCTCTGCGGCCCTGCGCACGCTGGATGCCGTTGACCTGGGCGGCTATTGGGTGAGCTACAAGCCCGGCTCCCAGATCGGGTCCAAATATGTGGACCTCTCCATCGTCAACGCCTCCGGGCGGGTGACACAGTAAACCAGCCATAACAAGGCCCGCAGCGCTCCGTGCTGACGGGCCATTTTTTCAGGAGTCAATCACGATGACATACACCGCCCCCATCAAGGACATGCTGTTCGACATGCAGCATCTGGCCCAGATCGAGCAGATCGCGCAAATCCCCGGCTTTGAAGAAGCGGGCCTGGAAACCGCACAGGCCGTGCTCGAAGAATGCGCCAAGCTCTGCGAAGGCGTGGTCGCCCCCCTGAACGTGCCCGGCGATGTGAACCCCTCCTCCTGGAAGGACGGCAAGGTCACCACCACTCCCGGCTTTGTCGATGCCTTCAAGCAGTACGCCGAAGGCGGCTGGCAAGGTCTGCAACACCCCGCAGACTTTGGCGGCCAGGGCCTGCCCAAGACCATTGGCGCAGCCTGCATCGAGATGCTCAACAGCGCCAACCTGAGTTTTGCGCTGTGCCCGCTGCTGACCGATGGCGCGATCGAAGCGCTGCTGACCGCTGGCAGCGATGCACTCAAGGCCACTTATCTGGAAAAACTCGTCACCGGCGAGTGGAACGGCACCATGAACCTGACCGAGCCGCAGGCAGGCTCTGATCTGGCGCTGGTGCGCACCAAGGCCGAGCCCCAAGCTGACGGCTCCTACAAGGTCTTCGGCACCAAGATCTTCATCACCTACGGTGAGCACGATATGGCGGACAACATCGTCCACCTGGTGCTGGCGCGCGTGGCCGGTGCGCCCGAAGGCGTCA
>NZ_KZ984477.1 GCF_003569915.1 Comamonas testosteroni | reverse complement strand
GTCAGAAGTGGACCATGCCGATTCGGGATTGGAAGGCAGCGTTGACCCGATTTACCATTCAGTTCGGAGACCGCATCTCCGTCAACTGAAGTCCGCCCCGTTTACACAAAAGTTCGGACACGCCCGTCAGGAAAGTTGATGCCAGGTGCCAGGCCAACAGTTTTCAATGGCTCCGATAGTTATGAAGATAGCGATGACGATTATGCAGCCCCACCTATCACCTTCAATTTCAAAAAAGGAATTCAACGAATGTGGCTTGTGGATGAGCTGATTGTCCTTGGAAATGAAAAATACCTATTCAACACTTGCTATAACGTCCAGATCACCAAGGAGTGATTGTCATGAAACACCTTGCTCACACCACTCGTTTCTCCTTCGCTATCGCCTTGGTGGCGATGTCCACAGCACTACCTGCTTGCGCCAGCAGCACCTCGCCCTCCTTGGTTGAGTCCGCAGCGCCCAAGCACGGGAAACCTGGCGGCCTGGTCTCAATCAGCTCTGCCACGTCAAAGCAGAAACTCTCTGTAGGCCCCATGAACGTAGACCTGACACTTCGCAGCCCAGCCAAAGTTCAAGAGATATCTCTCACCTATCAGGCCGAAGGACAGATTCGCATCGAGGCATCTGCCCCCGCTTTTGTTCGACCAGACAGCACAGGAGAGGCTCGTATACAGGTGCCGCTCACTGTCTTGTCCAAGGGGCTTCACTACCTCAATGTATTTGCAGTCGCAAACGGACAGACAACTGCGTATTCCGTCCGCCTGGATGCTCGAGATAACAACGCGATTCAAAAGCCCATGGACACCAAGACCAACAGCGAGTTTGTAGAGTTGCCAGCACGAGAGTCCCGACAACCTTAACCGCCCCTTTTTTAGGCTGGCTCCGAAGCTTTGCTACGGCCAGAACACTTGAGACGCAGTAACTATCAAAACAATAGCACCAGGCCTATATGATTTATGGACTTGAAGCTTGTTTTCCTCAAAATCAGCGCGCACCCGCTGCCTGCAGCAGCTTGACGACCTCGGCCTGATTGCGCTGACGCGCATGGGCCAGTGCCGTTACGCCGTCCTTGTCGGGCAAATTCAGATCGGCCCTGCCCTCAATCAGCGCGCGGATGATGGCCTGATGTTCGGGCCCGCCCCGGCCCAGCACCACGGCCTCCATCAGGCAAGTCCAGCCCAGGCGGTTGACATGGTTCACATCCACGCCAGCGGCCATCAGCACCTGGGCGGTTTCCACATGGCCGCGCTCGCAAGCCGGTATCAGCGCCGTGCCACCAAAGCGATTCGTGATTTTGAGATTTGCGCCATACGAGAGCATCATGCGCACCAGCTCCGTGCGCCCCAGCGCGCCCGACAACAGAAAAGCGCTGTCATCGATCGCGTTCTGAAAATTCGGGTTGGCCCCATGCATCAGCAGCGAGCGCGCCACCTGCACATGGTTGCCGCGCACGGCCAGCAGCAGCGGCGTGTCGGCCAGCGGCGGCTGGATCGCATCCACTGGCGCGCCCTGAGCCAGCAGTTGCCGCACCTGGGCAGCATCACCACCGCTGGCGGCCTGGAGCAATTGCGCACCCAGCGTTTTGTCGTTCATGGTCAGCAAGTCTGCACCACCTGAATTGGCCTGTGTGCCCGCAGGGCCCTGGGCAGTGATAACGGGTGCGACATCTGATGCGTGGGTCTGACAACCGGCCACCAGGCCAGCAGCCAGAAAAAGGCTGATGGGAGCCCATCGTCGAAGCATGAGAGTCCTTTCACTACAAACCGCGTTCAGCCCCTGTCAGCTTTCTACCGGAACTAGAGCTAACTATGCAAGTCCGATAAGGGTTAGATCCCGTTTTTAGGTAGAAAAGGAGAACCTGCCCCGTGCCCTGTCAACAACGCCGCACAGCCCCCTGGATCGGCGCAGCCGCCATCGCCCTCACCGCATTCACCACCGCCTTGCTGCCCGTGGCTGCCCAGGCCCAGGAATATGTGAGCATCAAAGGCAACAGCGTGAACGTGCGCGAAAAACCCAGCACCCGCTCCAGCACGCTGTGGCAACTGAGCAAAGGCTATCCGCTGCAAGTCACCCAGCGCCGGGGCCAGTGGCTGCGCGTCAAGGACTACGAAGCCACGCTGGGCTGGGTCCATGCGCCGCTGACGGTCAAAGCCCCGCACATGGTGGTGACTGCGCGCACGGCCAACCTGCGCTCCGGCCCCGGCACCAGCCATCGCCGCGTGACCCAGCTCAAGCAGTACGAGATCGTACAGACGTTGAAAAAGCAAGGCAGCTGGGCGCAGGTGCAGCGCAGCAACGGCCAAAACGGCTGGGTGGCCCGGAACCTGATGTGGGGCTGGTAACGCTGAGCCCGCCGTGAAAAAGGCCTGCACCTGCAGGCCTTTTTTGGGGGAACATCGCCGAGATCAACCGCCGATGATTTTCTGTGCCAGAGGCGCGTAGCCGTGGTTGAGCGGGCCATGGCCATGGCCGGTATGCACATCGGCACCGGCCTCGATCGCGCCAAGAATATAGCGGCGCGCCTCAGTCACGGCTTCGGTCAGCGGAAGGCCCAGCGCCAGATGCGAGGCAATCGCCGAAGACAGCGTGCAACCCGTGCCATGGCCGTTGTGCGTGGCAATGCGCTGCGACTGCAGGCGCAGATACTGATCGGCGCTCTGGCCCTGCTGGCCCAGCACATCCATCACCAGTTCGCCACTCAAATGCCCGCCTTTGAGCAAAACTGCAGGTGCACCAGACCCTCCCAAGGCCAGCAAATCAGCCACGGCAGCATCCAGCTCTGCAATGCCATCAATCCCGCGGCCCAGCAGCATGGCAGCTTCGTCAAGGTTCGGCGTAATCACAGTGGCGAGTGGGAACAGCTCTTTGACCAGCACTTGCGCGGTCTCGGGTGCAATCAGGCGGTCGCCGCTGGTGGCGACCATGACCGGGTCCAGCACCACATTCTTGATCTGGTGGCGGCGAATCGCATCGGCCACCACGCTCACCACTTCGGGCGTGGCCAGCATGCCGATCTTGACGGCATCGACACCAATATCGTTGACCACCGCATCAATCTGCCCACGCACGGTGTCCAGCGGAATGCTGTGAATGCCGCTCACACCCAGCGTGTTCTGCACGGTGATGGCGGTGATGGCGGTCATGCCATAGCAGCCCAGAGCCGCGCAGGTCTTGAGGTCGGCCTGAATGCCAGCGCCGCCGCCACTGTCCGAGCCAGCAATGGAGAGCACGCGCGCATAGCGTTTTTTGGCTGTGGCGGAAGAGGTGGAGGTAGCGGTCACTGTCATGGATAAAAATTATCGCCCATGCGCATGGTCAATGCGGCGTGTTTGTGGTTGTGCTGTAATGCCCGCTGACGGACGAAACAGGGGTGTCCCCGAGGCAAACAGCCTTTGCGGACTGAGAAACACCCTGAGGGCCATGCCCTCTACACCCGATCCAGGTCATGCTGGCGTGGGGAGTTTCACAAACTGCAAGGCATGCCGCGTTTTGTCCAGCACAGGCCCCTAGTCCCTGTGCGCGATGAGAAACAAATTGCACATGTCCTTGCTACAAGCTTCTTCAAAGATCGCCATTCTGGGCGGCGGCCTCATGGGCCGTCTGCTGGCTCTGGCGCTGGCCCAGCGCGGTCACCCAATTGACCTTTATGACGCCCATGGCCCACAAGGCGATGGCGCAGCGGCCCGCGTGGCGGCCGCCATGCTCGCGCCGCTGGCCGAATCGGCGATTACCGAACCCGGCGTGGTACGCATGGGCCAGCACGCCTTAAAGCGCTGGCCAGAGCTGATTGGTCAATTGAGCCAGCATGTGTTTTTGCAGCAAAACGGCACGCTGATCCTTTGGCACCGCCAGGATCAGGCCGATGCCGCGCGCTTTTTTGGTCTGCTGGAGAAAAACCGCCGCATCAATCCCAGCCTGCCCGCCATGGAAGAAAAAATTGGCGCAGAACTACAAGCTTGCGAGCCTGCCATGCAAGGCCGCTTTAGTCAGGGCGTGTACCTGCCCGGCGAGGGCCAGCTGGACAACCGCCAGCTGCTGGCAGCGCTGGTGGACAAGCTGCAAAGCCTGGGTGTGGCCCTGCACTGGGAAAGCCCGCGCGAGATCAGCGACTTTCAGCCCGGCGAAGCCGGTCAGCCCGATTTTGTTTTTGACTGCCGCGGCCTCGGTGCGCGCACCCAGTGGAAGGATTTGCGCGGCATTCGCGGCGAAGTCGTGCGCATTCATGCGCCGGAAGTGACGCTGCAGCGCCCCACACGCCTGATTCACCCGCGCTACCCCATCTATATCGCCCCGAAGGAAGATCACCTCTTTGTGATTGGCGCGACGGAGATTGAATCCGACGATATGTCGCCCGCCAGCGTGCGCTCCACACTGGAGCTGCTCAGCGCCGCCTACACCGTGCACCCAGGCTTTGCCGAGGGCCGAATTGTGGAAATTGCCACCCAATGCCGCCCCACCCTGCCCGATAATCTGCCCGCCGTGCGCCTGCTGGCCCCGCGCGTCATGGAAGTCAACGGTCTGTACCGCCACGGCTTCATGATCTCGCCCGCCATGCTGGATGTGGTGCTGGAACTGGTGGATCACAATGACTCGCCGCTGGCGCGCGAATTCGACGTTGCCGTGCACCGCCCCTGAACTTTGGCGCACAACACTTGCACCCCAGGCGCATACAAGAAAACCGGCGCCAAGGTTTAAGTTAGCGCCAGCCTATTTTTCCGTTTTGAAGCCATGAAGATCACCATCAACCAGCAAGCTACCGACCTGCAAGCCAACGCCACCGTGGCCGATGCGCTGGCGCAAATGCAGGCCAAGCCCCCGTTTGCCGTGGCGGTCAACACAGTGTTTGTGCCCAAGAGCCAGTACGAAAGCCGCGCTTTGAACGATGGCGACAAGATGGAAGTGATTTCCCCTGTCACCGGCGGCTAAAAACAAGCAAGAACAAGACATGAATACACAATCTTCCGACGACGCCTTGGTCCTCTACGGCCAGCGTTTTGAAAGCCGTTTGCTGCTGGGCACCTCGCGCTACCCCTCGCCTGCCATTCTGGAAGCAGCGGTTGAGCGCTCCAAGCCCGCAATGGTCACAGCATCGCTGCGCCGCCAAGGCAGCAATGCGGCAGAGACCGGTGCCAGCTTCTGGGAGCTGCTGCGCAAGCTGAACGTGCCCGTGCTGCCCAATACTGCGGGCTGCATGACGATTCAAGAAGCCGTCACCACGGCCCAGATGGCGCGTGAAGTGTTTGACACGCCCTGGATCAAGCTGGAGTTGATTGGTGACGATTACACGCTGCAGCCCGATACGCTGAATCTGGTGGAAGCCGCGTCCATTCTGATCAAGGATGGCTTTCAGGTGCTGCCCTACACCACCTATGACCTGGTGCTGTGCCAGAAGCTGGTCGATGTGGGCTGCCAGGCTGTCATGCCCTGGGCAGCGCCCATTGGCACAGGCCGTGGCCCCGTCAACCCCTATGCCATGCAGATGCTGCGCGAGCGCCTGAAGGTGCCGCTGATTGTGGATGCGGGTCTGGGCCGCCCATCCCACGCCTGCACGGTGATGGAATGGGGTTATGACGCCGTGCTGCTCAACACCGCAGTGGCTCTGTCTGAAGACCCCGTGGTCATGGCTGGAGCGTTTGCTGACGCCACCAACGCTGGCCGCGCCGCCTACCGCGCCGGTGCCATGGCCGAGCAGACAGCAGCACAGCCCAGCACCCCCGTGCTGGGCACCCCGTTTTGGCACCAGGAATAAGGTAGCGCCATGAACTCCGCTGAAATCAACGCTCTGGCGCAGGCCATTGTTCATCAGCACAGCGCCAACTTTGGCGCGCAGCTACACCATGATGCCAATTCGGTGGAGCTGACGCCCCAGCCCGTGCCGCCAGCCCTACGCCAGGAGCCGGCCTATCTGGCTGCGCTGCAAGCCTGCAGCCAGCTGGGCTTTATCGCGGTCGATGCCGAGACATTGGCCCAGGCCTGGCAACGCCAGAGCGAGCGTACCAACCAGTTTGATGCCACGCACTGGCCCGATGATCCGCGGGACTTTGGTCTGGGCAATGCAGACCCAGCCCAGGCCTTTGCCCATTGCCCGCGCGAGCTGGGTCTGTACGGCGTGCTGCCCACGGCTGAGTGGGTGGGCCGCATGGCCCGCGCCGGTGTGCCAACGGTGCAGCTGCGCTTCAAGTCTGACGACCAAGCTGCCGTGGCGCGTGAAGTCAAGGCCGCCGTGGAAGCCGTCAAAGGCACCAACGCTCGCCTCTTTATCAACGACCACTGGCAAGCTGCGCTCGATGCAGGCGCCTATGGGATTCATGTGGGCCAGGAAGATCTGGACATCATTGCCGCGCGTGACCTGGAGACCATTCGCACCTCGGGTACACGCTTTGGCGTCTCCACCCACGGCTATGCCGAGATGGTGCGCGCCCATGCCGTGCAGCCCAGCTATATCGCTCTCGGTGCCGTCTTCCCCACCACCCTCAAACGCATGCCCACGGCGCCACAAGGCCTGGCACGGCTTGGCGCTTATGTGCGGCTGATGAAGCAATACCCGCTGGTAGCGATTGGCGGCATCTCCGCCAACCTCTTCCCCGCCGTGCGCGCCACGGGCGTGGGCTCGGTGGCCGTGGTGCGGGCCTTGGTCAATGCGCCAGACCCGGAAGCGGCTGCGCGGGAACTGATGGCCCGCATGGCGGGCTGACGGCCCCGTTCACCCCCAGAAACAACAACGGCCTGTGCTGCATAAGCACAGGCCGCTCTTTTTTTGATAGTCGCAGACTTAACGCGATTTACGTAGCCAGTAACCAATGCCCAGCAGCGCAAACCACAGCGGCGTCACCATCAGGGCCTGACGCGTATCGGGCTGGAAGGTCAGCAGCACCAGAATGCCAGCAAAAAAGGCCAGGCACAGCACGCACATCGCAATGCCGCCGGGCATTTTGTATTTGGACTGTTCATGCAAGGCCGCTCGCTGGCGGCGGTAGCTGATGTATGACAGCAAGATCAGCGACCAGACAAACATAAACAAGATGGCCGAGACGGTGGTGACCAGTGTGAAGGCTTCGACCAGATCAGGAATCACCCACATCAGAAAAGCGCCGCCCAACAGGCAGATGCACGAGAACAGCAGGCCCCGCGACGGCACGCTGCGGCTGGAGAGTTGTTTGAAAGCCTTGGGTGCATCACCCTTGAGCGACAGGCCGTACAGCATGCGGCTGGTGGAGAACACGCCGCTATTGGCCGACGAGGCCGCCGAGGTCAGCACCACAAAGTTGATGATGCCAGCAGCGGCAGGCAGACCCGCCAGCACGAACAGCTCCACAAACGGGCTCTTGCCAGGCACCACATCACGCCAGGGGGTGACGGCCATGATGGCGATCAGCGCCAGCACGTAAAACACGATGATGCGCACGGGAATGGAGTTGATGGCGCGCGGCAGCGTGCGTTCTGGATCCTTGGCTTCGGCCGCCGTGGTGCCTACCAGCTCAATGCCCACAAAGGCAAACACCGCAATCTGAAAGCCTGCGAAAAATCCCATGGCCCCGTGCGGGAACATGCCGCCGTCATTCCACAAATTAGACAAGCTGGCCTGACGGCCTGCGGGCGAGGTAAAGCTGGTGGTGACCATGTAAAGACCGGTAGCGACCAGCGCCACAATCGCGACGATCTTGATCATGGCGAACCAGAACTCGATCTCGCCAAACAGCTTCACCGTCAGCAGATTCAGGCCCAGCAGCAGGGCTACGCAGGCGATGGCCGGTGCCCACTGCGGCAGCTCAGGCCACCAGAACTGCGCATAGGACGAAATCGCAATCACGTCGGCAATGCCGGTGACGATCCAGCAGAACCAGTAAGTCCAGCCGGTAAAAAAGCCCGCCCATGGGCCGAGCAGATCCGACGAGAAGTCGATGAAGGAGCGGTACTGCAGATTGGACAGCAGCAGCTCACCCATGGCGCGCATCACAAAAAACAGCATGATGCCGATGATGGCGTAGACAAAGACAATGGACGGGCCGGCCAGGCTGATGGTCTTGCCCGAGCCCATGAACAGGCCCGTGCCAATGGCACCGCCAATGGCAATCAGCTGAATGTGGCGGTTGGTGAGATTGCGCTGCAGGTCGTCAGCGCCGTGCTGCGCCGTTGCTGCAGTGGCGTCCGTATCGGGTGCCTTGCGAGTCATGGAGGGGAAAACCTTTGCGAGAACCCCAGCCCGCGCCCATGACACCGCCGCTGCGGCGCCTTGTCCGCAAGGGCTGGCAAAAACCGAAATCAAGGAAAAAGGCAACAAGGTTAAACCAAGTTGCCCTCCTCTCGCAGACCTGCACCCACTAACTTGGCTGGCAGTGCAGGCTTAATGCGTTAAAAAACATCAAGATTGATAGCTAACCACGTATATGTCACCTTGACTTAAAACCGATATTTGTTTGAATGGCATGTTTTCCATGCGTCACAGCTTAGGCAAACGCTGTGGCATAAGACATAGACAACACAGAAGCTAGAAAGGCAGACAGGATGGAGACTTCTCCCGCGTTTTCCCAAGTGGGACTGATTGGCACCGGAGCCATGGGGCAAGGCATTGCGCAGCTGTCAGCGCAAGCGGGAGCCAGGGTGCTGCTGCTCGATACCCGCGAAGGTGCGGCCCAGCAGGCCGTGGACAAGATCCAGGCACTGTGGGCGTCGCTGGCTGCCAAGGGCAAGCTCAGCGATGAGCAGGTAGCAGCCTACGGCGCGCGACTACAGGCTGTGTCCAGCATGGCCGATTTGTCGGGCTGCGATATGGTGGTGGAGGCGATTGTCGAGAAGCTCGATATCAAGCAAACCCTGCTGCGCGAACTCGAGCCGCTGCTGTCGCAGACGGCCGTGATCGCCAGCAATACCTCGTCGCTGTCCATCACGGCGATGGCGACTGCGCTGCAGCACAAGGGACGTTTTGCCGGATGGCACTTCTTCAACCCTGCGCCGCTGATGAAAGTCGTTGAAGTGATTCAGGGTCTGGCCACAGACCGCAGCACTTGCGAGCGACTGACTGCCTTCACCCGCCAGTTTGGCCACACCCCTGTGAATGCGCAGGACACGCCGGGCTTTCTGGTCAACCACCTGGGCCGCGCCTATTCCACAGAAGCACTGCGCATCGTGCAGGAAAACGTGACCGACTTTGCCACTGTGGACCGCATTCTGCGCGACCAGATTGGCTTCAAGCTCGGGCCGTTCGAACTGATGGACCTGACCGGCATGGACATCACCCATGCGGTGACCGAGTCGATTTACCGCCAGTACTACGACGAGCCGCGCTACCGCCCCAACGCCATTGCCGCGCAGCGCGTAGCTGCGGGTGTGCTCGGCCGCAAGACCGGCGAAGGCTATTACCGCTATGCCGACGGCAAGCCACAGGTCGCCGAGGAGCCACCAGCGCCGGTGGTGAATGAACTACCACCGGTCTGGGTTTCACCGCGCGCGGCACGCCGCCAGGAGCTGTATCAACTGCTCAGGGAGCTGGGGGCCCACATTGAAACAGGCCAGACCCCATCCAGCAATGCTCTTATTTTGGTAGCGCCCTTGGGTTTTGATGTCACGACTGTGGCCGCAGTTGACCAACTCGATGCCATGCGCACTGTCGGCATCGACATGCTGGTGGACGACGCCGCCACACGCCGCCGCGTGCTGGCCACCAACCCGGCCACTCGCCGCGACATGCGCGATGCGGCGCATGCGCTCTTTGCCCGTGACGGCAAGGCGGTGAGCGTGATCCGCGACAGCGGCGGCTTTGTCACCCAGCGCGTGGTGGCAGGCATCGTCAATATCGGCTCGGATATCTGCCAACAAGGCATAGGCAGCCCGCAGGATCTGGAAAAAGCGGTCACGCTGGGCCTGGGCTACCCCATGGGGCCATTGGCCATGGGCGACCGTTTCGGCCCCAGCAGCATCCTGGAAGTGCTGTTCAATTTGCAGACCGTTTATGGTGACCCGCGCTACCGCCCCAGCCCCTGGTTGCGCCGCCGTGGCGCACTGGGCCTGAGCCTGATGCACGAAGAGAATTGACGTCCCCTCATGAATGCCCGCCCACAGCGGGCATTTTCGATTGCATGGCACCTCTTTTGTACAGACTCGCCATTTGCGCAAGCCCTGTTCTTGGGTTGCGCCGACACACAGGTGACAACCCTCATGAGGTCTTTACCCACATAACTGGTCCCAGACGTGACAATGGACAGGTTACCAGTCACGCATAAGACAGAACATGGACGAACCGATTCTTAGTATGGAAGAACGTGAGGCGATCAACTCTGGTCGCTGGTTTTCATCCCTTTCGCCTTCACTACGGCACGACATTCTTCGATGCGCATACGTCAAACGGTACAAAGATGGCACGCTCATCTGCGCTCGCGGCGAACCGCCCGAGGAGTGGATTGCCTGCGCACGTGGCGCGGTGCGGGTCAGCTCCACCTCCATCACGGGCAAGCAGATCACGCTGACCTATGTGGAGCCGGGCATCTGGTTCGGGGATGTGGCGATTCTGGATGGCGACAAACGCACCCACGACGCCTATGCACATGGCGAGACCACGCTGCTGTGCGTCTCCAAGGCGGACTTCAAGCGCATCATCGGCCTGCATTCGGAATTTGCCGATGCCATTTTGCGCCTGAACGCGCGCCGCATCCGTCAACTCTATGGACTGGTGGAGGATCTCAACACCCTGCCACTGCGCTCGCGTCTGGCCAAGCAGCTCATGCACCTGACACGCAGCTACGGCGTGATGAGTCTTTCGGACAGCTCCGAGATTCGCATCGGTCTGCATCTGGCACAGGAAGAGCTGGCCCAGTTGCTAGGCGCATCGCGCCAGCGCGTGAACCAGGAGCTCAAATCCATGGAGCGCGAGGATGTGATTCGCATCGAGCCGGGTGGACTGGTGGTACGCGATCGCAATGCGCTGCTGCGGATTGCGGATACGGATATTTAACGCCCCTGAGCCGCTTTGCGGCTCCCCTCCCGAGAGGGGACGACAGCCTCGCTGCGGGGCAGCGCGGCCAGCATCGGCCCTTGCTTGCTGCCCCTCGCCTGGTCTGTGCCAGTTTTGAAGGCTGCGCAGTTGCAACTGCCTCAGCTTCGTTTTCATCGCTGCGTTCCGCAGCACTCCCCTTTTTCACGCATCGCTCACTGCGCTTTTCGGCGCAGTGCGGCGGCTTGCGCGCGCCTCGCACACTTTCCACTGTCATTTCACAAATCGAATAAAGGACGGAGCACCCATGAGCACTTTTGACCATTTTGTAGGTACCCGCCCGGTATCTGACCAGCACGCTTTTGATGTCGCTGCGCTGACTGCGTGGATGACGCAGCATGTGCAGGGTTTCGCAGGCCCGTTGCAGGTGGAGATGTTCAAGGGCGGCCAGTCCAACCCCACTTACAAGCTGGTGACCCCCGGCAAGAGCTATGTAATGCGCGCCAAGCCTGGCCCCGTGGCCAAGCTGCTGCCTTCGGCGCATGCGATCGAGCGCGAGTACCGCGTGATGAAAGGGCTGGCCGACACCGATGTGCCCGTGCCGCATATGTATGCGCTGTGCGAGGACGAGGCCATCATTGGCCGCGCCTTCTACATCATGGAGTTCATGGAAGGCCGCGTGCTCTGGGATCAATCCCTGCCCGGCATGACGCCCGCGCAGCGCGGTGAGATCTATGACGAGATGAACCGCGTGATTGCGGCCCTGCACAGCGTGAAGTTTGCCGAGCGCGGCCTGGCCGACTACGGCAAGAGCGGCAATTACTTCGAACGCCAGATCGGCCGCTGGAGCAAGCAGTATGTGGCCTCCATCACCCAGCCCATCCCCGAAATGGACAAGCTGATGGAGTGGCTGCCCGCCAATATGCCCGCCAGCGCCAAGGACGAAAGCCGTGTCTCCATCGTGCACGGCGACTATCGCCTGGACAACCTCATGTTCCACCCTACCGAGCCCCGCGTGATTGCCGTGTTGGACTGGGAGCTGTCCACGCTGGGCCACCCGCTGGCGGACTTCAGCTACCACTGCATGAGCTGGCATATCCCCGCCTCGCTGGGCCGCGGCATCGCGGGGCTGGATATTGCAGCCCTGGGCATCCCCAATGAAACGGACTACATCCAGCGCTACTGCCAACGTACCGGCACGCAGGACGTGGACGCACTGCACCGCGACTGGAACTTTTACCTTGCCTACAACATGTTCCGCATCGCGGCCATCCTGCAAGGCATTGCCAAGCGCGTGGAAGCGGGCACAGCGTCCAGCGCGCAGGCCAAGGCGTCGGGCGACACCGCCCGCCCCATGGCCGAGCTGGCCTGGTCTTTTGCCCAGCGCAGCTAAACATTTTTACCACCAATGAGCTGATCTCAACACCGCTACATAAAAAAGGAGCAACCATGGACTTCGATTACTCCCCCAAAACCAAGGACTTGCAGCAACGTCTGCTCAAGTTCATGGATGAATACATCTATCCATCCGAGCAGGTCTATGCAGACGAGTTGGCGGCCAACACCGCAGCCGGAAAGCGCTGGACACCGCTGCAGACCATTGAGAACCTCAAGCCCAAGGCCCAGGCTGCGGGACTGTGGAACCTGTTCCTGCCCGTCGACAGCGCCGAAGCCTCGGGCTACCACGGTGCAGGCCTGACCAACCAGGAATACGCCCCGCTGGCCGAAATCATGGGTCGCGTGGGCTGGGCCAGCGAAGTCTTCAACTGCTCCGCGCCGGACACCGGCAATATGGAAACCATTGCCCGCTACGGCAGCGAAGAGCTCAAGAGCCGCTGGCTCAAGCCCTTGCTGGAAGGCAAGATCCGCTCGGCCTTTGCCATGACCGAGCCCGAAGTGGCCTCGTCCGATGCGACCAATATCTGCACCCGCATCGAACGCCAGGGCGATGAGTACGTGATCAACGGCCACAAGTGGTGGATTTCCGGCGCCGGCGACCCACGCTGCGCCGTCTACATCACCATGGGCAAGACCGATCCCGATGCGCCCAAGCACTCCCAGCAAAGCATGATCATCGTGCCGGCCGACGCCCCTGGCGTACGCGTGGTGCGCCCGCTCAATGTGATGGGCTACGACGACGCGCCCCACGGTCATATGGAAATGTACTTCGAGAACGTGCGCGTTCCTGTCGGCAATATTTTGCTGGGCGAAGGCCGCGGCTTTGAGATCGCCCAGGGTCGCCTTGGCCCGGGCCGTATTCACCACTGCATGCGCCTGATTGGCCTGGCCGAGCGCGCACTGGAGCTGATGTGCAAGCGCGCTTCCAGCCGCGTGGCGTTTGGCAAGACCGTGGCCCAGCAGACCGTGACGCAGGAACGCATCGCGGAAGCACGCTGCAAGATCGACATGGCCCGCCTGCTGACGCTGAAGGCCGCTTGGCTGATGGACGTGGCTGGCAACAAGGTCGCACGCACCGAGATCGCCATGATCAAGGTCGTGGCTCCCAGCATGGCCTGCCAGGTCATCGACTGGGCCATGCAAGTGCATGGCGGCGGCGGCATGTGCGATGACTTCCCCTTGGCCTACGCCTACGCCGGCGCGCGCACCCTGCGCTTTGCCGACGGCCCTGATGAAGTGCACCGCAACGCCATTGCCAAGTGGGAGCTGGGCAAGTACGGCAGCTATGGCCGAAACGCCGAGGTGCCCATCACTCGCGGCAGCTAAAGCCTGAGCGCCGGAGCAAGCAAGCCCTGGCGATCTTTAGTCGCGACACCCCGTCAGCCCAGGCTGCGGGGTGTTTTGCATGGGGTTCATACCAAAGCCGTCATCGCAGCTCACAGTGCTGGAATTCAATAAAATCCGCCCCATCTCTATGTAACATATAGACTGCCAGCTACCATATTGATAGCAATTCAGTTGCTATAGTGAGCGCATGAAGCTTGTCCGCCAACTGCTCATCACTCTTGCAGCCTGGTGCCTGCTGCTGCCCGCACCGACCTGGGCGCAACGCGCCGAGACCGAGCCACTGCGCGTGGGCTCCAAACGCTTTACCGAGTCCTATGTTCTGGCCGAGATCATTGCCCAGACCGCGCTGCAGGCGGGTGCACGCGCTCAACTGCGCCAAGGCCTGGGCAATACGGCCATCGTCCATGGCGCGCTGCGCTCAGGCCAGATCGATGTCTATGCCGAGTACACGGGCACCATCGCACAGGAAATTGTCAAAGCGCCCGCAAACGCCAGCCTGCCCCAACTCAATCAGGCGCTGGCCGCACAGGGTCTGGCTGTGGGCGTGCCTCTGGGTTTCAACAACGGCTATGCACTGGCCATGCACCGCGATGTGGCACGGCGACTGGGCATCTCGCAGCTCAGTGATCTGGCCCGTCATCCCGAACTGCGCTACGGCTTATCCAATGAGTTCCTCGGCCGCGCCGATGGCTGGGCAGGCCTGGCCAGGCGCTATGACTTGCAAGCCAGGCCGCAGGGACTGGACCATGGGCTGGCCTATGAAGCCATTGCCCGCCAGCATGTGGATGTAATGGATATCTACACCACAGATGCCAAGATCGAGCACCTGGAGCTAGTGGTACTCAAGGACGATCTGGACTACTTCCCCCATTACGATGCCGTGCTGCTCTACCGCGCCGACCTGCCCCAGCGCCAGCCTGCTGCCTGGGCTGCGCTGCAGGCGCTTCAAGGACGCATCGATGAAGCCAGCATGATCCGCATGAACGCTCAGGCCGAGCTGCATGGCCTGAGTTTTGCCCAGATTGCACAGGATTTCCTGAAAGCAGACGACTCCTCCGCCCTAGGCCATGCCAGCAAACAGCACTTTGGCAGGCAGCTTTGGCAACGGCTGGTGGCCGACGACCTGTGGCGGCTTGTGGGCCAGCACCTGCTGCTGGTGCTGGCGTCGGTCGGCGCAGCTGCGCTGATTGCCATTCCCGCAGGCATTGCTCTGTTTCCGCACAAGCGGCTGCGGGCGCTGGCTTTGGGAGCCGCGGGCATCATGCAGACCATTCCTTCGCTGGCCCTGCTGGCCGTGCTGATTGCCGCCATGGGCGTCATTGGCCGCGCGCCCGCGCTGGTAGCGCTGACGGCCTATTCCATCTTGCCGATTCTGAGCAATACCTGCGCCGGACTGGCCGAAGTCTCGCCAGGTCTGCGCAATGCGGGGTTGGCCTTGGGCATGACCCGGCCCCAGCTCATGCGCTGGGTGGAGCTGCCCATCGCCATGCCCACCATCACTGCAGGGCTGCGCACGGCCTGCGCCATTGCCATCGGCACGGCCACGATTGCGGCGTTTATCGGCGCAGGAGGCCTGGGTGAGCGCATCGTCACCGGCCTGGCCCTCAACGACAGCGCGCTGATGATGGCCGGAGCTTTGCCTGCCGCCGGGCTGGCCTTGATCAGTGAACTGGGTTTTGAATTGTGGGAGCGAGCGCTGCGGCGCAAGGTTCAGCACCATTAGCCGCTGCAGCATGACTGGTGGCAAGACTTAAAAAGTCTCCCAGTCGTCCTCTCGCGATGCGTTGCTGACCGGCTCAGGCTTGGCAGCCGCTTTGGATGCCGCGAGCCCAGCCGTGGGTCGAGTGGCTGCACAGGCAACCGCCTTGGAGGCCAGCCCTGCCGCTGGCAGCGATGGCGATGCCACAGAGACTTTAGGCGGGGTCTTGGCCAACGCCCCTGCAGACACCCGTGTAGGCGCCAGCGCAGGTGCCAGTGAAGGTGCGCCCAATACTGCGGCACTGCCCTGCCCCAGCTTGAAAAAGCTCACCGTCTCTGCCAGTCCAGCTGCTTGAGCGCGCAGCGCATCGGTGGCCGCCGCGGCTTCTTCCACCAATGCGGCGTTTTGCTGCGTCATTTGATCCATCTGCGTGACGGCTTGGGTGACCTGCTCAATGCCCGAGCTTTGCTGATGGCTGGCCACGGAAATTTCGCCCATGATGTCCGTGACACGACGCACGCTCATGACGATCTCTTCCATGGTCTTGCCCGCCTCGTCGACCTGGCTGCTGCCTTCCTGCACCTTGGCCACAGAGTCATCGATCAGCTGTTTGATCTGCTTGGCCGCCTCCGCCGAGCGCTGGGCCAGCGTGCGCACTTCGGATGCCACCACGGCAAAGCCACGTCCCTGGTCACCCGCACGGGCGGCCTCCACCGCCGCATTGAGGGCGAGGATATTCGTCTGGAAGGCGATGGAGTCGATCACGCCAATGATGTCCACGATCTTGCGCGAAGACTCATTGATGGCCGACATGGTCTGCACCACCTGAGCCACGGTCGAGCCACCACGCACGGCAACTTGCGAAGCGGCCGAAGCCAGTTGGTTGGCCTGCTGGGCATTGCCCGCGTTCTGCTGCACGGTGGAGGTCAACTCCTCCATGGACGCCGCCGTCTGCTCCAGCGAACTGGCCTGTTCTTCGGTGCGCGACGACAAGTCCTGGTTGCCGCTGGCAATCTGGCTGGATGCTGAAGCAATCGAGTCCGTGCCCTGGCGCACCTGACCCACAATGCGCTGCAGGCTGGTGTTCATGTCCTTGAGCGCCTGCAGCAACTGCCCCACCTCATCGGTACTTTGCACGGTGATGCGACCACTGAGATCGCCCGCAGCTACCGATTGCGCCAGTTGCACTGCCGACTGCAAAGGCCGCGAGATGGAGCGCGCAATCAGCACCGCCAGCACTACGCCAATCATGATGGAGCCCAGCAACAGCGCCATGATCCACCAGCTCGCGCTGGCATACAGGTCGTCTCCGGCCTGATTGGTCTCTTCCGTGGCCTTGGCATTGATCTCGGTCAGCGCTTCCAACTTGGTATTGATGCCGCGGCTGATCTTGAGCGACTCACCGCGCAGCAACTCACTGGCTTCGTCATTGAGCAACTGGTGCGACAGCTCGACCACCTTGGCCGTCTGCATGGCATAGAGCTTGAAATCCTTGTCGATATCGGCCAGCAACGCACGCTCCTGCTCGGACTGCGCATATTGGGCGTAGCTCTGATGGTTTTGCAGCAGCTCTGCCCAGAGCTTGGGCATGGATTTGTCATAGACCGCCATCTCCTGTGTGGAGTTGGCCATGACATGCTGCATGGTCTGCGAGCGATAGCGCTGCAACTGATAGCGCATATCCTGCAAGGTGCGCGCTGCCGGAAGCCAGTGGTGAGCCAGATCGGTAGCCGTGTTGTTGACCCGGTCGATCTGGACCAGCCCATACAGACCGGAAACCGCACTGAGCAGCAAAACCAGCACGAACGAAGCCAGCAACTTGTGCGCCAGCTTGAGGTTGCGAAAGAATGTCATGGGTGGGGAAGTGCTGCATCGGCCCAAAAGGCCCGCACCAGAGATGGAAAGCGAAGAAACCGGCAAAAGACCAGGCCACCGGCCCGGCACGCCAGGCAGCCATCCAAGAAAAGCCCCCAGCGGGAGCCAGCAGCATTTTATGCAGGATTTGTTACTCAAAGTAACGATGACAATGAATAAAACTGATGGGGTCATCAGCCCCAGGACAAGCCAATAAATTGCTGTTTTCAGAGGCCGCAAAGACCATGTCAAAGGCCATTGCATCAGCGAAGCTGTCCGGCATGAGAAAATCAGCGGTTATTTCTCAACAAGAACATCACGGATTCATCATGGAAGCAGAACGCATCAACGCTATTGGCAACACCCTCGAAGATCTGACCGAGCGCACGGCAGATCTCCGGAGGTATCTTTGACTACGATGCCAAATACGAACGTCTGCGCACCGTAAACGCCTCTCTGGAAGACCCCGCCGTCTGGAACGACCCCAAGAAGGCGCAAGAGCTGGGCAAGGAAAAGAAGTCGCTCGACTCCGTGGTGCTGACCCTGCAAAAGCTCACCAGCGAGCTGGCCGACAATGCCGAGCTCTATGAAATGAGCAAGGAAGAAGGTGACGACGCGGGCCTGGAGACCATCGAAGCCGAAACCGCCAAGCTCAAGCCGCTGATTGAAGAGCTGGAGTTCCGCCGCATGTTCGGCGGCGAGGCCGATCCGCTCAACTGCTTTATCGACATCCAGGCTGGAGCCGGTGGCACCGAAGCGTGCGACTGGGCCAGCATGCTGCTGCGCCAGTACCTGAAATACGCCGAACGCAAGGGCTTCAAGGCCACGGTGGAAGAAGAAACCCCTGGCGATGTGGCCGGCATCAAGAGCGCCACCATCAAGGTGGAAGGCGAATATGCCTTTGGTCTGCTGCGCACCGAAACCGGCGTGCACCGCCTGGTGCGCAAGTCGCCGTTCGACTCCTCCGGTGGCCGCCACACCAGCTTCTCGTCGCTGTTCGTCTACCCCGAGATTGATGACTCCATCGAGATCAACATCAATCCCGCCGATGTGCGTACCGACACCTACCGCGCCTCCGGCGCTGGTGGCCAGCACATCAACAAGACCGACTCCGCTGTGCGCCTGACCCACATTCCTACGGGTATCGTGGTGCAGTGTCAGGATGGCCGCTCTCAACACAGCAACCGCGATGTGGCCTGGCAGCGCCTGCGCTCGCGCCTGTATGACTTCGAAATGCGCAAGCGCATGGAAGAGCAGCAGAAGCTGGAAGACACCAAGACCGACGTGGGCTGGGGTCACCAGATTCGCTCCTACGTTCTGGACAACAGCCGCATCAAGGACCTGCGCACCAACGTCGAAGTCTCTGCCACCCAGAAGGTGCTGGACGGTGATCTGGACGTGTTTATCGAAGCCTCGCTCAAGCAAGGCCTCTGATCCCTTCGAAAGGAATCGATATGCTGCAACTGCGTGACGGGCAAGCCCCTGCCACCGCCATCTATCGTGCCGACTACGAGGCTCCGGCCTGGTGGATCGACACGGTGGATCTGACTTTTGACCTGGACCCTGCCAAGACCCGCGTGCTCAACAAGATGCGCGTGCGCCGCAACCCCGATGTGGCGGCCCAGCCTCTGCGCCTTGATGGTGACGAGCTGAACCTGGCACGCGTGCTGGTCAACGGCGCGGGCACCTCGTTCAAGATGGACGGCGACCAACTGGTGCTGGAAAACCTGCCCGAAGGCTCTGAGCCTGTGGAGCTGGAAATTTTCACCACCTGCGCGCCCGCCAAGAACACCAAGCTCATGGGTCTGTATGTGAGCGAGGACACGTTCTTCACGCAGTGCGAGGCCGAAGGCTTTCGCCGCATCACCTATTTCCTGGACCGTCCCGATGTGATGGCCATGTACACCGTCACACTGCGCGCCAGCAAGGCCCAGTATCCGGTGCTGCTGTCCAACGGCAATCTGGTCGATTCTGGCGATCTGGACGAAGGCCGCCACTTTGCCAAGTGGGTCGATCCGCACAAAAAGCCCAGCTACCTGTTTGCACTGGTGGCGGGCAACCTCGTCGCCCGCGAGCAAAAGATCAAGAGCCGCGCTGGCAACAACCACCTGCTGCAGGTGTTTGTGCGCCCCGGCGATCTGGAAAAGACCGAGCACGCAATGAACTCGCTCATGCACTCGATTGCATGGGATGAGGCCCGCTTTGGCCTGAGCCTGGATCTGGAACGCTTCATGATCGTCGCCACCAGCGACTTCAACATGGGCGCCATGGAAAACAAGGGCCTGAACATCTTCAACACCAAGTATGTTCTGGCCAGCCAGGCCACGGCCACCGACACCGACTACTTCAATATCGAGAGCGTGGTCGGCCACGAATACTTCCACAACTGGACCGGCGACCGCGTCACCTGCCGCGACTGGTTCCAGCTGAGCCTGAAGGAAGGCCTGACCGTCTTCCGCGATCAGGAATTCAGCATGGACATGGCGGGCAGCCAGTCGGCCCGCGCCGTCAAGCGCATTGACGATGTGCGCGTGCTGCGCACCGTGCAGTTCCCCGAAGATGCCGGCCCCATGGCTCACCCCGTGCGCCCGGACAGCTATATCGAGATCAACAACTTCTACACGGTCACGATCTACGAAAAGGGTGCGGAAGTCGTGCGCATGCAGCACAACCTGGTGGGCCGCGAAGGCTTTGCCAAGGGCATGAAGCTGTACTTTGAGCGCCATGACGGCCAAGCCGTGACCTGCGACGACTTCTCGCAAGCCATTGCCGACGCCAACCCCGGCTCGCCTCTGGCCCAGCACCTGCAGCAATTCCGCCGCTGGTACAGCCAGGCCGGCACACCCGTGCTCAAGGCCGTGGGTCAGTACGACGCTGCTGCCCAGACCTATACGCTGACGCTGTCGCAAAGCTGCGCCCCCACCGTGGGCCAGAGCGAAAAGCTGCCGTTCGTCATTCCCGTGCAGATGGGTCTGATCTCGGCCAGCGGTCAGGAAATTGCGCTGCAACTGCAAGGCGAAGACGCTGCACAAGCCACACTCAGCCGCATGCTGGTGCTGACCGAAGCCGAGCAAAGCTTTGTCTTTACCAATGTGGCCGAAGCACCCGTGCCTTCGCTGCTGCGCACCTTCAGCGCCCCCGTGGTGCTGGACTGCGAGTTCAGCGACGCCGAGCTGCTGACACTGCTGGCCCATGACAGTGACCCCTTCAACCAGTGGGAAGCCAGCCAGCGCCTGGGTCTGCGCTACGCTCTCAAAGCAATAGCAGACAGTGCAAATAACACACTGACTAGCGGCCAATCTAGCACTGAAATCCTGCCTGCCGCTTTTGTTCAGGCCCTGCGCGATGTGCTGGGCAACGACAAGCTGGACGCGGCCTTCAAGGACCTGGTGCTGACGCTGCCGTCGGAAGGCTATATCGCCGACCAGCTGGCCGAAATCGATCCGCAGCGCGTGCATGCCGTGCGCGAAGCCATGCAGCTGCAACTGGCCACCGCTTTGCAAGCCGACTGGGAAGCTGTGTGGGAAGCCAACCGCGACACCGGTGCCTATCAGCCTGACCATGTCAGCGCAGGCCGCCGCGCTCTGGCCGGTCGCGCACTGACCATGCTGTGCCTGAACGCAGCCCAGACCGGTGACACCGTCTGGCCCGGCAAGGCCTATCAGCGCTGCAAGGACGCAGGCAATATGACGGACCGCATGGCCGCCCTCTCTGCCCTGGTCTACAGCGCAAGCCCCCTCGCCGAGCAGGCGCTGCAGCGCTTTCACGCCCTGTTCCAGCAAGACGCGCTGGTGCTGGACAAGTGGTTCTCCCTGCAAGGCGCTGCCAGCGACCGCGACGGCAATGTGCTGCCCGCCGTCAAGGCGCTGATGAAGCACCCCGACTTCCAGATCAAGAACCCCAACCGCGCACGCAGCCTGATCTTCAGCTACTGCAACAACGCCGGTGCTTTCCACCGCACCGACGCCGCTGGTTATGTGTTCTGGGCGGATCGCGTGATCGAAATCGACGGCTTCAACCCCCAGGTTGCCGCCCGCCTGGCCCGCGTGATGGACCGCTGGAAAAAGCTGGCCGAACCCTACCGTGCCGCAGCACGCTCCGCCGTCGAGCGTGTGGCAGCCAAGCCCAATCTGTCCAACGACGTGCGTGAAGTCATCACGCGCGCCCTGGCTGACTGATTGGCAGACTGAGCGATGCCTTCAGGCATGTTCCGCACAAGCGTGGTCACCTTGAGTGCTGCGTTGGGGCTTGGCGCTCAGGCAGCCAACCCTGGCACAGCCTTTGAGGCCCGCTTTGCGCCGCTGTATGCCCGCGTCTTCACCGAAGGGGCCAGCTTCAGCGGCTCTGCCATGAGTGCTGAGCTCAAAGCTCTGGAACCTCTGCTGCGCAAGCCCGAAGCCAGCGCGCGAGATATCTTCCGGCTGTATTACACCGAAGCCAGCGTTTTTGGTCGCCGCCAGATGCCCGAACAAGCAGCAAAGGCAGCGCAGATGGCGTTGGCCGCCATGCCTGTCGCACCTGCCGCAAATGATGTCGAACTGGCTTACGCGCATTTCTTTTTGCGCTACTCCAGCATTCGCTGGCTGGCAGCCAGCAAAGATTACGACGCGGCGCTCAAGCAGGTACGCGCCTTTCAGACCCAGTACCCTTTGCAGAGCCTGAACAAGCTGCCTGCCCAGATGCGTTGGGAGCAAAGCGGGGATACACCCAAGCCTCGCGATTTTCCGTCGCAGATGCAACTGTTGGCCGTGTATGAAGACGAAGGTTATGTGCTGCATGAGCAGCGCAAGTTCCGTGAAGCCCGCCAGGCCAATGAAAAGCTGCTGCCCGTATCGCGTGAGCTGACGCAGGCCGCAGGTCAGCCCGAGCGCTTGCGCGGCGTGCTGACCAATCTGGCGCAAAATTGCTATGAGCTGGGCGACTTTGATCAGGCCCGCAGCTATCTGCTGGAGCGCCTGAAGATTGCCCAGACAGCCAAAGACCATGACACGGTCTATGACTGCTTTTTCCAGCTCATGGTCCTGGCCCATGAGCAAAAACAAACCGAGCAGGCCAAGCAATGGCTGGCCGCTTATGAACAGTATGCAAAGGCCCAGAAAGACAGCGAACAGCTGGAGCGCGTCAAGGATTTACGAGCAGAACTTGCCAGCAAGCAAGCCGCACGCAAGCCCTGAGCCGCACTTTCTGCCTTACCCATTTTTAAGGAGTTGAACCTCATGAAGAAAAACATCAGCCTGACCCGTTACCTGGTCGAGCAGCAACGCGTAGACGGCCTGATTCCTGGCCAATTGCGTCTGCTGCTGGAAGTCGTTGCCCGCGCCTGCAAGCGCATCAGCTTTGCCGTGAACAAGGGCGAACTGGGCGATGTCATGGGCACCGCCGGCAGCGAAAACGTCCAGGGCGAAGTACAGAAGAAGCTGGACATCATTGCCAACGAAACCCTGATCGAAGCCAACGAATGGGGCGGCCACCTGGCAGCCATGGCTTCGGAGGAAATGGAAGGCATCTACGTGGTGCCCAACCGCTACCCTCAAGGCGAATACCTGCTGATGTTCGATCCGCTGGACGGCTCCTCCAACATCGACATCAACATGTCCATCGGCACCATCTTCAGCGTGCTCAAGAAGCCCGAAGGACACCCCGGCGTGCATGACAGCGACTTCTTCCAGCCCGGCACCCAGCAAGTGGCTGCAGGCTACTGCATCTACGGCCCCCAGACCACCCTGGTGCTGACCGTCGGCGACGGCGTGGCCATGTTTACCCTGGACCGCGAGCAAGGCTCCTTCCTGTTGGTCGAAGAAAACGTCAAGATCCCTGAAGACACCAAGGAGTTTGCCATCAACATGTCCAACATGCGCCACTGGGATACCCCCGTCAAGCGCTACGTAGACGAAGTGCTGGCCGGCAAGGAAGGCCCGCGCGGCAAAGACTTCAACATGCGCTGGGTGGCAGCCATGGTCGCCGACGTACACCGCATCCTGTGCCGCGGCGGCATCTTCATGTACCCCTGGGACAAGCGCGAGCCCCAAAAGCCCGGCAAGCTGCGCCTCATGTATGAAGCCAACCCCATGAGCTGGCTGGTTGAGCAAGCAGGGGGCATGGCCACCAATGGCCGCCAGCGCATTCTGGACATCCAGCCCACGCAGTTGCATGAACGCGTCAGCGTAGTCCTCGGCTCCAAGAACGAAGTCGAACGCGTCACCCGCTACCACGAAGAAGCCGATAAAAACGCGCTATAATTCCAGCTTACCGCCGGTGTAGCTCAGTCGGTAGAGCAGCTCATTCGTAATGAGAAGGTCGCGTGTTCGATTCATGTCTCCGGCACCAAGTAAATAAAAGAAAGCCCGCTACTGTTTAGATAGCGGGCTTTTTTATTTTTCTACTCTGTAGGCAATCTGTAGGCAAATTTACTTAATGCATCTATGTGGCTCGCCAGCTTCTCTAGGGTAAGTGTTCACGACTCATAACCCTTTGGTCGACAGATCAAGTCTGTCACGCCCTACCAATACACATAAGGAAAGCCTGCTATCTTATCGATAGCGGGCTTTTTTATTTTTGCGCGATGTAAGGGCGAATGTAAGGAGATTTTTGTAGGGAGTGTGTGACGCCAGTTAAAAAAACGCATGGAAGCGGTCTTGAACGCGTTACATCAGGACTTAACAGGGTTCTGAGGGGGTAAAAATTGTACGCTCGGTAGCAGGTGTGGTGTCCCATACAGAAGTGCCTCAACTTTTGGTCTTCCCCCCCCCTCGTCATAGCTTCGATTGTTGAATCAAGGTAAATCTAGCTTAACGCCAAACTTTCCCTGATCCGAGGCCGAGCGATGCCACCCTCCGACAATCATCGCATCGCACTTGCAAATGATCCTCTCATGGCCCATTTGCTTCAATTGCTTCCTATACGAGCGGGCGTTTTGTCGAGACAGGTAGCCTACAGTTTCTCCATCGATAGTCACCATCACAGCTTGATCATCATGAGGGTTCGAGTCCTCAAGGTACAGGACAGCCTCTGTTAAGAGCCGCTAACGCTACTTCCCTTTGAAGCGCTGCGAAGCGTTTATGCTTCGCAGCCGTATGTCTCGCGCCCCCATCAGTAAAGAGTTGTGGAAACAGCTCGAACCACTTATCCCACCCTTCGTC
>NZ_KZ984476.1 GCF_003569915.1 Comamonas testosteroni | reverse complement strand
CTGCACATCCGAGCTTCAATCCTCAATCAATTTACCGCTCTGGGCACGCCCCAGACAGTCGCTGCTGCGTAAATCTATTTGGGATTGGGGATGCCTTGGCCTATGGCCGATTTATGCAACAAAGCCCGTGATAGCTATACCTTGCATGACGTTCATGGTGACGATAGTGCAAGCATCAGTCTGGTCTATAAAAATGGCAATTCCTTGAGCGGAGATAGCGGCAGCAATACCTTGCTGGCAGGCTCTGGAAACGATACTTTGAACGGCGGCAAGGGCAATGACGTTCTGGTCGGCGGCAAGGGCAATGACACCTTGATCGGCGGCGAGGGCGACGACATTTTCATGTGGCTCAAGGGCGATCAGGGCACCCCAAGCTCCCCGAGCAGGGACGTCATCAACGATTTCGGCATGGGCGGCAGCGACAAGAATGGCAAGGATGTGCTGGATCTGCATGACTTGCTGGACGGCGAGGGCCGCAACAGCGATCTTTCGACATACCTGAACTTCTCCAAGAGTTCCGACGGGAAGGACACGCTGCTCAAGATATCGAGTGGCGGTGGGTTGAATGGCGCTGCGTCCAACTACGATCAGTTGATCACCTTCAAGGGCGTTGACTTGACTGCAGGCCATAGCCTGAACTCCTCGTCTGACCAGAATGCGCTGATCAGAGACTTGATTGACCAGGGCAAGCTCAAGGTCGATCAGGGCTGAGTCGGCTGCCATGGCTGGGAGTCATTCACAGAATGGCTGCGTTTGGTTACATTCGCATGCAGCATCTCGGCGCTGTTCAGCAGCGTCGAGATTCAAATTTCATAGCTGTAACCCTAATATGTACAAGGACTAAAGGCAGTTTTTGCGTTAAGTCCTTGCTTTTTCTGGAACTGAGTGAGCCCCCCGACCTGTCCTGTTGCGTCACCGACTGCGAAGCCGTTGTCTCGCCTGTCGCGCCGGGCCGTGCTTGGGATGGGGGCCGCAGCGCTGGGAGGGTTGGCCCTCAACAGCGGGCCTTATGCGATTGCGCTGGACTTTGATGCCGCCCGATTGCAGCAAACCATGCAGAGCCGTTATGGGGCAGCCGGGACCAGGGCGCTGACGGCGTGGCTGGGCATGCTGGAGGCGCAAAAGGGCAGGCCGCTGCAGCAGCAGCTCACGGCCGTCAACGAGTTCTGGAACCGCGCCGTCGTGCAGACGGATGACAGCATGCTCTGGGGGCAGGCCGATTACTGGGCCACGCCGCTGGAGACGCTGGGCAAGGGGGCGGGGGACTGCGAGGACTATGTGGTGGGCAAGTATTTCTCGCTGCTGCGTCTGGGGGTGCCGGAGGAGCGGCTGAGGCTGATCTATGTGCGGGCGCGCATGGGCGGTGTCGGCAGCACGCAGAGCATTGCACACATGGTGCTCGGCTACTACGAGACGCCGACGGCCGAGCCGCTGGTGATGGACAGCATGGTGGATTTTCTGCTGCCAGCCAGCCAGCGCAAGGACTTGACGCCTGTGTTCAGTTTTAACGCCCAAGGGGTTTATGTGGCGGGGGCGCAGCCCACCTCGGTAGACCGCATTACGCGCTGGCGGGATTTGCTGGCGCGGATGAAGCAGGAAGGATTTTTGCCATGAGCTTCCCGGGAAGTTTTGAAGTTCGCGCAGCCGTTGGAGAAATCAGATGTCATTGCTGAAACAGCTGTTGATCAGCGTGACCGTGGCCATTTTGGCCATTCTGGCTGGGACGCTGGCATTGAGCATTGGCTCGGCGCGTCAGTATCTGGACGGTCAGCTGCAGTCTGAAGGCGAGAACGCCGCCACCTCGCTGGCCCTGTCGCTGTCGCAGCCGGCGAATCAGGACCCGGTCACGCAGGAGCTGCTGATGATGGCCTTGTTCGACGGCGGCCAGTTCAGACGCATTGCGCTGGCCTCGCCCGAAGGGCAGGTGCTGTTTGAGCGCAAGCGGCAAGATGCCGCCCGTAAAAATGACAGAGTGGACAGCACTCCGCTGTGGTTTGATGAGCTGCTGCCTTTGCGGGCACCGCAGGCCCAGCGTGCCATCAGCGATGGCTGGAAACAGGTCGGCCAGCTGACGCTGGAAGTGGACAACAGCTACGCCCGGCAGGCGCTGTGGAGCAGCAGTGTGCGCATGGCGGGGCTGGTGGTGACGGCCGGGATCGCTTGGGCGCTGTTTGTGGTGCTGCTGCTCAAATGGTTTCGCCGTGTGCTGCAGCAGGAGATTTCGGCCCAGGTGCAGGCGATCGGTCGGCAGGGCGGGCAAGCTGAGTCGTCTGAAGCGGGAGCCAGTTCCGCAAGACTGCCCGCCAAAGCCGCCGTGGCCGAACTGGCACCCGTGCTTAGCGCCATTGCTGACACCCGCGAACGCGTGCAGGCCACGGCGCTGGAGCAGATGGCGCGCATCGAGTCTCTGGAGCTGGAGGTCAACCGCGACCCGGTCACGCAGTTGCCCAACCGCAAATATTTCGTCAACGAGCTGCGCCGTGCGCTCAGCGGCGCTGACGGTGGTGCGGCCCATGGCTATGTGATGCTGTTTCGCCAACGCGACCTGCTGGCCCTCAACACCCAGACTACGCGTGCCAGTGCCGATGCCTGGCTGACTTCGGTGGGTGAGCAGGTGCAGCAGGTGCTGAGGGAGCATGCCGAGGGCAGCCCGCAGCTGGCCCGCCTCAATGGCTCCGACTTTGTGGTGCTGATGCCCGCGCTGGCCGGCCCGCAGGCCATGACACTGGTGCAGCAGATTCGCCAGGTGCTGCTGTCCATGCGCATCATGCTCAGCGGCGGCCACTGGTGCCGCTGGAGTTTTGCGCTGACTGATTATTCGCCCTCCAGCTCCGTCACCGGCGTGCTCTCGCGCCTTGATTACGGGCTGATGCGGGCCGAAAGCTCGGGTCAGGCCGATGTGGAATATGTGGCCTATGGCGACGATGAGATTGTCTCCAATATGGCGGGCGAGACCTTGTGGCGCCAGATGCTGATTGCCGCACTGGAAACGCCGGGCGTGCTGGCCCTGTCCGTGCAGCCGCTGCTGCTCAAGGGCAAGCAACGGTCACAGCAGCGCAGCGAGGCCTCTCTCACGCTGCGGGCCGTTTCTGGCGAGGTGCTGATGGGCTCGCTTTTCCTGCCCGTAGCCGTGCGCCTGGGCCTGTCTGCGGACTTTGATCTGCGCGCCGTAACGCTGGGGCGCAACTGGCTGCTGCAGGAGCCAGATTCCGAGCTGGTGCTGCGCATTTCGCTGCCCTCGCTGGCCCAGCCTGATTTTCTGCCGCGCCTGCGTGAGCAGCTGGACACCACGCAGTGGCTGCCGCATTTGCCGCGCCTGTGTCTGGAGCTGGATGCGCACGGGCTGATGGCCTATCCGCATGAGGTGGCCGAGTTCTGCAGCGCCATGGCCATGATGGGCGTGGGTGTGGGCCTGCGCAGACTGGACCAGCAACCGCAGGCACTGACCCAGTTGCACAAGCTGCCGCTGCGCTATGTAAAGCTGGGCGGCGACTTTACCGAGCAGGCCTGGCAAAGCCCCGGTGCTTCCCATCTGCTGCAGGCCATGATGGAGACGGCGGCAGGCCTGGGCATTCAGGTGGTGGTCACGGACTCGGTCAACGCAGAAACTGCGCAGCTGCTGCACAAGCGCGATGCGATGACGTTGTCGAGCTCTGACTGAGCATCAAAACTCGGTTTTTCATCAAAAAGGGGCGCTAGTCAGCGCTCCTTTTGCATGAGTAGCTATCAATCAGTGAGCGTCTTCATGGCCGATCTGCTGGCGCTTTGCATAGCGCTGGGCCAGTACAGCGCAGACCATGAGCTGAATCTGGTGAAACAGCATCAGCGGCAGCACGATCGCGCCCACCGATGCGGCGGGGAACAGCACATTGGCCATGGGAATGCCGCTGACCATGCTCTTCTTGGAGCCGCAGAACACCAGTGTGATCTCGTCTTCCTTGTTAAAGCCCAGGCGGCGCGCGCCCCAGGTGGTGATGGTCAGCACCACGGCCAGAAAAATGCAGCACAGCACGATCAGGCCGATCAGCGATGGCAGCGGCGTCTGCTTCCACAGGCCGCTGATGACGGCGGCGCTGAAAGCGGCATAGACCACAAACAGAATCGAGCCCTGATCCACCAGTTTGATGATGGAGGCGCGGCGCTGCAAAAAGCCGCCAATCACTGGGCGCATCAGGTGACCGATCACAAAGGGCAGCAGCAGCTGCATGGCAATCTTGCCCACGGCGTGCAGCGCGTCGCCGCCTTCTGCCGTCTTGTGCAGCACCAGGCTGACCAGAATCGGCGTGACCAGAATGCCCAGCAAGGTTGATGCCGAGGCGCTGCAAACAGCAGCCGGCACATTGCCGCGTGCCATGGAGGTAAAGGCAATGGCCGATTGCACCGTGGCAGGCAGCGTGCACAGGAACAGCACGCCCACATACATCTCGGTGGTGACCAGCGGCGAGAGCACAGGGCGCAGCGCCAGACCCAGAATCGGGAACAGCACAAAGGTCGCGATGAAGATCCACAGATGCAGCTTCCAGTGGCCTATGCCCGCCAGAATGTTCTGGCGCGAGAGCTTGGCCCCGTGCAGAAAGAACAGCAGGCTGACGATGCCGGTGGTGGCGAGTTCCACATATTCGGCAAATGGACCGGAGGCTGGCGCGAGGCTGGCCAGCACGACGACGGCGATCAGCGCCAGAGTGAAGTTATCGGGAAGAAAACGGGGACGGGACATGATGCGGGGAAAAGCCGACAAGGAAGGCCGACAAGAAAGACCGGCAAGGCAGGGCGGATGCTGCGACCGATGACTTGTGGTGATTCTTGCGCAGCGCTCTGGGGCGATGGCTGCGTATTGGACACGCAATCGATTCAAAAGAGAAATGGATTTATTCGATAGTTCTATAATTTTTTGATATGAATGCAAGCCTGAGACAGTTGCGCGCCTTCGTGGCCGTGGCCACCAGCCGCAGCTTCAGCCGCGCGGCCGACGCCATGGCGCTGACGCAGCCCGCCATCAGCCGCAATGTGACCGAGCTGGAGCAACTGCTGGGCCTGCAACTGCTGCACCGCACCACGCGCGAGGTGGAACTGACCGAGGCAGGCCGCTTGCTGCTGGGCAATGTCACCCGCGTGCTCGAAGATCTGGACGCCTGCCTGCTGGAAGTGCAGGGCCTGGCCACCCAGCGCAAGGGCCGGGTCAAGGTCGCCAGCAGCCCCACGCTGTCAGCGCACTTGCTGCCGCAATGCATTGCACGCGGCAAGCTGCAGTCGCCGGGCGTGAATATCCAGTTGCTGGATCGTATTCAAAGCGATGTGCTGCTGAGCGTGCGCAGCGGCGAGGTGGACTTTGGCGTGGTCATCGACCCCTCGGAGCGGCAGGACCTGCATGTGCAGACCATTCTGACCGAGCCCTTCTGCCTGGTCTGTTTGTCCAGCGACAAGCTGGCGCGCAAGAAAGAGGTGCACTGGGCCGATCTGGCAGGCCAGCCGCTGGTGCTGCTTGATCATGCCTCGGGCAGCCGCCGCCTGATCGATGCGGCGCTGCAGGCGCATGGTGCGGCGGCATCGGTGGTGCAGGATGTCGGCCACACCACCACGATTTACAGCATGGTGGAGCAGGGCCTGGGCCTGAGCGTGGTGCCTCAGTTGGCCGTGCCCTCAGAGTGGAAAAAGCGTGCCGCGACCACTGGCAAGGCAGGCGAGGAAGCGGCCTTAGTCAGCCGCAAACTGGTGCCGCAGGTGCAGCGCAGCATCATGCTGGTGCGCCGCCTGCAGCGGGAGCTGTCGCCCGTGGCTCAGCTCGTCTGGGATTTGATTGCTGATGAGGCCGCCCAGCGGCTGGAGGGCGGGGACTGATCTGGGCGCGATAGATCAAGGACGCAGGTGAATCTGCGAGTTGATCACAATGCCCTGAGGCTGGGGCGCGATGTAAACGGGCTGCGGCTGCTGGTAGACCACGGGGCGGTCACGGCATTTGCGCTTTTCCTTGTATTCGCCGTTCTTCTTCCACTTGCGCTCCACCTTGCACTGGCCGTCCCAGTATTCTTCCTTGTGCTCGCGCTTGTGATGGTGGTGGTGACCATGGTCATGCGCCAGGCTGGTCAGAGGCGTGGCAATCAGCGCAGCGGGAACGCAGATCGAGAGAATGGCAAGAATCTTGTTCATCGAAGTGGGGCGCAGCCGCCTAGGCCGCTGCGTCAAAAGCTTTCAAAGTGCGCAAGCTTAAAGGCAATAGGCTGGGCGTGCTGTATCAAATCATGAGCATTGCTTGCAATATTCATCAGGACAGGGGCCGGATTCAGTCAGAAAACAGGGTGGCTTGCGCCACCGGTTTTTCTGATTTTTAAATGTTTCTGGCCTCAAGTCCATGAATATCATAGGCTTGCAGCTATTGTTTTGATAGTTCTTCTCAGAACGCTTTGACCAGCAGCACCAGCCCCGAGACGATGGCAAACGCCTGCACAAAGTAGCGCATCAGCCTGGCGTTGATGCGGGTGTGCACAAAGCGGCTGGCCACCGCACCCACGGCGAGAGCTGGCAGCAGCTGCACAGCGGCCGTCAGGTGCAGCATCTGCACCTTGCCCATGAAGAGCAAAAACACCAGCGAAATCACCTCGCCCACCAAAAAGCACAGCGCCATGGTGGCGCGCATCTCGGCCGGTGGGCGGTGCTGCAGCGTCAGCGCCATGGGCGGGCCGCCAATGCCGGTGGAGGTCTCCGTCACGCCGGTGATGAGGCCGGCCACAATGAAGGCCACCACACCGGGCGCAAACGCGGGAATGAACCAGGTCACCACGGCGGCGGCGATAGTGGAGGCGCCCACAAAGATCGACAGCGCCTGCGCGCTGAGCAGGGCCAGCACGGCCAGGCCGCCGAAGGTGCCCACTAGGCGGCCGGCGCTGATCCACGCGGCGCCGCGCTTGTCCAGCGCATGGCGTTCGCGCCAGGCCACGTAGGCGTTGAGCGGCAGCATCAAAATCAGCACGCACACCGGCAGCAGATCGGGCGCAAGCAAGGTGAGCACGGGCGCCACCATCAGCGCAAAACCCATGCCACTGGCCCCTTGCACAAAGGACGCCGCCAGCACCGCCAGCGATGCCAGCACCAATTGTTCACCGTTCATGCCAGGTCACCCCGCGCCGGATAGACGGCAGTGCCCGCCACGGTGCGCGCGCGGTGCGCGTCGGCCGTGGGGTGCAGGCGCTGGATGGGCGCCTGGGCGATGGCCGCATGGGCTTTGCTGGCCACATCGCGCATCAGCTGGCGGGCATCCCAGTCCACCGGCCAGCCTTGGAACAGGCGCAGCTTGCCATCGACAAAGCTGGCCACGATCTGGTCGCGCTGGGCCAGGCGTACCAGATCCCAAGTCAGGTCAATGCTGGTGCACAGCTCGGGCGTGTCCACATCGACGATCAAGAAGTCGGCCTGCTTGCCCACGGCGATCTCGCCAATGCGCGCGCCCAGGCCAATGGCATTGGCACCGGCGTGCGTGGCGTGGTCCAGCCAGGTCCAGCCGGCGCCGGCCGAGGTGTCGCCCGCCGCCATGGCATAGGCAAACTTTTGCGCGGCTTCGGCGGCATCCATCAGGCGGAAGGCGTCGCTGCGCGTGGAATCGGTGCCCAGCGCAAAGCGGATGCCCATGGCAGCCATCAAACCGGCCTGGGCCACGTTGTTGCCCTTCCAGGCGCTGGCCACGGGGTTGTAGCTGACGGCGGTGTCGGTGCTTTGCAGCAGCACCAGCTCGGCGGGCATCAGCAAGGTGGCGTGGGCAATCAGCGTCTGCGGGCCCAGGGCGCCTACGCTGGCCAAATGTTCCAGCGGGCGCATGCCGCATGCGACGACCGAGCGCTCGACCGATGCCAAATGCTCGTTCACATGGGTCTGGAAGATGATGCCGGCTTCCGCGCAGCGCGCGGCCACGGCGCGGAGCATGGCGTCCGACGCCACTTCGGGGATGGACACGGCCAGCGAGGGGTGCACCATGGCGTGGCTGGCATAGTCGGCCACAAAGCGGTCGGCCAGGGCCAGGGTGGCGGCGCGCTGCTCGGGCGTGCTCTGGTTGCCGCCGTCGTTGCAGATGATGCCCAGCACGCAGCGCACACCGGCTTCGCTGGTGGCATTGGCCACGGCGCTGATCTCACCCTTGGCGCGGGTGCCGGCGTCGCACACGGTGGTAAAGCCGCCGCGCAGCGATTCGAGCGCGGCGAGCTTGGCGCTTTGGTAGACAAACTCGTCGTCCAGGCTTTGCTCCAGCGGCACCCAGACGCGGCGGAAGATCTCGGACGGCTCGCCATAGGCCAGCGATTTGCCGAACGACTGCGTCAGGTGGTGGTGGCCGTCGATCATGCCGGGCATGACCAGCTTGCCGGGCAGGGCCAGTGCCGGGATATGCGGGTAGCGCGCATCCAGCAGGGCGCGCGGGCCCACGTCCTGGAACTGGCCGTTCTCCACCAGCACGGCGTGGTCGGTGACCATGCCGGTTTTGAGCAGCACGTATTGCGGATGCAGCAGCAAGGTAGCGGCCTGCAGCTGGCCAGCGTGAATATCGGGTGTCATCGTTATTCTTGTGTGGGGGCCGCAGCCTGGAACTGGCCGGCATTGAAGAGGATGTTCAGAACCACGGCCGTGATGGCGCCCATGGCCAGGCCGTTGCCCAGAATGGGTTGCAGGCCTTGGGGGAACTGGCTGTAGAAGTCCGGCACCAGAATCGGCAGCAGGCCCATGGTGAGCGCGCCGGCCAGCACATACATATTGCCGCGCTGGTGCAGATCGACCCGGCGCAGCATGTCGATGCCAATCGTGCCGATGATGGCGAAGATGATGATGGCCGTGGCGCTGACGACGGGCGCTGGAATCGCATTGGCCAGGCGCCCCAGCGGCGCAATCAAGGCCACGATGGACAGCATCAGCCCGGCCGCAGCGGTGACAAAGCGCGAACGCACCTGGGTGGCGCGCACCAGGCCAATGTTCTCGCCGCTGGTGATGATCATCGAGGTGCCGAAAAAGCCACCAGCCAGCGACATGATCGCGTCGCCCCGGATGGTGCGCGGCACCAGGGTGCGGGCGTTGTCCTTGCTGCCCACCATCTCGGCCACGGCCATGGTCTGGCCCGTGGCTTCGACCATGGAGATTACGCTGAACACCAAGAGCGGCACCGTGGCCGCCAAGTCAAACGTGGGCGGGCCAAACGGCAGCAAGGTGGGCAGGCTCAGCAGCGGGCCCTGGGCCACGGCGCTGAAATCGGCCTGGCCCAGCGCCACCGCCAGCAGCGTGCCCGCCACCAGGCCCAGCAGCACCGCCAGCTGGCCCAGCATGCCGCGAAACAGGCGTGCAAACAGCAAGGTAAAGCCAATGGTGGCCAGCGCCAGGCTGATATGGCTCGGGCTGGCAAAGTCGGCCGAGCCGGGCTTGCCCACGATGATGCCGCCATAGACCTTGAGCAGGTTGATGGACACCAGCAGCAGCAAGGTGCCGATCACGATCTTGGGGAAAAAGCGCAGCAGCCGCGCATAGATGGGCAGCACCAGAAAGTAGAACAGCGAGGTCAGAATCACCGCGCCGCAGGCGGTCTGCAGATCACGCGCCTGGGCAATGCCCAGAAACATCACCACCGGCGCGCCGCCGGGCACCATCACAAACGGCAGCTTGGCACCCAGTTTGGCCGTGCCCAGCGACTGCAGGATGGAACCCAGGCCGCACAGCAAGAAGGTGGCGCTGATCAGGTTGACCGTCAGCTCGGCAGACAAATCCAGCGCCTTGGCCACCAGAAACACCGAGGTGATGGGCGCGGCGGCCATCACCAGCACATGCTGCAGGGCGAGCAGGAACAATTGCGGCCAGGGGAGCTTGCTATCAATGCTGGAGGAGGGTTCGGAGTCTGTCATGGGCTGAATCAGGGACGGAAAAAGACTCCCAAAACGTTTTGGGTGATAAACCAGAAAAACCGCCTGAGCTGAAATACAGCAGCAGGCGGAGCGCGGTACTATGCGCAAAACCCAAAACGTTTTAGGTGCGCTAAAGTATACGCAAATTTCACAATCAGCTGCAGCCGGGCGGATTTTCCGGCCGTGGCTTCCCCGCACTGCGATTGCCCATGACCGATTCCATTGACCCTGCCCGCGCTTCGCGCGTGACGATTTCCGATGTGGCCCGACAGGCTGGCGTCTCCGTCACCACGGTCTCGCACGCGCTCAATGGCCGAGGGCAGGTGGACCCGGCAACGCGCCAGAAGGTGGAAGAAGTCGCGCGCGAGATGGGTTACACCCCCAACCGCCATGCGCAAAAGCTGCGCGGTGGAGGCTCCAGCATGATTGCGCTGATGTCCTCCATGCCGTTTGCCGTGGCGGGCGGGCCGTCGCGGCTGGGTTTTTTGATGGAAGTGGCCTCGGTGGCCGCTGCATCGGCGCTGGAGCGCGGCATGGCCATGGTGCTGGTGCCGCCGCTCGAATCTGGCCAGCGCTCGCTGGATTTTCTTGATGTCGACGGCGTGCTGCTGATCGAGCCGTCTGCCGAGGACCAGCAGCTTCGTGATCTGGTCGCGCGTGGCCTGCCCGTGGTGTCCATTGGCAAGCCCGGCGGCACGGCTTTTGAGCAGGTGCCGTATGTGGATCTGCTTTCGGGCCAGACGGTGGCCATGCTGCTTGAGCATCTGCAGGCCAGGGGCGCGCGGCATATCGCCATGATTTTGGGTGCGGCGCAGCGCAACTCCTATGCGCAGGCCGAGCTTGCCTACCAGCAGATGGTTCGGGCCAGCGGCATGGAGCATATTGCCGTGCGCGTGGATGAAACCAAGGGCGAAGCAGGCGGGCGCGATGCCGCGCGCATGCTGCTGGCCGCACATCCGCAGATTGATGCATTTCTGGTGCTGGTCGATGTATTTGCCGTGGGCGTGGCGCAGTATCTGCAGCAGACGGGGCTGCGTGTGCCGCAGGACATCAAGCTGGCCACGCGCTATGACGGCATCCGGGCCCGTACCTGCGAGCCGCCGCTGACAGCGGTGAATCTGCACCTCGATCAGGTGGCCAAGCTGGCGATTGAGCTGCTCTTTGAGCGCATGCGCCGTGGCAGCCAGTGCCTGGTGGCGCAAAGCCCCATGCCGGAATTGGTGCCCAGAGCATCCACCAAGTAAGCCACCCTGAACCCAAAACAAAACAGGCCGGTAGAAACCGGCCTGTTGTGCGCTATCTACTTGTCTATCAGTGACGGCGCGGCTGCTGAGGAGCCTGATTGTTGCCCGAGCGCTCGATGTGGCGGAAGGTCAGGCGGCCCTTGTTCAGGTCATAGGGAGACATCTCCAGAGTGACTTTGTCGCCAGCCAGCACGCGAATGCGGTGCTTGCGCATTTTGCCGCCGGAGTAGGCAATCAGCTGGTGGCCGTTGTCCAGCGTCACACGAAAACGGGCGTCCGGCAAAACCTCGTCCACTCTGCCTTGCATTTCAATCAGTTCTTCTTTGGCCAAAACGTTTCCTTTCGAGAGAGAAGTCAGTTCAACTGGTTGTCCAGCACCATGCTGCGCCCCTCGGCGAGTGCATATTTGCTGGCACAACCTGCGTTGTCGAACTGGCGAATGAACCGGAAGATCCGGTCGTATTTACCGCGGCGGATGGAGACCGAAGCGGTCACCTTGCCGGTGTGGGTGAATTGGGTGAGGGCAGTTACTACGTAGTTGCCGACACGCTCTGTAATTGCTTGTGTGTGCATATCGAGTCAACGGCGGCGCCAGCCCTTGCATGCAAGAGAGACACCGTCCAAAAGAGTGAAAAACCATCCAGCTCGGCTGAGCCTGGATGCTGTGTGTCTGCCGCTTGCAGGAGACACAGACTTCTTGCCAGAGAGCATCCGGGCGAGCAAGGCGCCGGATGTGAGGTGGGCAACGTGAGAACTGCCTGAAAAGTGCCGCACAGGGCAAGTGCCGTGCAGCAAAGCTAAAGATTATAAAGCAATGCTGTTTTATAGGCAAATTGAATGAATTCGGTGCTGTTAGCAAAAAACTTTTCAAACGCCTTTGAGCGTGCTTAAAAAAGTGTCATCAGAGTTCGATTGCGAGACGTTATTGAACGGTAGACGTCGTCTTTATGACATTAAATGTCATAAAAGGTCAAAAAAGTAACTTAAAGTCAGACGCTTATTCCTCATCATCACTTTTAGAAATCAGCATGCATCGCTTTGACGACCTGTTCGCCCAACTGCTCGCGCGGCTGAGCAAGGCCAGTCCTTGCGAGAGTCAGGATGAAGCATTCGTGCTGCTGAAGGCGGAGTGGATCAGCGTCAATTTGCAAGCGGGGGCGTCCGAGGCGTTGGTTCGCTCCATTGCCGCGCGGCGTTTGTGCCTGGAGCATGGCTGGATGGGGCTGGGCACGCGTGTGGCCTACCAGGATCAGACGCACAACCATCAGATTCGTACCTATCTGCATGCCGACGGAACCATCGTCATTCAGCGCATGGCGCCGGGCAAGGAGGAGGTGCTGCTCCACCTCCAGGGCGCGCCGCTGGTACTGCGCCCCGAGCTGCAGATGCAAAGGCTGTGGAAATTCAAGCCCGAGGTCAAGCAGCCGGTCAGCGCCTAGGCTTATTCATGTGCAGAGCACATTGCGCTTGATCACGGCTCGAACAGCAACCTGACTTGCAGACGGAACATGGCGCCAGCGTTCAGTGGTGCATCGGGGTGCAACACGGTGTTGTTCATCATGGCAAGCCACAGCGGAGCCAGCAGTAGTTCAGGACAGTCCAGCAGGCCGGGCTCCTTGAGCTCACCACGTTTCTTGGCCAGCTTGGCCAGCGTGCGTATGCGCTCCACCAGCGGCTCGTACGTGTAGTGGCGATACATCTGCGCCAGATGTGGAAATTCCAGACCTTCGGCCATCACCAGGCGCGCGGTGGCGGAGCGACCACTGCTGTCAATCGTGTCCATCACCGGGGCGACCACGCGCAGCAGAAAAGCACTCACGCTTTCGTTTTCGTCCATGCCGGTGGCCTGCAAGGTCGTAGCGGCCGAGGCTATATGGGTCTGAATTACCGCTTCAAACAGGCTTTCCTTGCTGTCGAAATAGCGAAACAGCGTGACCTTGGACAAACCCGCACGCTGAGCCACCGAACCGGTGGTGCCGCGTGCATAGCCATGCTCCAAAAATTCTGCAAACGCCGCTTTGACGATGGAGCGGCGGGTGGCTTCGGTCTTTTGTGGGCTGGGGCCACGCGGCGTACGCTTGCGCGGCGCAGTTTGAGCTGACTCGGCTTCAGACAGCATTGCTGTAACTGTCGTGGCAGGTTCTACGGCCTTGTACGGCAGGGAGTCAGAGCTTGCATGAGGAGTGGTGACTGCTTTTGTCGTAGCCAGCGAGGAGGCCTTCTTCGGCATGAGGAATTGTTTTATCGGTTGTCCCAGTATTCAATCATGGCATATCAAAGAGAAACAAATCATGGAGTTTCAGTTTGAATATGTTTGCCAGGTGATGGCTTTTATGTAAGGCCAGGGTCTAGGCTCTTGCCTTCGGAACCCGGTGAGCTTTTTGCTGCTTTTGAAGCATTGAGTTGTCTCAGCAGCAAGCGCTTGCATTGGCGTGATGCGGAAATGCTTGAAATGGTTGGGAGTGCCTCAAGAACAATACCTATACCCGGGCCATGAAGTGGATTAATCGGCAGCGCTTCATCCACTGGACATAGTTAAGACCCAAAGGGTGCATATTTATCCTGTGTTCGCATTTTCACAGGGCTAGGTTCAGACTATTGCCCGCTTCTGGTCCATCTAACCATTCAAAGTGGGCAATTTGTCTTGAATCTTCGGCTTGTCGCGCGTGAACCCCATGCCCATGGAAGTCGGATTTGCTTGCTTCAGCGATTTTGGGGCAGAGATATGGCGTAAGATCCATGCTGATCACAGGTGTCCTCTGGTGCTGTCTGCACCACAGGATGAAACGAGAAGCAGGTGAGTGGAATTTCCACAAATCCTGCACTGCACCCGCAACGGTAATCAAAGATACTTGGACGCCAGCCATTGCCCACGGCAATGGCAGCCACTGCGAAAGCGGGAAGGCGCGCCCAGGTTTCAACTCATGGAGTTGAGCTTTGTAAGTCCGGAGACCGGCCTGATGTGAACAAGGCGCAGCGGGATTGCATGTGACTTGATTGGCTCGCATGCCTTTATTGCTGCGCTGCCCGTCTTCTCTTCCATTCCCTCTGCACATTTTCAAACGTCCGGCCCGGGTATCGGCCAGACTGACTGTGGGTGTGGCATGGTGCGAGGATCTGCGAGATCAACTTCGCTAAGCAGGGCTGCTGCTGGCCGGTCGCTTGGACTGGGGCTGCGGTAATGGCTGATTCCGTCAAGATCCAGGGCTGGTGTCCCTCGGTTTGGAGGCCTATGCGCGCCCATGATGGCTGGATTGTGAGAGTGCGCCCGCGCTGCGCCTCCATGACTGCCTTGCAATGGCGCGTCCTGGCGAGTCTGGCGCTGACATATGCCCACCCTCAGATTGAATTAACCCGCTTGGGAAATGTGCAGCTTCGCGGCGTGAGCGAAGAAACGCTTGCATTGCTGCGCTCGCATCTGATTGCGGCGGAGTTGGTTCCAGAGGACGAGGACGCTGATCTGGCGCCCGCCGTACACTGCACACCTTTTTACAACGCCAATGACCCCACACACGAGCTGGCGCAGTCTCTGTGTGCTGCGGCCATGGCGCTTCTGAGTCCGCGCGCGATGCAGAGCATGGGCCTGCCAGCACTGCCCGGAAAGTTCGGTTTGCTCGTCGATGATGACCAGCGCAATCTGCACCACATATCAGCCGATCTGCGTTTGTGGCAGCTCGCGGACGGTGGATATGGGCTGGCATTGGGAGACTGTGGGGGTCACTATCAATTCAGCACCGCCGAGCAGGTCGTGGAGGCATCCGTTCAGGTTGCCAGATGGTTTGCGCGCGAGCGTATGGCGATTGCAGGCAAGGTTCCTACGCGGCTCAAGGATCTGCTTGTGTCGCAGCCACTTAACGCGCCTTGTCTGAAAGAGGAAATGCTCCATTTGACGACGTCAGGCGCAATGTCTTTGGTCCCACCTGGAAAGACCGAACAGGGCTGGGTGCTGGGGGTGCCAATGGGGCGTATTGATGCAGCAGCCATGCAAAAGCTGGCGTCAGAGCTGCCGGAAGGCACCGAAATTCGAATTACTCCATGGCGTTCTTTGCTGGTGGTCGGCTCTAACGCACTTGCGCTGATTGACCCACTGGAGGCAGAGCACTGGATTACATCCTCGACGGACGCACGTCTGCGGGTTTCAGCCTGCACCGGAAGTCCCAGATGCACCCAGGCCTTGGTCCCCGCACAGGATATGGCGCTGCAATGTGCGTCCCATGTATCAGACGGGCAACACCTTCATATCAGCGGGTGCGGCAAGCTTTGCGCGCTCTCAAGCGACGCTACATCCGTGATGTTTGCCAGCACTCATACATCTGGTGCAGTACTGCTCAATGTGTGCTCGGCCAGTCAGCTTGATCAGCCAGCCATGCCAATCCCTTATCAGTCCTGGTCTGTGGCCCCTACAGAACTACAACAACATCTTCATGACCTACCAGTATGAAATGCACGGTGAAGAGATTTACCGGCAATCCTTTCGCATCATTCGCAGCGAGGCCGATCTGGCCCGCTTTACACCGCTGGAAGAGCGTGTGGCCTGCCGCATGATCCATGCCGCAGGCATGGTCGAGCTGGCCCAGCACATTTGTTTTTCGCCAGATTTTGCGCAGGCGGCAGAGGCTGCCTTGCTGCGTGGCGCGCCCATCTTGTGCGATGCGCGCATGGTCAGCGAAGGCATTACGCGCAAACGCCTGCCTGCCGATAACGCCATCATCTGCACGCTGCAGGATGCGCGCACGCCTGAGCTGGCGCTGGCCATGGGCAACACCCGCAGCGCTGCGGCGCTGGAGCTGTGGCGTGAACACCTGGAGGGTGCGGTGGTCGCCATTGGCAATGCGCCCACGGCGCTGTTTCATCTGCTCAATATGCTGCAAGACCCGGCATGCCCGCGCCCGGCGGCGATCATCGGTTGCCCGGTGGGGTTTGTGGGCGCAGCAGAGTCCAAGGATGCCCTGCGCGAGTGGGGGCAGATTCCGTACGCCATTGTGCAAGGGCGTCTGGGTGGCTCAGCCATCACGGTGGCCGCCGTGAATGCACTGGCGACAGCGGTAGAGTGAGGAGCGCCATGCACAGCGGAAAAATCATCTGCGTGGGCCTGGGCCCTGGCGACCCTGAAATGATGAGCGTGAAAGCCGATCGCTTGCTGCGCAATGCGCGCCATGTGGCCTACTTTCGCAAGCGTGGTCACCCTGGCAAGGCGCGGCAGTTGGTCAACGGCATGCTACGTGCCGATGTCACGGAGTACCCCATGGAGTACCCGCTGACCACCGAAATTCCCCATGATGACCCACGCTATATCGCGCAGCTTTCAGACTTTTATCTGGGCTGGCAATCGCGCCTGACTGAGCTGGCGCGCTGCGAGGATGTGATTGTGCTGTGTGAGGGAGATCCGTTTTTCTACGGCTCCTTCATGCATTTATATGTGCGCCTGCGCAATGAGGGCGTGGTGCCGGTGGAGGTGTTGCCCGGCATCCCCGGCATGGTGGGCTGCTGGCATGCCACGGGCATTCCCATGACCTGGGGCGACGATGTGATGAGCGTGCTGCCCGCCACCTTGGCCGATGAGCCGCTGCGCAACCACATGGCGCGATCGGATGCGCTGGTCATCATGAAAGTGGGTCGCCATCTGAGCCGCATCCGTACCTTGCTGACTGAACAGGGCAAGCTCGATCAGGCCTGGCTGGTGATCAACGGAACCATGAGCGACCAGCAAGTCATGCCGCTGCGGGATGCGCCTGAGCGCTGCCCCTACTTTGCGATTGTGATCGTGCATGGCAACGGTCGCCGCCCTGCCAATGACATGTGAGGAGTGGCGCATGGACAGAGTTCAAGCACCTGCAAGCAGCACGGGCCAGTTGTGCGTGCTGGGCCTGGGGCCTGGCGACGCTGCGCTGATGACCGAGCAGGTCAAGCACTCCATTGCCAGCGCAACCGATGCATTTGGCTACTTTCCTTATGTGGAGCGCTTGAGCGGCCTCGATCATCTGCGTCTGCATGCCAGCGATAACCGCGAAGAGCTGGACCGTGCTCGCCATGCCTTGAATGTGGCGGCCGAGGGCAAGAGGGTGCTGATGCTCTCGTCCGGCGATCCCGGTGTTTTCGCCATGGCCAGCGCCGTGTTTGAGGTGCTGGAGCGCGCCACGCCTGATGAGCAGCTGCGCTGGAGCGCTGTCGATATTGAGGTGCAACCCGGCATCACGGCCATGCTGGCAGCAGCTGCCAGACTGGGCGCGCCATTGGGCCATGACTTTTGCTGCATCAACCTGTCGGACAACCTCAAGCCTGCGGAAGTGATCGAGCGACGCATCCGCTTGGCCGCGCAGGCTGACTTTGGCATGGCGTTCTACAACCCATGCTCCAAGTCACGACCACAGGGTTTTGTGCGCGCGTTGAACGTGCTGATGGAGGAATGCGAGCCTGAGCGCTTGATCTGCTTTGCACGCAATGTCAGCCGGCCTGATGAAACCTTGAAGGTATGCCAGCTGCAGCAGGTAACACCCGATATGGCCGATATGCGCACCGTGGTGATTGTGGGCAACAGCCAGACCCGGCAAGTCGGCAAGCATGTCTACACGCCGCGCAGTTATGGGGTGCAGACCCATGCCTGAGCGCAAGCGGTGCGGCTCAGCGTTGGCCAGCCAGCCAGTCCATGGCTTGCTGCGGCGTTTGGCATTGCATGCGCGCAGGCAACTGCGGGCGATCCACCATGATGACGGGGATTTGCAGCGCTCTGGCTGCTTCAATCTTGGCGTAGGTGTCGGCGCCGCCAGCGTTCTTGCTGACGATGCAGTCGACAGCATGGTGCTGGAGCAGGGCGATTTCGTCGTCCAACGCAAACGGCCCGCGTGCAACGATGAGCTGGTAGCTCGATGGTGGCAGGGGCAGTACCTCATCAGCCTGATCAACCACGCGCAGCACAAAGTGGTGCGTGGCGGCCTGGCCCGCAAAGGCCGCCAGTTGCTTGCGGCCGATGGCCAGAAAAATATTTTTGAAGCGAGCCTCAAGCGCAAGAGCAGCTGCAGCCATATTCGGGACAGGAATCCATTGATCGCCGGGCTGGGCAGACCATGCGGGTCGCTCCATAGCCAGCAGTGGAATGCCAAGTTCCGCACATGCGGAAATCGCGTTGCTGCTCATCTGCGCGGCAAAAGGGTGGGTGGCATCCACCACATGGCTGATGTGCTGCTCACGCAGGTACTGCATCAATCCCTGCACACCACCAAAGCCGCCCACGCGGGTGGGCAAGGCGGGCGTGCGCCGCGTCAGCGTTGCGCCAGCGTACGAGTAGATGGCAGGAATGCCCGCTTCATGCAGCTTGGTGGAAAGAACATAGGCATCAAAGGTGCCGCCTAACAGGAGAACTTGGGTCATGGCCAATCCGTGGCTTTCGATTATCGGGATTCATCCTTCGGGCTTGCAGAGCTTGAGCGCTGCAGCCATGCAGGACTTGAATGAAGCCAGCCTGGTGTTCGGCAGCCCGCGTCATCTGGCTCTGGCACAGGTGGGAGAGCGTGGGCGCGAGTGGCCGGTTCCATTCAGTGTGCAGCCGCTGCTGCAACTGCGCGGTCAGCAAAAAATTGCCATGCTGGTTTCCGGTGACCCATTCCATTTCGGTGCGGGTGCATCGATTGCCAAGCATTTGCAGCCGGGCGAGTGGCGCAACCATCCGCAGCCATCCACATTTTCGTGGATTACCGGAGAGCTGGGCTGGTCGCAAGAACATATCCATTGCCTGGGACTGCATGCCCGCAGCCTGGCGACTTTGACGCCGCTGCTGGCACAAGGCGAGCGTTTTATCTGCCTGCTACGTGATGCAGCAGCAGCGCAAAGCCTTGCGGTCTGGCTGACTGAGCAAGCCTGGGGCGAAAGCCCTATGTGGCTGGTATCGAACGCGGGCAGTGATGAACAGGTGATCCGCACAGGCAAGGCCAGCGATCTGGCTCATAGCCTGCTGGATCAACCTGTTTCAGCCCCAGTTGCCGCGGCCTTTGAAGCGCGCGGTGGGCAAGGCCTGTCACAGGCCCCAGGTCGACCCTGTGATGCTTTTGCGCACGACGGACAAATCACCAAAAGCCCGGTGCGTGCCATGACGCTGGCTGCGCTTGCTCCGCGCAAAGGGGAGTGCTTGTGGGACCTGGGCGCGGGCTCTGGCTCTGTCTCTATTGAATGGTGCTTGGCAGGTGGCACCGCGGTTTGCGTGGAGCAGCATGCGGCGCGGGTCGCCAATATTGCGCACAACGCAGCACGTTACGCAGTGGCACTGGAAGTGGTGCACGGTGATTCGCTGGCCATATTGGCCGGGCTGAAGCCAGAGCCGCAATCGGTTTTTGTGGGTGGAGGCTTCACGCAAGCGCTATTCAATGCGCTGCGCGCAAGGCTGACTTCTCCCTGGCGCTTGGTGGTGAATGCGGTGGCCCTGGAAACCCAGGCCTTGCTGCTGGAGCTGCACCGTAGCCACGGAGGTCAGCTGCTGCAGTTGCAGTGGAATGAAGCCAAGCCACTGGGCAGCATGCATTCCTGGGAGGCAGCACGCCCGTTGGTGCAATGGTCATGGAGTTGCCCGTGACGCCGTTATGCATGGGTTGGGGTTTCAAGTCTGACGCGCAGCAGTATTCGTTTGCCAGTTGCTGGGAGCAGGTGCGCCTGGAACAGCCTCTGCAGGCCATGTGCTTTGCGGTGCTCAGATCCCGCTTGGATACACCCGCATGGCTGGCGCTACAGAGCTGGGCAGCAAGCTGTTTGCCGCAGGTGCAATGGTTGATTGGTGACGACGCTGAGATCGCGCAGATTGCAACACCTTCACGTTCAGAACGTGTGGTGCAGCGTTTTGCCACAGGCAGTGTGTCGGAAGCCTTGGCCTTGTATGCAGCCAACCGGCAGACCCCGCCAGAGACAGCGCGCTTGCTGGTGCCGCGCATTGTTTCGCAAGACCGGCGGGCCACGCTGGCGATTGCCAGCGCGTTGCAGCCTTCCTCTCTATTGGAAACCGGAGTTCATTCTTGACAGTTCACTTTATTGGCGCTGGCCCCGGCGCAGCTGATCTGATTACCGTGCGTGGGCGCGATTTGTTGGCATCCTGCCCAGTCTGCCTGTACGCGGGCTCGCTGGTGCCTGCACAGTTGCTGGCGCATTGCCCGAAAGATGCGCGGTTGGTCAATACCGCGCCACTGTCGCTGGAAGAAATCGTGGCAGAGATGCAAGCAGCGTATGCCCAGGGGCAGGATGTGGCGCGCTTGCATTCGGGCGACTTGAGCATCTGGTCGGCCATGGGTGAGCAGTTGCGCAGCCTACGTGAGCTGGGTATCCCCTACACCGTCACGCCTGGTGTGCCGGCATTCAGTGCCGTGGCTGCAGCGTTGGAGGCGGAGTTGACCTTGCCCGGTTCTTGCCAGTCTGTGGTGCTGACACGCACCTCGGGCCGCGCTTCGAGCATGCCCAGTGGCGAAACGCTGGCCGCTTTTGCGGCTACGGGGGCAGTGTTGGCGATCCATCTGTCGGTCCATGTGGCCGAAGAGGTGCAGCAGGAGCTGGCCAAGCATTACGGGGCAGTCTGCCCTGCAGCCATTGTCTGGCGCGCTTCCTGGCCGGATGAGCTGATTGTGCGCACGCGTGTGGGTGAGCTGGCAGCCGCTGCGCAAAGCAATGCCTTGCAACGCAGCGCCTTGATTCTGGTGGGGCCCACGCTGAGTCAACAGGATTTCGGGCTGAGCCGCCTGTATGCCCACGACTATGACCGCCGCTACCGCCCACGTGGTGACGAGCCGCGCTTTCCTGCGGGAACCGAGGGCGCGTGATGCTGCAGCTTTTTTTGGTGGGCATTGGCACGGGCAATCCCGATCACCTGACGCGTGAAGCGGAGCAGGCGATTCGTGGGGCTGACCTGATCCTGCTGCCGCACAAGGAAGACAACAAAGCCGAACTGGCCCAGGTGCGTCTGTCGCTTTTGCAGGAACTCACGGTCAGTGAAAAGCGTATTGCGCACTTCGATATGCCATTGCGCCGCCAGCAAGGTGATGATTACGACCTGCAGGTGGACGAATGGCATGACGCGATTGCACGGCGCTGGCAGGACTGTCTGCAGGCCCATCTGCCTTCTGGCAATGGCCGCGTGGCACTGCTGGTCTGGGGTGACCCAGCGCTGTATGACAGCACCTTGCGCATTGCGTCGCGTCTGGGGCTGAACAAAGAGCAGGTGCATGTGGTGCCCGGCATCACATCGATGCAGGTGCTTTGCAGCGCGCATGGCATTGCGCTCAACGAGATTGGTGCGCCGTTTCAGGTGACTACCGGCAGACAGCTGCGTGAAAACGGTTGGCCTCAATGCGTGGACACCTTGATCGTCATGCTTGATGGGCAGTGCTCCTACGAGCAAGTCGCAGAGCCCGGTGCCGTCATCTACTGGGGCGCTTACCTGGGCATGCCCCAGCAAATGTTGATGCACGGCCCGCTGGCGGAGCTTAAAGCCGCCATCAGTGAAAAGCGCAAGCAGGCGCGACAGCAGCACGGCTGGATCATGGATATCTATTTGCTGCGCCGCCCAAGCACTCACTAATCAATAGACCCTCAAATATCTGGAGCCATCTATGAAGAACCGTCAAAAAATCCCCGCCACCATCGTGACCGGCTTTCTGGGCAGCGGCAAAACGACTTTGCTGCGCCATATTCTGGCGAATGCCAATGGCCGCCGAATTGCCGTCATCGTCAATGAATTTGGCGAGCTGGGCATTGATGGTGACATCCTGCGCGGCTGCGGCATTGGTTGCGAGGATGAGGCGGGCGAGCAAAGCGGCCAGCTGTATGAACTGGCCAATGGCTGCATGTGCTGCACGGTGCAGGAAGAGTTCTACCCCGTGATGCGCAAGCTCATTGAGCGCCGCGATGAGATTGATCACATTCTGATTGAGACCAGCGGCTTGGCCTTGCCCAAGCCTTTGGTCCAAGCCTTTAACTGGCCTGAGATCAAGAGCGCTTGCACCGTGGATGCTGTGGTCACGGTGGTTGATGTGCCTGCCACGGCAGCTGGGCAGTTTGCGGCCAACCCTGCTGCGGTGGACGCGCAGCGCAAGCAAGACCCGAATCTGGACCATGAATCTCCGCTGCATGAGCTATTTGAAGACCAACTGATTTCTGCGGACCTGGTGGTTCTCAGCAAGCTCGATCAGGCAAGCGCAGAGGACAGGGCCAGGGTCGAGGCCATTGTGCGCGAGGAAATTCCAGCGCAGGTCAAGATCGTGGCCGCAGACCATGGGCAAATCGATCTGGATGTGGTGCTGGGGCTGGATAGCGCTTCGGAAGAAACCATCCACGAGCGCAAAGGCCATCACGAGCATGAAGAAGGCCATGCCCATGATGAGCATGACCATGACGACTTTGACTCCATCGTGGTGAAGCTGCCCGAGGTCGATCGCGACACCTTGCAGGCCAGGCTGGAGCAAATTGTGGCCAAGCACACGGTCTACCGCATCAAGGGCTTTGTGGCCCTGCCCGGCAAGCCCATGCGCCTGGTCGTGCATGGCGTGGGCAAGCGCTTTGACAGCTACTTTGATCGCATGTGGCGTGCCGATGAACTGCGTGAGACCTATCTGGTGTTTATCGGTCACGACCTGGATGAAGCTGCGATTCGCGCTGATCTGAACGAGGGCCTGTAATGCATTTGCTCGCCGTTCAGCCGGGAGGCTTTGTTGACGATGAAGCCTTTGTGGCCAGCATGGGGCAGACGCCTGCGGATATCGTCATCCTGAGCGCGGCGGATACCACGCTGGCGCTGCTGGCGGATGCTTATGCGCAGCTGCGCCAGGCTGGTGACGGCGAGCAAATACCCAGTGTTCGGCTGGCGAATCTGATGCATCTGCGTCAGCCTGCCTCGGTAGATCTGTATGTGGACGAGGTGCTGCAGCATGCACGGGTGATCGTTGTCGACCATCTTGGCGGCGAAAGCTACTGGCCCTATGGCACAGAGCGGGTGCGCGAGATTTGTCGTCAGAACGGTATTGCCCTGGTCATGTTCTCGGGCGATACGACAGAGGATTTGAACCTGCTGCAAAAAAGCACTGCCAGTGCCGAGCAATGCCGCACCTTATGGCGTTATCTGCGCGAGGGCGGCGCAGCGAACGCGCGTGAACTGTTTGCCTATTTGCAGCATCAGTTTTTTGGGAGGGAGCTGCAGGCCTTGCCACCCAGGCCCTTGCCCATGGCCACGGTCTATCACCCTGCGCATGATGCGGCGGTGGCCGATAGCTGGCTGCAAGCGGGGCCGTGGCAGGCCCATGCACCGGTGGTGCTGGTGGTTTTCTACAGGGCCCATCTGCAGTCCGGCAATACCCAGGTCTTCAATGCCTTATGCGCGGAGCTGCTGAATCAGGGCATGAATCCTCTGCCTGTGGCGCTGCTGTCGCTCAAGGACAAAAACTGTCTTGATCTGCTGCATGCGCTGTGTGCGCAGCATAAGGTGGACCTGATTCTGAACACCACGGCGTTCTCGCAATCCTCACTGGAGGCTCCCGGAGATCATGCGCTGGCCGGTGATATTCCGGTGCTGCAGCTGATTTTGTCGGGCGGCAATGAGCAAAGCTGGCGTGATGACGCCCATGGCCTGCAGCCGCGCGATATTGCCATGCATGTGGCCATGCCTGAAGTCGATGGTCGCATCATTACCCGCGCGATCAGCTTCAAAGGCTTGTCGCATCGAAGCGAGTTGACCCAGTCCGACGTGGTGCAGTACCAGCCGCATGCGGAGCGGCTGGCTTTTGTGGTGAATCTGGCGCAGCGCTGGTGCAGACTGCGCCGCAAGAACAATGAAAACAAGCGCCTGGCGCTGATTCTGGCCAACTACCCGACCAAGGAAGGGCGTATCGGCAATGGTGTGGGTCTGGACACGCCTGCGTCGGTGATTCAGATTCTGCAGGAGCTGCAGCGACAGGGATATGGGCTGAACGACATTCCATCAGATGGCGATCAGTTGATGGACATGCTTCAGCAGGGCGTGACCAATGAACCTGATTCATGGCAGCTGCGGCCCGCCTGGCAAAGTCTGGATCTAGCAAGCTATGAGCGCTACTTTGCAAGCCTGCCCGAAACAAACCAGCAAGCCATGGTGCAGCGCTGGGGCAGGCCCGATCAAGACCCCATGCTGCGCAATGGGCGCTTCATGATCTCGGGCTGGCGCTGCGCAAATATTTTTGTGGGCATTCAGCCTTCGCGTGGTTATCAGCTTGATGCGCTGGCCAGTTATCACGACCCCGATCTGGTGCCGCCGCATTACTACCTGGCCTTCTACCACTGGCTGCGTACGGCCTGGGATGCGGACGCCATGGTGCATGTGGGCAAGCATGGCAATCTGGAATGGCTGCCGGGCAAAAGCGTGGCGCTGTCCAACACCTGCTGGCCGGACCTGATCTTTGGCCCCATGCCGCATCTCTATCCCTTTATCGTCAATGATCCGGGCGAGGGAACGCAGGCCAAGCGCAGAGCGCAGGCCGTCATCATCGACCATCTGATGCCGCCGCTGACCCGCGCTGAAAGCTATGGGCCGACGCGCGATCTTGAGCGCATGGTTGATGAGTACTACGAAGCTGCGACCATGGACAGAAAGCGTGCCCAGGTGCTGCGCAAGCAGATTCTGGAGCATATCGTGGCCCATGATCTGCATCAGGACCTGGGCATGGCAGCGCCTGCATCGGACGAGCAAGAGCAGGAGCTGCTCAACAAAACCGATGCCTATCTGTGCGAGCTCAAGGAAAGCCAGATCCGCGACGGTTTGCATGTGTTTGGTGTTTCACCCCAGGACCGGCTGGAACGCGATACCTTGCTGGCGCTGGCGCGCCACCCTGTGGGTAATGGCAAGCAGGGCAATGGCAGCCTGATCCGCGCATTGGCTGCTGACCTGAATCTGGGCGAGGGCTTTGATCCTCTGGATGCAGACTGGGCACAGCCCTGGACAGGCCCGCGCCCGGATTTGCTGGCCCGGGTGGATGAACAGCCCTGGCGCCATACAGGCGATACGCGTGAGCGCCTGGAGTTGCTCGCGCTACTAATTTTGGAGCGTGATGCCTATATTCTTTCTGGACTAGAAGGCGATTTTCCTCAAACTCAGGCCGTTTTACACCGAGTGGAGCACGATCTGCGTGCGCGGCTGCAAGCTTGCGGCCCGCAGGAGTTGCTGCAACTGACCCGAGGTCTGCAGGGGCGCTTTGTTCCAGCAGGCCCCAGCGGTGCTCCCACGCGCGGCAGGCCCGATGTGCTGCCGACGGGGCGCAATTTTTTCTCGGTCGATACGCGTGCCATCCCCACGCCCACCAGCTGGGGCCTGGGTTTGAAGTCCGCGCAGCTAATTGTTGAGAAATATGCGCAGGAGCATGGTGAGTACCCCGTCGCTCTGGGCCTGTCGGTATGGGGCACGGCCACCATGCGCACGGGTGGCGACGATATTGCCCAGGCTTTTGCGCTGCTGGGTGTGCGCCCGACCTGGTCCGATGGCAGCTGGCGCGTCAGCGATTTTGAGGTGCTGCCCATGTCTGTGCTGGGACGTCCGCGTGTGGATGTGACGCTGCGTGTGTCAGGCTTTTTCCGCGACGCTTTCACCAATGTCATTCGCTTGTTTGACGCAGCCGTGCAAAAGGTCGCGTCGCTGGAAGATGAGAACGAGTTCAACAACCCCATCCGTGCCCGCGTGCTGCGCGAAGCAGAGCAACTGCGCGAGCAGGGACTGACCGATAAAGATGCTCGTCATCAGGCTGGGCTTCGCGTGTTTGGTGCCAAGCCCGGCAGCTATGGCGCAGGTTTGCAAGGTTTGATTGATGGCCGTAACTGGGATAGCGACGAAGACTTGGCAACCGCTTATCGCAACTGGGGAGCTTACGCCTATGGCCAGAAAGACGATGGCACGGCAGTGCCTGAGACTTTTGTGCGCCGGCTTTCAGGTTTGCAACTGGTGGTGCAGAACCAGGACAACCGCGAGCATGACCTGCTGGATTCGGATGACTACTACCAGTTTCAGGGCGGCATGGCGGCGGCGGTGCGCCATTTCAGTGGCCAGCAGCCTGCGCTGTATTTTGGTGACCATAGCAACCCCGAATCGCCGCGCATGCGTACGCTGCAGGAAGAAATCAGCCGCGTGGTGCGCTCCCGTGTGACGAATCCCAAATGGATAGATGGCGTCAAGCGCCATGGCTACAAAGGCGCGTTTGAAATCGCTGCGACCGTGGACTATCTGTTTGCCTTTGATGCCACGGCCAGAGTCGTGCGCGACGATCAATACGCCCGCGTGACGGATGCGTTTGTGGCCGACGAGGAAACCCGATCCTTTATGCAGCAGCACAACCTCCAGGCTTTTCATGGCATGTGTGAGCGGCTGCTGGAAGCCATGGCTCGCGGCCTGTGGCAGGACGGATCGCAATACCAAGCCATGCTGGAGCAGCATCTGCTGCAAACCGAACAAATGCTGGAGGCCAGATGAGCCATCTCCCAATCAACGACGTGATTAACTTTCCTTTCACTGCAATTGAAGGCCAGCCACAACTGCAACTGGCGCTTTTGCTGCTGGCCGTAGACCCCTTGCTGGGCGGCGTGTTGGTGGAAGGGCCCCGCGGTACGGCCAAGTCCACATCGGCCCGTGCATTGGCAGATTTGCTGCCTGCAGGCCGGTTTGTGAACCTGCCGCTGGGCACGACGGCAGAGCAGTTGCAGGGCTCTCTGGACCTGCGCGCCGCTTTGCAAAATGCCGAGGTGCAGTTCAAGCCTGGTCTGCTGGCGCAGGCCCATCAAGGCATGCTGTACGTGGATGAGGTCAATCTGCTGCCAGACGGTCTGGTGGATTTGCTGCTCGATGTAAGTGCCAGCGGCATCAACCGTGTGGAGCGCGATGGCGTCTCTCACCAGCATGCTGCGCGCATTGCACTGGTCGGAACCATGAATCCTGAAGAAGGGCAGTTGCGGCCACAACTGCTGGACCGGTTCGGGCTATTTGTGCGTCTGGCCAATGTGCAGGATGCGGCAACACGCAAACGCATTGTTCAGACCCGGATGGCTTTTGATGCCGATCCCGCAGAGTTTGCGGCCCGGTATGCCATGGCTCAGGCAGCCCTGCTGGCTCAAATCTCGGCTGCTCAAAATCTGGTCAGCATCATTGCCTGGCCAGATGCCGTTTTCGATCAGGTTGCGCATCTGTGCCAGCAGGCTCAAGTGGAGGGCGTGCGTGCCGACCTTGTCATGCTGCGCGCAGCACGTGCGCACGCCGCTCTTGAGGGGCGCGACATGGTCGCAGCTCAGGATGTGAACGCTGTGGCTGAGCTTGCGCTGGCGCACAGGCGCAATGCTGCTGCGCCTCAGGAAAAGGAAGCGCAGCCAGAATCCCAGAGCGCGGCGCAAAGCAGTGCGGAGCAGCCGTCATCTGGCACAAATGAAGGTAAGCACAGCCCGGCGGCTGATGGTTGGGGAGGCATGGAAGCGCCGCAGAAAGTCCCGACGCTGCACCTCAAGGAGTTGAGGCCTTTTCAAACAAAAAAAGCCTGACGCGTCCTGTTCTGGCAGGTAAAGCCAGAGCCGGGCGCGGACTTAACACCGCAGGCAAGGGGCGGGAACAGGCTGATCCAGGGCAAAGTATTGACTGGGTGAAAACCTTGAGCCGCAAGCGCACTGAGGCACTGCAGCTTGAGCATCTCCAATATCGCCAGCGGCCTGCGGGAACCTCGGTGATGCAAGTGGTGATGCTGGATATGTCTGCTTCCATGCTCAAGGCCAACAAGCTGGCGAGAGCCAAAGGCTATTTGCTCGCCATTGCAGAGAAAGCCTATCGTGACCGGGAACATATTGGGGTCATAGGCTTTGGAGGGAAGGGCGCGCACTGGCTGCAACACCCATCCAAGGCGCAGGCTTTCAATGACGGCTGGGTGGACCCCGTGGGGGGAGGAGGCGGAACGCCCCTGATGGCTGCTTTGGATCTGCTTGGGCCATTGCTCGCCAGGTGCAACCAGAAGGTACGCGTCTGGGTGCTGACGGATGGCCGTTTTGAGCACTTGCCGGAAAAGCCCCAATACATGGACGATTGCTTGATCGTCGACTTTGAATCAGATGCGCTGGCTTTGCAGCGCGGTAAGGTCTTGGCACGGCAGTGGGGTGCCCAGTGGGCCAGCCCATTCGGGCTTATGAAAGGAGAATAGTGAGTCGGGCTAATGGACTGCCCCTAGGGAGAAGTGGTCCCGGTTTTTTGAACAAGTAGCTAAGCGAGATCTTTCCGTAAAAATAGCCCTGAGTCAGGGCCCAATTTGGAGAGATCTATGACCATCAAATCACGACGTAAACACAGCCCAGCCTTCAAAGCCAAGGTGGCGCTGGAAGCGGTGCGCGGTGAGCGCACCGTTGCTGAGCTGGCTC
>NZ_KZ984475.1 GCF_003569915.1 Comamonas testosteroni | reverse complement strand
TCAGAAGTGGACCATGCCGATTCGGGATTGGAAGGCAGCGTTGACCCGATTTACCATTCAGTTCGGAGACCGCATCTCCGTCAACTGAAGTCCGCCCCGTTTACACAAAAGTTCGGACACGCCCGCTCCCATCAGCAGGGTATAGCCATCGGCGGGCGACTTCGTAACTTGACCGGCTCCAAGGCTGCCACCTGCACCTGCGCGGTTATCAACCACGAACTGCTGTCCCAGAGCTTCAGACAACTGCTTGGCCAGTACACGCCCGATCACATCGGTCGCACCACCGGGCGCATAAGGCACAACTAGTCTCACGGGCTTGTTGGGGTAGTCAGCTTGAGCCAGTGCCGTGCCAGTTGCACCAAAGGCCACCAGAGCTGTTGCTACAAAAGAGGAAAGAGCGCGACGGCGTGAGTTCGGACGATTGAAATTATTGGGGGTCATAAGGTCTCCTATAGGGTTTTCAGGTATGCGCTTTCTTGGTTGAGCGCTCGATTTTTTGTGTAATCAATAATATTATTAATAATCAATGCATCAACAGTGGTTAACCCTCCCATGACGAACAAGCCAGACCAACAGCCCTCGATCCACCCCGAGGCCGCTTCTAGCGGCATTTCCAAGGGACTCACCAACTACGGAGATCGCGGGTTCTCTCTTTTCTTGCGAAAAGCCTTCATCAAGGGGGCTGGCTACACCGATAAGGCGCTGGATCGCCCAGTGATTGGTATTTCGAACACAGGGAGCTCTTACAACCCTTGTCACGGGAACATGCCGCAACTGATCGAGGCGGTGAAGCGAGGCATCCTGATGGCTGGTGGATTGCCGATGGACTTCCCCACTATTTCCTTGCATGAAAGCTTTTCGCAGCCGACCAGCATGTACCTGCGCAATCTCATGTCGATGGACACGGAGGAGATGTTGCGAGCTCAGCCTATGGATGCTGTGGTGCTGATTGGTGGATGTGACAAGACAGTGCCAGCCCAGCTCATGGGGGCAGCTTCGGTTGGCCTGCCTGCTGTTCAATTGGTTACTGGCTCGATGCTCACAGGTTCTCATCGCAGTGAGCGGGTTGGTGCTTGCACAGATTGCCGTCGGTATTGGGGCAAGTTCCGTGCTGAAGAAATTGACGCCGAAGAAATCTCCGATGTGAACAATCAACTGGTCGCAAGCGTTGGGACATGCTCGGTTGCGGGAACGGCGAGCACGATGGCGTGCATTGCAGAAGCTTTGGGAATTGGTGTTCCAGGTAGCGCAACGCCACCTGCAGTCACGGCTGACCGTATTCGAATTGCAGAGCGCTCGGGCGAAGTGGCTGTACAAATGGCCCGTGCAGGTCTGACGATCGACAAAATTCTCACTCCTGACGCTTTTGAAAATGCGATGCGTGTTCTCTTGGCGATGGGGGGCTCTACCAACGCCATCGTCCACCTGGCTGCCATTGCCGGTCGCCTGGGCTATGAACTGGATTTGAAGGCCCTGGATGTGATGAGCCGCAATACGCCAGTGTTGCTGGATCTCAAACCTTCCGGAGATCACTACATGGAAGACTTCCATGCCGCTGGCGGTATGCATACTTTGCTGCGAGAGCTCAAGCCTTTGCTGCACCTGAATGCACTGACGGTGACTGGCAAAACTCTGGGTGAAGAGCTGGAAGCAGCAGGCCCAGGCTTCAAGCAACATGTCGTCAAGACATTGGATGCGCCTTTGTACCCGCAAGGAGGAATTGCGGTGCTGCATGGCAACCTGGCTCCCGGTGGCGCGATCATTAAACAGTCCGCAGCGAACCCCGATTTGATGGAGCACGAGGGCCGAGCTGTCGTTTTTGAAAATGCGGAAGATCTGGCTGCTCGCATTGACTCGCCGGACCTTGATGTTCGAGCCGAAGACGTGCTGGTGCTCAAAAATATTGGCCCAAAGGGTGCGGCGATGCCTGAGGCGGGCTACCTCCCCATTCCCAAGAAGCTTGCAGCTCAGGGCGTAAAGGATATGGTGCGAGTTTCCGATGGTCGTATGAGCGGCACTGCATTTGGCACCATTGTTTTGCATGTGACCCCGGAAGCCGCAATTGGTGGCCCGCTGGCTTGGGTTCAGACGGGCGACAGAATTCGGCTCTCTGTACGTGAACGCAGTATTGAATGGCTTGTCAGTGATGAAGAACTGGCAATGCGTCAGAATGCCAAGCCTGTTCAAGTTCCTACGGCCGAGCGTGGCTATGCGCATTTGTTCAAGAAAACTGTTTTGCAGGCAGACCGTGGCGCAGACTTTGATTTCTTGACGGCGACGGAACGTAAAGGTTCGATCCCAAGGAGTTAAGACGATATGCCGGTGGGCGCTCATGCCAATGAGCGCCGTCCTTCTGAGGACGGCGCATCTGCTATTGCCGCGACATTGGAGGAAGACATTGTTCTGGGCCTTTTGGCTCCCAGAGTGCGTCTTGTCGAAGATGATTTGATGGAAAGATTTGGAGCCAAACGCCATGTCGTCAGGGATGCGTTGGCCCAACTGGAAAGCGTGGGCCTGCTTGAACGCAAGCGCAATGTCGGCTCCATGGTGAAAGCCTTTGGCAGGGATGAAGTCATTCATCTTTATGAGATGCGTGAGCTTCTTGAGGCCGAAGCGATGCGCAAGATCCCGTTGCCTTTGTCCAGCGAGGCGCTGAAACAGCTGAGAGATATTCAGGTTGGACATGACACAGCGATCCAAAAGCAGGATCCGCGCGGTATCTTCAGGACCAACCAAGAGTTTCATCGGCTTTTGTTTGCTCAATGCGGAAATGCTTTTCTGTCGCAATCCATTGAAGACTTTGCGCGCAGAACGCATGCAATTCGATTCGGGGCTTTGATGTCGAGAGAGCGTCAACTGCAATCTCAAAAGGAACACCATGAGCTTCTGGATGTTTTGGCTGATGGGGCAAGAGATCGCCTCATCAGCTTGACAGTGGCTCATCTCGTGCCCCCAAGAGATCACTACTTGAAGGCACAAGAATCGCTGTCGATCTGAAGCGTTCCTCAGTTCAGAAAGAGACTGCGGATATCGTGAGCTGTAGCCAATGGGCGTCCGAGAGCCTCGGCGCCCTTGCGCACCTGGGCGACCAAAGCGCCATTGTTGGAAGCTTCTTCCCCACTCTTCAGGAACAGGTTGTTTTCAAAGCCGACGCGTGCATGACCACCAAGGCTTGCTGCAGCGATAGCACACGCGTTTTCCTGAGGGCCGAATGCACATATGGCCCATGGATAGGCATTGTCATTGGCGGCCAAGAATGGCAAGAGATCGGTAGGCGAAGATGTCTGGCCGACGGAGTATCGTCCCAGCACAAAGAGCAGGAACCACTTGTTTTCTGGAATGACACCAGATGAGCGGAGGCGTGAGGGTGTGCAGAATTTTGTGTAAACGGACAATCAACCGCCGGCGCAAGCCGGACTGTCCGTAAGCACAATGAGCACCAAGAAACACGACGTACCCGAAGAACTGCTGTCTGGCCTGCTGGCCAACTACAAGAAGCCCGAAGACCTCATCGGCGAGAACGGCCTGCTCAAGCAGTTGACCAAGCTGCTGGTGGAGCGAGCCCTAGACGCCGAACTGACCGAGCATCTGGGCCACGAACGCAACGAAGCGGTAGCCAACACCACTGGCAACACCCGCAATGGCAAGAGCAAGAAGACCCTCAAGGGCGATTTCGGCGAGTTGCCCATCGAGGTGCCACGTGACCGCCATGGCAGCTTCGAGCCCCAGCTCATCCCCAAGCACCAGACCCGCTGGGCCGGCTTCGACGACAAAATCATCTCGCTGTACGCCCGCGGCATGACGGTGCGCGAGATACAGGCCCACCTGGAGGAGATGTACGGCACCGAGGTCTCGCCCAGCCTGATTTCCTCGGTGACCGACGCCGTGGCCGATGAGGTCAAGACCTGGCAAGCCCGCCCGCTCGATGCAATCTACCCCATCGTCTATCTGGACTGCATCCATGTGAAGGTGCGCGAGGGCGCTGTGCGGGTCAAGGCGGTGTACTTGGCCATCGGCATCACCATGACGGGTGACAAGGAGGTGCTGGGCCTGTGGCTGGCGCAAACCGAGGGTGCCAAGTTCTGGCTGCAGGTCGTCACCGAACTTCGCAACCGGGGCGTGCAGGACATCTTCATCGCCTGCGTCGACGGGCTCAAAGGCTTCCCCGACGCCATTGAGGCGGTATTCCCCAAGGCGGTGGTGCAACTGTGCATCGTGCACATGGTGCGCCACAGCCTGAACTACGTCTCGTGGAAGCGTCGCAAAGAAGTGGCCGCCGACCTGCGACGCATCTACACGGCAACCACCGCCGAGGAGGCCGAGCTGATGCTCGGTGAATTCGAGGCCCGCTGGGATGCCGAGTACCAACCCATCGGCCAGTCCTGGCGCAGGAACTGGAGCCGGCTGATTCCGTTCTTTGACTACCCACCCGAAATCCGCAAGGTCATCTACACCACCAACGCCATCGAGTCGGTCAACATGAGCCTGAGGAAGCTGACCAAGAACCGGGGCTCGTTCCCCAGTGACGAAGCGCTGACCAAACTGTTCTATCTGGCCCTGCGTAACATCAGTCAGAAGTGGACCATGCCCATCCGGGATTGGAAGGCTGCGCTGACCCGCTTTACCATTCAGTTCGGAGACCGCATCTCCGTCAATTGAAGTCCGAACCGTTTACACAAAAATTCGGACACGCCCACGGCTGGTCTAGGCAACCCGGGTCGATTCAGTTCCCTGAAGTGCAAGAAACGCTGCATTGAATCACGTCAGGTTTAGGGATGCATCGCGGATGAATAGTCCATTTCGGTGCACGGTGTACATGGATAGAGCACGTCCGTATGTGGGAGCGCACAAAAAAGGTGTGCTACGGGCTGAATCCAGCAATTCCTTAGATGAAAACGAGATTGGCACGGTGCTTGCTTGAAGTGTTCAAAGCACTTGTGTACAGGCATGTATTCAAGTGGCACACGTTCTCTCTTTGACTCCTCTACAAAGGAATTGCCATGCTGTCTCGCCGTCTTTTGCTCGCTTCTTTGACTACTACTGCCATGGCCTTGTCGGTGATGGCTCCGGCACAGGCCGCTGACAAGGTCATCAAGGTTGGGACGCTCAAACTGATTCATGGCATCACGCCTTATTTCTACGATAAGTTCACGCCAGCGGGCTACAAGATCGAAGTCATCCCGTTTGAAACACCTACCGATGGCAAGAATGCGGTAGTTACCAAATCTGTGGATTTCGGTACCTACGGTCTGGCCGCTGCCACCTTGGGCGCTGCTGCGGGCGAGCCTGTGGTCATTGTCGCGCCGACTTGCAACGGCGGGATGGCGATTGTGGTGGGCAAGAACAGCGGCATTGGCAACTTCAAGGAACTCAAGGGCAAGCGAGTGGGCATTCTGCCCGGCTCCACGCAGGAAGCCGTGTTTCTGGATCGTCTGAAGGCTGAAGGCATGACTCCCAAGGATGTGAAGTCCGTGCGCGTGTCCTTTAGTGAAATGGCGGGCGCGCTGGAGCGTGGAGATATCGATGGCTATGTGGGCGCAGAACCTGGCCCTTCCATCAGCGCTATTCGCGGCGTGGGCAAGGTTCTCGAGTTTCCTTACAGCACGCCCACTGGCAAGGTCAACATGGTCATGACCACCCATGCCGACACTGTCAAAAGCGATCCGGAGCTGACCAAGGTATTCCTGGAGATTCACCGCAAGGCCTCCGAATACGCCATGGCCCATCGTTCTGAACTGGTGCAGATGGCAGGGGCCAAGCTGGGTCTGCCCGCCGATGTGGCCAATCTGGCTGCAGACAATGTAGAACTGACCTGGAAGATCGATCAGGACTGGATCAACCGCAGCAAGTACTACGGCTCGCTGATGCTGGAGCGCAAGCAGATTCGTAAGTTGCCTGATTACAGCAGCTTCATCGTGACGGGTTTCAACCCGAAGTAACGCGGCGAGGCCTGGCTGTGCACGACGCGGTCAGGCCTTGACGCTGTTGAGCTGTTATTGCCTGCTTTTGGAATCCTTGCCATGTCATCCTCCACCCTTGACCCTCAGGCGCATGCGGCTGTGGCGCCCGCAGTGCCCACCAATCATGCTGCTTCAACATCTGCGGATCTGGTTATGCCGCCGCAACCCAATGCCGCCAAGGTTTGGATGACAACTTGGCTGGTGCCTGCTGTGCTTCCGCTGTTGTTGCTGATCGCTTGGGACTTGGCCGTGCGTGCGACCGGAACCATGCTGGTTCCTTCACCCAAGGAAGTCGGGTTGATGCTGTGGGACTTCGCGTTTGGCGGCATCTATGACGATGCCTTCAGCGAAACTCTGGGCATTCACTGGTTGAAGTCCATGTCTCGTGTTTACGGAGCTTTTGGCTTGGCTGCTCTGCTGGGCATCCCCTTGGGCCTCGTGATCGGTAAAAACGCTGCCGTACGCCGTTTTGTAGATCCCACGCTTCAAATGCTGCGCCCTGTGCCTGTGACGGCGTGGCTTCCGCTGTCGATGATCTTCTTTGGTGTCGGCCCCAACGCGGCCATCTTCTTGGTGTTCCTCGGAGCGTTTTTTCCCATTGTCATCAACACCACCTTCGGCGTGAAGTCGGTGGAGCCTCGTCTGTTTGAAGCCGCAGCCATGCTGGGCTGTCAGGGGGCATCCATGTTTCGCCAGGTGGTACTGCCAGCGGCCATGCCATCCATCTTCAATGGCCTGCGTCTGGGCCACGGCATTGCATGGTTTTTGATCGTGGTCGGTGAGATGACGGGCGTTCCCGAAGGACTGGGTGCCGCCATCATGGATGGTCGCATGCTCTCTCGCACTGATGTGGTGATTGCCGGAATGGTCGTCATTGGCTTCACTGGCTTTGTCACCGACCGTTTGCTGGTCGCCCTCAACAACCGTCTGCTCAAGTGGAGCCCGCAACACAATGTCTGAAATCCTTGCTCACCGTATTCCTGCGCCCATTCTGGACATTGCCAATGTCAGCAAGGTCTTTAGTTTGAATGGCCGTCCCATCCACGCTCTGAAGGACGTGAACCTGAAGATCCAGAAGGGCGAATTCATTTGCTTGATTGGCGCTTCGGGCTGTGGAAAATCCACGCTGCTGCGCATCATGGGGGGCTTTGAGAAAGTCTCTACGGGCGTGGCCAAGATGTATCACGCGCCTATTTCCGAGCCCGGGCCGGATCGAGGCATGGTTTTCCAAGACTATGGTTTGTTTCCATGGCTCACTGTGCGTCAGAACATTGCATTTGGTCCCAAGCAACGAGGCCTGACAGAGGTCAAACTCAAAGAAATCTCGGATCACTATCTGCACATGGTAGGACTGACCAAGTTTGCAGATCACTTCCCCAACCAGCTATCAGGCGGCATGAAGCAGCGCGTATCGATCGCGAGAGCGCTGGCCAATGAGTGTGAAGTGCTGCTCATGGACGAGCCTTTCGGTGCACTGGATGCGCTGACTCGCGAAGTGCTGCAGCAAGAGTTGCTGGATATCTGGGAAAAGACCAAACTGACCGTGATTTTCGTCACCCATGCAGTAGAGGAGGCTGTTTTGCTAGCAGACCGCGTGGTGGTCATGACAGCTGGCCCAGGCCGTGTCGAGCGTGACTATCGCATTCCACTGGAGCGGCCGCGCCATATCACGGCGCCAGAATTCAACCTGGTGCGCAAGGAGTTGACAGAAATGCTCAGCAGTCATGTTGCGCATCACGCCAAGGCCGCCTGATGCTGGACTGTTTATTGAACCTGCCGCAGGTCGTGCGTGATGCGGCCTACGACAATACCCGTGCCGTCGCCAACAGTGCTCGGCAACTCGCTGATTTCGAAGCCCGCAGTGTGGAGCTGGTGCAGCGATCCGCCGGACAACTGGATGTGCCGTTCGGAACGGCAGAGCGTTTGCGCTACGACTTCTTTGAGGGCGAGTCCGGTGCCAGTACGCTGCTGTTCATTCACGGCGGCTATTGGCAGATGCGCCACAAGAACACTTTTCGGTTTGTGGCTCAGGGCGCGCTCGCGCATGGATTGCATGCTGCTCTGATTGGATACACGTTGGCTCCCGAGGCCACGTTGACTCAGATCGTGGAGCAGGTGAGATCAGGCATCGTGGCTGTGCGCCGCCATGCATTGCAGCAAGGAGGCAACGGACGCATCCTGCTATGCGGTTGGTCCGCGGGTGGTCATCTCACTGCAATGGGCCTGAATTGTGAGGGAGTGGTTGCAGGCCTGGGCATCAGCGGCATCTACGACCTGGCACCGATTGCTCATACGTACCTGAACCAGGCGCTCCGGCTGTCTGGCGCTGAAATCGAGCAACTGAGTCCCTTATGCCTGCTTGCAACACACAAGTCGTTTGTGACAGCCTATGGAACGGCAGAACTTCCCCAATTGCAGGCGCAGAGTCAAGCCTTTGCTGCTTATCGCTGTGGCATGGAGGGTGATGCAGAAGTAGCCATAGAAGGCGCGGATCACTTCAGCATCCTGAATGCGCTGGCTCAAGAGGATGGAGTGCTGCTGCAGGCTTTGCTGCAGCATCGGTGACCCAAAGATCAAAGGCAGTGGTCGTGAAACTTAGAGGGAAGGCTGCTTCTGCCTTGCATTCTGCAGAGTATGCAAAGTGATGTTTTTTACCTCGTCACGGCTCACACGGATATGTTGCTGCAGCAACGACTTGGCCTGCAAGCCGTCTCGGCTTAACAATGATTTGAGGATGTCGCCGTGCTCCTCGTAGGTCACGTCAATGCGGTAGTTACGCGTGAACTCCAGACGCCGCACGATACGAATTCGGTCCGTGATATCTCGGTGGATGCGGGCCATTTCCTGATTGCCGCTGGCCGCCACCAAGGCCATGTGAAACTGCTCATCGTTACGCGAGACAGTGGCTATTTCAGACAGCCGTTGTGGTGCGGGGATGCACCATAGCGCGGTCAGCTCATGCAAGCGTATTTCCAGGTCGGGGGTCTGAACAAGTAGATCCAATGCTGCGCATTCCAGTATTGAGCGCACATCGTACAACTGCTCGAACATCGTGAAGTCAATGCTGTTCACGATCCAACCGAGCTTGGGTATGACGGAGATATATCCCTCGCGTTGCAGGCGTACCAGTGCCTCGCGCACAGGGGTTCGGCTCATGCCGAGATCGGCTCCAACTTCGTTTTCGCTAAAGCGGTCACCAGGAACATATTGAAAATTGTCCAAGGCTTGGCGTAGTTTGTCGTAGGCAAGGCTAGCGAGGCTGGTGGAAGACATGATGTGGGTTCCTTATTGGTTCTTGGGCTGCGGCGCACAGGGGCTGTATGCCGCAGCGTGCTTCACAGAGATTGGCAGTACGCGCGCCAGCCGCCAAAAGCGGTAATGTCCATGGCCTGTGTCAATGCATGGCCTTCGCAGATAAAGCCTTTCACGCTGCGCCCATCTTGCAGCTGAACCGAACCAATGCCCAGAGGCGTTGGCACGCCAGCCACAAAGCGGCCAAAGTTGGTCACTGGCATTTCCCACACTTCGACTGTGATGGCCGCCCCTTCTTCGGACCGTGCCATTCCAGGCTTGGCAGGCACTGTGCCTTGCAGGGCATACAGGCGGTAGTGTGAGGCGGTGCTCGTCTCTTCGCGAAAGCGCGCGCCACAGGCCAGTAGTTCATGGTTGAGGGGCATGCCGCGCAGATGTGCCCCCACCACGGCTACCTCGATGGTCTCGCCTTGTGTCGGTACCAGCCAGACCGGCAGCGTACCAGCGCTTGGGGCGGGAAGGCTTGTCACGCCGGCGTACAGATTGGCTTGCGCCTCCAATTGCTGTGCCCAGCGCACCAGATCGGGCTCGCGCCAGCCTGGCGCTATCAAGGTGATGCCAAAGGGCAGGCCGTCTGGCAATTGCGAGGCAGGAATTGCGATCGCCGACCAACCGAGAAGATTGACGAAGTTGGTATAGGTTCCCATCTCCGAGTTGACGCCGATCGGGTCAGCCTCCACCTCGGCCATGGAGGGGTGGCGCGGTGCGCTCGGAACGCATAGCACATCACATTGCTGCCAGATATTCTCGGCTTGCCGTTTGAGGTCTTCCAGCCGGTAGTGGGCATCGAAGGTGTCGGCAGCGTTGAAGCGCTGATGTACGTCCAGAATCTGGCGAATCACTGGCAGCAAGGCTTCTGGCTGCTGCTCGTAGATGCGGCGTGCTCCCACCACGCGTTCTGCCACCCAGGGGCCGTAGTACAGCAGGTTGGCGACTTCAAACAAGGCATCAAAGGGCAGGTCTTGCACCTGCTCGGTTTGCGGCTTCAGGCGCGCAAGAAACGCAGTAAAAGCATTTTCGTAGTCGCTGGAAAGTCTGCGTGCATCAGGAACCCCTACGCGCAGCTGCGACAGAGGAGTATGTTTGGCGACGAAGGGGCGTGCTCGGGCATAGCTGTCCTGTGTGTCAGGCCCTTCCATGAGTGACAGCACCAGAGCGCTATCGACCACATTTAGCGCCAGAACGCCTATGCAATCCAGCGTGCGGCAGGCAGGCACCAAACCAGTGCCGGGCACTGCACCGGGAGTGGGCTTGATTCCGACGATCTGGTTGAAGGCCGCTGGGACGCGGCCTGAGCCGGCGGTATCCGTGGACAGGGCAAATGGAACCAGACCACGCGCCACCACAGATGCCGAGCCTGAGCTGGAGCCGCCGGAAATCAGTCGGCTGTCAAACGTATTAGGGACAGCACCAAATGGTGAACGCGTTCCGACGAGACCGGTGGCAAACTGGTCCAGATTGGTCTTGCCCAGGACAATGGCTCCGGCCTGTCTGAGACGCTGAACGGCCACAGCATCGCGCTGTGCTTGGTAGGTGAAAGCAGGGCAGGCCGCCGTGGTGACAAAGCTCTCTACATCGATGTTGTCCTTGACCGCAAAGGGAATGCCGTACAAAGGCAGACGCTCACGGCCTTGGGTTTGCAGAAGTGCCTCTAGTTGTAACAGCTGTGCTTTCAATTGCGCATCGCTGGCAATGCTGATCCAGGCCGAATCTTCACTGCTCAGGCTGCGACGCTGTCGCTCCAGCAATGCAGCAGGGTCGGCGCCCTCTTGGTAAGCTCGTTTCCAGTCTTCGAATGAACCAATCAGCATGATGAATACCTAAATGTATACAAGATGCTTGGTTTAAGCAGGTTGCGTGCCAGTTGGAGGTAACTCATCCTCGATCCGAAGCTCCCAGTCAACCGAGCGGCGATGGCAGCGGGAGCTCGGTTAGGAATTGTTGGCCGTGTTGGTTGTGGCGGTTCTTTTGAACATGCCATCTCGGAAAATACAAAACTGAGTGAGAAAAATTCCGGAAAGTACAACACTCAGTGAGAAGCGAGTACAAAACTGGCCTCTTCACTGAGCGTTAAGCCGTTGATTGTTTGTGGGGGCGAGTACAAGACTCAGTGAGAATCGACAAATGCTGCACTGCAAGGTATTTTTACAGCGCCTGACAAGGACGGAGCAGGGTGCCTGATTCCTGCCCTAATATTTGATGCATCGAAACCCGGAAAGTTCTTGATGCGCAGCTTGCAGGAGTTGATCTCCACCTCAGACCCCGCCATGCCTCTGGTGCAGCAGTGGGTTGCCGAGTCCCGCCGCCCGGTACAGGTGCTGCCGGCCTCGTCGCAGGCGGATGAGGTGTTGCTGGGCCTGCAGGTGACGACGCGCTCGCCCATGGGGGCGATTGCGCATGAGACGGGCGGGATTCTGATCGACGACGGGTGGCTGCGCATTCTGGGTTCGGGTCATGAACGGCTGCCGCGCAATCTGCGCGACTGGAACCAGGGGCGGGCTTCGGGCTTTTTGCTGGTGGCCGACGATGCCTTGGGCGGCTTTTTTGCCATCAACGGCGGTGGTCTGGGCGATGACCCGGGTTCTCTTTACTATCTGGCGCCCGACACTTTGGAGTGGGAAGCACTGGAAGTGGGCTATTCAGACTTTGTGCAGTGGGCGCTGAGCGAGCGCATCACCGATTTCTATGAATATATGCGCTGGGCCAGCTGGCAGCAGGACGTGCAGGCGCTGGCTCCCGATCAGGGCTTTGGCTTCTATCCTTTTCTCTGGACCAAGGAAGGCAGCCCGGAGACCAGCGACCGCAGGCCGCTGCCCATGAGCGAGATTTACGCCTTCAATTTAGAGCAGCAACAGCTGCTGGGCTGATCAGGGCAGAGCCAGCACGGCGCAGTTGCACAGGTCTGCGCTTTCAAAGGCCGTGATGTCGCCCGCCTTGAGGCCGGGCACGGGGAACAGGCGCACGGTCAGCGGCTTGTTCAGGCGATAAGCCATGGTGCCGGTGTCACGCATGACGGCGGCGATCTGGCTGGCGCTGGCGTCGCCGGGCACGGGCACGGTGTCGAGGCCAATGCCGCAGACGCTGCTATAGGTCAGCAGGGCGCGAATGTCGAAATGGCCTTGCTGCGTGCCATGGGCCAGACCGGAATCCTCGGTCACAGCCAGCATCAGGCCACTGAAGCCGATCTGCGGCATGTGCTGCACGGATTTGAAGACGCGCGTGAGCAGGGCCGAGGCTTCCACCGTGCCTGATGCGCCAAAGAAGGGCACGCCCAGCAGTTCATAGACCTGCACCATGGAAGCGCAGGACTTGGAGGGCGCAGCCGAGGTGTCCATGCCGATGACGCGCCAGCCTGCGTCCAGCACGGTGGCGGCCACGCATTCGCTGATGTGCTGCACATGGGCGGACAGCGCATCGCCCAGCGCCTGCGCGGCGCAGGCCATCCATTCGGCGTGAGGCAGGCTCAGGCGCTGGCTTTGCAGGCCTTGCAGCACATCGACCAGCAGATCAGGCGTTTCCAGACCCAGCACCAGGCAGTCGTTCAGATCGCCGCGGTGGTAGCCCGCCGGGAAGTAGGGGATGCCGCTGGCGCAGTTGAAGTTGACGGTGAAATTGAAATTGCCTTCGCCGCGCGGCGTGCACTGGGCGATCTGCTGCACGGCGCGCACGCTGTCCTCCAGCAGCTCGCCGCGCAGATAGCCCTGGTCGTTCAGCTCGATATTCACGCAGGCGTTGCACAGGTCGCCATAGCTGGCAATCAGCGCGGGCAGCAGCGCGACTTCGGCGCTTGTGCGGGCTTCGCCAATCGCAAAGCGGATGCGGCGCGTGCCGGTGTTCAGGCCCGCCAGCAGCTCGGTGATGCGCGCCAGCCCGGCCTGTGCGCCAGCGGCGCTGCCGGTGTCCAGATATTCGCCAAACGGGTTGCTGACGATGCGAATCGACTGCACGGCATAGCCTGCGTTTTGCTCCAGCGCATCGGCCAGGCGGTCGCACTGACGCTTGGCCTGGGCCAGCACCAGAGGCCAGGTGCTGCTGTCGGCTTGCAGGCTGATAAAGGCGGTGACGGTACGAACACGCACCAGAGGGTGCAGGGCAGCAGAAGACATTGCGGTAAACCTATCGAAACAGAACTTCATCCTAAGCGCTGCGGCGCGGTGCTGGAGGGCAAGTCGGGTTGCTTCACCCCCACTGCGCATGCAGGCAATGAATGCGGTGAATAGTCCTGATTTGATAGCTGTTAGCCTATATGAATCATGGACTAGAGCCTGATTTCACTTGAATTTTGCGCTAAATGTCGCCAAAGTGGTTGGTAGGCTTGGCAGTGTTTGTATGCTTGAAGCCGGGCTTGATGCAGGTCAGGCTTTCTCCCCCACGACAAGGAAACCACAATGACAACTCTTACGATCAACGGTCAGCGCCAGTCCGTGGAGACGGCGCAGGAGACGCCACTGCTCTGGGTGCTGCGCGATGAGCTGGGCATGTGCGGCACCAAGTTTGGCTGCGGCATGGCGCTGTGCGGGGCCTGCACTGTGCATCTGGATGGTCAGCCCATTCGCTCCTGCGTCACGCCGGTGTCGGCGGCAGAGGGCAAGAAGGTCTCCACCATCGAAAGCATGGAATCCGACCGCGTGGGTAAGGCCGTGCAGGCCGCCTGGGTGGAGCTGGGCGTGGCCCAGTGCGGGTACTGTCAGGCCGGGCAGATCATGACGGCGGTGGGCTTGCTCAAGACCACGCCCAAGCCCACGGACAAGCAGATTGACGAAGCCATGAGCGGCAATATCTGCCGCTGCGGCACTTACCCGCGCATTCATGCGGCGGTGAAGCTCGCATCCCAGCGTCTGGCTCAAGGAGGCAAGTAAATGCAGGTCATTGAACAAAACTCCATCAGCCGCCGCAGCGTGCTGCAAGGCGGTGCCGGTCTGGCGCTGACGCTGGCCGTGACGGCGCAGGGCGTGGTGCATGCCCAGGAAGGCAAGAAATACGGCGCAGACTCCATGCCCGGCGGCACGGTGGACCAGCCGCTGGTCTTTGTGCGAATTGCCCAAGACGGCCAGGTCACCATCATTGCCCACCGCGCCGAAATGGGCACGGGCGTGCGCACCAGCTTGCCCATGGTCGTCGCTGACGAGATGGAAGCGCGCTGGGATCGCGTCAAGATCGAGCAGGCCATTGCTGACGAGGCAAAGTACGGTAACCAGAACGTGGACGGCTCGCGCAGCGTGCGCCACTTCCTCATGCCCATGCGCCGCGTGGGCGCGGCTGCACGCCAGATGCTGGAAGCCGCAGCGGCTGCGCGCTGGGGCGTGCCGGCCGATCAGGTCAAGGCCATGCAGCATGAGGTGATTCACAAGCCCAGCGGCAAGCGCCTGGGCTTTGGCGAGCTGGCGGCCGATGCAGCCAAGCAGCCCGTGCCCAAGGGCGATCAGCTCAGGCTCAAGAACAAGGCCGAGTTCCGCTACATCGGCAAAGGCAAGACCACGGCGGTGGACCTGGTCGATATTGGCCGGGGCAAGGCCGTCTATGGCATGGACCAGCATATGAGGGGCATGGTCTATGCAGTGGTCGCCCGCCCGGCAGTGCTGGGGGCCAAGCTGCGCAGCTTCAAGGCCGACAAAGCCCAGCAGGTAGCGGGCGTGACGAAGGTGCTGGAGATTCCCATGTACAAGGGCGCACCGGCATTTCAGCCACTGGGCGGCGTGGCCGTGGTGGCCAGCAATACCTGGGCCGCCATGCAGGGCCGCGGCGCGCTGGAGCTGGACTGGGACGAAGGCCCCCACGCCAGTTATGACTCGGTTGAATATCGCAAGCTGCTGGAAAAAGCCGCCAACGCCCCCGGCAAGGTGGTGCGCAAGAACGGCGATATCGACGCCGTGATGAAGACTGCGGGCGACAAGAATCTGGTCGGTGCTGACTACTACGTGCCGCATCTGGCCCATGCCTCGATGGAGCCGCCCACGGCCACGGCGCTGGTGGCGGCAGACAAGAGCAACTGCCAGATCTGGACTTCGGTGCAGGACCCCGAAACCTGCAAAAAGCTGGTCGCAGGCTTTCTGGGCATGAAGCCCGAGCAGGTCACGGTCAATGTGCTGCTGCTGGGCGGTGCGTTTGGCCGCAAGTCCAAGCCAGACTTTGCGGTGGAAGCCGCGCTGATTGCCCAGTCCATGCCTGGCACGCCCGTCAAGGTGGTCTGGACGCGCGACGACGATATTCAGCATGACTTCTATCACGCCGTCGCTGCCGACCATCTGGAAGCCGTGCTGGGCGGCAACGGCCTGCCCGTGACCTGGCTGCACCGCTCGGCTGCGCCCACGATTGGCTCGCTGTTTCAGGAAGGCGCCAAGGGCCAGAGCGGCATGGAAATGGGCATGGGCGCGATCAACATGCCGTATCAGGTGCCCAATGTGCGCATTGAAACTGCTGAGGTCGAGGCCCATACCCGCATTGGCTGGTTCCGCTCGGTCTACAACATTCCGCACGCGTTCGCCTCGCAATGCTTTATTGCTGAGCTGGCCCACCGCGCGGGCAAGGACCACAAGCAGTACGCGCTGGACCTGATTGGCCCGCCGCGCAAGCTCAACCCCGAAAAGGATTTGAGCGACGGCTGGAACTACAGCGAATCGCCCACGCTGTACCCGTATGACACGGGCCGTCTGCGCGCCGTGATCGAGGCCGCTGCCAAGGGCGCACGCTGGGGCCGCAAACTGCCCAAGGGCCATGGTCTGGGTTTGGCCTTCTGCTACAGCTTTATGAGCTACTCAGCCGTGGTGATCGAAGTGGCTGTGGATGACAAAGGTCAGATCAAGCTGATTGCCGCCGATACCGCGCTGGACTGCGGCCCGCAGATCAACCCCGAGCGCATTCGTGCGCAGATGGAAGGCGGCCTCATCATGGGCCTGAGCTTGGCCATGAGCAGCGAAATCACCTTTGAGAAAGGCCGCGTCAAGCAAAGCAACTTCCATGACTACGAAGTGCTGCGCCATGCGTCCCAGCCGCAGACGATTCGCTGCCATCTGGTGGGTGACAGTCTGGAAGTACCGCCCGGTGGCGTGGGCGAACCACCGCTGCCTGCAGTTGCCCCCGCGCTGGCCAATGCGATCTTCGCGGCCACGGGCAAGCGGGTGCGGGCGCTGCCGATCCGCCAAGTGAGCTGATCGTTCAGCTCAAACAAAAGGCCGACCGGGTTCAACGCCCGGTCGGCCTTTTTGGTTGCGCTGCGAAAAATCAGCCCAGCAGCGCAGCCTTGATGGTCTTTACGCCATCGGCGTTGTCCCAGACGCCTTCTTCCAGCGCGTCATGAATGGTCTTGTCCAGCGCGGCGGTCAGTTGCTCGCGAATCTGGGCGGCATTGGGATTGGCATCCAGCACGATGCGCAAGGCGGTGCTCAGAGCTGTGATCTGGGCAGTGAGATTGACGACGGTGGTGTTGCTCATGTGGTTTCCTCGGTGAAGTACTGGCCCATTGTGCGAACGGGTTCGTCGCAGCCATGTCAGCCATTGATCATTGATAGCACTCAGTGTCCCTCGGGTTGATACTGATGATGACATGTCAACAATAAGCAAAGATGCGCTTAGTTTGTACACATGTGAATCACTTTGAGCCATTTACTCCCTTCTGACCTGGAGCCGCCTGCGGCCATCGACAGCCAGACGCTGGCGCTGGACGAGTTTCTGACCTTCAAGCTGGTGGCGCTGGCTAATGCGCTGCTGACCCAGGTCACGCGCCACTACATTGCGCCCACGACGGCGGTGGGGCTGACCGAATGGCGGCTCATGGGCTTGCTGCACCAGCATGGCGAAAGCCACGCCGGGGCGCTGGCACGCATCAGCCTGATCGACAAGGCGCAGATCAGCCGCAGCCTGCAGCCGCTGATTGACCGCCAATGGGTGCTGCGCCGTGTGGACCCGCAGCATGCGCGTCGCCATCTTCTGAGCCTGACGCCCGAGGGTGTGGCCAATTTCGAGCTGGTGCTTAAACAGGCCAGGCCGTTTCAGGCCGCGCTGCTCAATGCGCTGACGCAGCAGGAGCGCGAAGCGCTGAGCCAGATCATGGCCAAGCTCATGCAAGCGGCTGAGGAGATTGACGCCCAAGCGCCGCAGCTGCGCCGCGCTGCTTTTGAATGAAATAGGCTTCAAGCCTAAACAAGATATAGGCTGATAGCTCTTGTTTTGATAGTAAAAATAGAGGAGACCTCCGTGCACGCCGATGAAATTGCCGCCCGCCGCGAGCTGGCCGCCTGCTACCGCATCTTTGCCATGCTGGGCTGGGACGAGCTGATCTACAACCACATCACCGTGCGCCTGCCCGACAGCGTGACGGGCGGGGAAAAGCAGTTCCTCATCAACCCCTTTGGCCTGCATTACAACGAGGTTACGGCCAGCAATCTGGTGCGCATCAATGTCCAAGGCGAAAAGGTCGGGCACAGCGACTACCCGGTCAACCCGGCAGGCTTTACCGTGCATGCCGCCATTCACGATGGCTTGCATGGCGCGCACTGCGTGATGCACACGCACACCACGGCGGGCATGGGCGTGGCCTGCCTGGATGCGGGGCTGGTGCAAAGCAACTTCTACAGCGCGCAGCTGCACGGCATGGTGGCCTATCATGAGTTCGAGGGCATCACCATCCACGCCGATGAAGGGCCGCGCCTGCTGCAGAGCATGGGCCAGCGCAAGGCGGTGATTTTGCGCAACCATGGCCTGCTGAGCTGGGGCAATAACTTGCCGCAGGCCTTTGCCGTGCTGTGGACGCTGCAGCGCGCCTGCGAGGTGCAACTGGCCACGCTCAGCATGGGCGCGCCGCGCATGATCGATGAGGCCACGGCAGCGCGCAGCAATGCCGACTCCCTGACCTTTAACGACGACCATGGCGGCCCGCGCGATGTGTTCGATCATCTGGTGCGGCGTGTGAACCGCATCGACAGCAGTTATCTCGATTTGTGAAACGTATGAAAAAAGTATGTATCTATGGCGCTGGCGCCATTGGCGGCTGGCTGGGCGTAGCACTGGCCAAGGCCGGTTGTGAACTCAGCGCCGTGGCGCGTGGCCAGACTTTGCAAGCCTTGCAGCAAAATGGCCTGACGCTGGTGCATGGCGAGGCGCGTGAGACCGTGACCGTGAACGCCGCGCAAGACCCGGCAGCGCTGGGCGTACAGGATGTGGTGGTCATCGCCGTCAAAGCCCCGGCCATGCCCGATGTGGCGCACAGCATTGCGCCGCTGATTGGCCCGCAGACGCTGGTGTTGACGGCGATGAATGGCGTGCCCTGGTGGTTTCTGGCCGGTGGTGTTGACGCCAGCCTGCGCGGGCTGCAGCTCAAGAGCGTGGATGCGGACGGCAGCATTGCGCGCGCCATTCCCACGGCGCAAGTCATTGGCTCGGTCGTGCATGCCAGTTGCTCGCTCGATGCGCCCGGCGTGGTGCGCCGCCACTTTGGCAACAGCATCATCGTGGGCGAGCCTGCGGCCCTGCCCGGCGACGCCGCCACGCCGCGCCTGCTGGCGCTGGCCGAGCAGCTGAAGGCGGGCGGGCTGGAGGTCAAGGTCTCGGACAATATCCAGCGCGACGCCTGGTACAAGCTCTGGGGCAATATGACCATGAACCCCGTCAGTGCCATCACCGGCGCGACCACGGACAAGATTCTGGGCGACGAGCTGGTGCGCGATTTCATCACCGCCGTCATGCTCGAAGCCAAGGAGATTGGCGCACGCATAGGCCTGCCGATTGCCGATACGCCGCAGGACCGCCATCAGGTCACGCTCAAGCTCGGCGGCTTCAAGACCTCCATGCTGCAGGATGTGGAAGCGCTCAAGCCCGTGGAGCTGGACGCGCTGGTGGGCGCAGTGCGCGAGATGGGCGCCATGTGCGGCATTGCCACGCCGTTTACCAATGCGCTGATGGGGCTGACGCGGCTGCGCGCGCAGCAGTTGGGGCTGTATCCGAGCCTTCATTAACGTCCGCTGAAAGGTCGACCCCTGTGCGGGTGTAGCGAATCTGCCTGGGTTGGCCGCTGGCCTAGACTAGCGCGATGACCTCCAAACCTTCAAGCCGGCAGGCGGCGGACAGCCGCGAGAGCCGTGAGAACCGTGACAGTCAGTGGACCACGCTCTGTGTGGTGACCACCACCGTGGCGGATGCCGCTGAAGCCGATGACCTGGGGCGCTCTCTGGTCGCGGCCAAGGCCGCAGCCTGCGTGCAAAGCGAAAGCATTACCTCCTACTACGAGTGGGATGGCGTGCTCCAGGCCACGCCCGAGTGGCGGCTGGTCTGCAAGACCCTGCCTGATGCGCTGCCGCGCCTGACCGAGCTGCTGCGCAAGCAGCACAGCTATGAGGTGCCGCAGATTTCCATGCGCACCGAGCTGTGCCTGCAGGACTATGCGCAGTGGCTCAGGAAGCAGGTGCATGCCTGAGGCCGTCTGAATGCAAAAAGGAGCACCGATGTGCTTCTTTTTGATTGAATTTGGCCTCAAGTCCTTATATCAAATAGGCTTGCAGCTATTAAATTAGTAGCTTCAGGACAGCAGGGCCTGCGCAAATTCCTTGGCGCTGAAGGTTTCCAGATCTTCGATCTTCTCGCCCACGCCAATGAAATAGACGGGAATCGGGCGTTCCTGCGCAATCGCGGCCAGCACGCCGCCCTTGGCCGTGCCGTCCAGCTTGGTCACGATCAGGCCGGTCAGCTGCAGCGCGTCGTCAAACGCACGCACCTGGGTCAGCGCGTTCTGGCCGGTGTTGCCGTCAATGACCAGCAGCACCTCGTGCGGAGCCGTGCCGTCAGCCTTGCTGACCACGCGCTTGATCTTTTTGAGCTCTTCCATCAGGTGCAGCTGCGTGGGCAAACGGCCTGCGGTATCAACCAGCACCACGTCTTTTTTACGGGCCTTGCCGGCGGAGACGGCGTCATAGCTCACGGCTGCAGGATCGCCGCCTTCCTGGCTGATGATTTCCACGGTGTTGCGGTTGGCCCAGACACCGAGCTGCTCGCGCGCAGCGGCGCGGAAGGTGTCGGCGGCAGCCAGCAGCACGGTCTGGCCGCTGTCGGCCAGATGCTTGGTCAGCTTGCCAATCGAGGTGGTCTTGCCCGCGCCGTTGACGCCCGCCACCATGATGACGGTGGGCGTGTGCTCGCCAATGGTCAGCGGCTTTTCCAGCGGTTTGAGCAGATCGGCCAGCGCATCGGCCAGCAGCGCCTTGACGGCGGCAGGCTCGGTGGTCTTGGTTTCCTTGACGCGGCGCTTCAAGTCATCCAGCAGATGCTGAGTGGCCTTGACGCCGGTATCGGCCATCAGCAGGGCTTCCTCCAGCTCTTCGTACAGCTCCTCGGTGATCTGCGTGCCGGTAAAGACGGTGGCAATGCTGGAGCCGGTCTTGCGCAGACCGGCCTTCAGACGTTCCATCCAGCTTTGGCGGGTATTTGGGGCTTCGGGCTTTGCGGTAGGCTCGGGGGCTGCTACAAAATCCTGAGTTGCGGGGGCGGGGCTGGCGCTGCCGCCAAAAGGCTTGCGCCACCAGGAGCTGCCAGCCTCTGCGGCGGGCGTATCCTGTGGGGCAACAACTTCGGGCGCTGCAGGGCTCTGGGCCTCTGGCGCGTTATCCGCACTGGGCGAATTGGGCTTTTTCTTGAAAAAACTGAACATTGGCGGGTTTTTAGAATCGCATCATTCTATGAAACATGTACGCGCACTCCCTGTACTGGGCTTAATGGCCTGTTTGAGCGCTGGGGCAGCCTTGGCTGCGCCGGGCGCATCGTCCCAACCCAAGCCCGTAGCTGCGGCAGCTGCGCAGGCCGCTTCGGCGGTGCAGCAGTTCACGCTGAAGAACGGCATGCAGCTGATTGTGCAGCCAGACCGGCGCGCGCCCACGGTGGTGCATATGGTCTGGGTACGTGTGGGCTCCATGGACGAAATCAATGGCGTCACCGGCGTGGCTCATGCGCTGGAGCACATGATGTTCAAAGGCAGCAAAACCGTCAAACCCGGCGACTTCTCGCGCCGCGTGGCGGCTCTGGGCGGGCAGGAAAACGCGTTTACCTGGCGTGATTACACGGGCTACTACCAGCAGATTCCGTCCAACCGTCTGGAAGATGTGATGAAGCTGGAGTCCGACCGCTTTGCCAACAACCAGTGGCCTGACGCCGAATTCAAGAAGGAAATCGAGGTCGTCAAGGAAGAGCGCCGCATGCGCACCGAAGACCAGCCGCGCGCCATGCTGATGGAGCAGCTGACGGCGGCGACCTTTACCGCATCGCCCTATCAGCACCCCGTGGTGGGCTGGATGAGCGATCTGCACTCCATGAAGCCCGACGATGTGCGCGACTTTCACAAGCGCTGGTATGTGCCGGCCAATGCGGCAGTCGTCATCGTGGGGGATGTGAATGTGGCCCAGGTGCGCGCCTGGGCCGAGAAATACTACGGCAGCATGCCCGCCCGCGCGGTGCCCGAGCGCAAGCCGCAGACCGAGCCCAAGCAGCTGGGCGTGCGCCGCATCGAGGTCAAGCAGCCCGCAGAGCAGGCCTTTATCGCCATGTCCTACCGCGTGCCCACGCTCAGCCGTGTGGAAAAGCTGCAGGCTGACGACAAGGACGCGCTGGCGCTGCTGGTGCTGTCCGCCGTGCTCGACGGCTATGACGGTGCGCGACTGGACCGCGCTCTGGTGCAGGGCGAAGGCCAGGCCAATGGCCGCGTGGCCGACAGCGCGGGCAGCTCGGCCTCCATCATGGGCCGTGGCCCCAGCTTGTTCATGCTGACCGGCGTGCCCGCCAAAGGCAAGACCACGGCCGATGTGGAAGCAGCACTGCGCGAGCAGATCCAGAAAATCGCCAAGGAAGGTGTGCAAACCGCCGAGCTGGAGCGAGTGAAGACGCAGTGGATGGCCTCCAACGTCTATGAGCGCGATTCCGTCATGGGTCAGGCCCAGAACCTGGGCAATTACTGGATTCAGAACATGCCGCTGGATGCCGAGGACAAGCTGCTGGCTGAACTCAAGAAAGTCAGCTCCGACGACGTCAAGGCTGTGGCCGCCAAGTATTTTGGTGATGACCAGCTGACTGTCGGCACGCTGGTACCCCAGCCGCTGCCTGCGGGTAGCAAGGCTCGCCCAGTATCTGGCAAGGCCGATGCAGGTGGTTCTGTGCATTAATGAAGCACTCCCTGAGTCGCTGCGCGCCTTCCCCCTCTCTCGCTTCGCGGGAGGGGGACGACAGCCTCGCTGCGGGAACGGCCCTTGCTCGCTGTCCCCTGCTTATAGCGTGCTGGTTTGTGCGATGTGCCCTGTGTGGTGCTAAGGAAATTTGAGGTTACGCCTTATGAGAACTATGAAAAAGATAGCTGCTGGCGCAATTGTTGTCAGCGCTGGCATGGGGTTTTTCACCCAATCTGCCTGGGCGCTGCTGCCCATTGAGCACTGGACCCAGCCCAGCGGCGCCCAGGTCTGGCTGGTGCAAAGCCCCGGCATTCCCATGGTGGATGTGCAGCTGGACTTTGACGCCGGCAGCCGCCGCGACCCTGAAGCGCAGACCGGTCTGGCCTCTGCCGTGGCCATGATGACCTCCAAGGGCGTCAAGGCTGCGGGCGACGCGCCTGCGCTCGATGAAAACGGGCTGGGCGAAGCCTGGGCCGACCTCGGTGCCAGCTTCGGCGCCAGTGCGGGCCGCGACAGCTTTACCTATGGTCTGCGTTCGCTGACCGAGCCTGATCTGCTGAAAAAAGCCGTGGCTCTGGCCGCGCGTCAGGTAGCGACCCCGAGCTGGCCCGAAGCCGTTTGGCAGCGTGACCGCGAGCGCTGGAGCGCTTCCATCAAGGAAGCCGACACCCGCCCCGGCACTGTGGCGTCCAAGGCTTTCCGCAAGAATGTGTTTGGCGATGTGCCTTATGGCTATCAGACCACGGTGGACAGTCTGGCCAAGATCGATATCTCGGCCATGCAGGACTTTCACCGCAAGCTGATCGCGGCCTGCCGCGCCAAGGTCAGCGTGGTGGGCGCCGTGAGCCGCGAGCAGGCCGACGCCATGGTCAAGCAGCTGCTGGGCCCGCTGCAGGCCGCCAACGGCAATGACTGCGCGCCGCTGCCCGAAGTGGCCAAGGTGCAGGACTTGAAGGAAGCCAAGGTCGAGAATATTCCGTTTGAATCGGCTCAGGCCCAGGTCATCATCGGCCAGCCCGGTATTGCGCGTAACAGCCCGGATTTTCTGGCTGTCATGCTGGGTAACCACATTCTGGGCGGCGGTGGCTTTACCTCGCGCCTGATGGAAGAGGTGCGTGAAAAGCGCGGCCTGACCTATGGCGTCTCCAGCGACTTCTCGCCCGGTCTCGATCGCGGTGCGTTTGTGATCGGTCTGCAGACCCGTCCCGACCAGGCCGCTGAAGCGCTCAAGGTCTCGCAGGATGTGCTGCGCAAATTCATCGCCGAAGGCCCGACCGAGAAGGAACTCAAGGCGGCCAAGGACAACCTCATCGGCGGCTTTGCGCTGCGTATCGACAGCAACCGCAAGCTGCTGGGCAATGTCTCCAATATCGCCTGGAATGGCCTGCCACTCGACTATCTGGAGCACTGGACGGACCGCGTTCAGGCTCTGAGCACCAAGGACGTCAAGGAAGCCATGCAGCGCATGGTGCAGCCCGAGCGCATGGTCACCATCACCCTCGGAGCCAAACCATGAGCCGCAGTGCCGTCAAACTCCACACCCCAGCGGGCCGCAAGGCGCTGGACAAGATGATTCAGGAAGCCGAACGCAAGGCGCAGGAGCTGGCAGCGACCAGACCCGCGCGCCCCGGTGCCAAGGCGGGCCCGGATGCCAAGGCCGCCAAGCCAGCACCCACAGGCGCGGGCGAGATTCGCATCATCGGCGGCCAGTGGCGCCGCACGCGTCTGGCCGTGGCGCAAAAGCCCGGCCTGCGCCCCACGCCCGATCGCGTGCGCGAGACCCTGTTCAACTGGCTGGGCCAGGACCTGACCAACTGGAAGTGCATTGACGCCTTCAGCGGCACAGGCGCGCTGGGCTTTGAAGCCGCATCACGCGGTGCTATCAGCGTCATCATGAACGAGCAGGACCCGGCGCTGGTGCAGCAACTGCAGCGCATTCAGCAAAAGCTGGATGCGAAGATGGTGCGCGTGCAGCGCGGTGATGCGCTGAGCTGCCTGAAATCCAGTAGCGGTCAGGACTTGATCTTGCTGGACCCGCCGTTTGCACAGGTTGATCTGTTCGAGCCCGCCGTCAAGGCCGCGATGGATGCGCTGAACGAGGGCGGCTTTATTTATCTGGAAGCGCCCGAAGCCTGGGCTGAAGACCGTTTGCTGGAGATGGGGCTTGAATTGCACCGCTATCTGAAAGCTGGAGCCGTGCACGCGCACCTGCTGCGCAAGCAATAAAGGTTGCTATTAATAAATGAGCTGCTAGTCTATGTATCTTATGGACTAGCAGCTCTTTTTTATGCAAAAACTGCTTGCATGAGGTGCAAATGCATAATGCGCTTTATGACGCGCTGCAGCAGCGCAGCCCACAACAGAGACCCGCAGGAGAGAGATTGCCATGAGCCAGGACCTGATTGCCGTTTACCCCGGAACCTTTGACCCCATCACACTCGGTCATGAAGATGTGGTGCGCCGGGCTTCGCAGCTGTTTGGCAAGGTCATCGTGGCAGTAGCGGCAGGGCATCACAAAAAGACGCTGTTCACGCTGGACGAGCGCATTGCCATGGTGCGCGAGGCTTGCTCCAAATACCCGCAGGTGCAGGTGGAAAGCTTTGACGGGCTGCTGGCGCACTTTGTGCTCGCCCGTGGTGCCAAGGCCATGGTGCGCGGCCTGCGCGCGGTCACCGACTTTGACTATGAATTCCAGCTCGCCGGCATGAATCGCACGCTGATGCCCGAGGTGGAAACCGTGTTTCTGACCCCCAGTGACCGCTACCAGTTCATCAGTTCCACCTTTGTGCGCGAGATCGCCTCGCTGGACGGCAATGTGGACAAATTCGTCTCCGAAGGCGTGCACCAGAAGCTGATGGCCAAGGTCGGCCGCGCAGGCTGATTGGGTCAGTTCGCAAGCAGCGCGGCTGCCGACTTGTTGCGGTAGTCGCTGATGACCTCGTGCACAAAGCGCAGCTTGCGCCAGGCGGTGGCCGAGATGGCAAATGGGTAGGCGTCTTCGTGGCCCAGGCTGCGGTTGAGGCTGTTGTGCAGCAAGGTCAGCGGCACCCATTGCTGTTGCATGAGGTCGAAGTCTGCAGGCTGCGGCCCCAGTGGGTTGCAGATCAGTTGCTGGCCCGCGCTGGGAATATCGGGTACGGTGATACTGGTGTGGTAGCTGGCCGCAGTCTCCATCAAATCCACCATGTGCAGATAGTGGGCCCAGGTCTCGGCCCAGTCTTCCCAGGCATGTGAAGTGGCGTAGGCACTGATGAAGTTCTGGCGCCAGTCGGTGTTGAACGGGTCCTTGCCATAGTAGTGCTGCAGCGCCTCGCCGTAGTTGTAGCTCTCATAGCCAAACAACGCTCTGAACGGCTCCAGCCATGGGGTGTACGCTATCAATTGATCCCAGTAGAAATGGCCTGACTCGTGGCGCAGATGGCCGATCAGCGTGCGATAGGGTTCACGCAGCGCCAGGCGGCGCTTGGCGCGCTCGTCATCATCGGCTTCCACCACATTCAGCGTGATCATGCCGCTGTAGTGGCCCGTCATGATGGGGGCGGCCCCTGGAATGTCAGCCAGCAGGGAAAAACGCGGCTGTGCGGCCATGGGCGCACCGGCACCGAGCAGGCCCAGCTTGGCCAGCGTGTAGTAGAGCCTGCGCTTGGCCACCTCGATCTTGGCCCAGCGCAGCTCGTTGGCCGGGTCGCTGGCATCGGGCAGCCATTCGGTCTGGCGGCAGGACACGCACAGATGGTGGGGGTCTGAGGCCTCGATGGCGAAATTGCACAGACTGATGTTGTAGCGGTGCGCGCAAGGCCGGTAGCGCGCCACAGGGGCTGTCTGTGAGGTGTTGGAAGGGCTGGAGTCAGGGATTGCAGGCAGCACCCCCACACGCAGCTGATCGGGCAAAAATGCCTGCGCCGCACCACAGTGCACGCATTGCAGGCTTTCGAAGTAAATCAGGTGGCCGCAGGCCTCGCAGTTGAAAACTTGCATCTGTCCACTGTAGCGGTGAAGTTTGACGCTGTGGAGTAGGCCAAAACAAAGCCAGCTCGAAAGCTGGCTTTGTCTGGCATATTAGAGGCGCAATCCGTATCAGGGCTGAACCACGATGCTGTTGCGAACCTCGCGCACGTTCCTCGTGGTGCGAGCAATCTCGGCTGCGCGGTTCTTTTCCGTCTCCGACTTGGCAAAGCCCGAGAGCTGGACCACGCCATTGAGCGTCTCCACACGGATGGAGGTGGCCGAGACCTGCTTGTCTTCCGCCATCTTGGCTTTGACGGCGGTGGTGATGGTCGTGTCGTCCATGTAGGAGCCCACGGTCTGCTGATCACGGGCGACGGAACAGCCGCTCGCCATCAGAACGGTGCTCGCGGCGATCGCAGAAAAAGCGATGACACGTACGATTTTTTGCATCGGTTCCTCTCCGGTCTGGTGTGGAACAGATTTATTTCTTGCGCGAGCGGCCCAGGAAGAACGCAGTGGCCAGTGCCGCACCCGTGGCAGCGGCAATCAGCATGGAGCGACCAGGCTGCTCAGCCACATAGCGTGTGGTGGCATCGGCAGTCGCCTGGAACTGGCGGCGAGCGCGGTCGCTGCTGTCAGCCCAGAAGTCCATGCTGCGTTCGGCCAGATCCTGTGCGCGGTGGCTCAGATTGTCGATGAAGGGCACTTCTTCGCCATCTTCGGTGTAGCGAATCTGGCGGCCCGATTCATCGACGGCTTCAGAGGCTGTGCGGCGAGCGCTGCGGGCTGTCTGCTTGACGGTGTCAGCAGCATCTGCGGCAGCGTCCTTGACGGTTTCAGCGACCTTCTTGGCGGAGTCCTTGGCAGAGTCGAGTGCGTCCTCGGCCACATCTGCCACCTTGTGCGCGGCATTCTTGGCCGTGTCTGCCATATCGGCAGCAGCATTCTTGGCATCTTCCACGATGGCGTTGGCGTTTTTCTCTAGCTGGCTCATTGTTTTGAACTCCCTGAAAACATACTGTCGCTCAAGGCGACAGCTGTGGTGAATGGAATGACCTCAGAGGTCAGATGATGGCGAATCTCACTCGATTGTGCAATGCGCAGCAGCCTGTTTCAGGGTTACTGTCTGTGATGCACGTATCAGAGCTACTTCTTGAGGAGATTCACCACAAAGGTGATGACCGCCATGGCGATGAAGATGAAAAACAGAATCTTGGCGATGCCCGCAGCGCCTGCGGCAATACCGCCAAAGCCGAAGACGGCGGCGATCAGGGCGATGACCAGAAAGACAACGGCGTAATGCAGCATGGTGCTCTCCTTCTCAGTTGGTGGCCCCGACCGATCAATCTGTTGCCGGGGCCATGTCCCAGAATTTAGACAGGTAAGTCCGCCGCCCGTGACAGCAAGTGACTGCTGCGTTGCCGGGTCGATTACTGAGAGCTGTGTAGGAAAAGCCTGTGTGGTGCCGAAGCGCCAATGTTCACCAGGCAGTCACCGCACTCAGTGGAATCACAGCCGAAATCGTTGTCCCCTTGCCAGGCTGGGAGGCCACCGTCAACCTGCCGCCAGCGGCTTCCACGCGGTGCTTCATGCCTGCCAGACCGTGGGAGTTGGGCCGCATACTGGCTACCTCAAAGCCCTGTCCGTCATCCTGAATCTGCACCGCCACATAGGTCGGATAGTTGTGCACGGTGACGATGACATGGCCCGCCTTGGCGTATTTGCCAATATTGGTCAGGGACTCCTGCACCACGCGGTAGACGGTCAGCTGTGTGGACTCTGGCAGATCGACCTGCTCAAGGTTGGATTCAATGTCGATACCGCTGCGCTCGCCAAATTCGCGCGTCAGAATTTCCAGAGCCGTGGTCAGGCCAAGATTGGACAGGGAAGAGGGGCGCAGGTCTTCAATGATGCGGCGCTTGAGCGCAATCCCGCTGTTGAGCGTGTCCACGAGGTGGGTGATGCGTTCCGAGACTTCGGGAGCCGAAGTGTCCACCTTGGACTTGAGGCGCGCCACGTCGAGTTTGGCCGCCGTGAGCAATGAACCCAATTCATCATGCAGCTCGCGTGCCAGATGGCCGCGTTCGTCTTCTCGAACCTGCTGCAAGTGGGTGGCCAGCTCGGTCAGCGTGGCCGTGCGCTCGCGCACCACTTCTTCCAGGCGGTTGCGCTCGTCACGCTGAATTTCCTGCTCGCGGTGATGCGATTGCTGCAGGGCGTTGGCCTGGCGCAGGTACATGAAGAAGCCCAGAATTCCCAGGGCCGTCACCGTTGCAATGCCGATGCGCGACAGGCTCAGGGTCTGCTCGATGTCGGAGAGGTTGGACCTGGCCTGCTGGTCGATGCTCTCCAGCAGGGACTTGCTGTAATTGCGAATCGCATCCATGTTTTCCATGCCCACGTCAGTGAACATGACAAAACGCCAAGCCTCATTGTTGCCTTGACGATACAGTCTCAGGCTGAGATCCATTTCGCTCATCTTGCGCTCAACTTGGCGGGCCAGCGGCGTGAAAGTCTCCAGCTCAGCAGGGTTCATGATGAAGATGCGGCGCAGCTCATCCATGGTGCCGTTGATGGCTTCGGTCGAGGAGGTGTAGGGGGTCAGATAACGCTCTTCTCCAGTGAGAAGGTAGCCTCGCAGGCCAGTCTCGGCATCCAGAATCTGCTGCATCAGCGCATTGATCTTGGCGCGGTTGCTTTGGGTTTTGGTCAGGGTATCCAGCGCATTGAGCGAACGTGTATAGACAGCCTCGTTAATACTGACCATCAACACAGCCGCAATGATTGCAATCGTGAGACTGACAGCAATTTTGCGTATATTCGTCCAGCGCATCTACATCCCCTCACGGCGTTGTTGCACAAATGCCGGTCGCAGCTGAGGTAGGCTCGGGAGATGAGAGAGACGAGCTGGGGTCGGGTTAAGTACCGCACAACGAACTGGAAGGCTTACAACGCAGCGTTGAAGGCGCGAGG
>NZ_KZ984474.1 GCF_003569915.1 Comamonas testosteroni | reverse complement strand
CTGCACATCCGAGCTTCAATCCTCAATCAATTTACCGCTCTGGGCACGCCCCAGACAGTCGCTGCTGCGTAAATCTATTTGGGATTGGGGATGCCTTGGCCTATGGCCGATTTATGCAACAAAGCCGCTCGGTTGCTCCAGGAAATTGGCTACCAATATGAAATTCTGGCAGCACAGGTCATCTGTCAGAAATGGCTCCGAGTTAGTCCTATCGGCTATTAGCGACAGTAGATCAGTTTTAATCCAGAAATTATAAAGAATTAAGGGACTCAGGGGGCACAGTTGGATACAACAAGTCGATTTCCGGGTAGTAACCCTCTCGCTGCAGCGCAACGAGAAACTGCAGGTGCGCAAACATTTGAAAAGTACGAATACCAGTACCACTGGGCCCTGTGTCGAATTCTTGGCGCTCACGAAAATTATAACGATTATGCTGTATTTATAGAGTTGCATGAGGATGTGGTCTTGGCAACTTCGACCGATGAATCCGTCGCGCGATTTGAATTCAATCAGGTAAAAAATGTCAGCGCCAAACCTTGGAGTCAGAAGAAGTTGACTTCTGTTCCAAAGGCCTCAGCTAAAGAGGTTAAAAACTCAATTCTAGGAAAAATGATCCAAGGGGTTCGTCATAAGCCCTTTGTCGATAAGCTTAATTCGCTCGATTTAGTTGCAACTTGTGGCTTCGATCTACCTCCTAAAAAGGATGGCCTGAAGCTTTCAATTATTTCGATTGGTGACCTCCACGATAATTGTCTGAAGGATATTCAGGCTGCAATCGATAAGGAGCTTGGTGCCTACCCGCTCCCCAAAGCCTTAAGGTTCATTACCCCTGATCTACCTGCCTCTGGCTTTCAGGACGTTGCTATTGGCAGAATTTCCAAGCTCGTCGATATAAAAGCTCCTGGGGCTAAGTGCAACGCATCAACAATTTATCGTGTGCTAATCGACGACTTGCATCGCAAGGGAACTGTAGCATTTGACTTTATTGAATGGGAAAACCTTGTAAAGAACAAAGGAACCACTCGCAGCGACGTTGAGCGAGTTATTTCGTCATACACGGAAAGCAAGGGTATTGAGATTTTTTCGCAGGACCTTGAAGACATTTTTACAGATTTGGAACTGAAATCAAATAAGCGGATTCAGGTTCGAAGAGCTTTTGAACGTTATCATAATTCTATTCGACTGGAGCGAACTTTGATTGCCATTGAAAATCAGAAAGCAGTCAAAGATGCGGTGCAGCGGAACATTCAATTATTCGAAGAGCATGGTGCCAAAGATTTCATTGAGAAAGCATTACTGTCCATGCCAGAAGCAATCAGAAAAAATTTTTTCGACTTGGAGTCAGCTCAGGCTGCAATCATCTATGAGTTGTTGAGTAAATGCTATGAAAAATGAGCCGAATATCGATAACTTCAAACTGCTGATTAGAAACCTCAGGACAAAACAGCATGAGAAACTTAGCATTCAAACGACTAGTAGTAGCGTCCGATACCCAAAAATCCGGAAATCAGTTCGAGTTCAAACCCCGCTTCAACCTAATAACAGCGAACGACAATAGTTTTGGTAAGTCGACCCTAGCCAAATTGCTTTTTTGGACATTGGGTAGCGAGCCTGTGTTGGATGTAACATGGCTATCGCTTGATGTTCGCTGTTTGCTTGATTTCAGTGTTGATGGCCAGACCTATCAGGCTGGGCGATACGGAAACATAATGTTTCTTCGTCGTGCGGATGGTCAATGGAAAAAATACCCCAAGATCACTGGCGCGTACTCAGAGGCCTTTGCTGAAATTGTTGGTTTTGAGGCCCTTTTACCAAACAGAAACGATGCTACCAAGCTTGAAACGCCTCCTCCTGCTTTTTATTTCCTACCCTTCTACGTAGATCAGCAGCGCAGTTGGTCTCAAGCGTGGAATGGCTTTATCAATCTTGAACAATATGCCAGGTGGCAAAAAACAATCATAGAGTATCACACAGGTTATTTGCTGCCTGATTTTTTTATTTTCGAAGAAAAAATTGCAGCTCGGAACCTTGAGAAAAAGATTGCAGAAGTCGAAGTCAAGAGGATTGAGACTGCAATCGAGGTGGTCAAAACGTACCTGCCAAAATCGAGCAAAACTTTTGCCTTATCAACGGGGGAGTTTGACATCCTCGCTGCTGAAGTTTCTGAAGAAATCGCCAAACTTCAAGTTAAGCAAGAGGAAATTCTTGGAGCAATTTCCGGAATACAAACGGAACGCATCTATTTACAGGGGCAGCTCGATCTGGCAAAAATGGCGTCTGCTAATCTTGAAAAAGATTACGCCTTCTCTGTCGAATGTGTCGAAGGCGAGTCCCTGCTTTGCCCGCTATGCGGAACCCTGCACGACAACACGTCCCCCAGGCGGGCCTCGATCCTTGCTGATAAGGATGAGGCAGAGAATCAGGTGATTCTGCTCACTGGAAAAATCGAGCGCCTGGACAAGAAAATTGCCAAGAGTCATGAATTGCTTGAGAGCACGCGTTCTGAAATTGAGACCATAAACAATAAATATAAACCACTTGAATCCTCGGAAACGACTGATACAGAGGCAAGTGCTACTGAATCATCGTTGCTAAACAGCATTGCATCTCGTGCGGTCCAGAAGCATGTGCAACGCACGATGGAGACAAAGACAGCCCTGATTCGAACCATCAAGTCCACGAATAGAAACTTGAAGGCCGAACAGAAAAAGCTACTGACTAAGGAAGAGCGGGACAGCCTAGATGCCGCATTCAAAAACTTCTTAACCGGGTATGTCGATGATTTGAAGGCGCAAGGTATCAACTTGTCGCCAGTCGAATCTCCACTTGATTACAAAAAACTCTACGGAAGCGGTGGTGCTGCAGAAAGCACACGTGGCATACTCGCATACTACATGTCCGTTATCCAGCAGATACACAAAGCAGAGAATGAAGCTTTTTCAGCTGTTGTAATTGACACTCCGAATCAACAGGAGCAAGCCGATTTTAATTATGAAAAAATAATTGAATTCCTGATGAAAGCTATTCCATCAAACGCGCAGCTTATTTTGTGTGCCATGAATCGAAGTGAAATCCAAGGCTACAAAAGTGTTGCGCATGTTATTGAGCTCGATGAAAAGAAAATTCTCAGTGACGCTAAGTATCTAGAATGTCGATCTTTGCTTAACTTCGACGGATCAATTGCAGAAGCTTCGACCTAATTCGCTGGGTTTAAGCACCCAGACTTTTATGGTAAATATTTAACACTTGCTCTGCAGTGTAATACAGTCTCAGAGAAGAATATAGTTGAAATACAAGATTGCCAGAGCTGCCGCCCACGAGCGGCTGCACTAAAAGTTAGGGACCTGCAATATGTCCGTAGGTAAATTACGGTCATTGTCCTCAGCTTACCCCATACACGCCGTAGGGTAGTCGCCAGAGAGAATAACTGCCTTAGCGACGTTGCTCAATGGTGAAAAGTTACCCGCGCGCGCCGATCATGTGAGTGCATCGCCTGCACAATTGTTGACTTTAGGCTGTTATTGAAGATGGCGAGAGCTGGCGGTTAAAGCAAGCTTGGAGTGGTCTTTTTTGAAGTGCGGCGGATGTATTTTGCTAGTGTCATGTCTGATTTATGTCCTGTCTGCTCGCGTATCTGCCAAGACTGCTGGCCATGCTCAGCAGCACTGGTGCAATAGCCAGCTCTCAGGCTGTGGCCACTGATGTTCTGTACATCTGCTCCGGTATGCGCCACGGCGGCTTTCACAATGAGTGCCACTGACTGTGGTGTTAGTCCTTGCTTAGCAATGCCGTCGTAACGATTGACAGACCTAAAAACGTGCCCTGTTTTGATGCCCGCAGTCTGGAGCCAGTGCATCAGTGCTTTGACTGGGCAGTGGGAGCCACTGGCGTGCGGAATGAATACAGTTCGACCATGTCGTTCTTGATCTGTCTTGCTAACAGGCAACTCAATTTCCAGCCCAGCCGGAGAGAACACTAGATGTTCCATACACACTCCAACAAGCTCGGATCGGCGCATGGCCGAGGCAAAACCGACTAATAAAATGGCGCGGTCACGCGCTGCTCTGAAAGGCATGTGAACTTTCTCGATGGCTTCCAGTGCAGTTAGCAGATCACCTTTCGTCAGCGGCTTTACTTGTCGCTGCTTGGTGCCAAGTGTGCGGCGTATTCCTTGCATGATTTGCCTGACGATCTCGCTGTGCGCCGGTGATGCCTGCTTTTGATCTACATGTGCCTTGTGGATGGCGGTGATACGGCGCTCCAGCGTGGCAACAGCTAGACCACTATTAGCAGACTCTGCCAAGTACTTGGCCAGTCGCTTGGGTGTGCAGGGAACAACACCACCATGTGTCAAGAAATGCCGCAAATCCGAGGCATAGGCACGTTTTGTGGCACTGGCTTGGCTGGCATCCATATATTCTTTGAATGTGCTTTCATTCCTTCGTTTTTGAGGTTTGCATTTATTTGCCTCTTTTTTTATAGAGTATGGTTTGGCTGTAACTTTAATAGACGATCGGTTATTGAGCATAGTGGCTCCAGCTTGATTATTGGTAATGAATGCTTATCACTACCTAGAATCTAGTTGAAGATTCATAGGCAGTGGCGAGGATTTCATAGCGCAGCAAATCGTTGCTGCCGATTTATTTCCTTGAATTTTGCTGCGGTGCGGGTGGGGCGCTGGATGCAGTGCGGATGCACTGGTTTTTTATTTATTCAGCGGCTCGCATATGTATCTATAACTTCGCGACATTTAGTTTCGACAATATTGCGAAATTAATAAAATACAGCATTTTTTGGCGTTTTGTATATAATAACACCATGCATTAATTAATCAAATTTCTGGTGAATTTATGCATCGATAAATTTCAATATGTGCACAGATTATTATTCGATGAACCACTGCCTGATTCCCGAGTTGAATCACACGAGCAATTTGGCATTTCGCCGCCACCACCGCATCGTGCTGCTGCAGCGCTTGTTGCCGGTTCTGGCCGACATGCTCAGTGCGGAGCAGCTGGTTGATGTGTCGAGTGAGCTGGAGATGCTGTACTGGCCAGCACTGGGACGTGCGCAAAGTCCGTGCTTCTTTGAAGTGCCTGCGTTTCTTGGCTCCGTGACCCCGGATCAGCCGATGGAGCCTGCGGTGGTGTTCGAGCGCTTGATGGCGTTGCCGTGTCCACCGTTGCCGTTGGGTGTGGCCCCGGTGGCTTGCAACTTGGAGCGTCTGGGCAAGCAGCTGGATTTGTCAGCCGTCGAGCAACTGCATCTGCTGTGCGCTTATCTGAATTACGGCGGTGGTGCGTGGCCGTATCTGCAGTTGCCAGAGCGTTCGCAGCACGCTTTGCTGGCTGCATGGTGGGCCACCGATCTGGCTGCGGTCAATGCCACGTTGAATGGCCGGTTGGGCACACTGCGCTTGCTGGAGCTGCCAAGCTGGCAGGACTCTGATGGCACGCAATCGCTGTGCTGCACATTGGCGGCGCTGCTGCCCATGTCTGCGGATGTGGTGCGGATTGTGAGCCAACACCATGCGACCGATGCCGCGTTGCTAAATGCTCTGCAGCACCTGCCGTAGAACGCCTGCACTGGTGGTGTGAAGTCACTGCCACTTTGAATTCTTGATCTCTCCATGGACCGCTTTGACGGTCCTTTTTTTTTATCCGTTTCCACGCATGCGGAGGACAGTGCTCGCCCATGTGGGGCAGCGGTGTCGGTGGTTCGCACGTGGAGTTCTTGCGTCTGACGTTCAACCAAGGAGTAATTCCATGTCAGCAAATCCTTCTCAACCCACAGCAGCTCGCCGCATGACGTTGATGAGCAATGCCCCGCGCTTTGCTCTCGGCCAGATGGTCGCCACACCAGGCGCTTTGGCGCTGCTGGATCAAACCGGCTTTAGTGCGCTGGCATTGATCTCACGCCATGTGCATGGCGACTGGGGCGACTGCTGCGCCGAAGACAAAGCCACCAATGAGCTGTCGGTCCAGCAGGGCATGCGTGTGATGAGTGTCTACCGGCTGGTGGACGCCGAAAGACTGCTGCAGACGCCGCAAGACAAGCGCAGCAGCTTGCCCACGATCTGGATCATCACCGAAGCCAATCGCAGCGTGACCACGCTGCTCTTGCCGGAAGACTACTGATGGCGGCACGTGTATCTGGAATCGCTTACGGCTTCCAGCGCGTGCATGCGGCATTGCAGACCGGCCATGTGCTGACCGTGCAGCAACAGCGCCAAGAGCCGGTGCGCTGCTTTATGCAGCAGTCCATGCTCGATGGCGCTTGCGGCACGCACGTGCTGGCCATGATCTTGGTGATCTTCGATCTGGCCAAGGCCTCCTCCATGCACGACATGAGCCAGCGCAAGCATGGAGTGGCAGCTGCGGTTTGGAAAGCCTTCGGCCCCAAGTACTTTGCTGGCATTTACGCCAATGAGTGGGCAGAGCTGGTCAACAGCTTGGCTTTGCCACTGAAGCTGACGGCCAAGTACGGAGCCGCAGAGCATGTAGATCGGCATGCATTGGACTGGCTGATGCGTGGTGAGTTGGTGGCGCTGGCTTTTGCATCGGTCAAGAATCAACGTACCAGGCATTGGGCGCTGGCAGTCGGCGTGGAAGGCGTCGCCTCGGGATCACAGCATCAACCGCAGCGCATCTTGTTGCTGGACCCTGGCGGTGGCGAACCGAGCTTCCAAGCATTCAATGCACGGCTGCGATTGCCGACCACGGGTCTTGGTAGTCGCCGCGCCAAGCAACTGCATCTACCTGTTGATGACGCCAAGCCATGGACAGTGTTCTGGCACTACGAGTCCGAATCGTGGTCTGCGGAGTTGGTGCGACTGCTGGCAGCGGTCCGCGTGCGCAAGCTGCAGTGACTGGCCTATGCCTTAGAGCGTTTGGCGCGGTGATCGGTGTCGACCGCTTTGGACGGTGCTGGAATTTTTTCGGCATGCGCCTGGTTGCGGCGGCGCAGTTCACCGCCTTGTGATGCCGGTGGCAGCGTGGCTGTCACACCATCAAAGAGCTCTGCCAGCGTGATGCCCAAGCAGTGGCACAACGTGGCGAGCGTGAGCAGCGATGGATTGATGTGGCCGTTCTCCAGCTTGGAGATGCGCGAGCGCTCCACCTCGGCGTCATGCGCCAGTTGTTCTTGCGACTTTTGCGCCAGCTCGCGGTAGCTGCGCAGCTTGGCCCCCAGTGCCTGTGTGACGGCATTGGGCAGCTTCACCACTGGCGTGGCGCTCAGCTGCGACGGGGCGGACTCCTTGACTCTCATGTCCGCAGAGGGTCTGCCAATGTGCTTTTTGAGCCAACGTCTTATACGACACAATGCTTTAAGATTTGAGTCGTATAAAACACATAAAACAGGAGAGAGAAGTAATGAGAAAGACTCTAATGAGTGGCGCATGCGCGGCTGCAGCCGTGCTTGCTGGATGTGGCAGCAAGACGCCAACTTGTGCGGATGCGGAGACAGTCAGCTTGGTCAAACAGATATACCAGCAGCAGTTTGACAAGCAGCACAAGGACATGAGCGAGGAACGCCAAAAGCGCGTCCAGTTCACGGTCAAGGACACCGCTGTTAATCTGGAGAACATCACCACCGACGCAAGCAATCCCGATACTGGAAAAGCTATGTGCTCAGCACAGCTGACAACCGTCTTGCCGGAAGATGCTGTGAAAGCCGAGCCGCAGATGGAGCAATACATGCGGGCCATCTATGAACGGCAAGGTGCTGTATTGGAGGGCACCAAACTCCGTGGCAATGTGGAGTACACCGCGCAACGAACGGAAGACACAGGTGTACTGCAAGTTGCACTGAGCGGTTTCATGCCGTTCATGGGCTACTTCCATGACATAGCCATGGATCGCTATGACCGCATGCTGCGCGCACAAGCAGCAGCAAAGAAGTCAGTCGAGGCTCAAATGTCTGCCGCACCATCTGCCAGCATGGCTGAGATGGAAGCCGAGACCGAAGGAGCACCTTCGGAGCCTGCACCGTCAGCTGCACCACCACAGCAGCCACAAGCGACGATTAACGAGCAAATCCAAGCCGCGCAGCCTGTACCTGGCCAGACGGCTGCAGTGCCCACGCTGTGTTCAGCCGACGAGACCCCGGTGTTTGCCTGCTCGACCGGCAAAAAGCGTGCATCGCTGTGCATGGCCAGCAGCGGTAGTCAGCTGTCGTACCGGCTGGCCCCGCTGGACGCAGCGCCAGAGATGGTCTACCCGGCGAATGCTGCGACTGCAAGCACCGCGTTCAAACAGGGCACGCACACTGGCTCCACTGCGCAGGCACTGCCTTATGTATCGTTTGACAAGGGCAACTACCGCTATGTCGTGTATGGCCGGACAACCACGGAGCAAGGCATCTTGGTAGAGCAAAGTGGCAAGCGCATTGCAGACCTGCACTGCCAAGGGGAGCGACTGTCTGAGCTGGGCATGTCGAAGATGCAAAGTTTGAGTCTGAATCAAGACACGCGACCGTTGCAGCTCCCATAAATCCGCAGCAGTGGCATTCAAGCCTCAATCATGTCCGTTTGTGCCGTGGCGACTTGCTCAGTCAGTGCTGCCGTGGGCATGATTTCAGAAAAATAGAGAAAGAGAGGGAGACATGATCTCCAAGCCTATTGCTACAGCCTTCAAGCACTTCTGGCGAAGCTTCTGTGCAGGTGCGGCTTTAATGGCCGCGACATTTGCAGTACATGCCCAGGGCTCCACATTCAAGCTTCCGACTCGCGAAGGGGTGAGCACCACGGTGTTTTGGGAAACCACTCCGGATGCCAAAGCCACGGTGCTACTGTTTCCCGGTGGTGGCGGCGGCTATGGGCGAGTGGAAAACGGCAAAGCCACTAGCAGCAATTTTTTGGTGCGCTCAGCGCCGTACTTCACAGCCAATGGTTTCAATGTGGCGATCCTTGGCCGCCCTAATGGCAAAGAGCTGGACTTTGCGGACAGGCTCGCGGCCGATCACATGACGGACCTCACCAAAGTACTGGAGTTCGTCAAGCAAAAGAGTGATCGTCCTATCTGGCTCGTTGGCACCAGCCGAGGCACGGTCTCAGCCACGGCCATGGCGATCAAGGTACCCGACCCGGCCATCGCCCGACTGGTCCTGACCTCCAGCATCGTCCGCTATGCCACGCCTGGTGCGGTGCCGCTCCAAGACCTCAAAGCCATCCAAATGCCAGTGCTGGTTTATCACCATGCCAAGGATGCTTGCAGGCACTGCCAGCCGGTGGAAACGTCCTGGATTCTTAAAGGGCTGAGCAATGCACCCGTCAAAAAATTGATGATGGTGGATGGCGGCGCTGATCCCACTGGTGATGAATGCGATGCCCAGCACTGGCATGGCTTTATCGGCATGGAGCGTGAAGCGGTGGATCAGATCGCAGGATGGATCAGGAGTCCCGCAAATTAAACAAACCAAGGCGACCACATTGTTCATCTTCGCTGACTTAGCGGATGTGTTAGTGGGCAAGTCGCTGTTCAAAAGCAAAGGTAACAAGGGAAGACATGCATCTCAATTTCAGTCTCTCAGCTCCAAGCGCAAATGCTTGGATCAAGGCCTCACTGTCAGGGCTATGGCTTATGGCGTCTTTGCAAGGCATCTCGGCTCATGCCGACCCCATATCGGATTTGAGTACCGGACCTTACAGCGGTCGCATCGAGTTCAGCTCGGTCACGCCACCAGACCGCCATTTGTACGCGCGAAAGCTCTACAACACGTTCAAGGATGTGATCGTGACGGCGGACATTCTGATGCCCAAGAACATTGCTCCGGGCACCAAAGTTCCGGCGGTGATCGTGTCGCATGGCAGTGGCGGTGTGGAGTCCAACTCTTTTGACGTTTGGGGGCGCGTACTCAATGAAGCTGGCTACGCCGTGATGGTGACGGACACGTACACGCCACGCGGCGTCAAGGAAACAAACAGCGATCAAGGCCGGGTGCCATATCCAGCCCATGTGGCCGACACCATGAACGCATTGCGCGTGTTGTCAACGCACCCGCAGATTGACACCAAGCGTATCTTCAATATCGGATTCTCGCGGGGCGGAAGCACTGCGTTTGATACGGCATGGCCCACATGGTCAGACCCCATCAACACCGATGGCGTGAAGTTTGCCGGTCACGTTGCCATGTACCCCGGTAACTGCAATATCCGTTATCGAACCGATGACCGTGAGAAGGTCAATGCGCCGGTATTGGTTCTCCTGGCTGACCCTGAACTTGAAGAAGCTGCGGATGTGAAGGTCTGCGAGCGCTGGTATGACGAGCTAATCGCCAAGGGCAATGACATTAAGTACAAAGAGTACAGGGGCGGTCGCCACGCATTCGACACCTTGAATTTTTCATATCGCTGGAACCCTCAGACAACCAGTGCCAAGCAATGCGATATGGAGCTTTACATGACGATGAAGCCCGGCAGTGGCCTCGGGAACAACGTCCTCAACGTCAAAACCAACCAGCCACTGACACGTGATACCTGGGTGCCTGTGATGAAGGATTGCACCAAAATCACTGGCGGGTCGCGTGGCGGTGGCAATGCCGAAATCGTGCAAAAGCAGGTGGTGATCGACACCATGTCTTTTCTCGACAGTTTGAGCCGCCGCTGAGCAAGTTCCATGCTAAAAATTGCCAAGCCCACTACTCGCTCCCCGCGCACTTATCTGCGGACCAGAGCCATTGGCATTCGACGACTTGCTGCGCTGGCATGTGCCGCCACTTTCAGCAGTGGGGCACACGCCACTCCACTGGATGACCTTAGCGGAGGTCAGACGGGTCGCATCGAGTTCAACTCCAAGACACCAGACCATCGCTGGGTACTAATACGTGGCCGGTTAGGGGCAGATACCCCCATCTTTGGTGATCTGCTGATGCCAGCCAATGCGCAGGGCAAAGTTCCTGCAGTGGTGTTTTCTCACGGCAGCGAAGGTGTCAGCAGCCTGTACTTCGATGTATGGGCCAAAGCACTCAACGCGGCAGGCTATGCAGTCTTTGTTGTTGACAGCTTCAAGCCTCGTAACGAAGAGCGGGTCACGGGCGCTACCAAGCAACTGACATGGAACACCACTGCCAATCTGGCGGATGCGCTGTACGCCCTCAAGCTGCTGGCAACTCATCCGCAAATCGATAGCCAGCGTATCTATCACATGGGCTGGTCACGGGGCGGGCAAGCCGTGCTGGACGCTGCATGGCCGACCTACCAGCAGCACGTTGTGCCAGTTACGGTGAAGTGGGCTGGCAGCATTGCGGTCTATCCGGGCTGCAATATGCGCTACCGTGTCGATCAGCACAGCAAGCTACCGTCGCCGCTACTCATGCTGCTGGGCGAGAAAGACGATATGACATTGCCCAAGCCATGCATGGAGTTAGCCGATGAACTGGCGGCCAATCGCAATCCGGTCACGTACAAGGTCTACGCGGGCGCTACGCATGTGTTTGACCGACTCCACCAAAAGTGGGCGCAGTATCGGGAAGGAAACTACAACAAGTGCTCGATGGACGTGCGCATGCCCTATGGCGCCAACGATCGTTCTTGGGGACCGGCGCATGACAAGTATTCCGGCAAGACCTTCACTGACGTGAATGATTGGAACGGCTTCATCAAGACATGCCAGCAAGCCTCGTTCATCAACATCGAAAGCAACGACAAGGCCAGGGAGCAGGCGATCAAGGATGTACTGGAATTCCTGTCGGCACGCTAGATGCTTCCCCGCCAGCACTGCCTAGACACGTCATGTCATGCGACTTACCGCTAAAGAAAATTAAGCTGCAGCTTGGGGGCCAATCTGCATCTGCAGGCCCAATGCATGCATCACCTTCATGACGGTGGACAGACTGGGGTTGCCTTGCTCGCCAAGCGACTTGTACAGGCCCTCACGTGTGAGGCCGGTATCTTTGGCAAGCTGCATCATGCCGCGAGCGCGGGTAATGTCGCCAAGAGCTTTGGCGAACACAGATGCATCATCTGGCGCCTGCTCCAGGCAGGCTTGTAGATCGGCCGCACAATCCTCATCGGACTGCAGGTAATCGGCGGCATCAAAAGGCTTGATGCCCAGCTTCTCATAGGCAGCGCGGTTCATGGCTTTGACGAGGTAAACTGGTTTGGTAACGAGTGCTCATCAGCACAAAATTAATCGGCCATGTGTATGGCATAAGCAGGGTGGGTTTGAGATCGTGCGACTAAGACAAGATCAAAGAGTTCCTGGTTTCGTGTATGTGTTCCGCAGCCTTGACCCGACTTGGTACAACCGAATCAAAGTGGGGCTTAGTGTGGATCCTATGGAGCGGACTAGGCAGCTTTACACCACCGGAGTGCCCTTTCCCTTCATCCCTTACTTTGCATGGGCCGTTACTGACATGGCCTATGCGGAATTTATAGCGCACGGCGTCCTTAATAATCATCGCGTCAACAGCAGCCGAGAGCACTTTGACGTTATACCTTTCAACGACCGTTTCGCGGTCTTGGGCTACAGGGGGGAGCCAATGGAGGATGATGTATTGAATTGCTTGGACACCCTTGTTGATCTGATTGACGATGAGTTTCAGTGCAGTCATCTGCAGGGTCACTACAACGTAGATGTTGCCCAATTGAACGATTACTCTCGCCAACGGAAAAGAACTGCAAAAAATCCAAACAACCCCGACGCTTACGGGCCACTTTTCTACTGACCGACCAGCATCGGACCGCTTTGGGTTGCTGTCGGTGGTCAGGTCAAGCATGCCGGTCAAATTGGCGCAAAATGCTGGGTGAAGATGACCAGCACTGGAAGGTTTTGCATGGCAGGCTGCACAAATCTTCTTCGGTGGCTTTTTGGTTGCGGTTGCCAGTTACCAAAATAAATACATGAGACACCATGAGTTATCTCATGGACTTACCGGCCACGGCGCTTGATTCTTGTTTTCTCTGATGCTGCGGCAAGCCACCAGAACGGCCACCAAGCGCTTTTCTTGTGTGTGTAGTTATCCATGGTAGCGGCACCAAGAAAAAAGCCGCTGTGAAGCGGCTTTGGTGGCTTAGTCGTTGGATTTGCTGCGCGCCATCGGACGGATGAACTTCCACGCTGGCGACTGGCTGAGTGTCTCCAGCAGCGATGCCGCATATTGCTCCGGCTTCCACCAGACGGCGGCCATTCTGGCGAGCTTGGATTCCCATGCACTGATCTGGGTACTGAAGTCCTTGCCACCACAGTTGGCGAGCAAATACTTGCGGGCACCATTGATGCCGCGGATGCGGACGCATTCGATGTAGTTGCAAAAGCCCAGATCGCCTTTGAACGCTTGGGGTTTGAGCTCCATGATGCGGTAGTCACCGAATGGGTCTTTGATTTCCGCCAACTCTGCCAGCGTCACCGGAGCGCTGCGAAAAACACGGCGGCTCTCAAGGCGCGTGCGACCCTTGGCTGACGAGAAGGACAACTCTGCATCATCGGCCAGCTTCACGCGGCTGGGCTTCTCGCCGATCTGGCGCTTGAAGTCATCACTTGCATCCAAGTCGTAGGCAATGCCGTGCTGCTTGGATGTGACGCTGCCAACGTACACAGTTTGGAGCTTTGCGCCACGATCGGTCTCCACAAAGATTTTTGATCCGACCAGGGCGCCATCAAGCTCGATGAGCAACATGTCCACGAGATGTGCCAGTTCAATACAGAGGTCGGTGCGGCGGACCAGCATGCTACGCATCATTTTGAGGGCGGTTGTGGGGAACAGGCTTTTCATCAAGTTGATCAAATCCTCGCAGTCGCTGCTTTCCATCTGGTTGGGGTTCAGCACCAGTTGAAAATTGAAGGTCTTGGCCGTGCCAGTAGGGATCAGGTGCAAACGAGCGATGGCACCGCTTCCGAGCTTGAGGTAGTAGGCCATTTTGAAGAACGTCCCTTGACTGCTGCCCCGGCTCAGCATGCCTTCGGCCTTCAAACTGGCGGCACGGCTGACCACCGCTTCGAGTTCAGGGGCGCTCAACGCCAAATCCAGGTAGAGCTTGTCTATGGCCATGGCATGAACCGTTGCGGGGGCTTCAGCGAGATTGCTGGCCAAGGAGGGCTTCAGCTTGCAAGGTGGCTGCTTCGTCTTGCTCGGCTGCAGCTTGGAGGTGGTCTGGTCATTCTCTTTGGTGTGATTGCTATTGCGGTTGGTGCTATTGGTGTACTTACTGTTCTTATATGCAGTCGGCGCAGAGTTCTTGGACATACTGAATTCCTTCGGAAAATGCGTGGCGCGCTAGACGTGCCACGTTTTTTGGCATTGGTACGGAGCTGGCAGGCTGCTTGGAGCCGTGATCTAGCTCTGGTCGGTGATTGGCTGGTCTGATGGCTTCAAGCAGGCATGCAGATGGCGAAATCGCCGTGAATCACGGCAATTCGGCAGGGAAACGCTGCTGTGGAGGTCATCAGTAGCTCTCGTCGGCAGTTGCTCGTGGATGTGGTCGGTTGCAGGGGCGTTGCGGCCTACTCCTGCTTATTCCGAGACAGGGTGAGATGTTTGTGTGAACTGCGCAGTCCACTGGCCGGTGGCGAACTGCTCGATCACCGACAGCGGCCAGAAGTTGATGTGGCCATGCTTGATGGGCTTGGGAAATTGCGATGCGTCCATCTTGCGATAGAGGGTGGCGCGCGAGATGTTCAGAAAATGCTCCACGAACTCCATGCGGACATTCGGGTCCAGGCCTGCCTCTTTGGCTTCGCGGATGCGTTGCATTTCCTTGGCGATGGTCTGATTCTTACCATCTACCTTCGATGTGGACACCGTCTTTTTTTGGATGAGAGCAGGAGTGGGCTTCGGGGCGGTCGGCTGATTGGTTGTCGTGGCGGTGGCAGGGCGGCGTTGCTCGACATGAGCCACCTTTTTTTGCGCTTGCACGGTGCCAACGAAGAGGAAGAGGTTGCCGGTCTTTGCGCTAACGCACTGCAGCGCCAAGCCATTCTTGGGGACTTCGCTTGCGGGCTTGATCTGAACACCTTTAGATGCTTGTTCGGACTTGTGCCGCTGGACCTTGCCGTAGCCATCAAAGAGATGGCCGCCGATTTCCAGTTTATGGACTCCTGCCTTGTTAGTACCGCGATAGAGGTTGCATGGTTCTGCGGATGTGCTCACGGGTGCGATTTTGGGGACGATTTGTGCGGTCTTCACGAGACCTCCTTATGCGCTAGCAGACGCAGTGCGACATGCACTATTTCCTAGCGCAAATCATTTACATTTCATATAAAAAGTGGTTATTTATGAGGTTTGTATGGATGAGAAGTAAGAGGTTTAAAAGAGATGTATAAGATGAGGAACTTATGGGCAAGTGCACCGACTAGAAGGGGGATATGCTCAAGTTCAACTGGGAATCTGATTGGTCCGCTGCGCAGGCCATCGCGCGGCTGTGCATTGACCCTGCTACCTATCGAAAGTCCGAGAACCATTTGGCCAAGCGGATTGAGTCGGTGCTGGAGTCTGCATTAGATGGCGCGATGGCTAGGCTCAATGAGGACCGGGACCTCGGAGAGGAGCGTGCCAAACTCAACCGCGCCGTAGGCACTGTGGTCGCTGAGATGAAGAGGCTGCAGTTGCAGAAGGACAAGAAGATGCCGCCCGTCTTGTGGCTGCGTCTGTTGCTGGGGCAGGACGTGGCGGTCAAGGCCGTTGCTATCCGACACTTTGGAGTGTGGAGGCTGAATGCGGAGCGCAGCGGTCCTGTGGTCTATGTTGACCGTGATGCTGAGCGCAAAGTGAGCCTGAAAATCAATGGTCTGGGATCAGCAGAAAAGATACGGGCTTGGACCATCGAAGAGCTGCAGTGGCTTAAGCGCTCCCCCAAGTCTGTTTGGCCATTTCATGGGCAGTGGGAGATGAGTGTGCTGGAGCGTCACAGCGACAGTGGAGACAGATCGGATACCGGTGCTTCAGCTGCTGATGATCGGCAACAGGGGCAGCCGAAAAAGCGCCGCCGCAGGAAAAAGACGCTGGCCGATTTTGAGAAACAGTGTGGCCGCTTGGTGATGAAGGCCTTGGCGGAGGTGTTGGCAGACGAGAGTCAGTCCCGTCGAGGTTTGGTCGCAATGGAGGGAGAGCAGCGCTACAGCAGCGAGCTATCTGCCAATGCGCTGCTGGACGCTCTCGAAGGCTCGACGAAGTTCAGGTCCAAGTTGAAAGGCAGTCGTTCGACGCTGCGCAAAGCACTTGGCGCGTATGTCCAGCTCAAACGTGGCCGGCCGCGCGTGGATGATGATGAACCGTTGCAGCAGCCGGTGCCGAAGAAGCAGCGCTAGCGACGTCTTTTCACGTCTCATTGCAGCGCAGTGTTGATTGTATATAGGGATGTATATAGAAATTAAAAAAGCCACCTTGGAGTGGCTTTTTTGTCTCTAAATCAATGACTTAGAGATTTTTTGTGGCGGAGGCTGTGTCCGCTGAGCCTTAGTTCGAAGCAGTAAGAGGCGATAAGAAAATATAAGTAAAAACAATACTTTAGCCTGCTAAGTTGTCCGAAATGGTTCAATTCACTCCTGACTGTTTCAATCTCTTATGGTAGAAAGGATGGTAGATACTTAAAATTTGAAGATACGTTGAATGCCTAAGATTGCTAAAGAACTTTCTGCTTTACAAGTTAGTAGACTCCTCGATGAGGGACATCATGCCGTAGGTGGCGTCACGGGGCTTTACCTTTATGTCACTTCAACTGGTGCTCGTTCATGGGTCTTAAGAATCGGGGTAGGGAAAAAGAGAAGGCACATGGGACTGGGGGGATTCCCATCAGTCACTTTAGCAATGGCTCGTGAGCAAGCTCGTACGGCAAGAAGCGAATTTAGAGCCGGGTTGGATCCTATCGCTGCCCGTCATAAGGCCGTGAGCAAGCTCTTGGCAGAACAACTCAACGCTGTCACGTTTGAGAGTGCGGCGAAGGCTTACATCGATGCCCATGGTGACACCTGGAAGAATCCTAAACATAGAGCACAGTGGTCAGCAACCCTTGCTACGTATGCATTTCCAGTAATTGGAAACTTGCAAACTGCGCATGTAACCCAGGCGCATGTTCTTGCTGTTCTGGAACCTATCTGGAAGACTAAAAACGAAACGGCCGCACGCCTGCGCGGACGGATTGAAGCAGTACTAGATTGGGCTACCGTTCGAGGGTATCGTGAGGGTGAAAATCCAGCCAGATGGAAAGGGCGCTTAGATAAGTTGCTGCCAGCTCCCGCAAAAATTCAAAAAACGGTACATCGGAAGGCTTTGCCCATTGATGCTGTCCCACAGTTCATGCGTGATCTGCGGGATAAAGAGGGCGTTACAGCTAGAGCCTTGGAGTTCGTTGTTCTTACTGCCGCACGCAGTGGGGAGGTCCGAGGGGCAACGTGGGGTGAAATCGATTTGGACGCAGCGGTGTGGGTGGTTCCTGGTGACCGGATGAAAGCAGGGCGTGAACATCGTGTGCCGCTATGTACACAAGCAGTTGAACTGCTTAAAAAAATGCCACGATTTGTTGGTAATGAGCATGTTTTTCCATCGCCACGTGGCAAGGCATTGTCTGATATGGCGCTCTTGACTGTTATGCGGCGTATGGAGGTGGATGCGGTCCCACATGGTTTTCGCTCAACTTTTAGAGACTGGGTTGGAGAGCGTACAGACTATCCAAGAGAGCTTGCTGAACAAGCTCTTGCACACACGCTAGAGAACAAAGTTGAAGCAGCTTATCGGCGCGGGGATGCGTTGGAGAAGCGTAGAACAATGATGCAGGAGTGGAGCGATTTCTTGTATGACACAAAGTAACCCGACGCTGTCAGGGCGAACACGCGCTACTGCTGACTCGGATAAAAAGAAAATTACTTATCCAGCGAAGTATCAATTTTTTGACGATGCTTACGCTAAGCAGCATGGATATTGGATAAATAATGCAAGCGCTAGGAAAAGATTGAATTTTGAAGCGCGTATAGCAAAAATAATATTTGAATACAAAAAACACTATAACAGCATTCTCTTGCTAGAAGATGATTTTCTAGATCTTGGTGCTGATTATTGTGAGTTTTATGATCTTTTTGCGCAGGTTAATGTTGCATCTACTGCTGCTAAAATATTGATTAGATTAAAAAATCAAGGAAAAACAACAAATTATTTCAATGATATTAATTTATTGGGCAAATATCTAAGAGATTCTAATCTTATCATTAGAAATGGTTTTGAAAAATATATAAATCAAAAAATATTTGAAAATTGCTTTCACCCATACATCAATCTAGTTTTGAATATTAATGATGAATATTTGCTTCAAGCAATAGCTTCCGAAGAATATAAGCAATCGGAAGCTTATTTTATTCGCTCTGCAAATAGTGAGAGAAAGCGAGTTAATGATTTTTTGAGTGAAAAGTTCATCGGCAAGAAAAATATATTTGTTTGTAGATTGGATATTCTTCTGCGAGGAGACGGGAGCTTTAGAGTCTCAGAGAGAATTTCGCTGGAGACTTATAGAAGAAATGTTGGGCAATTCTTTGAAAGTCTAGGATTGTTCGACTGTGCTTTAGAAGTGCTTTTCCCATCGGCAGTGCTTGAAGGGAAGCTAAAGCCATCAAGTTCACCTGTGGGGCAAATTTTACTAGTTTCCACTGAAAAAGTAACTGCCAACTTAAAACAACTCAAAGAGTTTGCGGGGCAAACCAAGTGTCGTGGTCTGTTGGACTTTGTTCCAACGCAGCCCCTTGCGAAGGGCTTGGTGCCAACTGTTGATGGGCTGTGCCAGTTCACGCCAGCGACAGCTGAAGGAATCGGCTGGCTGGCAGAGTTCTTAACCCTGGAGAGGCGCTTTGTTGCTCCAGGAAAGACTGATGATGCTAACGCTGGATCAATTCACTGCATGAGAGATGTGAAGCTCAAGCGGTAATTTTAAGCTCTTCTTTTTTGAGATTAAAAAATTCTTTTTTTAGTGAAAATTCTTCTTTTTTTCTGAAAAGTTAAGTATCTTTTTTAGGAAATTCGTGTGCTTTACTGAGACTTTTATCGAATCCTCCGGCTAAGGAGTTGAGTCATGGGTAGACGTTAAAGAAGTGGTCTGACGGTGAGAGGGGCTTTCATAGCGGGGGCGCTATAGACCCACAGGCCGCACAGGTGGATAGGTGTTTTTTTACCCGCTGACAGATGTTTTGAGCCGAACCGCTTCGGACGCTTCGAAACGGTTTCGTTGGCTCATTTCACAGCATTGCTCCCAGCTTGCACTGGGGCATACATACAGCGAGTCCTACGATGTCTACTGCAGCCACTACCCCTCTGAAGCTCTTGCGTGCAACCCAAGTTTGCAATAAGCTAAATATTTCGAAAACTACCTTGTACGCCAAACTAGATAAAAGCTCTAAATACTACGATCCACATTTTCCACGGCAAATAATTATCGGGGCCAACTCGGTGGCTTGGATAGAGCACCAGGTTGATAGCTGGATATCAAGTAAACTATCTGCTGTATGAATAGGATATAACTTTTATAGTCCTAGATAAAACTGGGACTATATTTTCATTGTTTGCTCAAGGTTTTTTGTTTGTTTTTACTTGTTTTTGATTTTGCAGTATTGGGAGTGTAGGTTATTAATAGTAAAAATATTATTTATTAATAGTTTAAGTAGTAATTGCTACTAATGCCAAATAACCATTCGAAGGTTGGTTTTTTATATTTTAAATGATAGTCTATGATTTCTAGCATCTGTTCTAGCAGATGCATAGACAGGGTAGATGTAAAAATAATAAGATCTTAGATAGCTTGACGGTGTCAGCCATTCACATGGCAGTCAGCCAGATTTTTCTTTGCCTAATGATGAAATGATAGTTTTTAACCCTAGCTACCTACTTGGTGTAGCTAGGTTACTAGGCATATTTTTACTCAAGATAAGTATCTGATGCAGAGCTCAAACTCTTAGGAGGTTTGAGCGTTTAACTTCATTCACTTACCGGGTAAATTAATGCGCTTTAACAAGGACTTCTCTCAGCAGTATATCGAATCTGATGTAGACCATGCAGTGCTGGCTGCATGGGTTTGCCAGCTCAACAAAAAGATGAAGGATATCCGGAAAGATTTGGAAGAGTACCTAGATGAAGAAAACTTCGATAGGGATTCATTTGACCAAGGTCTTGAGCAAGATCTCAATGCCTTGGTTCAGAACTGTCCCGTAGATGACCCCTTCAGCTTAGGCCAAGGTCCTAACTCTAACCCATATCTAAAGTGTTTCATTGCCAGCCTTGAGCAAGAGGTCGTGTACCAGAATGTTGATCACTTCCAGCAGGTGCAAGCAAGTCTGTTACTCCAACGTGTTCGGGATGGTCTAGAGAGTAAGGACTTCGGTGATGAGCTGGACAACCTTAAGCGCAATGAGCGTGCAACCAGCAAGTCACTGCTTCAGTACATCCTAGACCTGAAGGCGGCCTATTCCAAGCTGATGATCATTCGCTTAGACCTCTACACAGAGGATAGCGAAGGAGCTCCACGAAGCTGGGAGCGTTTGAAGAAGTATGTGGAAGACCGCTATATGAGCTCTTACGTGGGCTATGCGGTGAAGTTTGAATACGGGGAGAAAAGAGGGGTGCACATGCACACCCTGCTGTTTTTTAACGGCTCTGTCGTACGCAAGGACGTAACGATGGCCAAGGCCATAGGAGAGTACTGGAATGCTTCTGTGACCAATGGCAAGGGCGCCTATAGCAACTGCAACACTCCAGAGCACCTAAGGAACATGAGCTATCCAGCAGTAGGTACCTTTCACCAGTTTGATGAACGTACTCGCAAAGGGCTAGAGTGCATCGCTAAGTACCTCACCGAACAAGATCTCGCGGTGCGATTTGCCGTGCCAGGGCTGTCACGTACCCTGCGCAAAGGCACTATCAGGCAAGAGCAGCGCTCTCGTATTGAAAAGAGGAGGCGTATGAGTGAAAAGGCCTAGGTAGGTGTCGGTGACTGAGTGGTGAGCCGGTTTGAAGGGCAGGTATAGGCTGGTTGCAGCCAGTCCTGTGCAGCTGCTCAATAGCCGTTGTCGGCCGTACAGCGGTTATTCACTAAGACGGCCATCATGTCCCTGCCTCATTTCTGTGTACAGCAAGATGTGACAAAATACGAACATTTGAACAAGCTATATAAAATCTCGCTCGATCCGGCGGGGAAAGACGAGACCGAAGTGATTGGAACTAGTAGCGAGGCCTTCCGTTTCGTCGATCTCTTTGCTGGGCTGGGAGGCTTCCACGTCGCTCTCGATGAGTTGGGTGGACGTGGCGTGTTCGCTGCTGAGTGGGAGCCCAAGCTGAACGCCCTCTATAAGGTCAACTTCGGTATCGACGCTTGGGGTGACCTTAACGCCCTCAGCAACGACGAGATCATTGCCCGAAGTGTGCCCGATCACCACGTCCTTACCGCTGGTTTTCCGTGCCAACCGTTCTCCAAAGCAGGAGATCAACTGGGCTTCAAGGACTCCAATCAAGGGAATCTCTTCTTCAAGGTTCACGAGATCTTAAGCGTCAAGCGGCCACAATACTTCATTCTGGAGAATGTGCCCAATATCCTCAAGCACGACGGCGGCCGCACCAAGGCCACGATCATCCGCATGCTGGAAGAGCTTGGCTACTCCGTCGACGTCGAGCACTTCTCGCCCCACGAGTTCGGGATTCCCCAAGTGCGGGACCGCGCCTACTTCGTAGGTTCGCTCGAGGGGCTCGATCACTTCGAGTGGCCGACGAAGCACAAGGGTCAAACCGAAATTCGTAGTGTGTTGCGTCACGACGTACCTTCCACTCGCGCTATACCGGAACAGACGCTCCGAGCCATCGACATGTGGGGAGACTTCCTACGCCACTCTCCGGCCGAGTTGAAGCTGCCCTCCTTCCCGATCTGGGCGATGGAATTCGGGGCAACCTATCCCTACGAGGAAGAAACTCCTTCAGGGGTTTGGGCTCGCAGGCCGTTGTTGGGTATGCGAGAGATGGGCTTTAAGGGCAACTTTGGACAATCTCTCGAATGCTCTGTTGACGAACAAATCAAGAGAATACCTAGCCATGCCAACCGTGCTGGCGATTTCGATTTCCCACAGTGGAAGCGGACTTTCATCAGGCAGAACCGTGAGTTCTACCAAGCCAACCGTTCCTGGATTGATCCCTGGCTTGCAAAGTGGCGCCCTCAAGACTTTTCCTCTAGCTTCCAGAAGATGGAGTGGAACGCGCAGGGTGAAGGGCGCGACATCGACAACTTCGTGCTGCAAGTTCGTGCATCTGGACTGCGGGTCAAGCGCCCCACGACCTCCCCAAGTCTCATAGCCTTCACGCAGACCCAAGTTCCCATTCTCGGTGCTAACTTGACAGGCAAACGTCGCTACATGACCCCAGCCGAGTGTGCCGAGCTGCAGTGTCTCGGCGGCATCCAGTTGCCCGCGTCCGACCTCGACGCGTATAAGGCCCTGGGCAACGCAGTCAACGCCCGCGTCGTCAAAGCGATCGCCGAACGATTGTTGTACGGGCTCATCCGGCCCACATCAAGCATCACCCCTGACCTTGAACCATTGGGAGCTACCGCGTGACTAACCATAACGAACACGAAGACGACTTCGACGAAGAGGATCCGCGGTTCCAATTGTTGGAGAGCCTTGCCGACGGGTTGGCGACCCTCTCGGAGGCCTCAGACACGCCCAACGGCGTTTCCCCAGTGTCTTCGATGTTCAGCAGCGTCGACGTCGACTTCGCCTCCGGCGCATGGACGAACCAACTGGCTGAGATTCAAGGCTGGCTAAACCTCAGCGATGACCTCCCGCTAACGGGCGGCGAACCCTTCCTTCAGGCGCTCATCGCTGAACTCGAACTCGATCCCACCGACCTCCTCCCCCTCGGGGCTGCCTCCCCGCCGCTCTCCATCCGCGCGCTGGAGCGTCTGAGAGAGCGCGTGGACATCGCCTGCCGGCTGCAGGCCGACTTCCTCGAAGAGCTTGAGACCAAGGGCACTAGCCGTGCGACGGCCACTCAATCCTGGGCTGACGCGTGGGCCGAGTTCGACGCGCGTGAAGATGCGGTGAGCCCGGAACCGGTCACGGCAAAGGCCGCAGTCTGGCCGATCTTCCAACTCACCAAGAAGCCGCCGAACCTAACGCCGTCCTACCAGCGGGGCGACGTCTGGCGCAGCGGTGACCGGCAGTCCCTGATGGAGTCCATCCTCCGGGGCGTCCCGTTGCCCTCCATCATCCTACTGCGCACCGGATCGTCCACCCCGCACGAAGTCGTTGATGGCAAGCAGCGGCTCACGGCCATCCTCCGGTTTGTAGGAAAGCATCCTGTCGCCAAACAGAAAGTTACTGAGGTCGCCGCCCGGCACAGGGGGAAGATGTTCAACGAACAAGGACGTCTCGACGAGAAAGGCGACAGGAATCTGGCGGATCTGTTCAACGACGACTATCCAGCCTTCCGTCGTGCGTGGAAAGCGCTTGAGGGTTACGCACTCAAGGCCACGGATGAGGACGACTATTACTTCCCGTTTAAGCTTCGCACGACTGGAGATGGCGGGCTGGTCGGTCCCTACCTTGAGCCTCTCCGCGGTAAGTACTACACGCAGATTAAGGGCCGTGAGATTAACGTCGCTGGCCAACAAACCACCATCGAAGGTCTGTTCGATGACGTTGGGGATTACGGCATTCCCGTCATCGAGTACACCCAGGCCACCCAGGCTCAGATTCATGAGGTCTTTCGCCTTTACAACAAGCAGGGTGTGCACCTGAACGCTGAAGAGATCCGCAACGCGGTCTACCACGAGGTCGAACTCACCCGTGCGACTCTCGCTGCCGCCGGCGACGCCGACCCGAACAACGATGTCGCCAAAATTGCCAAGTCGTTAGCAGGGGTCCCGAATCTTGCCCGCATCGGCGAGGCGCTGACGAGCTACCAGTTCGGCGACACGCGCTACAAGCGCACGAAGGTTCTGTTATGGGTTATCTCGGTCTTGGTGTATGACACCGCTGGAAAGGATCTGGGTTCGACCAGCCGTAACATCGACCAATTACTGATCGAGATTCAAAAGTACCCGTCCCACCCGCTTGCCCAGTCCTCAACTTTGACCAAACTGTTCGAGTTGCTGTCGGACGCCGTCGAACTCCACTCATCGCACAATGAGTTGTGGTCCGAGAAATTCATGGACGGTGGCAAAGGTGCAAAGTGGCAGGAACTCCAGCTTGTGGGTTCTCTCGTAGGCATCTCCATGGCCTTGGCGGCCTCGCCGCAAGACATCGTGGACCGCATCGAGGCGAAGGGTGATGCTATCCGCGTGGCCAGCGAAGAGTCCGCGGACTGGGAACGCCCCAGTAAGACGCAGACCAAGACCCAGTGGGACTACATCGCCAGAATCAGCAAAAGTCTCCTCGAACTATTGGACATCGACCCTGATCAAGCAGCTGAGGCAGTACGTCTGAAGTTCGGGTCCTCTGGGTACGCGTCGTTGCAGCGGATGCTCATCAAACCGAAGAGTTGAGAGCGGTGCCAGGAAGTTCCCCACTCGTCGAGCACGTCTACTTCAATCCGCCAGCGCCCCAGGAGGCGGACTCGTGGTGGGCCCGCTACAAGGCTCAACTCACCGGCTTGACCGATACAGCGCGTGCCTCAGTTGAGGCAGACTCCCGCTACATTCTCCAGCGCGGAATCATGTCAGCCGACACCGCGAAACCCGAAGATTGGTCATCCCGCCGCTCGCGTACGGGACTTGTAATGGGTTCGGTCCAGTCAGGCAAGACCGCTTCTATGCTGGGTGTCTCAGCCCTGGCCATCGACAACGGCATAGACATCATCGTCGTACTCGCCGGGACCCGTCTCTCCTTGTGGCGCCAGACCTATGAGAGGCTGGTGCAGCAGTTGGACTCGGGAGAGGAGAGCGCACAGAAGATTAAACGCCGCCTACTGTGCCCACCACCGGGCATTGCACTTTCAGAGCAGGCGCATCCACTGCAAGCCACCTACCGGCTGCCGCCGGCTCAGGTTAGACAACGGTTGAGTCAGGGCAGGCCACTGATCATTGTGGCGATGAAGCAGACTGACCATCTGCATGCCTTGGCAGCAAGCCTCCGCGCCAACGTCTTTAGCGCGGTCAAGGAGCTTGATCGCTCCGTCCAAATGCTCGTGCTTGACGACGAGGCCGACGATGGATCTATTCTCGATGCCATAGTTGAGTCTTCGCAGGACCCCATTTACGGCAGATTGAAGCAGATCCCGCGTGCGATCGCTAACCTCTGGGATCCGCCTCAGGGGGCGCCTGAAAATCTTTTCTCGACTTACATCGCCTACACGGCGACACCCCAGGCCAACCTCCTTCAGGAGGACCACAACCCCCTAGCGCCGCGAGACTTCCTGATCTCTCTTCGCACGCCGCTCGATGTCGGCCATCCAGTAGACACAAGCGATCCTGGCAACCTCAACGCCCCCCGCTCATCGACCTACCCAGAGGCTGTGGGGATCCGTTCCTACTACACCGGCGGTGAGGTCTTCTACCGCCGCGCAGAGGCAGCCAAACTGTGCGTGCCCACCACCAACTCTGTGCAGCAAGATCTTGCCGACGCCGTCCGAGCTTTCTTGGTGGCGGGCGCCATCCGCCTGCACCGTTCTGGCAGGCTTGGCCCGGTATCCGCAATCACTGCCCAGTTCGACGCCGAGCACGAAGCCCTTGTCTGCGTGGTTCCTCCTCACTCGATGCTCTACCACCCCTCAGCCGCGATCACGGATCACTTCAGGGGCGCTGAGGACATCTTGCTCTGGGCAGGGATCCAGGACCGGGCGACGGCGCGAAATTTGCTCGACGCAGGTGACGCCAGGCTCCCAAACACCTTGGCGGATGACCTGCAGGCGGATCCAGCCCCATGGGCGCAATGGCTCGACAAGTACCGTGCCTCCGCCAGAGCAATCGAGGACGAGTTCGATGTCCTGCCACCGACGGTTTTCCCGGACTGGCAGACCATCGAAACCCTGCTCATCGACGAGGTGATCCCGGGGACAAGGGTCGCCGTGGTCAATAGCGACCCCAACGCTGATGACCGTCCTGCCTACGCGCCGAGCCAGGACCCGAAAACCTGTAAGTGGAGCGCCGCCCGCGACATCAGCACGATCTTCGTCTCAGGTAACGTAATGGCCCGTGGACTGACGCTGGAAGGGATGACCACGGCGTTGTTCCAGCGTTCATCTGCCAACCCCCTGGCCGACACCCAGATGCAGATGCAGCGCTGGTTCGGCTACCGCGGGTCATATATTGAGTTGTGCCGCGTCTTCGCTTCCAGCGACCAACTCTCCCTCTTCCGTGCTTATCACGATGTTGACGAAGCGGTTCGCACAGCCATCACCGAGCGCATGATGAGCGGCGCTCCTGAACCTACCGTCCTGCAAGGACTCAATTTCGAGGCCACAGGCAAGATCGCGGGCGTGGGAAACCTTCCCCTATCACCAGGGGCTCGTCCCTTCGTTACAGTCATCAATGGCAGTTGGCAGGCGGATCCCAATGCAGACATAGTGGCTGGACTCTTCGCCCGCCCCTCCAGCGACCTCGCTGTCGCTGATGTGCTGCGGGGCCGGATCCTAGACGATCCACTCGAACTTACCGAGGCCGCCGAACTCTTGGATCGCCTCACTTTCGCCGACTACCAGCCGGGAAGCAAGGGGTTCCACGCGGACTTCTGGAGCGGTATCGAAGCCCGAGCAAACGCAGTTGCCCCGCTGCGGGATTCACCTTTCTATCGCCCGCCGGGGAAGCTTGATAAGGGAGACCAGCCACGGCGTGCCTGCCCCTATTCCATCGCCGCCTACCTTCGACTATGGTCGGCCTGCCTCACTCGGCCGATCACGGGCCTTTTTGTCACCGGCCACCCCGGCGCTCTATGGTCCTATGCCGACCTCAAGCGCAAGAATGCTGAGCGACCTCGGTTCTGGATCGGCATTCGTTACGGAGATGGTGCCACCGTGTCCAATGGTCCACTGGCACTGCTCCCATTTAACATACGCGCCACCACCAAGATGGTGATCGGAGGCGAACTCAAGACGACTTGGGGAGCGAGCGACCCTAACGCCGGCCCGGACCAGTATCGCGGTGACGTCTACTTCGATTACTACCATCACCGCGCTGCCGTGCCATCGAACAGCAGCATGGCGTGGCGACCCAGCGGCTCCGACGGTCAAATCCTCTTCTACGTCAATCAACATCCGGGCGACAAGCACCCCACGATCGCAGTCGGAGTCTGCCTCCCTGCAGGAGGTCCGGAGCAGTTCTCAGCCACCCGTGCTGGGGCAACCATCGTTACGAAGGGACTCCCATGATCAGCTACGAAGCAGTTCTAAACCAGATCAACGTCGTTCCGGCAGGCACCACTGGAGATAACCGAGCCATTACCTGGTTGACCGATGCAAAGGTGGTTGGGATCGCTCGGAATAGTCGCGGTCACTTGGAGCTGTTCCTTTCAGGCGACGAGTTGAGGCCTCGGACCGGCGTAGTGAAGTCTGCAATGCACTACCACTCCTGGCACCGTGACAGCCTGCCTCCGCTGAACGCAAACCGCATTTGCTTGCCCGCGCTGGGGCATTTCGACCAGGTCGGTGCATTCATTGCCGCTGAACTGCTGCGGGAAAAAGCTGACGCAAATTTGGAGCGCGCCTTTGCCGTCACCGAGCCGCTGATTGAACTCGCCATTAAGCGCCTGGAGATCTCTGAGAACGCCATCCTCGGACTCGTCGGGGAACTGCTCCTTCTCGACGCTCTCTGCCGCCGCGCGGCCGATCCCCAGGTCGGATCAGTCGTCCTGGCTTGGGATGGCTGGCGCCGCTCTGCAAGGGACTTCAGATGGGAGGGCACGGGTGTAGAGATAAAGACCACTACTCGCGCAACCTCAAGTCACGCCATTCATGGCGTCCACCAAATCGAGCCTATCCCTGCCAGTGATGATGCCCCCGGGGAGTCGCGCCTGCTCCTCGTAAGCGTCGGCCTGCAACAGACAGATCCCAACGTGCCTGCCTTGTCGATCCCATCCCTGGTGGAGAGCATCGTCGCGCGACTCACCTCGAGCGGAGCTAGCGGTTTAGTCGACGAGCTTCTTAAACGCGTAGCCATGTACGGCTCGGAGTCGGGTATCGGATACGAGCATGCCACGATGGCCAACGAGGCGCCGTTCACAACCCCGTTTAGCGTGACTTTCGTCCGGAGCTACGATATGGCAGACCCTGCAATCGAGGTGCTGCGGCGCGATGACGTGGTCGCCCACCAGCATGTGGATGCCCAGTCGCTTACCTTCCGCGTCGAACTTCCCGCGACGATCAGCTTGAACAACCCCATCGCAGGTGCCCGACGCGTCGCTGAGGCAATCCTGGGCCTGCACAGTTAAGAAGGCTCTGCACAACGCGTTGAGAGGTATTCCAGTGCCCGGGCATGTACCTCTCCTATGCAGAGCTCAATGCTTCTCGGTCGCTGGTCGTGGAGCCGTTGAGCGGCTCCAGAGAGTCCTATCAGAGCGCTGTGCTTGATCGAAAGGACTCGGCAGGCTCTTCGCGACGAGCCGCTTTGCCCTCCAAACCCGTCGCCCGTAATTTGGTTACGATCGACTGCTCACTCTGCAAAGCAGACTTCAGTGCCTTTAGCTCTGATCCTTCTAAATGAATCCTAGACAGCGTAAGCGGGACATGCAGCGCTAGGTGGTATCTTTGATGCATCAAGGCTGCATGCGACTAAACCGTGGATAAGAAGAGAAGTTTGATAGAGAGGGAAGAGAGTAAGGTCGGATTAAAAGTTCAGCTTTTCAAGCCTGAGCAGAGCACAAACGCAGCGGTGATTGCTCCCTTGATGTCTAAGGTGCAGTCTGGAAGTATTTCCTTGGAGGTTACTCGTCACCTTGACGATGGCCAGCTCAGGCTGTGCATTGCCATGCACACGTACATGGGGCTCCTTTTAAAGGTCGCGGGACCGCATTTCGAGTGGGATGCTGCTAGGCAGTGTGCGCAGAGTTCGGCGCTTGGCGCTAGATTGTTACTGTGCGCAGACCTCTTGGATGAGTACCTAGGGTCTCGAATTCCTCTGGGTTGGAATGATGGTGATGTTCACCTTCATAGTGCTTATGTCACATTGTTTCGTGCAACAGTCGCTGTTGCTGCTGACCAGGTTCGCGGCAAGCAAGGGCTGAACTATGTGGACTGTCGCAGGTTAAAGCAAGAAGACATCGATTTGCTCAATAGGGGTGTGAGTGTTGCGTTGCGTTGGATGGCGAAGTCGCAGTCATGTGGCCTGAACAGACGCTTGTCCGTCGAGAAGACGAAGACCGAGCGCTCCATCGAGAAGTACGTCCAAACGCTGGAATCCAAACTGCCCAATGCAGTGACAGTCTTGGTGAAGATGAAGGTGCACGAAGGAGGTGGGTCCACAGAACTTAAAGCTTCATCACTGGATCAGTGCAGTGCGCTTTCGTACGTGGATTTTTTCAAAAATGCGTCTTCATACATTACGCAGTTCCAGAAGGTGTGGCCTGAAGCGTTGCTAGGAAAACTAGCAAGGGTTACGCAATCGGAGGAAGCTCGCCCGCAGTGCGTGATGCTATTTTTCCTTCCACAGGCATCGGGGCCAGCTAGTTGGAAAACACTACTGCAAGCATTTAATGTTGATTTCAACAATAAGCGTATGAGCAAAGGCGTTGCGCCAGTGCGGCTTGATGTGGCTGATTTGACCGAAGCGCTGAGGAAACAGCCAGGCTCTCCCACACAAGCTATTTATAAGCTGGTAGACGACTTGTTTGTCAAAGAGCTACGTTATAGGCGTCTCAATTTGCCCAAGGGGCGTCGCTCCTGGTCCTAGGTGGATGAGGGTGTGCAGAATTTTGTGTAAACGGACAATCCACCGCAGGCGCAAGTCTGCATGTCCGTAAGCACAATGACAGCCAAGAAACACGAAGTCCCTGAAGAACTGCTGGCGAAACTGCTGGCTGATTACAAGAAACCTGAAGACCTGATCGGCGAGAACGGCCTGCTCAAGCAGCTGACCAAGCTGCTTGTAGAAAAGGCGCTGGACGCCGAACTGACCGAGCACCTCGGCCACTACCGACACGAACCGGTGGTCAACACCGGCGGCAACACTCGCAACGGCAAGAGCAGGAAGACGCTCAAGGGCGAGTTCGGCGAACTGCCCATCGAGGTGCCGCGCGACCGCAAGGGCACCTTCGAACCCCAACTGATCCCCAAGCACCAGACCCGCTGGGCCGGCTTCGACGACAAGATCATCTCCCTGTACGCCCGCGGCATGACGGTGCGCGAGATCCAGAGCCACCTGGAGGAGATGTACGGCACGGAGGTCTCACCCAGCCTGATCTCATCCGTGACGGATGCTGTAAGTGAGGAGGTTAAGGCCTGGCAGGCACGCCCGCTGGACGCCATCTACCCCATCGTCTACCTGGACTGCATCCACGTGAAGGTGCGCGAGGGCGCCATACGGGTCAAGGCCGTGTACCTGGCCATCGGCATCACCATGAGCGGCGAGAAGGAGGTGCTGGGCCTGTGGCTGGCCCAGACCGAAGGGGCCAAGTTCTGGCTGCAGGTGGTCACCGAGTTGCGCAACCGGGGCGTACAGGACATCTTCATTGCCTGCGTCGATGGGCTCAAGGGCTTCCCCGACGCCATTGAGGCCGTGTTCCCCAAGGCGGTGGTGCAGTTGTGCATCGTGCACATGGTGCGCCACAGCCTGAACTACGTGTCCTGGAAGCGCAGGAAGGAGGTAGCGGCTGATCTGCGCCACGTCTACCAGGCCGCCACGGCCGAGGAGGCCGAGCTGCGCCTGGGCGAATTCGAGGCCAGGTGGGATGCAGAGTACCTGCCCATCGGCCAGTCCTGGCGCAGGAACTGGAGCCGGCTGATTCCATTCTTCGACTACCCGCCGGAGATCAGGAAGGTGATTTACACGACCAACGCCATCGAGTCGGTCAACATGGGCCTGAGGAAGCTGAGCAAGAACCGGGGTTCATTCCCCAGCGATGAGGCGCTGACTAAGTTGTTTTACTTGGCCCTGCGCAACATCAGTCAGAAGTGGACCATGCCGATTCGGGATTGGAAGGCAGCGTTGACCCGATTTACCATTCAGTTCGGAGACCGCATCTCCGTCAACTGAAGTCCGCCCCGTTTACACAAAAGTTCGGACACGCCC
>NZ_KZ984473.1 GCF_003569915.1 Comamonas testosteroni | reverse complement strand
TTTTGGCATTGGGCCCTCGGCGCTGACGGAGGCCATGGGCATGCTCAACCACCATTTCGCAGCAGCCGCCTGATCGGCGCAGAGCGACAGCCTACCTCTGACTGCCGCCAATCTTTGCAACAGAGCCACACAGCGTGACTTGGGCCGCAATGTGGAACAGGTAGTGCGGTCCCTGCACAAACCGATCCTGACCGTGACCGAAGGCTTCAAAGAGCCGCAGCGCGTGATGATCGCCTTCGACGGTAGTACCGTGACCCGGCGTGGCGTCGAAATGGTCGCAGGCAGCCCGCTGTTCCGTGGCTTGCCAATCACCCTGCTGATGTCGGGAAAGGAAAGCCAGGACGCACCCAAGCAGCTTGATTGGGCCAAGACCACCTTGGAGGCCTCTGGCTTCAATGTGACCGCCTCGCTGATCCCCGGCGATGCGGAAAACATCATCGCCAAGACGGTCAAGGAGCAGTCCATCGACATGCTCATCATGGGCGCATTCGGTCACTCGCCGCTGCGCACTTTGATGTTCGGCAGCAAGACCGCTGACCTGCTGCGTTCCTCGACCGTCCCCACGCTTCTACTGCGATAGCGAAGGAGTCGCCTCAATGGACATGGAACAGTTCCGCGCTCGACTGCTGATCGAGCAAAGGGAAACCGTTGAGGCAATCCAGCAGGCTCAACAGTCCGCCGCGCCGGTCGAGCTGGATCAATCCTGTGTCGGTAGGGTGTCGCGTATCGACGCCCTCCAACAGCAGGCTCTCGCCCAAGGATTGCGGGAGCGGCTGACCATTCGCAAGCGCAAGGTCGAAGCTGCGCTGGCCCGCCTCGACTCTGGCACCTATGGGCTGTGCTGCGCCTGTCACAGTGATTTGGAGCCGGAACTGTTGAACGCCGATCCTGCTGTTGTGTTCTGCCAGGAATGCGCGACAGCGCGTCAATGACAAAGCCGTATTGATGCCCAACGGCGGAGCCGTTTTGCCTTAACGTGCTTTATTTTCCGTTTTCTGAGGCGACCCCTACTTAAGAGGTTTCACCGCTAGCTGAGGAAATTAACTTGCAGACAAAGCAACAACTAGCAACAATCAGTGAAATATGGAAAGGGGAACTGCCTTTTGACAATTGGCAGACATTTCAAGGTCGTATAGTTATGCACATCTAAACTGTCCTGCAAATGTTGAAAATTGGCAGACAACAAACGTGCTCATGGAAAGCCACACAGGATCTCATCAATGCCACTATCACAAGACCAGTCAAGACCCAGTACAGAACAAGCTACAGCGTTGCTGCTCAAGCTAGAACTGTTGCAGGTTGCACATGGCTGGATCGTAGGTACACGCAGAGAAGACTCCACTTTTGTGAAGTTACTTCCGCATGGCGAAGTAGCACCCTACTCAACCGAGCAAGCGGCAAGCGCTGCTGCCAAAATTTGGCAAGATATCCGACCTGAGTATTCGTACAGTCAATAAAACGCTAAAAAAAAAACCATCAACTATGTTGATGGTTTTTTTATGGCTGAAACGTCAAGATAAGCGGTCAGCAAAAGACTTCCTGCATGGTGCAATCAACGCATCTAATGGAATGGAAGCATGTTTAGAAAATTGAGTCTAAGTGCCATGTTAGCGATGGCAACTACCGCTGCTGCGCAAGCACCGACTGCCCCTACAACAATGTTCACAAGGCCGGTCGAGGCATGCATCATCCCAGCAGCTCAATACCACGGAGTCAACCACAACATCCTGTGGGCAATCCTCAAGGTGGAGAGTAATTTCAAGCCAGCTACTGTGGCCAAGAACGAAAATGGCACAAGCGACTATGGCATGGGAGGCATGAACACTATCCATATGCCAGGCCTGGCCAAGTTTGGCGTGACGCCAGCAACCATCAGCGATCCCTGTATTAGCACTTACGTAACAGCCTGGCACCTTCGTAAGCAAATGGCGAAGCATGGGAACAATTGGTACGGCATCGCTACATACCACTCCGCTACACCTTACTACAACACTAGATATCAAATCATGCTCAAGAATGCTTTGATTAGAACAGGCGTTTTAGAAGGACAATTAATACCAGTGCCTCCATTGAAGAAAAACACTAAAAGCTCAACAGGAGTTAATAAGAATGCGAAGGTGAAAAACGAAATGTCTACAACAATCGCCAGTAACTCGAAAATGAACATCGACATTGACTGATTTGCGCCAATTTCGATTTATGAGACAATTAAAACACTTGAAACTTCAACACAAAGGGAAACAATGAAGAAGACGAACCAAATCACAATCATCGCTTTGGCAGCTATTCTGGCAGCATGTGGCGGTGGCGGTGGCGGTGGTGACGACGCCAACACTAATAATGGTAGTGGCGGTGGTAATCAGGGTACTGAAAACCCAGTTAATCCAACCCCTCCTGGTGACAACACAAATTACCCTACAGATATTAAGCCCGATTCGTACACGGACTCCCATCATTCGGACATTTACAAAGCCCTGAATTATTACCGTACCACATGCGGCTTTAGCAGCTTGGCCCAAAGTAATATTCTCGACACGGCAGCTCAGGGTCATGCGAAGTATTCACAAGTTAACTCGGTAATTGGACATAACCAAAACAATACTCTTCCGTCCTTTACCGGACGCACAATTCAAGATCGACTTTTGAATGCTGGCTACAGTATCAAAAATGCTGGTGAAATTGTGGGTGGTTGGGTAGGTGGTACATCAGTTCCACAAAACTCCAGCAACGGAATTGAATACCCATCCAATGCACCAACAGGAAAAGCGTTACTGAATCGCTTAATGTCCTCGGTCTATCATTTGAAAAACGCAACGGGCGAATGGAATGATGTTGGAATTGGCTATTCCGCTTCTACTGACAAGTCGAATGCACCGGGTTATACAAGCTACTTTTCGGCAACTGCTATCAATTTCGGGAATGCAGCAGGGTCAAGCGCACCTGTTTACAACGGTAAAAAGGTACGGACATTCCCATGCGATACCATCGAAGGTGTGTCACCTATTTTCACCGAAGAGACTCCGAACCCTTTCCCCTCAATCGATTTCAATCTGAATCCGATGGGAACACCAATCTATATTCAGTCAGGGAGAGACGAAGAGATTTCTATTTCAAGTGCTGAGATTATTGACCTTAACAATGGCGTGGCTATCCCTTTCTCGCAACTCACTGCAATAGTAGATCCTCAGAAGAAGTTGACAGCCACTGAAGCGTTCATCATCCCAACAAAACCATTAACAAGTAATGGTTCGTATCGGGTGAAAATCAATGGAACCGATGGATCAGAAACGATGAAATTGGACTTTGTGTTTAAGACAGGAACACAAAACTAAATTAAATTAAAACCATCCTAAGTAACTAGGATGGTTTTTTTTAGCCCCCACCACCTGGACAAACATCACTCATCCACTCTTGGCCAGTTAGAAGCCATGTTGTCTTATCAGGACATGCCCTTTCTAGTGCCTTATATGCGGTCGAGTAAATAGAGAAATATGTACTGAGACGAGGGAGCTTTTTTTTCGGGTCAACGATACATAGGCCAGAATAACGTGTTCCTCCACCACCGCCGCATGATGGGCCTCCTCCAGACGCACCTTTTACCACTGAACCTTCAAGCCAGACCCCATATCCAGGAACGTCTACAGAGCCATCTGCCTGCGGTGTCACAAAAAGTCGATTACCGCCTGTTGAATCAAATGTCTGAGCGTTTGCAGCACAACTGATAGCAAATAAACTTGATATCGCAATTAGGCGTTTCACGATAATTTGGCTGTAGTTAATAGACAAATCGGCTCCTTTCATGAATACAAACAATAGATAGAAGCAATAGCTTCTCCAGAAACACCGTTATTGGCGAAGTCTGTAATGTTTACCAACCATGACGATCCATAGTCATAGGCAAAGTAATTAAGGGAAGACTTTTCGGAATAAATATTCTTAGGCGTAAGAATAATAATCGATCCGTAGGTTCCACTGAGACAAGCAGGTTTACCTATCCAGCTTCCGTTACTGGCTGAATATGAAGCAACAAAAATTCGTTTTCCAAATCGATCAGATATATTCACCCATTTATTACCAGAGCAAATTAAAGAAGAACCACTATTGGAAACACCTAGTTCATCATTTGTGGGACACCAGCCGCCAACAACACTGGAAACTGGTGTAACAGGCACCCAGATAGATCCATTACACATTAACAAACCAACTCCTTGGGCGTTATTGGCAATATCTCCGTATTTCCGATTAACTGTACATGGAGTCCCTTTAGTAGCGGTTGAATTGGCCTTCAATACTTCCCCGAATGCACGACCAGAGCCATCGGACACATCGTAACCAGCCTTATCAAGGCCGTCAGCACCACGTACTCTTAGGTTCCCAGTGTTATCTACTTGGAATCGGTTGGATCGGCCATCGGTGGAAATGATTTGTCCTGTATCACCATTGATATTAACTGTGCGGCTTCCACTACCAGAGTTAATAGACAACGATCCAGTATCACCATTCAATAGAAGACGGTCAACACCAGCTGTGTTCTTCAGCACAACTTCAGACGAGTTACCAGACATCCGTATCGATTGAACACCGTTGGATCTGTTCAGGGTAACAGAAGAATCTTCTCCTGATATAGAAACTGATTCAATTCCTGAATTGAAGTAGGTCTTTAACGAAGCTCTAGTTGGTTCAATAACTACCTTATTAACACAATTGGAACTTCTGCTGAAAATTTCGCCTGAACTTAAAATTTCTCCTAGTCTACAATCAGTACCATTATTCCCGGTGCCGGCTCCAACTGATTCTGAGGCAACGATATTTGGAGCAGTCAATTTGGTTTCAGATTTGATCTCACCCCGAACAGACAAGTCACCACGAAAATTTGGATCTCGGGTATCGTTGACGACAAGAAAAGTTCCATAGCCAGAGGAACCCCAACCTACGAGCACACCGATAACTCCTGCTGGATTACCAGCTACCGGATTGGTGACTGTCATTCCCTGAGAAGAACTTAGTTCAGTTGGCTTTGCGTTTGTTGATGTTAAAGCATCAGGTCCAACTTCAACTCGAAATTGACCAATAGCGACGGCGTTCGGTTCGATTGAAGATCTACGAATTGGTTTATCCACATACAAAAATCCAGGGATCTCGCAATTCGCAGCGACGCATCCAGCTGGCTCAAGTCTTAAAGATGAAGCAAGAACGGCAGTTGAATCAGTGAGACTCACTTGTCCACTGTAGTTTGGAGGGAGATAACCCAGTGCAATCAAATCGGCCACCTTAGGTGACAAGGTGCGGCCTGGTGCTGTACCTGAGGCTAAAGTCACACCATTGCGCACCACTGACTGATTAGACTGCAATAGGTGGTAATTTTCACTGATGTAACGGTTCAATGCCTCTCGGTATGGCCCTACACGCTTGGCCAACTCTGACCCTACCTGTTGCTTATTTCTGAAGTTAATGTTTTGAACAACACCATTTGTGACGATTCCAGCCACAAGCAGACCTAGCAAAGCGGAAACAATACCGAAACCCTTCTGCTTCTGGAAAGAAGCAGTCCGGGAAAAATTACCGTATGAACGTTGTTGTGCCATAGCATATTCCTGATCTAATCATTCTCCGCAGCATCTGGTAGATATCTCTTGAGAAATATGCACATTTCGATGCCAATAAAGGAAAAGGCCGAAAGATTCGGCCATTTTCAGGAAGTTGGTATCAAATTAACCGCGACCAATTACCCATTTCAAGGTAACTGTGCTACTTGCATCGCATGCAGTAGAGAGTGCGGAGAGTGTTACAGGCGAGTCAGTTGCCTTAACTTGTGTTGATCCAATAAAGACCTGACGGGTCAGCGATTCCGTGTTCTGAACCAGCTGCTGGCAATCACTGCCACGGACGTTGGCATAGGTAATTGCCAACGCATCATTCGCTGTATTAATCGTTGCTGGAGCAAATGTTATGGCTCCGTTGTAGTTGTTATTAGCAGTATTCGTCCCGGCATTCCGACGCGCTTCAGGAACGATGCCACCTTGGACTGCAATAGCAGTAGTTACCTGGCCATACTGATTCGCAAAACCGTAGTTCTTTTGGGCTGTTGAGAATATCTGAACTGCCTCCTGGGTAGCAGTTTCGATACGTGTTTTCTTGTTGGCGTCTTGGAACTGATTGACTGCAACGACCAACATCAAACCACCAACCAGGATGCCGAGCATGACTGAAACGATGGAAGCACCATGTTGAGCAGATTTGCGAGAAGCTTTCATGTTGAATGTGAAATGAGTTTTCATGGTTAGTAGCCTTTGGAAAAATCGTTGTAAAGTTGCGAAATAATGGTTTGTTGACCAAGGGAAAGAATCACCGCGACGAACGCGATACCAAATACCAGACCGCCAGCAGTCGCAATCACGGTTGTCTGTATTTCCTTTTCGATGCGCTCCAACTCATCTCTTCCAAGAGTAATGATCGCATCTTCAAAAGCCGATGAAGAATCAGCCAAAGCTGCTAGACGCGCCCTGAGCTTTGGAGAGAACAGGCCTCGGCTGAAAGCGTAAATCAACTCACTCGGGCGACTGTCTAATGCATTAGCTATCTTCGACACTTGCCATTTTCTCCAAGGAGTTCCATCAATGGACAACCTATTTACAGCATCTTTGAGCACTAAACCCGAAGAAAGATACATAGACAACATCGCTATGGCATTCGCAGATTCGACATCACGGTATAGCGAGAAGACAGGCCATTCATCTAACTTTTCACGCAAAGGACCAGTCAGCCGGGGAGCATAGTAGACGACGAGGGCTATAGAAGCAAAGATGAACCCAGAAACTAACTTCCAGTTCTCTACAAAGAACCCAGCTAATGTCACAACAAGCCCGTTGAATCCTGTGAACTTCATATTGGGTGCTGTGTCGAGAATTTTTGCAATAGTGTCAGCTGTTACACCAATAACAGCAGCACAAATTAGTGCAACAAACAGAGCTACGCCCATTGACTTCACGAGCTGCCAGGTCACGTTGATCTTAAAAGCCACAGTTTTTGAGATGTGAGTAAGCGCAGCGGGAATGTCTTTAGATATTTCAGCTGCTTTGAGGAGAGGCCAATCGCTTTTAGAAACCAAGTTCTTAAGGGATGCCCACAGCCCAACAGTATCGCTTTCCTCAATGGAAGAAATTAACTTCTTACCAACGTGTATTCTCGTTTCGTCTTTTAATACTTTTCCGTTATCGATAACACGATATGCAAAGTTTTTAAGAGAAACACTGCGTTTCCAACTATCAGCTAGTTCGAGATAAAAAATATGTCTGGTAAACGAAAACTGAATTAGGTGGTAATAATGAAAGATTGTGGACAGATTCATCACCCAGCCTTTATTCGATGGTAATTTGTGACAAAATCAGAAAGTTTTTCAAACCGTGAAAGGACACGCATGTCTAATTCACCAGAAATAACCTTTAACAGAGAATGTTCCACAATGCTTTTGCAATAAAGATCTTCACTAGACAAATCAAAATTGCCTCGACCTCTGTGGTATTCAAATGCTGCAGCATCATTACCATCTCGGATATAGCTGAGAAACTGATGATCAGGCGTTAAAATCTCAGCGACAAGACCTTGACCTTGTGTCCCACGACCACGACAAACGGGACAACCTTGGGGATTTCGCCATTTGAAGTTCGTAGGATCTACCCCCAGTCGTATAGCCTCTTCGACATTGAAACTAATTGCCGTAAGATCGGCTTCAGTGTGTCGCAGTATCTCTTCTGTTTTTAAGGAGCAGCATGGACAATTAATTGGCACCAATGCTTGATACATAAAAACGTTAATAGTTTGTGGGGTTGAAAGAACTTCTCTACTAAGCCCCATAGTTTGGTTTATTAAACGAGGAATAATCCCCGTCAATCGGTGAGCGTGCAAGGTAGCGATACCCATGTGCCCAGTTTCTGCCACATTGAGCCATGCATTAGCTGATATTGAGTCACGAAGTTCACCTAGCATTCCGATGTCAATATCACCACGTAGCATCGCATTTATTGCGCCGATATATTTCTTTCTGACTTCTTCTTCAGAGTCATCAAAACTTCGTTGCACAGACTTTTGGTGAGCACCTTTGATCTCAAGCTCTACTGGATCTTCAACCGTGTTGATAATGATGCTTCCATTGTCAGGATGCGTTTCCAGAAATGAGCGAATAGTTGTTGTTTTACCCGACCCAGTGATTCCAGCAATACAAACCAAACCACTGGTGGTTTGTTGACTTTTACGTATTTCGTGAACTTGGCTATGTGTGTATTTAAGCTCTTCGAGACTCTTAGATGGCTTATCTGATCCACTAAAGATTCGAAGAATAGCTTTAGGCCCTTTGTTACCAGAAATAGCCTGAAAGCGCATCTTTACAAGCTTGCCAGCCAACTCCAAGTTGAGCATGGTATAGGCGTCAGCATCTGGCTTCCAGACTGCAGTAGAGTTTGATGAGGTCTGAGTCAGGTTTTGATATACAGAGCTGATAGTCTCCGAAATTTGCTGAGCCGAATATTGCCCTCGCAAAGCATCTTCTAACGGCCACATTTCCCCATGGGCGCGAACTTTGACAGCTCCCTTTTCCCCATTAGTCTCCAAATGCAAGTCAGAAGCTTCCATTTCGATGGATTTCTCAAGCCATCCCCTAAAGCGCATCATTGGCTCTGACTTGAGGCTAGTCCTTCTTTCAGAACTTTTCTCCATAGAGCTGACACCGAGCATTTTTTGCAAGTCGGCAGTCACGCCAATAGTGTCTACGCACTCATAAGCATTAAGATCAAGGTTTAATCTCATTCTCTTCAGAGAAGCCTTATCGTTGATACCGCGCTCTGAAGCAGCAATAATCACCTTTCTTGAATCAAGCAAGATCAAAACAATTTCAGCTGTCTTATCAATTCCAGACCAAAGTATCGGATTATTATTAAAATCAATAAATCCCTCATGAGGCGGCAATTGATTAATATTCGATGCAATGCTACCCACCTGCACATCGACATCCTCAATGTCATCAAAAAAATCAGCAGGTCGAGGTGAACGATTTTTATTCTGCATCCGCTCAAGTAAAGTACGAATCACAACCCACCCCCAACACTAATAGTGAGTGTTTTGCATTTTGATTTCTTTTCTCTCGGTGTTTTACATGGCGCTGCAAATGTAACATTCTTACTTGTGATATTGCGCACAGAATACTGGTTGACAGATTCACCTACTGCAATTGGTGAAACGCTACCACCATTGCTAATGAGAGCTTTCGGAACTCCATCAACATTGAATGTCCCAAGAAGATGAACTGTCTTCGCCTGCTTTACCCTAGGGGTAGTCTGGTTAGATACAACTTCAGCTGGTGTTTGCTTGCTATTTACCGCGTCAGGTAATGCTTGTTCACCTTTGATTTCAGCCTGGGCTTTTGCTCTTTGGAATGCAGCAATATCGCCAATAGTTTGAGACATTGTTAATGTACTCAACAAAGATAATGTGACTGCTATGATATATTTCTTATTGACTAACATGATATCTCAACTCCACATTAACTTCGGCATCCATACGCTTATTTGCTTCGATAGTCTTAATTTTGAAAGACTTTACGTAAGTGTTTGATGGTTTCGTATATATCAAATCGGACACTAGGAACAATGGCAGCTTTGAAATTCGAATTTCACCACTCATTTTTGCCATAGGGTGACGGAATGTATTTGGAACTCCCGCTGCAAGTGGCCATAGTTCTGCAGGAGTCACTTCAATACCAAGGCCTGCTGTCAACCAGTTCTGTGCAATATCACCAAAATCAAACTCCAAGAACTCTTCAGCAGATTTACCATAATCAGCAAATCGAAATGATGACTCTTTGTATTGGATGGAAGCTTTAGCAGTATTTAAGTCCGCTGGAAATGAGAAGTTCATCTCATAACCACGAAGCTCTGATTTTAGATCAGAGTAAATTCCATGATTACGTTTGAATTGAAGTTCACATTTCTGGATGCGATTCTGTATATCTGCTTCACAATTTGCTTCGTCAAATATCCAACCTTTTGGCTTCTGTGAAATGACTGCAATATCACCAAGCATTTTTAATGTAGTGCTGTCAGTCAGAGCGAAGAATGGTTCATCAGCCATGAGCTGACGCATATATTTTGGGATAGGATCAGCTTCTCGCTCTGCAGCAAGTCGCTCAGCCTCTATTCGAGCTTTTTCACGCTCAGAATTATCAAAATACCAAAGTGTTGCGGCAATCGCTAAGCCCGCCAATATTAATTGCGGAACAATTGATTTAGGCACTTCCTTTGATGGTGCCGCCCTACCCTTTTTGGGGCCTAGCAATTTAACTTCTAAAGAGTCCACATACTCGTATGAGTGACCACTCTCAAAGTTTACTTTCGGTGTAATACCGAGCTTATCAACGATTGGCTTCAGCGAGTTGATTGCCGCTGTTTTATCTTTAAATACCTCATCAACTATGGGAATACTCTTGTTTATACACACTACAGCATATGAGTCTTCATATCGAAGTATCACCGCAGCAGGTGCATCACCAGCTAATTTAGCAAGCAACGCTGATAGGGAATAGATCGACTTTCGCGGAGTTTCAAGCTCATTGAATGTCGCAAAGAAAGCACAGCCTTTTCCAGGTTTACCTATCTGCACAAAAGAACTAGACCCGCGCTCATTTGCAATGGATCTAATCTCTTTTTCAGCACCCTTTGCTGGCAGTGGTCTCCATACGAGGCCACATAGCAGGTATGCCGTACTAGCGGGGATCAGTAATTCTTTCATTGCATCTGAACTGCGCGAATAACCACTACAAAGTCTTCTCGCACGTTTGTTACTTTGCGTGAGCCACCAAGGAACATTGGCACTCCATCACCCAGAGTACGATTCATGTTCCCACTGATTTTTCGAGAAAGCCCGGTTACGACCATCGCTTGTCCTGGTTCAAGACGCACCGTGCTTTGGTCATCAGTTCCACTGGTAACAGGCGTTTGGACTTTCTGGAAAGATTGACCTTCACCTGCAGTCACGTCAAACATTCCTACGAGTTCTGTCAAGGACAGGCCAAACTTAAGCAAAATTGTCCCGCTGTCCAGAATTGCGGGAGTAACCATAAACTTATCACCCGTAGTTATTTGGGATGTTTTAAGTCCAGGTGCACCAGAGCCTGCCGAAGAAGAAGTTGATGGAGTTGTTTCACTCAAATAGCCATCGGTCTTCAAATTCGTTTTACGCGCCCACTGACGATTCATTGCAACCAAGGAGACTGGTGCGTGCTTCGCAGTATTGCCAATGGAGTTCAATAACTTAAGGATTGCCCTAGAGTTTGCAAATTCACGCGAGTTGCTTGCGTTTTGCAAGATTGTTGTGGACATCCCTCCAGTCAATGCACCTGTAAGTGTTGCTGGAGCACTCAGAGTAGCCCCCCATGCATTAGACAGCGATTCAAATGCAATATTCCAGTCGATACCAGCTTCATTGGCATCATCACGAACCACTGAATAGATATCAATTTGGATGTGCGCTTGACGCATCAATGAGTCATCTTCTGCCTTAAAAATCTGACGAACCTTAGTCATTGCATCTTTAGGCGCGGTGACGTAGAAACGACCCGTTGTCTCGTTCAGTACAACATCACCTCCAGCAGGTTGAACCACTGTTTCAAACGCTTTCTGTAGCGATTTAAGGGTTTCAACCTTACCCGCTTCAGACATCTGCAATGTGGACTGGTTGCTTGTAGTGCTTCCCTTGTCATTGGTGCCACCACTGCTGCCACCAGTGAGTTCCATCTTGAAAGTTTGTTCAACTCCGAATGCTGCTAACTCGAATGTTTCCGTTTGCATTCGCTCAATGACTACCGTGCCTCCACGGTATGACCAGGCAAAGCCCAGCTGGTTAGTTAGGAAATCCAGGAAACCTGCAGGGTGCCCAGTCCACTGCATACTTACCGAATCCAAGTTGGTATAGAACTCCGTCTGAACATCCTGAGCGGTGGATGGCATTGCTGCTACACCTGCAGGTGGCAAAGGTGAAGGCATAGGGACTGCCTGGACTTGCATTGCGGGGGGAGCTTGCATTGCGGGTGTAGGCAATGCTGAAGGCAGACTGGCTTGCTGATTCAGGGAAATACGAATAGGGATACCAGTAATTGCAGTGATCCGCTCAGCAACAATGCGCAATGGGACTCGCTTTTCATTGCCCTTTGCATCCTTGAAGTTGAAATTCTGCGCCTTGTAAAATATAGGGGGCAAGTTCTCATCACTTTGAACTTCAACCATTCGTGCACCAATCCACGGGCGCGTTGCTTTTCGGGCAACGTGAGAGGTACGATCTGCCAACTGTTGCGCGTGACCTGCAGTACCAGGCGTGTTCGCACTGATTGGCAGGAATGAGGCTGAAGGCGCAGACATAGCTACACGCTCATTTACGGCTTTTGCATGCTCAGCATTCTGCTGGAGCAGACCTCCTGGTGCCATGCAACCAGTCATGATTGATGCAGCAGCAAGTGCAATTACAGACTTTGATATAGCCAGCGGGAAGTTAGTTTTGTTCATTACTGGCATTCCTTCTCTTGGACACCCTTACGAGTGATACGAGCCAACGGTGGTGTATTGGGGTAAAAGCAGACTTCAAGTGGATACTTCGAGAAAGCTACTGCAGGGTTAGCCAGGACGCCAGTTACTGCATCTTCAAAACTTCCCGTGAAGGTATCTATAGCTTCCACTATGAAGTGCTTCTCTGCATCCCAGCGCACTTGATATCCAGCTTCTGTTGCCCAACGTTGAAAAGCGCCGTAATAATTAACATCCTTTAATTGCAAAGACCAAGTTTTCTGAATTGGACTAGGCACAGGGATCGGTTGGGCCTGGACATACGAGGTGATTGGAGACGTTTGATGTCCAGAGTACGGTCGGTTAACCAACTCGATTGCATATGCATTTGCTGTGAGCAGGCAGGGCATGAATGCAATCGCCGCCTTAATTCTTTTCATCAAAAACTCCAATTTCAATTACGTTATCTGAATAGGCTTTTCCATCGACCTTTGTATATCCTTTTCGGACCAGCCCTTCCTTCATCTTTTCGACTGCTTCTAGGAATGTTCCATATGCTATTTCTTGATCTACAGATTCATTGAATGTAATGTGTGGAAAATTAACACCAATAACATTCCATCCTGAAGCAGATCCCCATCGCTTTAGGACATCAAGAATTGACTTATCAGATTTCTCAATTCTGTATAACTGCTTACCAATAGTGGTGAGTCGATGATTCTCTTGCTTTGGCTTCTCAATTGCCACTAAAGGAGCTGTTTCGCCCTTGTTTGACAGGACTTGAATTGCAGGCCTTGATTGTTTATGTATTGCATATTCAATACGCGCGCCAATTTCGCCGCCTTGTGCCTCAGAAGCTCCATAGACATTAACGGATACTTTTATCTTGGAACGATCCACACCAAAGGATGTGAGTGAGTTGACAATTGCATCAACACGGCGTCGTCCTAAGTCAGCATCAATTGCACTATCGTCATCGATGCTTGAATACCCATAAACGTCAATAGATTTTGCATCCAATAATTTACGCGCAAGAGCCGCAAACTGCCTTGATGAATTAGTTGTTACCTTGGATGTCTTTTTCAAGAATACAACTGATTGTTCTCCGACTTCAACATCATGAGTCCACTTAAACGTATCTCCCTTAGCTGCAGTTGAGTAGCTACGATTCTCAAGTACGCTATTAGATCCATTGACTTTAAGGCTACCTCGATCATTCCCAGTGTATTTAACACTGGCCTCAGAATGACCAATCTTCAACTTGAACTCACGGCCTGTCTTTGGTACTGAATAATATGCACCGTCCTGCATTAGGGGGGCATGCAGCCACGAACCATCTTGTTCAACAAAAATGGCCGGTATTCGTTGACCTGGACGAAATTGAAAAATGGTCTTTTTCCCATCATCAAACACTTGGACAGGCAACAAGGATTTCTGCCCATCACCAGAGTATTTGAAATTGTAGTTATCTACAAGTTCAGCACGACAAAATGAGACAACAGAAAGAGCGATTGCTGCAATTGCAAATTTTTTCACTTTATTATCCTTAGTCAAATACCATGTCATGCTTCACTTGGATATATATTCTTGTCCCGGCCTCTACATCAATAGTAGGTTGAATGTTCCGTGTCCTATTAAGCATGAATTGGCTTGTGTCCACCATTACTTGTCCAGCTGCTGTTTTTGCACCTGCTGAATTACTCATATAGACGTTGTTATTAGTAGCGCCCTTCTTACTATTCTCAACTCGATCAGCAGTGAAAGCGATAAGAAAAGCGCTGGTAAACATCTGAAAAAAATGATTATCTACATCGCCTTTCAAGCCTGTAGCACCTGACCTATCCATACCAACACCGCCAGACAAATCAAACCACTCTCCTGAGGGCAATACGAGCCTACTGAAAAGACTAAGAATTCTGTTTTGACCTATGGCAACGTCATTACTGCATACACCAATTAGCTCAGAACCCTTTGGTATAAGCTTTCTGGTTGATGTATATGAATCGTAAACATCAACAGAAGTGATTGCTTCAACAGCACAAGGGAGGTCAGAGTTTTGAGCACGTTTAGTTATGGCTGGAATAGTCTTGCCTGCTGTAATAACCCACTGACCAGAAGAAGCATTCTTTCTGCTAACCTTGTGAACCTTGTTGTTTTGTTCAGATTCAGCAAGAAATCTCTTAGTCTTACTCGCTAGAACTGAGTTGGATGTTTGATCTTGTGAGGCTCCAGAAATTGCTGATTGAGCATTCGCAGACATAGCGATTGCGCGATTTAAAGCATCCTGCTCACTCATTCTTTCTGGCATAGCTGGGAATAGCTCAGCTATTTTCTGCTCTGCTGACTTTTCTACAGCCCCGATTTGGCTCTGATAATTTGCAGCCTCATTTTCATAAGGAACTGATATTGCCGATATTGCGGCTTGGGCTTCCAAATCTTCTTTCGCGTTATTGATGCCCCCTGTTCCTGACGAATTGTCACGCAGAGTTGATGAGCCTGGCATTGATGCTTCGTAAGATCCACGATTTGTTTGGCCATTGCCATTGTTTACCTGATTTGATTCTGTATCTGTACGGCCACTATCAGCAGCCTTCGGAATTGGAGCTTCAAACTCCAACTGGATATTTCGGGCAGTGCCTTCAGTGAATGAAACATCTTCTGTTTCATTTTTTTCTTCTTCGGGAATACTGGCCGATTTCCCCAACATTGCAGAAGCAACAATAGCAGCGAGTGCAACTAAAACAAGAAGCACAGTGAGCTTTTTGTTAAAAGGAGATTTCGCACCAAGGTCTACGCTCGGAATAATGCTCTTTTGAGCCATCTTTAATTACTCCAACCAAAGAAGCCTCTTTGTCCCTTACGAACAGATACTTCTTGATCATCGATTTTAAGGATCAGCTCTTCTGCCATTTGCTGAACAATTATTACGTTATCTACCGACCTATCAGGGACATAATTGACCAGATACATTCCACCCTTGTCTTTGGCAAATATCGCTGGAAGCTCCGTCATCTTTTCAGGGAACTTCAGCCATATAAACTTTCCATTGTCGTAAACAGTTTCTGGTCTAAAAGATGAACTTCCCGTGATTGTATATTTAGTATTAAGATCAGCAGGATTTACCTTCATTTCATTAGATTTAAAGGGCTTGCTATCTGAAGTTCGACCTTGCTCTTCACCACCAAGCATATTTACAGGACTTTCCGCCTGCTCCCCAAACTCGAATAGTGTATTGGGTTCTTCAGCATAGGAAACTTGCTGGTAATATTTTCTGTTCTTACCAGTTGATCGAATAACAAACTGAAATCGCTTGTTTGTGGTAGCAACAGTTAATGTTGTTTCAACACCTTCAAATTTGGGCTTAATGAATATCTCATTCAAACTTTTGTCCGCCTCCATCATGAAGCTGAAAGTATCTCCAGCCTTCATGAGACGAATTCTCTCGCCTTTTGGGAGAACGATGTTTGTAACTGCGAGTGGGCGACTCAGAACCAAATAGACAGATTCTGGATTATATTCAAACTCAACCAAGCGAGCATCACCCGAAATCGGCGTGGGCGACATGTCTGCATGTACTGCGAAGACACAAAATAATGAGCAGGTTGCGAGCACCTTTTTCAAATTAATCACTTTGCTAACCTCTCATATGTAAATCCATTAACTTCCAACCCTATTGGGTTACGCAGGACTACAGCTGCCTCAGTGGGTGGATTAATTGTGTAATCCAATCTTACACGGTAGTTTGTTGACTCCATTAATGCGCCATTTCCATCCAACTCTTTTGTTTCAAGATGGACTACTACAACACCCGGAGTCAGAATATCAACAGCCAATGCCTTTGCGAATACGAGTCTCTTGTTTTCTTTAATATGACGAATTATTTCAGTCGTGTATCGATAGTCACCGAATTGGCCTCTGGCACGACCTTTCGCCATTGCATCAGCATCTTGCAAATAATTGTAAGAAAGTTTTGGGTCAATTGTGAAGACCCATTCAGCCCAACGACCTAAACCAAATTTGACCATGGCATCTGTCGCTGTAAGAACATCAAGCTTTACAGGTTTCTTATATTCGCCAGTAACGCCATTGAATTCAACAAGAATTCTTTCAGCCTTTTGCTCAGTTGAAACCTTTATGGCGTAGTGTGTTGAATATGCAGCTGTACAGACAGCAATCATTCCAATCAGAAAGTATCGGACGCTGTTAACTGAAGCAGCTCCCCAGCGTTCTGCATAGTCGTTAACTCCAGGATCTTTAAAAATGAATTCTGATTGTGGAAGATCGCTGAATGTACGGATTTTTTTGGTTGCTGAAACTGGAGTATCAGCTTTATCTACATTACCGAATCCAGGATCATCAAATCGCATTGAGAAACTGTCTTCAGAATTATGGCTTTTGTTTTTTTTAAAATAATCAAGCAATGACACTACTTACCACCTTCGAGAATTTATAGACCCCTACACAGAGACAGATTAAGACCGCAATAAAGCCGACTACGTAAACTGGTTTATTTCGTTCGTAAACACTTAGATTCGCCTCTCTGATCTTGTGAGCCAAAACATCTGGATCACAATCTTTTCGAGCTGATTCAAGAAGATGTCGATGAGCTTGCTGCAATAAGTTACTTCCTCCGTTAACAATTCGTCCGCCTGACTTAGACAAGACGATAAATCGAATCTCTGGAGGAAGGTTTTCAAATGATGCAGCCCATCCATAGTATTCATCGACAGTTATCGCATCAGTCGTTTCTTCTGGTTGAGGGGTTGTTTCTTCCATTCTTTACTCCTGCCAACACTTTGCAGGAAGCCACAGCAGATTTCAGCATCTAAACATCACGTTTTTCAATGACAAAGCAAACTTGACTTATAGCAATCTCGGTAGTAAAGTAAGAAAGCTTATATGCAAGAGCCTTTAGGCTTCCATCTTTAACCCACCTGGGCCTGCCCTAGTGGGTAGGTTAATCAATGTCTCTTGTTTACCTGTCAATATCAGCACTTGCGCTGTACGGCTTGTATCAAACCCCCTCGTGGCTACGCGAAGTTATATTAACTTTCGTCGCCTTCCTAACCGTTTGTGTTGTTATCGGCTTCATATGGAATGTTTTGCGGCAATTCTTCGGTCGTGGCAATACATCACCTGATCAGTCGCTGATGCAAAAATATCACTCAAGTGGGAATCAGCAAGGTCAAACAACGGCCCCTGAACCTCCCGCACCCCCAAAAAGGGACAAAGCGTCTATCCAGAACGATGTCCATGACCTTCAACTATTTGAAGACGACTTCTTAAGATAGGAAAAAAAACCCACTGAATTTAGTTCAGTGGGTTTTTTTTATTTGAAGACTGTAGAGAAGTCCGGCTGTTGCTTTCTCCGAAGCCCCTCCAATATTGCTTTCTTGTACTCTGTATCTAACCAGTTGTTGATATTTGCAGCAGACATTCCTTCGCTCATGACTGACAACACATCTGCTGCGCGCAGCACCGCTACCTCAGCAGCTTTGTTCTTTTTCGACCAGCTAGTAATCAGTTTTTTTCGCGTATGAAGATCTGGTAACTCAAAGTTGATTCTTCGATAAAAGCGCCTGGCCATAGCCTCATCAACATCATCACCATGATTTGTAGCCGCCATAAATACAACATCTGGAATTTCTTCTCCGTAACCTTCAATGAGGGTAAGAAGTTTGTTTGTGTGCGTGGCGTAGTTAGAAATGGTTCTGTCTTTTAACAAATCCGTTGCTTCATCGATGAAGATCACACAAGGGCGCAAGTCTTTAGCCTTTTTGTAAGTTTCTTCCATGAGGCTGAAGTCGGCAAGGATATCTGGCGCACTAACATCTAAAAACGCCCAGTTAGTTTCTTTCGCAATTGCTTTCGCAAGTGCAGTTTTCCCCGTCCCTGCAGGCCCGACGAAGAGAGCACCTTTAAAAGGTTGCGATTTTTGGAGTAGCAAGTCATCAACTGCGCTCAACTCCATAACAAGGTCATCAATGTCAGAACGAAGACTTTCATTAAATATTAAATCATCCAAACCAAGCACATCTCTTAGTGCATTGCCGTGAGATCCTTGAATTTTACGGAGTGCATTCGTAAAGTGACTAATCTTTAATTCTTCACCCGCTGCTATTCTCCTGGCTTCATCGGCAATAGATATGATCCGCTTAACGGAAAACCCTGAATATCGTTTAGCTACAATCTTTAGTAGGTCATCATCAATTGCACAATCAATGGTCTGTCGAATTATTGAAGACCGAGCTTCAAGATCTGGAGATTTAACTTCAATCTTAAAATCAAAACGTCCTTCTCGTACCGCTGCAGCACTTAGCTTATCAAAATAGTTAGTGGCACCAATGATGAAAACATCGAAACTACGTATGTCTACTAACTCCGTAAGCAAAGTGTTTCTAATGTCGCGCTGATCTTTATTTGAATTCTTATCAAGTTCAGTAATAAGTGAATCAATCTCGTCCAGCATTAAAACACATGGGGCATTACGTTTTACGAAGTCAAAAGACTCCTTGATTGAACGTGCAGTTTCACCTACCCACTGAGATGTAATATTCGCGGCTTTAATTTCAAAGAATGGTAATTTGTAGGAGCCAGCTATTGCTAGGCCAAATGCTGTTTTCCCATTGCCAGGTTCCCCATATAGCAAAATTCCGTTTTTACCCATGGAGCCTGCTTTCCATTCTGATGTGATAGTCTTGCAAGCATCAACAATTTGAACCTTAAGTTCTTGCATTCCTTTAAGATCTTTAAATGTAATTTCAGGCACTTCAAGCACCGGATACATTGATGAAATGCAATTAGTCGTGTGGTACTCACCCACATTGCTTGGCTGACCACTTCTGGTGTTTATTGATTCATTCTTTTTCTTAGTCTTGAAAAAACCGAGCATAAAAAAACCCTCCTGTGCATAAGAATACACTAAGAGGGTTTTCACGCAAATTTCTATCAGACTTTTATCACTTAGCTTTGCTTCCAATAGAGGTGGTTGGTCGTGGACTCAACCCTCCTTGGCCACCTCCCATTTTGGAAGCAATTGCAGCTCCAGCCTTAGCTGCGTCTTTACCCATATTAACAAAGCCACCCGTCGTTCGTGAGGATGCACCCCTTATTGCAGAGCCGCCTGCACCTCTCATTAACTGCGCAACTCCCTGAAATCCAGCTCTGCTGGAACCTGAAATTATGCCAGGTGCAATCATTGGAACTTGCATCATCAGATATGCAGCTGTGGCCGACATCATAATGATTGAGGCATAGATAAGCATATTGCCTGCATACAAAGCTACCGCATCAACATCCGTACCAACTTTGACATTCACCGATATTGTCGCAATACCTGTAATCCAGCTTTCAGTAAGTTTTACGAAAAATGCCCCAACCACCTTAAACATGCATGAGCCAAGGAAGAAGCGCAGCCAGCCATCGAACAAGAATGATGCACTAGGCAACAAAAGCCAAGGAATGAGAATTGGAGCCAGTGCTTTAGCAATCATTATCGAACCATAAGCAATAATAACGTTCGCAATGAATATTCCTGAGCTAAGGACCAAAAACATTGCGCACAACATTTTCGCAAGGATTTGGGCCATCATTTGAGGAATCGCTGTTACCAGCTGCATCAAACTCCAGCCACTGGCGGAAGTAATTGATGGCATGCTAAGAATATCAACCACCGCATTAAATGTTTTTTTAATCGTTGTGTCTAGTGTAGACCTAAGATTACTCATATCGCTGCCTGCAATATTAGTAGCAACCCCGTTAACAAACTGTTCGATACCGTCGATTCCACCTGAGCTAAGTAATGCTTGAATGACAGCCATCATTATTAACAGCACTACCGTTTCTTCGAAGAATGAGTTAATCCCATTCCCCAATAGTGCTTTCAATCCAGCCCAACCAAGCATTACAGCCATGAGCATGTACATAATGGAGTTTCCAGCATCTTCCATTGATGGGCTTTGAGCTAGGCTGGTAAACCCACTCTCGACAGCATCAATGATCGACTCGATCACTTGATTGATGATCCCTGAAGCATCGAAGGCAGGCTGTTGCACCCTATTAGGCGTCGTTGCGTCACCTCCTGAAGCTGGATCTGCATAAGCCACACCAGAAGCAAGAACTGATATCGCTAAAGCAAGAATACAAAAAAGTGTCTTAATTGCGTTTTGCATTTGGACTCTTTGACGATGTACTAAATATTTCTTCAATCTTTGTAGAATTCGATTTATCTGTGCCCTTGTCGAATTCTTCAGCAAACTTTTTAGCATGCTGGGCCTGCAAAAGCGCATCAGACTCGTCCTGAGCCTTTTTGACGTTTTCTTGGCCTGATTGCATGATTTGACCAATACGATTCATTGCAACCAATAGATGATTGATCTGAGTATTCATGAGTCCCAAGCTTTGCTGAGTACCCTGGCTCAGGGGGATTTTTGATCCCAACTCACCGATATCCTTTAGATCCTGCTGAAGGTTATCGATCACATTCCGTTCTTGTTGCACACGTGCTACTGCTTGTTTCTCATGCCTTTCAAGCTTCTTCCCTTCGCTAAGAATGTAATCTTTAATACTCAAGCCTTGTTTATATGCCTCTTGATAACGCAACTCCAAGCGTCCACCAAGGTCCTTTACATTACCGTAGATTGATTCTGAGAGGTCAATCATCTTTACAAGGCTTCGTAGGTCCTTCTCTTTTGCAAGAGCTGCCAGCCTGGCAACGTCGCTACCAATACTCTTCAAATGCAGGATCTCTCGTTCTGCCGCCTTATACACCTCATAGAGTTGCTTTACTTGCGTCATGGTTTGCGTCTTTGCTTCCACGAACTGCATCATCAGCTGGCTATTATTCAAGAGCTGGGTTATCTCAGTCGCCCCTGCAATTCCGCCACTTGCAATAGCAGTTTGTGTCGTAGCCAACAAAGAGGAGGCTACGGCCAAGGAAATTACGCGACTAGCAATACGAAATTTAAACTGTGACATGCAACACCTCTCTGATATATGATTTTTCCCAGTTAACACTACCTTCTGACGCAAGCTGAAAAGCGCGATTCCTTGCTTTCTCCATACCGCATGCATCATTTGATGCAATCGTTAATTCAGGCATCTGTGATATTACTAATTTTGTAATTCCAGGCTGCTTAATGATGTAATCTTTCTTTGGTATCGCGCTCTGAATCATTTCAAACTCTTGCTCGTTAATACCAAACATTTCGATATATCGCTGAACCTCCGTCGATGTCATCTCTGTAATCAGAGGCAAGAATATTTTTGTTGGACAAAGATTCACGATAGTGTCTCCAGAGGGAATAGAGCCAAACTCCTTGGCCCCCTGTGTTACCAATACCAAATATGCCAGTTTTTTTCGCAAAGTCCGCGCCCAATCCTCCAGGATCTCCGCAAAACTACTGTTCTTGAAGTAGTGCCAGCATTCTTCGATAAATATCAGTGTTGGAGTTGTCCCATCTAACCCCTTTTCAATGCAATATGTTGCATAGAAGAGGAATGCAGGCGCAATTTCATCCATTTTGATGATCTTTGTGCATTCAAAGCACATGATGTCACCAACCGAATATGCGTCCTCTTCTGCATCGAAGTAGCCTGAGAATATTCCTTTGCCACTCAATGAGCCATGTTCAGATGTATCAACATATGGCTGTATTTTTGATGCTAGCTCTTGGTCTACTCCTCTAACGAGGGTGTAAAACATTGCTAAGTTCCATGATGCCTCCCCGCTGGCGTGCATTTTAAGCAGAGCACTATTAAGCTGCTCTTTTTCCTTGCCGCTAAGCTTTTCACCAGAACTCTCCAACAGAATATTTATCCATTGTGATGCAGTATTGATTTCACCTTCTCGCAGAAACCTCTTCAGCGGATTAGTTTGCAGTGCATTAGGTTTAGACCCGTCGATGTGCTGGCCACCCAATAGAAGGGCGGGCACGGACATTGAATAGTCCTTATCGAAGATATAGGTCTTAGCTGGTGCATATTTCTGATGCGCTGTGATGAAAAGATTCATTAACACAGTTTTACCTGCGCCAGTACCGCCCACCACTAATGCATGCCCAACATCCCCGACGTGAAAATTAAACTGGTACGGGATTTTTGAGTAGGTGTCGAACTGTACATGGCATGGCACTTGACGACCTAATTTTTTACTAAAATGAGGATGTGTAGGCTGACCTTCATACTTACCTCGTAATGGCATCATGTCCGCAATCTTTTCTGCAGACGCAAGATATTTTCTTGGATTAACCTTTGAATTCCCAGGCAATGTTGAAAGGAATGCGCCAAACAGTCCAGTCGTTTCTGCAGTTAAAACAAAAGCATTCTTTCGCAGCATGCCTGCGACTCGGCCAGTATCGACTTTCAGAGTCTCTTCATCGCCCGCGTAAACCAATAATCGCGTCGAATGGAAACCATACTTGATATTTCTGGTGGTGACATCTATCAATGCCTCTTGTGCTTCCTCGGCTAGAACCGAGAAACCATGGTTTACCTTATCAATTTGCTGGTTAGTTACTCGCTCTGCAATTTTTGTAAAAACATCCTTAACCTCATTTTTGTAATACTGTTCGTGAGATTGAATTAGTTTCTTTGCAGTATCTGTTTCTATGACCTGGAAAGTTTGGCACAACGTAAATTCTGCATCTACATCGAGCAAAGCATCAACGTGAATTGAACTAACGTACTCTGGCTCTTCAAGTACGGATAAGACATTGATATATTTTTCGGTGGTAGGACCTATGAATTTAATTGATTTCCCTTGACGTACCATTGTGTCAGTTGCCATTCTTGATGGCAGGAACCAATTTTTCTTTTGTAACCTAACCGGCCCCTCAACAGAGGCTGGATTAGCTCTTTTGTGCAGTTCTCCATTAAGTTCTTGATCGTACAGTCGATTTATCTTTATTACGTTTCCAAGAACTGAAGAGAATCCACTAAGCAGGTTTTCAAATGCATCATGCAAATCATGCAATTGCCTTTTGACACTAGAAACAGCCCCCCCGACCTGAGACTACATCTGCGATGGCAAGTGCTGTTGCTTTGAAAATATTAGATTCTTCATCAGCATAAGCAATTATTTTACTCGCCAGAGTATTTGACAACCCAACCTGTTTGTAGCCTATAAATAGCGTGTGTTTAAATGTTGTATATTCTTCGTTCTGTTTACTAACTAATTGGTTATTGACCTCTTCGGCGTACCAATTATTGAATGTTGATTTTTGTGGTTTAAAACCGCGCCTACGATCAATGTAGGAATATATTGTGCAACGTTCATCAAGTGAATTGATGCTGTGCTCCAGCATTGTAAGCTGACGATTTATTTCATTGTCAGTTTTACCGTCAACATCCATGCCTTCAAACTCAAAACCTGCGAGCAGCATTCCGTCCACTGTCAGGATGAGTTTGTCTCCAACATTGCAATACCATGGGCATAGTTCTGCGTAGGAGGCCGCATTCTTCCTAGGCAAGCTAATAATTTCTTTAAGATTTACCATGGTATGTCTTTTCCCCAGCCTTTAGGGATACGCTGCCAGATGCTTTTGCGAGGCAATGAATCGTAGATATCCTTCTCCTTCGAGAAGGTCTGAAACAAATCTAGGAATTCAGTATCCCTTTTAGTTGCCTGCCACATTGGGAACCACAGAATAACAACTGCTGGCAGGTAAATATACTTCTTAAAGAAGAGAATAGTGATGATGCAGAAAAGCAGTAGATGAAAAGCCGTGGGAGGAACCCCCAAGAATAACTTTTTCCGCTTTAAAGCTTTTCGTGAATTACTGCTTCTCCGTTCCATATTAGCTGGACCTCAAACAGCTTGCTGTACGCAAGTATTTAGCTGCTGTAGGATTTTCAATGATGATCATCCCTAGTGACTGAACTACAGCAAAAATAGCCACTGCAGGCACAATCTTTCCCCAATCGATGCTAGTGATTAGGCCCATGACGATACCGCCACCAATCACCACAACGAATGCCCAAGAAGCCAATGGCCCAGTCAAGTATTCGTAAATAGCACATCCAATGGAGGTCAGGAACCCTGTGTCAATTGTCAATGCATGAGCATTAATGGATGCCGCAGCAAGAGCCATCCCTGCCATGACCTTGTACTTATTACAGTTTTTGAATCGTTCCAGAATTTTCATTTTCTTCATACCTAGTTAAATCCTCGTATTCATAATCTTCTTTACCATTACCTCTACCTATTACTCTGCAAAGTCCTGTAATCCTCCTGCCTTTATCAGTTAGCTCTATATGTACAACCCATTTCACTGATCTTGCGATTTTTGCTTTGATTCCATCAGCACTGATATTTCGTCCAGCCTGAATACAAAGGTCTTCCAACCGCCCCAAAGCATCAATATGGCTGTTTGCGTGGATTGTCGTTCCACCAGGATGACCAGTATTTGCAGCTTCCAAGAAATTGAATGCCTCTGCTCCACGCAGTTCACCAGATATAACCCAATGAGGCGAGAAACGCATTCCTGTTCTCAAAGCCTTTTCAGCTGTTACTCCGTGCTCCTGGTCACACTCCATTCGCACATAATTTCTGTTTTCAGCTATTTGAAGTTCAGCTACCTGCTCGATTATGAATAATCGTTTTTCAACTGGTATCAGATTTAGAATGGTGTTAACTAGCGTAGTTTTTCCGCTATATGTCGGCCCAGAAACTATAAAAGTTTCTCCCGATTTAGCTATATGATTAAGCCAATATGCTTGCCCAGGGGTTATTACTCCACTGCTTATATATTGCTGCAGGGATATAATTTTGGGATTGTGTTTACGAATACATAATGCTATCCCCCTCGCAGATACGGGGGGCATAATTACTTCTAATCGCACTCCAGGCAGTTTTGCACTTAGAACTGCCCTTTCACGCTCTTCTTGCGATGAAGTGGTCCTAGGAGCAATCGTTTTGTCGTTGTACGCTGCAATAGCAGTACAAGCCGACTCAAGCTTGGCCTGATCAAGCCTTATACCCGTTAGTTCATCTACCCCAGAACTTCTGACGTATATCTCATCAGGTGTATTGACCTGAATTTCATCAACGGACTGATCGTCAAACAGCTCGCGCAACTGACCTAGGTTCCCCCAGATCATGTCAAGAACTTTTCCGCTGTAAGTTAGACCTTTTGTGGTGGCCAGGTTATCCGTTTGCATCCATCTATTTGATGCCTTAACGGACGAAATGAGTCCAAGTAATTGTTAGTTTTTGAAGGTATTTAAGCTACCTTTTTCTTTTCCAATCCTGTGAACAGTGGGGTCCGACTGTCTTCACAATCTATACAACCATATACTTTAGTTGACTCAAATGATGATCGAATGTATTTTCCTGTGCATTTTGCACAAGTTTCGATATTGATGTTTGAATAATCTTCAGAAGTAACCGCAATAATAAATCGCTCTAGTGTTAGCTTCGTCTCGTTTTCCGCAATATTGTGTATCAGCGCAAACTTCTGGTACGCTTGAACCAGCGCTCTTGGAAGTTGATTCGTCTTAGCTGCATACGTCAAATCAATTCGCTTATAGAGGCTTAGGGCTGTCAGCAAATGTCGTCTCGTTGTTTTATCTTTAAGCGAGATACTTGTTGCCTGTCTCCCGCGCATCGTTGGGATTCTGTTCTCTCTTACAAACTTAACAAATAGCGTTTCTTCGCCATGCTGAAATAGGCCGATCTTCTCTAGCATTGGCATTTTCACGCCGTTTTCTACCAGATACCGTGCCACCTGCATAAAATCAGGGTTATTCCATTCTTTCAAATATTGCATGACTTATCCGGTAACGATTATTCGATTTCTTTCAGCTCTTGGAAGATCGCTATATGTGAGCATGTAGCTCAACCGCTCATCAGTTATTACTATTTTTGTAAGAAGTTTGTTTCTTCGCGCTACAACCTGAAGCTCAGTGAAAGTCAATTTGGAAAGTGACTCATAAACGCTGCGTTTCGTTGCGTAATTTATCTCGTTGGGATGCTTTGTTATTGACTTCTGCCACCTATTGACTAGCACTAGCAAGTTACTTTCATACACAAGCTTATCTGTATCGCTCATCTGCTTGTAGCTAACTTCTCTACTTACTATATCCTTTAGGTCGCTTGGATCAACGTTGATTGTGAAAAGTGAGAAATCAACATTAGCTATTTCACGAATTTCTTCGTCTGACAAACTTTCATAGAGACGGTGATATGCTGCCTCATGGCCAAGCATGAGATGACCTCCATCTGAATCGAGCAACATGCTTCTTGCTTTAAGCAAGTGGTAGTTCTCTTCTTCAATTTGCTTGATCTCCACGGAATTCATTCTCAGGTCCATGCGGCATTATCTACCAGATAGTAACAATTTGTCTACATTTGGAAGTAACTGTTACACAATATGAAGCCGAAGCTTCAAATTGTGTTTCAGTTAAAGTCGTGGTCTACGATGTCACCTTGCTTGCCTGTGTAAGTTATCAGCACTTTTAAGTACCGCCCACTAGGCAATTTCTGTTTTCTCATTCGATCCGCCAACTCTCTTGCTTTGGTAATCCCAGGATTCCAAACTCCCCCACCCGGCCTGGGTCGCCAACCATCGTTATCAGCATAAATGATTTGCTTCGTTATTGAATCTAAACATTCTTTGGGGATTTCAAAGTTTGCTAAAACAGTGTTTGAATGACAAGGCCAAACAGGGTGGCCAAACACCATCTCTGCCTTAACAGCATTCTCAATGCCTTCTGTAAGCCCAAGAACACCGTCAGCCTGCAAAGGATTTAAGCGAAAGCAATAACTACTGGCCCCTATAGAGGTTTTAGTTTTCTTCGCATGTTCGACATTCGCTTTTCGTCCATCGAATGTGAGATATGTAGTATGAAGTTGAACGCATCTTCCTTCAGCGTCGAAACCTCTTACTAACATTGCTGGATGCTCCCCAGTCATTTGCATCTTCTCATCGACTACTTCCCAATATTGAGCATTGGGTAGATATCTAATGTTTGAAGGAATGCTTTGAAGACCCGGTATTCGGGCTGTAAGGTATTTCCAAACTGGATCTCCAACTTTCACTGGCTGAGCGAACTTTTCCCAAATCCATTTTCTCTTTCCGACTTCACGATCAAATTCGGATTGACTAATGGAAGAGTTAGTTTTTACTGCAACTGTATTACGTACTGGATGAACAACACGGTTTCCCAGTTGCTTTCTGATGAACTCAGATGCCTCAATGTATGTGTCGAACTTCAGAAATCTCATTACAAAGTCTAATGGCGTCCTGTATTGAGACTCCGTGCAATGTTTGCACACATAAACTCCAGGCTTTGTTTTGATATTTGTGCGAAAGCCTCCTTGCTTTTTGCACAAAGGGCAATCAACATGCTTCCCTGTCAGGACTGCATGAGGAACACCCATATCACTGTAAAAGGTCATCCAGTCATTGACTAGATCGGTAGGTTTCGTCATTTTGGCTCCTTGATTGGAAATCGTGAAGCCACCGTCGAGGGAGGCCCCAACGGGTTTTGAATAAAGACTGGCATGCCAGCGCAAGCAAAGCTCGTACTCATAACTATACCGAATCTATTTCTATTTGCAAGGTGGTTACTAAATATCTGATTATTTAGTAACCACCCTGATTAACAGGGTGGTTTTTTTTAGGCTAAAGCCAATGCTCTCTTGCTCATCAGCTCGCGTATAGCAGGCTGAAGTTCATTCAAGCTGAGAATGCTTAACGAATTATCGATATAGGTTTTAATAACCCGCCCTTCAAGCCCTAAGCCAATGCCGATAACGTCAATGCCATTATCTTCTGCATATTTCAAAGCGTGAAGGACACTTCGGTAATCGTTTGCTGCCCCATCGGTAATAACGACCATCAGCTTTCGCTCCTGTGATCGCTTAGCCAGAACCTCCAGCCGCTGCATCATGGCCATACCTGTCGGAGTACCGCCACTTGCAATTACTGAAGTTAGTTTCGGCCCCACTTTGGTAAAGCTTTCACTATGCTCTTTGAGGACGCTCGATACACCAACGCGACCAGAGAAAAGACACATTGCTGAGCTTGCCTTGGTCAAACGCTGAATAGCATCACAAAAAGATAAACCGACTTCGCACGCTAGCTTGAGGTGGTCTTGCATACTGTGAGAAGCATCAATCAACAGCTCCACTGCGATCTGACTACCAACAACTTTGCTGGTTTGCTTAAAGATTCGAGCATCGCCCAGCTTCTTGAAGCGCCAAACTTTGTTTGCTGCAATTTTTCGCCCGCGATCATTGATCTTTGTTGTACGCTTGTCTTCAGACTGAAGGATGCGAACAAGCTCGGATACTAAGGATTGGTTTTTTGCAAAGTGCAGCTTATTCGAAGAATGCGACTTCTCACACTCCTCAAAGCCCCCCTTGCTCAGACCAGTGAGCATTTGATCTACGTCTTTCGACTCAGGCTCACTTGCTTCTTTCGTATCAAATTCACCAGAAGCAGTGGGACCATCGCATTGCTGCAACTCTTCCACAGAAGTTTGTTCTTCTTCGATACCAAGGCCATGCGAGGGCGAACCCTTTACAAAAGCCTCAGTCTCTGTTCCTGTCGATTTATCATCATCGATTGAACCGGACAACTTTTCTGCCGAATCCTGTTCAGAATTAACTTCTTGACAAGATTTTTCGGAACCAACAAGTTCATCATTTCGACTATCGCTTTCGCTTTTGCCATAGATGCCCTTACCCAGCTCCGCCTCTGATTTTTGTGAATCAAAGCCAGCAATGGGATCTGGCTGTTGACCAGTTCCATCGTGTTTGCCTGGCTCCGATTTTTCCGGGAGAACTTTACTGCTTGCTCCAGACACGCCCTCAGGGATGCTCTCTTGCCCAGAATCCTCAGAATTTTCACTTTCGTTGGCCGTTGATAACTGACCAGCGCATACCTTCGAATCGCCCGCAGGACCATCAGAAGGCTGATCCCCTTGGTTATGGGACACTGCTTCAGACTCATTTATTTCTGAATCCTGGCACTGCTCCCCAACATCAGGAAAGAAGTTAGTTGCAATTTCAGCGAAATCCTTTGTCTCTTCTGCAGTCTGCACTGCATCCATGACTCCGGCAACTATCGCAAGCAAATCCGGCCTTACTGCAGCTGCAATAAGCAACTGTCGGCATGCAGATATCACATCCAATGCTTCTCCTTCTGGGATCTTGCTTGCGCAAGTCGCGGCGATAAGCAGAGTTTGCAAATTTGGTTTTTCATTCACCAGCAAATCCGGCGTTTGAGCTGTCTTCAAGAGCTTAACGACCTTCTGCTCATGACCTTTAAGGGTCAAGGCAATCTCTGCCAATGAAGCACCAAACTGCATGGCAATAGTTGCCACACGACGGAACCGCTTTTCTGGTAGCTCGTGTCGGGTGGTAAGCACTTGGGTGAGGTGCTGCCCCATGGCCATGGCCATCAGTGCATCGTAGTTGTCGGATAAGCCAGGAAGGCTCATACGATTGACAGCCAGGCTGTCGATTGCGCATTTCAATGACAAAGCATCAGCATCCCAGTGGAAACGCGGCGCAATGCCGGTTCCAAGGGAAGCCAATGCCTCGATGATTGGTTTATCAAACATACGAGGCTCCAAAGTTAAAAGCTGAAGATGTCTTGAAGCGAGGCTGCTGTAAGTGTGTTTGCACCTACGTTGATAGGCTTGGCTTTCACTTCTTCAACTACAGGAGTTGAATCGGTGTTTGCCGTCACCTTCTCTTCCTGCACGTCAATAACTTCAATTTGGTTTGCCTTAGCTAGGCCTACCAAATGGGTGAGAACATCAGTTGCTGCATCGCTTCCGCGACGCTTCATCGGCTGTCCCAAAGAGGCTTCAAACATGTCAACGTCAGATACTTGCAGAGCAGGTTTAACCGGCTGCGCAATGACTTCAACATATTGGCCATTAACTTCAACATCAACTGGCAAAGCTATGTCCACTTCAGGTTCCAACTTCACAATTGCTTGTGGGGTTGATGCACTGGAGGTGACTTGCTCCGCACGATTTTCTGTCGCAGTTACAAGGGTCTTGATGACCGTAGAACCAGAGACACCGCCCAATTCGAGCAGTTCAGCAATAACCTCTGTGCTGCCAACTGCACGCGATTTCTCGGCCAGTCGTGCAGCAGTTGCTGGGTTTGCAAATGTCTGTGCCATCGACAACACAATCATCAAAGCACCATCGCTAATACGATTGTTCTTTTCAGACTGTGCGAACGTCATGGCCTGTGTCACCGTCGCTTCAATCAGCTCTGCAGCTGCGATTGCGGATGGATCAACGTTCTGGAAATCACGAAAGCGTTCAGCTATTCGCTTGAATGGACCTAGGGTTTTCGGTGTGATGTATTCACGCTGGCAACCGGCTTTATCCATACAACTTTCCATCAGCGTTATCGCCTCGGTCGCGGCCTCTTTATACAGTTCACCACGCAGCCCAGAGAGCTTTGTGGTGAATTCACTACCGCCTTCATCGTCGTAGACACCCTTGGGTGGTTCCACACGATAGTCGTGGTATTCAAAAGAGAGACGGCCAAAGACAGATTCAGCCGATGGGATTCGATCAAGCAAATGGCCATAGCCAGGATTCTCTTTGAGCCATTTACCTCGCCACTCAGACACTTTAGTTGTGTAAGTAGCCAACAGTTTTTTGGACTCATACTCGAATCGACTTTTGATGTCGTCAAGCTTTGCGCGTATCTCTGCATGTCGATGCGTTGGTACTGCGCGTGCCTTAAACAATGGAAGGCCAGCGGCTTCAAGAACAGCCTTTGCTTCACGCTTCAACTGCTCAAATGTACGTGTGACCTGTGGATCACAGATTTTCACGCTACCCAGCGAAGCCAAGGCCGCGTCAGGAAGGGAAGTATTTGTCGATGAAAACTTCTTCAAGTCTTCAGCACGCAGCTGTATGCGCCCGCTCCAAAGATGAGTCTCCAGAACAAAGCAAACAACGTCGTGGGTGGATACGGTAGTGATGTTATCCATGGTGAAATCCTTGCGGTAGAAGGACACCATGACCCATAGGGCATAGGTGCCCTAAAGGGTTTTGAGTAAAGAGTAGACAGGCTACTTATCGAGCCATTGCGGCTGGATATCTATATCTTGCCTTGACTAATGAAAATGTCAACATCTGGAAACAGAAAAACCCCAGCGCGTCTGCACTGGGGTTCTGTTGTGCCATTTAAATTGGCTGATCAGTATTGAGTCGTTGGCAAACCTTGACCAGAGCCTCTGTTAAAGCGGCTCTGATTAGGTTGCTGACCTTGCTGATTTTGTCCCTCGCTACGAGGATCACGGTACATTGGTTGAGAATGAACAGGCTGTTGTGCCTGTGAACTCTTTCCAGGTGCTTGCCCCGTTCGCGCATAAGAACGCTGAGAGGTTCGCGGCATAGGCTCAGCATCATGTTGATTCTGAGCTTGACCTGCAGAAGGCTGTCGTGAAGCATATCGCGGTGCTTGACGAGCCGTGGCTTGCGGAGCGTTTGGCTTATCAGCATCAGACGACTGTTGCTGTGCTTCACGGAATGGGAAGTTGATGTTCAGGAGTTTGTACACCACATCGGTGTAGTGAACCCCACCCGACTCCCATTTCTCGGTCTTAGGCTTGTGGCCCATAACCTCGACATCGCGCCCCTTGGTCAGTCGTTCAGCAAAATACTGTGCATCTTCGCCCCAGCACTCAAACGAGACTGATTCATAGTGCGACTCATACTCCCCAGTTATCCGGTTCCTCACTCGCTGCTTGTCAACGACTTTGAACTTGATCTTTGGAGTCTGGCCCACGATGACAACATCCGGCTGCTTATCGATATAACCTGTGACGGTAATAGAGATCATGGTTTATCAACCCAAAATATTGATTTTGAAAAGGTTTTTGTGTCGTCCGTCACCGATGGATTGCTTACCCATCTGAATCACTTCGACACGCATACCTGCTTTGACGCCGCGTTCAGCGCATTCGCGCTCCAGCTCTACGCCATAAAAAGGAAGGTGAACTCCGTTTGCATCGATCTTCAAACAGAAAGATGTGAACCCTCCGTTCAGACTTGGCCGATGTATACGCCCCATTTCTGCGACAACACCCTCAGTGCGATCCCCTTTGGCTTCACGATTAACCGACTCGCGCTGGACAGCTGACGCCTTGGCGGATTCAGGTTGTGAAACTATTGGTGTTTGCATCGAACTAAAGGCAAAAGGCTTTTCAGCCTTTTGGTCGTTTGGAACAGTTTTTGCAACAACACCAGCAGGCGATTGAGAAGATCTACGTTTCGCTGTCCTGGTCGGCTGCTCAGCACAGAGCAATTCAATTTCTTGAATTGCATCTTTGGCAATCATCCGAACGACTTCTTCCGAAGTATCGCCCAGCCACGTCACCATCTGCAGAGACATACGTTCACGCTTAAGCCCCAAAAGCTTTCGCACTTGAGGGTCATGCGTGACGAAGTTGCGTTTAACCGCTTTCTTCTCAATGTAGAAGCGCAAATGAAGTTTGCCGATGAAGACACCCTTCGTCATCACTTCAACAGTGCGAATAAAGTCAGCCACAGCCAGGCTGGGGCATTCGCAAGTTACGATCAATTCGCCACAGTCAAGACTGCGACGGGCTGTTTCGTACTCGCTACGTTTGACCGTTTTCACGGCCACTATCGGCAGGCTTTGCCAATCCAAGGATGAAGCCTGATTACCGAAAATGCCTGCAGACAGGCGGGTACGAAATGAATCCATGGGGACTCCTAAGTGCGGCAATTGAGCAGATCAAAGATTGTTTGATCTACATCCACTGCAGATTGGTGAATAGGTCTGGTTGACCACATAGCAGAGCAAGCTGAAGCTATCTCTGCAACGTTGAACCTCGCGCTAAGCCATTGCGTCCAGGCCTGCGTATCTGCAGATGGGGCAACGGCTGGATGGCCAGGAATGGATGAGTAAATGCAGAGCGATTTCTCGAATGCGTACTCACTCAGCGCCAGCACAGGTACAAGTGCTGTTGATGGGGCGACAAAGTTGCCGCAGCACAAATCAAGGCTTCTAAGCCACTCATTGAACTGCTTACGCTGTTCGCCCTGAACCCCCTTCAAACCGATAGCCTCTATTCGAGTCACGGCCTCTTGCGCATTCGCAGGAGCCTGCACAAAGACTAGGTAGTCGTTGCTCAGGTAGAAATCGGGATGACGTTCGGAAAAAATGGGAACACGCTCATTGAAGAACGCGCCATTCAGGATCTGGGTGAAGCCTGAACGATTCAGGGCCGCAATGTGCGGCCCCAAGTCGTGTAGTTGGATTTGCTTAGAAAGTGCAATACCCCCATCACGTATGTGAATGAGAGCACGTTGATCACCAAACTCGCTAATACCAACTTGGTCTCCATCCCGCTCGAAAACGGTGTAGAGGTCAATTGGCATCAGGTCGTCAGTCCAAGCACTTCCTTAACAATCTTCTCAATACCAGACCGCATTTCTGCAGTCAGCCCTGAGACAGCACGCGGCAACGCATAAAGCATTGGCGCGGTTCCAGTTACGGAACGATAGGCAACTGTCAACTGCGCCCAACGCTTAAGAGAACGAGTTGACAGTGGTTTGTTGAAATGTTGGTTGCTATCCAGATGGTTGTTTTTGAACTTCTCACGAACTTCATTTGCAACCTTCACAAGAGCGGAGGCCTGGGTCAGGACCGCCTCATCTGTGGATTTAGTGTCGATTTTTCGAATGGTGGAAACAATTACCTTCACCTCCAAATCGGCTCCAAGATAGTCAACCCACATCTCCATGAAGCGGTCATCACTGGCCGTGTCCTGGATGTAGCGCCCCTGAACAACGGCCTTTCCGTCTACAGGGTTCTGAGTCGCAAAGAAGCGAGCACTCGGGTGAGGCTTCACTACTTCCCCAGTCTGCGCAATCGTGATCGTGTAGCCTTCCAGCATAGCGTTCAAGACAGTTGCAGCATTGGGATTAAGGTTGTTCCACTCATCGAGCAGAGCGCTCCCTCCGTGGCGGTAGACCGCCATTACTGGTGAGTCTGACCACTTGAGGGTTCCATCAGATTGAGGGATGAACTGTCCAATTAAATCAGTCTCAGTCATGTTTTCATGACAAGAAACGATGAAGAGAGGAAGACCAAGACGTGCATGCCACTGCTCAACAATCGAAGTCTTCCCTGCAGCAGGGTCGCCAATGATTTTCAGAGCACGGAATTTCATCATCCAGAAAGCCAACATGTCTCGAAAACGGTCTTTTGCAAAAACGTATTCGGGGTCAATTGTTGGCGCATATGGGTTGCCTGGTGCCATGCCCTCAAGGCCGACACTTGGGTCCACATCAATTTTGAAATTAGCTGCCAATGGGATGAGAGCTTCTGGGTAATCCATGTGGTTCATGGTTGTCTCCAATTAAATTAGTGCCAAGAGTTCAGATTCACCTGCTTCAAGCAAATGGAGCTTCAGCAATGAACGAACTTCGTCGGGATCATGGCCAGTCAGGCGACAGGCACATGCAAAAGTGAAAGGAATGTTGTCGTCGAAACCTTGCGCAAGCGCCTGGTTGACAACCACTGAACTGATGTTTTCCCGTTGAACATCTGGTTGCCCAAATATCCAAGGGATAGCATTAATTTTTGAACGACGGCTCGTGCGATTTGATGAGAAGACATCAAGATGCAGGTCTAGGAGCTGTGCATGAAGACTGATCATTTCTTGATCTGTCCAATTGAAGTTACTTCCGCCAAAATCGGGGAAGTCTTTCGGCTCAAACTTTCGTCTTCGCTCCAAGGCCTTCAACTTCAACTCTTCGCGTTCTGCTTGAGCTGAAAAGAACAGATCAAAAACTGACAACACCTTTGCAGGTGGTGGTAGTGGCTCGCCATCCAGCACGCTAGGCACAGGGATGGAAACAGTCACCGTTTTGGCTTCAATGAACTCTGCAAGGGCACCCAATGGATGATCCTGCGAGAACTCAAAATCAAAGCCAGTTTGACGACTATCAGGGGTTGGTTCGTTTCGCTTAGACATAGCAGCGCTCTGCTATTAGCGAGTCAGCTCATCCAGCTTGGCTTCAATCGTCGCCTGACGATCTTGGACAAGAGAACGAGCCGGTTCAGCTGCTGAGAATGCCGAGTTGCCAATAAAGGCAGCAAAGGCGGTCAGCGACAGAATCAGGATGGTTTTTTTCATTGCGAAATCCATTAAGGAAGACGCAGGCCATCCCCAAGCGGGATGGACCCGCGAGGGTTGGAGGTTGGAGTAAAGAATGCTCAGGGCATCAATCGAGGCATACGCCAGCGATACCTAAATGAACTATTGAAATTCACTTAGGTATCGGGTTAGGGCTTGTATGTCGAGTCGAGAAGGACTGCCCCCCCTCCACGCTCTGACCGTAGTTAGGTTGCGATCAGAGTTACTGGAGGTGGAGTGTCTTGTGACGTAAGAAATTGCTAGGAAGCGTACCTGCGCCGTCGCGCTCGGTAGAAAGTTAGGCAGATCCATTTATCCTGCTACTGCTGCAGCTATGCAGAGAGCTTTACTCCGCATCCCTTGTTTGTATCAATTTGCTGGTCGAGCGTCAAGGCAAAAAGGCTACTTTTCTCCGAACAATGGCTGTGTGTTGGCCATGAGCAATGCAACGGGCAGGAGCATTACGCTTGTTATCAATGGAATATATGCCGGGGATACAGGGAATGGCACCACAAGGTACACGAATGGACCGAGAGCAAACGGGATGATGAAAAAGGAAAGCAGCGTGTACGTTGCAGGTCTGACGGACTTGAAGTTGTAGTGCTTGATCTTGGGGCGTGTCCGAACTTTTGTGTAAACGGGGCGGACTTCAGTTGACGGAGATGCGGTCTCCGAACTGAATGGTAAATCGGGTCAACGCTGCCTTCCAATCCCGAATCGGCATGGTCCACTTCTGAC
>NZ_KZ984472.1 GCF_003569915.1 Comamonas testosteroni | reverse complement strand
GAAGGCTGGGCTGTGTTTACGTCGTGATTTGATGGTCATAGATCTCTCCAAATTGGGCCCTGACTCAGGCCTATTTTTACGGAAAGATCTCGCTTAGCTACTTGTTCAAAAAACCGGGACCACTTCTGTGCGCGTTTGGGCTGCAATGTCTGGGAATGTTTTCCGTACTTGTTCCGTACTACGCAAACAAAAATGCCCGCTTGTTAGCGGGCACTTCTGCTGCAAGCCCTGGTTTTGCTTGCTTTATTTGGTAGGCGCGATTGGACTCGAACCAACGACCCCCACCATGTCAAGGTGGTGCTCTAACCAGCTGAGCTACGCGCCTGTGTTCGTTCGATGACGTGATTGTAGCACGGGTTTTCACTCATTTTTTGAGAGCTGAAACTTTCTTGCCATCAAGCTTCATCAACGCCTTCTGGCTGAGCGAACTCCCGATACGGTGGCCACAATGCCCAGCACCTTGTTCAGGCGGCCCGAGTCCGCGACCTCCACGGTGAATGTCATCCACGCCGTTCCCTTGACGGATTGGGTTTGCACGCCGATCACATTGGTTTTCTCACGGGCGAATACGTCGGAGATGTCCCGCAGCAGGCCTTGACGGTCGGCGGCTTCCACGGACACATCCACAGGATACAGAGCACCACCCTTTTCCACGTTCTTGGGTAAGTCCCAGCCAACCTCGATCATCCGTTCTGGATTCTTGGCAGCCATCTCGCGGAAGTTGGAGCAGTCACAGCGATGCACGCTCACACCTTTGCCACGGGTCACAAAACCTGCAATCTCATCGGGTGGAGCGGGACGGCAGCATTTGGCCAGTTGCGTCATGAGCGAGCCCATGCCGACAACCAACACACCGCCTTTGGCCGAGTCTGTACTGCGCGCCTTGCGCACCGGAGTGAACTCTTCCTCAGGAGGCTCCTCCTCCACTGGACGCAGCACGGATTCGATATTGCGCAGCGAATACTCGTCCTTGCCTACCACTTCGAACAGCGCATCAGCGGATTTGAAGCCCAGCTGTGCAGCCAGGTCCTCAAGCTTGATGGCTGTCTTGCCTTCACGCTGCAAAAGCTTTTCGACGGCTTCCCGACCACGGGAGACGGTCTCGTGCGTAGCCTGGGCATTGAACCAGGCGCGCACCTTGGCCTTGGCGCGGTTGCTGACCAGGTAGCCCAGATCTGCATTGAGCCAGTCACGCGAAGGACGGTCTTCCTTGGCTGTGTTGATTTCGATGGTCTGGCCGCTTTGCAGGGGCGTGTTCAACGGCACCATGACGCCATCCACGCGCGCACCACGGCAGCGGTGGCCCAGGCTGGTATGCACGGAATAGGCGAAGTCCACTGGCGTGGCACCTTGGGGAAGCTCGATCACTGCAGCGTCAGGGGTCAGCACATAGATGCGGTCCTCGAACAGCCCCCTCTGGCTGGTACCGGCCAAATCGCTACCCCAGGCCAGCAACTGGCGCAGTACCGCAATCTTGGCGTCGTATTCACTGGTGGCAGACACGCCGGCATAGCCTTTGGTGCCCGCTTCCTTGTAGGCCCAGTGCGCAGCCACGCCATGCTCGGCATGGTCGTGCATGGCCTGGGTTCGGATCTGGATTTCGATCGTGCGCCCGGTCTCATCGCGCACCACAGTATGCAAAGACTGATAGCCATTGGGCTTGGGCTTGGCAATGTAGTCGTCAAACTCTTTTTCGAGCGGCGTGAACTGCTGATGCACCCAGGACAGCGCGGCATAGCAGTCCTTGACCGTGGGTACGACGACGCGCATGGCGCGAATATCGAACAACTGATCAAAGCTCAGCGACTTGCCACGCATCTTCTTGACGATGCTGTAGATATGTTTGGGCCGCCCCTGCACGGTGGCGCTGATGCTGTGGGCGCGCAGATCCGCTTCCAGCCGCGCGCGCATCTGCTCCATATAGGCTTCGCGCTCTACCCGCTTCTCATCGAGCAGACTTGCCACCTCTCGATAGGTATCGGGCTCCAGAAAGCGAAAAGCCAGATCTTCCAGCTCCCACTTGATCTGCCAGATGCCCAGGCGATTGGCCAGCGGTGCAAACACATGCAGGGCCTCGCGAGCAATGCTGGGCGAAACGGGGCGCTTATCCGCAGCGTAAAAGCGCAGGGTCTGCAAACGCGATGCCAAGCGCAGCAAGACCACGCGCAAATCACGCGAAAAGCCCAGCAGCATCTTGCGCACATTCTCGGTCTGCGTGGCCACGTCATCGACATGCTGACTGCTCAGTTCCGCATCGCGCGCCTGCTGCTGCACGCGAATGAGCTTGATGGTCTCCACTGCCAAGGTGGCGAAGTTCTCACCAAAAGCCTTGGCGATGACTTCCTGCGGCTTGTTCAGATGAACGCTGGCATGCACAAGATAGATCGCGGCCTGGATGGTTTCCGAGCCACCGATCTTCTTGAGGATGGCTGCCACGGCATCGGCATGAACCAGGGTGTTCTCCCCGGTTTCCATGGTTTCACCCGCAATCAGCGGCTCGGCAAAGGCGCGGGCCCTGGCCAGTGCATTGGCCTGCCCGGGCAATACCTCGGCAGTCGCCATGATCAGGTGCGGCGTGGGTTCCGCAAGCTGGGGCGCAGCATCAGAAACAGTGTTGACGGTATCGCTGGTCTTCATTCAGCTTCCTCTTGGGCCTGCTGGGCAAGAGTCAATCTTGCAGGCAGGACCGTATCCCCTTGTAAAAATTCTCGTATCAAAGCCACCTGACCTGGCGCTACCAATGTTGGAGCATGTCCCACGCCTTCCAGTTCGGTGCAATGCGCTTTGGGACCACGCTGCGCCATGGCCTGAGCCGTCGCTTCGGAGAGCAGATCAGAATCTGCGCCACGAATTAGCAAGACCTGTGCCTGAATCTGATCGTAGAGCTGCCACAGCATGGCTTCACCCGCCTGCGCCGCCTCGCGCGTCATGCCCGCCATGGGCACGGCGATGCGCGGGTCGTAATGCAGAACCACGCCACCATCGGCTTGTGGCTTGATCATGGCTTGCGAGAGTTGCCTCCACTGCTCCTCTGTATGTGGGCCGAAACCTTCCGAAATCAAGCGCATGGCGGCTGACGCGCTCTCAAAGTTGGGAAACTGCAAGCTTTTACCCAGATAGGAGCCAATGCGCTCCAGCGACTGCCATTCGATCACCGGCCCCACATCATTGAGGACCATTTTCCGAACGGGGGCGGGCAGCGGCAGCCCAGGCTGTCCAGCCACACCCATGCCAATCAGCCCACCCATGCTGGTGCCCACCCAATCCAGCGTCTGGATCGGTGCCTGGGCATGCAACTGGGCCAGCAACGCCAGCATGTCGGCGGCATACATGGGCACCTGGTAGGCTGCGGGGTCAGCCAACCAGTCGCTTTCGCCACGCCCGGCCACATCGGGGCAAACCACGCGGGCAAAACGGCTCAGTTCGCTGGCCAGAGCATCAAAATCCCGCCCCTGACGCGAGAGACCGTGTACGCAGACGATGACATGGGGATGGGCCGCGTCCCCCGTGTTGTTCCATTCCCAGTACGCCATGCGATGCGTGCCCTCGGGCTGGCTTTCACTGTCTTGACGGCGCTGGGCGCTGGCCCAGGAAGGAGCCACTGCAGAAGCTCCGGGACACGATACGTAGTTCAGCGTAGGTTGATTCATGAGGGGCGCATTTGCAAAGCCGGGGCCGATAATGGCTGTGTCGCATCGTAATTCATTCGGAGACCTTCTATGTCCATGTTGAAAGGCAAAACCGCTCTCGTGACAGGATCGACCAGCGGAATCGGCCTAGGTATCGCAACGGCTCTGGCACGTCAGGGCGCCCATATTGTTCTCAATGGTTTCGGTGACGTGGAAGCTCCACGCGCTCAGGTGCTGGAGGCCGGCAAGGCCGCTGGCATCAAGGTCGGCTATCACGGCGCCGACATGAGCAAGGCCAGCGAGATTGAAGACATGATGAAATATGCCGCTGCCGAGTTCGGCCGCGTAGATATTCTGGTTAACAACGCCGGCATTCAGCATGTGGCCAAGATGGAAGAGTTTCCCGTTGAAAAGTGGGATGCCATCATCGCTATCAACCTCTCCAGCGCCTTTCACACCACGCGCCTGGCCCTGCCCGCCATGCAGCAGGCCAACTGGGGCCGCATCATCAATGTGGCTTCGGTCCACGGCCTGGTCGGCTCCGCACAGAAGTCGGCCTATGTGGCCGCCAAGCACGGTATCGTGGGCCTGACCAAGGTGACCGCCCTCGAAAACGCGTCCACCGGCGTGACCTGCAACGCCATCTGCCCCGGTTGGGTATTGACGCCACTGGTGCAAAAGCAGGTCGATGCCAAGGCTGCCGCGCAAGGCATCTCCAACGACGAGGCCACCAAGCAGTTGCTGGGTGAGAAAGAGCCCTCCATGCAGTTCACCACCCCCGAAGAGCTGGGTGAGCTGGCCGTGTTCTTCTGCTCTCCCGCAGGCAACAATGTGCGCGGCGTTGCGTGGAACATGGACGGCGGCTGGGCCGCCCAGTAAACACTGACAGCTGGCATTCTATGAATTTGGTAGCTGATTGTCCTGAAAATTCATGGCTTTCAGCATCAATTTATGTCACAAATCAAAAAGGAGCAGCGCTAGCCGCTCCTTTTTTCATATCAGCGCCTGCGCACTCCATCCGGCTTACTGCATCTGGATGGAGCCACCCACGCTGACCGTCACCTCGGCGCGATCCGACTCGACCGGCACGCCCATGCCATCCGAAGCCGCGCTCATCTTGGACAGATTCATAGTCGACGCTCTCATGCGCGGCACGGGGCGGATATTGCCGCCATTGGCATTCACGCTGACCTCGCGGATGCTGTAGCTGGCAAAACCAAAACTCTTGGAGATGGCAGCGGCGCGCTGGCGGAAGTTCTCGATTGCCTTGGCCTGGGCTTCGCCCTCCACTTTTTCGCGCGCTTCACGCGACAGGCCAAAGCCCATGCCCGACAGCGTCAAATCCTGCACCTTGGCGGCAGACTGGGTGATGCGTGCAAAGTCACGTCCCTGCAGCACGATATCGGCCTGGCCTTGCCAGCCCTCCACCTTGCCACTGCTGCCATAGCGCGGCGAGATGGAGAAATTGCCGGTGCTGACCTCCATCTGGCCGCTGTGTGCATCGGCCCTCAGGGTCGTCATGGCGGCTTCCACCAACTTCTGCAGCTGAGACTGCACCGTGGCGGCATCGCGCCCGTCCTTGGTGGCCGACAGGGTGGCCGTCATCCAGTCCTGCTTGACCTCCACCACGCCCTGCGCGGCCAGTTGCACCACGTTCATGGGCCTTTGCGAGTCCTTGCCCGCGCTCTGCGCCCAGGCCTGGGAGCCGGTTGCCGCGGCGACAGCCAGCAGCACACCTGCAGCACAGCGGGCCAGACGGGGGGAAGAAAGCTGATTGGAAAACGGTTGGGAAAGCGAATTCATGCGGTTCACCCTTGGAAATAAATCGACTGTCATAGAAACAAGTGCAGTGCAGCATCACACTGCAACGGCTGCGACCGTTTTGTCAGCCAGCGCTGACATCTGATGTGCGAATTACAGATATTCGCCACATCAATAGAACAACAAATGCATCAGAAGTTCAATTCAAACTTAAATTCTTTTCAGAAACATTTATTGTTCTACCAACAAGTGCAACAATAGTAACAAGCAGCAAAAGAGCGCCTGTTTACGCTGGCTTTTTTTTGCCAAGCGATAACAATGCTCCTGTTACAAATAAATCGATAAGGACGATCATGGCAACGACAAGCACCCGTACCGACAAGATCCTGGTGGTGGATGACGATGCTCGCATCCGCGACCTGCTGCGCCGCTACCTGACGCAAGAAGGTTTCGAGATCATGATTGCCGAGGATGGCAAGGCCCTGAACCGCATCCTGCTGCGCGAAACCGTCGATCTGATCGTGCTGGACTTGATGATGCCCGGAGAAGACGGCCTGTCCATCTGCCGCCGCCTGCGCTCGGCCAATGACCGCACCCCCATCATCATGCTGACCGCCAAGGGCGAAGACGTGGACCGTATTGTGGGCCTGGAAGTCGGCGCCGACGATTACCTGGGCAAGCCCTTCAACCCACGCGAGCTGCTGGCCCGCATCCACGCCGTGCTGCGCCGCCGCCCACCGCAGGAAGCGCCGGGCGCACCTTCGGGCGACAACGAAGTCGTCACCTTCGGCCCCTTCACCTTCGATCTGGGCACACGCGTGCTGCAAAAGAATGGCGAAGAGCTGCCTCTCACAACTGGCGAATTCGCCATGCTCAAGGCGCTGGTGCGCCACCCCCGCCAGCCGCTGTCGCGTGAAAAACTGGCCCTGCTGGCCCGTGGCCGCGAGTTCGAGCCCTTTGACCGCAGCCTGGACGTGCAGGTCTCGCGTCTGCGCAAGCTCATCGAAGAGGACGCAGCCGCACCGCGCTATATTCAGACCGTCTGGGGTGTGGGCTATGTGTTCGTACCCGATGGCATGAACTAATCCGAAATTCGGAACTCCTACCCTGCAAGCCGCTTTTTGCGGCTTGTTGTGCTTTTGCAGGTCAGAATTTGACAGTGCCTGACACAACAATCGCTGTTTTTGGACAACCGGTAACTTCGGCCGACCTGATTGGGCGTACGCTCGGGGCCTGCCTTTCCTCTATTGCAAATCGCTGCTCATGAGCGCTTATCCCAACACGCCGCCTGATGCCACAAGCCCCGTACCGCTGGAGTACGAAAGGCGCACAACGGCGCGTTCCCCTGTGGGCCTGAACCTGTTCTGGCGCACTTTCTGCCTGCTGGCCCTGCTGCTGGTGGGCAGTATTCTGGCCTGGTTGCAAACCCTCAGGGCGCTGGACTTCGAGCCACGCACGCTGCAATCGGCCAAGCAGATTGCCTCGCTGGTCAACCTCAGCCGCGCCGCGCTGGTGCACTCGGACGCGATCAACCGCGTCTCCCTCATCAAGACCATGGCCGACCAGGAAGGCGTGCGCATCCTGCCGCGCGAGCCGGGCGACACGTTTGAGCCGCTGGAGCAGAACGCGCTGGGCGTGCGCCTGACCGAGGAGCTGACCCAGCGTCTGGGCTACGGCACGGTGGTGGCGCGCAGCGTCAACAACGAGCCGGGGCTCTGGGTGGGCTTCAATATCAACGGCGACCGCAACTGGATGCTGATGGACCAGTCGCGCTTCACGCCCGCCAGCGGCCAGACCTGGCTGATCTGGCTGATCACAGCCGCCCTGCTCTCGCTGGTGGGAGCCGCGGCCATCGCACGCCTGATCAACCGTCCGCTCAAGCAGTTGTCCTATGCGGCCAACCGTGTGCGCGAGGGCGACTTTGACGCCAGCCAGCTCGACGAAGAGGCGGTGACCAGCGAAATCCGCGAGGTCAACATCGGCTTCAACCGCATGGCGCAGAAGCTGGCCAAGCTGGAGCAGGACCGCGCCGTGATGCTGGCCGGCATCTCGCACGACCTGCGCACGCCGCTGGCCCGCCTGCGGCTGGAGACGGAGATGAGCGTCTACGACGATGTAGCCCGCGAGCACATGGTGGCCGATATCGTGCAGCTTGATGCCACCATCGACAAATTCCTCGACTACGCCCGCCCCGACCACAAGGTGGCACTCAGCCCCGTGGACCTGCATGCGGTCGTGGCCTCCTGCGTCTATGCCGTGCAGGACCACCGCGAGCTGCAGATCGCCATGGATGTGCCGGAAAACCTCTATGTGCTGGCCGACGAGGTGGAGCTGGCGCGCGTGGTCTCCAATCTGTTCGAGAATGCGCGCCGCTACGGCAAGACGGTCGGTACCGACACCACCCACGTCGATGTGATTGCCAAGGAAAGCGAGAAGTGGGTGATCATCCGCATTCGCGACCACGGCAAGGGCGTGCCACCCGAGCAACTCGCCAGCCTGACCCAGCCCTTCTTCCGTGGCGACTCGGCCCGCACGGCCGCTGCGGGCGCAGGCTTGGGCCTGTCTATTGTGGACAAGACCGTGCAGCGCATGGGCGGCATACTGGCTCTGTCCAACTCCTCCTCGGGCGGGCTGGTTGCGCATCTGCAACTGCAGCGCGCCATGGGCGTGACGGCCGGTGCGGCGCCCGAGCAGCGCCTGCAGCGCCCGCAGGTGCCGCGCAATCTGCCCCGCGACAAAAAGGACGAGCAAGGCGAAGACTGAAAGGCTTCAGCCCTTCTTGTAGAGCAAGGCCACGGCACGGGCCTCCATGGCCTGCTGCTGACCGACCGGCCCCAGCTTCTCGGCCGTCTTGGCCTTGACATTCACCTGCTCCACCTCCAGCGCCAGCACGGCGGCAATGCGCTCACGCATCTTGTCGATATGCGGTGCCAGCTTGGGGGCCTGGGCCACGATGGTGCTGTCGATATTGCCGATCTCAAAACCCTTGGCGCGCACGCGGCGTGCGCATTCAGCCAGCAGCACGGCGGAGTCTGCGCCCTTGAACTGCGCATCGGTATCGGAAAAATGACGGCCGATATCGCCCAGGGCCGCTGCGCCAAACAGCGCGTCGGTAATTGCATGCAGCAGCACATCGGCGTCCGAATGACCGAGCAGGCCCAGCGTGTGCGGTACTTCCACGCCACCCAGAATCAGCTTGCGCCCCGGCACCAGCGCATGCACATCCCAGCCTTCACCAATACGAAAATTCATAAAAATCCTTGTCTAGCCTAGATATATCATAGGTAGTAAGCTATCAATTCAATAGCACCGTGACTGAGAACTTCAGCCGCAGTCTTTGTCGGAGTCGATTGCATGGCGTGCCCTGCGCTGCATCAGCACGGCCTCGGCCAGCGCAAAGTCATCGGGATAGGTCACCTTGAAGTTCTGCGCGCCACCGGGCACCAGACGCGGCGCGTAACCGGCCAGCTCCATGGCGCTGGCTTCATCAGTAACCGCATCACCGGCCGACTGCAGCGCCGCCAGCAGAGCGCCGATGCGGAACATCTGCGGCGTCTGCGCCAGCCATTTGTCGCTGCGGTCCACGGTCTGAGCCACGCGCTCAGCGCCGTTTTCTGTCTTGGCCTGCTTCAGCGTATCGGGCAGCTTCAGCGCCAGCAGCCCACCCACCGCATCCGGCTCGCAGGCTTCAATCAGGCGATTGACCTGGGCACTGGTCACCAGACAGCGCGCCGCATCATGCACCAGCACCCAGTCGTCGCTGGCCGCGCCCATGCTCAGCAATTGCTTCAAACCATTGGTCACCGTCTCGGCGCGGGTCGCGCCACCGCAGTCAGCGATCGACAGATATGAATCCAGCTCCCTGCCCTGCCAGAAGTTATCGGTCGCAGAAATCACCAGCAACACATGGTGCATGCGCGCCACCGCGCCCATGGCGGCCAGCGTGTGCATGACCATGGGTTGGCCCGCCACCGTCTGGTATTGCTTGGGCAGCTCGGGCGCGGGCGAATCGGCGGCAATGGCGCGCAAGCCCACGCCGGCACAGGGAATCAGGGCCCAGCAGCGGGCTGCGGCGGCATTAGCCTTGCCCTGCGGCAGGGGCTCAGGGCGCGAAAACGGTTCTGTCATGTGCAGTATTTTAAAATTGTCACTTGCGCCGAAATTGCTCCGAGCAACGTCTTTCGGCTTGCATCCCCATAAGGTGCCCCTATTTTCAGTGAATGCGCTATCGTGGGTCGGCCCCGTGCCGACAGGCCTGTGAATCACACCTCCAGGGCCAAGCTGCACCCGCATTCAACCTGTCCCCGTTTTATTCATGCCCCCGACGCCTGCGCGTGGCGGCATCCGCCCGTCTGTCATTGCCATGCAACTGCCCAAGCTCACCCCCGGTAAACGCTTTCATCTGCCCCGCCCCACTGGCAGCGCCGACGCGCTGCTGCTGGCCAAGCTGGGCGAGCGTGAAAAGAGCGATGGCCGGGTGACCGCCATCATCACCGCCGATGCAGCCGATGCCCACCGCTTGATGGAAGAAATGGCGTTTTTCGCGCCCGAGCTGCGCTGCGCCCTGTTCCCCGACTGGGAAACTCTGCCTTACGACAGCTTTTCCCCGCATCAGGACTTGATCAGTGAGCGTCTGGCCACGCTATGGCGCATCAACCAGCGCGACAAAGAGCAAGGCGCGGATGTGGTCATCGTGCCTGCCACCACGGCGCTGTACCGGCTGGCCCCGCCCTCATTCCTTGCGGGCTATACCTTTGAGTTCAAGAGCGGACAAAAGCTCGATGAAGCCAAGCTCAAAGCCCAGCTGACCTTGGCGGGCTACCAGCATGTCTCGCAGGTGGTGAGCCACGGCGAATATGCGGTGCGCGGCGGGCTGATTGACCTCTTCCCCATGGGCTCGGCCGTGCCCTATCGCGTCGATCTGTTTGACGACGAGATCGACTCCATTCGCACCTTTGACCCCGACAGCCAGCGCAGCCTCTACCCTGTGCCCGAGGTGCGATTGCTGCCGGGCCGTGAATTCCCCATGGATGAGGACGCGCGCGCCAAGTTCCGCCACCGCTGGCGCGAACTGCTGGAAGGCGACCCCACGCGCAGCCGTATCTACAAAGACATGGGCGCTGGCATTGCCACCGCCGGTATTGAGTACTACCTGCCCTTGTTCTTTGACGAAACAGCTACGGTTTTTGATTACCTGGGTGACGACGCCACTGTGGTGCTGCATGGCGATCTGGAGCCCGCGTTTCAACGTTTTTGGCAGGACACCAAGGACCGCTACCGCCTGGTCCAAGGCGACCCCGACCACCCGGCCCTGCCGCCCGAGGCGCTATTCCTTACCGCCGACCAGTTCTACACCCGCAGCAAAGAACACGCCCAGCTGGCTCTGCGCCCCGGCACCGAAGATGTGGCCGATAGCGCCATCTTCCAAAAGCTCGAAGACCTGGCCGTGGTGCGCGGTGCCGAAGATCCTCTCGCCAAGCTGCAAAAACATATAGCAGCCAGCGCACGCCGCACTTTGCTGCTGGCCGAATCCGACGGCAGACGCGAAAGCCTGCTGGACTTTTTCCGTGCCTCGGGCGTGAACCCGCCGGTGTTTGATTCGCTGGCCGAGTTCCAGGCCGATACGAGCGAGAAAGTCGGTATTGCCACCTCGGGTTTGATGACGGGTTTTGCCTGGGTGGAAGAAGGCCTGGACTTTGTCACCGAGACCGAGCTATTTGCCACCAGCCCCACGGGCCGCAAGCGCCGCAGGCAGGAGCAGGTCAGCGATGTAGAAGCGCTGATCAAGGACTTGTCCGAGCTGAAGGTGGGCGACCCGATTGTTCACTCCGACCACGGCATTGGCCGTTATCGCGGGCTGATCAATATGGACATGGGCCAGAAGAACCCCGATGGCACGCCTGCGTTGCAGGAGTTTTTGCATCTGGAATACGCCGGCGATGCCGTGCTTTATGTGCCGGTGAGCCAACTGCACCTCATCAGCCGCTACACCGGTGTCTCGCCCGACGATGCACCGCTGCACAAGCTGGGCGGCACGCAGTGGGAAAAAGCCAAGCGCAAAGCTGCCGAACAGGTGCGCGACTCCGCTGCCGAGCTGCTGAACATCTATGCCCGCCGCGCCGCGCGTCAGGGTCATGCCTTCCGCTTCCCTACGGCTGATTACGAGCAGTTTGTCTCTGACTTTGGCTTTGAAGAAACTGCCGACCAGCGCGCCGCGATTCACGCCGTGGTGCAGGACATGATTTCGCCCCAGCCCATGGACCGTCTGGTTTGCGGCGATGTGGGCTTTGGCAAGACCGAAGTCGCTTTGCGCGCGGCCTTTGTGGCGGCCATGGGCGGCAAGCAGGTCGCCTTCCTCGCGCCCACTACGCTGCTGGCCGAACAGCATTACCAGACCCTGGTCGATCGTTTCTCCAAATGGCCTATCAAGGTGGCCGAGGTCTCGCGTTTTCGCTCGGGCAAGGAAATTACGGCGGCCATCAAAGGCATCTCGGACGGCACGGTCGATATCGTGGTCGGCACGCACAAGCTGCTCTCCGAATCGACCCAGTTCAAGAACCTGGGCCTGCTCATCATCGACGAAGAACACCGCTTTGGCGTGCGTCACAAAGAGGCCATGAAAGCCATGCGCGCCGAGGTTGATGTGCTGACGCTGACGGCCACGCCTATTCCCCGCACCATGGGCATGGCGCTCGAAGGTTTGAGGGATTTATCGGTCATAGCCACGGCACCACAAAGGCGTCTTGCTATCAAAACCTTTGTGCGCAACGAAGGCACGGGCGTCATCCGCGAAGCCGTGCTGCGTGAACTCAAGCGCGGCGGCCAGATCTACTTCCTGCACAACGAAGTCGAGACGATTGAAAACCGCAAGCAAAAGCTCGAAGAAATCCTGCCCGAAGCGCGCATTGCCGTGGCCCACGGCCAGATGCCAGAGCGCGAGCTGGAACGCGTGATGCGGGACTTTGTGGCCCAGCGCTTCAATATCTTGCTGTGCTCGACCATCATCGAAACCGGTATCGACGTGCCATCGGCCAACACCATTTTGATCAGCCGTGCCGACAAGTTTGGCCTGGCCCAGTTGCACCAGTTGCGTGGCCGCGTGGGCCGCAGCCACCATCAGGCCTATGCGTATTTGATGGTGCCAGATCTGGACAGTCTGACCAAGCAGGCCCAGCAGCGCCTGGAAGCCATTCAGCAGATGGAAGAGTTGGGCAGCGGCTTTTACCTGGCCATGCATGACCTGGAAATTCGCGGCGCGGGCGAGGTGCTGGGCGAGAACCAGAGCGGCAATATGATGGAAGTGGGCTTTCAGCTCTATAACGAGATGCTGTCTGAAGCCGTACGCAGCTTGAAAGCGGGCAAGGAACCCGATCTGCTCTCGCCGCTGTCGGCCTCCACAGATATCAATTTGCACGCGCCTGCCCTGCTGCCCAACGACTATTGCGGCGATGTGCATCTGCGCCTGTCCTTCTACAAAAAGCTGGCCACCGCCAAGACCACGGACCAGATCGACACCTTGCTTGAAGAAATTGTGGACCGCTTTGGCAAGCTGCCGCCGCAGGCGCAGACTCTGATTGACGTGCACCGCCTGCGCGTGCTGAGCCAGCCTTATGGTGTGGTGAAGGTTGATGCCGCGCCGGGCGTGATCAACATCACCTTCAAGCCCCAGCCGCCGATTGATCCCATGAACATCATTCACTTGATTCAGAAGAACAAACACATCAAACTGGCCGGGAACGAAAAACTTCGCATTGAAAAAGCGCTGGAGAACCCGAAGGATCGTGCCCAGATGGTGCGTGACGTGCTTCGCAGCCTGGGCCAGCCACTGAAAACGGAAGCCGAAGCCCATGCGTAAATGTCAATGCATGAAGGAGACGCAACTTCTTCGGTCATGCCCTGCCGCCTGCCGTGCTGGTTGAAATCTCCATAGCCTCAGCGGCTCTGGGGGTCGCGCTCGCGCTGCGCCCCTGGCGCATGCTGGCCAGCCGCCCCGGCCCGGGTGGCGTTGCTGACCCAGTCTCTTCTGCCCTCATCACCCCGCTGCTGGCCGTGCTGGTGCTGCTACCCTGGGTCTGGGCCTTGCCCACCATGCACCAGATGCCGCTGCAGCTGCACTGGTCCTCGGCGCCGCTGGTCGTGCTTATACTGGGCTGGCCGCTTGCAGTCCCGGTACTGATTGCGGTTGGCGCTATCACTTTTGCAATATCGCCAGCGCTGCAGTGGCCAGAAGCGCTGGGCATCACCGTCTGGCAAGGGCTGGTGCCCGCCACGCTGGCCATGCTCTGGGGGGCCATGGTGCGCCGCTGGTGCTGGCACAACATCTTTGTCTTTATCTTGCTGCGCGGCTTTTTGGGCACGGTGCTGTGCATCTTTGCCGCGGCGTTGCTGGGCGATGTTGCAGGCCATGTGCTGCCCCATGTACAGGACGATCTTTCGGTGCTGGCGCGCTGGCTGATGGCCTGGGGCGATGGCATCACCACCGGCATGCTGACGGCGGTGTTTGTGGTGTTTCGCCCGCAATGGATGGCGACCTGGTCGGATGCCATTTATCTGCAGGCACCGGCTTCGCCCAAGAGCTAAGAGCACACTGACCGTCACTTTCCCATTGGGCTAAATGTTAGGGTCTGTTGAGATTTATACGTGGTCGCGAAGCACGGTCATGGCTTGTCAATCTAGGCGCGCTTCGCCGTGCGGGTGTCGACCCGCTCAAGAAGCGCAACAACGAGTGACGGGCCATGACCGTACTTCCCTTCGGGTTGCGGCTGCAAAGGGCTGCCTGCGGCGTTGCCAACCCTTGCAAGGCCGCGGCCTTGCTGCGGGCTGAGCGCCTAGCATTCAACCCTTTGCAGCCACAACGCGATTCCCGTCTAAATCTCAACAGACCCTATGGCGTTTGGCACAGAGCTTGCTCATCATCTGCCCATGGCATCCGCCATTCACCAATTCGGTGCATTGATGAACACAAAGGGAGATCGCATGCTTTTCAAACAGATGGCCCTGGCCTGCGCCATGACTGCCAGCTTCACCGCAACCGCCGTGCATGCCCAGGACTCCTACCCCGAGCGCCCCGTCAAAATCATCGTGGCGCTACCCGCGGGCGGCAGTGCCGACATGATTGCCCGCGTCGTCGGGCAAAAGCTGGCGACGGAGCTGAAGCAGCCTTTTGTGGTGGACAACAAGGCCGGGGCTTCGGGCCAGATCGGCACGCCCGCCGTGGCGCGTTCCGCCCCAGATGGCTATACGCTGATGGTCTCGCCCGCCTCGTTTCTGACCACCAACAAGAGCATCTTCAAGTCTCTGCCCTACGACCCCGAGGCCGACTTCGCCATCAGCAAGCTGGTGAACCAGCCCATGGTGCTGGTGGTCAAGGACAAGCAGAAATTCCCCAGCGTGGCCGCCGTAGTGGCCGCAGCCAAGGCTGCGCCCGGCAAGCTGACTTTTGCATCATCGGGTGATGGCAGCCCCCAACATCTGGCCGCGCTGATGTTTGAAACCCGCACCCAGGCCAAGATGCTGCATGTGCCCTACAAAGGCGGCGCACCGGCCGTGAACGACACGCTGGCCGGCAATGTGGACATGCTGTTTGCCGTGCTGCCCGAGGCCCTGCCGCATATCCAGTCCGGCAGGCTGCATGCCGTGGGTTTGATGGCGCCCAAGCGCATTGCCAATCTGCCCAATACGCCCACCATGGCCGAGGGCGGCTTTGCCGACCTCAATCTGTCCGCCTGGGTTGGCCTGTTTGCCCCGGCCAAAACGCCCCAGCCCATCATCGACAAGCTCAACCGCGCCGTGCGCGTGGCGCTCGACAGCGATATCAAGACCAAGCTCGGTGAAAACGGCATGGAAGTCGCGCCCTCCACACCCGAGCAACTCAAGCAGACCGTGAGTCAGGACATCAAGCTGCATGCCGAGCTGGTCAAAGCTGCGGGAATACAGCCCCAATAAGCCAGCGATGTGAGGGGAACTCAGCGCCCTGAGAGCCCCCGCATCAGCGGATAATGGCGCCCATATTCAAGGCGCTGCGTTACCTACGCCTTTTTTCCGGCCAACACCCATTATTCGCAATGACCGACGCTACAGAATTCGCCCCCGGTTTGATGATTCGCGGCATTACCGCTCCGCAAAAGCTGGCGGACTACAAGTTGATCGCGTTCGACATGGACTCGACGCTGATCACCATCGAGTGCATTGACGAGATCGCCGACGCCACTGGCAAAAAAGCCGAAGTCGCCGCCATTACCGAAGCCACCATGCGCGGCGAGATCACCGACTTCAAGGACAGCCTGCGCCAGCGCGTGGGCAAGCTGGTCGGCGTGACCGAGGCAGATATGGCACGCGTGCTGGCCGAGCGTCTCAAGCTCTCGCCCGGTGCTGAAACCCTGGTCAAGACGGCCAAGGCTGCAGGCCTGAAGGTGCTGCTGGTGTCTGGCGGCTTTACCTACTTTGCCGAGCATGTGCGCGGCCTGCTGGACATCGACTTTGTGCGCGCCAATGTGCTGGAAGTCAAAGACGGCGCGCTGACTGGCGGCCTGATCGAGCAAGCCTGGGGCGATATCTGCGACGGCGCGGAAAAGCGCCGCACGCTGCTGGAAGTGGCCTCGCTGATCGGCATTGATCCCAAGCAGTGCATTGCCGTGGGCGATGGCAGCAACGACATCCCCATGATGCAGGCCGCCGGCCTGTCGGTCGCCTATCACGCCAAGCCCCGCGTGCGCAACGAAGCCAAGGTGGCGATCAACGAAGGTGGGCTGGACCGCCTGCTGGAAATCCTGAAGTAAGCCGCCAGCGCCTCAACCCCGAAAGCCGCGCCACATGCTGACGCGGCTTTTTTTGTGTCCTCATCGTCAACCCTTTCCGACGCGGCCTGTCATGGACTATGGTTAGAGTGGCTTTCACGTTTTCCACTCCCTCCCAGAAAGGTCAGCATATGAGCAACCCCAAAATCGGCATCATCGTGGGCAGCAACAGCAAGCAGTCCATCAACCGCAAGCTCGGCCAGGCACTGGCCAAGTTGATTGCGGACAAGGCAGACGTGCAGTTCCTCGATATCAGCCACCTGCCCCTGTACAACCGCGACTTCGACGGCCAGCCCGAGGGCAAGCCTTTCGAGGACTTCAAACCCCAGATTCGCGCCTGCGACGGCCTGCTCTTTGTCACCCCCGAGCACAACCGCTCCGTGCCCGCCGTGCTCAAGAACGCGCTGGACGGCTGCAGCCGCCCCTATGGCCAATCCGCCTGGGGCGGCATTCCGGCTGCCGTCATCGGCACGGCAGCGGGCGGCCCCGCCACCGCCATGGCCCAGCAGCATCTGCGCAATGTGTTTGTGTTCCTGGACATGCCCACCATGCAGCAGCCCGAAGGCTTTATCCGCTGGAATGACGAGCTGATCGACGCACAGGGCAATATCGGGCCCGCCAGCCACGACTTTCTGAACAACTACATGACTCGCTTTCTGGCCTGGGTGCAGCTGCACGCGAAGAAGTAAGCCGCAAATACTCTCTTTTTGATAGCTTACCCCGCATGTTCTTTAAGGACTGCGGGGCTTTTTCATGGTAAATCTTGCAACAGCACGGTCATTTGCTGCGACAGGCCCGCAGAAGTTTCTAGAATAAGAGCGCTGCCCACAAACACACAACAAGCTGCAGCCCGTGCCTGATGCCCGTCTCTCGACACAGACGGTTTCGACTTCAGGCACTTGAATTAACCTACTTCTCCCCCAAATGCATAGCAAGCAATCCTTCAGGCATCAAAGCCTGAGCGGTTTGCCGTGTAGCTGCGACCATTCATGGCAGCAGTTGCCTATGTCAACCAAGATTGGAAAAACCTCAGTGAAGACTTCTTACCGCGCTACCGCCTCCGTGATTGCTCTGGCAATTGCATCGCTGACCGTGCCCACGCTGGCTCAGGCCAAGCGCATGGGTAGCACCAAGTCTGTCCGTCCCGCCAGCATTGGCACCAAGGCTCCTGCCCAACCCGCACCCGTGGCTCCTGCCGCTGCTGCGCCCAAGGCGGCTGCCCCTGCCACACCTGCAGCCGCCGCAGCTCCCGCTGCCGCCCCTGCTGCTGCTGCCACGCCCGCACGCGGCTCCGGCATGATGGGCACCATGGCCGGTGCGGCCGTGGGCGCTGTCGCCGGCACCATGGCTGGCAACGCGATTGCGGGCTCCATGGGCGGCGACAAGGAAGCCGAAGCCAAGAAGGCCAAGGAAGCGGAAGCCAAAAAGGCGGAAGCCGAAGCCGCCGAGCTGCAAAAGAAGCTGGACGAAGCCAAGGCCAAGGCCGAAGCCGCCCGCGCTGCCGTCAAGTAATCTGCTGCGCAACTGCTCTGGCAGATGCGACAAGGGCCGCTTTATGCGGCCCTTTTTCATGAGGCACTGGCCGAATTCAGCCCTATTCCTGTGCCCTCGGCGGCAGCCCCGCTGCCTTGCGCAGCGGCTCCAGCAGGCCGCCCAGACCGTTGTGGTCCAGCTCATGCATCAGCGCAATCAGCCGGCCCAGCTCCCCCTTGGGAAAGCCCTCGCGCGCAAACCAGTTGAGGTAGTTGCCGGGCAGGTCCGCAATCACGCGGCCCTTGTATTTGCCATAGGGCATTTGCATGCGTACCAGACGCTCCAGACTCTCAGGATTCATGGTCAATCATGGGAAGCGTCAAATTTGAATAAAAAACGACGCTCTTATAACTAAATAAGAAAAATGTCCTGCAAACTCTGTTGCAGCGCACTAGACTACACACCTTACTTCACCGCGGCCCACAACAAGAACGCCACGGGATTTATTGCAACTTGCTGAAGAAAGTCAGAACCAATGTTGAAGAAAGCTCTCTCTGCTATCGCTATTGCCACTCTGGCCCTCGCGGCCAATGCTGAAGTGCTCAAAGTCGGCGCGACAGCCGTGCCCCATGCCGAAATTCTGAACCACATCAAGCCCGCGCTGAAGGCCCAGGGCGTGGACCTGGAAATCAAGGAATTCAGCGACTACGTGCAGCCCAACGCCGCCGTGGAAGACAAGCAACTGGACGCCAACTTCTTCCAGCACCAGCCCTATCTGGACAGCTACAACAAGGACCGCAAGACCTCGCTGGTCGCCGTGCCCAATGGCAAGGTACACGTGGAGCCCTTCGGCGCCTACTCCAGCAAGATCAAGAACATCAAGGATCTGAAGGACGGCGCAACCGTGGCCATCCCCAACGACCCCTCCAACGGCGGCCGCGCCCTGATCCTGCTGGCCAAGCACGGCCTGATCACGCTCAAGGACCCCAAGAGCCTGACCCCCACCGCGCTGGACATCACCAAGAACCCCAAGAAGCTCAAGTTCAAGGAACTCGAAGCCCCTCTGCTGCCCCGCGCGCTGGCTGACGTCGATCTGGCCCTGATCAACACCAACTACGCCATCGAAGCCAAGCTCAATCCCACCAAGGATGCGTTGTTCATCGAAGGTGCTGACTCCCCCTACACCAACATCATCGTCGCCCGCAAGGACCGCGCCAATGGTGCCGACATCGCCAAGCTGGTGAAGGCCCTGCACTCTGCGGATACCAAGAAGTTCATCGAGGAGAAGTACAAGGGTGCGGTGGTTCCTGCATTCTGATCCCCCCCTGAGGCGCTCCGCGCCTTCCCCCTCTCTCGCTTCGCGGGAGGGGGACGACACCCTCGGTGCGGGACGGCCCTTCCTCGGTGTCTCTTGTTTGGAGCATGCTTGATTTGCCGTTCCGCCCTGAAAAGCGCTGTTTTATGCAGCGCTTTTTTGTTTCCATTAACTCCTGAATTGATAGCTACATGCCTATATTTTTTATAGACTCAAGGCATAAAACACTATAAATTGTGATTCAGAAATGCTGTGCCGCCGGTCACGAAGAAGCGCATTTCTATCTCAGGCACGCTGGCGACCCCAAGCAATACATGTTGAACGGACCCGATTTCTACCCATCCCTGAGTCAAAGATCCCGGCGAATGAGTGCGCCCTTGAACAGCACCGGGCCCGTCGGCCCCATAGAACTGGGCACACCGCCTTTGGGCTCCAGACTGATGGCAAGAGCAGGAATCGCCTTCACATCGGTTTCTTGCGCTGCAAGCTGCTCGAGCTTGCCCTCGCCCATGACGCCCAATGAGCGCGGCGCACCTTCCGGAGGCAAGGCCCACAGTTGCAGAGACTTGTTATCCGCTTCCCTGAAGCCGCTCACGCGCTGCAACACCAGTTGCTGATGGCGAGGATCAAAGGTCACCAGCATGGAAGCATCGGCCTTGCCGTCGGCCAGCACGGCCACATACTGAATCTGAGGGGCGGCCTGCAATGCAGCCTGTGCCATCTGGAGCTGGCCTTGCAGCGCTGACAGTTGTTGTTGTGTGGTGTCTTTGAGCCCTTGATGCGACCAAAGTCCCACGGAGACTGCCGCCACGGCAGCAAAGCCCCCTGCCAGCGCCAGTCCGCGCCACCAGGCAAGTGCACGCCCCGGTTGTTTCGGGGCTACCGCCTCGCGCTGCTGGGCCAGTCTGGCTTGGGTGTTTTCAGCTTCCACCCTATTGGCGATGCGTGTCCAGACCACCGCATCGGGCTGCACCGGGGTTTGCACCTCGGAGAAGGCCGACCAGCGACCTTGCCACAGCAGCGCTGCCGCCCGGATCTGGGGATACTCACGGGCCAGCTGCTCAAAACGTCGGCGCGCCCCTCCACGCAAGGTTCCCAGTGAGTAGGACGCAGCCAGTTGGTCGAGCAATTCAGGATTTCGGGTCAGATTCATGGTGTGCTCCCCTGATACTCAGACATGGCGAGCCATGCATTTGCGCAGTTGCTCGAGGCTGCGGCGCATCCATGTCTTGACGGTACCCAGGGGCAGCATCAGGCTGCTGGCCAGCTCGCCATGGCTTAGATCGCGCAGATAGGCCAAGCTCACCACCTGACGCTGAGGCTGCTCCAGCCGTTGCAGGCACTGGTGCAGTGCTGCGGCCTGCTCGCTGGCCTCGACCAGTTGCATGGGGCCTTGGGCATCCTCGTCCTGCGGCAGCTCTTCGGCGTCTTCGATCGGAGCATTCAGATGCAAGCGTTCGGCCCTGCGCCTCCGCAGAAAGTCCAGGGCACGACTGCGCACCTGCATACCCATCCAGGCCAGTGGCGGGCTGAGCGAAGCTCGATAGCTTGCTGCATTGCGCCAAACACCCAAAAAACTTTCCTGCAGCACATCTTCGGCCCATTCTTTATTACCCACGATGCGCAAAGCCAGCCCATACAGGCGCGAGGCGGTCTGCTCGTACAGCAGCTTCAGAGCAAGCTCGTCCCGAGTTGCTACGCGGTCAAGTAAGTCCATCAGCTCGTCGTCCGGTGTATTGGCTCTCATGCAGCCATTGTGATCAGAAGCACCTCATTCATGCGGTGCTGTTGGATAACTGCCAAGGCGTATTGCAAGCCTTGACTGTTTACCTGTACGCAGCATTTGGGCTACTGGATGTGGGTACGGCGCACGCGGGCTCAAAAAAATTTTCAAAAACTTGAATCCACTGCGCCAAAGCCTGCGTATTCCAAGAGTCGGACATTGCAATGGATCGACACAGCCCCACCGTCAATTAGGAGCCATCATGAGTATCAATCTGTCTGAAGACCGTTCCACCCTCTTGGCCTCGCCTATAGCGTCGAATTTGGCCTCGCGTCGCGGGTTTCTGGGCACTACCGGCACTCTGTCAGCCGTGGCGGTCGCCATGCTGGCAGGCAAAGAGGCATTGGCCCAGGGCATGGCGAACGACCCGGCCAAGGATGTATCCATCCTCAACGTCGCCCTGGGACTGGAGCATGAAGCCATCAACGCCTATCAGCTTGGCGCCGGCAGTGGCCTGCTGCAAAAACCGGTGCTGGACGTGGCCCTGCTGTTCCAAAGCCATCACAAGGCCCACCGCGATGCCCTGATTGCCACCATCCAGAAAATGGGCGGCAAGCCGGCGGCAGAGGCTTCGATGCAGACCTATGCCGAGTCCCTCAAGGCCGCCACCCTGAAAAGCCAGGCCGATGTACTGGCTCTGGCCGCAAGACTGGAGCTGGGCGCAACCAATGCCTACCTGGGCGTCATACCCGCCTTCGAAAACCGTGATCTGGCCAAAGTGGCGGGTCGTCTGGCCGCCGACGAGACCATGCACTACACCGCTTTGGTCTCGGCTCTGGGTCGCCCCCTGCCTGCCAATGCCCTGTCTTTTGGCGGCTGAGCCGCCCAAGCCTGATGCGCCGGGCAAGCCCGCCCGGTTTGTTCTGTCCCTGGTTTGTTGAAGGAATTGTCATGACACAACGACACACGCTTTCGCTGGCTGCACTGTGCCTATCCACGCTTGGCCTCGGCGCCTGCTCTTCCATGGGCTCGGCCTCCATGTATTCACAGGCCCAGCTTCCGGCTTCGGTGCAAGTGCCGGCAGGACACAAGGTCGCCATGGAGACCGTCGGCATTGGCCAGATCACCTATGAATGTCGCGCCAAGAAGGACATGGCCGCCGAACATGAATGGGTATTTGTCGGCCCGGACGCCCGACTGCAAACGCGCGGCGGCACCGTCATCGGCAAATACTGGGGACCACCCGCCACTTGGGAAAATAACGATGGATCCAAGGTTACGGCGACCCAGGTGGCCGTGGCCCCGGCCGGAATGGGCAATATCCCGCTGCAACTGGTCAAGGCCAACCCGGCCAGCGGCATGGGTGCCATGCAGGGCGTGACCTATATCCAGCGCGTAGCCACCAAGGGCGGCGTTGCACCCAGCATGGCCTGTGGAGCCTCAAACCTGGGCAGCAAGCAAATCGTGCAATACCAGGCCGACTATATTTTCTGGAAAGCAGTCTGAAACAGCGTCGGGCGGCGCGCCTTTCCCATCAACGCCAGGGAAGGCTCGCCTTCCAGCAGTAGCTGACTGCCGACAAGCTACCACCTGAGCCAACGGCACACCCAGCGCCGAGGCGGACCCGGGTGTAACTGGGCACACATTCAGAGCGGAGCAATGGTGTTTGGTTGCATCTTTCCCCGGACAAAGAAAAAGGGCCATCAGGCCCTTGGGGTGCATTGACCGCCAGCGAAAGTCACTGGCCATATTTGCGTTTTGCATCTGTGACACAGGTGTCCTTGGCATTGCCAGACAACGCATCACAACGCTCTTTTGCCGCTTTGTAATCCGCTTCACGGGTCTTGTCGCTGGCATCTTTTCGCGCTTCCGCAACATCGCTGGATTTTGCCGTTGGGTCCTGTCGCACTTCAGCAACCTTGGCACTCTCCAAAGCCCTCACGTGGGCAGCTTTGGCATCTTTTTTACAGACATCTTTATCGTTGCCAGACAAGTCGTCGCATTTCTCTTTGGCCACGTTGTAATCTGCATCGGCCTTGCTCTTGGCAACGGCATAGCGATTTTTCTCGTTGGGGTCAGCGTTGTATTTCAGCTGCGCAGAAGCCACTTTTTCAGCGCCTTTGGCCTGCTCTTCGCAGACGTCCTTGGCATTGCTTTTCAAGGCTTTGCACTGCGCTTTGGCAGCCTTGTATTCAGCGCTGATGCGATCCTTCTCGGCCGAGCGCTCGGCCGCAGTCAAAGCGAAGGACGACGCAGCAAAGGCCATAGTGGCGCAGGCAATGGCCAGTTGGATATTGAGCTTCATGACCGTCTCCTTTTCAGGTTTGGCACTGCGATGCGGGTGGGCATGCGCAATAGATCGTTAACCAGCGCCACAACATGCACTTGGCACCCCGTGGCGGTGGGCGAGCCTTCACTCTAAGCACCTGAATGAGCGCCGGACGTCAGGCATCCGTAAACATCTGGGTCGGGCTGTGCCTACGTAGTTACAGACCTGACGACCTGACTGAATTTCGGGTCGTGCTTTGGCCCGGCATGAAATCTGGGCGACTGCTTCATGGCCGACAACCTCGGCTCACCCAATCACTCGCCAAAACAAAAGCGCTGCATACACAGCGCTTCTGCTCATTATTTAATAGCTATAAGCCTATACAGAATATAGACAAGAGGCTATTTTGTGCCAATTTCAATCATTACGCCCCTGGCGCAGGCACAGAGTGCAGCAGCACAGCCGCTTCCCCATCGCTGCCCACTGTTTCCAGCTGCACGCCAAAGCCCCATAGCCGGGCCACATGTTTGAGGACCTCCTTGGTGTCGTCGGCCAGCGGCTTTTGCTGGTACTGGGTGTGACGCAGAGTCAGGCAGCGGTCGCCGCGCAGATTGACGTTCCAGACCTGGATATTGGGCTCGCGCGTGCCCAGGTCGTACTGCTGTGACAGCAGCTGGCGCAGTTGCCGGTAGCCGTCTTCGTCGTGAATGGCGCTGACCAGTATTTCGCGCTCGGCGGGATTGTCGTGCAGGGCAAACAAGCGCATTTCGCGCATCAGGTGCGGGCTCAGGTACTGGCCTATAAAGCTTTCGTCCTTGTAGTTGCGCATGGCGTGGTGCAGCGCAGGCAGCCAGGGCGTTCCGGCCAGGTCCGGGAACCAGCGGCGGTCTTCCTCGGTGGGCTCTTCGCAGATGCGGCGTATGTCGCGGTACATGGCAAAGCCCAGCGCATAGGGGTTGATGCCGCTGAAAGCCATATGCCCGGCGGGCGGCTGGTAGATCACATTGGTGTGGGAGGACAGCCATTCCAGCATCACGCCATCGGTCAGCCAGCCTTCGTCATACAGAGTGTTGAGCAGCGTGTAATGCCAGAAGGTGGCCCAGCCTTCGTTCATGACCTGGGTCTGGCGCTGCGGGTAGAAGTACTGCGCAACCTTGCGCACGATGCGCACAATCTCGCGCTGCCAAGGCTCCAGCAGAGGGGCGTTCTTTTCGATGAAGTAGAGCAGGTTTTCTTCGGGCTCCTTGGGAAAGCGCTCATGCTCCTGCGCGGTGCTGTCCTTGTCCTTGCGCACCGGCAGGGTGCGCCACAGCACATTGACCTGCTGCTGCACATAGGCTTCGCGTTCGGCACGTTCGGCACGTTCGCGGGCCAAGGTCTTGTGCGAGGGACGGCAGTAGCGGTCCACGCCAAAGTTGGCCAGCGCATGGCAGGAGTCCAGCAACTGCTCCACGACATCCAGCCCGTAGCGTTCCTCGCACTGGGCCACATAGTCGCGGGCATAGACGAGGTAGTCGATGATGCTGCCCGCATCGGACCACATGCGAAACAGATAATTGTTCTTGAAGAAGCTGTTGTGCCCGTAGGCCGCGTGCGCAATCACCAGCGCCTGCATGGCGGTACTGTTTTCCTCCATCAGATAGCTGATGCAGGGGTTGGAGTTGATGACGATCTCATAGGCCAGCCCCATATGGCCGCGGCGGTAGCGTCGTTCTGTGGCCAAGAATTCCTTGCCATAGCTCCAATGCCGGTAGTTGACGGGCATGCCCACGCTGGAATAGGCGTCCATCATCTGCTCGGCGGTGATGATTTCAAGCTGGTTGGGATAGGTATCGAGCCCATAGCGCGCCGCCGTGGCGGCAATGGCGGCGTGGTATTGCTCGATCAGCTCAAAGGTCCAGTCACTGGGGTCTGGCAGCGGGTGTGCGGGGCGCTCTCCGGCCTTCAGAGGCACTTGCGGCACGTCGCGCGGTTGCGCAGCCTGAGCGCTGTGATGCTTGGGCCTGCGGCTTTCGCTGCTGTCCAGCACGGGGTAGAGATTGAGGTTCATATAGCCACCCCATCCTTCTTGAAGAGATCACGAAAGACTGGATAGATTTCACTGGCCTGCGAGACCTTGCGCATCGCAAAGTGCGGGAACTCGCCCATCAGCCGCGTGTATTCCTCCCACAGGCTTTGCTCTTCCAGCACCACCTGCAGATAGGCGTAGTAGCGCACCAGCGGCAGTATTTTCTCGGCCAGCAGGTCATGGCATTTACCGCCGTCGTCGCTGAAGTTGTCGCCATCGCTGGCCTGGGCCACATAGATATTCCAGTCATTGACCGGGTAGCGTGCGCGGATGGTCTGCTCCAGCAGCACCAGCGCGCTGCTGACCACGGTTCCGCCGCTTTCGGTGGAGTGAAAGAATTCGTCCTCGCTGACCTCGGCGGCCTGCGTGTGATGGCGGATAAAGACGATCTCGATCTTGTCGTAATGCCGCGTGAGAAACAGGTACAGCAGGATGAAAAAGCGCTTGGCCAGTTCCTTTCGTTCCTGATCCATGGAGCCGGACACATCCATCACGCAGAACATCACGGCCTGACTGCTGGGCACGGGCACTTTGGTGCGGTTGCGAAAGCGCAGATCCAGCGGTTCCAGAAACGGCACCCGGCCCACACGGTCCTTGAGCGCCGCGATGCGGCGGCGCAGCTCGATCACGGCATCGCTGCCGTCATCGCCCTGGGCATGCAAGGCCCTCAGCTCTTCTTCAAGGGCGTGGATTTCACGGTTCGGTGCCTTGGTCAGCGCGATGCGTCGCCCCAAAGCACCGCGCATGGTGCGCACCACGGCCAGATTGTTGGGCGTGCCGTCCTGGCTGTAGCCCGCCCGGCGCGTCTTGTACTGCAAGGTGTTGGCAATATGGTTGCGCAGCAGGCGCGGCAGGGCCAGGTCTTCAAAGAAGAGATCCATGAACTCTTCCTTGGTCAGCGTGAAGCTGAAATCGTCCTGCCCTTCCCCGCCATCGCTGGCCTGTGAGCCACCACCGCCGCCGCCCCCACGCGGGCGCGCAATGCGGTCGCCGCGCACATGCTCCTGATTGCCGGGCAGCACCATATCGCGTATGCCGCCCTGTCCATGGTGAAACACCGGCTCCCGGATGTCTTTTCGCGGGATGGTGATGCTTTCGGCCTGATCGATATTGCGAATATCACGTGAAGAGACAGCACGCCTTGCTGCCTCGGCGATCTGGTCCTTGTAACGCCGCACGAATCGCTCGCGGTTGCCGACCGATTTGTTCTTGCCTGCGAGCCTGCGGTCGATGATATGCAGTGCCATCTGTGCTCCCATCTCCAGGGGCTGTTGCCAAGCCACCTGCCAGTGACTGCGCTACCGCAATCACTGGCGACCCACCCACCGTCAGCTGCTCTTGCGCACGCGCAAGTACCATTCGCACAGCAGCCGCACCTGCTTGGAGGTATAGCCTTTGGCCTCCATACGGGTGACAAAGTCCTCATGCTTGCGCGCATCCTCGGCGCTGGCCTTGGCGTTGAAGCTGATGACGGGCAGCAGCTCCTCGGTGTTGGAGAACATCTTCTTCTCGATCACCACGCGCAGCTTTTCATAGCTGGTCCAGCTCGGGTTCTTGCCCTGGTTGTTGGCCCGCGCCCGCAGCACAAAGTTGACGATCTCGTTGCGGAAGTCCTTGGGATTGGCAATGCCGGCGGGCTTTTCGATCTTCTCCAGCTCAGCGTTCAGCGCGCTGCGGTCAAAGACCTCGCCGGTGTCCGTGTCTCGGTACTCGCTGTCCTGAATCCAGTAGTCCGCGTAGGTGACGTAGCGGTCAAAGATGTTCTGGCCGTACTCGCTATAACTTTCCAGATAGGCGGTCTGGATCTCCTTGCCGATGAACTCGGCATAGCGCTGCGAAAGGTTTTCCTTGATATAGCCTATGTACTTGCTTTCCAGTTCCGCCGGGAACTGCTCGCGTTCGATCTGGCGCTCCAGCACATACATCAGGTGTACGGGGTTGGCCGCCACTTCGGTGCCGTCATAGTTGAAGACCTTGGCCAGAATCTTGAAGGCAAAGCGGGTGGAGATGCCTTCCATGCCCTCGTCCACACCCGCATAGTCGCGGTACTCCTGATAGCTCTTGGCGCGCGGGTCGGTGTCTTTCAGGCTTTCGCCGTCATAGACCTGCATCTTGCTGAAGATGCTCGAATTCTCAGGTTCCTTCAGGCGTGTGAGCACCGAGAACTGCGCCATCATCTTGAGCGTGCCGGGCGCGCAGACCGCATTGGCCAGCGAGGACTCACGGATCAGCTTTTCGTAGATCTTGATTTCCTCGCTCACACGCAGGCAGTAAGGCACCTTGACGATGTAGATGCGGTCCAGAAAAGCTTCGTTGTTCTTGTTGTTGCGAAACGCCTTCCATTCGCTTTCATTGCTGTGGGCCAGCACCACGCCTTCAAACGGAATCGCGCCAAAGCCTTCCGTGCCTTTGTAGTTGCCTTCCTGCGTAGCCGTCAGCAAGGGGTGCAGCACCTTGATGGGTGCCTTGAACATTTCCACGAATTCCAGTAAACCCTGGTTGGCCAGGCACAGGCCGCCCGAGTAGCTGTAGGCGTCGGTATCGTCCTGGGCAAAGTTTTCCAGCTTGCGAATATCGACCTTGCCAACCAGGCTGGAGATGTCCTGGTTGTTTTCGTCGCCCGGCTCGGTCTTGGCAATTGCAATCTGCTTGAGGATGCTGGGATAGCGCTTGACCACGCGGAACTGGCGAATATCTCCGCCGAACTCCTCAAGCCGCTTGACGGCCCAGGGCGAAAGAATATGGCGCAGGCTGTGGCGCGGAATGCCGTATTTCTCTTGCAGCACCGGGCCGTCCTCCACCGCGTCAAACAGGCCCAGCGGCGACTCGTTCACAGGCGAGCCTTTGAGCGCATAGAACGGGGCCTGCTGCATCAGGTATTTGAGGCGCTCGGCAATCGAGGACTTGCCCCCGCCGACGGGACCCAGCAGATAAAGAATCTGCTTGCGCTCTTCCAGCCCTTGCGCGGCATGGCGGAAAAAGCTCACCACCTGCTCGATGGCGTCTTCCATGCCGTAGAACTCGGAAAAAGCGGGGTAGCGGCGGATGACCTTGTTGGCAAACAGCCGGGACAGCACGGGGTCGTTGCGCGTATCGACCATTTCGGGCTCACCAATGATGGACAGCATGCGCTGCGCCGCGCTTGCATAAACCATGGGGTCACGCTGGCAAAGAGTCAGATACTCGTCCAGCGACATTTCCTCTTCACGCAGACGTGCATAACGGGCTGCAGAGTTGCTGATGACATCCATACGACCTCCCATGGCGGCACCTGAAGATCAGATGCAACAAGTGCCGCAAAAGTTGCAAGGCATTCGTTACCGTGTGTGGTCGTTGTAGCAGCTTGCTCCTATTTTGGATAGCTCAAGAGTTCTACTTATGTGATGTTGTAGCTCCCACAAAATTCGCATATCAGCAGCATCGGATTTGGTGGTAGAGGCAGCTTGCAGAGCATGCAAACCGGCAGCCCAAAACGCAGACCGGTGGCAGCTTATCTCTCTATCAAATTTCAGTTTTTCGCGGCGAACTGCAAGCCCCGTTTTGCGCTTTTCAAGCCACATTCCCAGGCGCAGAAATACACTTCCAAAATCACGTCTTCAGCTATTGAAAAAAGAGCTTGAAACGCTTATTTCAAGGGTTTTTCACTAGAAATAACATTGCAAACAAAGTGCAATTCGACATGCGTTTGCCATGTTCTTTATGAGGACTTTGCACAGCGTCGCGTCCCACAGGTTTTGTGGCGAAGACGAGACGCAGCACATCTGGCTAAACATCGCTGCCATGGTGGGTGTCTAAATGCTGCAAAAACAGCAGCACCTGCCTTCCACTTTGCATCAATTCGATGCGGCAGCCGATGCACCCGCTGGCGCAGGTTTGCTTTGTTCACGGCTCATGGCACTGCCCATGGCCGCAGCCATGATGCAGCCGATAGCCGCCCATTGCATGGCCGTGAGGTTCTCGCCGAGCAGCAGCATGCCCATAAAGGCGGCAATGGCGGGCTCGGTCGCCAGCGCAATGCCAAAAGTGGCGGGTGGCAGGCGGCGCAGCGCCATCATTTCCAGCGAATACGGCAAAGCGCTGGAAATCGCGGCCACCATCAGGCCAAACAGCAAAATGGACGGCGTCAGCAACTTGGCCCCGGCTTGTGCCACACCGAAAGGCACAACCACGAGGGCAGCGCACAGCAGGCCCAGCGATACCGCTTGCCCGCTGGGAATATTGCCCAGCCTGCGGCCCAGCACGATATAGGCAGCCCAGCAAACCGCCGCGCCAATGGCGCAGGCAATGCCCACGGGCGAGAGATGCAGCCCGCTGGTGTGACCTATGGGCAAGATCATGGCCAGCCCCACCACAGCCAGTGCCAGCCAGACAAAGTCCACTGCGCGACGCGAGTAGTAGATGGCCACGGCCAGCGGACCGGAAAACTCGATGGCCACGGCCAGTCCGAACGGGATGTCGCGCAGCGCCATGTAGAACATCAGATTCATGCCGCCCAGCGCCGCACCAAACGTCAGCAATGCCAGCGCTTGCTGACGGTTGAGCGACCAGCGCCAGGGCCGCCAGATGCACACCAGAATCAGGGCCGCAAAACCCACGCGCAGCGCTGATGTGCCTTGTGCACCAACCACTGGGAACAGCTGTTTGGCCAGTGAGGTACCTACCCCCAGCGCCGTGACCGAGCCCAGAACGGCCAATACCGGCCACCAATGATTCCAACTATTCTTCGACATAGACCTGTACGATATTGCAGGTCACCCGTGAAATTTGCTCGTTTTTAGTATGGAATCTGCAAGTTTCGCTCTCTTCATATTTCAGTCCATGCCCAACGCTGATCTCGACTCCTTTGACCGCGCCATTCTTGCGCTGCTGCAGCAGGACAATCTGATGCCCCAGCGCCTGATTGCCGAGCAGATCAATCTTTCTGCACCGGCCGTGCAGCGGCGCATCAAGCGCCTGCAGGAAACAGGTGTGATCGCCGCCAACGTCGCCATGCTGGAGCCCGTGAAAGTGGGCCGCACGCTGACAGCGGTGATTACCGTGCAGTTGGTCAATGACCGGCCTGATCTCTCGCGTGGATTTCGCTCGCGCATCGCCCAGGAGGCTGCCGTGCAGCAATGCTTTTATGTCACGGGCGAGACGGATTACATCCTGGTCGTGACCGCCACCGATATGGATGACTACCAGGCGCTGTGCAAGCGACTGTTTGAAGGCGACGACAACATTCGCCGCTTCAGCACATCGATTGCGCTGGAGCGCGTCAAAGCAGGATTGCAGCTACCTGTTTGATGCGATATTGACCTACATAAATGGACATAAAGCGGGCATTTAATACAGAATCTAACAGATGGTTTCAATTGGTTTGCACGCCTTCCGTGCTGGTGAAACCAGGTCAGGAAATGCCTATGTCGAGCACTGCTACCTCCCCTGATATGGCGACTCTGCTTGCAGAGCGCACCATGGAAAAATACGCCCAAGCCTATTTTCCCCGCCTCAATCAGGTCAGTCTCTCGTTTCGCGGAGACCGTGCGGAGAAGTATGGCTACGACAAGATTCGCCCGCTGGGCGAGGCCCGCAATCTCGGCAACAACGTGGTGGCCGTGGAAGGCATGAGCCACAAGACCGGCGCGACCAATCTCTACCGTATCGAGTGCAATAGCTGGAACCTGATCGAAGCCCTGGAAGTGCTGGAGGAACTCAGCCCGCCACGCATGGGCTGAACGCTGCACACGCTCAGCCCAGCTGCGTCACTCCGCGCGCCACCCACCAAGCCAGCGCCAGCATCATCACTCCCGTAATGCCGTCCATCACGCGCCAGGCTCTGGGGTTGGCAAAGATACCCTTCATGCGCTGCCCCGCAAAGGCCAGCAGCACAAACCAGCTCAGGCTGGCGCTGGCTGCGCCCATCACATAGGTCCAACGGCTTGCGCCTTCCTGCTGCGCGCCGATGGAGCCCATGAGCAGCACCGTGTCCAGATAGACGTGGGGGTTGAGCAAGGTGATGGCAGCCAAAGCAGCCAGCACGTTCATCATGCTGCGCGGTGCCATGGCCCGCTTTTCCGCGTGCATGGCGGCGTCCGGCGCCAACCACATGCGGCGCAGCGCAAACAAACCATAGGCCAGCAAAAACACCGCTCCACCCAGCGTGAGGTAATAAGCCAGCCCAGGGTGGCGCGCCATCATCTGCGACATGCCCGCCACGCCAATGGCCACTAGCGTGGCGTCGCTGATCACGCACCAGGTGACACAGGCGCGCACATGCTCGCCCTGCACGGCCTGGCGCAGCACATAGAGGTTTTGCGCGCCAATGGAGACAATGAGGGAGATGCAGACCGTGAAACCGGCGAGCCAGGCGGAAGAAAAGTCGGTGGAGAACATGGCCGCGATTGTGCGACGCAGCACTAGTTAAGTAAAATTACATTTACTCAATCAAATTAAGAAAAGCTAATGCTTGACTACGCAGGACTCGAAGCTCTGGCAGCCGTGGTGCGCGAAGGCAGCTTTGAGCGCGCCGCGCACCGGCTGCACGTCACGCCGTCGGCCGTGTCCCAGCGCATCAAGCTGCTGGAAGAGCGCGTGGGCCAGGTGCTGGTGCTGCGCGGCCAGCCCTGCACGGGCACGGAAGCTGGCAGGCGGCTGTGTCTGCATGTGGAGCAGGTCTCGCTGCTGGAAAATGACTTACGACGCAAGAACCCCGAGCTGGTGCCCGAAGGCCAGACCGCCCTGCCCACGCTCAAGCTGGCGGTCAATGCCGATTCGCTCTCGACCTGGTTCATGGATGCCATGGCCGCTTTCACACAGGACGGCAACGAGCTGCTGGACATCAGCATCGATGACCAGGACCACACGGCCAAGCGCCTCAAGGAAGGCGAGGTGATGGCGGCCGTCACCGCAACTGGCACGGCCATTACCGGCTGCAACACTTGGCCGCTGGGCCGCATGCGCTATGTGGCCGTGGCCAGCCGTGAATTTATGGCCCGCCATCTGCCCGCAGGCCCCACGCCGCAGGCGCTGGCCCGTGCACCCATGATGTGCTATGGCCGCAAGGACAGCCTGCAGGACCAGTGGCTGCAAAGCATGGGCGTAGACGGCAGACGCAATGCGGCGCGCCACTTTCTGCCCTCCAACCAGGGCTACACCCGCGCGCTGGAGCTGGGCATGGGCTGGGGCATGCACCCGATTCAGCTGATTGGCCCTGACCTGGAGCGCGGCAGCATGGTGGAGCTGTTTCCCGGGCGCAGCCTGTATGTGCCCATGTACTGGTGCCATACGCGCAGCGCCCAGGCCAGCTTGCAGCGGCTGACCGACTGCGTGATTCAGGCCGCCGCGGCCTGCCTGGAACCCATGCCGGAATAAGACCCTTCTGATCGGATCAGTCTGTCTCGATCTTTTTCAGCCCGTAATAGAACACCCAGGCCACGACCAGATACAGCAGCGGGTAGAGCATCAGATAAGGTGCCAGATGCAAGAAGGCAGCCAGCCGATCAGCGGTGAAAAAACTGGCATGCACCAGCGCGGCCAGAACGGCAACCGTACCTGCGAGTAGCGCTACATAGGCCAGCACCGTAGCCAGCCGCAGACCACCGCCCTCGCTCAAGCGCAGCGCCCCGGAGCGCAGACGCACCGGCGTCTGCCAGAGGCGATTGAGCGCCATCAGCAGCACGATGGGCACCAATATCAGCGGCAGGAAAAACATCGGAATTCGCGCTCTCAGGGCCGATGCTCGGACTCCACATGGCGTGCAGCTGCCTTGGCCTGGCTCAGCATGTGAAAGTCCAGAATGCGGGTCGCCATGATGGTTTCCCACAGAAAGCAGCACAGCGCCGAGACAAAGGTCAGCACGCCCATCAAAAAGCTGATCACCGCATAGCGATGGCCGCTGACGCCATAGGCCTGCCCTACAAACAGCAGCACGATGGTCAAGCCGATGCACACGCCGCATAGCGTGAGCAACCCAATCGCCACATTGGCCAGCCGCCCGCGCTCGCGCAGGAAATGCAGCTCCGTCAGATAGCGGGCCGTCAGCTCATGGTCGGTCATGGTGCGCAGGCTCTCTTCCAGCTTGCGCGCACGGTCGATGATGCGCGCCAGCCGCCCAGCGACCGAGCCGATCATGCCGGCCACCGCCGTCAGAAAGAAAACCGGGGCCACGGCCAGTTGGATGCTATGGGTCACGGTCTGTGCGTCTATGGACCAGATGCTCATGGTGTCTCTTATCAGTGAATGCTTGCTGGCCCTATTTTCATCGCTAAATGTCATGGTTGTTTTGACATCGGAAGCAATAAATCGCGCGGGGAGCCGCTGGCGCAAAGCACCCGAGCTTGATCTGGCACAGCCTGCAGCACCCGCTGGGCTTGATGCAGCACAAAGGCGCCAGCCGCCACTGCCGCCATAGTCGGACCCATAACTCAATCACCCATCAAGGAGGGCCGCATGAAGCTATGGATCGACCTTTTCTCTACCGACTACGGGCTGATGAGCCTGGCCGTGATCGTACTGATTCTGGTGATGGCCGCCTTCTTCACACGCCTGTTCCTGGGCAAGATGAAGAATGTGGCGAGCGAGACTTTGAAATAATCCTGAATTGATAGCATCAAGTCTATATTCCATATAGACAACAAGCTTATTTGGTTAAAAATCGCATTGCGGCAACTAAAAAGGCCGGGACATGTTTCCATGTTCCGGCCTTTTCGGCGTCAGGGCCTAGGTTGATGCCTTGCGCGCTCAATCTCAGTAGTGCGGCGGCAGCTCATCGCGCAAGCTGCGCGGCGCGCCCGAGCCGCTATCGGGCGTCTGGCGCTTGAGTTCACGCACCTCGTTGATCAGCGCTGTGATCTGCTCCTGCTGACGATAGATCGTCATATTGAGCTGCTCAAGCAGGTCTTCCATGTAGCTGGCCTTGATCTCCAGCTCCATGATTCGCTCCTGCAACGCTTGCTGCGTATCGCTCATGACTTCAGAGCCTTGCCAAGGCGGGCAATGCCTTCGCGGATCTTGTCCTCGTCGGCCGTGGCAAACGAGAGGCGGAAGGTGGCGTTGTCGGGGTTGGCCGCAAAGAACGGCGCACCGGGCACAAAGGCCACGCCCTCTTCAATCGCCTTCTTGGCCAGCACGCCCGCATCGGCCAGCTGACCGCGCGCACCGGTCAGGCGCACCCACATGAACAGACCACCCTTAGGCTGGACAAACTCGATGGCGTCGCCCAGCTGCTCGCGCAGCGCATCGCCCATGGCCTTGGCGCGCTTGGCATAGACCTCGCGCACATGGGCCAGAGTCTTGGGCATGACGCCAGACTTCAGGTACTGGGCTGCCGTGGCCTGCGCGAAGGTGCTGGTGTGCGCGTCGCTGAACTGCTTGCACATCACGGCGCGTGCCAGCAGCTCGGGCTGGGCAATCAGCCAGCCAATGCGCAGGCCGGGACTGAGCACCTTGGACAGCGAGCCGCAGTGCGCCAGCCATTCGCGGCTGCCGGGCACTTCGCGGCTCAGCGATATCAGGCTGGCGGGAGGCGCTTCGTTGAAGTACAGATCGCCATAGGGGTCGTCTTCCACCACCAGCGTCTGGTATTTGACGGCCAGCTCCAGCACCTTCTTGCGGCGCTCCAGGCTCAGCATGGCGCCACTGGGGTTGCCAAAGGTGGGGATCAGATAGACCAGCTTGGGCTTGTGTTCGGCAATCAGCTTTTCCAGCTCATCGGTCTTGACGCCATGCTCGTCCACGGGGGCCGAAATCACTTCGGCGCCATAAAGGCGGAAACACTGGATCGTGGCCAGGAAGGTCGGGCCTTCGACGATGACCTTGTCGCCCTCGCCCACCATGGTCTTGCCCAGCAGGTCCAGCGCCTGCTGGCTGCCCGTGGTGACGATGAGCTGCTCAGGGGCGACATCTGGCACACCCTTGCTGGCCATGAAGGCCGAGAGCTGCTCGCGCAGCGGCTGGTAGCCCTCGGTTGCGCCGTATTGCAATGCTGCGCCAGCCTCTTGCTGCAAAGCGGCTGCGGATGCAGCGCTGATGCCAGCCACGTCGAACATGGCGCTGTCCGGAAAACCACCCGCGAAGCTGATGATGCCGGGCTTGCCCAGCAGTTTGAACAGTTCACGGATCGCAGAGGTCTCTACGTTGTTGAGTCGTTTGGCAAATTGCATACGTTTTGGGGTTAATGCGCGACAAAAAAACACAAAGCCGCTTGCGCGGCGACCACCTATTGTGAACCCGCTGAGGCCTCAGAGGGAAGCATGGGTGTTTTTGTAGGACATGAGCCGTTAGTAAAGTAATCAATATCCTACCAACATTGCAAAGTTGATAGTAAATGTTAATTGCGTGTTACTTAGTGTCTATAACTATGAATTGGACAGTCCCTCGCCTTCAAAAAGAACATACGTCCATCGATGCATGCACTGCTGTGTCGTTCGATTTTTTTCATTCACATTTTTTGAGGGGCGGAGGATTTATGCGCACTACAACTTTCACCAGCAAGGCACTGCCTGCAGCGATGATGAGCACCACCACAGTCGGTCTGCGCAGCCTGTGCGCCGTGGCCCTGGTGGCCAGTCTGGCAGCCTGCGGCTCCAGCGGTTCGCTGCGCAGCGATCTCGGCCCTTCCGGCACCGGCGGCGGTGATGTGGTCGCGGGCGGCGGCTCCGGCAGCGGCGGTGGCAGCACCATTGGAGGTGGCGCCGGGGGTGGTGCAGACGGCGGCACCGTTGTGGGTGGCGGCGGCAGCAATGGCACGGATGGCAGCACCACAGGCAATACCGGTGGCAATTCAGGCGGCGGTACCGGTGGCAGCACCGGCGGCAACAATAACAACAGCGGCAACGGAGGCGGCGTAGTGGTTGGCGGTGGCGGCTCCGGCAATGGCTCCGGCTCAGGCAATGGCTCCGGCTCAGGCAATGGCTCCGGCTCAGGCAATGGCTCCGGAACAGGTACGGGCTCAGGCTCCAACACAGGCAACGGCAATGGCTCTGGTTCAGGCTCCGGCACGGGCGGCGGCTCCACCGTCACCACTGGCCCGCTGACCCCGGTTGCCAATACGGTGACCAATGCAGCCAATACCGTCAACGGCCTCACGGGCGTCATCGGAGACGCCAACACGCTGGTGACCAGCGTGCTGGGCACAGCGACCAACAACACCCCTCTGTCGGGCATCGCTCAGCCGGCCAGCGGCATTCTGGGCAATGCCAACAATGCGATCAGCAGCCTGTCTGGCGGCGTGGCATCGGGCCTGGGCCAGATCGGCACCAACCCCAATGCCGTTGGCACCACCGTACAAAGCGTGGCTCCCACCGTGGGTTATCTGGGTGCAACTGTGACTGCCGTGGGCTCCACCGTCAGCGCGCTGGACAAGCCTCAGCTGGGCGTGGTAGGTGATGTTGCCGGTCTGGCTGGCGGCGTGGTGCAAACCGTGGGCGGCACAGTGCAACAACTGCAAGGCACGTTGACTCAGGTGACGGGCAGTCCCCTGGTCTCGGGCCTGACTGGCACGGTGGACCGCGTGGCAGCGCCGGTGCTGACCACCGTGGTGGGCACAGTACAGGGCGCGACTCAGACTCTGGGTCTGGGCCAGCCTGTGAACAATCTGCTAACCACCGTGGGTGGTGTGGTCAACAACGTGGGCGGCGCTCTGACCGGTACTGGCACCCCTGTGGTAGCTCCTCTGGGCGGCGTGGTCAGCGGCGTGGGGAACACGGTTTCCGCTCTGGGCGGCGTGGTCAACAACCCTGCCGGCGGCACAGCCAGCGCAGGCCTGCTCGGCGGCGTGCTGGGTAGCGTCGGCGGTACGCTGGGCAGCGTCTCTGGCGGTACCAACGGCGCTGCAGGCGGCCTGCTGGGCGGCGTGACCGGCGCCCTGGGCGGTGTCGCTGGCGGCGTGACAGGTGGCACGGCCACCGGTCCTCTGGCTGGAGTGACAGGCCTGGTGGGCAACACGGTCAACACCGTTACCGGCGTGGTCGGTGGCGTCACCGGTGGGGCGACTGGCGGCGCGGCCGCAGGTCCCCTGGGCGGTGTGACGGGCCTGGTGGGCAACACGGTCAACACCGTGACTGGCTTGGTCGGCGGAGTGACTGGCGGCGTCGCCGGCGGAGCGACAGGTGGCGCGGCCGCTGGCCCTCTGGGCGGGGTGACCGGCCTGGTCGGTGGCACCCTGGGCGCTGTGACTGGCACGCTGGGCGGCGTCACCGGTGCCGTGGGCAGCAGTGCAGGCACTGGTACTGGCACCAGCGCAGGCACCGGCAGCAATGCCGTCAGCGGCGTCACCAACCTGGTGGGGGGCACCGTGGGTGCCGTCACCGGTGTGGTGGGCGGCGTTCTGGGCGGCGTGACCAGTGTTGCCACGAACACCAGCGCATCGGCAAGTGCCTCCACCAGCACGACAACCACCACCACATCGGGCGGACTGCTCGGCGGTCTGCTGGGCGGCGTGACCGGTGGTCTGGGCCGCAAGTAAGACTCATAACCCATGTCTCCCCTGGCCCGCCTTGTGCGGGCTTTTTTGCGACACACCCTATACCCAAAACTAGGTGTCGGGTCCCGGACGATTGGCTGCTTAAAAACAAGCGTCCGTTGCTGCATGGCCGAGAGGTACTGCAAGCAGTTCTGGCAACATGGCAATCCCGTGCCAAGGAGTTGCCATGCTGATCAGCCTTCA
>NZ_KZ984471.1:2800-47385 GCF_003569915.1 Comamonas testosteroni | reverse complement strand
AATCAGCCAGCAGTTTCGCCAGCAGTTCTTCAGGGACTTCGTGTTTCTTGGTTGTCATTGTGCTTACGGACATGCAGACTTGCGCCTGCGGTGGATTGTCCGTTTACACAAAATTCTGCACACCCTCCCTGAGCGTGCGCTTTGGCGGCGTGCTGGCGGTCAACAGCATCTCGTTTGATGTTCGCAAGGGTGAGGTCTTTACCTTGATCGGCCCCAATGGTGCGGGCAAGACCACGGTCTTCAACCTCATCAGTCGCATCTACCAGCCCACGCAAGGCAAGATCCTCTGGCATGGCAGCGCCCAGCCGCTGGAGCTGACCAAGGTGCCTGCCCACAGCGTGGCTGCGCTGGGCATTGCGCGCACGTTTCAGAACATCGAGCTGTTTGAGCATGCCAGCGTGCTGCACAACCTGCTGGTGGGCTATCACACGCATCGCAGCACCAGCTTTTGGCAGGACTTGCTGTTCACTGGCAAGGCGCGGGCGGCGGCGCGCCAGGCCAGAGCCAAGGCAGAAGAAGTGATTGAGCTGCTGGACCTGCAGCGTTACCGAGACGCCTTGGTCGCAGGGCTGCCCTATGGTGTGCGCAAGGTGGTGGAGCTGGCGCGCGCCCTATGCGCAGAGCCGCAGTTGCTGCTGCTCGATGAACCCTCGTCGGGCCTTAATGTCGAGGAGACCGCCGACATGGTGTTCTGGATTCGGGACATTCAGCGTGTGCTGGGCATCTCCGTGCTGATGGTGGAGCACGATATGAGTCTGGTCAGCAAGGTCTCGGACCGTGTGCTGGCCATGAATCAGGGGCAGGAACTCTCCACAGGTTCGCCGCAGCAGGTGCAGTCGGACCCCAAGGTGGTCGAAGCCTATCTGGGCACCATCGACGATGTTTCCAATCTGCGCAGGGAGCATGTATGACGGCCGTACTCGAATTGCGCAATGTGGAGAGCGCCTATGGCCCCATCAAGGCCATTCGCGGCGTGAGCCTGCAGGTCAAGCAAGGCGAAATCAGCACCGTGCTGGGCGCAAATGGCGCGGGCAAGACCAGCATTTTGAAAACGATCTCCGGCATCCTTGACCCGAACAAGGGGCAGGTGATGTTTCTGGGCGAAGAGATCACCGCGCTCGACCCCTCGAAGATTGTGCAAAGAGGGCTGTCCCATGTGCCTGAGGGGCGCGAAGTCTTTCCGCTGCTGTCGGTGCATGACAACTTGCTGATGGGTGCCTACACCCGCAAGGACAGGGACGCGGTCGCCAAGGATATGGAGGCCGTCTATGCCTATTTCCCGATTCTGAAAGAGCGCGCTGCGCAGGATGCGGGCCTGCTGTCTGGCGGGCAGCAGCAGATGCTGGCCATCTCGCGCGCCATCATGGCCAAGCCCTCGCTGATCTTGCTTGATGAACCGAGTCTGGGCCTGAGCCCCAAGTTGACCAAGGAAATTTTCGAGATTGTGGTGCGCATCAACCGCGAGCGCGGCACCACCATCTTGCTGGTGGAGCAGAACGCCAATATGGCGCTCAATGCATCGGACTACGGCTATGTGCTGGAAAACGGCCGCATCGTGATGGAAGACACCTGTGCTCGTCTGCGTGACAAGGATGACATCAAGGAGTTCTACCTTGGCATGCAGGACGACGGTGTGCGCGGTGAGCGCCGCTGGAAAAAGAAAAAGAACTGGAGGTAAGAGCCATGCGCAACCGATCTCCTGCGGGACTATGGGCTGCAGAGCATCTGCCGACGCAGACCGATCTGGCCGGCGAGACCATGCCCGCCATGTTCTGGAATGCGGTGCAGCAACGCAGCGACAACATCTGGATGCGGCAAAAAGAGCTGGGCATCTGGCAAAGCTGGACCTGGCGGCAAGTGGGCGATGTGGTCAGCGAGATAGGGCATGGCCTGCTGGCGCTGGGCGTGCAGGCTGAAGAATGCGCATCCATTCTGGCCAATACCAAGGCCGAATGGATGTGGAGCGATCTGGCCGTGCTCAGCTGCGGCGCGGTATCAAGTGGCATCTATCCCACCGATGCGGCAGAGCAGGTTCAGTACCTTTGTCAGGACTCCAGCAGCGTGATTCTGTTTGTGGAGGATGACGAGCAGCTCGACAAGGCATTGGCGGTGCGTGACGAGCTGCCTCTGCTGCGCAAGATTGTGGTGTTTGACATGGAGGGCCTGCAGGACCTTGATGACCCGCAAGTCATGGGCCTTGATGCTTTGCGGGCACTCGGGCGCGAGCATATGCGCGCGCAGCCCGAGGCCTTGACGCAGCGCTGGCAGGCGGTGGCGCCCGATGATCTGGCCATTTTGATCTATACATCCGGCACCACCGGCAAGCCCAAGGGGGCTATGCATAGCCATGCTGGGCTGGTTTACAGCGTGCGCGGTTATGCACAACTGCTGCCCCAGGATGAGCAGGACGAGCGCATGTGCTTTTTGCCGCTATGCCATGTGGCCGAGCGGCTGGGTGGGGCGTTTTTTGCGCTCTATACGGGCACGCGGCTGAACTTTGTTGAGAACCCCGAAACCGTTCCCGAGAACGTGCGCGAGATTGCGCCCACCGTGGCAACGGCTGTGCCGCGCGTTTGGGAGAAGTTCTATTCGGCAGTGACGATTGCGCTCAAGGAGGCCAGCGGTTTGCAGCAGGCCGCCTACGCCTGGAGCATCGGGGTGGGGCAGGAGATTGCCGACAAGGTGCTCAAAAAAGAGCCTGTGGGTGGGGCGCTCAAGCTCAAGTTTCGCATCGCCCGGCTGCTGACGCTCAACAATGTGCGCAAGCTCATCGGCATAGACCGCGCACGCTTGATCGTGACGGGCGCTGCACCTATTTCGCCCGATCTGGTGCGCTGGTATCTGGCGCTGGGCGTGCCCATGGTCGAAGTCTGGGGCATGACCGAGACCTGCGGCGCATCGACAGCGGTGCCGCTGACCGATATCCGCCCCGGCAGCATCGGCCAGGCCGTGCCGTACAACGAGGTCAAACTGGCCGAGGGCAGCAATGAAATTCTGGTGCGCGGCCCCAATGTCTTCAAAGGCTATCTGAACCTGCCCGACAAGACGGCGGAAACCATAGACCCCGATGGCTGGATGCACTCCGGCGACGTGGGCGCGGTCAGCGAGGATGGGTTCTTCCGCATTGTCGACCGCATGAAGGACATCATCATCACGGCAGGCGGCAAGAACATCACGCCCAGTGAGTGGGAGAACGAGCTCAAGTTCAGTCCCTATGTGACGGATGCGGTGGTGGTGGGCGATGCGCGGGCCTATCTCACGGTCATCATCATGATCGACCAGGAGAACGTGGAAAAGTTTGCGCAGGACAACGATGTGCCGTTCAGCAACTACGCCAGCCTGACTCGGGCGAAAGAGGTGCAGGAGCTGATTCAGCAAGAGATTGACCGCATCAACACCAAGTTTGCGCGGGTCGAGCAGATCAAGAAGTTCTTTTTGCTGGACACCCAACTCAGCGCCGAGGACGAGGAGCTGACGCCGACCATGAAGCTCAAGCGCAAGCTGGTGCAGAGCAAGTACGCGGCGCAGATCGAGGCCATGTACGCGGGCGCTTGAAGGGCGATGGAAAACAGAGGTCTGCATCTGACAGACCACGCCGTGCAGACAAAGAGGCCATGCGCGGCGGCTGCCTGTGAACTGCGAAGCAGGGCGCGGGCAGGGTTCTGGCTTCTCGTTTAGCTTGAATGGAGACAGTTATGAAACCATGGATTCGTTTGAGTGTTGCGGCGGGTGCGCTGGCCTGCGCAGGCCTTGCAGCGGCGCAGCAGGGCGTGAGCCAGGATGAGGTGCGCATTGGCACGATTCAGGATCTGTCCGGGCCGCTGGCCGCCTTTGGCAAGCAGTCGCGCAACGGCATGCAGATGCGCGTGGACGAGATCAACAAGCAAGGCGGCATCCATGGTCGCAAGTTCAAGCTGTTTATCGAGGACTCGGGCTATGACCCCAAGAAGGCGGTGCTGGCAGCCCAGAAACTGGTGAATCAGGACAAGGTATTCACGGTCGCCGGCCAGATCGGTACGGCCACGAATATGGCGTCCATGCCGATTCAGTTCTCCAAGAACGTCATCAACTGGTTCCCCATCACTGCGGCGCGTGAAATGTATGACCCGTTTCACCGCCTGAAGTACTCGTTTGCCGCGACCTACTATGACCAGATTCGCCTGGGTCTGCCCGTGCTGATCGACAAGACCAGCGCCAAGAAGATCTGCGCCATCTACCAGGATGACGAGTTCGGACTGGAAGTGCTGCGCGGCGCCGAAGCTGCGCTCAAGGCCCGCAAGCAGGAACTGGTGGAAAAGACCTCATTCAAGCGCGGTGCGACGGACTTCAGCTCTCAGGTCGCCAAGATGAAGGCGGCCAACTGCGACTTTGTGGTGCTGGGCACAGTGATCCGTGAAACCATCGGTACGATTGCCGAAGCGCGCAAGACAGGTTTCAGCCCCACGTTCTTTGGCTCAAGCGCTGCATACACTGATCTGATCCACAAACTGGGCGGCAAGCCTATGGACGGTCTCTATGCGGCTATGACCGTGCAGTTCCCGTACGCTGATGAGGCCGACCCCAAGGTGCGCGAATGGGCGGCGCAGTACAAGGCGCAGTTTGGCGAGGACGGCACGGTGTTCTCGGCCTACGGCTATATGCTGGTCGATGCGCTGGCACAGGCCATGCAGAAGACGGGTGCCAATCTGAGCACGGACAGCTTCATCAAGACCATGGACAGCATGACCTTCCCCCGTGATATGTTTGGCAGCCCCGAGATGACGTTCACGGCCACCAAGCGCCTGGGCAACGAGCACTCTCGCATGTCGCAGCTGGTGGATGGCCGCTGGAAGGTGGTGTCTGACTACACCAAGTAAACCGGCGCCGATAGGCCAACGCCCCGCAAGCCTAGGCCTGCGGGGCGTTTTTCATGGGGTGGTAGCCAGGCCGATGAAGCGGCTTCAGGCCTGAAGCGCCGCTGTAGCACTGGTGCGCATGGCAGCCATGAAGCCATGGGTTTTACCGGGCTGGGCAAACAGCACCTCGTGGCGGCTGCTATCCATGCGCTGGATGACGATGGCTCCATTGGCATGCAGGTTCACCCGCGTAGCAGGGGCCAGAAAAGAGTCGATATAGCAGGGGTCTGCCTGCAGATTTTCCCAGCCATGCTCGCTGCACATGGCGCGCCTGCGGATATGGGCAATCTGCGTGGCAGGCATGCCTGCGCGTTCGTTGATCTGCAGCCAGCATTGCTGCAGCGCCGCATAGGCCTGGTCACGTGATTCGCAAGGCGGTTGCCTTTCGAGATCGTTCAGCAATTCGTTGAGCAAAAGTTCAGACGAGTACTGCATGGTGATGCCCCTGTTTTTCCTTTACGTGTCGATGTCTTGTCAGTCATATTCTCAAGCGACTGAGGGTGATTTCTCAAGCCCTTTTGACCTGGCTCAAGACGCGCGTGAGGGATTCAAACAGCAGTTTTTTAATGAAATGAGCTTCTTGTCCTTAATTTATATAGATGTTATGCTATAGATTTGGTAGTATTTGGGTGCCGCTCAGGATTGCAAACGATTGTTTGCCGACTCCGCTCAAGCCTTTGAACGGGACGCCCAGAGTTGTTGAACCCACATGCCAGCCAGCATGGCAGCGACAAACAGCCAGACTTCGGACTGCAGCGTGGCCAGATTCATCAGCGCAGGGCCGGGGCAAAAACCTGCCAGGCCCCAGCCCACACCGAACAGGGCCGAGCCGGTAAGCAGCTTGCCGTCAACCGCATGGTTGGTGGGCAGTTGCATGGCATCGCCCAGCAAGGCAGTGCGGCGCTTTTTGGCCCAGGTAAAGGCGATGAGGCCAACGGCAATCGCGCCGCCCATGACCAGGGCCAGTGATGGATCCCACTGACCGAAGAAATCCAGAAAATTCTGCACCTTGGCAGGGTTGCCCATGCCCGAAAGAATCAGGCCCAGGCCAAAGATCAGGCCCGAGAGCAGGGCGGCGATGGAAGCCAACATGGAAAGTCTCCTCGTACTTAGGCGATGACGTGGCGCATCACAAACACGGTGATGGCGCCGGTGGCGATGAAAGTCAGCGTGGCCGCCAGCGAGCGCAGCGACAGGCGCGACAGCCCGCACACCCCATGGCCGCTGGTGCAGCCCGAGCCCAGGCGCGTGCCAAAGCCCACCAGCAAGCCCGCAATGATGATGAGCAAGGGGTTGGACGGCATCTGCATGGCAGGCAGCGGCGCAAAGAGCTGCCAGATCAACGGGGCCGCGACCATGCCGACCATGAAGGCGAGGCGCCAGCCCCATTGCGAAACTGCGGCCCAGGTCGGCAGTTGCAGCAATGCACCCGTGATGCCGCTGATGCCCGCGATGCGGCCCAGCAGCGCAATCAGCAGCGCGGCGGACAGGCCAATCAGCAGGCCGCCTGCGAGCGACGCCCAAGGCGTGAATTCGTTCCACAAAATCGTCATGCGTTTTCTCCTTGCTGACAAAACAGCTGATGTACGCACTGCATAAGCTGCAGCGCACGTTCATCGGCCAGTTGGTACCAGATGAATTTGCCTTCGCGGCGGGTGGCAACCAGTCCCTCGCGGCGCAGCACGCCAAGCTGCTGGGACAGCGTGGGCTGGCCGATGCCGGTCAGTTGCTCCAACTCGCCCACAGTGCGCTCTTGCATCGATAGCTGGCACAGCAGCAGCAGCCGGTCTTCATTGCCCAGCAGCTTGAGCATGGCGACAGCCTCGCCAGCATGTGCGCGCATGGCCTGTAGATCGAGCGGTGCCTGAGCATCTTCCAGAGGTGAGGAATTCATGGTCTGGTATTTCAAAATATTTTCATATATTATATAAAAAAGTATATTGATTGTTGCAAGTGCTTTTTCAAAAGCCTTGTGTTCACCAGATCAGGAGTTGCCCATGACCGCCAGCGCCCCCGCCATGCATATCGAGCCATTTTTTGACCCTGTCACCGGCACTGTCAGCTATGTGCTGGCCGATACGTCAAGCGCCCAGGCCGCCGTGATCGACCCGGTGCTGGACTTCGAGCCCAAGTCCGGCACCTTGAGTTGCGAATCCGCAGACCGCATCATCGACTATGTGCGCAGCCAGGGCTGGCAGCTGCAGTGGATTCTGGAAACCCACGCCCATGCGGATCACCTGTCTGCAGCCCAGCATATTCGCCACCACCTGGGCGGCAAGGTCGCGATTGGCGAACATATCCGCGATGTGCAGGCCGTGTTTCGCAAGATTTTCCATTTCGAGCGCAGCTTTTTGGCCGACGGCAGCCAGTTCGACCATCTGGTCAAGGACGGCGAGCGCCTGCCGCTGGGCAATCTGACCTTGACCGCCATGCATGTGCCCGGCCATACGCCTGCGGACATGGCTTACGCGGTGGAGGATGCCGTGTTTGTGGGCGACACATTGTTCATGCCCGATGTGGGCACGGCGCGGGCCGACTTTCCGGGCGGCGATGCCGCCACGCTCTATCAGTCCATCCAGCACCTGCTGGCCTTGCCGCCGCAAACGCAGATTTTTGTCTGCCACGACTACCCTCCAGCAGGCCGCAGGCCCGCTTGGCAGACCTCGGTGCAGGCCCAGCGCGACAGCAATATCCATGTGCGCGACGGCATCAGCGAGGCCGAGTTTGTGCAGATGCGCACCGCGCGCGATGCGACGCTGGACATGCCTACGCTGATCCTGCCTTCGGTGCAGGTCAATGTGCGCGCCGGCAAGCTGCCGCCCGCCGCGGACGATGGCCGTACCTATGTGCAACTGCCCATCAACGCACTTGCCAAGGGCGCGGTGGCACCGCAAGGGGTCTGGCAGGCGGCGCAGGACTGATTTTGAGAGATATCTGCCCCATGTCCTTATTCAATATAGACTAAATGCTATTGAATCAGGAGTGATTCTTTAGCCTTGCGCTGCGGGCATGCCAAACAGATCATGTGCATCGAGCAGCGCCCAGGCGATTTCGGGGCTGCGCTCCAGCCCTTTGCGGATGGCGGCGGGGATGCTCTGGCGGGTCTTGCGGCACAGACCCGGAATATCGGGCATGTCGATCTGAATGCCGCGCATGGTGCGCACTTCGTTGCTGCCGGGCGCGATGCTTATCCTCACACCCAGCTGTTTTTCGATGAGCTGTTGCAGATGCTCCAGGTCCTGCAGGCTGCTGATGCGTTCCAGACGCTCCAGCAGCTTTTTTTCTTCCTCGCGTGTGAGCATGAGAATGCGCAGGTCCGCACCGGGCTGGTTCAGCAACTGCTCGCGCTGGCAGACGCAGGCACCGGGAGGGCATTCAACGCGAATGGGAAAGCTGGGCTGCATGGTCGGGCGGGGGACGCTGGCAGGAAGCAGAGCAGGGCGGTGAGGACGAGGCTCCATGCTAAGGCCAGAGCCTGTTTGGCGTCATCAGGCTTTGCCACAGCTGTCCCTCAAAATAGCCGCCAAACGGCGAAAATTGCCCGACTTCTACGTGAATTCACTTGTCCCGGCTGGCGTCAGGTTTGCCTAGACTCAGGCATTATTGCGGGTTACTACTAAAAGTGGACTGACGGATCTGTCTGCTGCTACAAGAACGAAAGCTCGCATGACCGATGCTCAAACGGTGTTGCGGGCGGGATGGGATCAATCACTTATTCATAGCGTCAACGGCACTATTGGTGCAGAGTACGCGTTATTTTTCATGATAGAAATTCGGGATCTGTCCCTGACATACAAAGGCCCCAAGGGCCCGGTGCACGCGCTGCGCGGCATCAATCTGGAAATCGCCTCGGGCGAGGTGTTCGGCATCATCGGGCGCTCCGGCGCGGGCAAGAGCTCGCTGGTGCGCTGCCTGAATTTGCTCAACCGCCCCACCGAGGGCAAGGTCGTGGTCAATGGCCGTGACCTGATGCAGCTGTCCGACGCCGAGCTGCGCGCCGCGCGCCGCGACATCGGCATGGTGTTCCAGCACTTCAACCTGCTGTCCTCGCGCACCGTGTATGACAACGTGGCGCTGCCGCTGGAGCTGGCCGGTGTTTCCAAGGACGAAATCTTCCAGCGCGTCACCCCGCTGCTGGAGCTGGTCGGCCTCGATCACCTGTCCGACCGCTACCCCGCACAAATCTCCGGCGGCCAGAAGCAGCGCGTGGGCATTGCCCGTGCGCTGGCCAGCAACCCCAAGGTGTTGCTGAGCGACGAAGCCACCTCGGCGCTGGACCCCGAAACCACCCGCTCGATTCTGGACTTGCTGCGCAAGGTCAACCGCGAGCTGGGCGTGACCGTGGTGCTGATCACCCACCAGATGCTGGTCATCAAGCAGATTGCGGACCGCGTGGCCGTGATCGACGGTGGCGAGATTGCCGAGCTGGGTTCGGTCATCGACGTATTCACCCGTCCGCAGCAAGCGATTACCAAGAGCCTGATTGACGAAATCGTGCCCCAGCAACTGCCAGAGTCTGTGATGACCCGTGTGAGCCAGCTGGCAGCGAAGCTGCAGCCCGGCCAGCAAGGCCAATTGCTGCGCCTGTCCTATGCGGGCGAGAGCGCCTATCAGCCCATTTTGTCGCACCTGATTCGTGAGCTGGGCCTGGACCTGTCGATTCTGCATGGCCAGATTGACGAGATTCAGGAGCAGACCTTTGGCTCGCTGGCCGTGTATGCCAGCGGCGAGGCCGCCAAGATTGATGCCGCCGTGACCCATCTGCGCGCCAGCGGCGTGCAGGTGCAGATTGTGCCCAGCAAGGACTGATAGCGATGTTTGAGAATTTTTCGGAAATGATGCTCCAGCTGCTGCTGGATTCCTTCTGGGAGACGCTGATCATGGTCGGCGTCTCGGGTCTGATCGGTGGTCTGATCGGCATTCCGCTGGGCGTGTTTCTGCGCCTGACGGACCATGGCGGCATCTTGCAGAACGGCCCGGCCAACAAGGTGGTGGGCTGGATTGTGAATGCGCTGCGTTCCACGCCGTTCATCATCTTGCTGGTGGCCATCATCCCGCTGACGCGCTTTATCACCGGCTCCTCCATCGGCACTTGGGCTGCCGTGGTACCGCTGACGATTGCGGCTGCGCCTTTTGTGGCCCGTCTGGTCGAAACCGCCTTGCGTGAAGTCGATGGCGGCCTGATCGAGGCGGCCCAGTCCATGGGCGCATCCACCGGCCAGATCGTCTGGAAGGTGTTGCTGCCCGAGGCGCTGCCCGGCATCGTCGCAGGTCTGACCATCAGCTTTGTGAGTCTGACCGGCTACTCGGCCATGGCCGGAGCCATTGGCGGCGGCGGTCTGGGTGACCTGGGCATCCGCTATGGCTATCAGCGCTTTTTGCCCGACGTGATGCTGGTGGTGGTGATCATCCTGATCTTCTTTGTGCAGGCCATTCAGAGCCTGGGCGACTGGGCCGTGCGCCGCCTGAGCCATCGTTAAGCCATCGCTGAACCCGGGTTCAGCATTACAAAAAATTTAGGGGCGGGGTTCTTGCTTTGGGCAGGACCACCCCTAGAATGGTGTTTCAAAGTTTTTTTGATGGGCCGCTTGCCAGTGCAGGTGGCCGCTATTTTTTCTGGGTAGATAACAGCAAATGATGGATGGTTTGATCACCGGCCGACTGACCGGTATTCCCGAAAGCCGCGTGGATCGCAACCGCCGCCCCTATATGGTGGCGCGTATGCGAGCCAATGCAGGAGACGGCTCTTCGATTCCCGTGAATATTGTCTCTTTCGATACCGCTCCCTGCGCCGTGCTGCGCAGTCTGTCGGAAGGCGATGCGATTGCGCTGCGCGGCAGCTTCACCCCCAAGGTCTGGATCGACCGACAAGAAGAATCGCACGCCGTGCTTGATGTGGTGGCCCAGCAGGTACTGGCAGCGCCCAATTTATCGGATCTCTGATGAGCTCCCTGATCTTGAAAAGCCCGCTTGCGCAAAGGCAGCGGGCTTTTTTGTGCCTGCAAGCTGCGGCATCTGTCGATCCGTAGTTTGCAAGTGAGCAAACTGTCTAAACAGGAGCGCGGAAACCAGCGGCGCACACGGTACAGTGCGTCATCGCAAATTTGCCTCAAGGATTTTTCATGCTGAACAAGCGCTCGCTTCTGCGTACCAGTCTGGCCGTAGCTGCCGCCGCCACACTGGGCTTTGCGGCCCAGGCACAGGACAAGACCATCAAGATCGGCGTCACCGCCGGCCCGCACGCCCAGATCATGGAAGTGGTCAAGAAGGTCGCTGCCAAGAACGGCCTGAACCTCAAGATCGTCGAGTTTGGCGACTATGTGCAGCCCAATGCTGCGCTGGCCTCTGGCGATCTGGATGCCAACAGCTACCAGCACCGTCCCTATCTGGACGCCCAGGTCAAGGACCGTGGCTACAAGATCGGCTGGGTGGCGGATACCGTGAACTTCCCCATCGGCATCTACTCCAAGAAGATCAAGAAGCTGGCCGACCTGCCCACAGGCGCCAAGTTCGGCCTGCCCAACGACCCCACCAACGGCGGCCGCGCCTTGCTGCTGCTGCAGGCTCAGGGTCTGATCAAGCTCAAGGACAACGCAGGCCTGAAGGCCACGCCGCTGGATGTGGTCTCCAACCCCAAGAAGCTCAAGTTTGTGGAGCTGGATGCCGCGCAACTGCCCCGCTCGCTTGACGATCTGGACGCCTCCACCGTCAACACCAACTTTGCGATCGCCGCGGGCATGAACCCCAAGACCGATGCGATTGCGCTGGAATCGGCCAAGAACCCCTATGTGAACATCATGGTGGTACGCGATGCCGACAAGAACCAGCCTTGGGTGGCGCAGCTGATCAAGTCCTATCACTCGGAGGAGGTCAAGCAATTCATCGATAAGGAGTTCAAGGGCTCCGTCTTCCCGGCGTTTTGATGTTTACCCCCTGAGCGGCTTTGCCGCTTCCCCCAAGGGGGACGACAGCCTCGCTGCGCGGCGGCGCTTGCTTGCTGTCTCTCGCTTGGGGCATGCCGTGTTTTGTGGCATTTAGCTAAAGCGCTGCACTTGCAGCGCTTTTTTGCTTTGCTTTTTTGGTCGTGGCTTGGGCGTTAACCCAGCTGCTTGAACCATTCGTTCAGCGGGGCGCGGCTGGTCTGGGTCTGGTTGACGGGGGCGGCTTCATCGGCCCAGCCCAGTGCCAGGCCGCAGACGATGTGCTGGTGCTCGGGCAGATCGAGCACGCGGCGTACGGTGGCGGGGTAGGAGGCGAGGGCGCCAATCGCGCAACTACCCAGGCCGTGGGCCGCTGCGGCCAGTTGCAGGCCGTACAGCGCCATGCCCAGGTCCATATAGCCACCCGGGCCGAAGTGGGCGTCAATCGTCACCACCAGTGCCACGGGCGCATCAAAGAAGCGGAAGTTGCGCGCAAACTGGGCATCGCGCCCGGCGCGGTCGTCGCGGGCCACGCCCAGCGCGCTGTACAGAGCCTGAGCCGATGCCACCTGGCGCTTGCGCAGCTGCATGGGCATGGGGCGGGGAAAGTAGGCGTAGTCCTCGCGCTCTGGGGTTTTGCCCTCGAAGTCCTGCAGCAGCGCGGTGCTCAGTTGCTGGCGCAGCTCGCCACGCACGGCGATAAAGTGGCCGGGCTGCAGATTGCCGCCGCTGGGGGCCTGTCTGGCGGTTTGCAGAATGTGCGTCAGCAACTCGTCGGGCACGGGGGCTGGCTTGAATGCGCGGATGGAGCGGCGCTGCTGCATCAAGGCCAGCGTTTCGGGCGATGCGGCAGGAAATTTCAATGAAAAAGGGCTCATGTCCATAATTCGTGTAGGGTGCCAGCTATCAATCAAGGAGCGGCTTGCTGGCAGGCTTCAGGGCCCAGCCATTGCACCAGCGTGGCCGCACCTATGCCGCCAGCACCGGCAATCGCGGCCATGCCCAGTGCGCCTGGTTGATGGAGGGCTTGTAATTGAGCAAGGCAGCGCACCAGTGCAATTGCGCCGGAGGCACCAATCGGGTGACCGCGTGCAATGCCGCCGCCTTGGGTGTTGATCTGCTCAGGCTTTAAACCGAATGCTTCGCAAAAGGCCAGACCTTGTACGGCAAATGCGTCATGCAGCTCCAGTCCAGATATTTCATGGGCATGCAGCTCTGATTTTTGTAGTGCCAGCGCGCCGCGCAGCAGCAGCTTTTGCGCTGCGGCAATCGCTGCCAGCAGTGGTGTCTCGGGCGCAGCGCCCACGCTGGCGCTGGCCAGCCATTGCGCGCGCGGGGTCAGCTTCCAGCGCTTGCAAGCCTGCGGTGTGGCCAGCAGAAGCAGCGCAGCGCCATCGGCTTTGGCAGAGACTGTGAGCGCGCTCAGGCCGTGCAGCTTGTCGTCACTGCTGTGTGCGACCAGCGGCATGCGGGCGGCGCGCTCGGCTTTGAGCGGGCGAGGGTAGGCGTCGTGGCCCAACCCTGCCACGGGCACGATTTCGGCCTTGAGAAGTTCTTGCGCCGCCACGGCTCTGGCATGGCTTTGCAGCGCATAGGCTTCCTGCGCAGCGCGGGTGTGGCCGTGCTGCAGGGCGTAGTCAGCGGCAGATTGCAACATGTCCGGGTCACGCGCCGCATCGGGGGCGAAGGGCGGGCGCTCATAGCTTTGCGGCGCTTCATCGGCGCTGCGCGGGCGGGTCTGGCGGATGGGCGAGCGGCTCCAGGCTTCCACGCCACCGGCAATCACCACCTCGGCCTGACCTGATTGCAGCAGGCCCACGGCCATGGCGATGGTGTCCAGCCCCGAGCAGCACTGGGTGTCCACACTGTGAGCGGCGCAGGCGTCGGGCAGACCGGCGGCCAGAGCCAGCATGCGCGCGGGGTTACCGCCCGCGCCCAGTGCATTGCCCAGCACCACAGCGTCCACAGCCTGCGCGGGCAAGCCCGTTTGGGCCAGCAAGTCTTGCAGCACGGGGGCGGCAATTTCATGTGCATGCAGATGGCTGAGCACGCCGCCCACGGGGGCAACGGGGCTGCGCGCCCAGGCGAGGATGAGAGGGCTTTGATTCATGTGGCGCTGCTGTTCAAGGGCTGCAACTGCGGCAGATCTGCGCGGTTTTGCCCTGCGAGTCTGGCCTGCAGCGCCTGCCCCAGCTTGCCATGGTCGGTCTTTCCGCTGGCGGTGTAAGGCCAGTCCTGGCAAACCCACCACTGGCGCGGCGCTTTAAAGGCCTCGGTGCGCTGTTTGAGCCACTGAGTGAGCGCCAGTCCAGATGTTGTAAGGGCAGATTGCTCTGTATTCAATAGCAATATGCCGTGAACCTGCATGCCGCGCAGCGCATCGGCCTGACCGTGCAGCGAGGCCTGGGCGATCTGCGGGTGCTCGCCCAGCAGGTTTTCCACCTCTTCGGGAAAGAGATTCTTGCCTTGCGTGACGATCATGCGGCTCTGGCGACCGGCCAGGCACAGCATGCCGCGCTCGTCGATATGGCCCATATCGCGCACGGACAGCCACTCACCATCACGCAGCACGGCCGTGGGGTCGTGGGCATCGCCCACATAGTCCATAAACAGCATGGGGCTGCGGATATAGATCAGGCCGTCAGGTGATGGACTGGACGGATTGTCACTGTCGATATCCTCTGTTGGGCGAATATCGATTTCCACATTGCTGAACGGCCTGCCCACGGCTTGCGGGCTGCTGGGCTCGTCGGCATCCATCCAGGCGACAAAGCTGGCTTCGGACGCACCGTAGAACTCGATGATGCGCGCCTTGGGAAAGAGCGCTCGCAGGGCCGCCGTGTGGGCGCGCATCCAGCGTGCGCCGCTGATGGTGATCAGCTCGACCTGCGGGATGGGAGCCAACTGACGGTGCTCGGCCCATTGCAGCATCAGCAGCAACTGGCTGGGCACGGCCACGAGACAGGGCGTGCCGCCTTCTGCCAGCAGGGCCAGGCAGCGCGGGGCGGAGAACTTTTCCTGCATGACCGCGCCGCAGCCGTACCAGATGCCTTGCATGGCCCCGAACAGAAACAGCGAGTGCGAGATGCGCCCCGGGGCCAGTGTGCGCTGGGCAAGCACGGGGCCAAAGTCCTGCAGACCCACGCGAAAGCTCTCCGTCCACGAAAGGTGATGGCGCTTGAAGCCTTTGGGCACGCCGGTGCTGCCCGAGGTAAAACCGGTATAGAAGGCGGCGCTGGGCTCTGCGGTTTGCAGACCGCAGGCTTCGGCAGGTAGCCAGCTTTCAATGCGTTGGCGCACGCTGCCTTGCCAGTCGGGGTCGGCTACGGCGGCGCAGCGCCCGCTGGAAATCACGGCCAGAAAGTCCACCAGCCGCTCCAGTGTGGACTGGCTGGCGTCCAGCAGAACCATCTGCGGCGCGCGCGCTGCAATTAACGTGGCAGAGCGCTTTTGCACTTCGTCATGCAACTGAGCAAAGGTCCAGGCCGCTTCTTCGCTTTGCAGCGCAATCACCTCAGGGCGATGCTCGGCCCAGTGCGCCAGCGGGCCATGGACCAGCTGCCACAGGCCTTCAAGCGGGGCAGTGCTGGGAGGCAGACTCATGCGCGGCCGCCAAAGCGCCAGTCCGGCATGCCGCGCGCCACGGTGTGGACGATGATGGTGCACAGAATGCACTTGATAAAGTCGCCGGGCACAAAGGCCAGCGTGACCTTGAAGGCTTGAGTCAGACTCATGTTTGCCAGCTGCATCAGGCCCAGCACGCCAAAGGCATGCAGGCAGACCAGACCGCCCAGCAGCGATGCAACAAAGGCGCTGAGCGCGGTGCGGCGCGGCGTGCTCTGGGGCAGGGCGGCCATGATGGCGCCGGTAATGCCGGCAGCCAGCGCATAGCCAATCAGATAACCGGCAGACGGCGCCATGAATACGCCAATGCCGCCGCGCCCGCCCGACAGTAGGGGCAGGCCCACGGCCACGGCTGCGAGAAACAGCAGCATGGACTGAAAGCCGCGCCAGGGGCCGAGCATGACGCCCGCCAGCATCACGCCCAGCGACTGGATGGTGATGGGCACGCCAAACGGCAGGTCGATCTTGGGGATCAGGCCCATCACGGCCATGAGGGCGGCAAACAGCGAAACCTGCGCCATGGAGCGCGCGCCGCTGCGCGATACGGTGTGAGAGGGAGTGGTCATGTTTGGTCTCCTAAAAACCCAGTCGCGCCCAGAGCGCATCGGCCACACGGCGCGTGGCCTGCAGCATGAGAATCGTCAGTGGGGCAATCAGGCGCAGACCGCCGCTTTTGCCGGTGCGCAGGCGGTGAGCGTCATCAAGCTTCTTCCACTGCACAAAAAAATGCTCGGTAAAGCGCAGCATCAGCGCAATCTGCATGGCCACGCGCTCCACGGGCAGGCCCAGTCTTGCGAATGGCCAGAGCAGCCATTCCAGCACCTCGACCAGATCGCTGGGGCGGGTGGTGATGGTCAGCGCAATGCCCAGCGTCGATGCGCAGATCAGCCGCAGCGCACTGACGGCTGCCAGTTCCCTGTTACCCATAAAGACATGAAAACCCGCCACCAGCAGTGCGGCAATGATGACTGAGCGCATCAGTCGCCGGGCAATCTGCGTGGCCTGACCCAGTGAGAACCACAAACACAAGCAAACCAGCCCACAGCCCGCCAACCATATGGGCGAGGCTATCAAAAACAATAGCGTGCCAAAGAGGGCCAGCAGCAAGAGCTTGAACCCGGCACGCCAGCGGTGCAGCCAGGTGGGGAACTCGCTGTAAAGGCTACCCATGAACCGCTCCGTCTATGCTGGCAAGCCGTGTCGCCACATCGGCTTCATAGGCGCGGCAGACCTCTGCGCCCGGGCCATCGCCGCGCAGCTTGCCTTGCTCCAGCCAGATCACGCGCTCAAAGCTGCGGACATGGTCCAGAACATGGGTGGACACCAGCACCTGCTGCGGCGTGGACCGCATATCGGCAATATCGCGCGCCAGACGGGCCTGACCGGGCAGGTCCAAGCTGGCAAAAGGCTCGTCCAGCAGCAGCACCTGGGGCGATGCAATCAATAGCGACAGCCAGCACACCTGCTGGCGCTGGCCCTGGCTCAGGCTGCTGACGGCGCGCTCGGCCCAGTGGGCCAGGCCGCGTTCGCTCAGCAATTCACGGGCTCTGGCCTTGGCTTCGGTCTTGTTCAAGCCCTTGGGGCGCAGGCCCAGCGCCAGTTCTTCCTCCACCGTGGGGAAGATGATCTGGTCGTCCGGATTCTGAAACATCAGCCCCACCAGACCGGGCTGGCTCTGGCGTGCCTGCAGCAGGTTCTGGCTGTCAATCAGCACCTGGCCGGACTGCGGCTGCTCCAGCCCGCACAGCAGGCGAAACAGGCTGGACTTGCCCGCGCCGTTATCGCCAATCACGCCAATGCGCGGCTCGCTCAGCTGCAGGTTGAGCCCGTCGAACACCTGGGTCTGGCCGCGCTTCAGGCGCACATCCACCACTTGCATCCCGCTCATAGGGGCAGCAGCCGCAGGGCGGCGTTCCAACAGGGGTGCAGACGGATGGACAACATGAAAACCAGAAACCTCAATCAATTCGCTCCATGGCAAACCCATGGCGAGGCGGATTCTAGCGCCGGGAATTTGCTTTCAAAAGCCTTCAAATTCGCGGTTTTTTATGTGATTTGCATATAAGAAATCACATCTTCACTTGGGCGCTTTCTGCGCCTCCATGCAGACTGGTTTTACCCGCATTTGGCGGGTACTTGCGAGTATTTGGCGTGTGGTTGCAAATTGCTGCTGCGATTACGCAGTCTTTGTCGGCTAACTTCGGCGAACTTGCCAGGGGGCGGTCTTCGAAATCGCTGCTATTGGCCGCTATTGCCCGTGTTTTGCTGCGATTTGGCCGCGCTGTAGAGGCTGCTCACGTTGAGGCAGGCCCGCTTGAGGGCTTCAATGGCCCGATTTGAGGCAAACAAGGCATGTTTCGAAGGCTTGGGCCGGATACAAAAAATAATCAGAAAAGCGAAAAAAGTGGTGGCGGTCGTAAAAAAAGCGGGCTCAAGGCCCGCTTCAATTGGTTTCAGTCAGTGCTGATCGTGTCAGAACTGGTAGCTCAGGCTGCCGCCCACCATCCATTGGCGGCCAGGTGCGGCTTCATAAAAGCGCTTATTGCCCTCGTTGACGATGACCGAGCCGACATAGTTCTTGTCCGCCAGATTGTCGATACGTGCAAAGGTATTGAGCTTCCAGGCGCCCAGGCGCTTGGTATAGCCCACGCTCAGGCTGGCCACGTTATAGCTGGGGGCGTAAACCGTGTTCAGATCGTCGGCGGCAATCTGGCCCATGCGGCGCCAGTCCAGGCCCACACGCCAGTCGGTGGCGGGGAACCAGTCCAGACCCAGGTAGGCAATGTTGCGGGCGGTGCCAGCAATGCGCTTGCCAGCGGCAACGCAGTTCTGGCCATTGGTGTCGCAATAGCCGGTACGCAGACGCGCGTCGAGCAAGGTCAGCGAACCGTTCAGGCGCAGCTTGGGGTGCAGCCATGCGGTGGTGCTCAGCTCCATGCCACGGCGGCGGGTCTTGCCTGCGTTCTGGTAGGAGGTGCGGCCATTGTCGTTATTGGCCACCACGATTTCGTTATCGGTCTGGGTCTGGAACAGCGCAGCCGACAGATCACCGCGCACGCCCGCCACATTGAAGCGTTGCTTGATGCCCAGCTCGGCACTGGTGGAAACAGCGGGCTTGAGGCCGAAGTTCAGGCCGGAGATCAGGTCTGGGCGGTAGGAAATTTCATTGAAGGTCGGCGTTTCCATGCCGCGACCCAGCGAGGCATAGACATTGCTGTCATCGCTAAGCTGGTGCTGCAGCGAAACCACGGGCAGCAGCTTATGGAAGCCGGAGTTGCCGCTATCGTTTCCATCAGCAAAGAAATGGTCGCGGGACTTGAACTGCACATTGCTCCAGCGCAGACCGGCGTCCAGCTTCCAGCGCGGTGCAAACGCCCAGGACGCTTGCACATAGGGGTCGATATTGGTGAGGGTGTTGCGCTCGTCGCGCACCAGATCACCGACCACGCCCAGCTGGTTGCCCACAAAGTTCTTGTAGCCCTGGCGGTCTTCCTTGACGGTATTGGCAGACAGGCCGGCAATCAGATTGAAGTCGCCGCCACCCAACTGGTACTTGCCGCTCCAGCGGGCATCCAGACCGCCGTAATCGCGCTTCAGACCAATCACGCCACCCTTGTAACCAGTTTGCGAGAACTTGGGCGTGGACTGAAACTGGGTCATCTGGCGCTCGCCTGCATAGACCATGAAGCGCAGTGCGTTGCTGCCGTCGAGCTGGCGCTCATAGGTCAGGCCCGCCTGGGTCTGCTTGACGCTCTTGCGGGAGTTGTAGAGCAGGGCGTTGGGCGTGGTCATGCGTGCATCCTTGGCCCAGTCCGCGGGGGAGATGCCGCCGGGGTCCTTGGCGTCGATGTCCACATGGTTGGCCACCAGCGTCAACTGGCTGTACTCGTCGGGCTTGACGTCGATGCGTGCGTTGAACAGGTTTTTGTCGGCTGCGCTTTGGGTGCGGTAGCCATCGGTCAGGTAGCGGCTGGCGCTGAGCACATAGCCAATGCCATTGGCTTCGCCCTTGGCCTTCAGGCCCAAGCGCTTTTGGCCATTGCTGCCCAGCGCAAAGCTGCTTTCCATCGAAGGCTTGCCTTCGCCGCGCTCGGTATAGGCGTTGATGACGCCGCCCGAGGCATTGCCATACAGTGCAGAGTAGGGGCCGCGCAGCACTTCCATGCGTTCGAGCGAGCCGATATCGATATTGTTGGTCTGGCCCTGGCCGTCAGGCATGGTCGCGGGAATGCCGTCTACATAAATCTGGATGCCGCGCACGCCAAACGTGGAACGCGCGCCAAAGCCGCGCACGGACAGTTGCAGGTCCTGTGCGTAGTTCTGGCGGTTTTGCAGTTGCAGGCCGGGCACGCTGACCAGGGTTTCGGAGATATTGACCTGCATCTGGCGGTCACGCATGCGCTCGCCGTCAATCAGGGTGATGGAAGCTGGCGTTTGCTCCAGCGTGGTCTCTTGCAGGGTGCTGCGCACGGTGACTTCGGCAAGCTCGGGAGCGGCGCTCTCCTGAGCCTGTGCGGTCTGGGCTGCAAACAGCAAAGCGGTGGCCGCAACAGGCCAGCCAGCCAGAGCGCAAAGACGGGAAAAATGCATGAATAAAGCCTTGGGTGATGCGAATCGTCAGGGCGGGATTTCCCGCGAAACTCGCAACATGCTGCCAGACAGGCACTTTCCGCGTCATGAGGGCAGTCCAGAACCTAGCTGCAAAATCCGATAGCGAATCAGATTTGCGGCCTGCGGCTCGGCTGCGAATTACGGTTAATTTAACCCCGCGGTAATTTTAAAGTTGCTTGGCAAAGAGGCTCAGGGGGTCTGCGGCTTCGCCGTAGCCTGAGCATGGTCAAGCGCATCGATGATGGTTACACCGGTTTCCTGCACGCCCGGGGCATTGAAGCCGGGGCCGGGGGTGACGTTAGGGTGGCTCAGCAGCTTTTCAGCCATGGTAGGCGCTGGGGTGGCAGGCTGGCTGGGGGCACTCGCCGCTGTGCTGGCGCTGCTGGCGGGAGCTTGGGCAGCAGGTGCTTTCTCCTGTGTGGACTGCAGATAGTCGTTGTAGCGCTCATAGGTCTGGCGCTCTTCACGGCTTTGCTCCTGCTGCTTGGAGTATTTCAGGTATTGATAGCCGGCTGTGGCCAGAACGACCGAACCCACCAGAAACACGGCCACGGCGGTGACGACCCAGTTTTCGTCGGAACGCTGGGTCGTCGGATGGCTGGGCACAGGTGCTGTGCGTGGGGTGGTGCGAGCGGTTGGGCGTACTGTGGACATGGCGATGACATTGCCTCGATGCGCGGGTGGCAGGCAAGGAGACCTGAAGGTGTCTAATTGTTTTTAGAGTATCAAAATTCAAATATCTTTTTGTGTTCAAAGACAATTGTTTGCCAATGCTGGCGTTGATAGTGACAAAAAAACCGCCGTAACTGCAGGGCAGTTGCGACGGTTGGGGGTAAGTCTATGCTTCGCTATTGATAGCGTTTAGCCTATATGTAATTTAGGCTTCAACGGCTTCCAGCTCTTGAATCTGCTCCTTGGCGGCGGCCACGGCGGTAGCGCGGGCTTCGGGGCCCATGCCCAGACCTTCGGCGCGGATGAAGCTCAGATCAGTCACGCCCATGAAGCCGAAGATCACCTTCAGATAGCTTTCCTGGTGTTCCATGGCTTGACCGGCTTCACTGGTCGAGTAGAAGCCGCCGCGTGTCGAGGCCACGATGACCTTTTTCTCACCGGCCAGTCCCACGGGGCCGGTGGCGGTGTACTTGAAAGTGCGGCCAGCCTGGGCGATACGGTCAAACCAGGCCTTGAGCTGGCTGGGAATGCTGAAGTTGTAGAAAGGTGCGCCCACGACGATCACGTCGGCAGCCAGGAATTGGCTGACCAGCGCTTCGGAGATGGCGTTTTCCTGGCGCTCGATATCGGTGGTGGCAGCCTGACCGGTGCGAAAGCCCATGGACTGGGCATTCAGGTGGGTGGGGGCGTTCACGGCCAGATCCAGGTAGTCGACCTTGGCTTCGGGGTTGGCTTGCTGGAGGCTGTCCACGATGGAGGCCGTCAGTTCGCGGGAGACGGAGTTGGCACCGGTGATGGCGGAGTCAATGTGCAGAATTTGCATGATGTTCTTTCAATCTCTGTCAAAAAGTGATTTTTAGAGGGGATTTGCCGCGATGGAGTCGATGCTCAACAACGGCCAGATTCGTTTGACGATGGGATAGATTATGGATTTGATGAGATTGGGCGATAAGTCTGTAAAAATGCGATAGATTGTTCCAAATATCAAACCAATAAGGCCCCAAATCGCATGGTAGATCTCAATGACATGCTGTATTTCGTCGAGGTGGTCGAGCGCGGTGGTTTTGCCGCTGCCGGGCGGGCGCTGGGCATTCCCAAGTCGCGGCTATCGCGGCGCGTGGCTGAGCTGGAAGAGCATCTGGGGGTGCGCCTGCTGCAGCGCACCACGCGCAAGCTGTCACTGACGCAGGTGGGCGAGACCTATCTGCGCCACTGTCAGGCCATGCGCGATGCCGCGCTGGCCGCCTCGGACGCGGTGGCCGAGGTGCAGACCGAGCCGCGAGGCACCATCCGCGTGACCTGCCCAGTGACACTGGCGCAGACCGTGCTGGGCGAGCTGATGCCGCAGTTCCTCAAAAGCTGCCCGCTGGTGCAGGTGGAGATGCAGGTCACCAATCGCGCCGTGAATCTGGTGGAGGAAGGTGTGGATGTGGCGCTGCGCGTGCGCTCCAGTCTTGATGAAAGCGGCTCCATGGTGATCAAGCGGCTGGACAGCTCACGCCAGGTGCTGGTAGCTAGCCCCGATTTGCTGGAGCGCCAGGGCACGCCCAGTTCGCTCGATGATCTGCAACTGCTCGACAGCATGGCCATGTCGGCGGTGGACGGGCATTCCAGCCTGCTGCTGGTGGGGCCGGAGGGCAAGGAGCACCGCCTGCAACTGCAGCCGCGCTATGTGGTCGACGACTTGCTGACGCTCAAATTTGCGGCGCTGGCGGGCAGCGGCATGTGCTGGCTGCCTGACTATATGTGCCAGCAGGAGCTGGAGAAGGGCGCGCTGGTGCAACTGCTGCCGGACTGGGCACCGCCACAGGGCATCGTGCATGCGGTGTTTCCCTCGCGCCGGGGGCTGGCACCGGCGGTGCGGCATTTTCTCGATTTTCTGGGCGAGCACATGCCAGGACGCAGCAGCGTGGCCCTGCATTAGCTTCTGCCCATAAGATAAGAACTAATCATTCGTTGGGTTTTGCGCGCCCAACTTTCACAATGCGGCACATCGAATAAAAGCCTCAGGAGGCCGCATGAACTCCTCTCTCCGAATCATCATCGTGCCGGGCTGGCGCAACTCAGGCCCGGGGCACTGGCAAAGTCTCTGGGCTGAGCAACTGCCTGGTGCCGTGCGTGTGCAGCAGCAGGACTGGCTCGTGCCGCACCGCGATGCCTGGGTTGGCGCGCTGGAGCAGGTGCTGCTGTCCGATGAGCGGCCAGCCGTGGTTGTAGCCCACAGCCTGGGCTGCATCACCACGGCCCATCTGGGCGAAGAAGCTGCTGCGCGTATTCATGGCGCCTTGCTGGTGGCCCCCGCAGACCCCGAGCGCCGCGCCCAACTGGCGGACTTTGCCCCCGTGCCCTATGCGCCGCTGCCCTATCGCAGCGTGCTGGTGGCCAGCAGCAATGACCCGTTCTGCCCGATCCGCCGCGCCGGTGCCTATGCCCGCGCCTGGGGCAGCGAGTTGGTGCGCCTGCAAAACGCAGGCCATGTGAATATTGAATCGGGCTTCGGGCCCTGGCCGCTGGGGCTGGCGCTGCTGCAGTCGTTGATGGAGGAGCAAAGCTGGCAGGGTGCAAGCCCTGCAGCAGCGGCCCGGGCCGAACCGGCTTTGAGTGTGTGACGAGTGGTACTTTCACAGCAGCGCAAGCTGCTTTTTTTATAGCTGCATGCCTATATTGGATAAGGACTATAAGCAGATTTGATATGAATTTTCTGGGGTAAGTTTTCTATATACGTTTTTTGAGAAAAACAAAGAAGAATATATTCGTTTGAGTTTTAAGCCTGCGTTCGCACAATCCGTACATCTGAAAACACATTGCTCTCCAAAAGGCAGCGAACCATGCATTCCCTCAAGCTCAAGACATTGTTGGCATCTATTGCACTGGCAGCAGCCGGTGCGGCATCGGCACAGACTCAACTCCTGAACGTCTCCTACGACGTGGCCCGCGAGTTCTACAAGGACTACAACAGCGCCTTCATCGCTCACTACAAAAAGACCAAGGGCGTGGACATCAAGGTAGACCAGTCGCACGGTGGCTCCAGCGCTCAGGCCCGTGCCGTGAATGACGGTTTGGCTGCGGACGTGGTGACTTTCAACACAACGACCGACGTGGACTTCCTCGCCCAGAACGGCGTGGTGGCCAAGGACTGGAACAAGAAGTTCCCCCACGATGCATCGCCCACCACCTCGACCATGCTGTTCCTGGTGCGCAATGGCAACCCCAAGAACATCAAGGACTGGTCGGACCTGATTCGACCCGACGTGAAGGTCGTGGTGGTCAACCCCAAGACCGGTGGCAATGGCCGCTACGCCTATCTGGCTGCATGGGGCTCCGTGCGTGAGAAGGGCGGTACCGATGCACAGGCTGCCGACTTTGTGCAAAAGCTCTACAAGAATGTGCCCGTGCTGGGCAAGGGTGGCCGCGACGCGACCAGCATCTTTTTGCAGCGCAATATTGGCGATGTGCTGATTACCTTTGAATCCGAAGTCGTGTCCGTGGACCGTGAATTTGGTCAAGGCAAGGTGGACGCCGTCTACCCCTCGGTGAGCATCGTGGCCGAAAACCCCGTGGCTGTGGTCGAGCGCACCGTGGCCAAGAAGGGCACGACCCAGCTGGCCAACGACTATCTGCAGTGGCTGTACTCCGAAGAAGCCCAGGAAATTGCGGCCAAGCACGCTTTGCGCCCCCGCTCCGAAGCCGTGCTCAAGAAGAACGCCGATGTGTTCAAGCCCATCAAGCAGTTCACCGTGGCCAAGTACTTTGGCTCTCTGACCGAAGCGCAGAAGGTGCACTTCAATGATGGCGGTCAGTTTGACAAGCTCTACACCCCTGGAAAGTAACTGATTCACCCCCTGAGGCGCTGCGCGCCTTCCCCCTCTCTCGCTGCGCGGGAGGGGGACGACATCCTCGCTGCGGGGCGGCCCTTGCTTGATGTCTCTGATCTGGGTTGCGCCCAGAATTGAGAGCAGGGTGTGCACGCGAAACCTTCCTGAGTCTGATCTCTTCCATATGTCTTCTGCTGCTCTAGCCCCACGCAAGGCGCGTAGTGCCAAGCGTGTTTTGCCCGGTTTCGGGCTCACACTGGGCTACACCATTTTTTATCTGAGCATCATCGTGCTCATACCGCTGGTGGCCTTGCTGGTCAAAAGCTTTTCCCTGACCTGGGAGCAGTTCTGGAACGCAGTGGCGTCAGCGCCCGCAGTGGCGTCCTACCGGCTGTCTTTCACCATGTCCTTTATTGCGGCCTGCGTGAATGCGGTGTTCGGTCTGCTGATCGCCTGGGTGCTGGTGCGCTATCAGTTCCCTGGCAAGAAAGTGGTGGATGCGCTGGTGGATCTGCCGTTTGCGCTGCCAACCGCTGTGGCCGGTATCGCGCTGTCGGCGCTGTATGCGGGCAATGGCTGGATCGGTCAGTACTTTGAGTCGCTAGGCATTCAGATGGCCTACAACCCCAAAGGTATTGCGATTGCGCTGATCTTTATCGGTCTGCCTTTTGTGGTGCGCACGGTGCAGCCGGTGCTCGAAGACTTCGAGAAAGAGCTGGAAGAGGCTGCCACCAGTCTGGGTGCTTCGCGCTGGCAGATTTTCTACAAGGTCATCATGCCGCACATTGGCCCGGCCTTGTTGACTGGCTTTGCCATGGCTTTTGCGCGTGCTGTGGGTGAATACGGCTCGGTGATTTTTATCGCGGGCAATATTCCGCTGGTTTCCGAAATCACGCCGCTCATCATCATGGCCAAGCTAGATCAGCATGATGTGCCAGGTGCTACCGCAGTAGCGGTGGTGATGCTGCTGATCTCTTTTGTATTGCTGCTGCTGATCAATGCTCTGCAGGCATGGCAGCGCAAGGTGCAGGGAGGACGCTGAGATGTCCAAGATTCACGAAGCCATACAGGCATTGTTCCCCGGCATGCTGCCCATCTGGGCGCATCTCTATACCGTCCTGATCATTGCCGTGGTGGTGGTGCTGGCGCTGTACAAAATCACTGCGCCGCCCAAGAGCAGCACCCGGCTGGAGAAGATGAGCACCACCGAGCCCCGCTGGGTGCGCTGGGTGCTGATCACCATTGCGCTGCTGTTCATGGGCCTGTTCCTGATCTTGCCGCTGCTGTCCGTGTTTGGTGAAGCACTGAGCAAGGGCTGGGATACCTATGTGGCTGCGCTGGCCGAGCCGGATGCGATCTCTGCTATCAAGCTCACACTGATCACGGCGCTGATTGCCGTGCCACTGAACCTGGTGTTTGGTGTGGCCGCGGCCTGGTGTATTGCCAAGTACGAGTTCAAGGGCAAGGCCTTTTTGACCACGCTGATTGACCTGCCGTTCTCCATCTCGCCCGTGGTTGCAGGTCTGATCTATGTGCTGGTGTTTGGTGCGAATGGCTGGCTGGGCCCCTGGCTGACCTCGCATGGTGTGCAGATCATCTTTGCCGTGCCCGGCATTGTGCTGGCCACCATCTTTGTGACCTTCCCCTTCATCGCCCGTGAACTGATCCCGCTGATGCAGGCCCAGGGCAGCGACGAAGAGTACGCCGCCGTGGTGCTGGGTGCCAGCGGCTGGCAGACCTTCTGGCATGTGACCCTGCCCAATATCAAGTGGGGCTTGGTCTATGGCGTGATTCTGTGTAATGCCCGTGCCATGGGCGAGTTCGGTGCCGTGTCCGTGGTCTCCGGTCATATCCGTGGCCAGACCAACACCATGCCGCTGCATGTCGAAGTGCTCTACGCCGACTACCAGGCCGCAGCTGCCTTTGCCGTGGCATCGCTGCTGGCGCTGCTGGCTTTGGTGACCCTGGTCATCAAATCGATTGCCGAATGGCGTGCCGAGCAGCAAGCCAAGGCCGCTGCCGAGATTCCGCCCGAGCGCCCTGGCCAGATCAGCCTCAATCAGAACAAAACCACCAAGGCAGCCTGAGCTGTCTGGACCAGAACCAGAGATTCATCATGAGTATCGAAATTCGTAATGTCAGCAAGCAGTTCGGCGATTTTCAGGCCCTGCGCGATGTGAGTCTGGACATCAAGTCGGGCGAGCTGATTGCCTTGCTCGGCCCCTCGGGCTGCGGCAAAACCACGCTGCTGCGCATCATTGCTGGTCTGGAAACGGCCGATGTCGGCTCCATCCACTTCAGCGGCGAAGACACCACCGATGTGCATGTGCGTGACCGCAATGTCGGCTTTGTGTTCCAGCACTACGCGCTGTTCCGTCACATGACCGTGTTTGAGAACGTGGCCTTCGGTCTGCGCGTCAAGCCCCGCAAGGAACGCCCCAGCGAAGCAGTGATCAAGGAAAAGGTCATGAAGCTGCTCAAGCTGGTGCAGCTGGACTGGATTGCCGACCGCTTCCCCTCGCAGCTCTCGGGCGGTCAGCGTCAGCGTATTGCACTGGCCCGCGCTCTGGCGGTCGAGCCCAAGGTGCTGCTGCTGGACGAGCCTTTTGGCGCGCTGGACGCCAAGGTACGCAAGGAACTGCGCCGTTGGCTGCGTCAGCTGCACGACGAGCTGCATGTGACCTCCATCTTTGTGACCCATGACCAGGAAGAAGCGCTGGAAGTGGCGGACCGCGTGGTCGTCATCAACCAGGGCAAGATCGAGCAAGAAGGCACACCGCAGGAAGTCTGGGACAACCCGGCCACGCCTTTTGTCTATGGCTTCCTCGGCGATGTGAACCTGTTCAAGGGCCGCGCCAGCGACGGCCGCGTCTATCTGGACGACGGCATGCAGCTCGACAGCTCGGACGCGCGCGGTGCCAGCGACAGCAAGGCCTTTGCCTATGTGCGCCCGCATGATCTGGAGGTGGAGCGCTATTCACCCGGCCAGAATCTGGACCCGCAAGGCCGTCCCACAGGCATCGTGGCCCAGCTGTCGCGTGCGATTGTGGTCGGCCCGATTGCGCGTCTGGAACTTATTCCATCCGAGACGACACCAAATGCAGGCAATGCCGGTGAGGATGGGCTGATTGAAGCCCAGATTCCTGCGCAGCAGTTCAAGGACATGGGTTTGCGCGAAGGGGAGACTCTGGTGGTGACACCGCGCAAGGCCAAGGTGTTTTTGGACGAGGCTGCTGGAATCTAATTCCCCCTGAGGCGCTTTGCCTAGGCGGCCCCGCGCGTTCCCCCAGAGGGGGACGACAGCCTCACCTGGGTGGCTCCGCTGCGAGGCGGCTCTTGCTTGCTGTCTCTTGCGAAAGAGGCGATGCAGGCAGCAGTCAGGGGTGAAGCGCTCTCACATAATGCGGGGCGCGTTATCCTTGACTTCGGCATGATCCGAAAAATTCGCAGAAAGAGTATTGATGCTTCAATGGTTTGAAACCGCGCCGCGGCGCGTTCTGGCGCTGATTTGTGCGGCCTGTGTGGCCATGCTGGCCTTTGGTCTGTATCTGCAGCATGTGGTGGGGCTGGAGCCTTGCCCCATGTGCATCGTGCAGCGCTACGCTCTGGTTCTGGTAGCTATCTTCACGGGGCTGGCAAGCCTCAGAGGCTCGAAAGGCTGGTGGATGAGCTTTGGCGTGCTGGCGCTGCTGATGAGCGGCTTTGGTGCCTTTGTCGCTGCCCGCCAGAGCTGGCTGCAGTGGTATCCCCCAGAGTTCGCCACCTGCGGCCGCGACTTCTACGGAATGATCGAACACTACTCCTTCAGCCGCTCCATCCCCATGATCTTCCAGGGCTCGGGCGACTGCGCAGCGGTTGACTGGTCCTTTCTGGGCGGCTCCATCGCCAACTGGTCGTTTGTTTGCTTTGTGGTGTTTTTTGTAATTCTGGGCACGCTTTTGCTCAAGAGTACAAAGCGTTAAGCAGCGCATTCAACAAAGAAAAAGCCCCGGCTGCTTGCGCTGCCGGGGCTTTTTTAATGTTTCAGGCTTCAAGTCTATGAAAGATATAGGCTTGATGCTATGAATTTATGACTATGGGCGCGAATCATTCACCCTGAATGCTCTCGCTCACAAAGGTCGGGCCGGTCGTGCCGGGCACCCAGCCGGGGTAGGTTTCCATTACCTCGGCAAACAGGGCCGAGTCAATCCAGCGCTGCAGCCAGTCCTGCAGATGAGGCCAGGGCTGCTCGTTCCACTGCGCTTCGTCGATGCGCGCGTACTGGCGCACAAAGGGGCGCAGCGCCATATCGGCCAGGCTGGGGTTCAGGCCAAACAGATAGCCGGTTTCTTCCAACTGGTCGTTGAGTTCGGCCAGCCAGGTCAGTGCATCGGCCTGGGCCTGGTTCACTTCTTCGGCGCCGTGGCGCTCGGGGTATTTGCAGCGGTCCAGCGCTTGTTTGAAGAAGCCGTCGTTGCGCGCTATCAGCGCCAGCATTTCTTCGGGCGTGCCCTGTGTGGGCTGCAGCCAGCCGTCGGGGTCGTTGCTGCGCAGCGCGTGCAGCATCACTTCCAGACTTTGCTCGATCACCTTGCCGTCCTGCAGCACCAGCACGGGCACCGTGCCTTTGGGCGATGCGTCCAGCAGGGCCTGGGGCTTGTTGCGCAGATTGACCTCGCGCAGCTCGCAGGCCAGACCTGCGTGGGCCAGCGCCAGACGGGCGCGAATCGCGTAGGGGCAGCGGCGGAAGGAATACAGAACGGGCAGGGTGGCTGAAGCGGTCAAGGCAGAGAAAGCTAAAAAATCAAGAAAAGCGCCGTAGGCGCTTGCTGGGTGCGTACTGTACCCGCAGCGCTGAAGCCATGCAGTGCGCTGCAGTGATTTGCTTTCAATTTGATAGCTGCATGCCTATATGGTTTATGGACTAAAGCCTTGTTTGGCTTGAAATCACTCATCCTGCAGCTGCGCCAACAGCCATTGGCGAAAAGTCTGCAGCGCCGCGCTTTCGGGGCGGGACTTGAGGTGGGTGAGCCAGTAGGCACCGGTATCGACCTCATGCGCAAAAGGCCGCACCAGCCGCCCCTGCTGCAGCATGTGCTCGAACATGCGCGTGGGCAGCAGGGCCACGCCTGCGCCCTGGGCAGCGGCTTCGGCCAGCGTCAGCGATGAATCGAACATGGCACCCCGGGCCAGCGGCGCGCTCTGTTCGAGTGCGGCAAACCAGCTCTCCCACTCCTGCGTGCGGTAGGAGCGCAGCAGTGTGAGATTGCCTAGGTCAGCAGGCGCTTTCAGGCGCTGGGCCAGCGCGGGCGTGCACATGGGCGAGAGCGGGGCGCGCAGCAGCATCTGCGCGTGGGTGCCGTGCCAGGCTCCGTCGCCAAAGCGCACGGCCGCATCCAGCCCTTCACCGGCCAGATCGACGCGGTTGTTATGCGTGAGCAGGCGCAGGTCGATATAGCTGTGCTGCTGCTGAAAGTCGCTCAGGCGCGGAATCAGCCAGCCAATGGCAAAGGTGCCAACCACGCCCACCGTCAGAATTTCGCGCGGGCGCGGCTCGGCCACCTGCTGCAGCGACTGGGCAATGCGCTCAAAGCTTTGCGCCACCGTAGGCCACAGCGCCTGCCCCTCATCGGTCAGCGCCAGACCGCGCGGCAGGCGGCGAAACAGGGGCTTGCCCAGACGCTCTTCCAGATTGCGGATGTGCTGGCTGACGGCGGCCTGCGTGACATTGAGCTCCTGCGCCGCGCGCGTCAGGCTCAGGTGGCGGGCGGCGGCGTCGAACATGCGCAAGGCGTTGAGCGGCAGTTGCATGGTTATATATAAGTTTATCTAATGCTTGGTGGCAGATATTACCGCTGGTGCAGAGAGTGACTCACTTTTATGCTTGGCCTCATCAGATATCAACAACAAGAGGAACTTATGCAAAGACGTGATCTGCTGACAACTGGATTGATGTTGGGCAGTCTCAGCTTGATGGGCTGTGCAGCCAGCGGCCCTGATCGTCGCCAGCAGGCGGCGACACAGGCGCTGCAGACCAAAGAGCTGGCCCAGCTCGAAGTGCAGTCCGGCGGCAGGCTGGGTCTGCATATGCTGGACACTGCTACCGGTCTGGAAGCCGGTTGGCGCAGCCAGGAGCGCTTTGCCCTGTGCAGCACCTTCAAGACGCTGCTGGCTGCGCAGGTGCTGCAGGCCGCGCAGATGGGCCAGTTGCAGTTGCAGCGCAGCTATCACTACGAAAGCGCCGAAGTCGTGCCCTGGTCACCCATCACAGAAAAACATGTGGGCGCAGGCGCTGGCATGACACTGCAGCAACTGTGCGAGGCCGCCGTAGTCGTCAGCGACAACACGGCCGCCAATCTGCTGCTCAAAGCCACGGGCGGCCCTGCCTTGCTGACCAACTGGCTGCAAACGCTCGGCGACAGCGTGACACGTCTTGACCGCAATGAACCCGAGCTGAACACCGCAATCGCTGGCGATGAACGTGACACCACCACCCCGGCGGCCATGCTGCGCACGCTGCAGAAAATTTTGCTGGGCAATGTGCTGAGCGAACCCCACCGCGCGTTGCTGCAGCAATGGCTGGTGGCCAGCCGCACAGGCGACAAGCGCTTGCGCGCAGGCATGCCCGCAGACTGGAAGGCCGGCGGCAAGACCGGCAGCGGCGATAACGCCACGGCCAATGACACGCTGATTGTCTGGCCCAAGCCTGGAACCGCACCGCTGCTGGTGACCGCGTATTTCACCGGCAGCAAGCTGGACGCCACTGGCCGCGACGCTGTGTTGGCCAAGGCGGGCGAGGTGGTCAGCCGCTGGTATCAGCAGCTTTGATGCGGCAGGCGGCGCTGCGATGTGGCAATTGCAGATGCCGCTGTCATGTATGCAGCGCACAATGGCGGCATTGATGGTCAGCGCCCACGAACTCGCCCCAGCCGCCCATGCAGCAAGATCCCGACTTTTTCCATAACCTCAATGAAGAAATGCGCGACGGCAAGCGCTGGCTGGAGCGCAGCGTGGTGCTGGCCTATGCGGCCGCCGCTGGCCTGAGCGTGGTGGCTTTCACGCTGCTGGCCGAAGCAGCGTTTGGCCTGTTTGAGCGCGTCTTTCACTGGCAGGGCGGCTGGGCCGTGCTGCTGTGGATGCCCGCCATCACGGCGCTGGCCGTGTGGGCCACGCGCAAATGGGCGCCGGGTGCGGGCGGCTCGGGCATTCCGCAGGTGATTGCCACGCTGGAGCCCGGGGTGGATGCCGGCTTGCGCAAGCGCTTTGTCTCGCTATGGTTGTCGTTTGCCAAGATCGTGCTGTCCAGCACGGGCTTTCTGGCGGGGCTGTCGATTGGGCGCGAAGGCCCGTCGGTGCAGGTGGCCGCCGGCGTCATGCATTCGGCGCGGCGCTGGCTGGGGCCCAACTCCAATATCAGCACCCATGCGCTGCTGGTGGCGGGCGGTGCGGCAGGTATTGCGGCGGCCTTTAACGCACCGCTGGCCGGGATTGTGTTTGCGATCGAGGAGCTCTCGCGCAAGCTCGAATCGCGCTCCAGCGGCCTCATCATCGCGGCCATTGTGCTGGCTGGTTTGATGGGCGTGTCGGTGTTTGGCAACCTCAGCTACTTTGGCCGCATTCGCGTGGCGGAGCTGAGCTGGGGCGATCTGCTGCCCTGCATTGCCGTGGCGCTGACCTGCGGCGTGCTGGGCGGGCTGTTTGCCAAGCTGATGACGATCTCGCTGACCTCATCGACCGAGCGGCTCAACAAGCTCAAGTCCCGCTTTCCGATTCGCTTTGCCGCCGTGCTGGGCCTGCTGATTGCCGTGATCGGTGTGGTTACGGGCGGTGCGACCTTTGGCGCGGGCTCCGAGGCGGTCAAACACATGCTGCAGGGTCAGGCTGATGTGCCGGAGTTCTATGTCACGCTCAAATTCATTGCCACCTGGCTATCGGCCTGGGTGGGCGTGCCGGGTGGTATTTTTGCGCCTTCGCTATCGATTGGCGCAGGGGTGGGGAATAACGTTGCAGCCTTGGTAGGAACTACGGATATAGCTCCTGCATTGATAGCAATGGGCATGGCGGCTTTTCTGGCCGCCGTCACGCAGGCACCGTTGACGGCTTTCATCATCGTGATGGAAATGGTGGACGGCCATGCGCTGGTGCTGAGCCTGATGGCATCGGCCATGATTGCCAGCATGATCTCGCGCATGATTGCGCGGCCGCTGTATGAATCTCTGGCTCTGCATATGCTCAATGTGGCGCGTGCTGCCATGCCGCAGCCCGAAGCAACCCCGGCTGCAACGGCAGAGCCCGAAGATGCTGAGCTAGTGAGTGAACCCGTAGATTCGGACTTTGCGGACAAAGACGCAGCGGACGCCAGCAAAAGTGCGCAGCAATCCGAGCTGGACTTTGGCGCAGGCAGCCCAGGCCCGCGCAGCTGATCAAGGCGCGCTCAGCGGTCCATCTGTTCGCGCGTGACCGGTGGCTGCTGCGCATTCTTGCGACTGGCTCCAGCGCGGCCCGCCTTGCTCCATTCATAGCTGTGGCCGTCAGGCGTCTGGCCGTTTTCCACGGCGGCCACGCCCACGGGGCCGACCATGTCGCGCAGCTCGGACGAGATGGTCACATGCGCATGGCGCGGGTCGCCGCGCAGCACCTGGCACTGCTTGAGGGCCTCGCTCATCTGCGCGTCGGTAAACGGCAGGCATTGCGGCTGCCACTGGGGCTGTTCGCCCTCGGGCTGGTCATTGCGAAGGTAGTAAACAACGATGCTCATGGCCGCAAGGGTAACGCCAAACCAGACTGTCGTGCCTCTTACCCGCAGGAGCCCACATAGCCGCAGGCCGTGCAGAACAGGCAGCCGTCCTTCTTGATCATGGCGTGCGCGCCGCAGTCGGGGCATTTGCTGCCGGCCAAGGGCGCTGTGCTTTCCGGCGTGGCCGCTGGGGACGCCGCCGTGCTGGGCGCTGGCTGGGGCTGACCCCGGTTGGCGATGATGCTCTGAATGGCATAGGCCAGCAGCGCCACTTCGCTGTCATGCCACAGCGGAATGCGGCTGCCGTCCTCGCGCGTCTTGTAGCCATAGCGCACGGGGCCACGGTCCCAGGCCACCTTGCGCAGATCGGCCAGAGCCTTGTCCAGCAAGCCGCCGCGCGCGGCCAGGCTCAGGCTGCGCATGGTGGCGGTGATCCATTGCTGGCTCTCTCCGGTCTGGCCCACGGGCATGAAGAACTCAATGGGTCGCTCCACGCCGTCGATCACGATAAAGCTGACCACCAGATACAGACGCCGCGCGCCGTCGTGGGTGAAGTATTCGATCTTGTCCACCACGGCGTTCAGCGGGCCTTCGGGGCGGCGTTCGATGACGGCATCTGCATCAGAATTGATAGCTGAATGCCTATATTCCTTCTGGACTGTGGACTGATTTGATTCAGAATTCACGGAAAGCACCGCGCCCAGCGTGTCGTTGGGGCGGTAGGTGGCGCAGCCTTTGAGCCCGGCTTCCCAGCATTCCATATAGAGGTTCTTGAAGTCCTCGAACGGATAGTCGGCAGGGATGTTGACGGTCTTGGAAATCGAGGTGTCGATATAGGGCTGCACGCAGCGCATCATGGCCACATGCTCGCTGGCGCTCAGCTCCAGCGCGCTGACAAAATAGTCGGGCAAGGCGGCATCTTCGCCATGCATGGCTTTGTAGAGGCGGTACGCGTGGTCCTGCACGGTGTAGAACTGCTCGCCTCCGTCTGCCATGCGCTTTTTGCGCGTGTAAGTCCATGAAAACGCGGGCTCGATGCCGTTGGAGGCATTGTCGGCAAAGGCCAGCGACACCGTGCCCGTGGGCGCGATGGACAGCAGATGGCTGTTGCGCAGGCCATGCTTTTTGATGGCGGCGCGAATCTCCTTGGGCAGGCGTTTGGCAAAGCCGCTTTGCAGATATTGCTTGGCCTTGAACAGCGGGAACGCCCCTTTTTCCTGCGCCAGATCGACGGAGGCGCTGTACGCCGCATCGCGCATGGTGCGGGCTATGGCTTGCGCTTGCTTGAGGCCTGCTTCGCTGGCGTAGTGCAGGCCCAGCAAGATCAGGGCATCGCCCAGCCCCGTAAAGCCCACGCCGATGCGGCGCTTTTGCCGGGCTTCAAGCTGCTGCTCGGGCAAGGGCCAGACGGTGGCGTCGAGCACGTTGTCCAGCATGCGCACTTGAATGGCCACGGCCTCGGCAAAGCCTTGCAGATCAAACGAGGCCTGCGCGGTAAACGGCTCGCGCACAAAGCGTGTGAGGATGATGGGCCCCAGATCGCAGCAGCCATAGGGCGGCAAAGGTTGCTCGCCGCAGGGGTTGGTGGCGGCGATGCGTTCGGCATACCAGAGGTTGTTGTCCGCGTTGATATTGTCGAGAAACAGAATGCCGGGCTCGGCAAAGTCATAGGCCGAGCGCATGATGGCGTCCCACAGCTCGCGCGCAGTGGTCGTGCGGTACACCCACAGACCATCTTCGCGGCAGTGCGCACCGGCCTGAATCTGGGCGTCGCCGGGCGCGGCCACATGCACCAGCTCCCAGTCGGCGTCGTCTCTGACGGCCTGCATGAAGGCGCTGCTGACGCCCACCGAGACATTGAAATTGTTCCAGCGGCCTTTTTGCCGCTTGGCGGTGATGAACTCCAGCACATCGGGGTGGTCTATGCGCAGCACGCCCATCTGCGCGCCGCGTCGCGCGCCTGCGGATTCCACCGTGGTGCAGGAGGCATCAAACACATCGATGAAGGAGCAGGGGCCCGAAGCCTGCGAGTTGGTGCCCCGCACCACCGCGCCACGTGGGCGCAGATTGGAGAAGTCATAGCCCACGCCACCGCCACGGCGCATGGTTTCCGCCGCCTGCGACAGCGCCGTGTAGATGCCGGGGTTGCCCTGGGCGTCAAAGCCGTTGGTGGCGTCTGCCACGGGCTGGACAAAGCAGTTGATCAGCGTGGCCTTGGTATCGAGCCCGGCAGCGGCCATGATGCGCCCCGCGCCAATGGCGCCGCGCTGCAGATTGGCCAGAAACTGCGCGCGCCAGTCGCTCTGCTGGGCGGGCAACTCCACCGCAGCCAGCGCGGTGGCAACGCGCTCGAACAGGTCTTGCTCGGTCTGCTCGCCAGCGGCCAGATATTTTTCAGCCAGCACGTCCTGGCTGATGGCCTGGGGAGGAAGAGAGTTCATGGCATGCCTCACACAACTTTCATTCCCTGCTTTGTAGCGCAGATGGGCGTCGAGAGCTGTGACGCAGCGCAACATGGGCGGGCTACGCAGTGTTGAGCGTCTTCAGGGGGCCGTCATGGCTCTCTGGTCCAGATCACCTCTAGATCACCATCGACAAAGCCAATGCCGACAGCCTCGCCCGCCTGCAACCAGTGGCCGGATGGGCTGGACAGGTAATCTGCGACCAAGGCCTTGGCCTTTGCCAGACATGCCTCCCAATCGCTGCCCGAAAATGACAGCGGGATATCTATGCCTCTCGGGTCGGGCGACCAGATTTCGTCGCAGGGCCAGTCCGGGTCGTCCGGCGAGAAGCTGGCTGCGCCGATCAGCTCTATGCCGAATTTGACGCCAGGCACGCCGGCCGGTTCGTAGAGATTGAAGGAAAAGGCGGCGATATCAGGGCTGGTCTGAGAGGCTGCTGCGTCCAGCCAATGGGGGAACTGGAGGGAAAAGTCCATGGTGAGCCTGCTGAAAATGGATGGTGGAGATCTTATAGGCCGAGATAAGAAAACCAGTGTCCTTATTTTCACTCCCAAAAAAATAGCTGCCAGCCCATGTAATTTATGGACTGGCAGCCAGTTTGAGTGAAAAAACGCTTACAGATTCTTCACCAGTACCTGGCTTTTGCGGCTCCAGTTGTACTTGGCCTTGCGCGCTTCGGGGAGCCATTCGGGGTCCACGGGCTGAAAGCCGCGCTTGATGAACCAGTGCATGGTGCGGGTGGTCAGCACAAACATGGTTTTGCAGCCCAGCGCGCGGGCGCGCTGCTCGATGCGTTTGAGCAGTTTTTCGCCGTCGCCCGTGCCCTGGCTTTTGGGCGAGACGGTGACGGCGGCCATTTCGGCGGTACCGGCTTCGAGGTAGGGGTGCAGGGCCGCGCAGCCGAAGATCACGCCGTCATGCTCGATGACGGTGTAGCTGGCGATGTCGCGCTCGATCTCGGTGCGGTCGCGCTTGACCAGGGTGCCGTCGCGCTCAAACGGTTCGATCAGCTGGATGATGCCGCCCACGTCGTCAATCGTGGCTTCGCGCAGTTCTTCAAGCTTTTCGTCGATGACCATGGTGCCTATGCCGTCGTGCACATAGATCTCCAGCAGCAGCGCGCCGTCGGTGGAGAACGGCAGGATGTGGCTGCGCTCCACGCCATGCTCGCAGGCGCGCACGCAGTGCTGCAGGTAAAAGCCCACATCGGTAGGTTCTTGCGGCGCAGGCAGCAGGGCCAGCATGCGGCGCGCGGCGTCCAGCGGCAGCTCGGTATCGATGGGGTTGGTTTCGTCGGCCGGGCCCATGGGGTCGGTGCGCACGCCGGGCACTTCGGTCAAAAAGAGCAGCTTGTCGGCCTTGAGCTCAATCGCCACGCGCGTGGCGACTTCTTCCATGCTGAGGTTGAAGGCTTCGCCCGTGGGCGAGAAGCCAAAGGGCGAGACCAGCACCATGGCTTCGGAAGCGAGCGCGCTGCGAATGCCTTCCACATCGACCTTGCGCACCAGGCCGGAGTGCATGAAGTCCACGCCGTCCACAATGCCCACGGGGCGGGCGGTGAGGAAGTTGCCCGAGATGACGCGCACGCGCGCGCCGGCCATGGGGGTGTTGGGCAGGCCCTGGCTGAAGGCGGCTTCGATCTCATAGCGCAACTGGCCGGCGGCTTCCTGCGCGCAGTCCAGAGCGATGGAGTCGGTCACGCGCACGCCGTTGTAGTAGCGCGGCTCCTGTCCCTTGAGGCGCAGTTGCTCATTGACCTGGGGGCGAAAGCCGTGCACCAGCACGATCTTCACGCCCATGGCCTGAATCATGGCCAGGTCCTGCACGATGGAGCTGAGCTTGCCCGAGGCAATGGCTTCACCCGTCAGGCCCACCACAAAGGTCTGGTGTCGGAACTTGTGGATATAGGGGGCCACAGACCGGAACCAGGGAACAAAGGTGAAGTTGAAGACGGTGGACATGGCGGTGCGCGAAAACCTCGAAAAAGCGGGAAAAAAGGCCTGCGGTTCCAGTTCGGGAGGAATACGCAGGCCAGTGGCGCAAAGTGTAGCGGCTACTTGCGGCTGTCAGCCGCTTGCAGCAAGGATTTATGTGCGCAGATCGCGCAGTCTGTGGCGCTATGGATGCAATGCTTTCAAAAACATAGCTGCTTGCGCAAGTCTTGGGCTTGTTTCAGGATTGAAAAGTCTTGAAAAGCAAATAAGACCAGCGCAATCCGCTTTGATTTTGATAGCAATAGAACTTTCAGGCTTTCAGGCGACCGAGGGCTTGCGCTGGCTCAGCATCAGCAGCGCAAGAATGATGGCCACCAGCGGCAGCATCCCCATATTGATGCCATTCCAGCCCACGGTGTGCAGCAGATGGCCGGAGCCAAACGATGCGATGGCCACGGTGCCGAAGACCAGAAAGTCATTGAAGGCCTGTACCTTGGCGCGCTCGGCCGGGCGGTAGCTTTCCGTCAGCATCGCCGTGGCGCCGATGAAGCCGAAGTTCCAGCCCACGCCCAGCAAGATCAGCGAGCCCCAGAAGTGGAAGATGTCCAACCCCATCAGCGCCAGCAGCCCGGCGGCGCCAATCATCAACAGGCCCAGGGCCGTGATGGGGCGCTTGCCGTAGCGCGCAATCAGCTTGCCGGTAAAAAAGCTGGGCACAAACATGGCCAGCACATGCCATTGAATGCCCATGGCGGCCTCGCCCACGCTGTGCCCGCACCCCACCATGGCCATGGGGGCAGCGGTCATGAGAAACGCCATCAGCCCGTAGCTGACCACGCCGGCCGCGCAGGCCACGATGAACTGGGGCGTGCGCGCAATTTCGCCCAGCGGTCTGGCTTCGCCCGTCACGGCCTTGGCTTGCGGTGGCGGCAGGCGCAGGCCCATGAGCAGCGGCAAGGCCAGCAGTGCCAGCGCGGCCTGGCTGTAGAAGCTGCCTGCAAATGGCGCGCCGGGCAGGGCGTCGCGTGTCCAGATCACCACCTGCGGGCCGATGATGGCGGCAACCAGCCCGCCAACCATCACGCGTGAGATGGCCTTGGCCTGCTCGCTGGCGGGCACCAAGTCGGTGGCGGCAAAGCGGTAGCTCTGCACGCAGGCGGCATAGAAACCGGCCAGCGCCGTGCCGATGCAGAAAGTGATGAAGTTGCTGTGCGCAATGCCTTGCGCGGCAACCACGCCCGAGATCACACCCAGCAGCGCCCCCAGCACATAGGCGGCGCGGCGGCCCATGCGGTTCATGATCCAGGCCGCAGGCAGGGTGGAAAGCGCCAGACCCAGCTGGTAGATGCTGACGGGCAGGGTCGAGGCCGTCGGGTCGCTGGACAGTTGCTGGCCGACCAGTCCGCCCAAAGAGATGATGATGGGAGCCGATGCGCCGCCCAGGGACTGGGCTGCAACCAGCAGACCCATATTGCGGCGTTGTTGTGTGTTGTCTGATGGCATGTGTCTCTGTGTTTGCTGACTTTTGTAAGTTGACCTGTCACATCTTGCAGCATTCATATTGACCGCACATTAACAAGTGTGCGGTAGAAACGATAAAGAGGAATTTGTTTGCAGATCAAAGCAAAAGGGAGCGATATGGCACCGAAGCGGGCATTCATGGGGATCAGCGGCCTTCGCAGGCCCCTGGTGGGTTGGGCAATGGCCTTGTCGCTGCCGGTTGTACCGTTGCTCGCCCAAGCCGAACCCACAGAGTCTGCTGAACCCCTGCACGAGGCACCGGTCTGGTCGGGCCGCTATCAGGGCCAGATTGCGGGCAAGGCCGTCAGGCTCGATCTGTGGCGGCTCGACGGTGCGCTCGGCGGCAGCTACTGCTATGAACCCTGCGATCGCCCCGGCGCGATGATCGACCTGCAAGGGCGAGCGGCCAGCGGGCAACTGACCGAAACCCCGATGGCCGGCCCGGGTGAGGCCAAGCCCAGCGGACGCTGGCAACTGGGGGCTTTGCCGGGCATGGCGCCCCAGCGTCTGCAGGGCCGCTGGCAGTCCATGGACGGCAAAAGGCGCTGGGCCATCGATCTGCAGCAAAAGCCCACGGGCTTTGCCCAGCCGCCACGCCACGAGCTGCGCCTGATGATGGGCCAGAGAATCCAGACGCTGGCGGACTGCGGCAGCACCGACCTGGGCGTCAGCGCCATTCGCGTCTATGAGCAAGGGCGGCTGAAGCAGACGCTGGAGACCGCCTCCTTTGGCAGTTGCTGGCTGGTGCAGCCGAGCTGGGTGGATGCCAATTTCGATGGCTGGCCTGACCTTACACAGGCCCAGGAGCAATCCGCAGGCCCCAACACGCCCACCAGAAGCTGGCTGTACGACCCCGCCAAAAAGAAGTTCGTGCTGGGGCCGCAGGAGCTGCAGGACATTCCATCCCCGGCTTTCGATGCCCAGGCTCAGCGCATCTACAGCGATTGGCGCGCCAGTTGCTGCTCGCATGGCGTGGATATCTTTGCCTGGAAAAGCGGCAAGTTGAAGCGCGTGGAGCGTGCCGAGAGCTATGTGCTGCCCGTGCGCAAGTCGGGTCAGCTGATGGGCTGCTACATCATGCCGCAGTACCGGGGCGGCCATGTGGTCTGGCCCGACGCGCTGTACCGCAATGCCGATGGCCTGGCCATGGGCAAGGCACCTGCTGCCGACTGGTGCGATCTGGAGGTGCGCTCGTCCATGCACCAGGCGCAGCTGCAGGTGCTGGCCCCGCAGAAGGCTGGCGAAAAAGCCAGCGTGCAGGCCGCTTACGGCATGAGCTATGTGACGGTGGAAACCCGGCAAGGCCCGCGCTACTGTCCCGATCTGGCCGTGTTCGACGCCGATGAGCGCAAGGTGGTGCGCATACAGCTGACCGACAATCCCATAGAGAATTGCCAGGCCGAGAAATAGGCGTCGAATCAGGCTCTAGTCCAGCAATCACATACGTGGGCAGCTATCACTTTATGAATTCAAATCTCCTTTCCTTGATGCGTTTTCTGGCCTGCTGTGGCATGGCTTGGTTTGCGGCAAGCGCCCAGGCTGCGGCTGAGGAGCCGAGCATTGCCGTGCTGTTCGAGTCCGTCAGCTGGAATGCCAACTACCAGGGCCGCATTGCGGGCAAGCCGGTCAAGGTCAATCTCTGGCGCATGGGCAATGCCGTCATGGGCAACTATTGCTATGAGCCCTGCAACCCCAAACGCAATGGCATCCGGCTGGCAGGTGGGGCAGGGGGCGAGCTGACGGAAACGCCGATCGATGCGCCCAAGGGCCAGCGTGAAGCCAAGCCGTCCGGACGCTGGATGCTGGGCCAGCTGCCCGGCCTGCCGCCCCAGAAATTGCAGGGCCAGTGGTCATCGATGGATGGCAAAAGACAATGGGAGGTTGCGCTGGAGCAGACCCCTTCGGCCTTTGCCCATGCGCCTGACCTGGAAGTGCGCCTGCTGATGAATCTGGCCGTCGAGACGGCGCGGGACTGCGACTTTGGCAGCGATCAAAAGCAGGTGGCGAGCATTCGTCTGTATCGCCAGGGCAAGCTGGTGCAGAAGCTGGACACCGATGCCCGCGGCAGCTGTGACTTTGTGCAGCCCGACTGGGTGGACGCCAATTTCGACGGCTGGCCCGACCTGAGCCAGTCTCTGCAATTGCCTGCCGGCCCCAATATTCCGACCACGACCTGGCTGTATGACCCGGCCCAAAAGAAGTTTGTGCTGGGGCCCGAGGAGCTGCAGGAAATCACCTCCCCCGGCTTCGACGCCAAAAACCAGCGCATCTACAACCAGTGGCGCGGCAGCTGCTGCAGCCATGGGGTGGACATCTATGCCTGGAAGGCGGGTCAGCTGAAAGTGGTGGAGCAGGGCGAAAGCTATGTGCTGCCGGTGCGCAAGGCAGGCAAGCTCATGGGCTGCTACATCGTGCCTCTATACAAGGACGGTCACGTAGTCTGGCCCGATGCGCTGTATCGCCGCGCCGATGGTCTGGCCATGGGCAAACCGCCCGCTGCCGACTGGTGTGATACGGATCTGCAGTCGGTGAGCTCGCAGGCCAGCAGGCTGGATGTGCTGGCTGCGCCTCAGCCCCGCCAGGCGGCCCGGGTGCTGGCGAGCCATGAGTCCAGCCATGTGCAGGTCAAGACCCGCAAAGGGCTGCGCTACTGCCCCGATCTGGCCGTGTTTGATGCCGATGCGCGCAAGGTGGTGCGCGTGCAGCTGACCGAGAACGCCGTGGAAGCCTGCCCGACCGAGAAATAAGCCTTGAATCAGGCTTCAGTCCACCAGGTATATAGGCAGGTAGCTATCATTTTTGATAATTCTGCTTGCGCGCAGCGGCGCTGAGGAGGTCGCAAACAGGCTCTCAGGGCTGCAGATTGCTGCCCTGCAGTGCCTTGCCCACCCGCTCGTAGTCGGCCAGCAGCTCGCGCTGCAGCGTGGCCGGATCGCGCTGGCTGCCGGGCTCAAAGCCTGCCAGGTGGAGGATGTTCTGATAGGCGCTCGATGCCAGCACCGTCTGCACCTGCTGGCGTATGGCGGCCTGCAGCGGCGCGGGCATGGCGCTGTGGCTCCACAGTCCCATCCAGCCCGTGTAGCTGAGCTGGGGAAAGCCCAGTTCGGCAAACGTGGGCGTGTCCGGCAGCAGGGCCGAGCGCTGGGCCGAGGTCACGGCAATGGCCTTGATCTTGCCCGAGCGAATCAGCGGCAGCGAGGTGGCCAGCCCATCAAACATCAGCGGAATATGGCCGCCCATCACATCGCCCAGCGCGGGCGTCGAGCCTTTGTAGCCCACATGCACCAGCTTTGCGCCCGTGGCCTGTGACAGCAGCACGCCCGCCACATGCGACATGGTGCCGGGGCTGTACGAGGCATAGCTCAGCCCCTCGGCGCGGCTGCGCGCCAGTGCCAGCACCTCCTTGAGGTCTTTGGCGGGCAGGTTGGGCGCGGCCACCAGCACCAGTCCGCCGCGTGCCAGCTCGGCCAGCGGCGTGATGGCGCGACGCGTGTCGTGGCGCATTTTCACGATATGCGGAATCTCGCTGACCAGAGAGCTGGCGCCCACCAGCAGGCTGTAGCCATCGGCCGGGGCCTGCATCAGATCGTTGACCGCAATCGCACCGGCAGCGCCGGGCTTGGGGTCCACCACAAAAGGCTGTTTGAGCGTGCGCCCGAGCTGATCGCCCAGCGCCCGCGCCACCACATCGGCCGAAGCACCGACCGGGCCAGCCACAAAAATGCGCACCGGCTTGTCGGGCCAGTGGCTGGCGGAGACGGCTGGCTGGGCCTGTGCGTGAGCGGCGCGAAGGGTGCTGCCCAGCGCCAGGGCGGCGACGGCTTGCAGCCATTGGCGGCGCTCGGCGGCAGGGGGGGAGAAAGAGAGGATGGGCATGGCGGTCTCCGGTTTTGAATCTGGTTTTTGCGCCTGTCCAATTTAGAGATTTGCGGCTAGTATTTTTCTCTTTCTGCGCCTTATTTTTCACTTTGCATGCCATTGGGTGCAAACCCTGATGGTGATCAAGGCGGCTTCGCCAAGACTTGCCGCTCGGCTCTGGATGTGGATATGGATACCCTGGTTAGAACAGTCACGCTCAACGGTTTTCTCAAGGTCTGCGGCATGCATGGCCTGGGGGCGCATGATCTGCTGCGCAAGGTGGGGCTGGATGGCGGCTCGCTGGTCGATGCGGAGCGGCATATCTCGGCCGAGACCATGTGCCGCCTGCTGGAGATTGCGGGGCAGGAGTCGGGCTGCTCCGCCTTTGGTGTGCAGATGGCCGAGGCGCGCCAGTCGCTGGACTTCGGCATTCTGGGCAGTCTGATGCGCCACAAGCCAACGCTGCGCGATATGTGGCAGGCGGCCATCCATTACCGGCAACTGCTCAATGCGGCGCTGGCGATTTCGCTGGAGCCCGAGGGGGAGCTGACCCTGCTGCGCTTTGAGATGCTGCTCAGCAGCCAGGTGCCGCAGCGCCAGGCCACCGAGCTGGTGGCCGGGGTGCTGATGCGCGCCTGCCAGGCCATGCTGGGGCCGAACTGGCGGCCGCAGGGCGTGAGCTTCATGCATGCGCCGCCGCAGGAGCAGTATCTGCACAAGAAGTTCTTCGGTTGCCCGATCAGCTTCAACAGCGAATTCAACGGCTTGCTGCTGCGCAGCAGTGATCTGGCCGCGCCCAATCCGGCGGCGGACCCGGAGCTGGTGCGTTATGCTGAAAGCGTGCTCATGCCGCTCAAGGCTTCGGGCGAGAACGCGGTGCTGCAGGAGGTGCGCAAAAACATCTATCTGCTGATGCCGCTGGAGCAGGCCAAGATCGAACGCGTGGCCGAGCAGATGCACCTGAGCACACGCACGCTGCAGCGCCAGCTTGACCAGAGCGGCACCAGCTTTTCAGAGCTTCTGGACAATGTGCGCCGCAATCTGGTGCTGCGCTATCTGAACAATCAGCGCTACTCGATCGGGCAGGTCGCCTCGCTGACGGGCTACTCGCGCCAGGCCTCGTTCACGCGCTGGTTTCAGCTCAGCTTCGGCATGTCGCCGCGCCAGTGGCGGCAGCAGCAAACGAGCTGATTTGAATAAAAAAGAGCTGCCAGTCCATTATTTGTATGGACTGGCAGCTCCTGTTTATATAGCAATCAACTGGTTCAGAACTGATCCATGGGCAGAGCCATCACGCTGGCCGCGCCGTTGAGCACCGCATCGGCCTGACCGGCCACACGGGTCAGAATATGTTCTGCGTAGAACTGTGCTGTTGCCAGTTTCGCCTGCATGAAGGCGGCGTCCTGTCCCTTTTGCAACAGCTCTTGCGCCACCAGCACCGAGCGGCCCAGTTGCCAGCCAGCGACCAGATTGCCGGTCAACATCAGGTAGGGCACGCTGCCCGCATAAACCGCGTTCGGGTCAGTCTTGGACTGGCCTGCCATGAAGTCCACCACC
>NZ_KZ984471.1:0-2790 GCF_003569915.1 Comamonas testosteroni | reverse complement strand
CTCAATCAATTTACCGCTCTGGGCACGCCCCAGACAGTCGCTGCTGCGTAAATCTATTTGGGATTGGGGATGCCTTGGCCTATGGCCGATTTATGCAACAAAGCCGTTCGCGCTCCAAAGCCAAGCGTTGAGACGGGTCAACTTGATGCGAATCAAGTTCACAACGAATTAACACGGGTAAACCCTTGGGTTTCGGCGCTATTGAGACAAGTCAGGCCGCAAAAGTAAAAACGGCCCCGAAGGGCCGCTTGCATTGGGCTTCAAAAATGGATGGGGGTCAGAGCGCCTGCAGGCGTGCTTTGGCCTCGGCATATTCGCGCTTGAAGCGCGCCACCAGATCAGCCGTGGGCTGCACCTTGTCGATGGCGCCAATGCCCTGGCCGCAGCCCCAGATGTCCTTCCAGGCTTTTTGCGCACCGCCGCCAAAGTTCATCTTGCTGGGGTCTGACTCGGGCAGGTTGTCAGGGTCCAGGCCCGCTGCGCGAATCGATGGCGCCAGATAGTTGCCATGCACGCCGGTGAACAGATTGCTGTAGACCACATCGTCGGAGTTGCCGTCCACAATCGCCTGCTTGTAGGCATCCACAGCGCGGGCCTCATCGGTGGCGATAAAGGCCGAGCCGATATAGGCAAAGTCCGCGCCCATAGCCTGCGCGGCCAGAATGGCCCCGCCGGAGGCAATGGAGCCGGACAGGGCCACAGGGCCGTCAAACCACTGGCGAATTTCCTGCACCAGCGCAAACGGGCTCTTCACACCGGCGTGACCACCCGCGCCTGCGGCCACGGCGATCAGGCCGTCCGCGCCTTTTTCAATCGCCTTGCGCGCAAACTTGTTGTTGATGATGTCGTGCAGCACCACGCCACCCCAGCCGTGCACGGCCTGGTTCACGTCTTCGCGCGCGCCCAGCGATGTGATGACGATAGGCACCTTGTACTTGGCGCAGACCTGCATATCGTGCTCCAGACGGTCATTGCTCTTGTGCACGATCTGGTTGATGGCAAACGGAGCCGATGGCTGGTCCGGGTGCGCCTTGTCCCAGGCGGCCAGAGTCTCGGTGATCTCGGCCAGCCAGTCTTCGAGCTGCTCCGCCGGGCGGGCATTGAGCGAGGGCATGGAGCCCACGATGCCGGCCTTGCACTGCTCGATGACGAGCTTGGGGTTGCTGATGATGAAAAGCGGCGAGCCGATGACGGGCAAGGCCAGCTTTTGCAGGGCGGTTGGCAGTTTGGACATGCGTTTGTCTCCTTTTCGATTTTTATATAAAAAGAGCCGCTAGCCTAAATAACATAAGCACTAGCAGCTCTCATTTCAGAAGCAGATCAGCCACCGGTTCAGAACATGTCCATGGGCAGAGCCATCACGCTGGCCGCGCCGTTGAACACCGCATCGGCCTGACCGGCCACACGGGTCAGAATATGTTCTGCGTAGAACTGTGCAGTTGCCAGTTTCGCCTGCATGAAGGCGGCGTCCTGTCCCTTTTGCAACAGCTCTTGCGCCACCAGCACCGAGCGGCCCAGTTGCCAGCCAGCGACCAGATTGCCGGTCAGCATCAGATAGGGCACGCTGCCCGCATAAACCGCGTTCGGGTCGGCCTTGGACTGACCGGCCATGAAGTCCACCACTTGCAGGAATGCCTTGCGCGCAGCCGCCAGGTTCTTGGCCACAGCCTTGGCGACGTCGCTGCCGCTGGCGTTGAGTTCGCCTTCGGTCTTTTCGATCTGGGCGGCAATGGCCTTGGCGGTCTGGCCGCCATCACGGGCCGTCTTGCGGCCCACGAGGTCGTTGGCCTGGATGGCGGTCGTGCCTTCGTAGATGGTCAGAATCTTGGCGTCGCGGTAGTACTGGGCTGCGCCGGTTTCTTCGATAAAGCCCATGCCGCCGTGCACCTGCACGCCCAGCGAGGTGACTTCCAGGCTCATCTCGGTGCTGTAGCCCTTGACCAGCGGCACCATGAACTCATAGAAGGTCTGGTTGGCCTGGCGCACTTCGGCGTCCGGATGGTGGTGGGCCGCGTCATAGGCTGCAGCCGCAGCGGTGGCCATGGCGCGGCAGCCTTCGGTGCTGGCACGCATGGTCATGAGCATGCGGCGCACATCGGGGTGGTGAATGATGGTGGCGCTGGCCTTCACAGAACCATCGACGGGGCGGCTTTGCACACGCTCCTTGGCGTAGGCCACAGCGTGCTGGTAGGAACGCTCGGCCACAGCAATGCCTTGCACACCCACGGCGTAGCGGGCCGCGTTCATCATGATGAACATGTACTCGAGGCCACGGTTTTCTTCACCGACGAGGTAGCCCACAGCGCCGGGTCCGGCGCTGTCTGCAATGCTCGCCGCCGTGCCGTCGCCAAACTGCAGCACAGCGGTGGGCGATGCCTTGATGCCCATCTTGTGCTCGATGCTGACGCAGTGCACATCGTTGCGATCACCGAGCGAGCCATCGGCATTCACGAGGAACTTGGGCACCACAAACAGGCTGATGCCCTTGACGCCTTCGGGCGCACCGGCCACGCGCGCCAGCACCAGGTGGACGATGTTGTCCGCCATATCGTGCTCACCGTAGGTGATGAAGATCTTGGTGCCGAAGACCTTGTAGGAGCCGTCAGCTTGGGGCTCGGCCTTGGTGCGCACCAGCGCCAGATCAGAGCCTGCCTGCGGCTCGGTCAGGTTCATGGTGCCGTTCCACTCGCCGGTGACGAGTTTTTCCAGATAAGTGGCCTTGAGTGCATCGCTGCCAGCGGTCAGCAGCGCTTCGATCGCGCCATCGGTCAGCAGCGGGCACAGCGCAAA
>NZ_KZ984470.1 GCF_003569915.1 Comamonas testosteroni | reverse complement strand
CCCACTTCACCGCTGAAGTGTATGTGCTGAGCAAGGACGAAGGCGGCCGCCACACTCCTTTCTTCAACAACTACCGTCCTCAGTTCTACTTCCGTACGACTGACGTGACCGGCTCCATCGAGCTGCCAGAAGGCAAGGAAATGGTGATGCCTGGTGACAACGTGTCGATCACTGTGAAGCTGATCGCCCCCATCGCCATGGAAGAAGGTCTGCGTTTCGCTATCCGCGAAGGTGGCCGTACTGTTGGCGCCGGCGTGGTTGCTACCATCATTGCTTAATTCTTAGAAAAGCTAGGAATTAACAATGTCTAAGCAAAAGATCCGTATCCGCCTGAAGGCATTCGACTACAAGCTGATCGATCAGTCTGCAGCCGAGATCGTTGACACCGCCAAGCGCACCGGCGCTATCGTCAAGGGCCCCGTGCCCCTGCCGACGCGCATGAAGCGTTTCGACATTCTGCGTTCGCCTCACGTCAACAAGACCAGCCGCGACCAGTTCGAAATCCGCACTCACCAACGTCTGATGGACATTGTCGATCCTACCGACAAGACTGTTGACGCTCTGATGAAGCTGGACCTGCCTGCTGGCGTGGACGTCGAAATCAAACTGCAATAAGAGTTTTAGAAGTCCTCCAGAAAACAACTCTGGGGGATTTTTGAGGGTCTTTGTTTAACGCGAACTTGCTTGCAAAAGCAGTTCGCGTTAAACTTTAGGGCTTCGCCTTTGATGCGAAGTTTTATTAACCTTCTTTTGTGTGCCAGACCTCAAGGTTGAGGCGCAACGCTGAGCCAATTGCAGTTTCAGCGGCAAAAGTTTTGGAGCAAACAAATGAGTCTGAGCAACTCCCTGGGGTTGCTGGGTCGCAAGGTGGGCATGATGCGTCTGTTCACTGATGATGGGGACGCAGTGCCTGTCACAGTGGTGGATGTTTCTAACAACCGCGTGACTCAGGTCAAAACCCAAGAGAACGATGGCTATGTGTCGCTGCAAGTGACATTCGGTTCGCGCAAAGCATCGCGCGTGACCAAGCCTCAAGCCGGTCACCTCGCCAAGGCGGGCGTGGAAGCCGGTGAAGTGACCCGTGAATTCCGTGTGACTGCTGAAACTGCTGGCAAGTACGCCGCAGGTGCTGTTCTGCCCGTGGCAGAGCTGTTTGCAGTGGGCCAAAAAGTGGACGTGCAAGGCACTTCCATCGGTAAGGGCTACGCCGGCACGATCAAGCGTCACAACTTCTCGTCGCAGCGCGCATCGCACGGTAACAGCCGTTCGCACAATGTTCCCGGCTCGATCGGTATGGCACAGGACCCAGGTCGTGTGTTCCCCGGCAAGCGTATGACCGGCCACATGGGCGACGAAACTGTCACTACACAAAATCTCGATGTGGTTCGTATCGACGAAGCACGTCAACTGCTGTTGATCAAGGGTGCAATTCCCGGCGCTAAGGGCGGCTTCGTCTCCGTGCGTCCTGCGATCAAGGCTAAAGCTTCTAAAGGAGCGAACTAATGCAGCTCGAACTCCTGAATGAACAAGGCCAGGCAGCTTCCAAGGTGGAAGCTCCCGAGACCGTGTTCGGTCGTGAATTCAACGAAGATCTGGTCCACCAGCTGGTGACTGCCTACCGTGCCAACGCACGTCAAGGCACTCGCGCTCAGAAGGACCGTGAGCAAGTGCGTCACACCACTGCCAAGCCTTTCAAGCAAAAGGGTACTGGTCGTGCACGTGCTGGTATGTCCTCCTCGCCTCTGTGGCGTGGCGGCGGTCGCATCTTCCCTAACCTGCCTGAAGAAAACTTCTCGCAGAAGATCAACAAGAAGATGTACCGCGCTGGTATGGCTTCCATCCTGTCTCAGTTGGCCCGCGAAGGCCGTCTGGCAGTTGTGGAATCCCTGAAGCTGGATACCCCCAAGACCAAGGTCCTGGCTGACAAGTTCAAGGCCATGAACGTGGCTTCTTCGTCGGTCATGGTTATCGCTGAAGAAATCGACGAGAACCTGTACCTGGCATCCCGCAATCTGAAGAACGTGTTCGTGGTTGAGCCGCGCTATGCAGACCCCGTGTCTCTGGTGCACTACAAGAAAGTGCTCGTCACCAAGGGTGCGATCGACAAACTCAAGGAGATGTTCGCATGAGCACTACCAAGTTTGACGAAGGTCGTCTGATGCAAGTGTTGGTGGCTCCCATCGTGTCCGAAAAGGCCACGCTGGTTGCTGAAAAGTCCAATGCTGTGACATTCAAGGTGCTGCAGAACGCTACCAAGCCCGAAATCAAGGCCGCTGTGGAATTGATGTTCAAGGTTGAAGTGGCTGGCGTTTCCGTGGTGAACACCAAGGGCAAGACCAAGCGCTTTGGCAAGACCGTTGGCCGTCGCGACAATGTTCGCAAGGCTTACGTGATGCTCAAGCCCGGTCAAGAGCTGAACCTGTCTGGGGAGGCTGCGTAATCATGGCTGTTATCAAGCTCAAACCTACGACTCCCGGCCAACGTGGCGCGGTTAAGGTTACACGTGACCACCTGCACAAGGGTGAAGGTTTCGCCCCCCTGCTGGAAGCTCAATTCCAGAAGGCCGGTCGTAACAACAACGGTCACATCACAACTCGCCATAAGGGCGGTGGCCACAAGCACCACTACCGCGTGGTGGACTTCAAGCGCAACAAGGACGGCATCCCCGCCAAGGTTGAACGCATTGAATACGACCCCAACCGTACCGCTCACATCGCTCTGGTGTGCTACGCAGACGGCGAACGTCGTTATGTGATTGCTCCTCGCAACCTGGAAGTCGGCGCTACTATCATCAGCGGCTCCGAAGCTCCTATCCGCGTTGGCAACACTCTGCCTATCCGCAACATCCCCGTGGGTTCGACCATCCACTGCATCGAACTGAAGATCGGTGCTGGTGCTCAGATCGCTCGCTCGGCTGGTACCTCTGCCACTCTGCTGGCTCGCGAAGGCATCTACGCTCAAGTGCGTATGCGTTCGGGCGAAGTCCGCAAGGTGCACATCGAGTGCCGCGCCACTATCGGTGAAGTTGCCAACGAAGAGCACAGCCTGCGCCGTCTGGGCAAGGCTGGTGTGAAGCGTTGGATGGGTATTCGTCCTACCGTCCGCGGTACGGTCATGAACCCTGTCGATCACCCGCACGGTGGTGGTGAAGGTAAGACCGGTGAAGGCCGTCACCCAGTTGACCCATGGGGCAATCTGACGAAGGGCTACCGCACCCGTAACAACAAGCGCACACAGACCATGATCGTGTCGCGCCGTAAGAAGTAAGGGGTAGCAAATGACTCGTTCTCTTAAAAAGGGTCCGTTTGTTGACCATCACTTGCTGGCCAAGGTCGAAAAGGCCATCGCCACCAAGGACAAGAAGCCAGTGAAGACCTGGTCGCGTCGCTCCATGGTTCTGCCCGAGTTCATCGGTCTGACCATCGCCGTGCACAACGGCAAGCAACACGTGCCGGTTTATGTGACTGACCAGATGGTTGGCCACAAGCTGGGTGAATTCGCGCTGACTCGTACCTTCAAGGGTCACCCTGCGGACAAGAAAGCCAAGAAGTAAGGAATAGAACATGTCTGAAACACGTGCTGTTCTCCGTGGCGTCCGCCTGTCTGTTGACAAGGGTCGCCTGGTCGCGGATCTGATCCGCGGCAAGAAGGTGGATCAAGCCCTGAACATCCTGACTTTCACGCAGAAAAAAGCTGCTGTGATCGTGAAGAAGGTTCTGGAATCCGCTATCGCCAACGCTGAGCACAATGACGGCGCTGATATCGACGAACTGAAGGTCAAGACCATCTACGTCGAACAAGGCACCACGCTCAAGCGTTTCACTGCTCGCGCCAAGGGCCGTGGCAACCGCATCAGCAAGCCTACCTGCCACATTTATGTGACAGTGGGTAACTGAGGCCTAAAGGAAGAATATGGGACAGAAAATCCATCCTACCGGCTTCCGTCTGGCGGTGAGCCGCAACTGGGCAAGCCGTTGGTACGCAAGCAACCGTGACTTCGCTGGCATGCTGGCCGAAGACATCAAGGTTCGCGAGTACCTGAAGGCCAAGCTGAAGAACGCCGCCGTGGCTCGCGTTCTGATCGAGCGTCCTGCCAAGAACGCCCGTATCACGATCTTCTCGGCTCGTCCGGGTGTCGTGATCGGCAAGAAGGGTGAAGACATCGAGGCCCTGAAGAAGGAACTCGCTACTCGCCTGGGCGTGCCCGTCGCTGTGAACATCGAAGAAGTGCGCAAGCCCGAAATCGATGCCAAGCTGATCGCTGACTCCATCTGCCAACAGCTGGAAAAGCGCATCATGTTCCGCCGCGCCATGAAGCGTGCCATGCAGAACGCCATGCGTCTGGGTGCTCAAGGCATCAAGATCATGTCTTCCGGTCGTCTGAACGGTATCGAAATCGCTCGTACCGAGTGGTACCGCGAAGGCCGCGTGCCTCTGCACACTCTGCGTGCCGACATCGATTACGGCTTCTCCGAAGCCAAGACCACCTACGGTGTGATCGGTGTGAAGGTCTGGGTCTACAAGGGTGATACCCTGGGCCGTAACGACCTGCCCGCAGTGGAAACGCCCCGTCCTGACGACGAGCGCCGTCCTCGTGGCCCCCGCCGCGATGGCCGCCGTGATGGTCGTGACGGCGCTGGCCGTGGTGGCCGCCGCCCCGCTGGCACCAATGCCGCTCCCGCTGACGGTAGCGACAAGCCTGCAGGCGCTGGTGCTGATTCCGTTAAGCGCGTTCGCAAGACTGACGCGCCCGCTGCAGCCGCAGCGGACGGTAAAGGAGAATAAAGATGCTGCAACCTGCTCGCCGCAAATACCGCAAGGAGCAAAAGGGTCGCAACACCGGTATCGCAACGCGTGGTAACTCCGTTGCTTTCGGTGACTTCGGCCTGAAGTCCACTGACCGCGGCCGTCTGACGGCCCGCCAGATCGAAGCTGCACGTCGTGCAATTTCCCGTCACGTCAAGCGTGGTGGCCGTATCTGGATCCGCGTGTTCCCGGACAAGCCCATCTCTACCAAGCCCGCAGAAGTGCGTATGGGTAACGGTAAGGGCAACCCCGAGTACTACGTGGCCGAAATCCAGCCCGGTAAGGTGATCTACGAAATCGTAGGCGTGCCTGAAGAGCTGGCCCGTGAAGCGTTCCGCCTGGCTGCTGCAAAGCTGCCTCTGCGCACGACCTTCGTGTCCCGTCACATTGGTGCTTAAGGAGATCAACATGACGAAATCTGCTGAACTCCGCCAAAAAGACGTGGCTGGTCTGGAAGCTGAAGTGAAGTCCCTGCAAAAGGCTCACTTTGGTCTGCGCATGCAAAAGGCCACGCAACAACTGGGCAACACTGCGACCATCAAGGCTACCCGCCGCGACATCGCTCGTGCCAAGACCATCCTTGCTGAAAAGCAAGCCGCCAAGTAAGGAGCCGACATGACGGAAGCTAAAACATCCCTCAAGCGCACCTTGATTGGCAAGGTGGTCAGCGACAAGCGTGCCAAGACCGTGACCGTTCTGGTGGAACGCCGCGTCAAGCACCCCATCTACGACAAGATCATGATCAAGTCGAGCAAGTACCACGCTCACGACGAGCAAGGTGAGTACAAGCTGGGTGACGTGGTTGAAATCACCGAGAGCCGTCCTCTCTCCAAGACCAAGAACTGGGTTGCTACCCGCTTGGTGCAAAAGGCTGCTCTGGTGTAAGCCTAACTGGCTTTACCGGCTGCAAAGCCTCTAAAAACGACCCACAATGATGTGGGTCGTTTTTTTTATTTGGGCTGTCAATTCGCATGGCCCATGCTTTGCAACTAAGGAGATAGTCATGATTAAAGTTGGTGATGCCCTGCCCGCAGTTACTTTGACCGAGTATGTGGAAGTGGAAGGCAATGGCTGCAGCATTGGCCCCAACCCTGTGAAGTTGCCCGATGCTCTGGCAGGCAAGACCATTGCCCTGTTCGCTGTGCCCGGCGCTTTCACCCCCACGTGCTCCGAGAAGCATCTGCCTGGCTATGTAGCCAAGGCTGCCGAGCTCAAGGCTGCAGGTGTGGACGAAATCTGGTGCCTGGCTGTGAATGACGCTTTCGTGATGGGCGCCTGGGGCCGCGACCAGAAGGTCAATGGTGCCGTGCGCATGATCGCTGACGGCGATGCCGCTTTTGCCAAGGCAGTGGGCCTGACGCTGGATCTGAACGGCAAGGGTCTGGGTCTGCGCGCCAACCGTTTCTCCATGCTCGTCAAGGACGGCAAGGTCGCCACGCTGAACGTGGAAGGCCCAGGCAAGTTTGAAGTCAGCGGCGCTGACACGATGCTGGCTCAAGCCAAGGCCTGATTTTTCAGCCGATGCTGGATATCGCAGCACTCCAGGGCATGCATCCGGTCGTGATGACGCCCAGCCATGATGGCAAGTACTTCCATAACTATGTGGTCTCTCTGCTGAATTTTTCGAATGCAGCACGTGAGTACGGCATGCGCATGGATGTTTATCTGCACCGTGGCGAGAGCTTGATCACCCGAGCGCGCAATAACTGCGTGGCCGATTTCCTGGGCAACCCGAACTGGACGCATCTGTTCTGGATGGATTCGGATATCGGTTTCTCAGCGCAAGCGGCTTTTCGTCTGCTGCTCAGCGATCATGACGTGGCAGCGGGTGTCTATCCGCTCAAGCGCGACCGCTGGCCGGACGGCTTGACAGCAGCGACGCAAGGGCTGAATGCAGACGAGATCTTTGTGCGGCATGCTCACTACACGGTCAATACCGAAGCGGATGAGCGCGGGCGCATCGAGATGGAGGTCACCCCGGACGGCTTTCTCAAGCTGACCGAGGCGCCCACGGGCTTCATGGTCATCAAGCGCAACGTGTTCGAGCGCATGATGAAGCACTATCCCGAGTTGCAGTACACGCCCGACAGCGTGGGTGTGGAGGACAAGGGCCTGCATTACCGCTTCTTCGATGTGATGGTGGACCCGGTAACGCGCCGCTATCTTTCGGAGGACTATGGCTTTTGCCGTCTCTGGAGCGCAATGGGCGAGCACATCTATGTGGACGCGAACTCCAATCTCAGCCATCAGGGCGCCAAGCTGTACCGCGGCAACTTTGCGGACAGCCTGCAGCACGCGCTGTCCTATGCCGTCAATGGCACGGAGGGCGCTCCGATGGAGCTGCGCGGTTTGCAGTATCTGAAGCCCAATGAGCCAGGGCCGGGTTAGGCGATATCCATGCAATCAGACAGGGGCACCCAGACCGACAAGGTCTGGGTGCCTTTTTCATGGAGCGATCAGAAAAGGTCGGCCTTGAGGTAATGCGCGCCCTGCAAGGGGTTGTGATAGTAGGGCTCGATGGACTCAAAGCCCAGATCCACATAGAGGGCGCGAGCTGCCTCCATGTCGTCCAGAGTGTCCAGCAGCACATGGTCATAACCGGCTTGACGGGCGGCATCCAGCATGGCTTCGGCCAGCTGGCGGCCCAGGCCAAAGCCGCGGAAAGCCTTGCGCACATACAGGCGCTTCATCTCGGCAGCGTTGGGGTAATCGCAATCGTCCAGGGGGCGCAGTGCACAGCAGCCTGCGATGGAGCCATCCACATGGGCCAGCAGAATCTGGCCACGGGGTTCGGCATAGTCGCCGGGGAGGTCGGCGATTTCGGAATCGAATCCTTGAAATTCCAGGTCGATGTTCAGGCTGTCCGCATACTCTTGAAAGATCTGACGCACTGCGTCCATTTCTTCAGGAGCCGCTACCAGCAAGTCCACGGCAGGCTTGTCCACGGCAACTAGGCAATGATGAAGGAAGGCCCAGTGTAGCGGCAAGCGCGCAGCATGGTTAAAGCTGGACTACCGCCGTCAGGCTGTTGAAGAGCTTAGAACGCTGCAGACTGCCCCAACTGGTGCACCCACCAGGCGATACCGCTGGCGACAACGGCCAGCACGGCAGCCATTACACGTGTGCCCGCAGTGTCTTGTGAAGGGGGGACAGGCGCTTCTAGCTGCTTGTCGCCGCTGATCATGGCTGGAACCAGCTTGTGGCCGCGCAGGCTATACCACGCGACAGCCAGCACATGCAGTCCCACGAGTACATAGATCAGGTACTGGCCCCAGTGTGCGTGGTAGCTGGTCGCGGTGGAGACAGTCTCACCGGAGACAAAGCGCGTCAGTGGTCCGCTGAAGGCAATTTCATCGTCACTCAGCATTCCGCTTACCACCTGTGCTATCAAAACCAGAAGCATGGCCAGCACGGACAACGTACCCAGTGGATTGTGTCCGGCGCGGTCCTGCACACTGGCATTGCCGCGCAGATAGCGGCCAACGGCGGCGGGTGAGGGCAGCAGCCGCCCAAAACGTGACCAGTAGCCACCTACCAGCCCCCAAAGCACACGAAAGATCAGCAGAGCCAGCACGACCTGACCCAGGATCAAATGCCAGTTCATGGCATTACCCCCCAGCTTGGCTGTCACCACGAGCGCAACAATGCTGATCACCAGCAGCCAGTGAAACAGGCGTGTAGGCAGGTCCCAGATGCGGACGGACAAGTGGGTTGGGTTCGTGGATGTCATGGCATTTTTTTCAATAGTGGAGCGGGTTTGCTGGACCATTGTGCCTTGTTGCGCTGCAACAGTGGGCGCTTTCACAAGCCTCTGCCATACTGGAAGAGCTGTCGCTTGCGGCAGCTTGTCGATATACAGAAAGGATACCCCGATGAAAGCTTTTACCACCTTGGCTCTGGCAGCTGTGGTTGCCACCGTGGCCCTGCCAGCCTCGGCCCAGTTTGCCAAGCCTGAAGATGCCATCAAATACCGCCAAAGCGCTTTGAGCGTGCTGGGCACGCACTTCAGCCGACTGGGTGCCATGGCGAACGGCAAGATTCCTTACGACGCCAAGAGCGCCCAGGAAAGCGCTGAAGTCGTGGCCTTCATGTCCAAGCTGCCATGGGCCGGATTCGGTGCAGGCACCGAAGGTGGCAAGACCAAGCCCGAGGTGTGGAAGGAACAAGCCAAGTTCAACGACCTGGCCAGCAAGATGGAAGCAGAAGCCGTCAAGCTCAATGCCGCAGGCAAGGCTGGCAATGTGGATGCTCTGAAGGCCGCGTTCGGCCCTGCAGCCAACAGCTGCAAGAGCTGCCACGACAGCTTCCGCAACAAGTAAGCGGATCGCTTGAATGCAAAGGAGCGCCGAGGCGCTCCTTTTTGCGTTGGCCGCTCTGGCTTACTCGCCCGCCTGGCTGCTGTCACGTGTCTCGGTTAAGACACCGTTGCCATCATATTCATAGCGCATGACGCTTTTCCCATCGGTCTCAGGCTGGCTAAAAAGGATGGTTTGACCGTGAATTTCGGGGCGTATGACCGTGGCGCTGCAAGTTCCCAGATCGGTCAGGCCTTTGGCACCTTCGCGGGTGACGCGCACGATGGCGAACTTCTGCGGGCAGTCGCTGCCCTTGTTTTGCCGCAGAAAGATCACATCCGCCTCATCCTGCTGAAAGCGGATCATGGTGTAGTCCGGACGCTCCAGATAGACGGCTTGCTCAAACGGCTTGCCTTCAAATTGAAGAATGTTTTGGGGATTGGCCTCAAGCAAGCCGAAACGGGTGGGCTGCACCATCTGGGCCAAGGCGGGAATTTGCGCCGCCGCCATCAGCAGCGCTGACGAAACAAGCCAATTTTTCATGCTGCCCTCTTGCAGAAGCTGTTTGAGAGTGGCATTTTCTCTTGCGGGAAAACGCGCCGCACATCACAGCTTGTAGGCGGAGGGAGCGAGTTGTTACCTGGACGGCGGGCTTAAACGCTGGCAGGCTCGGCCAGCAGCTTTTCGATCAGCTTGTGCAGCTCTTCGAAGTTGGGCGCGCCGACATAGCTCTTCACGATCTCGCCGCGCTTGTTGACGATGAAGGTGGAGGGTGTCAGCTGCACATCGCCCCAGGCCTTGGCTACGCCACCGGTATTGTCCAGCGCCACATTGAAGGGGATCTTGCGCGACTCGACAAAGTTCACCACATAGCTGGGCGGGTCGTAGCTCATGGCCACGGCCAGGGTGTCAAAGCCCTTGTCCTTGTACTTGTTGTGAGTGCTGATGATCTCGGGCATTTCCGCCACGCAAGTCACGCAGCTGGTGGCCCAGAAATTGACCAGCGTAACCTTGCCTTTGAGGTCGTTTGTGGACTTCTGGCTGCCATCAAGCAGCACGAATGTGGATTGCGGCGCGGCAGACTGCCCAGCGCCCGAATACACCCAGGCCCCGACGCCAATGACGGCGGCAGCCACTATGCCTGCGATCCAATGTTTGCTTGCCATAACGGGATTGTGCACAAAAAATCAGCACCTTGCTGACCTGGCAGATTGGAGACCCAGTCTTGCAAAAAAGTTCAATCAGTCCTCCAGCAGCATCGGGTCAACCCTAGGGGTTTGAGAAAGCGGCAAGCCATGGCGGCTGCTAATAATGAGCTCATGAGAAAGCCCGGATTGGTCGCGATCGGATTGCTTGCCTGCGGCACTATGCTGCTGACGGCCTGCAGCCCTGCGCTCAACTGGCGCACAGTGCAGCTTCAGGATGCGCCGCTGCAGATCCTGCTGCCCTGCAAGCCGCAAACGCAGACGCGCTCGGTGGAGTTGGGTCTGGGCACGGTACAGATGAGCATGGTGGGCTGCGAAGCCGATGGGCGCCTGTTTGCGGTGACGCATTTCCTGCTCACAGACCCCACGCGTGCGGGTGAGGCCATGGCTTATTGGCAAAAAGCCGTGCTCGCACAGTTGCCTGCGCAAGGGGCGTCAGAGGCCGCGCCACTGAAGGCCGATATGCAGTGGATACCCAAGCAGGCGCTGAGCCTGCCGCAGTCCGGACATCTCGCGTTTGCGGGCATAGGCCCTCAGGGGCAGCATGTGATGGGTGATGGGCTGTGGTTCGCGCAGATGGAGGGGTCTTCTGCCCGCCTCTACCACGCGGTGATCTATGGCAACAAGGATCCCAAGGTGGTTGAAATGTTCTTTCCGGGTGTGAAGCTGCAATAGCCGCACTTTCACACTCCATCTCATTCAAGGCCTGCATGCTAAAGCGCCATAATTTGCCATCGAGAACTGTGATTACATGACCACGCGCATTCTTTTGCTCACCCACGCCCCGCTGGCAACTGCTCTGCGCGAATGTGCTCTGCATGTCTTTGCCGACAGCGCCGATGATGTGCTGGCCCTCGATGTGCCCCCCAGCGAGGCGCCCGAGGCCACATTGGAGCGCGCTCTGGCAATGCTGGTGGCGCATGGCGGCCTGGATGCGCCCACGCTGGTGTTGACAGACCTGTTCGGAGCCACGCCCTGCAACGTGGCCCAGCGACTGACGGGGCTGCTGCAGGCAAGGTTGGTGGCCGGAGTGAACTTGCCCATGCTTTTGCGCTCCATCACTTACCGGCATGAGCCGCTGGACGCCCTGATTTCCCGGGCCATGGTGGGCGGCAGCCAAGGTGTGATGCAGGTGGCCAGCAGTTCAAGACAAAATCAAAGCGCACGACCTTCTCATGATCAAGACCAATATCACCATCAGCAATAAATTGGGCCTGCACGCCCGTGCATCGGCCAAGCTCACCAAGCTGGCGGGCAGCTTCCCCTGTGAGGTGTGGATGACCAAGGGCGAGCGCCGCGTCAATGCCAAAAGCATCATGGGTGTGATGATGCTGGCCGCCGGCATTGGCTCTCAGGTGGAACTGGAGACGGATGGCGATCAGGAGCAGCAGGCGATGGACGCGCTGGTCGCCCTGATCAACGACAAGTTTGGCGAAGGTCAGTAACCCTGTCTTGGTGTGTCGCCCGGTTGACAGCTTCCGGGCGCAGGATTGACGATGGGGTAGGGCTGTTCCAGGCCCTGTCATCGGGCAGCAAAAAAGCAAGTTTTCATGCCGTTGTCTGGCAGGAATAAGTGTTCCCTGCTGCAAAAAGAAGAGCAAGAAGCAAGCGCGAAAGGGCATTCGCTATGACATTTGCAATCCACGGTCTGGCCGTATCCAGAGGTATTGCAATCGGGCGCGCGGTGGTGGTTGCCTCCAGTCGCATGGAGGTGGTGCACTACTTCATCCGCCCCGATCAGGTGGAGACAGAGATTGCACGCGCCCGCAATGCGCGCAATGCAGTGATTGAAGAGCTGCGCAGGCTGCAGGAAGAAATGCCCAAGGACGCACCCGGGGAGCTGGACGCGCTGTTGGACGTGCACCTGATGCTGTTGCAGGACCAGGCGCTGGCGGATGCCATTCGCAACTGGATCTCCGAGCGCCTGTACAACGCCGAATGGGCGCTGACCACGCAGCTCGAAATCATCTCGCGCCAGTTTGACGAGATGGACGACGAATATCTGCGTGAACGCAAGGCCGACCTGGAGCAGGTGGTCGAGCGCATTCTGCGTCACATGAAAGGAGCGGCTAACCCCGTCTCGCCGCCTCTGGCGCCGGCGGATGCGCAAGCCCCGGCTCCTGGGCAGCAACTGGCGCTGGATGGTGCGGTCGAGACCCCGCTGGTGCTGGTGGCGCAGGACCTCTCGCCTGCAGACATGCTGCAGTTCAAGAGCAAGGTGTTTGCGGGCTTCATCACCGCCGTCGGCGGCAAGACCAGCCACACGGCGATTGTGGCGCGCAGCATGGACATTCCTGCCGTGGTAGGCGCGCGGGCGGCCAGCCAGCTGATTCGCCAGGACGACTGGGTCATCATCGACGGCAACGAAGGTGTGGTGATCGTGGACCCCACGCCCATCATCCTGGCCGAGTACGGCTTTCGCCAGCGCCAGAACGAGCTGGAGCGCGAGCGCCTGTCGCGGCTGCGCTTCACGCCCTCGCTCACCCTGGATGGTCAGAAAGTCGAGTTGCTGGCCAATATCGAGCAGCCCGGAGACGGCGCGGCCGCCGTGCGTGCGGGGGCTGTGGGTGTGGGTCTGTTCCGTACCGAGTTTCTGTTCATGGGCCGCAGCGGCAATCTGCCCGGAGAGGAAGAGCAGTACCGCGCCTACTGCGAGATCATCGACGGCATGCAGGGCATGCCAGTCACCATCCGCACGCTGGACGTGGGTGCGGACAAACCGCTGGACAAGGCCCAGCCCAAGGACTATTACCTGAACCCTGCGCTGGGCTTGCGCGCCATTCGCTGGAGTCTGGCGGACCCTGCCATGTTCCGCACCCAGTTGCGCGCCATCCTGCGCGCGGCATCGCACGGCAAGGTCAAGCTGCTGTTTCCCATGCTCGCCCATCGCAGTGAGATCGAACAGACGCTGGCCCAGTTGCGGCAGGCGCAAGTCGAGCTGGATGCGCGCGGCGTGGCTTACGGCCCGGTCAAGCTCGGCGCGATGATCGAGATTCCTGCTGCCGCGCTGACGGTGCGCAGTTTTCTGCAGTATTTCGACTTTCTGTCCATCGGCACCAATGACCTGATCCAGTACACGCTGGCCATCGACCGCGCGGATGAAGCCGTGGCCCATCTCTACGACCCCATGCACCCGGCCGTGCTGCGGCTGGTGGCCGAAGTGATCGAGGCCAGCAACGCGGCCGGCAAGGAAATCTGCGTCTGCGGCGAAATGGCGGGGGACATCAGCATGACCCGGCTGCTGTTGGGCCTGGGGCTGCGCAGCTTCTCCATGCATCCCGCGCAGATTCTGGCTGTCAAACAGGAAATCCTGCGCGCCGATGCCAGCAAGCTCGCACCTTGGGCGCAGGAAGTAATGGACAGCGATTTCCCTGCGAAGTTGCTGGAGCATTAAGCCCTGTTCAGGCCGTTACCAGATTGCAAGGTGGTTCGTCACGATCAGACCTTATGCTGAGCTTCTCTGAAGCCAGCCAAGGTCAGTCCAATGAACTATTCACAAGAGTCAGAAATCGAGAACGCCATCGAGGACGTTTTGCAGGACGCAGCTATCGCCAAACGGCTCGCAGCGCAGGCGCGTCCTGCCATTTGGCTGGAGACGGCGCTGGCCGAGGACGAGGCCGAGATCGCCATCGGCAGCACCAAACTCGGTGGACTTCCTGACCTGCCTGCCGGAGTCGTCTGGCCAGAACGAGGGCGTTACCCCGATCATCACCCGCGAGTGAAATCGTTGCTTGAAGACAGCACTGCTCCCAATAAGCGCTGGAGCTGGGCGACAGCTGCGCAGGCGCAGAGCTTTCGGGAAGAAGCACTGGAGCATATGGAGCGCCTGAGCCAACCATTCCCGCTGAGCTTTCTGGCGCAGATCAATTTTGCGCAGCTGCGTGCCGCTGGTCCGGTTGATGAAGATTTTCCGCACAGCGGTGTGCTTTCAGTCTTTTTTGATCTAGTCGAGCAGCCCTGGGGCTATGACCCGGCAGATGCCACGGCTCTGGCCGTGCTGTTTCATGAAGAGGCTTCAAGCCTTGAACGGCGCGAGCTGCCAAAAGTTTTGCAGGAGCTTGATGAGCAATGGCAAACGCCCGCACTGGCCTGCGAGCTGCATGCCTGCTGCACACCCCTGCCCATGGAGTCAGCGCAGTGGGAGAGCCTGGGGCTGAACCTGTCTGATGAGCAGAACGACGCTTTTGCGGATTGGTGGATGGACGAGGCCGAGAATGGCTCCAGCGAAGAGGGCGAGGACGCCTGCTGTCACCGCATCGGCGGCTGGCCCACGCCCGTGCAAGGCGATATGCAGACCGAATGCGCGCTGGTGGCTGCGGGCCACTACTGCGGCAATGGCAATGCCTATGGCAACCCGGCACTGCAAAGCGTGCGCGATACGGCCACGGACTGGTTGCTGCTGCTGCAGATCGGCACCGACGAAAAAGGTGGGCTGAACTGGGGCGATAACGGCCAGCTCTATCTGTGGATTCGCCGTGATGATTTGCGTGCGCGGCGCTTTGATCAGGCCCGGCTGGTGTTGCAGTGTTACTGAACAGCTGATGATTGTTTGCAATGTTCTGGTGGCATGGGTTGCAGCCAGACCACAAAAGTCAGGCACAGGGATGGCCGACTTTCTTTAAGGAATTAATTGAGATTGATTCTCATTTGATGCTACTATTTATCCCAGCTTGCAGCGCATCGCTCTGGTGGGGTCACCGCGCTGCACAGCTCAGTTTCATCGTGGGGCGACTCGCCAGGCCAGTTCAGCCTGCAGTCGTTTTTGCCAGCCAGCGGTTTGCCGGTTAGCCAGGCATTTTTTCGATGAATACTTGCCGATTTATCAAAATTGATAGCTGCTTGCGCAAGCACATATCCAATTTTTTGATGATTGATAGCTGAAGTCAATAAATTGCATAGACATGAAGCTCCTTTTTTAGGAGCTTTTTAATTAAGGGTTAACCCTTTGATTTACCATTTGTCCAGTTGTGAGTGCAAGCACAAGGACATGGCTGTTACATCCACGCCAGCAGAAGCTTTTCTGTAAATTCAGGGATGTCTGAAAAGAGTGTGTGCAAACTTGCGTGTGATGCATACAGCGTGAACTCTGTTTGGATACAGTCTTTCAAGGCGGTCAGAGGCCATCCGTGCTGACGCCTTTTTTCACACGCATGTTGGCAGCTGTCGGTTGTGGCCCACCGCAGCGCCTGTCGCCCAGAAATCGGCTTTCTGAGCGCATAGCGAGACATGCATGAAGATTCTTTCCGTGATCGGCACCCGTCCCGAGGCCATCAAGATGGCTCCCGTAGTGCGTCAACTGGCTGCGGCTCCCGGCGTGGAGTCCGTGGTCTGCGTCAGCGGCCAGCACCGCAGCATGCTGGAGCAGGTGCTGCAGCTGTTTGATATCGCGCCCGACCATGACTTGGCGGTGATGACCCAGGGCCAGTCGCTCAACGGCCTGTCGGCCCGCATTCTGCAGGGCATGGACGAGTTGCTGGGCAAGGTGCAGCCCGACCAGGTGCTGGTGCATGGTGACACCACCACGGCCATGGCTGCGGCCATGGCGGCGTTCCACCGCCATATTCCCGTTGTGCACGTAGAGGCGGGTCTGCGAACAGGTTCCATGAGCGAGCCCTGGCCCGAGGAAATGAACCGCCGTGTCATTGATGTAATGGCCGAAGTCTTGTTGGCTCCTACCGAAAAAGCCAAAGCCAATCTGCTGGCCGAAAACCTGCAGGGGCAGATTCATGTGGTGGGCAATACCGTCATTGACGCATTGAAATGGGTGGCTCAGCGCTTTGAAAAAGATAGCGCACTGCGCGAAAGCGTGGATGCGCGCCTGCCCAAAATTGCCGAAGGCAAGCGCATGGTGCTGCTGACCAGCCACCGCCGCGAAAACCATGGCGATGGTCTGGCCCATATCTGCGACGCGGTGACTGAACTGGTCGCCGCTGGTGACGTGGAAGTGATTTATCCCGTGCACCTGAATCCACTCGTCAAAGACGTGGTGCAAGAGCGCCTGGGCCATGTGGCCGGTGTGCATCTGATTGCGCCGCAGGACTATCTGGGCTTTGTGCGCCTGATGCAGCGTGCCTATTTTGTGATGACCGATTCGGGTGGCGTGCAGGAAGAAGCGCCCGCGCTGGGCAAGCCCGTGCTGCTGCTGCGCGATGTGACCGAGCGCCCCTCGGTGGTTGAAGCTGGCGTGGTCAAGCTGGTCGGCACAGACAAACAGCGCATCGTCAGCGCTGCGAACGAGCTACTGCATGACAGCGCCGCCTATGCACGCATGACCCATGCGGCGCACCCCTACGGCCATGGTGACGCCAGCGAGCAGATTGTGAAGATTGTGTTGAACGCAAAGGTGGCCTGATCGTGGAATCGTTTTCTGATTTTTTCAGCGCCAACTACCGCTACCTCGAAATTGCCACGGCCTTTGTGGCCGTGGTGGTGTTGATCTCCAGCATCGATGACTTGTTCATCGACATGCGCTACTGGGTGCGCGAGATCTGGCGCAAGCTCAAGGTCTGGCCCCGCTACAAGGCGCTGACGCCCGAGCAGCTGCGCGCCGTGCCCGAAAAGCCCATCGCCATCATGGTGCCGGCCTGGCAGGAATATGACGTGATCGCCTCCATGATCGAAAACATGGTGGCCACGCTGGAATACCGCGAGTTCATGGTCTTTGTGGGCACCTACCCCAACGATCAGCGCACGATTGACGAGGTCGAGCGCATGCGCCGCCGCTACAAGCAGCTGGTGCGCGTGCCCGTGCCGCATGACGGCCCCACCTGCAAGGCCGACTGCCTGAACTGGATTGTGCAAAGCATCGAACAGACGGCCAAGACGCGCGGCATCGAATTTGCCGGCATGGTGCTGCATGACAGCGAAGACGTGCTGCACCCGCTGGAGCTCAAATACTTCAACTACCTGCTGCCGCGCATCGACTTTATTCAGCTGCCCGTCACATCGCTGGAGCGCAACTGGAACGAATGGGTCGCAGGCGTTTACATGGACGAATTTGCCGAATGGCATGCCAAGGACCTGGTGGTGCGCGAAAGCATGAGCGGCATGGTGCCCTCGGCCGGCGTAGGCACCTGTTTCTCACGCAAAGCCATGCTGGCGCTGGCGGCAGAGACCGATAACCAGCCTTTCAACCCCAGCACGCTGACCGAAGACTACGACGTGGGAACGCGCCTGGCGCGCATGGGCATGCGCCAGATTTTTGGCAAATTCCCCGTGACTTATCGCGTCAAGCGCAAGGGCTGGACGGGCAAGGAAAAGCAGGTTGACGTCACCATGCCGCTGGGCGTGCGTGAGTTCTTTCCCAACACCTTCCGCACCGCCTATCGCCAGAAGGCGCGCTGGACGCTGGGCATTGGCCTGCAAGGCTGGGAGCAGGTGGGCTGGCAAGGCAATGCAGCGGTCAAATACCTGCTGTTTCGCGACCGCAAGGGCCTGATCACCTCGTTCGTGGCCATTGCCGGTTATCTGATCTTTTTCAACTACATGATGCTGGCGCTGTTTGGCGCGCTGGGTTGGTGGACGAATAGCCTGCCTCCCATCCAGTCACTCGCGCACTGGGTGCAGGTGGTGATTGCGCTGAACTTTGTCGCGCTGCTGATTCGCGCCGTGCAGCGTGCCTATTTTGTGGGCCGCATCTACGGCAGCATGCATGCCGTGCTGTCCATCCCGCGCATGGTAGTGGGCAACTTTATCAACGCAGCCGCTGCGGGCCGCGCGTGGAAGCAGTATCTGAGCAACAAGCTCTTTGGCAGCAAGCTGGTCTGGGACAAGACCATGCATGACTTTCCCACTGCCGAGCAATTGACCGAGCAAAAGCAGCGCCTGGGCGATCTGCTCAAGACCTGGCATGCGATCGATGGCGATCAACTGCAGTCCGCGTTGCAAGTGCAGACGCAGACGGGCGGCACGCCGCTGGGCCGCGTGCTGCTCAAAAATGGCTGGGTGGATGAGGAAATGCTGGCCGAAGCTCTGGCCTACCAGAGCGACCTGCCGCGGCTGCATCTGACCGATGGCAGCGACCGCTTTGACCTGAGCCTGCTGCCTGCGCAGGACATGATTCGCTGGCGCGTGCTGCCGCTGGCCAGCAGCGATGCGCAGTCCTTTCATGTGGCGGTGGCGGCAGCCCTGCCCAAGCGTGCGCAGGAAGTGCTGGAGATTCGTCTGCATCGCTCCGTGCGCCAGTTTGTGGTGCGCGAAAGCGAAATCACTGCGGGCCTGCGTCAGCTGAGCGGTGTGGCCAGCGATGCCCATCAGGCATCCGCCTTGCTGGGCGATGCACTGGTGTACCAGGGCGCTGTCCAGCGTGACGCGCTGGACAATGCGCTGGCCTCTTTTGAGCCCGCCAGAGATGGCCGCCTGGGTGGCTATCTGGTGCGCAAGGGCTTGATTGCGGCGGAGCAGCTCAACAAGGCTTTGCTGCAACAGCAAAAAGCCCATCTGATTGCATCGCAGCGTGCGGAGGTGCTGGCATGAGCAAGCGCTTGAACACGCTTCATGCATTGCTGGCCGCAGGTGTGCTGGCCGTATCTGCTAGCAATGCCGTGGCTGCAGAGCCCGCGCTGACCGGCGCGGCCTGGCGGCATGCCGATCAGGCTTACAAAGCCTATGCCAAAGGTGATTTTGAAAAAGCCGTAAAGCAGGCGCAGGCCGCACGTCGTCTGCGTCCCGATGTGGAAAGACTGCAGCACCTGGAAATCCAGTCGCTGCTGGCCTTGAGTGCGGCCAAAAATGCCAGGACAGTGCAGCTTGAAGAGCAGCGCGCGCAAGAACTCGCGCAGCAAGCCTATGCCAGGGCTCAGCAAGCTGAGCAGAGCAAGGCCGCCGCTGCCGATATTCAGCAGGCTCTCAAGATCAACCCGCAGCCTCTGCCCTGGCATGTGCTGCTGGCGCGCCTGCTGCTGGCCGATCAGCGCTGGGCCGAAGTGGTGGCCGCTGCCGATGCCGGTTTGCGCATCCATGCGAGTGAGCCTGCTCTGCAGCAGGCCAAGGCCTATGCCTTGCACCAGCAAGGCAAGAGCGAGCAGGCTTTGCAATTGCTCGATCAGACCCTTGTTCAATCGCAAGGGCTGAGTGCCGATGACCGCGCCAGCCTGCTGCGCCAGAGCGTGGATGCCGCGCTGGTCAGCGGGCAGTTTGCGCAGGCCGAATCGGGCTTGCAGCAGCTGCAACTTGTGTCGGCCAAGGATGCTGCTGCGCGCCAGCCACTGCTGCAGGCCAGCGTAGCACTGCCTTTGCATATTTCAGTGCCGGATTTGGCCTGTAGTCCAGAAAGTATATGCACGGCGCGCTATGCATTTGATATCGAGCAAGGTCTTGCCAATGCTGCGTATGCAGCGGCCAATGCCAAGCAGTGGGCACAGGTTCAGCCCTTGTCTGAACAGCTGTTGAAACTGCAGCCCGCCAAGGGTGCTTACTGGCAGTTGTCGATTGCGGCTTTGCAGGGCCAAGATCAGGTTGATGCTGCACGCGCCAAGGCGCAGCAGGCTTTGCAGAGCATGCAGGGTCAGGACTCCGGCCTCAAGCCTGCGGAGCTGGCGCAGATTGCCCACACTGCAGGCGACAAGCAGGCCGAGGCGCAGTTTTACAACCTTGCTGAACAAGCCAAGAACATTCCTGCCGCACAGCTTGAAGATGCAGCTTATGCGGCAGAGCATGTGGGCGATGCGCCTGCCGCCGTGCGCCGCCATGTGGCGGCCCTCGACAGTGCCGATGCCGGGCAGATTCAACTCACGCCGCAGCAGCGCCAGGACTTGCGCCTGTCCGTGGGTGATCTGGATCGTGAATGGGGCAGTTCCGCAGGCGTTTTCAGCAGCCGTGGCAGCACGCAGCCCGGCGGCCAGAGCGCGGCCAGCGGCTACCGCAGCGTGCAGACCGTGGGCGATGTGTACTGGCGTCCACAGGCACTGCGCGGCGATGGCACTTATGTGGACCTCTACAGTCGCTACATGGGCAATCTGCGCTCCGTACCGCAGGATGCGCAGGGCTGGGAATCATCGCAGCTGACGCTGGGCGTGCGCGCCAAGCCGTTTGGCAGCCAGAACTTCATCGTGGCGGCAGAGCGCTGGGTCAAGCTCGGTGACGCCAGCCGCAATGACTGGCTGCTGCGCGCCGCGTACTCGTACACCAAGGACATCTACGGCCCGGTCAACCGCGACCGCTGGATGACCGGTGATCTGTACCTGGAGGCTGGCCGCTTTCTGGAGTCCCGAGAGAAGTACGCCACCGGTGAGCTGCGCTATGGCCCGCAGTGGCGGCTGCAAGGCTCTGACACGGGCGACTGGGGCCTGTGGGGCTATGGCGTGGCAGCGGCTGAATACAACAGCGGCTTTCGCCGCAGCTCGGCCAGCAGCGCCGGTGTGGGCGTGAGCCTGCGCCGCTGGCTGCGCGAAGACCGCACGCATGCGGGCCGCTCGTGGGTGGATTTGACTCTGCAGTATCGTGTGCACCTGGGCGGCGATGATCGCGCAAGCGGTCTGGTTGCCCGTGCATCCTGGTACTACTGAGAACGTTCTTGCCCACACGCCGCACTCTTATTTCTGCTGGACTCATGCTGCCTGCTCTGGGCTGGGCGCAGGCAGCGTCCATCCATGTGCCGGGCATGGTCTGGCAGCCCGATAACGCCACGGCGCGCCCGGAGGGCGACTGGCAGCGGCTGGGCGTGAACACCATGCTGATTCAGTGGCTGCAGACCGATGACGGCAACGGCCATGTCTGGCGCGTGCCCTCGCTGGAGCAGCTGCGCGGCCAGCCCTGGGCGCAGAACATCATTGCGGGGCTGGTTGGTGATGGCGATGAGCGCCGCGCCCGCGCCAATGTGCATGAGCTGGCCAAAGCCTCGCAGGAGCTGGCGCTGCAGGAGCTGCCGTTTGACCCCGTAGGCTGGTACTTTCCTGTCGAATCCGACCCGACCTGGACGGGCGTGAATCATCTCGCAGACAGCTTGCGCAACCTGCCCAGACCGCTGTGGATCAGCGTCTATGACAACAGCAATCTGGGCCCCAAAGCCTTTGCAAGCTGGCTGCAGCAATGGCTGCCGGACGATGTGGGTGTGTTCTTTCAGGACGGCGTGGGCCTGCACACGCGCGATGCTGCCACCGCCGCACAGTACGCGCTGGCGCTGGTTGATGTGCTGGGCTGGCAGCGGCTCAAGGTGATTGCCGAGGCCTTCAGGCCCGATGGTTCTGGCGGTTTTCGCAGTGCGTCCGCACAGGAATTGCGTGCGCAACTCTCGTTTTATGCGGGCTGGCCGGTGTTTGTCTTTGACGGTCCGCACTATCTGACGCCCGCGCTGGTCAACGAGTTGGCGCCATAAAAACCATAGCTCTAGACATAGATTGTTACAGGGTTTGCATGGCCTTGAATGGCGATAATTTGCCTCGCGTGGCCTGCTGCCGGCGCCCCCGGTTTTGAAGTGATGGAAAAGTGGCATTGCAGCCGCAGAGTGTGTGTTTGGGATGAATCAGAGATTGCGATGGATGCTGGCAGCCTTGCTGGGCAGCATGGGAATGGCGTGGGCACAGGCGTGGGCTCAAGTGCCTGCGCTGACGGGGGATGCCGGGCGCTATGTCGATCAGGCGTATCAAGCCTATGCGCAAAAGGACTTTGCGCGGGCGCTGCAGCAGGCCAGGGCTGCACGCAAGCTGCGCCCCGATGTGGTGCGGCTGCAGGAGCTGGTGCTGATGGCCGAGACCGCAGCTGAGCAAACCAACACGCCCAAAGCGGCCGAACCCAGCGCGCAGCAGCGGGCGCAGCAACTGGCCCAGCAGTCCTACGAAAAGGTCATGCAAAGCCGCCAGGACGCCAGCCTTATCCCCTGGGCGCGTTCCTTTATCTGGCAGGCCTTGCAGTACGACAAGCAGCCGCTGCAATGGCATGTGCTGGCCGTGCGTCTGGCGCTGGTTCAAGGCCAGTGGGGCGATGCCGTATTTGGCGCAGACGCAGGCCTGCAGCTTCACCCGGGCGAACCCGCCCTGGTGCAGGCCAAGGCCTTTGCATTGCAGCAAAAAGGGCAGGCCAGGCAGGCCTTTGCGCTGCTCAAACAGATGCTGGGTACCAATGGTTTGAGCGCCGATGACCGGGTCAGCTTGCTGCTGCAGGCTGCAGACACGGCGCTGGAAGCGGGGCAGTTTGAGCAAGGGCTGGCCGAGGTCAGGCAACTGCAGGCCTTGCAGGTGCCAGGAGCGAAGGAGCGCCAGCAGTTGCTCAAGGCCGGCGTGGCTCTGCCGCTGGCCATGCCCGCGCCGGAGCTGGGCTGCAACGAGCAGGCCATCTGTGTGGCGCGCTATGCGCTGGATATCGAGCAAGGCCTGTTCAATGCGGCCCAGGTCGCGGCGCAAAAGCAGCAGTGGCCGCTGGTGCAGACCGTGGCGGGCCAGTTGGTGCAGCTCAAATCCACGCGAGGCCTGTACTGGCAATGGCTGATTGGTGCGCAATTGGGTCAGGGCATGACGCAGGCCGCCCGCACCAGTGCCCAGTTGGCGATGAAAGCGCTGGACGCCAAAAGCAGCGGCCTGAATGCCGCTGAAATGGCGCAGATTGCGCAGATTGCGCAGATCGCGGGCCAGAGCTGATGCTATGAAGTTAATAGCTGCAAGCCAATATGAATTAAGGACTTGAAGCCAATTTTGCAATAAAAAAGCAGCCCGCAGGCTGCTTCTTTGAACGGGTCAGCGCTTAAACGCCAGCGGCATGGGCCTGCTGGTCAGCGTGATAGCTGGAGCGCACCATCGCGCCCACGGCGGCGTGGGTAAAGCCCATTTTGTAGGCCTCTTCCTCGAACATCTTGAAGGTGTCGGGGTGCACATAACGACGCACGGGCAGGTGGCTGTTGGTGGGGGCGAGGTACTGGCCAATGGTCAGCATGTCGATGTTGTGAGCGCGCATATCGCGCATCACCTGCAGAATTTCCTCGTCCGTCTCGCCCAGGCCCACCATGATGCCGCTCTTGGTCGGCACATTGGGGTGCAGTTCCTTGAACTTCTTGAGCAGGTTCAGGCTGAACTGGTAGTCCGAACCGGGGCGCGCTTCCTTGTACAGGCGCGGTGCGGTTTCCAGGTTGTGGTTCATCACATCGGGCGGGGCCGATTTGAGGATTTCCAGCGCACGGTCATCGCGGCCACGGAAGTCGGGCACCAGAATTTCAATCTGCGTCTCGGGCGAGAGTTCGCGAATGTTCTTGATGCATTCCACAAAGTGGCCCGAGCCACCGTCGCGCAGGTCGTCGCGGTCCACGCTGGTGATCACCACGTACTTCAGGCGCAGCGCGGCGATGGTGCGGGCCAGGTTCAGTGGCTCGTTCACATCCAGCGGGTCGGGGCGGCCATGGCCCACGTCGCAGAACGGGCAGCGGCGCGTGCACTTGTCGCCCATGATCATGAAAGTGGCCGTGCCCTTGCCAAAGCATTCGCCGATATTGGGGCAGGAAGCTTCTTCGCAGACCGTGTGCAAGTTGTTCTTGCGCAGAATGTCCTTGATCTCATAGAAGCGCGTGGTGGGGCTGCCCGCCTTGACGCGAATCCATTCGGGCTTTTTCAGAACTTCGGCCTGCTCCACCTTCACGGGGATGCGGGACAGCTTGGCAGCAGCTTTTTGCTTGGCCAGCGGGTTGTAGTTCTCGGCGGACTGCGCTTCGCGCACGACTTCGTTGGTGCTCATGATCTTGCCTTCAGGGAGTCAGACGCGCTTTCAACTGGCGGCCCAGCACTTGCGCAGCTTCGTCCCAGGTTGTCTTGATGCCGATTGTAGAAAGGTCCACCGTTCTCAGTCCTGCATATCCGCAAGGATTGATTCGCTCGTAGGGTTCCAAATCCATATCGACATTGAGGGCCACTCCGTGGTAGGTGCTGTGACGGCTCACTTTGATGCCCAGGGCCGCAATTTTGCCAAGCCCGTCGAAATGCGGCTCAGGCGCAGGGCTTCCTTCCTCGCGGTGCAGGGGTCGCTGCTCCAGCATGGCGTGGCTGAACGGGTCGTCCAGGCGCACATAGATGCCAGGCGCGCCCGCCACGCGGTGGCCGGTCACGCCAAAGTGCTCCAGCGTGCGGATCACTGCATCTTCCAGCCGGTACACATATTCCTTGACGAAGTAGCCCATGCGTTGCAGATCCAGCAGTGGGTAGGCCACCACCTGGCCGGGGCCGTGATAGGTCACCTGGCCGCCGCGATTGGTGGCGACGACAGGAATGTCGCCTGGATGCAACAAATGATCGCTTTTGCCCGCAAGTCCTTGAGTGAAATGTGGGGAGTGCTCACAAATCCATAGCTCGTCACGCGTTTGCGCATTACGGGTGCGTGTGAACTCCTGCATAGCGGCCACCGTGGCCTCATAGCCTGTGCGGCCCAGAATGCGCAGGTCCATGGGTTCGGGTGTGGGCTGCAGGGAAACGGCTGCGCTGTCACTCACAGAACGACCTTCACCAGAGGGTGAGAGGTCAGTGCGCGATAGGTGTCGTCGAGCTGTTCGCGGCTGGTCGCCGTGATGGTGATGGTCACGCCCAGGTATTTGCCGCCCGAGCTGGGGCGCAGCTCGATGGTGCTGGCGTCGAACTTCGGGTCGAACTTCTCGGCGGTCTTGGTGATTTCGTGCACCAGATGATCGTCCTTGATGCCCATCACCTTGATGGGGAACAGGCTGGGATACTCGATCAGCGAATCCTTGCGCGGATCTTCGGCGGGCTGGTTGTCGCTGGCGGAAGGGGTGTTGGCAGTGGTGTCGCTCATGGTGAATCCCGTTGCTGAGATGAATGAAAAAAAGGTGCCGGCAAAAAGTTCCCGGCAAACGCTCAAAAACTGCGTTTCAAAGATTGTGCGCTACGTACAACAGCGACGAGCGCGTGGGTTTAATCGGGGTCAAGCCATGCACCAGCCCACCTTAAAAGCCCCTGAATGCTGCGGACAATTCAGAGTTCTCGGGTATTTCAACTGAGGCACACTTGCGCCGCGTCAAAGAAGCGCCCTGTGAAAACAAGGGTTTTGGGTGAAAGCTCGGGGCTGTTTCACAAGGTCGTTTTCTGCATGACAGTATCAACCCCTATCGAACGACGGGGGTTTTTACTTATAATCAGAGGCTTTGTGAAAAAGTCTTATCCGTTTTCGGTCTGGTCAGTGGTGCGAAAGAAAAGATGACAAAAATGCCCGCCGACATGCCCGATGAATTCAAGGATGAGGACGAAGTTGAAGACTTCAAGCCCTTGACGGCGCAGCAAGCCTCGGATTGGCGTTCGCGCTTTCCACAGGTGTCGGTCTGGCGCGTAGTTGCGGTTCAGGCCATTGCCGGAGTCGTCGTGGCCTTGCTGGCATGGCTGGTGACCGGACGTGCTGCGGTGGGCTGGTCGGCAGCTTATGGGGCTTTGTCGGTGGTTTTGCCGGCAGCTTTGTTCGCAAGAGGTGTGGTTCGCCAGCGGCCGGGAGGTGCCGGGGCAGCCATGGCAGGAATTTTTGCTTGGGAGCTGGTCAAGCTGGTGCTGTGCATCGCCATGTTGGCGGCCGCGCCCAAACTGGTGCCCAACTTGAGCTGGCTGGCATTGCTGGTCGGTTTGATAGTCGTAATGAAAACGTATTGGATTGCGCTGCTGGTGCGGTCCGGTGTCCGAAAAACTGAAGCTTAAGAAGAGAGTTGACGATGGCCGCTGATGCGAACGCCCCAACTGCAAGTGAATACATCGTTCACCACTTGCAGCACCTCCAGAACATCAAGCAAAAGTCCATCGTGGACTTTTCCGTGATCAATCTGGATTCGATCGCAGTGAGCGTGATCCTGGGCGCTCTGGCCCTGTTCATTTTCTGGCTGGCTGCCCGTAAGGCAACTTCCGGCGTTCCTGGCCGCTTCCAGGCTGCCGTGGAAATGATGGTCGAGATGGTGGACAACCAGGCCAAGGCCAATATCCACAACGCCCAATCGCGCAAGTTCATCGCTCCTCTGGCTCTGACTGTGTTCGTGTGGATCTTCTTCATGAACGCCATGGACATGCTGCCCGTGGACCTGCTGCCCGTGCTGTGGCAAGGCGCTACCGGCGACCACCACGCTTATCTGCGTGTCGTGCCTACTGCCGACCTGTCCACCACTCTGGGTCTGTCGACCGGCGTGCTGGTGCTGTGCCTGTTCTACTCCGTGAAGATCAAGGGCATGGGCGGCTGGGCGCACGAGCTGGTGACTGCACCGTTCGGCACTTCCAAGAATCCTATTTTTGCTGTCATCCTGGGTGTTGTGAACCTGGCGATGCAGATCATTGAATACGTTGCCAAGACGGTTTCGCACGGTATGCGACTGTTCGGCAATATGTACGCTGGTGAGTTGGTGTTCATGCTGATTGCCCTGATGGGTGGCGCAGCGGCTATGTCGCTCTCTGGTGTGTTGCTCCCTGTGGGGCACATCATTGCAGGCTCTATCTGGGCGATCTTCCACATTCTGATCATCACCCTGCAGGCCTTCATTTTCATGATGCTGACGCTGATTTACCTCGGCCAGGCACATGAAGCTCACTGACCTTTCCCTTTCAATTCAACCTTCCTTTAATCCCTAGGAGTCATCATGGAAAACGTTCTCGGTCTCGTCGCTCTGGCTTGTGGTCTGATTGTTGGTCTGGGCGCTATCGGCGCTTCGATCGGTATCGCCTTGATGGGTGGCAAGTTCCTGGAATCCTCGGCACGTCAGCCTGAGCTGATCAACGAACTGCAAACCAAGATGTTCATCTTGGCTGGTCTGATCGACGCCGCCTTCCTGATCGGTGTGGCTATCGCTCTGCTGTTCGCTTTCGCCAACCCCTTCCAACTGGTGGCCTAAGCTCCGATCAACGCCCTAAATAGAAAGGTGTTGCCGTGAGTATCAACGCGACCCTGTTCGTTCAGCTCGTTGTTTTCCTGATCCTGGCGCTGTTCACGATGAAGTTCGTGTGGCCCCCGATCGCGAAGGCACTGGATGAGCGAGCCCAGAAAATCGCCGATGGCCTCGCTGCTGCCGACAAGGCCAAAACCGAACTGACCGCTGTTAACAAGCGCGTCGAGCAGGAATTGGCCCAGACGCGCAACGAAACAGCTTCGCGGCTTGCGGACGCCGAGCGTCGCGCCCAGGCCATCATCGAAGAGGCCAAGGCCCGTGCGACAGAAGAAGGCAACAAGATTGTTGCTGCTGCCCGCGCTGAAGCTGACCAGCAAGCCGTTGCTGCCCGTGAAGCCCTGCGTGAGCAAGTGGCTGCACTGGCCGTCAAGGGTGCCGAGCAGATCCTGAAGAAGGAAGTCAATGCCGGTGTCCACGCGGATCTGCTGAACCGCCTGAAGACAGAGCTGTAAGGAAAGCAAAAATGGCAGAACTCGCCACCATTGCCCGCCCTTACGCCGAAGCACTGTTCAAAGCCTGCGCCGACAAGGGCGCAGACTTGAGCGGCACTGTCGCTTGGGTGGAGGAATTGGCGGCGATTGCCGCCAATCCGCAATTGCGCCAACTGGCTGACAACCCGAATGTGACCGGCACGCAAGTGTTCGATCTCATCACGGGTGTGGCCAAGTCGGCATTGCCCGAGTCCGCACGCAACTTTCTGCGTGTGATTCTCGAAAACGGCCGTCTGGACGCGCTGCCTGAAGTGGCAGCTCAGTTCCGCAGCCTCGTGAACAGCAAGAGCGGCTCTTCGGACGCCGTGGTGTTTAGCGCTTTCCCCATTGAGGATGCAGCGCTGGCCGAGCTGGGCGCTTCGCTGGAAAAGCGCTTTGGCCGCAAGCTGAATCTCACTGTGAAGCAGGATGACTCGCTGATCGGTGGCGTTCGCGTCGTGGTGGGCGACGAGGTGCTCGACACCTCCGTCAAGGCCCGTCTGGAACAAATGAAAGCGGCCCTCACCGCGTAATGCGCTTGAGGTCTCGGCTAACACACAAGAAAGAAGGAAAGAGTCATGCAACTCAATCCCGCAGAAATTTCTGAACTGATTAAGAGCCGCATTGAAGGGCTGGCTGCTAGCACCGACGTTCGCAACCAAGGTACCGTGGTTTCGGTGACCGACGGTATCGTGCGCGTGCATGGCCTGTCGGATGTGATGGCTGGCGAAATGCTGGAGTTCCCCGCTGGTGCAGACGGCCAACCGACTTATGGTCTGGCTCTGAACCTGGAACGTGACTCCGTCGGCGCCGTGATTCTGGGTGCTTACGAGCACATCGCTGAAGGCAACACCGTCAAGTGCACTGGCCGTATTCTGGAAGTGCCCGTGGGCCCCGAACTGGTTGGCCGCGTGGTGAACGCCCTGGGTCAGCCTATCGACGGCAAGGGCCCTATCAACGCCAAGATGACCGACGTGATCGAAAAGGTTGCGCCTGGTGTGATCGCCCGCCAATCTGTGGACCAACCTCTGCAGACCGGTATCAAGTCCATCGACTCCATGGTTCCCGTGGGCCGTGGTCAGCGCGAACTGATCATTGGTGACCGTCAGACTGGTAAGACCGCTGTTGCTATCGACGCGATCATCAACCAGAAGGGTCAAGGCGTGACCTGCGTGTACGTGGCGATTGGTCAGAAGGCTTCTTCGATCAAGAACGTGGTGCGCGCTCTGGAACAAGCTGGCGCGATGGATTACACCATCGTCGTGGCTGCTACCGCCTCCGAATCCGCTGCGATGCAGTACGTGTCGGCCTACTCCGGCTGCACGATGGGCGAATACTTCCGTGACCGTGGTCAAGACGCTCTGATCGTTTATGACGATCTGTCCAAGCAGGCTGTGGCTTACCGTCAAGTGTCGCTGCTGCTGCGCCGCCCACCAGGACGTGAAGCCTTCCCTGGCGACGTGTTCTATCTCCACAGCCGTCTGCTCGAGCGCGCTGCTCGCGTGAACGCCGATTACGTGGAAGCCTTCACCAAGGGTGAAGTCAAGGGCAAGACCGGTTCCCTGACAGCTCTGCCTATCATCGAAACACAAGCTGGCGACGTGTCTGCTTTCGTTCCTACGAACGTGATTTCGATTACCGACGGTCAGATCTTCCTGGAAACCAGCCTGTTCAACGCTGGTGTGCGTCCCGCTATTAACGCTGGTATCTCCGTGTCCCGCGTCGGTGGCTCCGCTCAGACCAAGGTGGTGAAGGGCCTGTCCGGCGGTATCCGTACCGACCTGGCTCAGTACCGTGAACTGGCTGCCTTCGCGCAGTTCGCTTCCGACCTGGATGACGCCACCCGCAAGCAGCTGGACCGCGGTGCCCGCGTGACCGAACTGCTCAAGCAGGCTCAGTACTCTCCTTTGTCGACCGCTCTGATGGCCGCTTCGCTGTTCGCAGTGAACAAGGGCTTCATGGACGACATCGAAGTCAAGCAAGTGCTGCCTTTCGAAGCTGGTATGCACCAGTTCCTGAAGACCAGCCACGGTGCTCTGCTGGACCGTCTGAACGAAAAGCGTGCCTTCGACAAGGAAGGCAAGGACGAAGCTGAACTGACTGCAGCCATTACTGCATTCAAGAAGTCCTTCGCTTAATACTGGCGAGGAGTCATCATGGCAGCAGGTAAGGAAATACGCGGCAAGATCAAATCGGTGGAAAACACCAAGAAGATCACCAAAGCCATGGAAATGGTGGCCGCATCCAAAATGCGCAAGGCGCAGGACCGGATGCTGGCAGCTCGTCCATACAGCGAAAAAATCCGCAACATTGCAGCCCATCTTGGCGAAGCCAACCCTGAATATGTGCATCCGTTCATGCAAGTGAACGATGCCAAGAAGGTCGGCGTCATCGTGGTGACGACCGACAAGGGTTTGTGCGGCGGCATGAACACCAACGTGTTGCGTGCCGTCACCAACAAGTTGCGCGAACTGCAAGATGCGGGCATTGCGACAGATGCAGTGGCCATTGGCGGCAAGGGACTGGGTTTCCTGAACCGTGTCGGTGCCAAGGTGGTTTCCCACGCTACAGGCCTGGGCGACACCCCACACCTCGACAAGCTCATCGGGCCTGTCAAGGTGCTGCTGGACCAATATGCTGAAGGCAAGCTGAGCGCGGTGTACCTCTCGTACACCAAGTTCATCAACACCATGAAGCAGGAGTCGGTGGTGGAGCAGTTGCTCCCCCTGTCGTCTGAAAAAATGCAAGCCGAGAAGACGGGTGCATCCTGGGAATACATCTACGAGCCCGATGCTCAGAGCGTCATTGACGATCTGCTGCTGCGCTACGTGGAATCCCTTGTGTACCAGGCTGTGGCGGAAAACATGGCGTCCGAGCAATCGGCGCGCATGGTGGCCATGAAGGCCGCAACCGACAACGCCGGCAACGTCATCAGCGAGTTGAAGCTGGTCTACAACAAGACGCGTCAGGCAGCGATTACGACCGAGTTGTCGGAAATCGTGGCAGGCGCAGCCGCTGTGTAAACGGCTTTAACGAACAAACAGATTGGAGCAAAGAATGGCTCAAGTACAAGGCAAGATTGTTCAATGTATCGGCGCCGTGGTGGACGTGGAATTTGCCCACGGCCAGGTGCCCAAGGTGTATGACGCCTTGAAGCTGGAAGGTTCGGCCCTGACCCTGGAAGTTCAGCAGCAGCTGGGCGACGGCGTGGTGCGTACCATTGCCCTGGGTTCTTCGGACGGCTTGAAGCGCGGTCTGATGGTTACCAACACTGGCAACCCCATCACAGTGCCCGTGGGTCCCGCGACCCTGGGCCGTATCATGGACGTGCTGGGCAACCCCATCGACGAACGTGGTCCCGTGGATCAGTCCCTGACTGCTTCCATCCACCGCAAGGCTCCTGCCTACGACGAACTGTCGCCTTCGCAGGAACTGCTGGAAACCGGTATCAAGGTGATCGACTTGGTCTGCCCCTTCGCCAAGGGCGGTAAGGTGGGCCTGTTCGGTGGTGCCGGTGTGGGCAAGACCGTGAACATGATGGAACTCATCAACAACATCGCCAAGGCCCACAGCGGTCTGTCGGTGTTCGCTGGTGTGGGTGAGCGTACCCGTGAAGGTAACGACTTCTATCACGAAATGTCGGATGCCGGCGTGGTGAACCAGGAGTCGCTGGGCGACTCCAAGGTGGCCATGGTTTACGGTCAGATGAACGAGCCCCCAGGAAACCGTCTGCGCGTGGCGCTGACCGGCCTGACCATGGCTGAAGCGTTCCGTGACGAAGGCAAGGACGTTCTGTTCTTCGTGGACAACATCTACCGCTACACACTAGCCGGTACCGAAGTGTCCGCTCTGCTGGGCCGTATGCCTTCCGCCGTGGGTTATCAGCCTACTCTGGCTGAAGAAATGGGTAAGCTGCAAGAGCGTATTACCTCCACCAAGGTTGGCTCGATCACTTCCATCCAGGCCGTTTACGTGCCAGCCGATGACTTGACCGACCCCTCGCCCGCTACGACCTTCGCTCACTTGGACTCCACCGTCGTGTTGTCCCGTGACATCGCTTCGCTGGGTATCTACCCCGCTGTGGATCCTCTGGACTCCACCAGCCGTCAGCTGGACCCCCAAGTGGTGGGTGAAGAGCACTATAAGGTGGCTCGTCAGGTGCAAGGTACGCTGCAGCGCTACAAGGAACTGCGCGACATCATCGCGATTCTGGGCATGGACGAACTGGCTCCCGAAGACAAGCTGACCGTGGCTCGTGCTCGTAAGATCCAGCGTTTCCTGTCTCAGCCTTTCCACGTGGCTGAAGTGTTCACCGGCGCTCCCGGCAAGTACGTTCCTCTGGCTGAAACCATCCGTGGCTTCAAGATGATCGTTAACGGCGAAGCCGACCATCTGCCCGAACAGGCTTTCTACATGGTTGGTACCATCGACGAAGCTTTTGAGAAGGCCAAGAAGCTGGCAGCCTAAATACACGGCAGCCCCCTGAGCGGCTGCGCCGCTTCCCCCTCACGAGGGGGACGACGCTCTCGCTGCGGGGCGGCCCTTGCTCAGCGTCCCTGAGTAGGGCCATGTTGTCTTTAGGACCAGTTTTAACCTTTCCAAGGAGCAAAGATGAACACCATTCACGTTGATGTGGTCAGTGCCGAAGAGTCCATCTTCTCCGGTGAAGCGCGCTTTGTCGCTTTGCCTGGTGAAGCGGGCGAGCTGGGCATTTATCCCCGCCACACACCGCTGATCACCCGCATCAAGCCGGGTTCGGTGCGCATCGAAATGCCTGATGGCAGCGAAGAGTTTGTCTTCGTGGCCGGTGGCATTTTGGAAGTGCAACCCAACTGCGTGACCGTGCTGTCCGATACCGCCATCCGTGGCAAGGATCTGGACGAGCAAAAGGCCAATGAGGCCAAGGCCGCAGCCGAAGAAGCCTTGAAGAACGCCAAGAGCGAACTGGACATTGCCCGCGCGCAATCCGAACTGGCTGTCATGGCCGCTCAGATTGCTGCTCTGCGCAAGTTCCGCCAGAAGCGTTGATCTGGGGCTGTCGCAAGGCAGCTTCAAAGCACAAAAGCCACCTGAGCAATCCGGTGGCTTTTTGTTTTGATGGATATGCTTGCTATAAAAGTGAAAGCATTCAGTCTAAATAACAAAAGGACTTGAGTGCCAAAACACATCAAGTCCTTTTGAAGGGCGGTGCAAAAAATCAGTCGTTGCAAGCCACTTGGTAGCGGTAGGTCACGGCGTTGTTGGCATCCACCGTGCGGGTGCGGCGCACCACGGCCTTGTCGGGGGCTTCGCAGAAGGTGCGGATGGTGGCTTCGCACTTCTTGGGGTCATCGGTCTTGAGCTTGCAGCTCAGGGCGTAGTCGAATTCCTCGGGAGTTTCGGCACCTTTGGGGGTGACGACCGTGGAGCAGGCGCTCAGGGCAAAGGCCGAGCCGATCAGGGCAAGAGAGAGCAGAGATGTTTTCATGCTGTAGTGCTTTCTTTGGAAAATACGACTGCTCCGAAACTACCACAGACCATGGCGGAGTCCGCGGTTTTCTGTGCAGGACAAGTCAGCATTTTGGAGCGTGCCGCCTGCAACTGATGTTGCGCAAATCCGGGCTGCAGCCGATAGGGAGAAGAGGGACATGCGTTACGAGGGAAGTCTGATTCGGTGGAATGACGAGCGCGGCTTTGGCTGGATCAGGACGCAGGGGGCGGACGAGAAAATTTTTGTGCATATCAGCGCATTTGTGCCGCGCCCGCCCGCCGATCAGCGGCCCCAGATCGGGCAGAGGCTGGAGTTTTCCATTGGCATGGACAAGGGCAAAAAGCGCGCCGAGCAGGTGAGCTGGCGTGGGGCGGCCGCCCAGGCCGCACAAAACAAACCCCGTGCTGCGCAGAGCCAGACACCGCAGCGCAATGGACAGAGCACAACCTCATCGGGCGGCTGGCATGCATCGAGCCGCTTGAGCTACAGCGTAGTGCTGGTCTGGCTGCTGCTGATGCTGGCCTACACCTTGATCTGGGGTTCTCCCAAGTGGATGTGGCCCGGTTACGCGCTGATGAGCGTGCTGACTTTTGCGCTCTACAACCAGGACAAATGGGCTGCCAAGCATGGCCACTGGCGCATTGCCGAGAAGACCTTGCAGACCATGGCTCTGCTGGGCGGCTGGCCGGGCGCGGTGCTGGGCCAGCAGTGGCTGCGCCACAAGTCGAGCAAGACGGAGTTTCAGTTGCAGTTCTGGTTCTGGGTGCTGCTGCACATGGCGGTGATGCTGTGGGTGCTGTCGCCCTGGGGCCGTGTGCACTGGGTTTGAGGTGCTTTTGAGGAAAAAAAGCCTCTAGTCCATGATTTATATAGGCTTGTTGCTATAAATTAAATAGCTTAAAGCCTGGGCCTGACCACGGGTGCATCGGGGAGGTTGTCCATGCGCTCTTCGCTGCCCTTGCGCGGAAAGTGGGTCTGCAACTGCTGGCTCACACGCTCCAGCGCCGCGATCAGGCCGACATGGAAATGCCCGCCCTGGAAGGCGGCTTGCATATCGCTGATCAGCGTCTGCCACTGCTCGGCGCTCATGGTGCGGTCCAGCGCACGGTCGGCCACGATTTCAATCGCGTGGTCGGCCAGCAGCAGGTAGATGAGGGCACCGTTGTTGTGCTCCGTATCCCAGACGCGCAGCTTGCCGAACAGCGAAATCGCACGTTCGCGCGCCGAGGCATCGCGCCAGAGGTAGCTGAAGGGCAGGCCGGCCTCCACACAGATGCGCACCTGGCCGGTGTGGCCCAGCTCACTTTTGGCGATCAACTGCTCCAGCTCCTGTAGCATGGTGGGCGTGAGGGCGCGGCGCAGTTGCAGCTCGGCCCAGCGGTGGCGCACCAGTCGTGCAAAGCGTTGAAAGATATTGCGCATATCACCAGTCTCCCGAGGCACCGCCGCCACCAAAGCTGCCACCACCACCGGAGCTGAAACCTCCGCCGCCGGAACTCCAGTCACTTCCGCCACCCCCTCCGCTGCTCCAGCCGCCACTACTGCTGCCGCCCCCGCCGCCGATATAGGGGCCGCTGCTGCTGCCGCGTGACAAGTTGGACAGCAGGGTAAAGATGAGTCCGATGAACGCCGCAAAACCGGCAATCAGCAGACTGGTGGTGACCAGATAGGCCACAAAGCCCACGCCACCGCCGACGACCAGCGAGCCCAGAAAGCGCCCGAAGATGGAGCGCGCCACCGCGATGGCGATGGGAAAGCCCAGCAGGAGTAGGGGCAGTAGGGTATCGAGGTGCAGGAACCAGTTGCGGGACGCGGGCTTGGCCTGCGGTGCGGGCAGTTTTTCGCCATGAATCAGCAGGCTCATCTGGTCAATGGCAGCAGACAGGCCGCCCGCATAGTCGTCAGCGCGAAAGCGCGGCTTCATGGCACCGTCGATGATGCGGGCGGCCTGGATGTCGGGAATCGCGCCTTCGAGCTTGCGCGCCACCTCGATGCGCATGCGGCGGTCATTCTTGGCCACCACGATGAGCGAGCCATCACCAATGTCCTTGCGCCCCAGCTTCCAGCTGCTGGCCACGCGCCAGGCATAGGCGGCAATGTCTTCGGGCGCGGTGGTGGGCACCATCAGCACCAGCAGTTGCGCGCCGGTATCGGTCTCCAGTTTTTGCAGTTGGGCGCTGAGCGACTGCACATCGCTGCTGCTGAGCGTGCCGCTTTTATCGATCACCCGGCCCGTCAGCTCCGGCACGGGCTGCAACTGCGTGCCCGCGCTGGTCTGCGCGGTGGCGGCTGTCATGCCCAGCAGGCTCAGCAGCGCGGCGACCATCAACGCGCGCAGCCAGCTCCAGCCGGTGTTCAATGGGTTCAAGTCTGCGTTCATCACCAGCCTCCCGATGCGCCGCCGCCGCCAAAGCGCCCACCGCCGCCGGAGCGAAAGCCGCCGCCTTTACCACCACGTCCTCCGCCACGCCCACCGCTAAGCAGCCTGAACCAGCCCAGCAAGGTGATGAGCATGCCGATCACCGCTGCACCCAGCGCAATCTGCAGGCTGCGCTCCATCACAAACACGGCAACACCCGTGGCGGCGCCCACCAGCAGCGAAGCCTTGAAGCGCCCCAGCATCCAGCGCGCAGCCGGTGCGCCCAGCAGCCAGAACAGCGCCACCAGAGTCACACCAAAGCTCGATGGAGATGCGGACTCGGAAGGCTCGGGCGCGGGCAGTTGCTCGCCCTTGATCAGAAGGGCCAGCCTGTCAATCGCAGCCGAGAGACCGCCTGCATAGTCGCCCGCCTTGAAGCGCGGCTGCATGGTCTCATCCATGATGCGCGCGGCCTGAATGTCGGGGATGGCACCTTCAAGCTTGCGCGCCACTTCGATGCGCATACGCCGCTCGTCCTTGGCAACCACAATGAGCGCGCCGTCGCCAATGTCCTTGCGCCCCAGCTTCCACTCGCTGGCCACGCGCCAGGCATAGGCGGCGATGTCTTCGGGCGCGGTGGAGGGCACCATCAGCACGACCAGCTGCGCGCCGGTGTCTGCCTCCAGCTGTTCAAGCTGCTGGCTGAGTGCCTGCACATCGCCGCTGCCAAGCGTGCCGCTGGTGTCGATGACGCGGCCCGTGAGTGCGGGCACGGGTTGCAGCTGCGATGGCGGGGGCGTGCCAGCGCTGCTCTGTGCCCAGGCCGGCACAGTGGTGAGCAGGCAGAGCCATGCAAAAACAATAGCTGTCAGCGCATTGAATATAAGGACTGAAGGCCGTTTTTGCATGAATTGTGGCAATTACTTGCCTGCCGGCGCTGTGGCGGGAGCCGCAGGCGTACTGGAGAAGTCCACCGACGGAGGCTGAGAAATCTGTGCCTCGTTCTGCACCGTGAAGTTGGGCTTGACGGGGTAGCTGAAGATCTTGGCTGTGATGTTGGTCGGGAAGCTGCGCGCCAGCACGTTATAGGCCTGCACGGTGCCGATGTACTCGTTGCGCGCCACGGTGATGCGGTTTTCCGTGCCTTCCAGCGTCACACGCAGGTCGCGGAAGGCCTGATTGGCCTTGAGTTCGGGGTAGCGCTCGGACACGACCATCAGGCGCGACAGCGCGCTGGACAGCTCACCCTGCGCCTGCTGGAACTTGTTGAAGGCTTCGGGGTTGTTGATCAGCTCGGGCGTGGCCTGAATCGAGGTGGCCTTGGCGCGCGCCTCGATCACCTTGGTCAGCGTGTCCTGCTCGAAACTGGCTTCGCCCTTGACGGTGGCCACGATGTTGGGGATCAGGTCCATGCGGCGCTGGTACTGGTTCAGCACCTCGCTCCAGGCGGCCTTGGATTTTTCATCGAGGCGCTGGAAGTCGTTGTAGCCGCAGCCCGTCAGCGACAGCATGGATGCAAAAGTCATCAAGATCAGAAGCCAGCGTTTCATAGTTTCATCCATGGCAATGAGAAGGGTTGAAACGATAGCACATCGATTTTTGCGCCGCGCTGGCCTGCCGCACTGTGCCAAGCCGCTAGCATGTGGCCCATGTCTGCAGTCTCTCCACTTGATGCTTTGCGCGCTGCGCAGCGCCCCGGCCCCGCTGCCACGGCGCGCCCGCGCATGTTGCTGGCCGGCGCTACCGGCCCGCTGGGCAACGAGGTGCTCAACCGCGTCGTGGGTGGGCAGAAGTACGCGCTGGTGCAGGTGCTGGCGCGTGAGCGCTATACCGAAGGCCTGCGCGGCATGCAGCTTTTGCCTCTGGCGGGCGATGATGCGGGGCAGTGGCCGCTGCAGCAGGCCGACGTGGGGCTCATCATGTTCGAGCCACCGCGCCCTTTCTACCAGCGCGAGCGCGCACTGTGGACGCCGCAGCCCACGCAGCTGCACGCAGTGGCGAAGTGGATGCGGTCCTGCGGCGTGCAGACCCTGGCCGTGGTCCTGCCCCACGATATGGGCAGCTTGCCGCAGTCCATACGCCAGGGCCTGGCCAATCTGGATGAGCAGGAAGTGGCGGCGCTGGGTTTTGAGCGCCTGATTCTGGTGCGCTCCGCGCGCGAGCCCGCCAAGCTCACGGCTGGCAATCTGCTACAGCGCACGGCACGCACCATGCTGTCGGCGCTCAGCTATATGGTGCCGCAAAGCGACCGGCCGGTGCGCGCCCTGCATGTAGCCAAGCTGGTGGATGCCGCCTTGCTGCAGGCCCCGCCCGGCATTCATGTGGCCGCGCCTGAGCGCGTATGGCGCGCTGCGCAAAAAGATGCGCTGCAGGCCGAGCTGAACGACTGGCTTGGTGGCCTAGATCAGGGTGCGATTCGTGAGTCTTGAGCAGTTCAAATCACCGTGGTGGCAGCCCGGTGGCCATGTGCAGACCATCTGGTCGGCGCTGTGCGCCCGCGTCAGCCTGACGGGCCAGCCCGCCCAGCCTTGGCGGCGCGAGCGCTGGGAAACGCCCGATGGCGACTTTGTCGATATCGATTTTTCCAGCCACCCCGTAGCGGCTGATTCACCCACGCTGGCACTGTTTCATGGGCTTGAAGGTTCATCGGCCAGCCACTATGCGCGGGCCATGGCCCATATCTGCGCACGGCGTGGCTGGCAACTGGCGGTGCCGCATTTTCGCGGCTGCAGTGGCGAGCCCAACCGTCTGCTGCGCGCCTATCACTCGGGTGATGCCAATGAGGTGGACTGGATTTTGCGCAAGCTAAAGGTGCAGGGCAGTGGCGAGTTGCTGGCCATGGGTGTATCGCTGGGCGGCAATGCGCTGGCGCGCTGGGCGGGCCTGCAGCAGCAGGCCGCAGCGCAGGTGGTCAGGGCGGCGGCCGTGGTCTGCGCGCCGCTCGATCTGGTCGCCGGTGGCGCGCAACTGGGCCGGGGGCTGAGCCGCTGGTTCTACACCCCCATGTTCATGCGCACGCTGGTGCCCAAGGCGCTGGGCAAATGGCAGCAGTCGCCCGGTCTGTTTGACAAGCGCAGGCTGCAGCGCGCCCGCACGCTGCGCGAGTTTGACGATGTGTTCACCGCGCCCGTGCATGGCTTTGTGGATGCCGATGACTACTGGCGCAGAGCCTCGGCCAAGCCGGTGCTCAAACAAGTGGCCGTGCCGCTGCTGCTGCTCAACGCACGCAATGACCCCTTTGTGCCAGCGCACAGCCTGCCAACGGTGCAGGATGTCAGCGCATCGGTGCAACTTTGGCAGCCGCCGCATGGTGGCCATGTCGGTTTTTCCAGCGGAGCCTGGCCTGGCCATGTGCAGGCCATGCCGCAGGCCGTGGCCGACTGGCTGGCCCAGTGGCTGTCAGAGCCGAACACTCAGGAGACAAATCATGGATGACATCGTGAAGCAGGCCATGGCCAAATGGCCCAATGTGCCCGCCTGCAGCGGCTGGCTGGGGTTGGACGCGCGCGGCCAGTGGTGGTTGCGCGACGCTGAAGCACAGGCTTGCGGCGCGTTCACCAGCGGCACCGAGGGCGCGAAGGGCAGTGCGCTGCGCCATGAAAAGCTGGCCGAATTCATTGGCCGCAACTATCTGGCCGAGGGCGATGGGTGTTGGTACTTTCAAAACGGCCCGCAGCGCGTATATGTGGAGCTGGAGACGGCACCGTGGATCTGGCGTCTGCACAGCACTCAGCAGGGCCTGAAACTGCATAGCCACACAGGGCAGACACTCGATCCTCGCGATGTTCAGCAGGCCATGATGGATGAAGAAGGGCGGCTTTATCTCGCACTGCCCCAAGGGTTGGGCATGGTGCACAGTCTGGACATGCTGGACGCCGTCACGGCGCTGGAGCGCGGCGAGTTGCCCGAGGTGCAGGAGCTGCCATTTGCACAATTGCCAGAGCGGTTTGGCTATGTGATCAGCCCTGAGTTGCTTCAAAAATAATAGCTGCTTGCCTATATTCAATAAAGACTAGAGGCCAATAAAAGCAAAAACCGGCCTTGGCCGGTTTTTTGGGTGGCAGTCGTGGTGGCTGCTGCTTTACTTGGCCGCGTCCACCATGTACTGGATGGCAGCCTTGAAGTCGGCATCCGAAGCGGTGGAGCCGCCCTTGGGAGGCATGGCACCCACACCCTTGGTGGCTTTTTCGACCATGGTGTCCATGCCGGTGGCGATGAACGGAGCCCAGGCAGCCTTGTCGCCAAACTTGGGGGCGCCAGCGACACCGCTGGCATGGCAGACCATGCAAGTGGTGTTGTAGAGGTTCTTGCCCACATCGGAAGCGGCTGGCGCAGCGGCAGCAACTGGAGCTGCAGCGGCGGGAGCTGCTTCAGGAGCCGCAGCCGCGGGGGCAGCGGCTGCAGGTGTCGCTTCGGGGGCGGCAGGCGCCGCTGCCTCACCAGCAGCGCCCGCGGGGGCCACGGGCTCGGGGAATTTGCCACCAGCTGCATTGGCCATGAAGACCACGCCACGGGCAATTTCCGTGTCATTGAATTCGCCACCACCTTGGGCGGCCATGGCACCCTTGCCCGCCAGGGCGGAGTGCACCAGAGCGTCCAGACCTTGCGTCAGGCGAGGGCCCCAGGCCGCTGCGTCCTGGAACTTGGGCGCACCCACGGTACCGGTGGCGTGGCAGGCCGAGCACTGGGACTTGTAAACCTCTTCACCACCGCGCAGAGGACGGTTGGCATCGCGAATTTCGACCGAGCCTACTTTCTGCAGGCGTACGGCCTTGGCCATCTCGGCATTCGCCGCGCCAGGGCCGGAGCTTTCAGCCGAAGTCACGAACTTCACCAGACCGATGATGACGAACACAGGGACGATGAACGAGAAGAAGACGGCAAGCAGCAAATGCTTGGGATTCTTGATGGGGCCGGTATGGGCTTCTTCGTGGTGTTGCTCGCTCATGAAGTCCTCTGAGGTCGTGGGAAGGAAATTAGCAAATCATTATAGAAGTGAGGGTTAAGAACACCAGTGCACGACGATACGGGTTGACGACTGCTGCATAAAGGAGTTGAGTTGGATCAACCTCCGCTCTGGCTTTTGCGCCACAGTCTTGCGCGACCATGAAAAAAGGCGTCCGAAGACGCCTTGGGCAGAGCAGGGCGCAGCCGGTCTGGCTGCGCCCTGCTGGGTTACTGCACTGTGCTGTTGGTCGTGTTGGCAGCTGTGTTGCTGGCGGATGGCTCACTCCAGCCGCCGCCCAGTACCTTGTACAGATTGACCTGGTTTTGCAGCTGCTGCAGACGAACCTGCACCACGGACTGCTCCAGCAAGAACAGCGAGCGCTGCGCATCGAGCAGATCCAGGTAGCTGGCCACGCCGTTGGTGTAGCGCAAGTCAGACAGCTTGTAGCGAACCTGCTCGGCCTCGAGCTGGCGCGACTGGGCCTGCAACTGGTCTTGCAGCGTCTGGCGGCTGACCAGCGCATCCGAGGTTTCGCGGAAGGCGGACTGGATGGCCTTTTCATACTGGGCCACGGCAATCTTCTGACCGGCCTCCGCCATCTGCAGATTGGCGCGGTTGCGGCCCGCGTTGAAGATGGGCAGATACAGCGAAGGCGCAATGCTGAAGTACTTGGAGCCCGAGTCAAACAGGTTCGAGATTTCAGGATTGGCAAAGCCTGCCGAAGCCGTCAGCGAAACGTTCGGAAAGAAGGCCGCACGTGCTGCGCCAATGTTGGCGTTGGCGCCGATCATCAGCTGCTCGGCCTGACGCACATCGGGACGACGCAGCAGCAGGTCGGAGGGCAGGCCTGCCGGGACATCGGCGATTGCGGGCAGGTCGGCCAGCTTTTTGCCGTGCAGGCTGCCCAGCAGGTCGGCGGGCAGGGTCTGGCCTACCAGCAGCGTCAGCGCATTGGCGTCCAGCTCACGCTGGCGCGTTTGCTGGGCCAGCGTGGCGCGGGCGCTTTCGGTCAGCGACTGTGCCTGACGGTAGTCCAGCTCGGAAGTCACGCCAGAGTCCAGACGCAGCTTGGTCAGCTTGATGGACTGCTCGCGTGTGCCCAGTGTGCGGCGCGAGATGGTCATCAGTTCTTCATCGGCCTGCAGACCCAGCCAGGTGTTGGCCACGTTGGCGATCAGGCTGATCTGCGCGGCCTTGCGACCTTCTTCGGTGGCCAGATACTGAGCCAGGGCCTGCTCCTTGAGGCTGCTCACACGGCCCCAGAAGTCGATTTCCCAGCTGGGCATGGACAGTGCGGCGCTGAAGGCATTGCCGTACTGGCCGGTGATCTGGCTGCGGGTACGCTGAGCCGCACCGGCCACGCCCACTTCAGGGAACTGGCTGGAGCGCTGGATCTGGTACTGAGCCTGGGCTTTCTCGATATTGAGCACCGCCACGCGCAGGTCGCGGTTGTTGTCCAGAGCCAGCTGAATCACCTGCTGCAGGCGCGGATCGGTGAAGAACTGCTGCCAGGGGATGTCAGCAGCCGCGACCGAACCCGCAGTCTGCGAGGCAAATGCCGGGAACTGCTCGGCCACCGGCAGGGCCGGGCGGTCAAGCTGGGGGATGAAGGAGCAGCCGCTGGCCAGTAGCGCGGCGGCCAGTGCTACGGGTAGCAAAGTCTTATTCATGGTGCGAGCCTCCCTGTGCTGCAGTCGTTGCCGCCGGGGGAGTGGCATGGTTGTCTTGCGCGGATTTCTTGCCAAAGAACTTGAAGACGGTGACAAAGAACACAGGCACCAGGAACACGGATAGCGGCGTGCCGATCACCATGCCCCAGAACACGCCCGTGCCAATGGCCTTCTGGCTGGCAGCGCTGGCGCCGGAGGCGATGTACAGCGGCACCACACCCAGAATGAAGGCCAGAGAGGTCATCAAAATGGGGCGGAAACGCAGGTGGCCTGCTTCCAGAGCAGCTTCGAGCGCGCTTTTGCCCTGTGCATGCAAGTCCTTAGCGAACTCCACAATCAGAATGGCGTTCTTGGCCGAGAGACCAATCACCGTGATCAGCGCCACCTGGAAGTAGATGTCATTGGGCATGCCACGCATCATCACACCGGCCACGGCACCGAACACACCCAGAGGCACGACCAGCATCACGGACAGAGGAATGCTCCAGCTTTCATACAGGGCAGCCAGACACAGGAACACGGCCAACAGAGAGAAGGCGTAGAGCAGCATGGCTGAGGAGCCTGCTTTCTTTTCGTCCAGCGACTGACCGGTCCACTCGTAGCCAAAGCCTTGCGGCAGCTCGGCAGCCAGCTTTTGCATCTCTGCCATTGCTTGACCGCTGGTGTAGCCGGGCTTGGCCTGGCCGGTGATGCTCATGGACGGATAACCGTTGTAGCGCGACATCTGCATGGGTCCACTGGTCCACTTGGTGGTGGCCAGAGAAGACAGCTCCACCAGCTTGCCCTCCGAGTTGGGGATGGTCAGCTTCAGCACGTCCTCAGGCTGCATGCGGCGTGCCGCCTCGGCCTGAATCGTCACGCGCTGCATGTATCCCTTGTTGGGGAAGTCGGTGGAGTTGGTCGAGCCCAGCGCCGCGGACAGGGTGGTCGCAATGTCGGACATGCTCACCTTCTGGGCATATACGGCATCGCGGTTGATGTCGATCTGCCACTGAGGTGCGTCATCCACGCCGTCGAAGCGAACACCAGTCAGAATGGGGCTGGCATTGGCCTTCTGGATCAGCTCGTTGCGGGCTGCCAGCAGTGCTGCGTGCCCCTTGGAAGAGCGGTCCTGCAAGCGGAAGGTGAAGCCGTCGCTGTTGCCCAGTTCGGGAATCGATGGAGGCACCAGGGTGTAGATGAAGCCATCACGCAAAGCCATCATCGCGCCCATGGTGCGACCGGCGAAGGAGTTGGCGTCCGAACCCTTGGCCTTGCGCTCGGACCAGTCCTTGAGTGTCGTGAAGGACAGACCCACGTTCTGGCCCTGGCCGGCAAAGCTGAAGCCAATGATGCTCACGATGTCGGCTGTTTCAGGCTGGCTGAGGGCAAATTTTTCCAGCTCGCCCATGGTGTTGCTTGTGCGCTCCAGAGTGGCGCCTGGGGGCAACTGGGTCAGCGAAATCACATAGCCCTGGTCTTCCACGGGCAGGAAGGAGGTGGGCAGCTTCAGGAAGATGAAGGCTGCACCAGCGATCACCAGTGCGTAGACGATGACGGCTTGCACAGAGCGCTTGACCACGCCAGACAAGGCGCTGGAGTAGCTGTTGGTGCCCGATTCGAACTTACGGTTGAACCAGTTGAAGAAGGGGCCAAGCAGGCCGGTCTTCTTATCATGCGCATGCCCTTTGGGGATGGGCTTGAGCATGGTGGCGCACAGCGCAGGCGTCAGCGTCAGCGCAAAGAAGCCCGAGAAGAAAATGGAGATCGCCATCACCAGCGAGAACTGGCGATAGATCGCACCGGTCGCGCCGCCGAACAGGGCCAGCGGCAGGAACACGGTCACCAGAATCACGGTAATACCGACCACGGCGCCCTGAATCTGGCCCATGGCCTTGATCGTGGCCTCCTTGGGTGACAGACCCTCTTCGGCCATGATGCGCTCGACGTTTTCCACCACCACAATGGCGTCGTCCACCACGATACCGATCACCAGCACCATGGCAAACATGGCCAGAATGTTGATGGTCAGGCCTGCGACCAGCATGACTGCGAACGTACCCAGCAGCGCGATTGGCACCACGATGGTGGGAATCAGCGTGTAGCGGATGTTCTGCAGGAAGACCAACATCACGATGAACACCAGCACGATGGCTTCAAGCAGCGTGTGCACCACCTTTTCGATGGAGATTTTCACGAACTTGGAGGTGTCGTAAGGAGAGGACCACTTCACCCCGGCAGGCAGGAAGGGCTCCAGCTCAGCCATCTTGGAGTACACCAGCTTGGCGGTCGCCATGGCGTTGGCGGTAGAGGTTAGCTGCACGGCCATGGCCACGGCTGGCTTGCCATTGAGGCGAGACTCGAAGCTATAGCTCTCCGTGCCCAGTTCCACGCGGCCGATGTCCTTGATGCGGACCGTAGAGCCGTCAGAGTTGGAGCGCAGCACCACTTCGGCAAACTCTTCGGGCGTGGACAACTGGCCTGGCACCACGATGGTGGCGTTCATGCTGGTGCCTGGCAGGCTGGGCGTGTTGCCCAGCGAGCCACCGGAGATCTGCTGGTTCTGTGCTGCGATGGCTGCATTGATCTGCGCAATCGACATGTTGTAGCCCTGCAGCTTGGCAGGGTCCACCCAGATGCGCATGGCGCGTCCAGCCGCAAACAGCTGGGCCTTGCCCACGCCGTCCAGGCGCTGGATTTCCGGCAGCACATTGCGGTTGACGTAGTCGGCGATATCGTCCCGCGAGGTCTCCCCGGTCTCTGACTGGAAGGCCAGAATCATCAGGAAGTTGCTCATGGACTTTTCAACGCGCACGCCCAGAGCCTGCACGATCTGCGGCAGTCGGGACTGCACGCGGGCCAGACGGTTTTGCACGTCCACCTGTGCCAGCTCCTGGTTGGTGCCGGGTTCGAAGGTCACAGTCAGCGTGCCCTGCCCAGTGGCCGAGGCGCTGGTGTCCATGTACATCATGCCGGTGGCGCCATTCATCTCACGTTCGATGAGCTGCAGCACGGAGTCCGTCATGGTCTGAGCCGTGGCGCCCGGATAAGTCGCGGTCACCGTGATGGTCGGCGGTGCAACTGTCGGGAACTGCGACACAGGCAGTCGTGTAATGGCGATGACGCCTGCGAGGATCACGAATATCGAGATCACCCAGGCAAAAATCGGTCGGTGAATAAAAAACTTTGACATACGGTGTTGCCTGATTACTTGCCAGCCTGGGTGCTATCGGCTTTTTCGGCGGCTTTTTCGGGCTGGGCGGTCGCAGGCTTGTCTTGGGCTGCAGCAGCGGCCGGGGCAGCTGGCGCGGCAGCGGGGGCGTTACCCTTCCATGGCACAGGAGTCACTTTCTTGGCTCCCATTCCGACCTTGATCAGGCCGTCCACCATGACTTTTTCGCCCGTCTTGAGGCCTGAGGTGACGACCCAATTGGCGCCTTGCGACTGGCTGATCTGCACAGGGCGAGGTGCCACGGAGCCATCCTCTGCAACCACCATGACGAAGTTGCCCTTTTCATTGCGGGTCACAGCCTGCTGGGGGATCAGCGCCGCGTTATCGATCTGAGCCTGCTCCAGACGCACTCGCACATAAGTGCCGGGCAGCAGCAGGCCCTCGGGGTTGGGTAGCTCGGCACGCACGCTGACCTGACCCGTGGATGGGTCCACGCTCAGGTCGGTAAACAGCAATTTGCCGGGCAGAGGATATTCCTTGCCATCGTCCAAATGGACGTGGATCTTGACCCCGTTTTCACCTACCTTTGCTAACTTGCCAGAAGTGACGGCTTCGCGCATGCGCATGATGTCGGAAGCGGACTGGGTGACGTTCACATACAGCGGGTTGATCTGCTGGATGGTCGCCAGTTGAGTGGCATCACCTTGGCCGACGAGGGCGCCTTCGGTCACCAGAGCGCGGCCAATACGACCTGAAATGGGAGCTGTCACGCTGGCATAGCCCAGATTCACATTGGCATTGGTCACGGCGGCTTTGCCAGCTGCGACTTGGGCCAGTGCTGCTTTTTCGTTGGCGATGGCGGTGTCGTATTCCTGCTTGCTGATGGCGTTGGCTTCTACCAGCGGTTTGTAGCGGCGAGCGGTGGCTGCAGCCTGCGCCAGATTGGCTTCAGCTTGAGCGAGCGTCGCCTGTGCGCTTTGCAAATTGGCCTTGTAAGGGGTGTTGTCGATCTGGAACAGCGCCTGGCCGGCCTTCACGTCAGAGCCTTCCTGGAAGAGCCGCTTTTGCACAATGCCAGCGGCTCGCGCGCGAACCTGAGCGATGCGCGAGGCTTCCAGGCGACCAGGGAGCTCCGAAATCAGTGGCACGTTCTGCAATTCAACCGTCACAACGCCTACTTCTGGCGGCTTGGCTTGTGCTGCGGCCTGGGCTTTTTGCTGGTCTTCTTTTTTGTCGCTGCAAGCTGCAAGACCCAGTGCGGCAAGCAAGGACAGGCTGATGACTGCAGCGCGTGCGTGACTTGGGGCAAACGGGAATTGACGTTGCTGAGCCTGGTTTTTTTCATACATGGGATGCATGAAAGTCCTTCCGGTAGACATTTGAAAAAATAGAAGAGCGCAGCTCTGGCAGATGCTGCGCTCGAAACTTTGGAGAGATGTTGACTGAAATCTCGCCCTTCCACAACGGAATCAAATTATACATACATGCATAAATGTATAGTTGCAGAAAATCACGCGGCTGCCGTGTAAAAGGTTGTTTTCTGCAGACATGCAATGAGGTCAGGTGGTGGAAAGGATGTGTGATGGCGCGTAGAACCAAGGCGGAGGCAGATGAGACTCGCACCAAGCTGCTGGATGCGGCGGAAGAGGTGTTCTTTGAAAAAGGTGTTTCCCGCACTTCGCTAGGGGACATTGCCCAGCGCGCGGGAGCAACGCGCGGTGCGGTGTACTGGCATTTCAAGGACAAGGTGGATGTCTTTTCATCCATGCTGGGTCGTATCTGTATGCCCTTTGATGAGATCTGTGATGACAAATATGGCGACTTGCCGCCCCTGGAGCGCATCCGCCAGTCCATGCTCAAAGTATTTGAAAGCATGGACGGGGATGAGCGCCGCCGCAAAGTCTTTGAAACGGCGCTGTTTAAGATGGAATATGTAGGGGAACTTGAAGATGTGCGTGTGCAGCACATTGAAAGTGCCAACTTGTCCCAGGAAAAGTTTGCGCAGGACTTGGCCTTGGCTGCGCAGGAGCAGGCGGTCAAGCTGCCTGTGTCTCCAAAGGATGCGGCCCTGGGCTTGCACTCTCTATTTGTAGGACTCATACATGGCTGGGTACTGAATGAGGGAAGTTTCCCTCTCGTGTCTGTAGGGCGTGTGTCAGTGGATGTCTATTTGTCGGGGCTAGGTTTTCGCCTGAGTTTGTGATTTGGGTATGAAAACCCATGCCATAATCACGTGCTTGAATTGTTGTTGGCCATGCATGGCATGACTGACGGATTCGCGGCTGTAGCTCAGTGGATAGAGTATTGGCCTCCGAAGCCAAGGGTCGTGGGTTCGATCCCCGCCAGCCGCGCCAACAAACGTCAATCAGCAAAAACCAAAAAAAATCTCTGATTTCTTTTGAGCTGAAAAAACGGTGCTACAATTCAATTCTCTTCGGAGGGGTGGCCGAGTGGTTAAAGGCAGCAGACTGTAAATCTGCCCGCTAACGCGTACACAGGTTCGAATCCTGTCCCCTCCACCAGTAATGGTCAGAAGAGCGGTTGCTAGAAATGGCGACCACGTGCAGTGAATCTGTGCGGGAGTAGTTCAATGGTAGAACCCTAGCCTTCCAAGCTAATGACGCGGGTTCGATTCCCGTCTCCCGCTCCAGTTTGCGAGCAAAGATTCTTGGAGTTGTGTTTTCAACTCCGCTGCCCATGTGGCTCAGTGGTAGAGCACTCCCTTGGTAAGGGAGAGGTCGCGGGTCCGATTCCCGCCATGGGCACCACTTTCTGGTGCGCTCGCTTGATAGGGTTGCGCCGATATCCTCTTGCAGTGATTTAGTTTTTTCGGAGTCGGAAAAATGGCAAAAGAAAAATTCGAGCGCACCAAGCCCCACGTGAACGTGGGCACCATCGGTCACGTTGACCACGGCAAGACCACCCTGACAGCTGCTATCGCTACCGTGCTGTCCAAGCACTTCGGCGGCGAAGCCAAGGACTACTCGCAGATCGACAACGCGCCTGAAGAAAAGGCTCGTGGTATCACGATCAACACCTCGCACGTCGAGTACGAAACAGCCAACCGTCACTACGCTCACGTTGACTGCCCCGGCCACGCTGACTATGTGAAGAACATGATCACTGGCGCGGCTCAGATGGACGGCGCTATCCTGGTTTGCTCCGCTGCTGACGGCCCCATGCCCCAGACTCGCGAGCACATCCTGCTGTCGCGTCAGGTGGGTGTTCCTTACATCATCGTGTTCCTGAACAAGGCCGACATGGTGGACGACGAAGAACTGCTGGAACTGGTCGAAATGGAAGTGCGCGAGCTGCTGTCCAAGTACGACTTCCCCGGCGATGACACTCCCATCATCCGCGGTTCCGCCAAGCTGGCCCTGGAAGGTGACCAGTCCGACAAGGGCGAGCCCGCTATCCTGAAGCTGGCTGAGGCTCTGGACTCCTACATCCCCACTCCCGAGCGTGCTGTTGACGGCGCATTCGTGATGCCTGTGGAAGACGTGTTCTCCATCTCCGGTCGCGGCACTGTGGTGACTGGCCGTATCGAGCGCGGTATCGTCAAGGTCGGCGAAGAAATCGAAATCGTCGGTATCCGTGATACCCAAA
>NZ_KZ984469.1 GCF_003569915.1 Comamonas testosteroni | reverse complement strand
GAAGTTCCTGTTTGCGGGTCTTCTTGGTACTCAGATTCAGGTCAAGGCTGCTTTGTTTCATGGCCTGTGAGGATGCCATTGCATGCTGACATGTACCAAACATTGCGGAGGGTTTTGCAGGATTTCCTTAACAGCATTCGCATGGGAGTTTTATTCAAGATCTCTGCAAAATTTGGACAATGAATCTCAGGAAATAAAAGCCAAAGAAGAGGTGGTTGTTTCTGAATCACCTGCAGGTATCGTTCAAGGCGGTATGCAGGTGACGGATCGTGGCATTATTTTCTCCAGCGAATACACCTCTTTTGAAACAGATATTGGCGCTTATCAGGTACACGGGAGCCATATTGTTCAAAAGGGCGTTAGTGCAGTAGTTCAGCTTAGGGGCACAGGTAGCAAGTTCTTTTGCATTGAGGACGGAAACTGCATGAGACTAAGTACCAACTAAATGAACCATGAATAGCGACATCGTATTAAGCGAACGAGATTACAAGCGGGTGATCGAAAGCAGAAACGCTTTTGCCAGCACACTTGAGGCGCTGGTGGTGCTTGGGGCAAAGGGCTTGAGCAAACCTGAAGAGGATGCGGAACGAAAGCGCATCTTGGCTGTAGCAGAGCGTCAGCTAGATCTATACGGTCTGCACCAAGCTTTTGTCTTCCTCTAAAACGAAACCAAAAGGAGTGATGTATGGAGTTGAGTAATTGGGTGTCCGAGCACATGGTCATCCTAATTGGTATTCCCCTTCTGTTAGTAGCGCTGCTAGTGCCTCTCCTGTTCGCCACTCGGCGTCAACGTGCAGCTGGGCGACAGCAATCAACTGGCGGGGAATCAACATATGTCCCCATCGTGCCCGATGCATCAGTCTCCGCAGACTCGTGAAGTTTGGGGCATGCATTGGCGTCTCATTGCGATTGGCTATCAGCAGATAGTAAGTTTCTGATACCAGACGGTTCTTCGAGCGCGTCAAATCCACCTCTATTTGATCTAGGAAATCACGATGCCAATCACGAAACGCCCTTGCGCAAACTGTCCATTTCGCTGCGATGGTGCAGGCATTCCGCTGCGTCCTGGCCGTGTTGAGGGCATCGTGTCCGATCTGCTGACCGACGATCAACAGACTTTCGTATGTCACAAGACGCTGGACAGGGAGCGCATGACCTGCGCCGGGGCCGTGGGCCTCATGTCCAAGCTGGGACGTTTGCCGATGATTGCGCGACTTGGTTTGGCCTATGGCGTCATCACCAAGGCCGACATTGTGGCCAGCGCAGCCATGGTGATCGAACCAAACGATTTAGCCCTGCAGGTGGGCGAGAACAACTGAAAAGACAGCATGACTATGCCATTCCCGAAAAAGCTACTGCTGAAAGCATTTGCGGAGCTAGAAGCCCAAAGCACCGACCGGCCACGAATTACTCACGGTGAAAGCGGATGGAGCGTTGCAGGAACCAATTGCGTTCTGATGCGCCCTGATGGACGCACCAGCTTCGACACGCCGCAGCAGGCATTCCGAGTTCTTGCCGGTGTTGGAATTCGGAGCGCCATCATTGAATGGGATGGCCTGGACGCTATCACCGAGTAATCATGGAAAGCAGCGTGACGTTACTCACCAGCAATGACTTGGAAATTTTGAAGCAAGAACTTCTACGTCCAGAGCTTCGTATTTACACGGTAGTGGTCATGGCAACCCGTGATCTTGAGAGCGGTGATGTATCAGGTGCCTTGGCAAGGCTAAGGGTTGACGCAGACAAATTGCGAGCACATAACACCCAAATTACTCGATTGCTGCGAACAGCCAGCGAAAATAGGGAAGCAGAAACTTCCGTATGAATCAGGCTTGGAAAATACTGACAAAGGTGGCTAAGGATATGCCGTGTAGACTCCCCGTTTTCAATGCATTTCTGATCGTGTGGTTGTGTGCTGCCTTGCCTTTCCTTCTGCACAAGCGATGACCCGAGAAATGAAAGAGGGGGGGCAGGCGGTGTTCATTCCTCACAAAGAGTGCGGCGCATCCAACGGTGGCTGCTTTGAATCAGGCCGATGCTTGATGAAATGCCAGCCGCGACTTGGAAAGGCGGATGCTAATGCTCAACTTGCAACGGCTTTGCGACTGCTAAGCGTATTTGTGACGCATCAGCGCCTGCACGGTATCAGCGTAGAAGGGAGTCCACTGCGTAACGCCGTCAACGAAGCCGATGAATTTATTAAGAGGAACACCAGATAGGAAATCAGCTGGCCCCTCAGGGCTGGCATAGGCTGCAGCGCAAAGCGTCACAGCTTTGCATTGCAGCTTTACATCAGGAGAGGTTCACATGCAAACAGAAGCCACTACAAGGCCCCCAGTGGCCCTGAGAAATGCGAAATGGAGCGAGCTGGGAGATGTGCCGTTGATGGAATTCGTCGATCTACTCAAACGCTTTGCGTGCGTTGCTGCGGCATCCATCCTTGCAAGTATCGGATCGAACTCATTTGCCATAGGTCTAAGCGTGTTCTTCGGTCTGTGGGCAGTGGTTAGTGCCATCGACAAAACCAAGAGCTAGGAAGACCGTAATGGTAGATATCCAGGCAGACGAACAAATAGAAATGAGCGCTGATGGTTCAACGGTATGGGTTCATGCCCTTGATGGCTCAACGGTGGGGCGTTTCAGTAAAACCTTTGGGATAGATGTACATAGGTCAGCTACTGAGCTACTTGACGGAGCCTCCCAGTGTCTTCACTGCACACATACTCGGCCAGATAACGCAGATTGGCTGAAATTTTGCGAGTTGATGTTGAAGCATCACGGGATAGAAGTTGACACCTCCCTGATACAAATTTGATCAATATGCTGATTGGATCTACGGGTGCGGCCTGAATTTATGATGTCAAGGACTGGAGTGATGAAAGCAGAACCGCAAACACAGGAAGAAATCGAAGCCTTCCTGCGCACCAAAATTGAAACAGACGAAGCTGAAACTGGGCTGTATGACTTGGGCCTAAGCTTTGTCGTAGTTGACCGTGTTGGGCCAAATGACGATCTCGTATTTCAATGGTTTGATAAGGCAATTCACTTCAACGATCTACTCGCGTAGATCTACTAGATCATTTGGGCCTTGTTGCACAACTCCCGTCGGAGACGGCATGACCCCAACCCCAGACGGACTTACTCCAAGGCCACTGTCACCGGGCGCCCGAGTTGGCTGAATCGGTTGAGCAGCGCCACGCAGATGTGCAACTCCGTCACCTGACGCTCGAACGTCCTGGCCATGACCCGCTCGCCCAGTCGTTTGAAGCAATTCATCTTCGTCTCCACCAGGCTGCGTCGGTGGTACCCGCTCCACTTCTTCCAAATCCGGCGACCCAGCCGCTGGCAGGCACGCAGGGCTTCGTTGCGTGAGCTCGCCCCGGCTTGCGTGCCCTTCCATGCTCGCGCATTCTTGCGTGGCGGGATGATGGCTTGCGCATTGCGCAGCGCTATCGCTGCATGGCATGCCTTGGTGTCGTAAGCACCATCGCCGCCGACACTGGCAATGGGTTCATCTGGCGGTATCTGGCTGAGAAGTTCCGGCAACATGGGCGCATCGCCCGTGCCGTTGTCAGTGACCTCGATGGCACGGATGTCCAGCGTGCGGGCATCAATGGCCAAGTGTACTTTGCGCCACTGGCGCCGGTATTCGGCACCGTGCTTTTTACACTTCCATTCGCCTTCACCCAGGAACTTGATGCCGGTGCTGTCGACCAGCAAATCCAGTGCCGTTGTGCTGGGTCGGTAAGGCAGCTTAACGCTCAAGTCTTTCTGGCGCCGGCACACGGTGCTGAAGTCTGGCACCCGCCAGTCCAGGCCCGCCAAGCGCAACAGACTTTCGACCAGCCCCAAGCTTTGACGCAGGGCCAGTCCGAACAAGCATTTGATGCTCAGGCAGAACTGGATTGCCGCATCGGAGAAGGTGCGTTGACGACCACGTTTGCCGCTGACAGTGGCGTACCACTGCATGTCCTTGTCCAGCCAAACTGTCAGGGAACCTCTGGCCTTGAGTGAGGCGTTGTAGTCCGCCCAGTTTGTCGTCTTGTACTTGCCACGCGGGCGCTTACTTTCACTCATGACGTCACCCTACCAGCTGTTGCCGCTGGTTTTATGCAACAACGCCTGTCAAAGGCAGAGACATCATTAAAGCTTCTTGATCAAACGCTATCAATTTAAAGATCCAAGATGGATGCCGAGCAGCTTTACCCTGCGCCCAAACACTGGTTTTTAGGGTGTTTTAGTGCTGGACTGCGCTATGCTGCAATTCGCCCGGCCGCTTTGGTTTCTATAGCTTTTAGCGACCACCCTGCTTAGGCTAGAGCCCATTTTGATGTCTGGTCGCTGCGCCAGGCGATGGCAGGGACTGCACACAGGCTTGTCGCCTGCTGGGCAGAAGCAGGATCACACGGCTGATCGCCCGACAAGACAGCACCCAAGCGCAACCGCCAGCCGATTGGTACGCTGCGCTACAACGCACTTGCGTGTCATTCCAGCGGCGATGTGGAGTTCACACACCCCGCACGGGCTGGCCCTGCGTATGGGTCCATGCCGCTCAGTGCTGCACAGCAGTGCGGTGTTGAGGCTCCCACTGCCTGGCGCACATTGAAGTGCACGGCACATGCAAGAGTGACTGGCTCAGCCGATTCGAGGCATGCGCAACAGGATCTAGCCTGCCTCCATCTGGGCTAGCAGCCATTCCCGAAAGACCTGCATCGCGGTCGTGGGGGTCCGTGATTGCAGCCGCGTGAGCCAATAGGCCCCTTTGTACAGTTCGAGGGCGAATGGCTGCACCAAGCGCCCCTGGCTCACATCCCGCACGAACAGCTTGACAGGCAGCAGCGCCACACCCGCGCCTTGGGCTGCCGCTTCTGCCAGCGTCAACGATGAGTCGAACACGGCCCCACGCAACACCGGGCATGCCAATCCGGCCGCGGCGAACCAGTCCGACCACTCATCGGCACGGTAGGTTCGCAGCAACGGAAGTATCGCGAGGTCTGCGGGGCTGACCAGCCCACGCGCCATACCGGGTGTGCACATCGGCGAAAGGGGGACTTCCAGGATCTGATCTGACTGTGTACCATGCCACGCCCCATCACCGAAGCGGATGGCGTAATCCAGCCCCTCACCTGCCATGTCGACGCGGTTGTTGTTGGTGAGCAGGCGCAGGTCAACAAACGGGTGCTGCGCCTGGAATTCACGCAAACGTGGCATCAGCCACCCGACGGCAAACGTCCCCACCACACCGACGGTGAGCACTTCGCGTGGACGGCTATCCGCCAGCTGTTCCAAGGCCCGCTGCAACGATCCAAACGCTTGTGCGACCGCCGGCAGCAGCGCTTGCCCCTCGTCCGTCAGCGCCAATCCACGCGGCAGCCGCCGGAACAAGGGCTTGCCCACATGGGTCTCCAGGTTGCGGATATGTTGGCTCACGGCCGTCTGGGTCACGTGCAGCTCTTGTGCCGCGTGCGTCAGGTTCAGGTGCCGGGCCGAGGCTTCAAAGGCGCGCAAGGCGTTCAGGGGCAGATGCATGGGATGTTGGAAGACCCGACCTTGCCAGTGGGCCCAGGCTTCAGTCACAAGTTTTTCTAATGGCTTCCCGCAATTATTACCGTTGGTCGCGTCCGCATCGAAGTGATACCATTGGCATCTTCTTTTTGAAAGGTGGATCACGATGATACAAAGAAGACAGTTTTCCTTGGGTTTGGCATGGACCGCCATCGGGTCTCTGGCCGGATGCGCCGCAGGCCCCAGTGCTGCGGCGAAAACCGAGCGCCACTGGTCCCACGCCATGGCGCAAATTGAACAGGACGCGCAAGGCCGCCTGGGTGTGGCAATGCTGGACACAGGCAGTGGCCTGGCACTGGGGTGGAGACAGGACGAACGCTTTGCCATGTGCAGCACTTTCAAGCTCCCCTTGGCGGCCTGGGTGCTGGCACTGGTCGACCAAGGTCGTGAGCGCTTGGACGCACGCGTGCAGTACTCCGAGGCGGAGCTGGTGGAGTATTCCCCCGTCAGCGGCCCGAAAGCGGGTGCACGGGGCGGGCTGACCGTGGGCGAGCTGTGCGCCGCGACAGTGAGCCTGAGCGACAACTCCGCAGCCAACGTGCTGCTTGCACGCCATGGCGGCCCCGCTGCGCTGACGGCTTGGCTGCGCTCGCAAGGGGACTCCATCACACGACTGGATCGCAATGAGCCCTCATTAAACGAAGCCACCGTGGGCGATGAGCGCGACACCACCACACCACTTGCCATGCTTCATACCATGCAACGGCTGGTCCTGGGCAATTCACTGTCACCCTCATCACGCGCAACGCTACAACGCTGGCTGATCGAGACCAGCACGGGGGACCAACGCCTGCGGGCAGGCGCACCAGGTTGGAAAGTGGGCGACAAGACGGGCACCTCTGGCAGCAGTGGCACCGCGAACGACATTGGGGTGCTGTGGCCACCGGCAGGCGGCGCCCCGGTACTGGTGAGTTGCTACCTCACACAGTCCACAGCCCGCCCCGAGCAGCGCGATGCCGCCATCGCCCAGGTCGCCCGCGCTGTGTTGGCGGCGCGACAGTATCAGGCGCAATAGCGCAGGGCGGCCTGCTGATCGCACCTGGGAGTTGCATGGGCGTTGTTGCATAAAACCAGCGGCAACAGCTGGTAGGGTGACGTCATGAGTGAAAGTAAGCGCCCGCGTGGCAAGTACAAGACGACAAACTGGGCGGACTACAACGCCTCACTCAAGGCCAGAGGTTCACTGACAGTTTGGCTGGACAAGGACATGCAGTGGTACGCCACTGTCAGCGGCAAACGTGGTCGTCAACGCACCTTCTCCGATGCGGCAATCCAGTTCTGCCTGAGCATGGCGTTGTTGCATAAATCGTTGCTCTTCCAGCGGTAGGCTTGCTGCATGAGTCAGCCCCGCAAACCCCGCTATAGAACCAGCAACTGGAAGCAGTACAACGCATCCCTCAAAGCTCGAGGCTCTTTGACGGTGTGGCTGGACAAGGGTATGTGCTGGTTTGCCACGGCAAGTGGCAAACGCGGACGCAGTCGGAAGTTCTCTGATGCAGCAATCCAATTTTGTTTGACGCTCAAGAACCTGTTTGGCTTGGCACTGCGGCAGACCACGGGTTTTGCCGAGTCGGTGCTGCATTTGTGTGGGCTTGCTTGGCCGGTACCTGACTTCAGCACGCTGTGCCGGCGCCAGCTCGATTTGAATGTACAAGTGCCGTACACACGCAGCCAAGCGGGACTGCATTTGCTGGTTGATTCAACGGGAATCAAGTTCTTGGGTGAAGGCGAGTGGAAATGCAAAAAGCATGGCCCTGAGCGTCGTCGGCAATGGCGCAAGTTGCACATTGGCATTGATGCCCAGACGCTACAGGTCAGGGCTATCTGCGTGACATCCAACAACGTCAGTGATGCAGCAGTGATACCGGATTTGCTGCAGCAATTGCCCGAAGATGAGGTGCTGGAGAGCCTAACGGGCGACGGCGCTTACGACACGCAACCAGTCCATGAAGAAGTCATCAAGCGAGGAGGTATTCCCATTATTCCTCCTCGCAAGAATGCTCGAATACGCAAAGGCAAAGCCTTTGTGCATCGAAATGCGGCGATCGCTGCATGTCGAAGGCTGGGGCGAAGTATCTGGAAACGTTGGATCGGGTATCACCGGCGCAGCTTGGTGGAAACCAAGATGAACTGCATCAAACGATTGGGTGAGCGGCTGATGTCTCGTACCTTTGAGCGACAAGTCAACGAGCTGCACATTCGAGCAGCCATCTTGAATCGATTTACAGAACTGGGCCGTCCTCAGACGGCAGCCGTGGCATAGCCACGGCTGGGGTTTGGGGGAGCTTGGCCTGAAATCGATTTATGCAACAACGCCGATCATTTGTGAAAACTACGTTTCCACGTCAAAACATGAGGTTGGGCTTCCATTGCTCGCTAGAAATTCAATGAAGAAAATCTTCGGCCCGCGATCTGGGGTCTACGTAAAGAGCGGCTTGCTCGTCGCGTGCGCGAGCGCAATCTTGTACTTAGTGCTATCCACGGTCGCGTTCCTTCAAAAAGAAGTAGCGCAGCAAGGCTTTAAGGCAACTGTTGTTCAACTAAACAGCTGGGTGTTGGACAACCCAATATCGATTGCTTGGTTGTGCGTGTGCATGATTCTTTTCAAAATTCTTGTCGAACCTTCTGTCATCGGCGCACTAGAGGATAGAGATTCATTTGTCTCTCGCCTTAGCATCATGGTCGTTGCCTCACTGGTTATCGGTGGAGTCATCAGCCTGGTGGCAATGACTCTAAAAATCTAAGGGCCGAGCTTCCCAATTAGCTGTGCACTGAAGCAGTCGCGCAACGACATACACATGAGAGGTGTGCAACCAAGCATCAAACTCAATAACAGCGGCCTGGGGTGGTGTGGCCTTCGCTGTACAGTTAGAGGATGTTTATAGGGGATCTAAAAGTATGGATAAAGAGCGCCAAGACCAGCTCTTAAAGCACCTGCAGGCCGTGCAGCATGAGCTGGAAAAGATGGGCTTGAAATCTTTAATCGCGCCTTGTGCACTACCACAAGGCCTCACCCTTTCTCTCATGGTTGGCGAAACTGAACAGGCCATTGCGGCCTCCTACACGGCCCAGCACATCGGCGCGGGGTTCGCACATACGGCTGATCTGAAAGACTCAACACTCTTCGCTGATGAATTGGCGTCTAACATTGCAGAACGAGCCATTTGGTCTGCTGCGGCGCGACGCGAGGGGCAGTAAGCAATGTCAGTTATTCGGAAATCAATTTCGCCTGAAATCACGGCAATGATCTTGCAGGAATTGGGTGGAGGTGCTTTAAAAAGACTTGACGAAAACCGCGAGCTGCTGGAGTTGTTGCAGGCCCATGCGCCGGAGTTACTGCAAACACATCCCCAAGTAAAAGGGTGGCTCAAGGCAAACGATGAGGTTTTTGAGGAATTGGCAGCGCAGTCTGCTGCACTCGGAATGTGCGAACGTTTTTCACCGAGGCCAAATTTCCCAAGGCCGTGGCCAGTTCTCCCGCTGCAACAAACCACTGCTAGAAAACGACAATGACAGTAGCTACACAGGCTGCTCTGGCAATCGCCATTGACTCGCTCGCCCATAAATTGGGTCAGTTGGTGTGGATTACAACGCCCAAGCCAAATCCTTGTATGCACCTACACCAAAGTAAAAGTTACGAATTCCATGGTTAAAGCTTGCCTTCAGAAACGCTTCACTAGAGATTCAAGGCTTGTCTTTACGGTTCCGTTGCCCGGCAGAGAGCCTGTATTCATGTCGATGAACATTGCAGACGATGGGCGCGATAACTACGGCGTTGTCATCGTAGATGCGCAAAAACTATTAGCCCTCTGGAGAGCTGAACCTTATGGGCGTCATAAGAATGTGTCAGACGGCACGCCTGAAACCTGGCCCAGCGACTATAAGTACAAGTATGCCGCTGAGTGTTTCTCCCATGGACGCGAAAACCCTGTACCCCTTGCCGATGTCTCCCTAGAACACCGCATAGTTTCGACAGAAAGCTACAAGTTTTTCCGGCTAGTTAAAGCCGTGCGCAAAGAGCGTATTAACTTTCTAACCATTTCGGACGGCATCACTAGAACTATTTGGCTCCTCTCACACCATTGCTCGGCATTTCCAGTGAAGTGCCGTTCACATAATGTGACTCAGCTTTATGAAGCGGCTGGTGCTGCTGGCGCACCATGTCGCACCATCCAAGAGTGGGCGGAACTGTCGCCTCAGGCTTGAGGCGATATTCATCCGCTCCCCAAAGATGTAGCTGATCATCATTTTTCATGCCTGCCAGGCTCTGATGTCCATAGAAGCTGGAATCGTGATCTCGCCCACCTCAGTGCAGCACAACTTTTAGATATGACTTCAGCATCCTGCGAACTGTGGCTGTGAGCTGGATCAAGGCTACAGATCCATTTTTTTTATCATTCCATGGCTGTCCATCAAAGACGCGGCCATCCAGCACCCAGATGCGCCTGTCTGTCACGCCATGACGGCGGATAACCCGGCCCAAGCCTTGCTTGAAGGTCAGCAAGGCCTCGGTGACAACTGCTGTCATCCCAATGCGGTTGAAACGATTGCGCATGGTGTTGCTGGCATTCAAGTTCACCGGCAACTTGGGAATGATCACGTCCGTGAGCAAAAAATCTTGGCCAGCTTCGACGCTGCTGTCCGTTAAGTCCAAACCAGTCCACGCAGGGCCAAGGGCAAGGAAGATTGGGTGCTTGCCTGCAGCGTAGGCGCTTCGATACGCCTGAACTGCGCTCATGAAGGACGTGCCGCGCTGCATGCAGACAACCTCCCGCTGCAGCTGAGCCGCGCTCGCCTGCAGATGCTGGCTGATACCCTCAATGTCTTCATAGGCTGTATTGAGCAGCATCACGCCACCTTTTGCCGTGGGCAGAACCTCCTGGGCCACAAAGTTGGCCACATCGCATTGCCACTGTTTCCTTGCATCACCTTCGCTGGCTGGCCGCAAACGCGCTGCGCGCTCAATGCTGGGCACATGCAAGGTGGGCAGGTTGTAGATCTCCTGGTCGATGATGGGGGAGGCGTAAACAGTCCGCGCCACAGGGGTGTTGAGAACTGCGCGCATGTAGTCGCAATTTTGTTCATCCGTGGCTGATGGTGTGAAGAGGGATGCTGAAGCCAAGACGACGCCTTGCTCTGACGCCTTCCACAGCGCCCCCAGCTGCATATTCAAAGAGACTGGGCCTACGCTCAAGGACGGGAAGCCTCGCACGCGAGAAAAATGCAGATAGCAATTGTGGGTGGGCATTTCTCCACTGCGATCAATCCTGTCCAGTCGCTCAATCACCCCTTCAAGAGCTTTGCCAAACCCATGCACGAGGGGAACTCCTGCGCAGCCTTTGGATTTCAATTGCTCGGCCAGCTGGCTCGTGATTCTGCGTAGATCCTGTCGCTGACCAAAGCCCAGCTCGGCCAGCTCAACTGCCACATCGCCAGCCTTGCGCATTGCCTTGAGTTCTTCACTCAATGCCTGGGACTGCTTGTAGGCTCGACCAACAGCAGATGCCGCGCCCAGCTTATTCAGCCTGCGCTCGCGGGCCAGCACTGACCTGAGGGAATGCATCGAAAGGCTGCGCGTGTTGACCAGGCTGAAATGCTGCTCCAGCAGGTGCGCCTCATCCACGATAAGAAGGGAGGGCGCTGGAAACAATTTCCACTGCGTTTTCTGAGCCAGTGCAAGAAGATGATGCGTGCAGAACAAAACTGTCGGCGTCTCACCATGCACTTCCCGCAGCTTGCGCACGATGGCGCGAGAATCGCTTTCAGCGCCAACATCAAAGCGCAGGGTGTAGTTGCTGATGTCCATGTCACCGGCCAATTCAGCCAGATCATTTCGTAGCCATGCAGCGCCTGGCCCTATGCTCTTTACCAGCGGTCGATCTGGGTGCAGTGGCCTTGCTCCTGAGGCAACCCAGTTTCTTACTGCCTCGCTTGCTTCCTCTGGCCATTCCTCAATTGCGGCACGCAGCAGCAGATCATCGACAAACTCCGACGCACCAGCGAGTATGCGCAGTTGAACGTCGCCTATGCCAAGTGACTCGGCTTCGTTGTACAACTGCTCGACGGTGGCAACGGTGGGAGCCGCAATCGCAACCAGTGCCTTAGTGGATCGCGCCTTTTCCACACCCACAGCGCACAGTACGCGGCCCTTGCCAATGCCGGTTGATCCCTCCGCATAGAGGATTCGGTTATCAGCCAGCACCTTGGAAACGCTCTCGAAATATTGGGCCTGAAGATTCGATTTGGCTTTGAACGGGATTGCGATGTCCAGCTGCTGTGCTGCTGCCTCCCGCTCTTGATTGCGTTCTTCTGCATGACGAATGCCGGCCTCGCACAAGCCAACAAATGCAGCCTTCTCATCCCCCTCGTACCGTTCTAGCGCAATCTCTCTCAGGCGGGCATCCATTGTTGGGCTGAGCGTGAACACCTTTGTTGGGTAGTTCCGGTAGTCCACATCCTGCAGCTCCAGTTGCTCCTTCAATGCCAGGGAAATGAGTTGCTTATAGGTTTCGGTCGTGAAGGAACGACCTTCCAGCGCAGCCGGGATAGGGGTCACTGGATAACGCTTAGCTGCAAGTGCCATGGAAATTCAAAGTTCTTAGTTGCTGCAACGCAAACACCATTTTGAGAATTTTCGCTGTAATTTCTAAAAATCAGTATTTGCGTAATTTGCCTGACTATACTTCACACTCGCTTGCAGCAAGCGGGCAATGGCCATGCGCAACGCCTACAAGGATCTCCATGTACCAAGAATTCGTCCTCGACCTTCCAAACGCCTGTCCCCAGCGACTGAATCGGTTCACGGTGCGGTCGTTGCTCGGCTCAGTCTTAGAAAAAACGCCCATCCCAATCGAAGACCGCATGGCCTTGTTTCACAGGGATAGCACTGGCCAAACAATCAATCTCAGCTATGGCTTTAACCCAGCTACGGGTGCATCTCATGGCGCTCCAGCTCCTGTCACCATTTCGGCCTCTGATCGCCGGGTGAATCTGCTGGCCATCGGGCCTGAGGGTGCCCGTCTTTTGCAGGCCCATCTGGTGACGATTGCGAACGCGCTCAGCATCGAACTGCAGTCCCCATGGGGGGTGCGCTCTTTTTCAGGCGAATGCGCCATCCAGGCTGGGCCAGCCGTGATGTATCGCTGCCCTGAATATCTGCTTGAGAAAAATCGCCGCAAGTACGGTGAAATACTTCGCGCCACGATGGGCGACAACAAAACAGATCGGCCATCCCTGCAGCAGCTGGCCCCCTACATTCAAAAGTCTCTTGTCAGCTCACTTCTTGGGCAAGCAATGATGCTGGATGACTTGCTTGGTACAGACATTGCAGGCGGTTTCCCAACAGATAAGCGATTGGCCATCAACATCATTGCTGGCACGGTCTACAACGCTCGAATGCAGGGCAAGGGCGCAGGCATGGCCTTGTCCATCAAGAATCTAGTGTTCAGCATGGACGCCAAGCTCGATGGTGTCTGGCTCGCAGGCCAAATGCGCAGCAAGGGCATGGGCCGCATCAAGCTGCTTTTCACGCATGAGCTTGAGCGCTATGCACCATCTCTGATACCTGCTCTGGCCTGACCTATGCAAAACAAGATTTCGCCCTCTACCATTGTTCGCAAGGCTCTTGGCATGGAGGAAGTAGGCTCCCCAGTGCAGCAAGAGACTGAGTGCTGTATGTGTGGTCGGCACCTGCGCATCGGTGATCTGGCTTTCAGAGCGGCATTCTCCAGTGGCTTCACTGACGATATCGACTTGGCAAAGCGTGGCACACCCAATCCCATGACCTGTGGTGACTGCATGCCGCTGACCACAATTGAAGGCTTGCGCAACAGCGGTTTTGGTGCGTTCAACCTGGAAGGGGCTAAGCCCTTTCGCAAATGGGTCGATGTAGCTAGCGCCTTGCTTAACCCGCCTGCTCCACCCTTCGTGCTTTGCTATTCAACTGCAAAATCTCAACACATGGCATGGCGCACGCCTGTGAACTACAGCACTGAAATGTTCTATGTTCGCGTCGGCCTCAGAGTTCTGCTTGTGCGCAGAAAGCGACTGTTAAATGCGCCTGCCATTTGCGCACGCATGGCCGCTGCCATCTACGGTGAGCAGTCTGAAACCAAGCGTGCTGCCGCCAAGACACTGCCGCACCCTTTCAAGAGCTTGAGTCCCGACTTGAAAGACTTGGAGCATGGCCGCTTGAATCCGCGTGTCTATGCACTCGAAATGATGACAGAGCCGCCTTACCCTGAGTTTCATGAAGACCTGAACTGGCTTCGCTCCCTCACACCCGGCGAAACCTGGGCCTTGCGATTCACCCTCACACCCGGCGCTGGCCAGGGTAGTGTTCCTCAATAACCAGAACCGGAAGAAACCAACTCATGAGCAACCAAAAGACAAAGCTGCGCCTGCACACTTTCCTGCGTACATTGACACCTCTGCACATTTCTTCTGGACAAACTGGCACGTTCGATGTGACAAACAACCGTGTTTACATGGGCGAGAGAATCATCAGCGAGGGTAGCGCCACGACCTGCGCCTTGGTTCAAACTATCGCCTACTTGGCACCCGGCGAAGAAAGCGGGGTCGCAAACGTGCCGGTCATCATGGCAAACAACATTATGGGTCGGCTGCGTCGTCATGCAGCGGCCTTGGTGCTGGGCATCGTTCAATCCAAGGGCCAGACAATTTCGCCAGGTACATACAGTGCGTTGGCCTGCGGCGCATCAAGCGGCAATCCTGATTCTTCAGTCCCAACATTCGACCAGCTTCGTACCTCCATGGCTCATCCATACCTGGGCCTTTTCGGCGGTGGACCGAAACTCATGCGCCGCTATGCCCGCATGCTCAATAACCCCGTACCGTACACCTCGGTAACAGCCCAAAGCTTCAAAGGCATTGAGCATCCAAATTTTGACCCGCTGATTCACGCGGTTCCAATCTCAACAGAAAAATTTCTGACCCGTGGCGTGCTGCGCAATCGTATGGACGACCTCACTTCGCTGAGCGACATTGCCTTGGCCAGCGCCACGATTACGGACTTTGAAAATGCCATCCGCGAGCGCGCAAGTGCAATCGCTGGAAACAAGGCTGCTAAGGCGGAAACTGGCACCTCAGAGCGCCAGACGACCCGCTCGTTCACGGCTTTGCAGTACGTGATCCCCAATGTAATTTTCCCACTGAGCTGGAGCCTTGAGGTAACGCCGGCACAGCTTGGTCTGTTCCTGCTGGCGCTGGACTCCTTCGCTGCAGATGAAGAGTTAGGTGGTCAAGGTCGAAATGGCTTTGGCCGCTTCAATTTGTTCGACATGGTTCTGACGGACAACACCAACCAGCCCATTGCATCAAGCCTGTTGCTGGACAACAAGCTCAACCGCGATTTACCAGAAGTCGCCCAAGCTATTGCCGCTTGGGAAGAGGCCGCTTTGGACATCACTGGCAACAGCCTCAACGACTTGTTTGCCAATGAAGTGATCGACAAGTCTGCTGGCAAGGGCAAGCGCGCAGCCAAAGAGGCCGCGTAATGCTGCGTCCTCTGCGCGTCACCTGGACTTTTGCAGCGCCCGTGGTGATGACAAACGACTACCTGCTGCACCTGGATGCCCTTGTCGCATACAGCATCTATGAAGAAGCCACAGAGGCCGGTGCAAGCAACGCTGTAGAACTCAGCGAAGACATGAGCCATGTATTTCAAAGCATGGTCAGCCCAACCGATTCAGTATGGTCGGCATCTGCGGTTTGCTTTACGCCAGCTGCTGAGATATTTACTACGACAATGGTTCGGCGCAGTGAACCTGAGGCATTCATGCAGGCCCAAGATTCAGGGCTGCTACATGGTCGCAAGCGTTCGCTGCTTGAAACAGGTAAAGGGCCGAATCGCGCATACTTTATTCATCACCCATACCAGTGGATGAAGAAGGCTACGGCATGGTGCTTGGCTGATGAACTTGAGTTGAAAAATGCTCTGTCTCGCATACAAGCATTGGGGAAAATGACTCGAAACGGCTTTGGCCGTATAGCCTCGACGACCATCGAACATGACGAAGTTGCCCTGGACAAATGGAAGCTGCGCTATCTACCCTTGGACATGGATGGAGCAGCTGGGATCGAATACGCCACGACTAAGACATGTTGCTTGAGGCCTCCCTACTGGGAAAGAAGCAAGGCTGTCCCCAGCAAGGAACCTGTTTTCTAACCCAACTGAATCTCACCGCACGTAGATTTAGAAAAGGGTATTTGTTGATTTCCCTCTGTACACTCCAGTTCTCTGCCGCACAGGCAGCTGACAATTCAACTTTTCGAGGGCCGGGGTACTGCGTTTGGTTCTCTGCCGCACAGGCAGCTGACAATGGAGCAGAGCCGTTGCCTGGGACACCTGAAGGTTCTCTGCCGCACAGGCAGCTGGACAAAATAGTTCAAGACAACGCCGAATGTCGTTCAAGTTCTCTGCCGCACAGGCAGCTGAACAATCATCTTGTGATACATGCCCCTGCTAACATGCGTTCTCTGCCGCACAGGCAGCTGGACAACAATCGTCAAGAATCAGCAAGCGCGTCTTGGCCTTCTCTGCCGCACAGGCAGTTGAACAGTGACCTACCGACATTGGCGGCTTCCACCCCTTGTTCTCTGCCTCACAGGCAGCTGGACAATTTGTTCATCGCTGTTTCCGCCGCTTTTGCAGGTTCTCTGCCGCACAGGCAGCTCGACAAGCTACTGCGCCATAGTTTTGGGGCCTCTTGCAGTTCTCTGCCTCGCAGGCAGCTGAACAAATGACATGCAAAGTTAGTTCGTTGGCTTCCGGGTTCTCTGCCCTCGGGCAGCTGGACAATTAAGCGGTTGATGACCGCAGTGGGTGTTACCCTTCTCTGCCTGAGGGCAGATGCAAAAGGATGGGATGATTAAGTACAGGTTGCGAATCGGTTCTCTGCCGCACTGGCAGCTGAACAATTGAATGGGTGCACTAGGCACCGAATCCCCATGTTCTCTGCCGCTCAGGCAGCAGCGAAGAGCAGAGTACATTTGCTTGAACGACAGAAACCAAGTGGAGACTATATGAGTCAACTTGAACGCCTGGACAAATTAGCACGCCTAGCCTTTGACGGAAACTTTGCAGGGACAGGAGTTCTATCGACCGGCGAACTCTTGTATGTTGCGCTTGCCAGCGGACGGATGAAGGAGCTTTGCCCAAGCGACTCGAATGCCTATGCAGTGCAGCGCATAGGCCCGGAATGGATGGCACACATGCAGAACGTTTGGCGCTCCTGCCCGCAACCTGACGCACCCCAAGATGATCATAAGCAGCTTGCTGCAGCTGCTCGGTACGATTGGATTCGGGCGCACCCCAAATTCCCCGAAGTCATCACACTGCTTACTGGCTTGGTAACAACCGACCGCACACTCTCTGACGAGGAGATTGACGCTGCCATCGCTGCCTGTGGCACTCACCCTTCAACTGCCTGGTAGATGCGTGCAACTCGCCAATCTAGTTGACCGACCATCTTGCCGATTCCTGCTTCATAGGTAGAATTGGCGCATCTACCTAATGGTCGATGCGGCCTTGAGCCGTCTTTACTCAACCCTGAAGGGCACCAGCCCCTTCTAGGGTCGGTGCCTTAAATATTTCCTTATGGAGAATCTTATGGCCACCGAATCCACCCCTGTACAGGTACATACATCCTTCAAATCGCTGCTGTCCGCAAAGGTCATCGGCAAAAATGATTTGCTCTTAATTGGAGTTCATCTGCTTTCAGAAGAAGAGGACTTCAACCAGCGTGACTACCAAGACCCAGAAGTGATTGCGCAAATTGAAGAATTTGCAACGGCTTTTGCTAGTGGAAAATTCGTGCCTCCTCCGATTGTTCGCTTCTGCGTCCAAACCCAACGGGTTTTGATGGTCGAAGGGCATTTGAGAAGGCGCGGTTTGATCTTGGCCAATCAGCGTGGCGCAAACATCCAGAAACTGGCCTGCATCCCCTTCCGAGGGAATGATGCAGATCGGGTGCAGTTGATGATCAACAGTGCGCAGGGGCTTCCCCTGAAGCCTGTTGGAATTGCGAAGTCATACCTGAAATTACTACGCATGGGCAACGATGTGGGAGAGATCTCGCGTCGCTTGAACCGCAGTGTTTCGCATGTGGAAGACATGTTGGTACTGGCCACCGCCAACACCGATGTTCACCTCATGGTAAACAACGGCACCGTGCTCCAGACCAACGCAATCATCGCTGTGAAAAAGCATGGTGATGGTGCTGGCGCTTTCCTGGCCGGTGAGCTTGAAAAAGCCAAGGCCCAAGGCAAATCCAAAGTTACAGCGTCCTCGCTGAAATCTTGGATGCCTTCTGAAAAGCTGATGCGCGGTATCTTTGAAACGGCCCAGCCACTGATCTCCTCACTCGGAAACGATGTGATGAAGATTGTTGCTGCTGCAGGTCCAAGCAACATCGCTGCCCTCAAAGGCAGAACCCTGGCCGTTGATGCATATGCAATGGCTCAGTTCTTCATGGCAATTAAGGAAGCGAACGATGCAAAAGAACGTCGCAACCTGAAAGTCGCGGAGAACATTGAAAAGGCAAAGCAGGGCGATCTGAACGTCCCAGCTTGAGACCGTTTCAGCAAAAGAAGAGAGGAGGGCCACTGGCTCTCCTTTTTTTTGTTGTGCGCTGCAGGTAGGCGGTGGTAGGGCATGAGAAAACCGCCTCAATCTTGCAACTTAATTGCAGCCCCCCGCATCCCCCCATCTGAATAATGGCCACTCCTGAGAAGCTACCCGCCATGACAGTAACGATTGACTCCCTACGCGCCAACGCTGAGAAGATACAAGCAGCCAGGTACGACTACAGATCATCCCAGCTCGAAAAACTTATTACCAAATTTGGCTCTGCAAAAAAACTCGCGGCAGCTATTGGCATGTCACGTTGCTATGTCACCTCCCTAAGATCCAGGGACATCGGTGAGTCTGCAGCAAGGACAATCGAACAAACCTTAGGTCTAAAGGGTCACTTTGCCTTAAATGACATCACTGCAGAGCATGTGCAGCATATGACGAAGCCATACCGCAAAGCACTTCAAGGCTTAGAGGGCCGCATCCTTGAGCAAGAGTTCTATCGACTTCGGATTCAAGACATGGCAGAGGAGTATCCGACTGCCATGCAATTTGGAAATGCAATCGGCTTCACCAATGGTCACTACATCAGTTTGATGCTGGGTAGATTTAGACCCGTCAGCGAGTTCACTAGGACGGTCATCGAGCTGATGCCTGGCCACACAAACTGGTTTTCACCAGAAGCTGCCTACACAAGTCCAGCTCGTCTGAAACAAAGTAAGCAAGGCACCTTGAAAGTCAGCAGAGCAGGGGGGAGCCGTTGACTACCAAAGACCTGATGTGCCAGAATCACTCCGTTACGCTTCGGCTTAACTGCAGCACAAGCTGTCTTTACTCCATCAATGGGCCAAGCTCATTGAGGTTGGTCCAGCACTTGAGGGCCAACAATGAATTGCTCCGTTTCCCAAAAGCGTTATGCGCTCAAAGAAGCCGGTTCAAGAATCAATTTCAAAGCATCTGATAACCCCTCCGCATATGCGAAGGAGCTTATCCTTGCCTTGAAATCACTCACACTTTCCAGCGACATTGACCTTGCGGTCGGTGCCAAGGCGCTTGTGGGTACTTTAGGCAAATTCAATAATTTTCCGTGAGGATAGACATGCTTTTACCACCCGTGGGTCACTACCTACGGGGGGGTGACTCGCTTTTTTCATAAAGGAGTTGCCATGAGAGCAAACACATTCCCCAAAACCCCAGGCTCTAACAGAGTCAAGAACTACCTCTTTGGTTTGTTCTTCATCTTCTTGCTCATACCTAAAGCGCTGACATTCATGGTCACAGCAGCGGGTTTGTTCATCTACAGAACCTTGACGCGCATTGGCCAAAACTTAGTTTTCAAAACGCTAATGACCTTGGCACTTGGCATCTTGGTATCTGATTTAGTCAATTTAGCCCGCACAGCAATAGCCGCTGGCAACTTTTCACTCTTCGCAGGGTGCCTGGTTGCCTTGGCGTTGTTAGCAGGCGTCGCGTACTGTATTGAACGTGCAAGTAGCATGACAGCCAAATAAGGCTGTTCCCAAGGAGTAGGACATGAATTATGTATTTCACCCGCTGGTAGACATTGCAATCCTTTTCGGATTGCTCTTCTTTATAGGCCTCATGGCCAATAAGCGGTAGGAAAGAACTTGGACAAGTAAAGCGGCCTGCATGCAAATGCAGGCCGTCTTTCATTCCAGTGCTGGGAGAGAACACCGCAAGAAGCAAGAATCTTTCAACTTGAACTTAGAAACTGAAAAGTTCTTGCGGCTATGAGGCATATTCCAAAATATTCACCCGAAAACGGGCGATTTCACTCCATCTAGCAATGCATTTTTTTGCAGCTCAACAACACCGAATTGGCGAAAAAAAGCAGGGGTGTGCGAAAGTTCGCCTAATGCTTGGGTAGCGCCAGCACGTTGCCTTCGTCATTCAGTCTCGTGAATGCCAGGCAGGATCTGAACTCTGGTCCATAGCAAAGTCGGGCTAGTCCACCGTGTCTGATGGCAACGTTGATGCCCCTATAGGTAACGATAAACAAGCTCAAGAGGTCATGGTCAGCCTCCGTTCATGCTTAGCAACTGAGGTTCATCTGTGTCTCAGAGGGGGGAAATGCCTTCGCAACAGGCAAAAAGTGCATATCGGTTCTGGGAAATAGCATCAAATTTACTTGTGTGAACGCCTTGGACGTAATTGACTAATTTATTCCTCATTCTTCCTAGTTACAGAAGCGCAATTAGGTAACTAACAAATTAATTCCAAGTTTGCTGCGTAGCTTAGTAAAAAAACAAGCAAATCAACTACTTATGAATGAAATGCCTGTTTTCGGTTCTCACTGAGTCTTGTACTTTTCTCACTCAGCGTTGTATTCAGCTGCGTCTGGCCACGGTCGATGTCGGCACGCCGAGGCCTTCACCGCGCTGGATGCCGCGCCAGGCCTGGCTATTGGCTGCTTGACCACCTGCTTTGTCAGCCTGTAAGGTCATCGGAAAATACAAAACTGAGTGAGAAAAATTGCGGAAAGTACAACGCTCAGTGATAAGGAAGTACAAAACTCCGTGAGAAATCTGGAGCTAAGTCATTGATTCTTCGTAAGGCCGAGTACAAAACTGAGCTGGAATCGACACCTGTTGTCGGTGTCGGTTCTCACTGAGTCTTGTACTTTTCTCAATCAGCGTTGTACTCGGCATGCTTCATGCCAGCCCGCTCCCACGCTCGATGTCGGCACGCCGAGGCCTTCACCGCGCTGGATGCCGCGCCAGCCCTGGCTATTGGCTGCTTGACCACCTGCTTTGTCAGCCTGGAAGGTCATCAGAAAATACAAAACTGAGTGAGAAATCTGGAACTAAGTGCTTGATGTGATTCGTAGGCAGGTACAAAACAGTTTTTTCCCAGCGAGAGCAGCAACGCATTTGGCCTAGTCTGAGCTTCATCTCCCAGCTACAGTTGCTGGGGCGCGCATAGCGCTGACACAGGCCCAACAAAATTTTCTGGAGAGTTAATGTTCACGCTCATTCCATCTGACCCACAGGTCAACGTCTTCCAAATGTGGTTTGACCGTCAAGCCGATGAAGTCTGGTTCACCCGAACCACCTGGAATGGGCTTTGCGCCCGTATAACCAACGTTGGCGAGTCCAATGGGCCAGCGCCCTACTACGGGAACCCAAAGGTCTTTGCTGACCTGTATTACTCAAACGGGAATATCAAGGAGCGCGGTATAGAAATCAGCGCGGCGGGCACTTTCAAAACTTACCGACAGATCCAACCGCCATTTGGTACGTCTTAACGCGCTACCAGGCTCGGCCCCTGTTTCAAGCGCCAAAGGGAAAACTGACGAGTTCATTGGCAACTAATCGTTGCTCTGAACGCAAATAGAAAAACCTCTCAATTCCCTCGTGGTGTTGAGAGGTTTTTTTGAAACTAGCTTTGAGCGAAATCTTCATTCCCCCTCAATCCCCTTTTGGGCGCATAGCCCTATGGGGTGGATGCGCCACATTCCAACACTGTAATCAGCATGCAAACAATCCTCACCAAATCTAGCCTGCCCTGCAGCCAAGTTAACGCGCACCTGAGCGAGTCATTGGAAGTACGTGTAGGCCTACCTCGAAAACCCGGAATACTTGCTTTCCACGCCTTCAATGAAGGCTACAAGGCAATGGTCAGTGCCAACGCCTTTTGGAACAGCAAAACTGGCCAATTCTCTGTCCCAACCTACAGTGACCTCTACGACATTCCTTTAGCACTTGATAGTGCTGGCTTCGTAGCTCACCATCTATTCAAACTGAAGGGTAAACAAGCAGGGATCGCAGGCGTCTACCCTTGGACCTATGGCCAGTAGGTTGCACTTGCTGATGTTGTAAGCCCTGATTGGTGGTCCCAACCTGATATGTGGTGCGAGAGTGAAATTGCTGCTTTTCAAGAGGAGAACGACTACCGCGTAAATGCAGCTGCCACCTTGCTTAAAGGAAGTTGAGATCTTTCTACGCTTGGCAAGACAAGATGGCCTTAAGCCACTCCGCTGCTGAGATCTGCAATCTCCTCAAATCTCCGGTGCCGATCATCCAAGGCCGTACAGCAGATGACTATCTGCGCAGCCTGGACATGCTTATGCAAGTCTGGCAACGATGGGAGCCTTGACATGCGCCACCACGCCTCATTGGGCTTAGAACAGTATGCAGAAGGTCTACTGATCATCCTGAAGATGGTCTGTATACGATTCTTCGAAAGCTGGATGGAAGGCTACGTGTGAACATGTCTGTTCATCTATTCGGGTGAAAGGAACAGCTCTTGATCATCGGATATGGGGATTTTTCTTTGAGTACAGACCCCTAATTTTGTGATGCATGCCTCACCTGCAATTCACACTCAGACCCCCAATCTTGTGAAGCTTGCAACACCAACGAAACACGCTTAAACCCCTAATCTTGTGCAGCATGATCCACAAGAGAAACACACTCAATCCCCTAATCATGTGCAGTGTGATCCACCAGAAAAATCTTTCAGACCCCTAATCTTGTGAAGTGTGCTCCACCAGGGAAACACACTCAGACCCCTAATCTTGTGAAGCATGCGTTGTACTGATGCAACCAAGAGCGGAATTCGGCCCCAGAAGACCTTAGGTTTGTCATAGGAACGCGCTTAGTCAACAACAAGTCGCCTACTAAAACATTAGCCAACACACTCAAAGATCACGCTTCAGACCCCTAATCTTGTGATGAATTCACCCGGATGTTGGTCATGCGTCTCTTGCCAATCAACTTGAGACGATTGATGCTCTGAAACCCCTAATCTTGTGATGCATTGGTAATTTCAGACCCCTCATTTTGTGCATCTTGGCACTCCCAGCCGCGCCTTAATTCCGGGTTGCTTGAGGCCGCTTAGACCCCTCAGGTTGTGATTGCGGTCCACCGCCTCTTCATTTGGAGCGACCAGTGCATGTCAGGGGAAAAAGGTGCGAATCAAACACCTTCAGACCCCTAATATTGTGAAACATTAACCATACGAAAGCCCCTCAAAGTTGAGATGTGTTCCCAAAGTCGTGCTGAATCTCAGACCCCTCATCTTGTGATGGGTAAGCTAAGGCTTCACCATTGGTATAGACCCCTCATCTTGTGACATGAGGCTAAAACGATAGATCCGTTTTGAAGTTCCAAGACCAGCACGATAGGCATGCTTCAGACCCCTAATCTTGTGATGCATTGTGTGCTCCCCTCCTCACCCATCCTGGTAGTCATGTTCTGACCTGTCAGACCCCTCATCTTGTGATGCATTCGTCGTGATGTTTCGCAATTCATTTGATGTATTCCCCATAGGCTTCAGACCCCTAATCTTGTGATGCATTGCTCAACCACCAAACATGACTCAGCCGATGCATCGCCACATGCTTCAGACCCCTAATCTTGTGAAGGGTGAATCGAAGCCAGACCCCTAATTTTGTGATGCATTGCTTCCTATACATCGACGGATGCGATTTCACTCAATCTGTTGGAACATGCATATTTCCTTGGTTTAGTGCTACCAAAAATATAGAGAAAACGCGATATTTATCGATGAGCAGAGCCTGCATGCTCATGCACACAAGAGAACGTCAACAAAGGACAACTCAACTCTCCAGATCACATATTCAGGGGTCCACCTTCACAGGATTGGGGGTCCAAATGCACATATCCAGGGGTCCAACTTCACAAGACTGGGGGAATATGATCACAAGATTAGGGGTCTGAATGACCTGAAGCCCGCGCCCAGCAACGGTTTCAAGACCCCTAAAGTATCTAAACCCCAAAGTAGTTTAGAAAATTACTAAAGCTTGAAAAAAGAACGCTGAAACTACTAAAACACAGGCTGCTCTTCACAAGATTAGGGGTCCAGGTTGTATAAAGTCATTGAAAACAAACAACTTTTTCAGTTTCAGCAGTTTTATTTTTTCTCATTTCTTCTGTGGATAACCTAAGTGGTGTTCACATCCCCCCTTTTTGCACAAGTTGAGGGGTGTGAGAGAAGTTCGCACGCATAAGCCTTCACAAGATTGGGGGTCCGAAACGAACTGCTGTCACTTGAAGCCTGTTTGCCATACCTACATCGATAGATACTTGCCAGTGCCTGAAGGCGAGGACATCGCTCAATCACATCCAAGACAAGCCTCAACCAGGCTATTGAGCATGGTGGCCTTGATCAACAAGTTTGGGGGTCTGGGAAGCTATAGGAACCCGTTCCTTCGTTGAGCTGCAGTTTTGGCATTCCATGACCCCTACGCGATGCAAGCAAAACCTTGCCATGACTCATTTGATCCCGCAAACACTCGTACTGCCTGTGTACAACCCTGCATTACGCATCACATATCCAGGGGTACGAGATCACAAGATTAGGGGTGCCTTCATCACATACCCCGTGGTCTGTCATCACAAGATGAGGGGAATACGATCACAAGATTAGGGGTCTGAGGAAAATTTATTGGACCGAAATCAGCCGCAAACCCTTATCCAGCAACGATTTCACAAAACTGGACGAAGCCCTAAAGTATCTAAACTGGAAAGTGATTAGAAAAGGTACTAAAGCAACATGTAGCAAATGCTTGTGCAAAAAGTGTTCTCAGCATTCATTTGAAAACAACAACTTACATACAACTTTGCACAATCTGAGGGGTCTGAGCTGTAATCTCTGCACAATCTGAGGGGTCTGACATGTAAACTCTGCACAATCTGAGGGGTTTGAAGGCTCGTTCTTCGTATCTAGTGACGCGACCTCTCGTGTCTACCTTGAGTTACGCTTTTCAAAAGTGGCTCATCGACCAATGAATACGGAGTGCGTTTTGAGATCAAGAAGGACAGTTGAACCAACAGATGTCGTTGAAGATGCCGTGGTCAAACGAGTGACTGCGCCAAAGAAAACACGCACGTCTAAAGTTGCTTCTCCGCCCATCGATGAGCCGAAGCGCAAACCTAAATCACGCAGCAAGACAAAGCCGCTTGACGTTTCGGAACCACCAGCAGCTGACAATACCCAAGGTGATCTCAAAGAATCCATTGAAATGGAGGTCCTGGCTCCTGAAGATGGAACCATCACCAAATTCTTTGTTGAACGAAAGAAGCTCAACAGAAAGTTTCGCAAGGCCAACTCACTTGTTCATCATCATCCGAAGAAGATGATGACTCCACTCCAACAGAAGCTCACTAACATCCTTCTGAGGAATGCTCAAAACACTGAACCAACTCGTGAACTGACCTGGGATATTCAGGTAATCGATGTGTTGCGCGTGTTGAAAGTTGAGTCCAGAAACTACGACTACATCGAGAAGGTAATCCTTCAGATGATGAACATCAAAGTGAAATGGGACGTGCTTGAATCAAAGGGGATTTCCAAAAATTACTCTGTGGTCTTTCCGTACACAAAGTACCTCAACGGTGTCATCACCTACGAGATCCATGAGAAGGCCGCTGCCCTGCTCACAAACCTTGAGTCGTACACATCGTTAGACATGGATGAGGAGATGGGTCTTAGCAAAAGCTGCTCCATCCCGATCTATGAAAACGCTTCCAGATATCTGGGCATCGGTCACTCGCGTTGGTTCCGTTGGGAAGAGTTGCGCGACATGGTTTTGAGTTCAACCGAAGTGCCCAAGAATGCTCAGACTTGGGGATCATTCAATGAACGATACCTTGCCCCGGCAATAAAGGATGTAAACGCAAAGACGCGCTTAATAGTGCAGCTGGAAACCCAAAAAGATGGTCGGTTTGTTCGCTACGTTCGGCTAATCACGCAAAAAACCAAGTCCATCATGAACGATTCAGCTCTCCATGCAAATTCTGCAACAAAGGGGATACTGGTTGATAGCATGCGACTCTTAGATGTGCCAGACAGGACCATTTCAAGACTGCTTCGTGACTACGATGAAGAGCAATTAAAGCTGGCTATTGCACACACTAAATGGCGAAGAACGGCTACCCACTTGAGGCCACTTGTGCGGACAGCAAAGTATTTTTCTGAAACGCTCAAGAACAGGTGGTATGAAGACAGCCCTTCCGTTAGCGGGATAGGTTTATCAGGAGAGTTGTTCCCGCCTGAGAACAACGCCCCTGATGAAGCAGAGAACCATGCTCAACCGACTAACCAAGTAGTCAAGAAGAAAGCATCTGCCAAGTCCGATAAGGATGTTGGTATGGAAAAAATGATTCAAGCAGTCAGAGCACAGCGCCTGATGAATGTGAAGATCATCCTTGCCGAGCTTTCACCAGCTGAGTTGAAGTCCGTTTATGCAGAGTACAACGAAAGAATTCTGACTGAATCACTGCACATCAAGGTAGGTCGCAACAAAGCAGGTGTCTTGGCTTCTTTCCATGGTTGGTACGCCAACAAAACATATGGGGCTGAAGTAACCAGCGAAGAGATCGTTGAACACATGGCCAGGATGATTGGCTCAAGCTCAAAGCCACTGTAGTTCGTCTCCCTTCCTTACCTCCCTTGAATCGCTCAGAAACGCCTTAGATCGCGTTCTGAGCGTTTTTTTTGTCTACCCCAAGGGGGAGGTGACACTCTTTCTGAAGGCTGCGCTCTGCGATGTATTAACCATGAATTGCTTGCCTAGCGCCTCTGGTCAGCCAAAAACAAGCCTTCGTCCAGCGTTGGGATTTGAGCTTGTTTCCAGTAATTGTTACCTTGCGTTCTAGTTAAATGCATCAAAGATTGGTCAAAAATACATCATTTGCTGCCAAAGTTAGCTAGTTCTGCTGATCCACTTTTGGTATGTAACGCAAAAAATTGCATTGAAAACTGGTGTTTTGGGCGAAAAAGTAGATGAAGAGTGAATTTTTCGCCTATGCCTTGGAGGCTTGTCTTGACGCTTACGCGGCTCCTATAATGAACCCATCTCGCCTCTGGCAGATTCTGGCCTTGTGCCAGCTTTCCTCAACCCTGACGGGCGCTATCGCCTGTTAGGTGCAGCCCGTCTCCTTCCACATGGAGATCACATGGCTTCCTTTTCCTCTGTTCACACTGAGAACCAAACCGCTTCGTGCAATGCACTGTGCATTGGTAATACGGTTGAAGTTGCTTCGGATGAATTCCGTTTAGCGGCTTTCCGTGCAACCTCAGTCATGTTGAACACAGCTGCAGAGCTGGACGTTCAGCAAGCCTCTCTGTATGAGCAAACTCGACAGCTGACATGTTCCCAGGTGCCCACATGGGTCCATCCAGACATGAGCGCTTTCGAGTGAAGCAATTTCACTTTGCGTTGCGCATTTAACTTCTCCCTGCCGTGTCCATGACTCGGAAGGAGTCAGGACCAGACTTACTCTTTGGAAACCTGATGAAGTTAGATTGGCTTCTATTGTTCGCCCCATACAGCCCAATCGCGGTTGCTGGGCTTTATGGCCTGGCGGTGCATACCCCACTGTCAGTGCCAGTCCGATATGTCTGCAACAAAGAATTCCTTCTAGGATTCTTTGAGTTCCTTGCAGCCAACGCGGCATTTACAGCTCTTCTAATTTTGGTCACCGGCCAGAACATCGAGATAAGGGCGATGCCCATGCTTCAGAAAGCAAAGTTTGGAATTACCTTCGTGCTTTGCTATCTGATAGCCTACAATTTAGGGAAGCTGAGGAACAACGCTAGAGCGAACCTACAGACTTCCATGATGCACAAGAGAAAGGATCAAGAATGACCACGACATTTAGTTTCGACCAGTTTTTGAACGTTCTCTTCTATGTGTCACTAGCTGGTGCAGCTATCACCGCTTTCCTCGTTTACAGGATGAACAAAAAGGCGGATGGCTGAGCCATCCTATATGCAACCAAACCGCCTACGGGCGGTTTTTTTATGAGTGCTTCCAAGGCTCCAAGCCGCTAGAATTCAAGCATCACCTTCATGGTCGATGTGGCCCTGGCCATCTTTACTCAACCCACTGGGGCATCGTCCCTTTGGGTGGTGCTCCATTCCTTTTGGAGTACCTATGTTGATTGCACAATCACAGCTGGATTTCTTTAAATCTGAGGATGCGCGTCATCAACTGCTTAACGCTGCTCACCAGGATGCGCCCTCCCCTGTCCGTGGTCATTCATATGAGATTGACTTAGACGTGTATGACAAGGTGATAGTCGCTTTCAGCGGAGGAAAAGACTCAGTTGCTTGCCTTCTTCACCTTCTTGAGCGTGGCGTAGATCGATCAAAAATTGAATTGCATCACCATCTTGTAGACGGCGAGGATTTCGATGACAAGGAAGGTCTTATGGACTGGCCCTGTACCGATGATTACTGCCGGAAAGTCGCAATGGCTTTTGGCCTTCGGTACAGCACTAGCTTTCGAGTCGGAGGATTTGAAGCGGAACTTGACCGCAACGAGCAGCCTACAGCTCCCGTTTCAATACCCTATGAGGTAGGGGGGGAGCGATTGCTTATAGGTGGTGCTGGCAAGCCCAACACACGGTTGAAGTTTCCGCAGCTCTCATCCAATTTGGCTCAACGTTGGTGTTCCTCAGCGGTCAAGATTTCAGTGATGGATGCATGGCTCAGAAACGACCCTCAGTTCCTTACTGGCAAAACGCTTGTAGTGACTGGTGAGCGTGCTGAAGAGTCCAAAGCAAGGTCTACTTACCCTGCTTTTGAAGCGCACCGTGCAGACAATCGTACTGGTCCCCGCGTTGTTCGATTTATCGACCATTGGAGGCCAGTGCATCAATGGTCCGAGCAACAGGTTTGGGAAATCATCGAACGCTTTTCCTTGGTAGCCCACCCCTCGTATTACTTAGGCTGGTCAAGGGCATCGTGCCTTCCGTGCATCTTCGGCAATAAGGATCAGTGGGCAACTATCAGGTTCATTGCGCCCGAGAAGTTCAAACGCATCGCCCTTAAAGAGCAAGGCACAGGACTCACCATCAATCGAAAATCTTCAATTACGGAGATGGCCGATAAAGGAGTGCCCTACCCTGCTTCGGCAGATCCATATTGGACCAAAGTAGGTTTCTCGAAGAAATTCGATATCCCAATATTTGCTGAGAATTGGGTTCTGCCAGCTGGTGCCTACGGCGAAGGTTGCGGGCCTACCTAGTGTGGGAGTCTTGCTTAATCCCATGCTTCCATTTCCAATGGTTTCGTGCTATAAAAATAGGACTTAGCTTCGGCTCTGTGTGAACCTAGTTCATCTTTACTCAACCCTGCGGGCACATCTTTGCTCGCAAAGAACGTGCCCTCCTTCCTGGAACCCGCATGTTCACTGCAATCCCTGCCTTGTACTTTTTTGCTGCTCTCAACGCAATTGCGCCGGAGCCAAAAACGCCAACAAGGCCAATTCATCCCGTAACTTCTGCATGTCAAGTCAAGCAGATCCCCAACGCGCCCAAACATGGGCACAAGCGATTGAAAGCAGCCTGTACGCCAATGGTGTAACGGTCCTGCTCTATTTCCTGATTCACATACCCCTCGGTCTGTGAATTAACTTCTGCACGGGGCGATTGAAGCTAGCTCACACGAGCTTCAAAGATCTCACGCATCTGTGGCCACGGCCATCTTTACTCACCTATGGGTCAGCACTCCCATAGGGGTGCGCCCTTCCGAACCGGAGAGCACCATGTCTTTGAAAATCACAGCAGAAGATCTGCAAACACTCAAGAACTTCATTGTTCCTTTGGATACTCAGGAACGACGTAAGGCGTATCGGGAAGGAGACTTCCCAAGAGCTGAACTCTGCAAGGACGTTGACAAACGATACCGCTGGGATCTGCTCCACCTCAGCCGCATCAAGATAGGTGATGGTGTTGGTGTTCAAGGCAATGTGAATTTGTATTCCTACATGGACGACAGCCACATTGACTCTGCACTTCGCTCATTCATCAAACCATTGAAATCGGTTTCTTAACTTACCTTCATCAACCCTTTGGGCGCACAGTCCTATGGGTGCGCCCTCTTCCCTTGAGGACGAATCATGAATCTCTCGCCAATACATCTTGCTGCTATTCGGTACTTCGCTGCCCAGCATGGAAAATTCTGGAGGCGACGCCTAGGGGCTATGTGGTGGTCAGGTAGAGATGCAACGCTACCTAATGGTGCATTGTTGAGGCAGATACGGAATGAACATGGTCCAGCCTGGCTGGCGACATTCGTTCTTACCCGTGAAGCCAGTCTTGATGCATCAGACCAAGCCCAAGCAAAGCAAATTGTTGAGCTGGTTGCGAGAAAATTGGACGCAACACTGACACAGTGGGAGCAAAAGGCTGCTAAGGAATGGGTCTACACGACTTTTTCTATTGGTCAATGCTCCGTCCGCGTTGGCGCTTCAACTGGTGGCGCGATCTCAATCAATGGATCTCCGCATACAGTTGATGGGAGGCGTGTCATCGCAAACAACCATTTGTTTGAGCTGACCCTTCTCGAAAAAATAGAGCCTTCGTCTGTCGCGTAAACCGACATTGCAAAGAAAACCCATCCAGCCCCTAACAGGAGCTGGATGGGTTTTTATTTGCTCAAATTTTAATCAATGATGGAGATTTTGTGAGGCCTCAGATCGACGCAGGTGAGGCGTTTGTTGGGGTGGCAATGCACTTGCCAGGCACGGTGCTGAAAAGAGCGTGTAGAAGGTTCTGGAGGGTTTCGGAGTGAGTTGGAGTAATTTCAAGGTGTGGATGTGATGTTTGCAACACCTAAACAAAAAAAACCGCCCAGATGACTGGGCGGCTTGGCTTCGTTTGATTTACTTACGCTTAACCGTCTTCTTGATGAACTCTTCGATTTTTTTGTATTCATCCGGGGTGATGTGATCAACACTTAGCTTGAGTTGACCGGCTCGGTTGATATTCATGGAGCCAAAGGCTTTTCCGGCAGCAGAGGTAAATGAGGAGCTGAGGTCAGAGGGCTTAACCTTGGCCTCGACGGTTTCGGGAGACTCGCGCAGTCTTTTGAAGACCTCCTTGTAGGTCAACTTTACGCCAAGGGCTTTCAGAGCCTGTAGGTTCTTTCCGTATGTCTCTTTGTTCTCTTCCTTTTGGTAGAACTGCATGAATGTGCAGCCTGCATCAAGCGTGATTTTTAGTTGATCTGAGATCAGCGAAAGAGTTTCTTCAGGAATATCTGCCAGCATGAGGTAGCGACTCATTGTGGATTTCGTGATCCGCATCACTTCGCTCATGTGCTCTTGACTGCGATAGGACTGCAACTGGCGCTTGTACTGTATTGCTCGCTCGATAGCAGCAGGGTCAAGACGATTGCGGTTTTCTGACTCAAGTTCTTCTTGTAACTCGATGTCCGAGAGATTCTTAACGAAACACAAGAACTTATTGTTTGAAACCAAGCAGGCACGATGGCGACGATGACCTGAGGCTAGCTCGTACTTGTGGCCGTCCTTATCGGGTTCTGCCAGTGGACGGACAACACCTGGAGCTTTGTTGCCATCCGTCGAGGCGATATCTTCAACAAAGACTTCAAAGTCCGGGCCTTCGAAACGCTCTTCAAGACGGTTTCCCCAAAGGGACCAACGAATTTCTTTGGGATCGATGCGAACTGGAGGTGCATTCTTGGCTTGAGATTCTGCAATTGCAGTCGCAATTGGGTGCATCTCTGGAGAGCCTTGATCTCTCAATTCGCGTGCTTTCCGAGCAACTTCAATAGGGTCCAGGGTGGCTGTGTTCGTGATGGTAGGCAGTGCCATGTTCCACTTTCTTAAATGTGAGATTCAACGGTGTTCTGGGCTGTTAGAGCCAGTCTCAGAGGCCTTGTTGTTCAAGGTATAGCTTGCGCTTCACCTTGCGTGTCCATATGCCATAAATGAGTTGAGCTAGTTCTCCGGTGGCCCTGCAGTAGACAGATTTCATTTGGTCGCGTGAGTGCTTTGCCCCCCGAGCCAACTCCTTGGGTTCATCAAAAACAGTTCCGAATGCATCAGCTGCTCTGGCAACAGCGGCAGACTTCGGAATCTCCGTTGCCATCACTCGTCCGGGATACGACATCTTGATCCACTGAACCATGTTCTGATTGGAAGTGGTCGTGTTCTCAGACTTGGAGATCATGATGCGAACGAAATCAAACAACTTGTCTGTTGGCTTGACCCCCATCACTTTGCAGGTGTCGATGTAAAGCTTCCAGAATTCCGATGCACTTTCAATATCTGGATTGGACGGCACAAGAGGCATTACCAAACCATCTGAGCTGAACATAGCGCTCAAGGTCAAATTGTTCAAAGATGGTGGCGTATCGATCAAGATTACGTCATAGCTCGACTTCAGCTTGAGCACTTCAGAAGGAAAATACTGAACTGCCTCTGGCCCATTGCTCTTGAGAAGATTGTGGAAGTGCGATTCCACATTCTGAAGGACGCCATGAGAAGGAATGAAGTCGATGTTTGGCCAGTATGTAGGCTGAACGTAATCGCGTAATGAACCTGCCTGCTCAGAGAAAACTTTGTGGCATGACTCTTGAGCCGTAATGTAGTGTGTCGTCAGCCATTTGGTCGTCGTCCCCTGGGGGTCTAGGTCAATCACGCATACCTTTAAACCGCGCAATGTGAGTACCTGGGCGTATGTGAGCGTGCTGGTTGACTTTGTAACGCCACCCTTGAAATTACAAATCGTGACTACGATTCCATCGACACCTTCAGGACGGATGCATTCAGGGAAAACTGCACGAACTATTTGAGCAATTTCGCTGATCTTGTAGTAGACGCGGGCCTTGGTTTTTCCATCGTACTCAGAGATGCTTCCATCAGACTCACGAATCCACCCGTTTAGCTGATTCTCATCTGAACGAGTCTTGTACTTAAAACGCTTGCGAAGCTTGTCGTAATCATGATCAAAGACTTGAGCAATCTCCATCATGCTTACAAGCGGTGCTTGCTTGTGCTCGTTCGGATGAAGCATTTTTTGCCGGCCAGTAATCAGCGCAGACTTGGAGTGGTCTGAGATGTCAGAGAACACTTCGAGGGTAACGTCATCTGGGTTCACCAGTTCATCAAGCTTTACTTCCATGCGACCTCCTTTTTGGCAATGATAGGCGAAAAACGAGTGTTTGGGCGAAAAATTGTGCCAAAGACGCAAAAGGCGACTAATTTGGATTTCCGAGGAGCAAAAAAATGCAAGCCGTTACGGTGGTTGGCATGGCTATAGTGGTTATTTCTTGCGCTATATGAAGCATAAGCGCAAGATTAATGCGCAAACTATGCCTTGAGTGGTGTTTTCGTCTTTTGCGGCCTGTGCGTCCCAAGGCGGGATTTTTGGCGACAAAAGCTGTTTTTGGGCGGTTTTTGGTCCAAGAATCACCTAAGAAATGCATTTTTTTGCTTGAGGCTTGAGGTCGTTGAACGGAGTCTTGATAGATTTCCGCCTGTTGAATCTAATTTCTCAAGCTATTTGATAGTTGTTAGTGAGTGGTGGATTTCCTGGTGTTGATATTGGTTTCATGCTTGATATGTTTCGAAAACTTGCCTCGTATGATGGAGCTTCTTCCGTATGAGGTCGAAATTCCATGCGTTGAGAAGCTGCTTCATGATCTCGTGGGTCTGGGAGGCAATGAATTGAGCTATGTGCCAATGGTCTCGACAATGCTCAAGGTTTTGTTGAAGCAGCTACCGATTTATAGCCATTATCAATAGATGACAAAAATCGCTGAAACATAATTTATGCGTGAGAGTTATGGGGGTACATAGTTGAAGCTGAGTGGGGAGGTGGGTCAGGCTGGTGGTGTTCTGGCTGTTCGCCTAATACTGATTTGGTGTCAAAACCGGCAGACCATGATGTACGTATGCCCTTCCCTTGTTTGAGTTCGATGGAATCACGGAAAAGGGCAAGTCTTCGAGCGTGAAATTGGAAAACGACAAGAGATGCTGGGGTGTCACGGGATAGCCAACTGTTGAGTAGTCCTAGCACGTATAGGATTTGACTCGGCAGGAGTTGGATTGACAGCCAGCTAACGACCAAAGAATGTAGCGCGTGGCTTGATGGAATGGTTGTCACTTCTCCCTGGTTAAACAAGCAGTAAGACGGTGCAATCATTACTGCATTGGTCTCCACGACTGCCTATGCCCTGCTTTAACTAGACAGCTCATGATGCACCCATGTTCTTTAGAGATAGCTAGTCCTATGTCTGCAACTAGATGGCTTTCTTGTCTGATTGGAGATTTTTCCCCTGTTTTGCTGGCGACTAGAAAAGACAACCACTTCAGCGGGTAAAAGTGCCCTTCTCCAATCAAACCTCTTAAACAATTGAACTGAAATGCATGCAGTAGTTCTTTCTTTCTGCAGAAGATCGAGCAATGTCAATGAAATGGTTGGAGAGATATGACCGGGTTAGTGCTTCTTGATTCAGAGTTTGTTGATGCCCGCTTACTAAAGGAGAGGCCAGACCTCTTCCAGAAACAACTTGGTATGGCAAAGCAGATAGACAATGCGAAGTGCTTTTGTCAACCCAATGACCCAATTGCGATGGTTGTCCGTCAACTAAAGACCGGACGAATATTGGCCACATGGCCAGGTACTTTGCAATCCCACGCCAAAGAATGTCCGTTCTTTGGTCAAAGCGCGATTGTCCCCATGCACCAGCACCGAGACGAAGTGGTCAATCGGAAGAAAGCACAGCTTATCTATAGAGACGGATGGGTATTTGGCTCTAGCTCGTTACAAACAAAACCAAGTGATGAATGTGTGCAGGTAGACCTTCGGTGGCTTCTGGAAGAGCTTTGGCAAGCGTCACTTCTTAACAGTTGGCGGTCAGAGTGGAGGCGTGATTGGTCATTCATCAAGAGACGCGTAACAAGTGCCGCTAGCAGCATGATGATTAACGACGAATCACTAGCCTTGCATCTACATGTGGTTGAGCCATTTTCAGTAGCGAAGAAGAGTGAGATCAACCAAGAGTGGGATACCTTCGTGACACCGTTGGTAGAAGCTCCCTTTAATCTAGTTGAGAGTCCTAAAAGGCAGCATTTCAGAATAGGGCTAGTGCTGGGTGAATTGAGTTCGGCACGACTCGTTCAAGGAACTTGGGTTCTTCAATTGAGGCACCACTTTGAAGAATTTGGGCTTGTTCCTGAGGCTGTGGCTTCTATTGACAGCAGACTTACCAGCAAGCTGCAGCAGATGTCTTTTGGTGTGCCACATAGGCCGGTGGTGATGATGTGTATTGCAGTAGATGATTTGGGACTATTTCATGTACTGGATATGACCTTGATGGAAGTTTGTAGTCGCTGGTTGCCTGGCACTCTGAATATCGAAAAAGAGCTTGTTCGGATACTGATTGAGAGGAGGTTTGAATTTCACATTACCAAAGGCCATAAGTGGGGAGGAGGACTGCCATTCTTAATATGCAGAAATGAGGACGGAAAGCCTTGGAATGCAATTTATACATACAGCACCTCAACGAGTCCAGTAAAGGTGCAGCAATACCAAACAAAGATGCTCACTGCCCCCATTAACGCTGGGAGAAAATGTATCTTTGTCGGCTATGACCACCCAATCGAAAAGATGCTTTCAGGGCTATGAGTATTGTTGATTTATTCCGCAGGTTGACACGTAAAGCCCGCAAGATAGAGGTTCAAGATTTCGTGAAACCGAGCCTCGCAACGCAAGCTGTAGAGGTTGATCCCCCCGAGAGGGAAGTAGCTAATCTTGATGCTCTTAGGCAGACCCCCTATGCAATTCCTAAGGCAGAAGATAGCGTGATTGGTGCGGATGCCGTGATGACAGGAACTCTTAAGACTTCTGGCCGTTTAATTGTCGAAGGACGGTTGAGCGGCATCATTGAACAAAAATCAAGTGGTGCGAATGTTTTTGTTGATGAGGCGGCTGTTATTCGCGGTGAAATAAATGCTTCAAATACACTTGTCTATGGCCTAGTAGAAGGAACGATTACCTCAACACTAATCTCAGTAGAGAAAATTGCGAAAATTACAGGTGCAATTGAGTATCGAGATATAAGAATTAAAGGAGGAATATTTGGAGTGAACCTCCGGCAAAATAAATCCCTCCCTCTGCTCATTGAAGATAAAGAAACACAGAAAGCCATTTCAGGATAGAACATGACAGCTATTTCATTCCCACCCACAACCTCCGTTAAATTCACTCCAGGAGCCTCAATAGGGCATCGTGAAAGCGGCCAAGCGGAACAGAGCGAAAAACCGCCGACAGATGTAAGTCAGGTCAAGTTGGCTCCGCAAGCAGTTGATGTTGGGCATATGCACGACGGGAAAATTAGCAGTGGTAAGTTGATGTTGAAGTTGGTCAGCTTGGATCTGTTGAGTCGAGCAAGCACTAAGCTTGGTCAGGACACTGAATTTCAAGGTGAATACAAATCCAACAAAAAGCACGTGGGTGTAGCAGTTGCTGGAATAGTGGGGGGGAGCTTTACTTTGGGGGAAGGCTCGGTATTTGTCCTTGAAGCAGGTGGGGTAGCTCAAGGTTGTCGTGTTGAAGCTGAAACAGTCGTAATTGCTGGCCAGTTCTCTGGTGAAATTGTTTGCACCTCTCTTGAGGTTTTGCCCGGAGCAGTGCTGGAAGGAGGGATTGGCTATGCTGAACTTTGTATTCAGCGTGGTGCCAAGGTGGAAGCTAAGCACCAAATGACCTGAAAATCAGGAAAGAACTAACTTCCCGCAAAATTTATGCTCTTGCACTCCTTCAGCAGCTTCTATGGACCTGAGTTCTCAGAGGTTCAGTCTGGATCAGCTGCACATTTTCTAAGCTTGACTCATTGGATTGAGGCGCGTAAGTTCGACCTGAGTAAGCATGCTGGACTGGTGCAAGAGCTGCTGATGATGCCGAACGAGTACGAGGTTCGCAGGCTATCAAAAAGGAATGCGGCACTATGGAGATCAGACTGGCCTTTGATCAAAGCACTGGTGATAGCGCAAGGTGTGGCTTACCGATGCATTGAGGCTGCACCTGGATTGCCGGTGAAATCTCAGTTGATAAGGGAGATTATTCGTAACGGCGTTTCGGAGATGGTCGCTGGGATACTCTTTGATCAAGGGGCAAAGCTTGCAACTGCACCAAAAGTTTGTGTGATTGCAGAAAGTAAGGTTCCAATCACGCACTTGAACAGGCGGATGCGATTGATCAACAAGAGATTTGACGGCTCTTGGATACTGGTACATTGGAGAGGCCGCTTCACGAATCAAACAATTCATGACTGGGCCTTGTCCAGCGGGCTACCCATTTGCTATGCAGGTCTAAAAGATCAAAGAACGCTAGGTGAGGATTCAAAAGCCCTTCGTGAATGTGCAGACCACTATTTTGTTTTCGATAGAAGGGGTGATAGGCGAGCCGATAGAACAATCGCAAACATTCGTGCAACTGGCAAAGAGGTAGAAGTAGTGTTGTGGCAGCCTGAGCAAATGGACGACATGTTCTTTTAAGTCCTCTGGCGTGATATATTCATGTCATGAACGCACATCGCGTCATTGTTGATTGATTCAACCTTTACCCAACAGGGCAACTTGCCCTGGCATGTTGTCCATAACCTTTACGGACAAAAACATGCAAGTTATTCACTCTGAATATCAGCCTTTGCGCATTTCCTGCCAACTTCCGGTAGATCCCAAGAAGAGCAGAACTTCCTTAGAGAAGATCTACAATGCGAGCCGAAAAACCATGGTTTCTTCGACAGCAGCTCAACGCTTTCCTAACTGCAATAATCCCGCAGAGTTGGCTGACTTCCTGTTTCAAGAGTGAGTGTGTACTATGTCTCAATACACATTTACAACTCACATTGACAGCCAACTTTCCACTGTTATGACAGGTTTTTGTGCGCGCACAAAGACGTTCTACAGTCAAATATTTGGTGAAGACCTAAGCGGTCAACCGCTTAAAGCATCTAAGCCCTTGCCAGATGAGACAGCTTTGTTTTATCAGCTTGAGCGTTGGGGTGTTTATGTGCCTTCAGACCTTGAGAATGCTATTGATGGTGATCTCACTGACTGGAACTATGGTGGTGTTGATTTGAAGACATTCAATCGAAAGTTTGAGGACTTCGGTTATCAACTAAATCAAACCTGTAATAAAAAAACTAATACGTTCTCTGGAAAGCGAAATAAGAAAACGGCTTAAACAAGTAAAAAAAAGGGTTCACTTTGTGAACCCTTTTTTAATGTCTGAAAAAATTAAATGGCAAACTTCTCGCGGTCTTGATCAGCGATCCACTTAGGTGGTTTTCCACGGCCAGTCCAGGTAGCACCTGACACGGGGTCGCGGTACTTTGGCTCAACCTTCGAGCCAGCACGAGGAGTGCGCTTGGTCGTCGTTGGGAAGATGTCTTCAGGCTTCAAATCGAATTCAGCAATGAGTTCACGAATACCAGCGACAGCGCCTGCAACTTCTTTCTCACGAGCTTCTTTGATTTGAGCTTCTAGTACGGCGCGTTGATTGAGTAGATCTTTATAGTTGGACATGGTGATCCTTTAGAGTGAAGAAGGAAGAGAGGAGTTGATGTTTGAGGAGAACATTTGCCAAGGGGCCAAATCAATCTCCTTCTCACCACCCATAGCAGGCCAAGTTTGTACTTGACTGCATGCCTTGATTATAGCAACTGAGCTTTCATATTTCTTCTGACCATTTTGAAGAAATGAATAGGATGTTGGCCTAAAAAAGACACTGTGGGGTGCTTCGGTGCAAACGGACACGATTACGAAAGGCTTGACTGTAACAGCCTCAGGTGAAGCGCTAGCAGACTTCTCCAGTAAAAAGCGTGAGAGCGTGTACATATAGGCCGATAGATCGTAGTGCAGATCTATGGCCTGGCGATCAAAGCTATCCTGAGACCAGTAGCGAGTCGTTTTAAGATCAAACGTAAACTCTGGATGAAGTAAGTCTGGGCGTGTACGGCACTTGAGTCCTGTTATAGGGTCTGTGTAATAGATGCTGCGCTCAACTGTACCCTCGGCTATGTATTGTCGAAAGGTTTTTCCTCGGAAAACTTGATTGAGGATCTTCTCAGCTAAGTTTTGAGCTTGGATGAAATCCCGCAAAGAAATACAAAAACGATTAGGGTTGGCCAATTTGAATATTGCGCATTCTTTAGTGCGATTCAAATCAACTGGGTAGATGGCAACCAGTTCATTAACTGTATGAGGCTCCAAGACTAAGGCATGCATGAGACTGCCAAAGTTTGTAGCCTTTGAGCCTTTATATCGTTCAAGCAAACATTGAATAAATGTGGCCGGAGATTCGATAGCATTCTTAAGCATGCTCGAAGAATAGATATCAACATCATTGTGATATGCACTGTTCGAGTTTTGCAGCGTGTAGCAATCACTTTTATTGGTCATGAGCCAATAGTAGCAAAAATTGCAATTGGCGCAATTTCTTCGATCAACATGATTTGCGTTAAATGCTCTCTACCGTATAGTGAAGCTATTAGGAGTATCGATGCATAAAGAAAAAAGTAATTTTATTGACGAACTTGTCGCAATAAAGGAGGCCTTCACGTCCCGAGATGAAGTGAAGGTTTCCGAGTTGCTGGACAAGTCCGAGAGTCACGTTGAACTAAGCCGTAGTGTGCGTTTTGCCCTAACTAACTACCAAGCGGAGTTGGAGGGTGGGAACTTCACTGAGGTTTCAACAATATGGGCAATTCCAGTTCTGATTCCTAAGTCGTGCAATCATTTCGTTTCCACAAGTGGAAATCCAATCAAACTGTTCGATAGCGCCTCCAGAATGATGGTGCGTAAGGCATTCGGTGCGGAGTACAAGATTGCTGCATTTGAAGGTCTTATTCATGCGGATGTACTCACCGGCATGCCGTACATTGCCCAGGCAGCGTTGCTCGGAAAGATTGCGGGTGATCAGCGTTATGAGAGCGAAACTGTGTGCATGGAGGTTCAGCAAAGTATCTGTGAGCGCATCGAAGCAGGCGAAGGAGCTGAGTTGTGTTTTATGGTGGGATCAGCAACACGATACAACCGCACCCCACAGATTCCAAAGATGAGCGGAATACGTAAATTTTCCTTTGATAATGAATTAAAAGGAAGAATTTCCATTAACTGTAAATCTGATTCGTTTGATCACAGAACAATTCGCTTAGGTCCGATAGCGACGCTTGCAGAAGCATATGAAGTTGGTTCCGAAATGCTTCTAAGTCACATGAGCGAAGGAAGGACTGTAGGTTTGCCAGCCATTAGTTGTACAAGTAACTCAAACTTGATTATTCGAGTGGGATTTTATAAAGAGTCTTCTGATTTGTTGATTCGTGAATTCCCCTTTAATACAGCTTTGATTTCTATGGATTCGGTTGAAAACTTGTTCAACTACGTTAAAAGATTGTCTAATGATCTCCCTGTTGAAGTTCAAAAAATAATTTCACCTGCAAAATGCCTCCACTGATTTGCGCGAAATTGAAATTTTGATTTAATAGAGCGTAAATGGAGAAATGCATGCTTGGTCATCAACATAAGCCTTACCGAAATCCCCAAGCCGTAATACGAATTGAAACCGTAGAAGAGGGTGTGGCAAATATAGAGATCGTATCTCATGTTCATTCAAGCATTGGCTCTGAGAATGCAAGTCGAATGCATCCAGAAATGGTGTTGCACGAACTTCATTCGGAGTATGAGAAGGGAGGGAAAATTGAAAACCTGCAAGTCTCAGTTGAGTTTGATGAACCGGAGCATTTAATTCGTGCGCAGTTCGTTAAGTGGGCAGATCATGAAATCGACCATCCCGTATGCGTTGGCAACGGGAAGGTGGCCAATCTTCTGAATGACGAAAAAACAGAAGTCAAGGTCCGCTGTCTTGGCCCCAAACGTTGTCCGATGGCAAAAATGGGTAAATCACCTTGCATGATCGACGTTCGGGTAAATGTACTTCTTGGGAGTCTTCCAGTTGAAATACGTTCAAACTCAGAGAATGCATATAAGGCAATGCATTCTGGTCTTGAATATGCGAAAGCTCGCACATGCGGTGAGTTAACTTCTGCCTCTCTGATGCTTACTACTTGGCAAAAGAGTACGCGTGGATCAAGCTATGAAGCGTTTTCTACTTTAGACCTTCAGTATGTTGGTCAACAAGAAGACACGGCACCAATTTCAGCAGGTATGCGGGAATACGGAGAAAAGTTGCTTTCGGAGTGGGAAAGTAAATTTGATGCAGGAGGCACCAAAGTGGATGACCTCCCTCTACCGACCATGCCGAGCTTCTTGGATCATAAATACGTCGAAAGAGCTACCAATAAAGCTGCGATTTCTCCTCCTGCGGAGGCACTATTTAGTCATCTAAATACTCCCCCTGTGTGTGCGTAGGAATGTCCTTAAAGCCCGCAGAAGTACACATCAATGGCGACAGAAGAAGTGCAATCACAAGAACATCAGATCAATGCTGCAGTCGTTGGGCGTGGGGTTCGACTTGAACTGGGTGAACCACTTGATGAAACGGCTGAGCCAGTGCATAAGAGGAAGCCATTATTTGAACGTGAGGCCCAGGGAGTCCCGCCCATCTACCAACATGTGCGTGACCGTAACGAAGAGATGGCTAGGCCTTTGATTCAAGAGGTTGACCAAGCTGACGACCCCACATCAACTGGTGCGCCAAAACAAAACAGAAGAAAGGCGACTGTTGAGCCGGAAGACATAGCCATGATGGAGGAGTCCCCAAAAACAAAGAGGAAGAAAGAATCAAAAAAGCCACTAACCAAGGGACAAAAACTTTTGGCTGGTGCTGGCTTGATTGGCGTTTGCATCATTGCTGCGTCCAACTTGATCCCTAAAGACGGCACTTCGCAAGCGCCCCAGGCACAAACAGCACCAGTCCCGCAAACTGCAGCACCGATGACAAGTGAGCCTGCAACGCTCATGATGCAGTTGACGCCTGACGAAATGGAATTGCTGAAGGCCGCGAGGCTTCAGAAAACCAAGGAGTCATCGGATGCTGCAAGAGCGGCAAATAACGACGGCCCTTTGCCTGCAGAATTATCTAGTGTGCCTGTTGGCGAATCTGATCCACTGGCACCTTTTGTCGATGGAACAATTGCCTCAACCGCACCTGTCGTGAAGCCTTCGATGAGAGTAGCAAAGCCAGGCGCAGAAATGCCAAGCGCCGCGCCAGCACCGAAGCCCCAGCCAGAATCCAAACCTAAGCTCGTTGACAAGAATACTGCGACGATGGACGTACCACTCACACAAGATCCGGGCATTCCCAGTGATATTGCCGAGTTGCGTGAGGTTGCGGAGCGCTCGAACAATGCCCCTCCTGTTGCGAAACTTGCCGCTCCATTGGAGGAAAGCAAGGCCTCTACGAAGTCAGCAAAGATTGAAGCAAAGCAAGAGCCGTCCTTGGACAGCAAGCCTCCAGCAGCTGATCTGGTTCGGAAACAACCCACAGCAGCAGTCGTGAGCGTCAAGCCAGAAGCCCCGTCTTCCAAAAAAATGGAAGCCGAGCCTGCAAAGAAGGTGGCGGTGAAGCAAGTTGAAAAGCCCAAGTCGATTAAGCCGGCAAAAGTTCAGAACGATCAACCGAGGGCAAAGTCTCGTACTGAAGAATCTGAAGAGGATTTTGCTTCAGGGTATGCACTTCCAATCCGTGAAATACATGCCAACGGAAGGCCCGTGGTCCAGACTAAGCCAGTAACGCGTGAACCAACGAAAACCACATTAGCAGAGCCTAAGCCGAGTTCCAGAGTGACACGCTCTGCGCCTGAAGTCATGCATGTGGATGTGGCTTACGGTTTAGTTACAAATCCCACAACTCAACTACCAATTCGAGTCAAGGAAGGTGATGTATTGCCAAACGGAGCTGTTGTCAGTGGCTTCGATCCCGTGAAGGGCGTGATCAACACCTCTCGTGGCTCATATGGAATGAAATAAATGTCAACTTTTGAAATCGACTTCCAAGAACAGAACATTCGTGCTCGCGTACCTGCTGGCTCAGAGTTGACTGGGAGCATCGCATACTCAACCGGGTTGCTTCTTGAGGGAAAGGTCTCTGGAAACCTCCAGCTGAATGGTTCACTTGTTCTGCTGCAATCTGGACATCTTGATGGAATGGTTGAGATCCACGGTGATGCATATGTTCTTGGCCAGATGTCAGTAGAGAAAGCGCTGATTCATGGGGTCCTACACATTGGAACTGGTGCTGCTGTTAGCGGCTTTGTCCAAGCTCGTGACTTCCAGCTCCATGCTGGGGCGGATGTGTCTGCAAGCCTTAATCGACTTACCTGATGCACGTCTCTGCCGAGCGTATCTGTTTAGTTCTCCGAAGCAGAGGTTTTCCGACCGCCAATGTTGAAGGCTATAAGCCTTTACTCAGGTCGTTGAACCCTGTAGATCACAGCACCCTGGACTTCCACCTTCGCCGCATAGTCATGGGTGCAGAGGACCAGGAAAGTCTGAAGTTTGTAGGTGAACTCACACAATTAGCGCACGGACGGAATGTAGAAACCAGTGATCCAATTCTTTCAAAGCTGAAGCCATATTCCCCACATGCGTTGCGGCCAACAATGGGCCGCTTACCAGTTCAGGCTACTGAACCAGTTCAGGGTCTTGTTCCCCCAAAATCGACTCTGCGTACCGATCAAGAGCGTGAAATATTTCGAGAAAAACACTACGTTTACGGCCAGCGCTGTGCCTACATGTTTGAACTTGACTGGCTCAAGGCCAGACCCGATCAACCTAAGCAGAACCGTACCCTCACGGTAGAGGCTGCAATTCAGATTGCCCCTCGCAGCTACGACTGGGAGAGGCGAATATCCTTCCAGCTAACGCTCTTGGAATTGCCTCAGTTCACTGCGATTCTTCTGGGTAAATTGCCTGCTGGCCAAGTTTGGCATGCTCAGAATCATGGGCGCGCTCGTGATAAGTTTTTCAGAGCGAAAGAGCAATTTGATTCCATCTTTCTCAAGCTTGAGCAGGCGGGAACTGTCTGGCCAATAAGGGTCGGCCAAGAGCATCGTTACCAAATACTGACTCTGGCTATAAAGGCCTTGAGCTATAACGATGACCAATTGGACAAGTCAACAATATTGCAGCTTTGTGCAGTATCACTTCCGCGTACTGCTGGCAGCTAGCAGTCCTTACTTGTTCGCTCTGTTGGCTGGTGCAGTCGTGGGTTTGACTGCATGGCACTGGGGTAATACACCGTACCTCGCCATAGCATTTCCTGTCTTGTTTCCCTGTATGCGGGGGAGGGCGGGTGTATATGCCTACGCTTTGGGATACCACGCCTGCACTGTTTACGGTCTCATGGGCTTTGCGTCTGCTTGGTTCAATGATTCGATATTGATGGGCGCAGTCTCATGGTTCATGCTCTCAACATTGGCTGCAGTTGTATGGCCAATCTTCGTGTCAGGGGATAAGAGCAAGTCCGCGGTTAGCACAGCGATAACGACATCATTAGCGATGGTGGCAGGACTCTTGCCACCTTTTGCATTGGTGCTTGATGGGCATCCGTTACCTGCCTGGGGCTATGTGCTCGAAGGATGGGGATTTCTCGGGGTAGCCGTTGCAATTGTCGCAACTGGCGTGTGTGCGGGCCTTGTACGCCATACGAGAGGCCTTCTGATTCAACGTCACCTTTTGATTCTCGGTCTGACGCTCTGTGGCGCGGCTGGTGCTACAAGCCCGATCCCAGAATTCAAGCCGCCGAGGGGCGTCGTCGGAGTCGATACCTACTTTGGCAAACCGCCAGCAGGAGACATGGAGCAGGTGGAGCGCTATGGAGAGGTACGCAGAACAATCAAGCAAGTCACTGAGGAGGGCCAGATTGGTGAAGTAGCGCAAGTGTTGGTATTCCCTGAAAACACCATGAACCTTGACGATCCTGCTTTAGATTTTATGGTTTCGTCGGAAGTTGTTGCGCCTTTGAAGTGGGCAGGAAAAAGTGCTGTTGTAGGGAAGATAGGTAGGGGCAAGGACGGTCACTATCGTAACCAGGCTGTTTTGATTTCGCCCGGAAATCCAAGTGTTGTCGTGGACCAAAGGCAACCAGCAATGCTGTCAATGTGGAGGCCTTGGCACTCAGAACATTTCTCAAGTGACTGGTTCAGAGATACACGAATTGATTTGTCTAACGGCGAAGTGGCCCGAGTCATCATTTGTTATGAGGAATACATCCCGGCGATTTTTTTGATTGATGAACTGAAGGGAGGGCACACCATGGCGGTGGTCATGACTAGCAACTGGTCGGCAACAGATCCGCGACTTCCAGAGGTTCAGAGGCTACATTCACTTGGTATGTTGAAGATGTTTGACCGCGCAGCTGTTCGTTCGGTGAACTACCCAGGCAGTTTCAACCCATCTGGTCAAAGCTTCTAAACATCGCATATTCGCTAACTTTAAGCACCATTTTTATGGCGCGCTCCGCTGAAAGTACAGGTTGGCTTTTTGCGGAGCAACTAATGTCTGAAACTTTAGCACCTGAAACCCACGTAACTGAACCCGTCACCATGGAGGTGGTCGATCCAATCGCGGACCGTATCCAAGCATCACGACTTGATGCCTTCAAGAAGGTGTTTGGAGTCGCCTACATGGAGCGCTTCACAGATCCCATTTATTTCACAAATGGCGTCTTTCTGAACTACCGTATCCACAAGTTCTACGAGAACAATTTTGCGTTCATGTCGCGCAATCTTTTCAGTGAATACGTGTACTTGCGTCGGCCCAAGTACAACCGTGAAATCCTGAGCAAATACCACGCTCTGATGGCACGCAAGTTGCAGTCACTGGAAATGCTCATCAAGCGTTTCAATGATCAAATTGATCATGTGATGGAAACGAACAATGTCACCCTCGATGACATTGGCTACCTTCGCCCGAATCATGAGCTGGTTCCGGTTATTCACGCACAAGCGCGTCAGTATCTGGATCTGCTGAAGGCAGCTGATGCACTCTTCACAAAAACTGCTGCAGCAGTTCTGCAAGGCGTGATTGACTCGGATGCCAAGCGCGAGACGGAAAACAAAACAATCTTGGCCATGCGTGGATTGGGCAATACAGTTCGCAGCGAAGCAATCATTTTGCGCAAGGAAGCTCAACGTGTCCGTGAGCAGATGAAGAACGACGGCGTTGAACACGATCACGAGCTGGATACGGCGATTGAAGCGCAGAGCAAAGTGATTGAAGAAGGTGATGCGGTAGAGCGCGCCAACGAAGCTATCGATGGCATCTCGTCAACACCCAATTCGACCTTGGCCCAATATGCATTGGAAAAGCATTTGCATGACCTGAGCGCAGATAACAGCTCAGAAAAAGTCGTGCCTTCCTGATTCCTGCATCCATAACTACAAGCCGCCAGCATTGCAGGCGGCTTTTTATTTTGAGTTGCTATGCAATCAACACCTTCTCAGCACGCGGCCATTGTGTGCGACAAGAACATGATCCTGTTTGCTGGACCAGGCTCAGGTAAGACTGCGACCTCGGTACAGAAGGCATCCCGTATCCTCTGTGACCCAAACCGTAGTTTGCTGATGTGTACTTTCACACGCGACTCGGCGCAAGAAATGCTGCATCGCCTTGAGAAAAAAATGGACGAGTCGGGGAGTGGAAAGCCATCGCCAGACAGACTGCGTGTTTCAACGCTCGACTCGCTTTGCTTGTGGCACTACAAAGCCACGATTTCTGACCGTTTTAAGCTGCTCAGCCCGCAGGCGCAATACCCACGGTTGCACCAGATCTGCAAAGAGTTTGACCTTGGTGGATTAGATGAACACCAGCAGCTCTTCGATGCATACCAGGCTACCCGCGACCGCACCCAGTTGGTTGAGAAAATACGCGAGGAGTCACCGAAAACGATGGTCCTCATCGAGCAGTACTACGCCTACCTGAAGGCGTGCAATAGCTTGGACCTGGCCACCATCAAGCGCACTGTAGCGATTGGTTTGTATGAAGGGACGGTTCCGCTTTTCCCATTTACGGACATGATCGTGGATGAGGTTCAGGACAGCGATGAATTGCAGCTGCTGATTGCCATTGTTCACGGTCAAAACGGTGTCATCACGTCGCTAGTTGGTGATGATGACCAGACCATCTATGACTGGCGCGCTGCGTGCGGTTATCAAGGGATGATCAAGTTTGTCCAAGAGTGCAACGCTGAAGTTGTACGGCTGGGTGAAAACTTCCGCTCGAAATCTGAGATCGTTGAACATGCTACCAACCTGATCCGCTACAACAACCCGAACCGCGTAGAGAAAAACCAAAAGGCAGAACGGGGTCCGGGTGGTTTCGTCGGAGGTTGCTACCAGGAGGATGTAGAAACGGAAGCTGAGTGGATTGCTGGCCACATTGCAGAGAACCACACGCACCCATACAACATGGCCGTGCTGTCGCGCACCAACATCAATCTGGACATCATAGAGACAGCGCTGAATGCGGCTGGTATTCCGAATTACCGCTCTGGTACTTCGCTCTGGGACCGCGACGATATCGCTGCCTACCTGTCAATGATGATGTTCATGTGCAAAGGCTCGCCAGACCTCTTGGCAATGGCCTTGGGGCTGTTGGGCTTCAAGTCGCAAAGCGTCAATACCATCATGGCCGAGTTGAGTTCGCATCACATCCGATTTCGTCGTGGTAACGCCGTCGATCTGCCTGGCTTGGAACCAATTGAGCAGACGGTGCTGAACCAGATATCGAAGTGCATGGGGAAGTGGAGGCAGGATGCCAAGGATGGCCAGACAGACCTTGTGATCTACGAGTCGTCAGCCGAGTTTGCACGCTGGTACTCAACGCTGGGTGCAGTGGCAAAGAAAAGTGGCAAAGAACATCCGAAGGTAACTCGCTTGAAGAAGGGCATGCAGAGCGTTGAGAAGGCCTTGACGCGCATTCAAGGTGATTTGAAGGGGCGCATACGTCTACTGACCCGAAAGAAGAAAGAAGAGCCAGAATCTGGTGCTGTGAGGCTCATGACAATGCATGGAAGCAAGGGCCTGGAGTGGGATCACGTATATCTGATCGGTTGCGAGGAGACGGATGATCACAACACGATTACCGAAGGTCCGTCTGAGCGACGTGTGTTTTTCGTTGGTATGACTCGTGCCCGTGAATCACTCTGGATGACCTACGGCGGTAAAACGCCACTTTTCCTTTTGGAGGCCAAGGTTGAAAACCTGCTTTCTTCCCCTGAGCCATTTGGTGTTGCCGCTTCAGCCGATGAGCATGACCCGTCAATCTGGGATGACGATGAATAGCTGACCTACGTGCCCAAAAAGAAAACCCGGACTCCGCTGCTATCGCAGTGAGTCCGGGTTCTTTGTTTAGGGTCGAAGTGAATGAGGGATGTAACCGATCATTCCTTGCTCGCCTACCGCATCAAAGATGGCCTGAGCAAAGGCTTCAGGACCAGCATCATATGCATCACAAACTGCATCACTTTCTGGTACTTGCAACTCATCAGCGATGGTTTCCAGATCGTCCAGTGCATGCGCGCTAAGCAGCTTAACGCTAACAGTCCCGGTGTCGGAAAGGTCAACGTCAAACATGATCAAGAATGCTTGAATCACATCCAAGGGGAGTGATTTGATTGCATCCCGAACAAGCGTGGGTAAGAAACCCTGCTTGGCCTGAACGATGTCCAGAAACAAAGTCACAGGGGTGTCTTCAGGCCTTGATTGCATTGTGTAGCCACTGGCAAAACAGGCATTCAGGAATCCCTGCATTTCGGCAACCGAGCCGGATTCGGCAACCCGATAGACAAGCGCGTCTCGCCACCAAGCATTCTTTACGACATCGATGTACGAGGTCGGTAGAAGGTCAGGAGCGTGCTGGGACACGAGTTCTTCTGCAGCATTGGCAACGGAAGCGGCTTGAGTCGCGGCATCAGCTGATGGGATGTGGAGAGGATCTTGCTCAGTTTCCACGGCCTCAGTTGACATAGGCTGTCCTTGGGCGCGTTGGTCGTAGAGTTCATCACTGCTGTCCACTTCACCCACATCAGGCTCACTCAAATAGAGCTGTGTCTGTTCGGAGCCGATAGCTTGTGCAGCGTTTGAATCCATTGTCGGATCGTCTGCTAAAGATTTAGGTACTGGCCCATCAGTCACGTCGGAATCAAGCAACGTAGATTGAAGGACAGTACGCTGGTTAAGCAGACTCTCATCATTCGCGTCATGTTGAGCGCAAAGGCTGAAAAGGCACTTACCAGGCTGCAACTGGCCGATAGACTCAACGTGAACGCTGGCGTTATCGGTATTGTGCAGGCAGGAAGCACAGTTAGTGCGGTCGAACTGCGCTTTGGACAGGTCCAGAGCGCGTGAATCGATGCTCCGAAGAAGTTGAATGCCTGTGACCATTTCTGGCAAGGCTTTCAGCTGGCGCAGGGCACTTTCTTGCTTACTTTGAGGAAGCAGGCAAAGGACCTGTGCAGCCCCATTTTCAAGGTCGCCTTCAAGGAGGGCGGATTTGACTGCGTGGCAGGCGAAGAGATCAATGCTCATAGTGGCTCCAAAAGGAAGAGGGGCCACTACACCCATGGGGCGAGGCCCCAACGGGATTGAATGTAAAGAGCTGACGAGCAGCCGCAAGGTGAACTTGTGCCGTGAAATATATCAAGTAATTCATTTAAAGAGTGATATTCCTAACCTTTAGACCACGGTTTTACAGTCCTTGATCTGCAAAATTTTGTGATGAGTTTTTTTCGCAAATTGTTTGCCCGCGATCAGCCCCCAGTGATCACCCCGCAGGCTGATGCTTTTAAGCGCGAACGAGGCAAACCACTGGTGCATGCTTCGTATCCGCCACGGCACGATGGCATCCCTCTCGCTTCCAAAGAGGAGTTGATTGAGGTACAGGAAGACCTCATCCGACGGTTGAAGCTACATGCCGCTGCTCTAAAGACTGATTTCTATGAACGCTTTGAAATTCCCATCACCAACCTAGCCACGTACATATCAAACATCCCTGGCTCCAAGGACACAATCTACGGTGGGCCTGGTGGTTTGTTCCGAGCATGTTTGGAATGCGCGTTCTATAGCTATCAATCTTCGGATGGAAAGATTTTCACAGGCCAGCTTGGAGTAGAAGACCGTCATTTACTTGAAAAGCGCTGGCGATACATCTGCTTTTTGTCGGGCCTGCTATTTCCGATTGGTCAGACGTTGGAAAAAATCCGTGTCACAAACGATTCCGGCGAAGGGTGGTTGATACGAGCTGATTCATTGACTCAATGGGCAGAGAACAGCCAATCCGAGCACTACTACGTGGGATGGCCACGCGAAGATGTAGCACCAGGCCCATCTGTGCTTGGCGGTGCTTTGTCGATACAGATAGCTGGTACTGCAGCTATACGCTATTTGGAAGAAGGTAGCTCGGCCCTAACAACTGCGTATTCCGAAATCTCTTCTAACTTGAGAACTGATTTCAACTCCATCGCTTTCGACTTGGTTGCGTCGATGTGGGAGCGATTGAAAAAGGCAGAGCTAGCGCGCCTGCCGCAGAACTATGGCCGTGTTCAGTTTGGTCAGCACAACGCCCCAATCATCGTGGATGCAATGCGTGAGTGCATTGCTGAAGGTAAGTGGATCGTCAACGAAAAATCAGTGCTAGCGGATAGCACAGGCGTTTATTTAATCTGGCCACGGGCGGGACACGACCTGCTGGCCAGCGCCAAGATCACGTCACTCAAGGGTATGCCGTCAAGCTCTAGCGGTTTATTGCAGGTAATGCTTGATGAAAAGATGCTCTTCACAGATGCCCAGCAGTCGGCATATGTGGATGTAGCAGATGCAGACGGCGAGCTGCATATGGCAGTGAAATTGATAAAGCCCGATTCTTGCGTGGAAGGCTATGTGCCAAGCGATTACCTGAAGCCAGTTATTGCATCGGAAGTTGCGAAAACAGATCCGTTGGTTGAGGTAGATCTTCAAACGAAGAATGCGAAGCGCTCGACACCTGCGCCTACACCGGCACCTGGAACAGAGACAAAGCCCGCAAGCACAGCGCATAAAGAAGAGAAGCCTGAGCGCGTAATTCCAGAAGCGCCCCCTCCAGCAGCGGACCCTCTCGCTGCAACTTTGGGTTTAGCGTCTGCGATTCCTCCTGCAGCAGCCCCTTCTAAGTTTGATCCTTTGGCTGAAGAGGCGTCTAAATCCCTCACGGTTCAATCACAAGATAAGGGGTCTGAAGAGAAACAGTTGGGCCAAGTTGGCGGGACTACTGATGCTTCATCAACAGCTAAAGCATCACCATCTGAGTCAGCCATTCACCCGAAACCTGCGCCTGCTTCCTTGCCAAACACTAAAGCAGAAATTAAGGATGGGGAGTACGTTGTTCCGACTGAGATTGAAAAGCAACTGGGTAAGGCCTTCTCAATCATGCTTGCTCGGGTTGTCAAAGAGCTGCAAAAGCCTGAGTTCGCAATCATGCTGATCACTACAAATAAAGAGTACATCGGTATCCCATATGAAGCCGTCGCTCAGGCCATCACCAGCCCTACAGATCTGCTCTCTAATTTGCAAAAGCATGGATGGCTACATCCAGAACCAGGCAAGCCACGGGCCATGGTTCACCAGTTGAGCGTTACGAACGGTGGCGCGACTAAGGCGGCATATGTGACGTTGAGTCGTGGCTTTGCCAAAAAAGCAAAGTTACCTTTCTAAGCGAGACAAAGATGCTTACTGAAGATTTTCAAACGATCATCCGTCCAAACTATGAGCTGCGTAGCGCCGGAGCTTGGGCTTTTGCTTCATTGTGGGGGATGGGCCTTTCCGCTGGACTATCGATAGGCTGGGGGGCTGCTATTGGCTTGTGTGGCGTATGCGGGAGCATGGCTGTATATCGCGGCATCCAAGGCAAGGGAAACCTTGATAGGAAGCTGCGTTTATCGGGCACAAAAGTTGAACTACTGAACGCGAGGTCCCTACTGGGAGCTTTGCCAAAGATGGGAGATAACTTGTGGCTTGGTCGTGGCTGGCGCTGGAATCCGAATCACACGGCAATTGCGCACGAATTACGGAAAAGAACACCAGAAGAGATCTACCCCCCACCCTGGTGGCTCAAGATGGTCAAAGCGCCAGTTGATCCGTACCAGGCTCGTGGCATTCCATGGATTCACGGACTGAACGGAAAAGAAAGCGATGTTCTGATCCCTTTAGCAGCTTTCAAAGGACACTGCGCAATTATTGCGACTACTGGCGCAATCAAGACCGTGCTTGCCAGACTGATCATTACGCAACTTGTTGCCCGTGGTGATACGGTGATCATCCTCGACCCCAAGGGTGACAAAGATCTGCGTGAGATAGCACAGGGAGCGTGCGAACACGCTGGAGATCCAGGTAAGTTCCTCATGCTGCACCCTGCGTTTGCAAGCGAGAGCGTGCGCCTAGATTTGTTGAAAAACTGGGATCGAACGTCGCAAGTTGCTTCACGACTTGGTTTGGTTTTGGGAGCAGGAGAAGACGACTCCTTTGCAGCGTTTTGCTGGTCGGCGGTTCACCGTATTACCAATGGTTTGAAGTACGTTGGTGAGCGCGCTTCACTGTTGAAGCTCAAGCGTTGCATGGAGTCGCGCACCAACGTGGAAGGGCTTGCCCTTCGGATGATGCGTAAATACTTCTCCGAAGTTCGACCAGACTTGTTGGACCGCTGCCGCGAAGAGCAGAACAAGGCCATGGCTGATGCGGGTAAGAACAAGAACAAGCTTGTCACGCAAACCTCAATCCCCGAACTCACAGGCATGGTTCAGGTCTTCAAAACCGATGTTGAAGATAAGCATGACGATCTGAGTGGGGTGGTGAACATTCTGGACTCATCGCAAGAGTGGTTCGGCAAGATGATTAACTCCATCCTGCCCTTGCTTATCAAACTAACGACCGACGACTTAAAAGGTCTTCTATCACCAGACTATGACGATGTGGATGATCCACGACCGATCATGGACGGCAAGCGAATCGTTGATGGTCGTCATGTGCTTTATGTCGGTACTGACGCCCTGGCTGACGTGACTATTGGGAAAGCAGTGTCTGCGATGCTCATTGCAGAGACTGCTGCGGTATCAGCTGAGATCTACAACCATGGTCTTGAGTTGGAGCCAGGTGAAAAGGCATCTGATCGACGCATACACATCTTTGTGGATGAGTGGGGTGACGCCATGTGTGAACCACTGGTGCAGCAAGCCAACAAAGGGCGAGGTGCCGGCGTACACCTTTGGGCGATGGGTCAAACGTTCAGTGATTTGGTTGTTGCATTCGGCAATGACACAGCCAGCGCCCGTCGTTTCATGGGCAACATGAACAATCTGATTTGTGGTGCTATCCAAGACCCTGAAACGCTTGAAATGATTTCTGAGCAGTTTTCGACAACGAGTGTCAAAACGAAGTCTGAAGGTAAGGCAAGCGGTGGGAAAACAGATGATGGCGGCTTGGAGTTTTCCTCAAACCGGACTTCCACCGTTTCCGATGAAGAAGTAGCTCTGATCTCAACAGACGTTTTGAAAAACTTAGAGGATTTGCATTACGTGGCCAGCGTTAATCGATCTCAAACGTATAAGGGGCGTATCCCTGTGGTGATGATGTGATGGGCGATGTTTTGGATTTCAAAGTGCCAGTGAGGCACCAAACTCAGCAGCGATTGCGTAAAAACCTGACGTTAACCGCATATCTACGGACCTGTGAAGACGGCGTAAAGGTGCGTAGCTACATGTCTGGATTTCCCCAGTTTGGACGGATGGTGAAGGTTCTCGCCAAGCACATAGGTTTCGACTTAGCTATTGATGGCAAAGCGCTGCTTGGGCGCGCTCTTGAGCAGGCCGTGATTGCGGGAGAGGAGCTGGCCGAAGCCAAAGCGGTCGAGAACGTGGACGTTTCCGACTTGATGGTGCTCACCCTGGTGATGGAGGCGTCCAACCTTTACGACTGGAGTGTTGCCTTTGAGGATGCAGAGGGCTTGAACCAATGGGACAGTACATTGATCTCGTTCTCGAACTGGATGAAATCAGCAAAGCATGGCGAATTTCAGGTAGTCAAACACCACGTCGATGGCAGCGAGCACGAGAAGTTAGGTCTTGCTATCCGCCTTCTTTGCTTCGGTGCAGAGAATGAAATGATAGGAAGAGTGGTGGGCAAGATATGAACGCAATGCATGTCCGGTTTTGGTTCTTTCTGATTGCGCTCATGTTCTTTCTGGGGCCACTACTACGCACGCCTCAAGAGATGAATTCGTATGTCCGGTCAGAGGTCCAAGTGACGATGAACACATTGGGCAAGACGTGGGGTGGGAGGATTGTCGGGAAGTCCGTGGATCTATTCAAACTCGCGCCAGTCCAGTTCACAGCAAACATTTTCAGAAGCGGCGAAATCGACATGGTGGAGGCTGGAAAAGAGAACTTTGTTTACAAGTCCTGGGGAACACAAATTGCCATGACGTTCGCCAACAAGATGATGGGGGGGTGGGGTGCTTTGCTATTCATAATGAGCATCCGTTTGATGATCATGTTGAGCTGGTTCGTTCTGCTTGCACCGATGCTCATAGCGGCTTGTGTAGACGGGATCAGTATGCGCAAGATCAGAGGGTGTGCAGAATTTTGTGTAAACGGACAATCCACCGCAGGCGCAAGTCTGCATGTCCGTAAGCACAATGACAACCAAGAAACACGAAGTCCCTGAAGAACTGCTGGCGAAACTGCTGGCTGAT
>NZ_KZ984468.1 GCF_003569915.1 Comamonas testosteroni | reverse complement strand
ATCAGCCAGCAGTTTCGCCAGCAGTTCTTCAGGGACTTCGTGTTTCTTGGTTGTCATTGTGCTTACGGACATGCAGACTTGCGCCTGCGGTGGATTGTCCGTTTACACAAAATTCTGCACACCCTCATACGATGCTTTTTTACACGCTGGCACAGCCAAGTGCGGAGGAATCCCACGGTTTAGATACTTGGCTTTCAGGGGAAATTCGTTTTATGCCTGTTCATAAATGTCTCTTGTGGGCCATTTGTCAATTAAGGCGTACTCACGGCTCAGTAAATATCAATCAAAACGGTGGCTTGAACTTGGCTTACGAGCTCAATCCGCTTTGTTTTTGATAGCTTATGTCAGCAGCGCCACAACCCATGAGAAGGTCAGAAACGCCAGCGCCGTAGACACCAGAATAATTCTGGCAATGCGGCCACTATGTGCGCCGTAGCGCTCGGTCAGCAGCGATACATTGCTGGCCGATGGCAGGGCCGCTAGCAGCACCAATACGACCAGGGTTTCACGCTGCAGCGGCATGCCCAGAGCGATGGCGGCCAGCCCCACGCCCCAGACCAGCAGGGGGTGGATGGTGAGTTTTGCCAGTGCAATGGGCACATAGTCCGCAGCGGATATGCGCTCACTGCTATTCATCTGAGAGCGCGCCAGCACTGCGCCTATGGTGAACAGGGCCACGGGCGATGCGGCACCAGCCAGCATGGCCACGGTTTTATCAACCGGGCCGGGCAGTACCCAGCCCATGGCGGACGCCAGCCCGCCCAGCGCAATCGACCAAGGCATGGGATTGGAGAGCATGCCTTTGAGCGAGTTGCGCACTGCGGGCCACACCCCTTGCCCGCCCGCCAGATCGAGCCGCGACAGCGCGATGCAGACCGAGGTGGTGATGATCATGTCGATGGCCATGCTCAAAATCACCGGCCCGGCGCTTTGCGCGCCCAGCAGTGCTACGAGCATGGGCACACCCATGAAGCCGGTGTTGGGGAAGGCTGCGACCAGCGCGCCAAAGGCGGCGTCGTTCCAGCCTACGCGCCTGCGGGTCAGGGCTACGGTCACGCCCACCATGACGGCGGCGCATAGCAGGTAGATCAGGATGACGTTGGCGTCCAGCAGTTGCGCAATTGGCGTCTGCGCGCCAAAGCGGTAGAGCATGCAGGGCAGCGAAAAGTACAGCACAAAGGCGTTGAGCCCCGGAATGGCCGCCTGCGGCAGCACGCCGCGCCAGGTGGCGACAAAGCCGCAGGCCACGAGTGCGAAGAAGGGAAAGGTGATGAGTAGTACGGACAGCACGCGCAAATTGTGAATGCTCGGTCGCGATTTGGGCGAGCGCCCTCACCTGAAATTATTTGCACACGCCCTTCTCGCTCTGCGAGGGCCGCCAAAACAACAAAGCCTGCACAGGGCAGGCTTCATGGCTTTCGCAGTGCAGCATCCTCAAATCTTGAGATCCTTTTCCACATCGGCGGTCTTGCGGCGGGCCAGGGCCAGGTTGCCACGGCTCTTGTCCAGCACCAGGTAGAAGAACACGCCTTCATTGGCCACCACGGGGCGGATGATGTGGTATTGCTTGCCCAGCGTGATCAGGATGTCGTCGATCTGATCGTTGAGGTTCAGCATGCGCATGGTCTTGAGCTTGGCGCGCACCACTTCTGTGTTGCCGGCGGCGGCGAGCTCCATGTCCACACCGCTTCCTACGCTGCCCATGAGCATGCCGCTGGTGCTGTCCACCAGAGCTGCACAGACTGCACCATCCACTGTCATCAAAGCATTCAGAGAGTCTTGAATAGAGGCCATATATTCACCTTTGAAAAATGCGACACCAGGAACCCGTGCGACCGAGGGCGCACACTTTCAGACACAGAACGACCAGACCCCAGCTTTCTCAGGGCAGGAATCCGGTAGCAACCTCGCCAGCCGCCCAGAGTGCGCGGCCCAGCAGGGCGTTCTGATCCACGACCAGGCAGAGAACCGCAGGGAAGCTGCCGCCCACCGCCTGAAAAACCACCGTGCCCGACTCCGTCTCGAAGGTCAGGCGCTTGCAATCCTTGTGACCGATTTCATTGGCCACCGCCTTGGCCATGGCCATGAGCGAGCCCGCCATGGCAGACAGTCGCTCGGTCGGCAGCTCACTGCGAATGCGCAGCGCCGTGATCTCGAAACCATCGGGCGTGCACAGCAGCGCGATATGCACACCGTCCACGGGTGCAACGATGCGCTGGAGAATGCTCTGTCCGGCCTGCACGACGTCGGCCGGAATGACGAGGGGGGTATGGGTCTTCATAGATTCTGACTTTGCAAGGACAGCAGCGATGCCAGCACGCCCAGGGCATCGAGCATCTGCTGGCGGTCACGCGGATCGGCCTGAACAATGGGCACGATGGCATGCCCACGGCTCATCAGCGCCGTGCTGAAAGCTTCGAGCTGCTCGCCACTGGCGGGGCGGCAGCTGAGGATGATGAGAAGCGGCTCGGTTTCGAGCTGGCCCACGCCGGTCAGCATCTCGCTGGCGTAGTCCACCGCATCGCTGTCGTTGACGTCCACCATCAGCAGCGCCCCCACCGAGGCGGAGAGCACCCAGCGGCGCACAAAGTCGAAACGGTCCTGCCCGGGGCTGCCGACGAGCTGCAGGCGCTCGCCCGAGCCCAGGTCGATCTCACCAAATTCCGCGCCCACGGTGGTGAACTCCTTGGAGTGCGCGGCTTTGTCCAGATTCGGGACGTCGCTGCCCGACATGAGCTGCCCGCACAGGCTGCGCAGCGCCGTGGTCTTGCCTATGCCCATGGGGCCCAACAGGCTGACCCGCAGCAGGCCCTGCCCGGGCTGCATGGGGATCGAAGATGTCATGTGCGCCCTCCGCGCGTAATCCAGCCGGTCAGCTTCTTCACCCACTGGCGGGTGACCGATGCGGCTGGCTGTGTTGTAGGGGTGGTCGGCTGCGGCTTGGTGGCCTCCGCAGTCTTCAAACTGCAGCGCAATACTGCCTGAACCTGCGGCAAAGACAACAGGGAGATCAGCTCGGCCAGCTCCGCGCCCGAATGCTCGCTGAGCGACTGCACCGCAATCGGGCCGCGCGAGAGCAGGGCCAGTGCGCGCATGTTCTGCGCCGTATTGGCCGCTCCGGGCAACGCCACCCAGGACTTGATCTGGAATCGGTGCGGGCAGTCCAGCCCCTGCTCCTTCAAATCCTCCAGCGCACGCTGCAGAGTCAACGTCACGCTGGCCTTCTGGCGCGCCTTCCAATCCATCAGAAAGACGGCGGCGCGGTCCAGCATGTCGATCAGGTCGGACAGCGTGAATTCCACATCCAGGTGCGCGGCCCAGCCCTGCGAGGAGCGGCCCAGCGGCTGAGCCGAGGCTTCTCCGCCCACATAGACCACGCAGGGGGAGTTTTTGACTTCCTGGGCCAGCGCCGGCACGGTGCCGTCGAGCACCAGCACTTCGGCAGCCTCGCGCGGCACCAGACGCCAGCCGGAAAGCGACTTGCGCGACGCCACGGCAAACAGCGCCTCAAAGCGCTGTTGTACTGCCGGCGTCCAAAGCTCCGCCGCCCAGCTAACCTCCCCAATGGTTTTCGCCATGCAAACCACCCCATCTTTTACTTCATAGCTGTAATAAATCGCAATGCCGGAACAATAGCAATAAGACCTTCGTGTTCAAAGAACCTCGCATCAGATTCAACAATATTTGACACTGAAGTTCACACCTGATTACAACAATTATCAAATGCGACGGTGATCAGATATGTAGGCGTATGCCTCACTCCACCCCTTCAATTTGTCAGTTGTGACAGTCAGCCTCAGGTCTTTACATGGCAAAGCGGTATCCTGCTAGGTCTTGTTTCTAGGATGAAGGGTCAAACGGTTTCATGTCTGCAGGTCTCAATCTCGCTCAGCTTCAGGCTGTGCACTACACCGAAGGCCCTTGTCTCGTGCTGGCTGGTGCAGGATCCGGCAAGACCCGGGTGATCACGCACAAGATCGCCCGCCTCATTGAAACAGGCATGGCACCGCGCCGTATTGCGGCCATTACCTTTACCAACAAGGCCGCCGCCGAAATGCGCGAGCGTGCCGCCGGGCTGATCGGCCGCCAGGCCAAGGAGGTACTGATCTGCACGTTTCACTCGCTGGGCGTGCGCATGGTGCGCGAGGACGGCCATGCGCTCGGTTTGAAGCCCCAGTTCAGCATTCTCGACCAGGACGATGTCACCGGCATCCTCAAGGACTGCGCGGGCGGCACCACCGATGTGGCGACGGCGCGCCAATGGCAGTGGACCATCAGCGGCTGGAAGAACAATGGCTGGGACAGCCGCAAGGCCCTGGCCATGGCGCAGGACGACAACGAGCGCAGCATCGCCCTCATCATGCAGCGCTATGAGGAACGCCTGACCGCCTACCAGAGCGTGGACTTTGACGACCTGATCGGCATGCCCATGCGCTTGCTCAAAGGCCACCCCGAAGTACGCGAGAAATGGCAGCGCCTGCTGGGCCATGTGCTGGTGGACGAATACCAGGACACGAATGCCACGCAGTACGAGCTGCTGAAGATGCTGGTGGGCGAGCGCGCCCACTTCACCGCCGTGGGCGACGATGACCAGTCGATCTACGGCTGGCGCGGCGCGACGCTGGACAACCTCAAGAAGCTGCCGATTGATTTTCCGCAGCTCAAGATCATCAAGCTGGAGCAGAACTACCGCTCAACCAGCGCCATCTTGCGCGCCGCCAACAATGTGATCGGCCCCAACCCCAAGCTGTTTCCCAAAACGCTGTTTTCGGAGCTGGGCGAGGGCGAACCGGTGCGCATTGTCGATTGCGACACCGAGGAGCACGAGGCCGAGCGCGCCGCCGCACGCATCCAGAGCCTGCGCGCCAGCATGAACCCGCAGCCCGCATGGAAGGACATGGCGATTCTGTACCGCGCCAACCACCAGGCCAAGCCGTTTGAGAAGGCGCTGCGCAAGCTCAATATTCCTTACAAGGTCTCGGGCGGTACTTCGTTCTTTGACCGTGCGGAAATCAAGGACCTGTGCGCCTGGTTTCGCCTGTGGATCAATAACGACGACGACCCGGCCTTTTTGCGCGCCATCGGCACGCCCAAGCGCGGCATAGGCCACACCACGCTGGGCCGCCTGGGCGAGTTCTCGGGCGCGCACAAGCAGTCCATGTTCGGCGCGCTGTTCAACGCCATGCTTGAAGAAGCCCTGCCCCGCAAGGCCTATGAGAGCCTGCTGGAGTTTGGCCGCTATATCAACGACCTGGAATACCGCGCCCGCCACACGCTGGGGGCCGAAGCCTCGCGCACCTTCCTGATGGACTGGCTCAAGGAGATTGGCTACGAGCAGTATCTGTACGACAGCGAGGACAGCGAGTCCGTTGCCGCCGCGCGCTGGAGCAATGTGCTGGAGTTCTGCGACTGGATGACCCAGCGCGCCGGAGGGCAGATCGAAGACGCGGCCGGCACCACCACGCAGACCGAGGTGAAAAGCCTGCTCGAAGTCTCGCAGAACATTGCGCTGCTCTCCACCATCAGCGAGCGCGAAAAAGAGCAGGACATGGTGGTGCTGTCCACCCTGCACGCCTCCAAGGGTCTGGAATGGCCGCATGTGATGCTGGTGGGTGTGACCGAAGGCATGCTGCCTTTCAAGCTCGACGACGACGATGGCCGCCAGCAAAAAGTCAGTGACGAAACCGCATCCCGCCTGCAGGAAGAGCGCCGTCTGATGTACGTGGGCATTACCCGCGCCCAGCGCACGCTGGCCGTCAGCTGGACCAAGCGCCGCAAGAAGGGCCGCGAGATGGTCGCCTGCCAGCCCAGTCGCTTCATCAAGGAGATGAACCTCGACGCAGCCACCGCCAAGGAAGACCCGCGCGAAAAACTGCGAAAGCTGCGCGAGGAATTTGCCGCACGCAAGACACAAACCGACGCTGGCAAAACCAGCTAGGCCGCAATCATGAAACTCACAATCGTTTCAAATACTATTATTTTGATAGCTACATGCGCAATTTCCATGCAGACATGGGCGCAAAACAGCTCTAAAACCGACCTCACCTGCCCTTCGAACTGGGAAATGACTGACAAGCAGTTGCAGGGTGAGTGGACAGCCTCGGTCAGCGGCGATGCGCAAACTGCGCACATCGCTCTGGGCCCGCACCCTGAATGGAAGGGCAATGTCAAAGGCACGATCCGTCGTGGCGACACTGGCTACCCCATGGTGGGCGATCTGAACCAGGGCGCGATCACACTGGAAGAAAGCTCGGACGGCCAGCGCATCACCGGCACCTGGCTGGGCGAAGTCGCAGCCGACAGCTGTGGCCGTGAAATTCGCGGCAGCTTCCAGACTTCCGAAGACGCCACCCCGCAAGATTTTGTGATGCGCAAACAGCCCTGAGCCCCGCGCATCCACCGACAACACCGCTCAAGAGACCCCATGTCCGCCACTTTGACCCGAACACTGCTTCGCCCACTGCCACTGGCCGCGGCGCTGGGCAGCCTCAGCTTTATGACGCCAGCCATGGCGGCAGAGCCGACGGCAGCCCCTCCCGCCGATGGCTGGCGCCAGTGCGCCGCCATCACCGATAACAACAGCCGCCTGGCTTGCTTCGATACCTGGTCACAGCACAAGCAGCCCGAGGTCGCCCCCCCAGCTACCGGCTGGTCGGCCCCCGCAGCCAGCGCCACTGCACAGGACGCCGACGCAAGCGCCGCAGCCACCGCGGCCGACAACAGCGCACAGGGCCTGACCACACCACTGGTGCCCACCAACGGCGGCTGCCGCGACCCGCGCTACAGTGAAATCTCGCGTTTTTACGAGCTGGAGGAAGGCAGCAACTGCGGCACTTTCAACTTCCGCGGCTACCGGCCCATGACGGTCTCCGTCGTCATGGGCGACGAGGTCAACCAGCAGCCCTACTCGCCCACACGCGGCTATGCCACGCAGCAGCCCTATCAGAAGCACGAGATGCGGCTGCAGCTATCAGCACGCACCAAGATTGCGTCGGGGCTGCTGACGGGGCCAACCTCCGAAGGCAAGGACTCCCTGTGGTTCGGTTACACCCAGCAGTCGTACTGGCAACTGTTTAACAGCGAGATTTCACGCCCCTTCCGCACCACGGACCATGAGCCCGAGGTCTTCTATGTCTACCCCACCGATGCCCAGCTACCGTTTGGGTGGCGCTGGCGCTATTCGGGCATCGGGCTGGCGCACCAATCCAACGGACAGAGCGAGCCACTGTCGCGCAGCTGGAACCGCTGGTATCTGATGACCGGTGCCGAGCTGGGCAACCGCTGGCAGTTGCATCTGAAGGCCTGGAAGCGCATCAACGAAAGCACGCTGAACGACGACAACCCCCACATCCAGAACTACATTGGACGCGGCGAAATCCGGCTGGGCTGGAATGTGAACGACAAGAACACGCTGGCACTGACGGCCCGGGGCTCCATTGGCCAAGGCCGTGGCTCCGGCCGCATCGAATGGCTACGCACGCTGGGCGAAGGCTGGAACGGCGGCAAAAGCAATCTGCGCATGCATGTGCAGCTGTTCAGCGGCTATGGCGACAGTCTGGTCGACTACAACAACAAGCGCACGGTACTCAGCGTGGGCCTCAGCCTGCTGGACTTTTAGCCCCCTGAGACGCATCCTCGCGGTCTCTGGTTTGGGCCGCGCCGGTTTTCAACAAAGCGGCTTGCGCCTCATGAAAAAGGGCTTGATGGCCTTGGTTCCATCCAGCCCTTTCTTCATGGGTCGCCCACTGAGGCTTGCGTTACTCCGGCACCACCGCCGTCACTTCAATCTCCACCTTCGCGCGGTCTTCAATCAGCGCGGCGACCTGCACCGCGGTCATGGCCACGCTGAAGGAGCCGATCAGCTCGCGGTAGGCCTTGCCGATCTCGGCCTGCTGCGCCAGGTACTCCTTTTTGTCGGTGATGTACCAGGTCATGCGCACAATGTGCTCGGGCCTGGCATCGCCTGCGGCCAGCACCTCCACAATGTTCTGCAGGGCCTGACGCACCTGAGCGGCCAGATCGTCGGTGTGGAACACTCCCTGACCGTCCCAGCCGATCATGCCCGCCACATGGATCTGGCGCCCCTTCACAGACACGCCATTGGCATAGCCCTTGGGCCGGGGCCAGCCCGGCGGCAGCAGTACTTGCATTGCTTGCTCCTTTTAGTTCATCCAGTGCTCTATGGCAGAGCGAATCGGCTCAGGCGCGCTGATGGCCTGATGGGTCTGCAAACTGGTAAAGACCAGCACCTTCTGCGCCGCCACGCGCAGCTGGCCGTCAGGGCCGGTGCAGTCCACGTTCAATGTCAGCGAGCGATTGCCGAGCTTGGCCACGGACAGGCCGAAGTCCACCACCTCGCCCATGCGCGTGATGGCCTTGAAGTCGCATTCCAGATGGACAATCGGCAGGCCGACCTGATCCTGTTGCACCATATCGGCATAGGACAGATTCAGCGCCTGGTTGAACCAGTCCTCCACCAGTGCGTTGAACAGCACCAGATACTGCGGAAAGAAGATGATTCCCGCCGGGTCGCAGTGCGCAAAGCGGATTGGCACCTGGGTCACAAAGCGTTTGCCCGTGGAGCTTGGGTTATGCATGCTCACATCCATTTTTGAGTCAAATCGCCTCATTGTCATTGAAACATATAGGCTGACAGCTATTCAAAAAATAGCAATCACTGTTCATGCAAGCGGAAGCGCTGCAACTTGCCCGTGGCCGTGCGTGGCAGTTGCTCGACAAACTGCACCGCGCGCGGGTACTTGTACGGTGCCACTGTGTTCTTCACAAAATCCTGCAGCTCCTTGGCCATGTCATCGCCCACCGCATGGCCGGTGCGCAGCACCACAAAGGCTTTGACGATCTGACCGCGCTCGCTGTCGGCCACGCCGATCACGGCGCACTCGGCCACGGCGGCATGGGCCATCAGCGCTTCTTCCACCTCGGGGGCGGCGATGTTGTAGCCCGCCGAGATGATCATGTCGTCGGTGCGCGCCTGATAGACAAAATAGCCATCAGCATCCATCAGATAGGCGTCGCCCGTCAGGTTCCAGCCCCGGCTCACATATTTGGTCTGGCGGCTGTCGTTCAGATAGCGGCAGCCCGTGGGTCCTTTCACGGCCAGCTTGCCCACCGTGCCCACGGGCACTTCATGGCCATCGTCGTCCACCACCTTGGCGTGGTAGCCGGGCACAGCCTTGCCCGTCGCACCGGGCCGCGCTTCGTCTTCGCGGTGCGAGATAAAGATATGCAGCATCTCGGTGGAGCCAATGCCGTCAATGATTTCGATGCCTGTGGCGTCCTTCCACAGCGCCCGCGTCGATGCATTCAAAGCCTCACCGGCCGAGACGCATTTGCGCAGTCGGGTCTTGCGAATGCGATCACCTTGCTGCGCCATCACACGGTAAGAAGTCGGCGCGGTAAACACCACGGTTGCCCCAAATTTTTCAATGCCATCAAGCAGCAGGGGCGGGCTGGCTTTTTCCAGCAAGGCCATGGACGCCCCTATCGACATGGGAAACAGCACCTGCCCACCCAGCCCAAAAGTAAACGCCATGGGCGGGCTGCCAATAAACACATCATCGGCATTGGCACGCAACATGGATTGCGGCCAGCAGGCGCACACAGCCATCACATCGCGGTGAAAGTGCATGGTGGCTTTGGGCACACCGGTAGTGCCCGAGGTAAAGCCCAGCAAGCAGGTGTCGGTCGCGGCGGTTTCCACGGCATAGAAAGCATCACCGGCCTGCTCCATCAGCGGCTCCAGGGCTTCACTGTCACCGTCGCTGCTGTTGAAATAGCGCACCGCCTTCAAGGTACTAGCTTTTTGCTGCGCGCCCTGCACTTCAACGCGCAGCGCGGCATCGCACAGCGCATGGCTGACCTGTGCAATCTCGATGATGGTGCCCAGCTCCTTGGCGCGCAGCAGCGGCATGGCGGCCACGGCAATGCCGCCAGCCTTGATGACGCCAAACCAGCTGGCCACCATCATCGGGTTGTTGGGCGCACACAGCAGCACACGGTTGCCCGGCACCAGGCCCATCTCCTGCGTGAGCACATTGGCAATGCGGTTGGCCTGACGCTGCAGATCGGCATAGGTCCAGCGCACACCCTCGGCCTGAATGCAAAGCCTGTCGCCACGGCCCTGCTCCACATGCCGGTCCAGCAGCTCGACGGCGCAGTTCAGACGCTCCGGGAATTGCAGCTCGGGCAGCTCAAACACAAACTCGGGCTGAAGCTCGGGCGGCGGCAGATTGTCGGCAGCAAAGGTATCGGTATGCGCGCTGTATGCAACAGTGTTCGACATGGATCCAACCTTTCAAGCAAATACAGTTACCAGTCCTTGATCGATATAGGCTGTCAGCTATGATTTTTGATAAGGTCGCGCCCGATGATGAGTTGCTGCACCTCGGTCGCACCCTCATAGATGCGCAGTGCGCGAATCTCGCGGTACAGGCGCTCCACGGGCTGCTCGCTGACCACCCCCAGGCCGCCCCACATCTGCACCGCCGCATCAATCACCTGCTGCGCGTTTTCGGTCGCCGTCATCTTGGCCATGGCCGCTTCACGCGTCACGTTCTCGCCCTGGTCACGCTGCCATGCGGCGCGGTAGGTCAGCAGCGCGGCGCTGTCGATCATGGTCGCCATCTGCGCCAGCTTGGCCTGCGTGAGCTGAAAGTCCGCCAGCACGCCGTTGAACATCTTGCGTGTGGTGGCGCGGTGCAAGGCCTCATCCATGGCCCGGCGCGCAAAGCCCAGCGCGGCAGCCGCTACCGAAGTGCGAAACACATCCAGCGTGCGCATCGCCACCTTGAAGCCCTCGCCCGCTGCGCCCACACGCTGGCTCACGGGCACACGGCAGTTGGTGAATTTGAGACGCGCCAACGGGTGCGGCGCAATGACATTGATGCGCTCGGCAATCTCAAAACCCGGCGTCCCTGCTTCCACAATCAAGGCCGAGATGCCGCGCGACCCAGCAGCTTCGCCCGTGCGTACAAAGACCACGTAAAAGTCGGCAATGCCACCGTTGGAAATCCAGGTCTTCTCGCCATTGATGACGTAGTGATCGCCATCGAGCCTGGCTTCGCAAGCCATGGCCGCCACGTCCGATCCAGCCTCAGGCTCGGACAGCGCAAAGGCCGAGATCGCTTCACCGCTGGCAACACGCGTGAGATAGCGCTTTTTCTGCTCCGCAGAGCCATCGATGGAGATCGCGCCAGAGCCCAGGCCCTGCATGGCAAATGCAAAATCCGCCAGCCCGTTATGGCGCGCCAAAGTCTCGCGAATCAGGCAGATGGATCGGGTATCGATCTGCGCGCCAGCGCCTCCGTTTTCTGTTCCAGCCACCGCATGGCGCAACCAGCCTTCAGCACCCAGCGCCTTGACCAGCTGGCGGCAGTCTGCATCGTTGTCATCGCTGTGCACATGGGCCACATGCTGCGCGGCCCACGCGTCCAGCCGGGTTGCCAGCTCGGCATGACGAGGCTCAAAAAACGGCCACTTCAGATAGCTTTTATCCGCCATTTCAGTTCCCCTCAAACTTCGGTTTTTGCTTGGCCACAAAGGCGTGATAGGCGCGCGAGAAATCCTCGGTCAGCATGCAGATGGCCTGCGCCTGCGCCTCGGCTTCAATAGCTTGCTCAATCGTCATCGCCCATTCCTGATGCAGCATGGTCTTGGTGATGCCGTTGGCGAAAGTCGGCCCTGCAACCAGATCGGCTGCCAGTTTCTGCGCTTCGGCCAGCACGGCATCAGGCTCGCACAGGCGGTTGAAAAAGCCCCAGCGTTCGCCCTCTTCGCCGCCCAGGCTGCGCCCGGTGTAGAGCAGCTCGCTCGCGCGGCCCTGGCCAATGATGCGTGGCAGAAAAGCACAGGCACCCATATCGCAGCCCGCCAGCCCCACGCGGTTGAACAGGAAAGCCGTTTTGCTGCGCGCCGTGCCCAGGCGCATGTCGGAAGCCATGGCCATGATGGCACCAGCGCCAGCACACACGCCATCGACGGCCGCGATGATGGGCTGCGGGCAGGCTCGCATCATCTTGACCAGCTCGCCCGTCATGCGGGTGAACATCAACAGCTCCGGTGTCTTCAAGGCGACCAGCGGTCCGATGATTTCATGCACATCACCGCCAGAGCAGAAGTTGCCGCCATCACCCACGATGACCACGGCTTTCACATCCTGCGCCCACTTGAGGTTGTGAAACAGATCACGCAGCTCGGCATAGGAGTCAAAAGTCAGCGGGTTTTTGCGCTCTGGCCGGTTCAGCGTGATGGTTGCCACGCCATCGGCCACCTGCCACAGAAAATGCTTGGCCTCATAGCCGGCCAGATACTGGTGGTTGCCAGCGACCAGCGCTGGATCAATGTTGTACGTGCTCATGGGTTTCCTTGTCTTTACATCACTTCGCCGCCCGCAACAGCGATGGCCTGCCCAGTGATAGCGCCTGCACCTTTGCCGCATAGCCACAGCACGGCATCGGCCACTTCCTGCGGCTGCACCAGCCGCCCTTGCGGGTTGCCTTTGACAAACTCGGCCATGGCTTGCTCGGGGGTGCGGCCCGTTTTCTCGACCACGCGCTGTATGCTGGTTTTCATGATTTCAGTTTCGGTATAGCCGGGACAGACGGCATTGATCGTGATGCCTTTTTGCGCAAATTCCAGCGCCAGTGCGCGCGTCAGCCCCACCACGCCATGCTTGGCCGCCACATAGGCTGCGACATAGGCGTAGCCCGTCAAACCCGCTGTGCTGGCCACGTTGACGATGCGCCCATAACCGGCCTGCACCATGCCGGGAAGCACCTGCTGCGTGCAAAGCATGGTGCCCGTCAGGTTCACGTCCAGCATGTTTTGCCAGTGCACGGCATCCATGCGCATGAACGGTGAACTGCTGGCCTGGCCCGCGTTGTTCACCAAAATATCGATAGCACCATTCCAGTACGCCGCCTTGGCGAACGCGGCAACGACCTCGGACTCCTGCGCCACATCGGCCAGCACCATCTGGCATTGACCGGGGTTTTCATCCACCAGCTTTTTCAAGCTTTCTGCACTACGCCCCAGCACGGTCACCTTGGCTCCGTGCGCCAAAAGCTGGCGTGCGATGGCCTCGCCAATGCCTTGCCCCGCGCCTGTCACCAAGGCGTGCTGGTCTTGCAGATCGTTTGCCATATCAGTGCCCACCTGCTGCGGCTTGCTGAGCCTTCTCGCGCTCGAAAAGGCTCTCCATCTGGCGCTTGCCTTGGTACAACTGCTTGGGCCAGCTGATGGGCGTGTAGCCAATCTTGGCAGCTTCGGTCAGCGTCCAATTGGGGTTGGCCAGATGCGGCCTGGCCACCGCGCACAGGTCGGCACGGCCAGCGGCAATGATGGAGTTGGCGTGGTCGGCCTCGCTGATGGCGCCCACGGCGATGGTGGCGATACCCGCCTCCTGGCGCACGCGGTCGGCAAACGGGGTCTGGAACATGCGGCCATAAACCGGCTTTTCCTGTTTGCTCACCTGGCCGGACGACACGTCGATCACATCCGCACCCGCTGCCTTGAAGGCAGCCGCTATCTGCACCGCGTCTTCCGCCGTCGTGCCGCCGGGCACCCAGTCGGTGGCCGAGATACGCACCGACATGGGTTTGTCTTGCGGCCAGACGGCGCGCATGGCACGGAACACTTCCAGCGGATAGCGCAGGCGGTTTTCCAGACTGCCGCCGTATTCATCGGTGCGATGGTTGGTCAGCGGTGAGATAAAGCCGGACAGCAGGTAACCGTGGGCGCAGTGCAGCTCCAGCCAGTCCACGCCGATCTCGGCAGCCATTTGCGCGGCATGCACAAACTGCTGCTTGACCTCGTCCATGTCAGCGCGCGTCATAGCCTTGGCGGTCTGGCTCACACCTTGCAGATACTGCTGCTCGGACGCAGCCATGATCGGCCAATTGCCTTGCTCCAGCGGCAGATCGGTGCCGTCCCAAGCCAGGCGGGTCGATGCCTTGGCGCCAGCATGGCCGATCTGCATGGCGAACTTGGCATCGGTGTATTGATGAATCCAATCGCAGATGCGCTTCCAGGCTTGCTTTTGCACTTCGTTGTAGGTGCCGGGGCAGCCGGGCGTGATACGGCCTTCCGGGCTGACGCAGGCCATCTCGGCAAACACCAGACCCGCGCCGCCCATGGCACGCGCGCCCAGGTGCATGAGGTGGTAATCGCCGGGCACGCCATCGACGGCAGAGTACTGCGCCATGGGCGAGACCACGATACGGTTTTTCAGCGTAAGGCCGCGCACCGTGTAAGGCAGGAACATCGGTGGCGGCGCCTTGCCGTCCACAGCAACGCCATTTTTCTCGGCCAGCCATTTCTCGTAACCGCCCAGCCATTGCGCATCGCGCAGGCGCAGGTTTTCGTGGCTGATGCGCTGGCTGCGTGTGAGCATGGAATACATGAACTGCTCGGGTTCGAGCTGGTCGCAGTAGCGCTCGCCACAAACCTCAAACCACTCCATCGCATTCCACGCAGCGTTCTGGATGCGCAGCGTTTCCACGCGGCGCACTTCCTGGTAGGCAGCCAGCACTTCAGGAATATGTTCTTTGGTATCGCCCGCGATCTGGAACTGCCGCGCCAGCTCGATCGCGTCTTCAATCGCCAGCTTGGTGCCCGAGCCGATGGCAAAGTGCGCCGTGTGCACCGCATCGCCCATCAGCACCACATGGCTGCCTTTCGGGTTTTTCAGCCACCATTGCTCGCACACCACGCGGTTGAAGTTGATCCAGGCCGAGCCGCGCAGATGCCTGGCATTGGTCCTCAGCTTGTCGCCCTGCAGGTTGTCGGCAAAGAGTTTTTCGCAGAACGCGATGGATTGCGCCTGATCGGCCTTATCCAGGCCGCTGGCTTTCCAGGTGTCTTCGGTGGTTTCGACGATGAAGGTCGAGGTCTGGTCGTCGAACTTGTAGATGTGCGCCTGGAACCAGCCGTGCTCGGTGCGCACAAAGTCGAAGGTGAAGGCCTCGTACACCTTGTTCGTGCCCAGCCAGATGTAGCGGTTGGGACGCACCACGATGTCGGGTTTGAAGATGTCCTGGTACTTGCTGCGGATGACCGAGTTGACGCCGTCGCAGGCAATGATCAGGTCCGCGTCGGCATAGTCCTCGTCGTCCTTCACATCGGTTTCGAACACCAGTTGCACGCCCAGCGCTTCGCAGCGGGCTTGCAGGATGTTGAGCAGGTGCTTGCGCCCGATGCCGACAAAGCCATGGCCGCCCGAGCGGATCTTGCGGCCTTTGAACAGCAGCTCGATGTCGTCCCAGTGGTTGAAGGCCTGCTCAATTTCCGCCGCCGTGACCGGGTCCCACTGGCGCATGTTGTCCATGGTGGCATCCGAGAACACCACACCCCAGCCAAAGGTGTCGTAGGGCTTGTTGCGCTCAATCACACGGATGTCATGAGCAGGGTTCATCTGCTTCATCAGCAGCGCGAAATACAGACCGGCGGGGCCACCGCCTATGCAGACAATTTTCATCACTGAGATCCGTTCATGGCTCGTTGAAAATTACTTTATGTCTAAATTATTGATTCATGAATTTTTGACTAAAATCGGGCCTAACCCTGAACCTGAGATGCGGACTCCAACGCACCATTCGAGCCATGGCCAAATCCAATCTGGACTCCTATCTCGCAGCACCTGAAGCGCTTGGTCGTGAAGCGGGTCTGTCACATGACGAGCATCAAGCCGTGCGCCTGTGGTTGCGGCTGCTGACCTGCAGCACGCAGATCGAGCAGGTCATTCGCGGACATTTGCGCAACGAGTTCGGCACCACGCTGCCGCGCTTTGACTATCTGGCCCAGCTCAGCCGCTTTCCGAAAGGGCTGCGCATGAAGACACTGTCCGAATATCTGATGGTGACTGGCGGCAATGTGACGGGGTTGACCGACCAGTTGGAGGCCGAGGGATTGGTCGAACGCGTGGCCGACGAGGAAGATCGTCGCTCCATGATCGTGCGGTTGACAAAGATGGGCAAAAAGCAATTCAGCGCCATGGCTGCGGCACATGAGTCGTGGCTTGAGCAATTGTTGGAGCCGCTGGGCGGTGATAGCGCGCGCGATCTGTATGAGCAATTGGGCAAGCTCAGGCTTGTGCTGAATCAGTCTCAGAGCGAGTAAGCCAGAAAAGCACCCTGTTTCAGGCGGATTCGTGGACAATGCCCTGCACGCAGTCCTGCGTGGCTCACGCTTTAAAGGGCATGGTTCATGGATTTACAGCATCTGCGATATCAGCTCAGGTCCGGGCACTACTACTTGTACGACATGCGCGATGCGCTCAACGCCATCACGGGTGAGCGGCCGTATCGCCTCAAGACAGAGCTGGTCGCCATTGCGTTTGACCGCGACACGGGGCGCGTGCATCAGCACGGCCACCCTACGCGCATCAATTCATGGGCCATGGGCGCGCAACGACGCCTGCGTATGGCCGGAGACTGGGACGGGGCGGACCGGCTGGTTGTCGTCTCCGGACCGCTGCCCGAAGAGGAAATCAACAAATGTCTGAGCCTGCAGGGCTATTGCCGCCGGCTGCTGATGCGGCTGGCGAGCCTGCCCCACGGCAAGTTTGGCGCGCAGCCATCAGCCAACCGCAGTCACTGGCAGCGCCGCGAATCCGCCCAGCAGCGCCGCGCGGCCTGATTTGAAGCAAAACAGGCCTCTAGTCCTTGAATATCAAGCACTTATAGCTATCAAATCAGGACTCCTCTTGCACCAAGTCCTCCGCGTCCGGCACTTCAGGCAGCTTCACGATCGTCACCGGAAGACGGCTATGGCGCGCCACTTCGCGTGAGACCGAGCCAATCAGAATGCTGGTCAGGCCACCCTGCCCCGTGGCACCGATGATGATCTGCTCACACCCTGTGCTTTCGGCAATGTCGATCAGCGTGTTGCCTGGCTCGCCCAGGCTGATTTCCACCTCATAGGCAGCGCCCGCGGCATTGAGCAGTTCCTGCGCCGGGGCCACAAGATCCATACCGGCATCGATGCTGGCATTGGCGATCAGGTCCGAGTCCACGGTGGCCAGCTCCAGCAGCGAGGCCTCTTTTTGCACATGCGCAATCACAAAGTGAGCATTCAGCCCTTGCTGTGTAAGCCTGATGGCGTGGCGCACGCCTTCCAGCGAAGCCTCGGACCCGTCCACTGCAATCATGATCTTGACCATCTGGCTCTCCTTGTTGTTGAACAAAACCAGTGTAGGCGCAGCCAGCAAAGACTGGAGGCCGATCTAGGTCAAGAACAGGCTATTGCGGCAGCTCGCTCCGGCATCTGGGAAAATAGTCGGCTATGCTGCAGTTTGACCTTCTCAAGACCGACCCGACCAGCCACGCGCGCCGTGGCACCTTGACGCTTAACCACGGCAAGGTCCAGACCCCCATCTTCATGCCTGTGGGCACCTATGGCACCGTCAAGGGCGTGATGCCGCGCAGCCTGGAAGAAATGGGCGCGCAGATCATTCTGGGCAATACCTTTCACCTGTGGATGCGCCCGGGCCTGGACATCATGAAGTCCTTTGGCGGCCTGCACGGTTTCGAGAAGTGGGACAAGCCCATCCTGACGGACTCGGGCGGCTTCCAGGTCTGGTCGCTGGGCGCCATGCGCAAGATCACCGAAGAAGGCGTGCATTTCCAGAGCCCCGTCAACGGCGACAAGCTCTTTATGTCGCCCGAAGTCAGCATGCAGATCCAGACGATTCTGAATTCGGACATCGTCATGCAGCTGGACGAGTGCACGCCGTACGAGACCAACGGCAAGAAAACGACCGAGGCCGAAGCGCGCAAGTCCATGGAGATGAGCCGCCGCTGGGCCAAGCGCTCCAAGGACGAGTTCGAGCGTCTGGAGAACCCCAACGCCCTGTTCGGCATTGTGCAAGGCGGCATGTTCACCAATCTGCGCGAGGAATCGCTGCAGGCACTGGTGGAGATGGACTTCCCCGGCTACGCCGTGGGCGGCGTCTCCGTGGGCGAACCCAAGGACGAGATGCTGGAGATCATGGCCCACACGCCGCATCTGCTGCCTGCCAACAAGCCGCGCTACCTGATGGGCGTGGGCACGCCCGAAGACCTGGTGCAGGGCGTGGCCGATGGCGTGGACATGTTCGACTGCGTAATGCCTACCCGCAATGCACGCAACGGCACCATCTTTACCCGCTATGGCGATCTAAAGCTGCGTAACGCCCGCCATAAGACCGACCACCAGCCCATCGATACCACCTGCACCTGCCACGCCTGCGCGGGCAAGAGTGGCGTGAGCTGGGACAACGGCGGTCGTGACGGTTTCAGCCGCGCCTATCTGCACCACCTGGACCGCTGCGGCGAAATGCTCGGTCCCATGCTGACCACCATCCACAACCTGCACTACTACCTGAACCTGATGCAGGAAGTGCGCGATGCGCTGGACGCCGGCACTTTTGACCAGTTCCGCGCCCAGTTCAAGGCGGACAGGGCACGCGGAGTCTGATCCACGTCAAGCCAGACAAGCTGCAACACCCGTAAAAAAGCCAGAGCCTGCCTCTGGCTTTTTTACATTTCACTGACCAACTACCCAGTATTGCCGTTTTCAATTGAAAAGATTCGTCAATTGAGGTTTCAAACCTACTAATGCGGCCTGAATGCCGACAAGATCCCAATTAATACTTTGTCACACTGGATGCAAATGGCGCGTATCTGAGGTAATTTTTCACAACTCCTTGGATATGTATCTTTAACGCTTTCCCGGACCACTGGCTCGCGGCATTTGCTTTATGACCGAAGCTCCTTCACCTCAGCACAGCACCATGCAGCAGACCCCCTCCTCTGCCTCATTGATCGCTGCTGTCGTGGTGGGCGCTCTGGTCTTCGTTTTTTCCCTGCTTGGCATCTGGGCGCGCCCCATTGGCTTTCTGTCCGCCATCTGGCCGGCCAATGCGGTACTGCTGGGCACCTTGCTGCACAAACCGCAATGGGTGAGACCCGGCACCTTCATGGCCGCTTTTGTGGGCTATGTGACCGCCGATCTGGTCACCGGTAGCCGCCCCGATGTGGCCATACTGCTGAGCACCGCCAATATGCTGGGCGTGGCCTCCGCCTGGTGGCTGATGCACAAGCGCGCCAGCGCGACTTTGTTCATGCAGCGCCAGTCTTCCGCACTGCTGCTGTTCATGGGCAGCGGCCTGGGCGCATTGGTTGCGGCGGCCATGGGTGGACCCGTGCTCTCGGCCAGCTTCAACACCCCGCCATGGCAGGCGTTTTCCATGTGGTTCAGTGGCGAGTGGTTCAACTACATGGTGTTTTTGCCCATCATCCTGTCCTGGCCGACACGCAAGCTGACCCGCACACCCCGAGACAAGGCCCACCGTCTGCTGCTGGCCGCGCCAGTGATGTCGGTTGTGGCTCTGGAAGTGGCCAGCTACTGGCTGGGTGGCCCGGGCGCCCTGGCTTTCTCGCTGCCCGCCCTGCTGTGGTGTGCGCTGAGCTACCGGATCTTCACGCTGACCCTGATTACCGCCGCGCTGTGCCTGAGCAAGATGATTGCCATCTCCGTGGGCTCGTTCGACTTCACGCCCGCGCATTTCCTGGACACCGTCTCATTTCGCATTGGACTGAGCATGTTGATCCTGGGCCCGCTGGCCGTCGCGGGCTCGCATCTGGCACGCACCGAACTGATGCGCAAGCTCAGTCACGCAGTCAATCACGACTTCCTGACCGATGTACTGGCGCGTGGCGCTTTTCTGAGCCAGGGGCAGCGCATGCTCGGCCGCTGCGCGCATGACGGGCAGCCTGTGGCGGTCTTCATGCTCGATCTGGACCATTTCAAGCAGGTCAACGACAGCTTTGGTCACGCTGGCGGTGACGAGCTGCTGCGCGCCTTCAGCCAGACTTTGACCCGGGTGCTGCGCGTGCAAGACATTGTGGGCCGCATGGGCGGTGAGGAATTTGCCGTGGTGCTCCCCCAGCTAGACCGAGAGGCCGCGCTGGAGATTGCCGAGCGCATCAACCAGGCCACGCGTGAGCTGCGCGTGCCCACGGTGCATGGCGTCATCACGGCCACGGTCAGCATTGGCCTGGTGCACATCACACGCCTGGGTCAGCACCAGAGTCTGGACGCGCTGCTGCAGCATGCAGATCAGGCCTTGTACGACGCCAAGACCTCCGGGCGTGACCGCTTCAAAGCCCGGCTCTGGTAAGTCTCAGAAATTCAGATCTTCCGCGATCACGATCTTGTCATGGCCTGTGTCGTGGCCGTGCTGCAGTGCCATCGATGCCCGGGCCAGCAATTGCTCGGCGGTTTCGCGCGGCAGGTATTCGGCCACTGCAATCGTCAGCGTGGGCAGATTGCTGGGGCCCTGCACCAGCGCCTTGATCTCGCCCCACTGTCCAAAACGCATGCTTTCGCGGATGCGGTGCAGCACCCAGATGGCCTGCGTGGAGTTGGTATCTGGCAGCACCAGCAAAAAGGACTCGCCCTTGTGGCGCCCCAGACGGTCCACGGTACGAATCTGCGAGCCTAGCAGGCCGCTGAGCATGATCTGCACCTTCTGCTGCAGCGACGGCCCTTTGCCGCCCACCGCCTGCGGCTCGCGCGCTTCCCAGGGGTCGATCTCCACCAGGGCAACGCAGAAGGTTTCCACCTTGCGGGCATTGCGCTCGCGCAGCTGGTTGATGAAGTCCATGATGCGCGGCAAGCTCTCCACTCCCGTCAGCACATCGTTTTGCGCGCCTGCTTTCTGGAACTGACGCTGGCTGTGAACTTCCTGCGCCAGTGACTCGCAGCGCTGCTCCAGCCTGAAAATGCTTTGCCGGGCCTGTTGCTGCTGATGCCACAGGGCAAGCGCAGCCAGACCGGCATGGCAAGCCAGCGCCATCACGGCCGCTGCGGCCTGAATGAGTTCAGCAGGTGCCTGAGACTGCGGCCACGCAAGTACCGCAGCCATTAGCACGGCCGCCGCCGCATTGACCAGCGCCAGCCCCACGCCCAAAGCCTGAATTTTGGGCTGATCTGCGCAGCCCCAGAGAAACATGGCCCCCGCAGACAACCACAAAAACAGCGCCAGCGAGGCAAAACCTGGCCGTGCCCAGAAGAGGGCCAGCGCGGCAAAGCAGGTGACCACGCCATAGCCCACCAGAGGCCAGCTCTGCTTCCAGACTTTGGACAAAACCAGCCAGGCCGCAGAGGCCACGGCCCAGCCCACGAGCCACGCTCCAAGGCTTTGCGGATTCCACAAAAGCCCGCTGATGGCTGCGCCCGCCACCAGCAAGCCAAAGAACAGCATCACCAGCCAGGGCACCAGGTGCACCCAGACCTGCTTGCGCGCTGCGGCAGGCTGGGCAACGTTGTTCTGCTGGCTGGTTGGTTCTGTCATGGTGGCTGCAGTTACAGGAGCTTCAGGGTCTGGGCATTGTCTCAGCTTGCGGATGCGCCCGGTGTGGCGGGTTGTCCACCTTGCGTCCCCAGGCTCCCCTCCAGTTTGGGCAGCAGCTTGCCAGCAGGCGTACCACAGGCATGGCAGAAACGGGAGAAAGCGCTCTTGCGTGTGCTGCAGTGGCCGCAATGGTCGAACAGTCCAATGCCGCAGTGGGGGCAGAAGTCGATCTCGGTGTTCTTCAGGTCCACGGGGCGCTCACAGCCCGGACACACGCTTTTTGAGAGGCGCTCCAGCGCCACGTCGTAGCTCAGCTCTTCGCGGCGCTGCTCCTCGGGCAAGGCTTCCTGCAGCTTTTGCTTTTCCAGGTAGCGGTTGAGCGCAATGATGGCGTAGCGCCCCAGCAGTACCGTGACCACAATGCCCACGATGTAGCGCACATAACCGCCGTAGTCGGGCAGATAGGGCACCAGCTCGACAAAAAAGGCAAACAGGGCAAAGAAGATAAAGCCCCAGACAAACGGCCACCAGGTGCTCTTGCGCTGCTTGGCAAACAACCAGCCCGCAATCACCAGCAGCGGCAGTGTGATTGCCAGACGGAAGAGGAAGACACGCAGTTCGCTGGCACGCACGGCTGCCTGGAAGTCCGGGTATGCCGCGTCGCGCAGCTGGCTCATCTCGACCTCTGCATTCGAGACAGCCTGTGAGGCTTCCAGATGAGTCTGCTCCTGCTTTTCCAGCTCTTGGCGGGCCTTGTTCTCGGCCTGCTTGATATCGTCCAGCGCCTTGGTGCGGTTGATCAGCTCCGAGTCCTGCTCGGGCCGCTCAGTCGCGCGGCGTGTAGAGACCCAGTTCTCGAAGGTATCTCGCGCCGACTGGTAGCGAGCACGCTCGGCGTCGTATTTGAGCTGTGCCTTGTCGCGCGCCCTGCCAGTCTGGCTGGCCAGAGTCTGGGCCTTGTCGATGGTTGCCTTGACACGCAGGACATCGGCCTCGGGGATGAACTGTTCAATCTCCAGCGAGGTATTGGGCTGCGGCAGATTGCCGACCACCAGACTGCCCAGGCCAATGAGGAAGAACGCAAAGGCCGCCGCCACCAGCCATAGACCTCGGCGGAACCATTTTTCGGGCAGGCGCAAGGATTTACTCATGGCCAATCACTCCTGAATCAATAGCATCATGTCCAATTGATTGATGGACTAGAGCCTGTTTTTATTCAAATTCACTGCACTGCGCGCACCGAAGACGCCATCTGGCTGCGCTCCAGCCACTGCGTGACCGAGTCCACCGTCACCGTCTCGATGCGACTGGCATAGCGCTTGTCATTGGGGTGGTCGTCAAACGCGATGTTCGCGGCCGTCATACGCCCGCCAAGACGGGAGATCGCGCGAATGATGAGTGCGCTGGGCTCGTAGCCCTTGGCCTGCAGCCAGGCCTGGGCCTGCACCCGGTTCTGAATAGCCGCAGGGTCCATGGCCGCAGCCAGCGTCTCCGTCGCCCACTGGTTGGACTGCTGGTACTTCTGCCCCCAGGCATAGCTGACCATGCTGTAGGGCTCGTTTTGCAGTCGCAGCACCGAAGGCGCCGTCAAGAACTTCAGCAACGCCTGCTGCACAGCGGGCGTGGGAACCTGATAGATGGCATCAAAACGCCACATATCATCGAGAAAGAACTCTCCCAGCCCCTGACGGTAGATATGACCACCTGCCGTGCCGCACTCATTGAGCTTGTGGGCCACACGCCAAGGGCCTTCAGGCGTCTTATAGGCCCAGCCGTAGTGGGAGTACTTGAGGTCATATTTGCTCAGGTCCGTGCCTTGACGCGCCAGCAGCACGACCTGCGTGCCGTTCTTCTGAAACTCAGAATCCAGCGCCTTGGATGTGCGCACGGCCAGGTTCAAGCCCTTGGCCATCACCTCAGCGGTCAGCGGCTTGTTTTCACAACTGCGGCCAGCGTGGGCCGATCCCGCCCAGGCAATCAAGGCCGCGCCCAGCGCCAGCACCAGGGCGTTGGGGATGGGGGCGCTGATGCGCTGCACGGGGGCCATGGCGTGCACAGTGGGAATGGGATTCTGCATGCTCGGTCTCTCTTGAAGATTTGTTGTTTTACAAGCGCTCGTTGTGCATCAGCGACTTGCCGATTTCATTGGGGATAAAGGCCAGCACCTTGCCTGCGGCGGACAGGATCACGCCTGCGCCCGTCACGCTGGTCTGCACCACCGTGCCCACGCCCACCGACAGCGCGCCAGCGGCCTGACCCGACACCTTGACGACGGCAGAAGCGCCATCGGCCACATTCTTGAGCACATAGGTCACGCCCTTGGCGGTGGACTCCACCGACTCGACCACGATCACGGCGCCCGCCAGAGAAAGAAACAGGGGTACAGCCACAACATCCTCCGATGCGCCGCCAGAAGCTGCCGCCACCACCGACGCCACAGGCAAAGCCGAGAGCACCAGCGAAGCCTCGCTGTTGGCATGGGCTGCACCGCCGCCCAGCAAAGCACAGGCCGCGCCCAGGGCACACAGGCTGTTGCGAAGAGGACGGATGAAAGACATGGCGTTGATCACAGATAGCTCCCGGTCATTTTTGAATTTCGCCGCCGCCAGATTGCTGCGACGGATGAATCATCTGCCCTGCTGCAACGCGGCCAATGCCGATTTGTCAAAATGAGCGCGTTGCAGCGCCTACGGTATCTCTATTTGATACTTTTCTGCCGCTGTTGCTGCAGCGATATCTTGCCCTGTTCTTGCGCCCACAACACTCAACAATCACGAGGCACAACATGCGGACATTCCCTCGACGTGCAGCCCTGGCCGTCATGGCAGCGCTGACTCTGGCATCCGGCAGCAGCCGGGCTCAGGGTGATATCACGCTGTCGTTTTCAAAAATGCCAACCGGAGCCCTGGCCGCACCCTGGCGCTTTGCCACGCTGCCCAACAAGACTGCCACCGAGTTCGAGGTAGCCGATGTGGACGGCCAGCATGTGCTGCGCGTCAGCACGCAGAACGCCTACGGCAATCTGGTTCACCCCCTGCACCAGACGCCCTCTGCCAGCCCGCAGCTGCAGTGGCGCTGGCGCGTGGACCGGCTGATCGAAACAGCCGACATCCGAAACAAGAGCGGCGACGACTCCGCGCTCAAACTGTGCGTATCGTTTGACTTTGACCGGTCGCAGCTGAGCTTTGGCGAGCGCACCAAGCTGCGCCTGGGCAAGATCAGCACCGGAGAGGACATGCCCGCCCAGACGCTGTGCTACGTCTGGGACAACAAGCAGCCCGTGGGCAGCACACAGCACAACGCGTTTACCCACCGCATGCGCTACATCGTGCTGCAAAGCGGCAGCGCGCACCTGGGCCAATGGGTGACGGAGCAGCGCAATCTGGCTGCCGACTACGCACAGACCTTTGGCGACGAATCTCAGGCCATGCCCATGCTGATAGGCATTACTGTGTCTGCCGACTCGGACAACACCCATGGCAGCGGCCTGGCGTACATGGGTGATATACGACTCACGCCCTGAACTTCAGCTCTTTTGCAGCAAATCCGCCACGCGCTGCTGCAGTAGCGCGGGCGTGACCTCGGTCGAAGACACGGGCTCGCCCACTTCCAGCCCCACGCGGTTGAAGATGCCACGGCGCAGCGGCTTGACCATGGCTACATTCTTGCCGCCGCGCACTTCGATGCGGCTGAAGTAGGAGCCCCAGAGATTGGTCAGCGCCATGGGAATGACGGGCACGTCCACCAGACCGTCTTCCTTGGCGTGGTCCAGAATCTTCATGATGCCGCCCTTGAAGGGCTGCAGCTCGCCATCAAAGGTGATGCCGCCTTCAGGAAAGATGGCCAGCAGATCGCCTTCGCGCAGCACTTCGGCAGAGCGTGCAAACGCGGCTTCATAGGTGGCAGGGTCTTCCTTGTGCGGCGCGACGGGAATCGCCTTGGCCAGCTTGAACAGCCAGCCCAGCACCGGCGTCTGGAAGATGCGGTGGTCCATCACAAAATGAATCGGGCGCGGGCTGGCCGCCATCAGCAAGATGGCATCGACAAAGCTCACATGGTTGCAGACCAGCACAGCTGCGCCCTGGCTGGGAATGTTCTCGTAGCCACGCACTTTGAAGCGATAGACAAAGTGGGTGATGATCCAGGCCACAAAGCGCAGCAGATATTCAGGCACCAGCAGAAAGACGTACAGCGCCACGATGGCGTTGGCAATGCCGGTAATCAAAAACACCTGCGGAATGCTGCAACCCGCAGCCAGCAAAGCCCCAGCCAGCACGGCAGAAGCAATCATGAACAGCGCATTCAGAATATTGTTGGCCGCGATGATGCGAGCGCGGTGCGTGGGCTGGCTGCGCAGCTGAATCAGCGCATACATGGGCACGCTGTAAATGCCTGCGGACAGCGCCAGCATGCCCAGATCAAACATCACGCGCCAGTTCTTGTGCTCGGCCAGAAAAGCGCTCACGCCCATCAGCCCGGACTCGGGCAGCGCACGCGTGGCAAAGAACAGATCAATCGCAAACACGCTCATGCCAATGGCACCCAGCGGCACCAGACCGATTTCGACCTGACGGCGGCTGAACACCTCGCACAGCAGTGAGCCGATGCCGATACCGACCGAGAAGATCACCAGCAGCAGCGATGCCACATGCTCGTCGCCATGCAGCACCTCCTTGGCAAAGCTGGGGAACTGCGAGAGAAACACCGCGCCGAAGAACCACATCCAGCTGATACCCAGCAGCGAGCGAAACACCACGGGCTGCTCATGCGCGAGCTTGAGGTTGCGCCAGGTCTCCGTGAAGGGGTTCCAGTTGATGACGAGGTTGGGGTCCGTGGCCGGAGCATGCGGAATGAACTGCGCGCAAACCCGGCCAATGATGGCGACTGCCACGCAGGCCACGGCCACTTGCATGTGACCGACCTCGGGAATCGCGATCAGCAAGCCGCCAGCGACCTGGCCCAGCAAGATGGCAACGAAAGTGCCCATCTCCACCATCCCGTTGCCGCCCGTGAGCTCGCGCTCATTGAGTACTTGGGGCAGATAGGCAAACTTGACGGGACCAAACAGCGTGGAGTGCAGCCCCATCAGAAAGACACACAGCAGCAGCACCGGCACATGGGCCTGCACAAAGCCCCAGGCGGCGATCAGCATGATCACGATTTCGAGGTTCTTGACCAGACGGAACATGCGCGTCTTGTCCCACTTGTCGGTGAGCTGGCCCGAGGTTGCCGAAAACAGCAGATAAGGCAGCGTGAACAGGGCACCAATCACCAGCCCGGCCATGGCGGGCGGCAGCCACGAGACGCTGAGCTGGTAGGTCACCATCACCGTGAAGGCGAACTTGAATAGATTGTCGTTACCCGCGCCCGCAAACTGCGTCCAGAAAAACGGGGCGAAGCGACGCTGGCCCAGCAGTGCAAACTGGTTGGGGTGGGCATGCGGGTCAGCCGCAGCGGGCTGGCTGGCGGTCGGCGTGGTGTTCATGAATCTCTCCCTGGTGCGCTGCAGGCATTGTGCCTATTTGTCCTGAATTCTTTGTAGGTTTTATGCCTCAAGCGCTTGATGATGCTGCACCAAGCGCTATGAAAATCATTGCTTCTCGCGGCGCAGATGCAGGGCACGGATGACGGGCAAGGCCGCAGCAGCAGCCACCCAGTGCTTGAAGCTGTGGCCCGAGATGGTGTGGCCGGTCACATCAAACACATCGCTGTCCGACATCTCCAGCAGCTTGGCCACAGCGTACATACCCATGACCCAGCCCAGCTCCACCGGCAGCGCATTGCGGCGCGGCGCAACAAAAGTCAGCCACAGAATGATCAGCATGCCGCCGCCTTGCACCAGCACCCAGGGCAGCACATTGGTGGTCTGCGCCCAGACCAGCACGCTGAGCGGCGCTGCCAGCAGCATCACCACCGTCGCCACCCGGGCGCTGATGTCGTCAATGCGCGTCTGCACGGCCAGCCCCAGCAGTCCTGCGAAAGCCACGCTCATGCCCAGCCTGTCCCAGACCAGCGATGCGTTGTGCGGAGCCCAGTGATAAAAGCTCGACCCCACGCTGGTGCACAGCAAGCCGATGAAAAACAGGGCGCACAGCGCGCGCGCCGTGCCGCAGACGCGGCAGACATCGGCACGCCACAGGGCCAGCAGCCCCGCGATGCCGCCCAGTACAAAGCCCAGATTGCTGAGCACATCAGCCGCGTGCGGCAAGCCTGCCCAGCCGCGCTGATCGGCAAACGCGTGATAGTGCGGCGGCTGCGCCATGCCGGGCAAAACCAGCGCCAGCGTGAGCAGCAGAGCCATGCCGCCAAACAGCGCAAAGCGCTGCTCCAGCGTGCCTGAGGACTGGCGGGTCGTGATTTCCACGGCATGAGAGGGCGAAGTGGTCAGGCGCATGGCGCGGCTCCTTGGGTTGTTGCAGCGCAGTATGGAAAGCGACTGTGGCTATCGCATCAATCTTCTACACTTGCGCTACATCGCTGCACCGTCAGTACTACAGACCGATACCATGAGCACGACTGCCGACCTTGTCACCGCCATCAAAAAGGAACTCAAATCTGCGCAGATGACCTATGCCGATCTGGCCAAGGCCATCGATATGGCGGAATCCAGCGTCAAGCGCATGCTGGCCAAGGGCGATATGCCGCTGTCGCGCATCGACGAGATCTGCCGCGCCCTGCATCTGGACTTTGCCGATCTGGCGCGCAGCGTGGCCGACAGCCGCCCGCTGCTGCAACAAATCAGCCGCGAGCAGGAAACCGCCGTGGTCACGGACCGCAAGTTGCTGCTGACGGCGATCTGCGTGCTCAGCCTGTGGACGCTGGAGCAAATCGTCGCCACCTACCGCATCAGCGAGACCGAATGCATAGGCTATCTGGCCCAGCTGGACCGCATCGGCATCATCGAGCTGCGCCCCGGCAACCGCTACAAGCTGCGCCTGGCCAAGACCTTCCGCTGGCAGACCAATGGCCCGGTGATGGATTTCTTCCGCGAAAACGCCCTGCTGGACTACTTTGGCGGCCAGTTCGCCGATGAGGACGAAACCATGATGCTGGTGCACGGCTCCATCGCACCCAACCAGGCCAACAGCTTTGTGGAGCGCATTCAGCGCATCGGTCAGGATTTTTCGCAGCAGCACTTGCAGGATCAGCGCCTGGGACTCAACAAGATCGAGGGCTACACCCTGGTGCTGGGCATGCGCAAATGGGAGCTGCCCGCGTTTGCAGCACTGCGCCGCTAATCGCATTCACTCCCAAATATGTAGCTAATGGCGTATATGCATTAATGACTAGAGGCCATTTGCATACATACTTCACCGAACAGATACACAAGATTGCAAGACTTCGCACAGCGGCAACCTCGGGTTGACGCAAGCCTCTGAACATAGAGCCCAAGGGATGCCTGAGAACAGCAGCACAGGCAACCCGCTCACTTATCCAAGGAGGCTTTCATGCTGACAATCCGCACCACTGTTCAAACTGCACTGGCCGCCAGCGCTCTGGCCCTGATCGGCTTTGCGGCACCGGCTCAGGCTCAGTCCATGCACAGAACCGGTGTCAGCCAGGGCGCCTATGTGAATGTGCAGTTCAATGCACCGCCCCCTGCCCGCTATGAAGCCGTGCCCGCACCGCGCCGCGGCTATGTCTGGGCACCTGGTTACTGGGAACCTCGCGGCCAACGCCATGTCTGGCGCGCTGGTCACTGGGTGCAGGCCCGCCCCGGCTATGTGTACCGCCAGCCCGTCTGGAGCCAGCATGGCAACCGCTGGGATTACCGCGCCAGCCGCTGGGATCGTGATGGTGACGGCGTACCCAACCGCCATGACCGCAACCCGAACAATCCGTACCGCCGCTAATCTCAGGCACTGATCGCTCCCTCCGCTGGCCTCCCTCCGAGTCATCAACACCAGCGGATTTCAGCCCATGCTCCTGCGGGAACATGGGCTGTTTTTGCTTTAACCCCACAACCTTTATGCTGCATAAGCATATAGAAGCAAGGCATGATTTAACGGACACAATTCACGATATCAAGGTTCATCTGGACAAGTCTCAAATGCGTTTGCTGCCCCGTTTCCTCTCCGCTCTTGCTGCCACGGCGGCTGCGGCCGCTCTGCTTCCCGTCACCAGCCAGGCCGCCGACCATGGCGCGGCCAGCTATCCGCACCAGCCCATCACGATGATCATGGGCTTTAACGCAGGCTCGGGCGTGGACGTGATTGGCCGTGTGGCACAGGAGCCTCTGGGCAAGATCCTCGGCCAGCCCATCATCATTGATTACAAGACCGGCGCTGCCGGCAATATCGGCAGCGAATTCGTGGCCCGCGCCAAACCTGATGGCTACACCATCTACTTCGGCACCGCCGCCACCCACGGCAGCAATGCGGCTCTCTACAAAAAGCTGCCTTTTGACGTGGAAACCGACTTTGTGCCCGTCGCACCACTGGTGGACGTAGCCAATGTGCTGACCATCAACCCCAACGTCATCAACGTCAAGAACCTCAAGGAGTTCGTGGACGAGGTCAAGGCTCACCCCGGCAAGTACAACTACGCCTCCACCGGCAACGGCGCGGGCACGCATATGGCGTTTGCCGAGTTCAACTCCCGCCTGGGTCTGGACATGGTGCATGTGCCCTACAAGGGCGGCCCCGAAGCCATTACCTCGGTGCTGCGCGGCGAGACCTGCTGCATCATGAACCAGGTGCAAACCGTGCTGAGCCACTACAAGGCTGGCAAGGTTCGCCTGCTGGGCGTGACCACGGCCAAGCCCGTGGAAGCTGTGAAGGAAGTGCCGACCATTGCATCGAGCGGCCTGCCCGGCACCAAGGGCTTTAACAGCTCCATCTGGTTCGGCATCTTCGCGCCCAAGGGCACTGACCCTGTGATCGTCAAAAAGCTCAATAGCGCCGTGAACGAAGTGCTAAACCAGCCCGAAGTGCGCGAGCGCTTTGTCTCGCAGGGCAACACCATCCGTGAAGAGACACCTGAGCAGTTCAAGAAGACGGTGCACAGCGATCGCATCAAGTGGGCGAAAGTCGTCAAGGACGCAAAAATAAGTATTGATTGAACACCCCCTGAGCCGCTGCGCGGCGGCTCTTGCTTGGTGCCCTGACTTGTAGCGCGCCAGTTTTAAAGGGCGCACTTCGGTGTTAAGTTCCCAGTGTTTGTTTGATGCGTCTGAGGCTCAAGCCTCAGGCGCTTTTGGGTTTTTAGCTATGTCAATTTCAACTTCTACAGCCGCCACCTCTGCTGAGCTTGCCGGACTGGCTGCACTGGAAGAACGCCTGCGCGATGACTTTGTCACGCTGGGCTGGCCTGCCAAGGCCTGGATCACCCCCAGCACCCGCAACGGCCTGCCCGTTCACGATGTGATCGTGATTGGCGCGGGCCAGGCCGGTCTGGCGCTCAATATGGCTCTGGGCCAGGTCGGTATCAAGCCGGTGCTGCTGGACAAGTCCCCGCTGGACTTTGAAGGCCCCTGGGCCACTACGGCGCGCATGGAAACGCTGCGCTCGCCCAAGGAGCTGACAGGCCCGGCCATGGGCATTCCTTCGCTGTCCTTCCGCGCCTGGTTTATTGCGCAGTTTGGACTCGATGCCTGGACCGCTTTGGACAAGATTCCGCGCCTGCAGTGGATGGACTATCTGCGCTGGTACCGCCGCGTCACATCTGCCGATGTGCGCAATGGCCATGAAGTGCTGGCCGTGCGCCCGCAGGCCGATGGCGTGGTGGAAGTGGATGTCAAGGCCAATAACGTCATCGCCACCTGGCAAGCCCGCCGTCTGGTGCTGGCCACGGGCCGCGACGGTCTGGGCGGCGCCACCATTCCCGCATTCATGCAAGGTGTAGACAAGAAGTTCTGGGCGCATTCATCGGACGAGATGGACTACGCCACACTGGCGGGCAAGCATGTGGGCGTGGTCGGCGCAGGTGCATCGGCCATGGACAGCGCGGCCACGGCTCTCGAGAACGGCGCCGCCAGCGTGGATCTGCTGGTACGCCGCAACCAGCTGCCGCAAATCAACAAATCCAAAGGCTCGGGCGTGCCCGGCCTGACCCATGGCCAGTATCTGCTGCCCGATGAATGGAAATGGCGCATTCGCCACTACATCAACGCCCAGCAAGTACCGCCGCCCCATGGCAGCACGCTGCGCGTCTCGCGCCATGACAACGCTTTCTTCAACCTGGGCTGCGCCGTGCAAGGCGTCACGCCCGTGGGTGACAAGCTGCATGTGCAAACCACGGCAGGCGTGTTTGTGCTGGACTTTCTGATCATCTCCACCGGCTTTGCGATTGACTGGAGCTTGCGCCCCGAATTTGCCGACATCGCCCCGCATGTCAAGCTGTGGAATAGCCGCTTTACGCCCCCTGCCGGTGATGAAGATGCAGAGCTGAGTGCATCGCCAGACCTGGGCGCGCTGTTTGAGTTCCAGGGTGATCTGCCTAGCCTCGACCATATCCACTGCTTCTGCTACCCCGCAGCGCTCTCGCACGGCACTGTGTCCGGCGATATTCCTGCGATCAGCGATGGCGCACGCAAGCTGGCTCAGGGTCTGGCTTCGCTGTTCTATCGCGATGATATTGAGCAGCACTTTGCCAAGCTGCAAGCCTATGCCGAGCCCGAACTGGACGGCAGCGAATGGACAGTGGCCGACAGCGCCGCGCGCGTGCGCCAACTTCAACAATAAGAGACTGAGATGACCGATACCACCGTCGACACAATTGACCGCCTGGCTGGCCTTGGCACTGACAACCCCACCTTCACCACCCGCCACGAGCGCGAAAAAGTGGCGCTGGCCACGCAAGCCTGCGAAGACCTGCTGCTGGGCAATACGCTGGACAGCGCGCTGACCCAGGCCGAGCGCCTGGTGCTGGCAGCCGAGCAAGCCCGCGTGAGTGGCGTGCAGGTGCTGGAAGCCGAATACCGTGCCCGCGCCGAAGCGCTGGCTGCAGAAATCACCCCAGAGCTGCGCCAGATTCTGGGCAAGGCCGGCTCCCAGACCGGTAATGCACGCATGGATGCCATGCTGCACTTTGTGCGCACGCTGGCACTGAACCCCGCCGAAAGTGACAAAGCCGCGCTGCTGGCCATTCCCGCTGCAGGACTGTCCTTGAACGACACCGTGCTGCTGGCTCAGCTGATTGGTTTTGTGGCCTACCAAGCCCGTTTGCTGGTCGGCGTCAAAGCCATGAGCGATATGGGTGGCGTAGCCCAAGCACCTGCAGCAGAGCCTGTGGCCGCCGCCCCCTTTGTGCACCCCGCCAACCTGCCAGCCCCGGGCGAGCCACTGCGCCGCAACGGCTTTACCAGCGAGACGCTGGGCTGGCAATCCTGGCTGGAAGTGCTCAACCCCGACACTGCTACGCCCGAGCAGCAGCATGTGCTGGAAGTCAGCCACCCCAAGGCCAAGACCATGGACTTTTATCTGGTGCTGGCCCGCCAGCCCCAGGTGCTGCTGGAGCGCTCGCAGGCTTTCAACGCCATCATGTACGCGCCGGGCGGCCTCTCGCGTGCCGAGCGTGAAGTGGCAGCCACCGCCGTGTCGCGCTCCAACGGCTGCGTGTACTGCGCGTCCGTCCACGCCCAGCGCTTTGAGCAACTGGCCAAGCGCAACGATGTGATGGCTCAGATGTTTGATGACCCTGACACCGCTGGCACCAATGCCCGCGAACGCGCCATCATTCAATCGTCGCTGGTGCTGACCCGCGCACCCGGCAGCTTTGGCAAGCAGAATGTGCAGCCACTGCGCGATGCAGGACTGTCCGATCTGGAAATTCTGGACATGCTGCACTCCGCCGCGCTGTTTGGCTGGGCCAACCGTTTGATGCTCAACCTGGGTGTTGAAATCTGGCCTCAGGCTGCCTGATTGCCATCCGCAAAAAGGAGTGCAATGCACTCCTTTTTTGATAGCTTAAAGCCTATTTAATATATAGACTAGAGGCTTAATTACCTGTAAACACCGTCAACACACCTGCCAGCTGATGTGCGCGGGCATCCATCAGCTGCGCTTCGGCCACCACGCCAATCAGAGGCACCGGCCCCAGCGCATGGCGCAGCAGCTTGAGTTCCGCATCGGCGCCGCCAAACATCTCGCTGCCCCGGCCCTTGCTGCTGACATAGATAGCGCCGCGTATATGCCGCGCGGCCGCCGGTTGCGCGGCTTCGGGCTTGGCAAAGGCGTCGCCATCCACATCGGCAAAATCGGGCATCAGCGCATCCTTGAGGGCCGCGCCCATCTGCATGAGTTCGTGGCGGGCCTTGCTGGTGTCGCGCTGGCAGAAGATGACCGTGTGCTCGGACTCCACGCCCGAGGACAGCGCCAGCCCCTGACGTACCGGGTCCAGTCCCACGATATGCAGCACCTGCGCCTCTTCGGTCAGCGCGCCGCGCTCCAGTCCTCGGCCCAGCGGCGCAATGGCGGCCTGCGTCTTGCGCAACTGCGACAGCGCGGCCTGCCAGCCGCCGCCTGCGCTGGGGCTGGCTTCTACATCCAGCAGTTGCAGCAGCTTGGGCAAGGCGGGCTCGCCTTCCAGTTCCAGCACCAGTTGGCCCTTGGCCTGCGTAATCGCCATGCCCGCACCCAATGGCGCGCAGCCCTGGGCCAGCCGCGAGATGCAGGCCACGTCGCTGTCAAAAGCGACGCCCGAGAAGCCCGCATGAAACACGCCAACCGCAGCGCCCGTGCGCAGCCGTGGCAAATCCTCGGCCCTGCAGGCAATCTGCGCGCCCTGCTCGTCGCTGAGTGCACCAAACAGATTGCCGGAGCTGGTGCGCTCGGACAACTCCAGCAGCAGCTCGGCCAGTTCGGGCTGATCAATGCTGGAATGCACCAGCGCCGAATGCGCATCAAACCCCGCCTCCGCGCCGCCCAGCGCCAGCGGTGCCACGCCGGAATAGACGCGGTAATGCGCTGCGGGAATGTCCAGCAGCATCACGGCCAGTGAGTAGTCTTCGGTGTATTCATGCTCCATGGCCAGTACCGTCTGGCCGGAGCTGCCTACCCAGTCCGTGACCTGCGGCAGCGAGCGCGCCAGCAGGGCTAACAACTCCTGCGCATGGCGCGCCAGACTTTGCGAGAGATAGACCAGCGCCAGCCGGTGCTGGGCCTGCGGCTGGCGCAGCATCTGGCCGCGCAGCTGCAGCACGACCTGTTCGGCCGCATGGCGCCAGTCCTCATGGCTGGCATGACCGACGGGAAACAATGACATAAGCCCTCCTGCCCTGATCGGTACGCGGGCGCGCTCGGCGCCCCTCGTTTCATCAGCGTTGATTCAGCTCTTTTTCGGTGCTGCCGCCCGCTTGCGTGCTGCTGGCTTGGCCGCAGCTTTCTTCGCAGCAGGTTTTGCGGGGGCGGCGGCCTTGGGTTTGGCCGCCTGCGGCTTGTCGGCCTTGCCAGCAGCCGCTGCAGGCGTGAAGGCACTGGCCTGCGCCATGACCTTGTCCATGGTGGATTTGGCAAAACCGCTGGCCGCTTCTGTCGCACGCTGGGCGGCGGCCATGGTTTCTGCGGGCACAGGTTCGGCCATGGCCTTGGCGGCAATCTGCTGGAATTGCTGCGTCAGCGCACCCCACCATTGCATGGCCTGGCCCAGTGCCGCCTGGGTTTGCTGCTGTGCAGCAGTTGCGGCATCGGCCGCGCCACTTGCCGCATTGCCTGCAGTTTCTGGTTCTGGCTCCGTTTGCGCTGCTGCCTTGGGCTCAGGCTCTGTGGATGGTGCCGGTGCCGGTGCCGGTGCTGGTGCTTGTGCTCCCATGGGCCAGCCGGTGTGCCCGGCCTCGGCCGCACTGGCTGCAGCCGTCGCGCCGCCCGGGAAGGAGAAGCTCTTGGCCAGCTCGCTCATGCTGACATTCATACCCTGCAAGGTAGACAGGGTCATGCGCTGCACTTCAAGTGCCTGAATGGTGGCGGTCAGAGCGCGGCCGTTTTGCTCCAGCCAGAACTGCACGGCCTTGAGCTCGGCAATGCGCTTGTCCACCTCTTCCACGCTGACGGTGGGCGCCACCCATTGCGGCACGCGGCCCAGAGGGCTGGCTGCGGTGCCAGCGCCTTGCGCCAGCCCCTGCAGAAATTCAAAACCCGGAATGAACTTGCCAAAACCGAATGCCGATGTATCACCGCTCATAGTGCTCTCCGCTGCAGGGGATGGAAACCAAAGTTCGCGCCCGGCTCTCACGGGCGGGATAACCTAGCTTACTTCACTTGCCCCATCTGCTGCAAACAAAGGAGCAGGCCGCGCACCATGGCTGCACGCCGCCTGCTCCTTGAAGCGAGCACTTAGCGATCAATGCATGTGCGCGCCGTGAGCTCCATGGCCTTTGCTCTCAGTACCCGCTGCGGGCGCGCCGGGAGCGACCATGCGCACAGGAAGTTGCAGGCTGAGGCGGGATTCAGCGCCCTTGGCATCCTTGAAGATCAGGGTCACGGGCACCTGGCTGTCCTTGACCAGCGGGGCCTTGAGCTGCTGCAGCATCAGGTGATAGCCACCGGGCTTGAGGTCCACGGCCACATCCTTGGGCAGGTCCAGCGACTCGATGGCGCGCATGCGCATCACATCGCCTTCCATCTTCATCTCGTGCACTTCGGCCACGCCTGCTGCCGGGGTCTGCACACCCACCAGCTTCAAAGGCTCCTGAGCGGTCAGGCGCATGAACGCACCCGATGCCTGCTGCCCCGCCACACTGGCGCGCGCCCAAGCGTTCTCGACCTTTACATGGGCGGCATCCGCATGAGCCCAGGCCGCGCCAGACAAGATCAGGGAACCCAGGGCCAGCACGGTAAAACGACGCATCTTCATCAAAAACTCTCCATCCATATCTCACAAACACATGACTGCAAAAAGCAGCGGAAACAGCCTCAAGCGCTTACAAATTCAAGGCTTTCAGCTATGGTTTAGAGAGTTACAGAGGTGGTGCACGCACTGGCGGCAAGGTCGATGCAAAGACTCGCGCTGCAGTCTGGAAGTACTGAGTTTGCCGTGGTGCGGTGACGCGCGCCGGCTGGTTGAGCAAGGATGTCGGCGGCGGCGCCAGCATCGGCAGGCACAGGGCGCAATCGAGCTGGTGCTCGGGCATGGCCTGATCGGCATCACCGAACGGACTTGGCGCCCACTGCGTGCTGCCTGTCGCGCTGCAGACCATCTCCCACCCGGGCGATGCAGCTCTGGCCCAGGGGGCGATACCGCTGGCCAGCAACACCCCCAGCCACGCAGCCAGCACCGCGCGCATCATTGCGGGCGACAAAAGCTGGCGTGAGGAAAGGCAGCGCGGCGACATGGCTCGATTGTAAAAGTCCAAGCTATCCTGTTGGCGACGCAGCACTTTTTGCACTTGCGTCTACGATGGCGATACAACTCAACAATCAGGAGACATGCATGCTGACTCTGTGCGGATTCTCGGCCAGTAACTACTACAACAAGGTCAAGCTGGCCTTGATGGAAAAGCAGATTGCCTTTGAGGAGGAACTGGTCTGGCTGGGCGACACCAACCCCGATGAATCGCCGCTGGGCAAAGTGCCCTATCTGCGCACCCGGCATGGCGCGATCAGTGAGTCCGACGCCATCATCGAGTATGTGGACCAGCTCTCGACCACCACGCCGCTGCTGCCCAGCGACCCCTTTGCCGCCGCCAAGGTGCGCGAGCTGTGCGTCTATCTGAACCTGCACCTGGAGCTGGTGGCGCGCAACCTCTACCCCCAGGCCTTCTTCGGCGGCAAGATCAGCGACAACACCCGCGACAAGACACTGGAGCAACTGATCAAGAACATTGCGGCCTTTGCAAAGATTGCTCGCTTCGACACACCGTTCATCGCGGGCGAGCAATTCAGCCTGGCCGATTGCAGCGCCATCGTGCACCTGCCACTGGTCAGCAGCGCCAGCAAGATCATGGGCGGCACCGACTTGCTGGCCCACCTGCCCGTGCGCGACTACCTGGCCCGCATGGGCGAGCGCCCCACGGTGCAAAAAGTCAACGCCGACCGCAAGACCAACACCATCGAGATGATGGAACACCTCAAGGCCAAGGCCAGCCGCTGATTGCGCCAGACGGTGGGCAGGCAATGCTATCTTCGGCATCACTATGCAAAGCCTGTTTCACCTTGCCTACCACGTGACCGATCTCGACGAGGCCCGCCGCTTCTACGGCGGCATCCTCGGCTGCCGCGAAGGCCGCAGTACCGACACCTGGGTCGATTTCGACTTCTTCGGTCACCAGATTTCCCTGCACCTGGGCCAACCCTTTGCCGTGAGCAACACCGGCAAGGTTGGCAACCATATGGTGCCCATGCCCCATCTGGGCGTGATTTTGCTCAAACCCGACTGGATGGCCCTGGCCGAACGCCTGAAAGCCGCCAACACCCCGTTTGTGCTGGAGCCCCAGGTGCGCTTTGAGGGCGAGCCCGGCGAGCAGTGGACGATGTTCTTCCACGACCCCAGCGGCAATCCGATTGAGGTCAAGGGCTTTGCCCACTGGGAAGCGGTGTACGAGCACTGAAGCCCATGGCCGCCCCGCGCAAGGCACTCCCGGAAATTGACCCGCAGCGCTGCACAGGCTGTGGCTGGTGCATAGCTGTGTGCCCACCGCATGTGCTGTCGCTGCAGGTGCAAAGCGCTACGGGGTTTGGTTCCAAGCGATCTACTTTGCACGATGTGCCTGGCTGTACGGGTTGCGCTTTGTGTGCGGTGCGATGTCCGTTTGATGCGATTGAGATGGTGAAGATTGCCAAACCTTAACTTCGCTAGCTTGTAGCGACTGCATTGACCAGATTTCTGGACAGAGGGCGGGTCTCGGCCCGCCAGCCGAGGTACTTTCTTTCGGCCGGCGATCCGGTGCTTCGCCAAAAGATAAGTACCCAAAGAAAAGGCGACCCGAGTGTCCGCGTCCCTGCGCTTCGCTCCGGGCAAACCTACGTCACGCAATTCAGGCTGCGGGAGCGGGCGGCCTGCGATATTAGTGACGAAATTGGCTTCTAGTCCAGATGTTAAATAGGCTAGCCGCTATCAAATTTGATAAAGAAGCTATCTCGCACCCGCATCCGGTATTGCCCCTTGTGCCCACGCCTGTGACGGCAAGTTCTTGGGGCTGGCTGCTGCACCGCAGAGTGCAGCAGCTTCGTGCTCTGACTTGCGGCCGTTTGTCTGAGCGGAGCGGCTTGCCGCGAAGTGAGTTGGGCCGCACAGCCTCAAGAGCTTGACGGCGCAGGTTGCCCGCAGGCGAAGCCGGAGGGACGTCGGCAGTAGGGGCTGTGCTCTTTGCCTACTTTCTGGCACGCCAGAAAGTAGGTCGGCTGGCGGGCCGAGACCCGCCCTCCGCACTCAAAAAGAACCCCGCCCTTATTCAGAAGCTGTCCCCTCCAAAAACCGCAACAACCCACTGCTGCGCTGAGTCGGGCTTCCGATGGCCGACACCAGCAGCCCGGGCACCTCTGACCACAACGAAAACGCCAAACGCGCCCGCGTGATACCGGTGTAAACCAACTCACGGCTGAGCACACTACCGCCCTGCGCGGCCAGCACCAAAGCCGTGTGCTCGAACTCCGAGCCCTGACTTTTGTGCACCGTCATCGCGAATGCGGTTTCCACATGCGCCAGCCGCGCAGTGCTGACGTGATGCAGCGACTCGCCTTGCTGAAAATACACGCGCAGCCGCGCCGGGTCGGCAAAGCTGGGCAGGGCCATGCCGATATCGCCGTTGAACACGCCCAGTTGCGCATCATTGCGCGTGACCATGACGGGGCGACCGGCATACCACTCGCCATCATTGCGAATGGCGCCCAGACGCTGCAAGGCGGACTCCACCGCGCGGTTCAGCCCTGCCACGCCCCATGCACCTTCACGCACCGCGCACAGCAGGCGGTAGCGGTCAAATGCCTTGAGCACCGCGTTCACCCATGCATGGTGTGCTGACTCATCGGCAAAACGTTGGCCCAAGCCTCTGGCCAGCACCTCTGCATAGGCAGCATAGCTGGCTGCGTTGCCACGGCCCTGCACTGCGCTGCGCACCACGGAATCAATCTCGCCGCCTTCGCGCGCCCAGAGTTCGGCATTCAGGCCTGATCTGGTCTGCGCATGCAGCAAGCCCATGGCAGCCGGTGCATCGCCAGCATTCACGGCCAGCGCCAATTGGCCGATGGGGCCGCCAAAGCGGCGGCTTTCACGCAGCATGACGGTGTGCTGGGCCAGTGCCGGTGCCCTGCCATTGGCCAGATATTCGGCAGGCAATGCTTGCCCAGTCACTCTCTGCACATAAGCCTGCGTGTCAGCGGCATAGCGGCCCTGCTGCGCATCGCGACACAGATCGCCCAGCACAGCACCGGCTTCCACCGAGGCCAGCTGATCCTTGTCACCCAGCAAGATCAAACGCGCCGTCGGCGGCAGCGCCTGCAGCAATGCAGACATCATCTCCAGGTGAATCATCGACGCCTCATCGACGATGAGCACATCCACATCCAGCGGGTTGCCCGCATGGTGTGCAAAGCGCCGCGTATCGGGCCGCGCGCCCAGCAGCGAGTGCAAAGTGCGTGCCGCGCCCATGCGCCTGACCAGCGGCTCCAGATCCAACTTGCTCTGCAGGGCACCTTGCAGCTCCAGCAGCGAGGTATCAATCGACTGCTTGAGCCGCGCCGCGGCCTTGCCCGTGGGCGCCGCCAATGCCACGCGCAGCTGCGTCGCATCTGGCGCCGTGGCAAACAGCAGCGCCAGCAGGCGCGCCGCCGTATAGGTCTTGCCTGTGCCCGGCCCGCCGGTGATGACGGACATGCGACCGCGCAGCGCCAGCGCGCAGGCCAGCTTTTGCCAGTCCAGTGGCTGAGCAGGCTGAGGAAACAGGCGCTGCAGCCAGTCATGCACCTGCGCCTCATCCACCGCAGCATCATCGGCTGCCGTACGCTGCAGCAGTTGCGCGGCCACGCTACGCTCATAGTCCCAGTAGCGGCGCAGATAGAGCAGCGGCGCAGGGCCATCGAGCAGCACCAGTGGTTGACCCAGATCAGGGGCATCGCCCTCTGCGCCCAGCACTCTGACTACGGGACTGCGCCGCAGCGCCTGCAACCAGGCAGGCAACTGGCTGGGCAAACGCTCCCAAAGTGATAGCTGCACCGGTATAGCTTCTTTAGACCAGCCAAGGATTTCATTCGGATTGGCAGGCAAAGCCGCCAATGGCAGACAGCTATGACCCCGCCCTTCCATCTGCGCCAGCACGGCTGCGGCCACCAGCAGGGCTGGCTCGGCTTCAACATCCTGCGCCGCGACAAAGCGCGCCAGAGCACTGTCGAGCCTGCGCAGCAGACCCGCATCGGCCAGGCGCTCCAGCGCGGTCAGCATTTCGTCAGTGCTGATTGCAGGTGCTTCAATGGCTTCGTCACCCGTCGCAAACAAGTCCAGTGTTTGCAGATCGGTCTTGCGGCGGCCCTTCATGGCTGCACCTCCTCAGTCAGCAGCGCATTAAGCCCATGCAGCAATTCCATGGGCGGCTGCAGCACCTGCATGCCAGCGGCTTCGCCATCGAGTCCACGCAGGAAAAAGTACAGCGCCCCGCCCAGATGTTCCTCAGGCACATAGTCATCACGCAGACGGCTTTGCAGCAAGCGGTGCAGCGCCAGCAGATACAGCGCAGCCTGCACGTCGTAGCGGTGCTCCAGCATGGCCTGCTCCAGCGCCTGTGGGCCATAGGCGGCCGCTTCGCTGCCCAGATGATTGGTCTTGTAATCCAGCACCCAGTAGCGCCCTTCGTGGCTGAAGACCAGATCGGCAAAGCCCATCAACATGCCGTGCAGCTCGCGCTCGGGCAGGGTCGGACGCGGCTGGCCGGGCAAGATGTACTGACGGCACAGCGCATCAATACGCTCGGCAGACAGGCGCTGCGCAGGCAGCCAGAATTCCATCTCGGCCAACAGCGCATCGCGCTCACCCAATTGAGCCAGCGAGACATTGATGGGCGGCAGCGGCTGATGCACCACGGCACGCAGCCACTGCAGCACATCATTGGCCTGATCTTTGCGCCCTGCGCGCTCGCAGCGGCGCAGCAGGCGTGCGGCCAGCGCTTCGCTTTGCGTACTGTCCTCATGGGCCTGCAGCGCAAAGTCTTCACCGGCCAGCCATTCCAGCTGGTCATGCAGAAAATTGCCCACCACCGGCCCGCGCATAAAGCGGTGCCACACTGCGGCCGTGCTGCGCGCGCCAGCGCTGCGCTGCAAGGCGCTCAAATCCAGCGCCATCTCTGATGCGTCCACCGTCTGCAACGTGCGTTCATCTTCCGCAGGCTGCTGCGCGGCCACCGGCAGCACCGGCAAGCTGGGCGCGGACATGGCACGCGTGAGCGATGAAAAACTGCCTATGCCCCAGCGCCGGTCAAACTGCGCGGCATAGACCGGTGCAGCTTGCAGCGCAGGCAGCTCCTGCGCGGGCACATAGCGCTGTGGCACCGGCAGGTCGGCGGGCAAGTCCACCACGGCGATATCTGCGCTGCGATCACTGAGCGCCTGCACACTGGCGCGCCATCCAGCCACGGCCTGCTGTGCATCACCGGCCAGCAGATAACCTGCCGCACCATATTGATTGGCGCAGCTTTTGCCGTTGCGCCGCTTCATGGGCGCCAGCCCCATCCACAGCGCATGGCGCGGGCGGGTGAGCGCCACATACAAAAGGCGCAGGTCTTCGCGCAAGCGTTCCTTGTCGGCACGCGCCAACTGTGCGCTGTCAAAGTCCAGCAGCAGTTCGCGCGTCGGAGCCTCCTCATCAAGCACTGGCAGCGACAGATAGCCTGCCTTGCCATCCACCACGCGAAAGCTGCCGCCAAACGGCAGGCAGACCACCGGATATTCCAGCCCCTTGCTCTTGTGCACGGTGACGACCTTGACCAGATCGGCATCTGATTCCAGCCGCACGATTTGGGCATCACCACCGCTGCCCGGCGCTTCTATCTGCGTGGCAAGCCAGCGAATCAGCGCCTGCTCGCCCTCCAGCTGGGCGCTGGCGCTTTGCAGCAGCTCGGCCAGATGCAGGTAGTTGGTCAGCCGCCGCTCGCCCCCCAGATCGGCCAGCCAGCGCGCGGGTAGATCAAAGCGGTATAGGGTCTGGCGCAGCATGGCCAGCACACCCAGGCGCAGCCAGATGCTGTGCAGTTCCTTGAGTTGTTCGCTGCGTGCATCAAAAGCCTCGTCATCGCTGGCCAGCCAGGCCAGTTCATCGAAGGAAAGACCCATCAACTGCGTGGCCAGCCCGGCACGCACCACCAGACCATCAAGTGGCGCGGCCACGGCGCGCAGCCAGAGCAGCAAATCACGCGCCTCATCACTGGCAAAGACCGAATCCTGATCGGACAGATAGACCGATGCCACAGAGCGCTTGGCCAGCGCGCGGCGCACGGCATTGGCTTCCTTGCCGGTGCGCACCAACACGGCGATATCCGCAGGGCGCATGCGCTGCAGCGGCTTGTCATCTTCAGTAAAACCTGTGCGCTCATCCATCAACCATTGCACGATCTGGCTGGCGCAGAATTCGGCCCCACGGCGGCGGATATCGTCATTGCTCAGCGGCTCATCACTGCTGCCATCCCACGCAATGGTCAGCGCACTCATGCGCTGGCTTCCCTGCATCAAAACTTCGCGGCGGCCATTGGCTTTAACGGGTTCAAACGGCAGAGGATTGTTGGCGCCAGCGCGGAACATGAAAGCACCTTCACCGGGCCGCTCCTCCGCCTGCACAAACCATTGGTTGACTGCGCCCACCAGCGCCTGGGTCGAGCGGAAATTCGTATCCAGCACATAGTGCCGCCCAGCCGTGGCTTGCCGGGCCTGCAGATAGCTGTAGATGTCCGCACCGCGAAAGCCGTAGATGGATTGCTTGGGGTCGCCAATCAGCAGCAGCGCACTGCCCGCGCTGTTGTCCTGCGTGCGATAGATCTGGTCAAACAAGCGGTACTGCAGCGGCGAGGTGTCCTGAAATTCATCAATCAGTGCCACCGGGTACTGGGCCAGAATACTGGCCTGCAAGGCCGGGCCGTTTTCACCGGCCAGTGCCGTATCCAGCCGCTGCAGCATGTCGGCAAAACCAAAGGTGCCCGCCTGACGCTTGAGCCACAGCAGGCGCTGCTGCACATGGGCCGCGGCATGCAGGCGCAGCTGACTATTCAGGCTGGGCAAATCTGCCAGAGCCAGCAAAAGATCGGCCAGTGCTTGAGATTCAGGCGGCAGCTCTACCGGCACATCGCCTTTGCGCGCTTCATCCAGCCCGGCAGGCACCAGCCGTGTGGCACCGGTTTTCATCAGCTCCGCCAGGTCCTGGTGTGGCGCGGCAGCCCACTCGCGCAGCGTCTTGAGCCAGCTCTTATAGTTGCCAGGCTTGAGCTTGAGCCCGTTCCAGGCCGACTTATTGGTGGCCAGCTGACCGTCCAGCCAGTCTTCCAGACGCTGCGCCCTGGCATCCCATCCTTCAGACAACTCACGCAGCACGCGGGCCTGCTGTTCAAGCCCTTGCTGCACGCAGGCTCCGAGCGTTCCATCACCCGCGCCGCCCGGCACCGTCTGTTTCAACAGTGACTGCATATCCTTGACCAGCGCCTTGACGCCAGACCAGACCTTGAGCACTTCTTCCAGCACCTCGCCAGACAGCGGATAGCACTGCTGACGCCAGTAGTCCTGCGCGGCCTCGGTCTGGCGCTGGCCTTCATCGGCCTCTAGCGTTTCATCAAACAGATTGCCGCTGTCGAATGCATGCTCACGCAGCATGCGCTGGCACCACGCGTCGATGGTGTGAATGGCCGCGTCGTCCATGCACTGCGCGGCCATATCCAGCCGCCAGGCAGCTGTCTCTCGCTCGGTACCGGGGGCATAGGCATCGCGCAGATCGCGTAGAAACAAGTCATGCGGCGCAGGCTCGGCTTCGCCACGAAAGCATTGCACCGCCTCAATCAAGCGGGCACGAATGCGGTCAGACAGCTCACGCGTGGCAGCACGCGTAAAAGTCATCACCAGAATGTCGGGCGGCATCAACGCCTTGCCAATTCCATCATCTGCGCCATGCCCCAGCACCAAGCGCAGATACAGCGCGGCAATCGTCCATGTCTTGCCTGTGCCTGCGCTGGCTTCAATCAGTCTTGAACCCCAGAGCGGAAAGTTCAGCGGCTGCAGCACATGGCTGTCTGTGTGATCGGCGGGCTGGTTCATGCCTGCTCTCCTTCTTCTTCCTGGGCCTGCACGGGCGCTGGCAATTTGTCGGTCAGCACATGGGCATCCAGCCATTTCAACATGGGTGCGTAGACCTGCTTGGCCAATGGTTCAAAGCGCAGATCATGGGTCAACGCTTCCCAGTCGGGATAGCAGCGCGCCCAACTGAGGTCCTGGCATTCACCTGTTGTCGCGAAGCCGCCTTCGTAGGCCTGAGCGGCAGCGCCCAGATCATCGTTGGCAGCAGCCAAAGAGCTGCGCAGCGGCAAAGGCAGAGGTTCGTTCTGGCCTTGCAGCCACAGCTGCATCAGGCTCAGCAAATGCTGGCGCGCTTCTTCGGCCTCCAACGGCACGACCCAGACCATGACATCGCGCGCAATCACCCCCATCAGCGTGCTCGCACCGGTGGCGGACAGCGCCAGGCCGCGCACATAAATCGGCAACAGCTTGTGGGGCTGCAACGTTCCATCTTTTTTGAGCAAACCACGCGGCTCCAGCGCAAACCAGCAGTTGCTGAATGCCTCAGCCAAAGCGCCGTCTCCTGCCGTGATTTCATCGTCGCGCTCACGCAGGCCGTCTATCCAGTCATCCAGAATCAGATCTCCGTCTGCCAGCCGCAAACGCTGACGCGGCGCGGGGTGCGGCCATTCCTGCATCTGCTGCTGCCAGGCCAGCAGCGATGGTGTGGCCTGCTGCTGCAAGGCCTGCGCTTCACGCGCGCCCATGCCCGCCAGCGGCAGCACACCGGAGCGTGCCAGGCGCTGCACCTGCTGCTGCACTCGCGCATCCACATTCACTGCAGCAACGCTTTGTGCCAGCTCGGTACGCACACCTTGCTGCAACTGGTTGATCAAGCCGTAGGCGGTCAGACCATCCACGCTGAACAGCTCGTCGTCTTCCAGCACTTCCTCTTCCTGATCCAGCCGCACCAGCAGGCGGTTGCGCAGAAAGTTGCGTGCTGGGTTGCGCAGAAAATCCGTCAGCCGCGCCAATGTCAGCGGCACTTCGGGATCAGGCGCATACGCTGCGACCTGGGGCAGAGCCTGCGCCTCGCCCTGCTCGTGCGCGGCATGCCATTCACGCGCATAGGTGGACAGGCCAGACTCCAGCTCGAAATAGCGGCGGCTAAAGGGCTGCAGCGGGTGCTGCCATGTACGCTGTGCCAGCAAGCTGCCACCCGCCTCGCCACGCCAGCCCGCGCCCAGATAGTCCTTCAACTGCGAAACCAGCACCGACGGCGGCTGCTCGCTGTTGTCGCGCACATGGCGGCCCGCCCAGCTGATGTAGAGCCTGCGGCGCGCAGACAGCAATGCATCAAGCATCAGTTGACGATCATCATCACGCCGCGCCCGGTCACCGGGGCGTTGCTGCCTGGGCTGCGCCATCAGATCGAAGTCCACACGCATGGCCCGACGCGGGTAGTCGCCATCATTCATGCCCAGCAGGCAGACCACTTCGAACGGAATGGCGCGCATGGGCATCAGCGTGCAGAAAGTAACGCCACCAGCGCGAAAACGCTGGTTGAGTGCGGGCTCGGACAGTGCCTGTAGCCAGGCTTCCTGCGCGACCTCCAGCGGAATCGCAGCCTCAAAACCTGCTTGCTCGCACGCGCTTTGCCAACTGACCAGTGCCTGATCCAGCGCAGACAGCAGGGCCTGATCTTCATCGCCCTGCGCTGCAAAAAAATCGTCGCACAGCGCACGAAAACGCTGCGCCCAGACACTAGGTACTGCCGCCTCATTGGCCTGCTGCCACCACTGCAGAAGCCGCGTGAGCAAGCTGGCCAGACTGCCCGCCAGCTCGGCAGAAAGCCCACCCACTTCGTCATACGGCTCAATGCCCGCAAAGCTCTGCGCACTCTCCATATCTTGCGTATCTGCTGCTCCGCTGGCGTAACCGAGCAGCATACGGCGCAGGCCAAACCATGCGCTATTGGGGTCGCCACAAGCGGCCAGCCCCAGCTGTGCACGCTGCTCATGGTTCAAGCCCCAGCGAATGCCTGCGCCCGCCATCCACTGCGTCAGCTGCGGCAAATCATCGGCGGCCAGCCCCACGCGCGCGGCCAGCGCTGGCACATCGAGCAAATCGCACAGCTCGCTCAAACGGCAGCGCTGCTGCGGCAGTTTGAGCAGCCATTGCAGCGCCGTCACCAGCGGGCTGCTGGCGCGCGCGCCCACGTCGGCAATATCAAACGGAATATGACGCGCATCATGGCGGCCATACTGGCCAAACACGGCGCGAATCGCAGGGGCGGCTTCCTCAATCGCAGGCAGCATGACGACCACATCACGCGGCGCAAGCGGGCTCTGACCCGATGCAGCGGACTGAGCCAGCCATTGCAGCAGTTGGTCGTGCAGCACTTCCAGCTCACGCACCAGGCTGTGGGCCTGATGAAAGACGATGGAGTCATCGCTGGCCGCGACCTCCAGCGCAGTATGCTCGGGCAGCGGCACCAGATCACGGATGCGCTGCTGCACCTGCACAAGCAAAGGTGCATGCGCCAGGTCTTCCACACTGGTTTCTTCAAACACGTCCACGCGCGGCCAGTTCCACTGCATTGCGGTGTCGCTGCTGGTATCAAAGGCATCAAGCTGGCGCACATAGTCACGGCTTTGGCGGCCCCATGCAGCAAGCAATGGATGCGCGTGAGCATGCATGGCGGCCAGCGGAATTTGCGCCAGATCCTTGCCGCCCTTGTCCGCATGGCGGCGGCGCTGCTGACGCAGCAACTCGCGCCCGTCAATCGCATCGGCCCAGTGAAAGCGGCAGGGGTTGGGCACGGCAATCAGCACCTGGCTGTGGCGTGCAATACCGCTCAGAAATTGCATCAGCGACAGCGGCATCTGGCTCATGCCAAACACCACCACGCGGCGCGCCAGCGGTGTGACCGGCGGCTGCCCAGACTCCAGCGCGCCCAGAATGCGTGCCAGCAGGGCCGGGCGCGTGGCTGCGCGCTCTTTCTCATCGAGCTCGGCCAACACCTTGCGCCACAGCATGGGCTGCCAGAGCTGACCTTCAGGCACGGGCACATCAGGGCTGCCGGGCTGGCGCATCACATCTTCGCCCTGCTCCCATGCGGCCAGCCAGTCGGCACGGTAGATCTGGTACTGGTCAAACAAATCGGCCAGTCGCTCGGCCAGTTGCAGCAGGCGCTGTGGCTCGCCAGGGCGCAAAAAATTGGCGATAGGCGCAAACTCCGCTTCTTGCAAACATTGCGGCAGCAGGCGCATCAAGCGCCAGGTCATCGGTGTTTTATCGAGCGGTGACTCGCGCGGCACCTCGTGCTTGCCCAGAATCTGCCGGTAGCTGCGCCAGACAAAGCGTGCCGGCAACTCCACCTGAGCGGCTGCGCACACGCCTTGATGCTCGGCCATGCGCATCTTGAACCACTCGGCCATGCCATTGCTTTGCACCAGCACGATTTCGGGCTCCAGCGCCTGCAAGGGATGTGCGGCCAGCCAGGCCAGCACGGTATCGGCCAATGCCTCGGTCTGGTTGCCATGCAGAGCGATCAGCCCTGGTTGCCACTGCCCTGTTGATTGCTGCTCTGCTGCCACGCGCGCTCCTGTGCCTGTCCGTGCCGATAAAGCTGCAAGCTTAACGGCTGGCGGGGCAAAGACGGCAACCGCAGCGCACCCTCAGGTCAAAGACTGTTTGTGCCAGTCAAACTGCAAATTTGAGATTAAACAGCGCCATAGTCCTTGATTCATTTAGGCATGCAGCTATAAATTGAATAGCAATCAATCAAAAGGCGCAGCCGTCACCGCCAGTGCCATCATGCGCCGCATGATGGGCTCATCGGCATGAATCTGCCACTGGCCTGTGGCCGAAGAGCGCAGGTGATAAGCCGCGCCATTGGGCATGGGAAAGCCGATCTGAAAACGCCTGAAGGCTTTCATCGAAAATTGATCGTTCACGGAAAAACCCAGCAGACGCCAGCACAGCAGCGCAATCCACATGCCGTGGCCAAAGATCAACGTGCCATCGCCTAGCTGCGGCAAATGCTGCGTGCGAAAAGTATCCACACGCGCCGCAAACTCCGCAAAGCTCTCAGCGCGCGGACCCATGCGCTTGAGCACATCGCCTTCATCCCAGTACGCATCAATCAGCGGCGCGCGCTGCTCGCCCGTCAGCCCTTGCATCAGGTCGGGGTCGATAGTTTCAAACTCGTGAAGCAGATGCATCATCTGCGCCGTCATGCCCAGCTTGCTGCAATAGGGCTTAGCTGTGTCCTGCGCTCTCTCAAACGGTGACGCCAGCACCTGACTGGCTTGCTGCGGCAGCAAATCCGCCAATGCCTGCGCCTGGGCGCGTCCGACATCCGTCAGGGCGACTGCGTGATGCTCAGTCGTCACGCCGCCGATATTGGCCATGCTTTGCCCATGGCGCACAAAGGTGATGGTTTGCATGTATCCACCATAGCGGCTTTGCAGGTGTTCTGAGAGGCGCAATGAGAAAAGCCCTGGAGCATTTCTGCTTCAGGGCTTTGAATCTGGTGGCCTGGGACGGAATCGAACCGCCGACACAAGGATTTTCAATTTTTTGAACACTTGCGCAGCAGGTTTCGGCCACGACACCGTTCTGCCTAGTGTCATGGTAGGCATACAGAAATCGCAACTTCGCGCTACAAAGGGCCTCGCCACGTACGAGCAATTTGTACCCATTTGGAGCATGAAAACAACGCCATCCTCCAGCCCAAAACCGGACGTTTTTCGGTCATGCATCAGTTTTCCGTTGCCCGATAAGTGCTTGCTCACGCACATCAATCACCTTACCGATATGAGCATCAACAAATTTCCCGGAAGAACACCGCAAACTTTTTTTCTTGGCATGAGCATCGTGCCTTCCCTAGGCCCGATTCATACTCAACATGCCCGACTTGGAGCCAAATATCCGGTGTGCTAGCATCTGGCATCACTTGAATGTGTGTGGTCTTGTACAACCACGGCTGAGTCGTCGCCTCCTCAGTTGATCTGTCCTAAGGGCCTACCGTTAGGTAGCCTTCCTCTCCAAATCTTCACCGCTAACTACTAACCGTGGCCTGAGGCAGCACGGCGTGCATCGCTGTGGCTTGTTTGGAGAGATGAATGACACCGCAAGATCTGCTTGGTGCGCAACGCACTTTGTATGTACTGGCTCAAAAGCCAGGCACCGATAAGACTGATTCCAAAAACCTTTGGTACTTGAAGCTCGAAGGGCTGCATCAAGAGCAGCTGAAATCGGCTGTCGCACAACTGAGGTCACGAGAAAGAGGCAAAGGGCAAGATCGAGCTCTGAAATCAACAGCCCTTCAAGACTCCCTCGCTCAAACCTTAGGCGCTAAATCCTATGCTCATTGGCGTGAGCATGAGCAGCCGAAGATCATGGAGCTTCTCAAGCAGCACGATCTGACACAGCCAGCAGACTTGATCAAATGGGCATACACACCCGGCTTGGCTGGACCTCTTTCAGCACGGAGTTTTTCCGACCGTATTTTCAACTCTGGCTTACCTCTGCCATCCAAAGTATTCACGGGCGTCGGCTCATACCTCTTTGCACCGAGTGGCTACGGTCGCCTCGATATTGACGACTTAGCAGGCCAATATCACGACTCTGATGAAGAGCGTTACGCCTTCTGCTCGGATCATCTCAACACTGTGGTACTTCGTGCGCAACACATGAAAGACGCCAACTGCCCTGCGTACATCGACCTGACAGGGCGATCGCTCATGCTTAATGCCGTCAGTGAATACATCGGATGCATGTATACGCTCCTAGGCTCGAACCTCACTGATCGAGCATTTGAAAAGCCGGTCATGCGCACATACAACGCGTCAGAGGCTGAGCGCGCGTTCGAGGCACAGCTCTTTCAACTCTTTCGCGAGGAGATAGAACAATCAAGCGAGGGCTGGGTCGAAGTGCTTGCTGTCCCAGAAAACTCTAACTTGGTCATTCTCAAAGGGCCAAACGGTACGTTTGACTGGCTTATCCGAGATCAGCGTGATAGCGCCCTGTCCTCCAATCCGCTGTATCCGTTCTTCAACAAAGAAGAAATGCCAACAGCAATGGATACCAGTCAGCTTTCTGCTCACCTGTATTTCAATCGAGGCTCTTGGCATGAGAAGCTCGAGCACGATGCAGAAAGTCGTCACTACGCGCAAGGCGGAAAGGTCTCCAACTGGCCTGGGTACGACAAATTGATTGAGCGTGAATTACGTGAAAGTCACAGCTTCATCTCGCCGAAGAGAGTGCCTAGCCCTGCATCTGATCAATTTATCTCCCATAGAGCTGGCGATTACCAACTGATGGTGTCTCCACTGATCACTATCGATCAATTCAAGTCATTTCTCGCAGCATCAAACTGGGAGCAAATCAGGCAAGAGAAAGCGCACAAAGCAGGAATTGAGCTCGAAGGTAATTTGCTGTCCTTGAACTCAGATAACGGAGATCTTCCAGTCAGCGTCACATGGCTTGATGCGGTTGCATATTGCCGCCATTACGAGCATCGTAACAACCTAAAAGTCCGCCTCCTTGAGCCAGAGGAATGGAAAGAAATCGCCCCTCCTCCTTCCGTAGATAGGAGTCGAGTGCAACGTGTCAGGTCCATGGTTGTTCATCCAGGACAACATCCGGTTGACCCTATTTATGAGCAACTGAACTGGGCCATAGTTGGCGGTGATGGGCAGCTTGGAAAGAACTCCACTCACTGCGAAAAAGCAGATGGAGTACTGTCCTTTGGGCCAAATCTGCACTGGACAGTGAACAGTGATGGCTTGCGCTTTCTATCCGTAGCTGGCTTCTGCGAATGGCTGTCTGGTGCGCAAAAAAAGCATGCCCCATTCGCTGAAGCTGGGCGGGGGATACTCGCTACAGGCGCTGGCATTTTTGGTTCGCTCCAACCAATCAACTTCGCCATGCGCGAAGAGGGATCGAAGATAGGCTTCCGTCTTTGCTACATCGCTCATCCCGACGCATAAGCCATCTCAGGAGTAAATCAAATGACATATCTCTTCATGGGAGAGGGAGACACACGCCCTCATGTTCCTGAGCTGGTAATCAACTGGCACTTGACGGAAGCCTGCAATTACAAATGCCAATACTGCTACGCCAAGTGGTCAAGCGATGACAAAGAGCTCATTCATGACTGGGATCGAGCCCGCAAGATGCTGGATGAGCTCATGACATTCTTCCATCCGAGCAATGATGCCAACCCACTCCAAAAATCGATGAGATGGTCTGGCGTCAGACTGAACTTGGCCGGGGGTGAGCCATTGCTCTACCCTGATGCAGTACTTCGCATCCTTGCCTATGCCAAGGCTGCAGGCATGAATACATCCATCATCACCAATGGGAGCCGCTTCACGCCTGAGCTAATGATTCAACTGGCTCCACAAGTGTCGATGCTTGGCATCAGTATCGACTCGACAAAGACTGCGACTAATGAAGAGATTGGGCGCATTGACAGTCAGGGTCGCATGAAGAGTTGGCAGGAAGTAGCAGCGCTCATGCAGTATGCAAAGCAACTCAATCCAGACCTTGCCATTAAGATCAACACCGTGGTCAATGCATTGAACGCTCGCGAAGACCTTAGTGAACCTATTACGGCCATTGCACCGGATCGCTGGAAGGTGTTCAGGATGCTACCCGTGGTCACGGACGACCTTGTTGTATCGCTGGAAGAATTCGCACGCTTTGTTCAACGCCATCATCGGCATGCTGACGTCATGTGCGCTGAAGATAACAACGAGATGAGCGAGTCCTATTTGATGATTGACCCTCTCGGACGCTTTTTTCAGAACACCAAAGGTCAAAAGGGCTACAACTACAGCCGCCCCATCGACACCGTAGGCGCGAAGCAGGCTTTTCGAGATTGGCGCTTTGCAGTCACCTCGTTCACTTCCCGCTATCCTGCACACGCTATCGAGGTCATCCGATGAGGCGCTACAGCTCCAGCAAAGACATCCAGAAACTGGTCCAAAGACTTATCCAAGAAGGGTGGTCATTTGAATCTGGACGCCGTCATCACCGGATCTATCCCTCGCACGGCCGTTCATTCCTAGTGATCCCAGGAACGCCGAGTGATTGCAGAGCTTTTATAAACTTCTCTGCAGATGCTCGGCGACTGGGTCTCAACAATCGCAGCAGATAATTCTGAACCCCAAGCACTCCTCCCGGAGTGCTTTTAAGGGCCGTCATTGCCTATTTCTCAAGGCACATTGGCCTTCGCATCCGTAAGCTACGTTGTATCTAGAACCCGACCTTCCCCCGAGCAGCCCTATTTCTAAATTGTTCACGGTGGTACTGTAGATACCCGGCTGTAGCGGGTGAAGGCTGTTTACGCAACTTGGCAAAGCCATCCAGCCCCGCCAGCTCTAAAGTTCCCTTTGGCAACCTTGGCGAGGCCAGCAAAACTCCATCGTCTTCAAAGCTAATCAAAAAACGGTCAAACAATGCATCTACGTTTGCACTCAAAATTAGTCCATTTGCCACATCCAGCTTCTCACGTTTCTTTGATTCAGACCATGGCTTAATGTGTGAAGCTATAAGCATCTCTGAACACTCTATTCCCGTAAGTGCGCATTTACCATCCCATTCACGCATCAATGCAGCTCGATAGCTACCTTGGCCCATACGAGCGTCAATCATCGTGATCTTGCTCAGTACTACACCTGCATCATCTTCGTCACCATCGATTTTTAATTCAGATGGAGTCTCGATGTCTCTCGCGGCGCTTGCCATTGCGTCATACAGCACCTGCCACTTGGAATTTCGCTGTCCCACAGGGATGAGATTCATCATCTCAAGGGCATTTATCTCAGAGAGTTTGGTATAGGAGCCAAACATAGATAGCCAGCGCTTGTCCCTCGTACTTTCTCTGAGGAGATCTGAACAGGTTTGTCAAACCACCAGTAATGTGATTCAGGGCATACCCAATTTGGAATCCAACTGAGATCTTTCTTCCAATTATTTAAGAATCGCTTGCGGTCATTATTATAAATCGTACGTACATGATCTAACCTCCATGCCTCTTCTTTCAGCACATCAATCTTTAGACGTTTTGCAATTTCTAAGCGCTGCTCTTTTAATTCACTAGCAGATAAGTGGACCGCATTGCCAGCAATGCCTACAAAAAACTGCTCCCCCCCATAAGAGACCATCATGAATACAAATGTCTGGCCCGCATATTGTGGCTCTTGCGCGATCTCTACAGCTTCCGTATGGAAAAAACGCATTTCCTCGCCATTACTGAATTTCAGTACTAAACGCGGATCGTTATTCCATTCCTCATGGCCATATCCATGATCTTTCGGCCAAGAATCAGCAGTGATATGGTAGCCAGCTGGCCCCTTGTACCCTTTGGGGTTCCAGTAGATAGGTTTTTGAACGAAAAGCGCCATAGTCTAAGCCTTTAAGTATTCGAAACGGAAATTTTGCTGCAGAGGATTCTTTGACTCTGAGGTAAGTCCGTCGACCTGTACCCCTTTTATCCTCAATGCGCGCGGTGCGTTGTTATGGAGCATCACGTCCACTATAAGACACCTCCCAACTGTCAATGTGCTCGGCTGCGTATTTCAATGGATTGCCACCTCATAGAACCTGCCTTCGCGACAGGTATCGGGAAATAGTTTGAACTCCAATGTACTGCGTAAGGTGATCAGGCAGGGATGCTGCCCCACCCGGAGCGCATATACCGGCATATGCGAGGAACTTATCTAAGCGTCAACATAAAGTGCTATCGCTTCTAGTAGAGGAGTCTTCCCCTGCTTCCCCTGCTTCCCCTGCTTCCCCTGCTTCCCCTGCTTCCCCTGCTTCCCCTGCTTCCCCTGCTTCCCCTGCCACCCCTGCCACCCCTGCTTCCAACTAGCGTCTCAATCGGCTCTTCAAGTCCTTTAGATCTTGCGGAGCTGGAAAATAAATATCATCAAGCTCATCTCCATGCTTTCTTTGTTTAAATGGGGTCTCTGCTCCCTTACCTCTATTCTCTGCTTGACCTTTTTTAAATAATTTAACCCACTCTTTAGGCAGAATGAACCGTAGCCGACTTGATAGCACCCCATCTATTGGATTTAACTTCAAGCGAATCAAAGTACCTGAGGTCAGACTAAAAGGTATAAGCAGAGTTTTAATCACCTCGTCATAGTCACCCAACTTATCCCTCACAACCCATTCTTTCATTAAAGGTTGGGGCTTTTCAAAATTCAGGTGAAATAACCTTGAGTTGGTTTCATGGAAATTTTTCTCCTTTACGAAAACCACTTGATTTCTAGAGAATCCATATTTTTCAATAGACTTATCATCACCTTTATAGCAGCGTCCAGAAAAAACATCAGCATTCTCAATCAAATCACTCAGAGTTGATGATAACTCAGGAATTTTCTTATTTCTGTAGTTCAACCCAAGGATTGCCAATGCGGACAGCAGTCGGAAGGCCCCCTCATAGCTACCATTTTTATACCCACACAAATCTACGATATTCCATCGAGGTCTTTCTTCAATCTCAGCTGGGAGCATTACAAGAATATTTAAGAAATTTTCACAAACTAAATCTTTGGATAAATTACCAAGCCATTTATCTCTAGCCTCACATATTTCAAGACGCCATGCATTTTCTATGTCCACTCCATCACAATTGATCGCATCTGAATTTTTTGACACATTCAAGATGTGCAGTTGTTCATCCTTTACCCACTCAGCATCAAAAGTGGTATTTCTGCAATCAATAAAACCGTCATTCCTTGTCGAAATCAAACACTCCAAATACTCTTTTCCAATGTAATCCGATTCATGCATCGATGATTTTTTTATTTTCAATAAATAATCATTTACCGATTTTTCCACATTGCAATACTTATGTATTTCTCTTATCTCATCGCGACTTACACCCAGAGTCAGCAAGAGAAAAATTACGACTTCTTTTGGAACCTGCAAACGTTGAAGTTCAGCCATCCATGAAGGGGTCGGGTACGAGGGCGTTGTTGCACAAATGCCGGTCGCAGCTGAGGTAGGCTCGGGAGATGAGAGAGACGAGCTGGGGTCGGGTTAAGTACCGCACAACGAACTGGAAGGCTTACAACGCAGCGTTGAAGGCGCGAG
>NZ_KZ984467.1 GCF_003569915.1 Comamonas testosteroni | reverse complement strand
CTCGCGCCTTCAACGCTGCGTTGTAAGCCTTCCAGTTCGTTGTGCGGTACTTAACCCGACCCCAGCTCGTCTCTCTCATCTCCCGAGCCTACCTCAGCTGCGACCGGCATTTGTGCAACAACGCCCATCAACAGCACCATCGAGCGCATCACATTTACCCAGCACCGCCTTGACCACCGTGGCCCGCTCGTCCTGGCTGAAGCCCGAGCCTGCGTCACCTGGCTTGCTGGCCAGTGACTGGTACTTTTGATAGCCGGCAATATTTGCCGTCGCGGCCAAAGGGAGATTGAAGCCGGCATTGCCGACCAGGAAACCGTCATAGTCCGCCGCATAGCGCGATGCCGCCACCATGGTATGACGCCCACCATTGGAGCAGCCGCCGATATAGGAGCGATCAGCCGCGCGCCCATAAGCCGCGGTGATCAGGCTCTTGGCCATGGGCGTGAGCTTGCCCACCGCCTGATAGCCGTAATCGAGTCTGGCTTGAGGGTCCACACCAAAGTTGTTGATGCCGGCCGCATTTTGCGCGCCGTTATGCCCCGCGTCGGAGCTGATCACCGCAAACCCCATGTTCAGTGCATTGTTCAACGGGCCGCCGCCGCCATTGTCTCCCGTGGCGGTGTTGACATTGCCGTCCGAGCCTCCATTGGCCTGGTAGAAGAAGCGCCCGTTCCAGTTTTTGGGCATGCGCATCTCAAAGCCGATCGCGTAATTGCCATTGACGCCGGCACGCTGATGCATATTGCCCGTCACCAAGCAATGCTCACCGATGTCCTTGCCTGCCACCTTGAGTACGCCACTGTTCACAAGCGTGGAGCTGTTGAGCTGGGTCTTGTCAAAGCTGAACTGGGCAGCCAGGGCTTCACAGGTACGCAAGGTGCCAGATTTGGCTTCCGAGAGCTGGGGCAGAGTGGGCGCGGGCGGATTGACGACGATGCCACCTCCGTCACCACCACCACATGCGCTGAGCAACGTGGTGACCAACAATGACGCAGCCGCAGCTGGACGAACAACTTGCATGGTGATCTCCTTGAATTTGATTTGGATCTAAACGTCCGCGGCAAATATTAGTTATTAAAACTAACTAAAAACACCATGCTTACCCGAATTGGTTATATAAAATTACTATCTCAATATTGAAAGCGTTTGGGTTACAGAATTTTCAGAGGGCGGTACCGCTGACATGCTTGGCGATCCGTTGCAGATGCGGCAACTCAGTCCCGGCCACGCAAGCGCTCACATGGTCCTGCCAAATCTGGCCTTGCTGCTCCACATTGGCTTGCAGAAACAGCTGCAGCATTTGCTGTGGGTCCGTCACCGCGCAATAAGCGTAAGGGTCATGCCGCAGGCATAGCGCCTTGGTCTGCAGCAGCAGGGCTTCGCGCGTGACGGCCCGGCCGTGCAGGCGCTGCCACTGGTGCAAAAGCTCGTGGGCCACAATGCCGGCAATCATGGGGTGCGACAGGCGCAGCGGCTTGCGCGGATTGCCTTCTTCAAAGAAAGTGCGCGGCAAATAGAGTCTGCCGCCGTTCATGGAAAGCGCTCTGCGCGTATCGCCCAAGCGGCGCAGGTGCAGACGCTGCCTTGGCAGAACGCTGTCAAGCACAGTGCCAAAGAAGCGGCGCACAAACACCACTTCGGGCGGCAGCAAGGATCGGCTCCAGAACATCATCTGCGCAGTGTGCCGCCAATGATTTCAGTGCGAGGTCTGCGCCGATCAAACCCATAAAACCAATCAAGCCAATCAGTCAGCCTGAAAGCCCGCCTTGACATGGCTTCCGTCGCAATAGGGCTTGTTCTGCGACTGGCCGCAGCGGCACAACCAAGCATCAGTCACCTTGTTGATGGTGCGCCCCGTGCCACTGACCAGCTCCAGATTGCCGCTGACATGCAAAGGACCATTGGGCTGAGGCTCGATCTTGAGCTCGCCATCACGCTGCGCAAGCGTCTCCGACTCCTTGGTAGCTGGCTCACCGGTAGCGACAAAATGTGCAGCCACATGGCTTTGATCGCAATAAGGCTTGTTGGCGCTCTGGCCGCAGCGGCACAGCGTGGCTCTGAAGCCATCGTCCACACCATTCATCTTGAGCGGCGCATGAAACGCCAGCGGCCCGTTCTCACGCACATGCACCAGATTGACCACGGGAGCCTGCTCCATGGGCGAGCCATCAGGCTTGTGGCACTGAATCGCCCCCGAAGGACAGTTGTGCGCAATCTCCAGCACACCGGCGGCCGTGGCCTGTTCAGGATGAATCCAGGCCCCCTTCACATTGGGCACAAACACATCAGGGCGGTTGAGCACGCAGCTGCGCGAGTGAATGCAGCGCTTGGCATCAAATTCAATGGTCACATCCTGAGAACTGACAACTTCCTTGGCCATGGGGCTCTCCTTTTCGTGGAAAAGCCATTGTCCAGAGCCGAGCCGTCACGCCGCGTCATCCAAAGCCGCCAGCCACTCAAAACTCAAATCTCTCGCCCAGCTCCGGCACATCGACCTTGAAATGCAACTGCCGCTCCAGCTCCTGCGCAAAGGCCTGGGCCGCCGCCTGCTCGCCATGCACGACAAAAGTATGGGCTGGCGGCTTCTTGAAGGCTGCGGCCCAGTCCAGCAGCGCCTTCTGATCCGCATGGGCCGAAAAGCCGCCCAGGGTATGCACGCTGGCATGCACATCCACCTCATCGCCAAACATGCGCACCTGCCGGGCGCCATCCACCAGACGACGGCCCAGCGAGCCTTCGGCCTGAAAGCCGCAGATCACCACCGCGCATTCGCTTCTTGGCAGATTGTTCTTCAAATGATGTAGCACGCGGCCCGCATCACACATACCGCTGGCCGAAATAATCACTGCACCACTTTTGATGCGGTTGAGCCTGATCGAGTCCTCCACATCGCTGATGAAATGAATATGCGGCGACTCCTTGAGGGACTGAGCGCTGGCCAGCAGTTGGCGGGCCTCTTCGTCAAATACGGAAAAATGCTTGAGCGTGATTTCCGTAGCGGCCACGGCCATGGGCGAATCCACAAAAATCTCGACAGGCGGCAAGAGCCCCTGCTGCATGAGCTGGAGAAAGTGGTAGAGCAGCTCCTGCGTGCGCCCCACGGCAAAGGCCGGAATGACGATATTGCCGTGGGGTGCAGTGCGGGTGATGACATCGACCAGCTCGTCAAGCGTGTCGTCCGTGTTTTTGTGCAGCCTATCGCCGTAGGTGGATTCGATCAGCAGCACATCGGCTTCTTCGATGGGCATGGGGTCGCGCAAAATGACGCGGCCGGGCTGGCCCAGATCGCCGCTGGCCACCAGCTTCTTGCAGCTGCCTTTGCCGTCCGACAGCCAGGACTCCACAATCGCCGAGCCCAGAATATGGCCCGCATCCTGAAAGCAGACTTCCACCGAGGGATGGGGCTCGAACCGCCTGCCATAAGGCCTGGCCTGCACCAGCTCCATGACGCGCGCCACATGGGACAGGGTGTAGAGGGGTTGAACGGAGTGCGAATCCTTGTCGCCCTTGCGATGCGCTCTTGAATCGCTGTGCGCTTTTGAATGCCGCTTGGCATAACGCGCTGCTTCCATCAGCTGAATATGCGCACTGTCCTTGAGCAGCACGTCCAGCAAGTCTTTGCTGGCCAGCGTGGTGTAGATGGGGCCTTTGAAGCCACGCGCCACCAGCTTGGGCAGCAAGCCGCTGTGGTCGATATGCGCATGGGTGAGCAGCACAAAGTCGATGCTGGCGACATCAAAGGCAAAAGCTTGTTCGTTGTGCTCGTCGGCCTCATGCCCGCCCTGAGCCATGCCGCAGTCAACCAGAAACCGGCAGCCGTGGGCCTGCACCAGATGGCAGGAGCCAGTCACGGTCTGCGCCGCGCCGTAGAAAGTGATGTTCATGAGCGATTCATTGACGATCCACATGGACCGGCAATGAATCTAGCACCCCCACATTCGGCCCAGCTCAGGCAAAACGCGTGAGCTTGATCGGCATCAATGCTGCAGCTGCGCCCAGACCTTATCCAGCCGCTTGGTGCTGACCGGGTATGGCGTGCGCAGTTCTTGCGCAAAAAAGCTCACACGCAGCTCTTCCAGCATCCAGCGGTATTCCTGCATGCGTGCATCGACATGGCCTTTGCGCTCTGCCACCAGCCGCCAGTAGCGCAGCTCCATGGGCTGCAATTCCTTGAGCTTGGCAGCATCACGGGCCGGGTCGGCGCGGTATTTATCGAGGCGCGTGGTGATGGCCTTGAGGTAGCGCGCGTAATGTCCCAGTTGCGTCCATGGTGCCACAGCAATAAAGTTCTTGGGCATCAACTTTGATAGCTGCTCGCCTGCATCCTTCGTAGCTTCTGGCGCATTTTTCGTGTCCTTGATCTTGCGCGCGGCGGCCGCGTACTCGGTCAGGATGGTGCTGGACATGCGCGCGACTTCGTTGGCGATCAAGGTCAAACGACCCCGGCCATCCTGCACGCGCTGCTTGAAGTCGGCTTCATTGGCAGGCAGCGGCTCCTGCAGGAAGGCACGGTCAATTGCCACGTCAATGATCTGGCCGCGCAACTCTTCCTGCGTGCCCAGCGGCATATAGGCCACGGCCATCTTCTGCAGATCGGGAATATTCTTTTCCAGATACTTCAGCGCATCGCGAATCTGCAGCGCAAACAAACGGCGCAGGCCCACGCGGTGCTTGGCAGCAGCCACTTCGGGCTCGTCAAACACCTCGATGCCGACCGCATCACCATGGTCGATCAATGCCGGGAAACCAATCAGCGTGGTGCCGCCCTTCTTGATTTCCATCAGCTCGGGCAACTCGCCAAAACTCCATTCCTTGTAGCGTGCGTCATGCGGCTGCGCAGGTTTGGCGGAAGCAGGTTTTCCTGCTTTTGCTCCTGATTTAGGAGCCTCATGCCTATGATTATTCTGGACATCAGGCTGATTTGGCTTGATATCTGCCTGCACTACCTCTGCCACCTTGAGCGAAGCCAGTGCCTGAAATGCGCCGCGCGCCTTCACGCCCCACTCGGCCTTGAGTGCGCCCAGATTGCGCCCTTGGCCCAGCTGGCGGCCATGTTCGTCCGTGATGCGGAAGTTCATGAACAGATGCGGGCTGAGCATGTCCAGCTTGAAGTCGGCGCGCTTTACATCCAGCGAGGTTTCGTCGCGCACCTGCTTGAGCAGCACATCGATCAAGCCGCCTTGCAACCAGCGCTCGGGCTGCATCAGCAGCTCGGCCAGCCGCGCAGCGCTTTCGGGCAGCGGCACAAAACGGCTGCGCGGGCGCTGGGGCAAGCTCTTGAGCAGCGCCTGAATCTTGTCCTTGAGCATGCCGGGCACCAGCCACTCTGCGCGCTCCTCACCGACCTGGTTGAGCACAAACAGCGGCACGGTGACCGTGATGCCGTCGCGCGCATCGCCGGGGCTGTGCAGATAGCTGGCCGTGCAGTCCACACCGCCCAGCTTCACGGTCTTGGGGAAGTTGTCCGTGGTAATGCCTGCGGCCTCGTGGCGCATCAGTTCATCGCGGCTCAGGCGCAGCAGATCGCTATTGTCCTTGCTGGCTGTGCGGAACCATTTGTCAAAAGTCGCGCCGCTATACACATCGCGCGGCAGTTGCTGGTCGTAGAAGGCAAAGATCAGCTCGTCATCCACCAGCACGTCCTGGCGGCGGCTCTTGTGCTCCAGCTCTTCCACCTTGCGCATCAGCTTCAAGTTAGCGGGCAGGAAATGCCACTTGGTCTCCCACTCGCCTTCGACCATGGCCTGACGAATAAACAGATTGCGCGCCTCGTGCGGATCGACACGGCCATAGCTCATGCGGCGGCCGTTGTAGACCACCAGGCCGTAGAGCGTGGCGCGCTCCAGCGCCACCACATCGGCCTGCTTTTTGCTCCAGTGCGGGTCTAGCAACTGCTTCTTCAACAGATGGCCGCCCACCTCTTCCAGCCACTGCGGCTCAATCGCGGCAATGCCCCGGCCATAGAGGCGCGAGGTCTCGACCTGCTCGGCCGCCACAATCCAGCGGCCGGGCTTTTTGGAGAGGTGCGCACCGGGGTGCGGGTGGAACTTGATGCCATGTGCGCCCAGATAGCTTTCGCTTTCTTCGCCTTTGTAGCCAATATTGCCCAAGAGGCCTGCCAACATCGACAGGTGCACGGCCTCATAGCCCGCTGCCTCGTTATTGAGCAGCCATTTCTGCTCTTTGACCACCGTCATCAACTGCGAATGAATATCGCGCCACTCGCGCACGCGGCGGATATTGATGAAGTTCTGGCGCAGCAACTGCTCCCACTGGCGGTTGCTGATTTTGTGCGTGGCTGCTTCGTCCTGCGCTTCAGCGGGATTGAACAGCGCCAGGCGCTCTTCGACCGTGCCTTCCACCTGCGCACCGCTGGCACGCTGGCTGACGGGTAAGAAGGCCTGATTACGCGCCGATGGCTTGGCGGCAGGCTTGTTTTGCGCCGCCATCTCGGCGCGGCTTTTGGCCACGACCTTGCCGCCACGCGCGTCCTGCAGCCATTTCCACAGGCGCAGATAGCCGGTGAACTCACTTTTCTCGTCGTCAAACTTGGCATGGGCCTGATCGGCCTGCTGCTGCGCTTCCATGGGGCGATCGCGCACGTCTTGCACGCTCAAGGCCGAGGCAATGATCAGGACCTCGGACACGGCACGGCGCTCGCGCGCTTCCAGAATCATGCGGCCCACGCGCGGATCCAGCGGCAGGCGCGACAACTCCTTGCCCATGGGCAGCAAGTTGCCGTGATCGTCCACCGCACCCAGCTCGGCCAGCAACTGATAACCGTCAGCAATCGCGCGACCCGATGGTGCTTCCAGAAATGGGAAATGCACCACATCGCCCAGACCCAGCGACTTCATGCGCAGAATCACACCGGCCAGCGAAGAACGCAGAATTTCCGGGTCGGTAAATTTGTCGCGGCCGTTGAAATCTACCTCGTCATACAGGCGAATACAGATACCGTTGGCCACGCGACCGCAGCGGCCCGCGCGCTGGTTGGCAGCAGCTTGGCTGATGGGCTCGACCAGCAACTGCTCCACCTTGCTACGGAAGGAATAGCGCTTCACGCGCGCTGTCCCTGCGTCAATGACGTAGCGAATGCCTGGCACAGTCAACGAAGTTTCCGCCACGTTGGTAGCTAACACAATGCGGCGGCCTGTGTGACCGTCAAAAATCCGATCCTGCTCGGCCTGCGACAGGCGCGAGAACAAAGGCAAAACTTCAGCAGACCGCAAAGTTGGCGAGTTCTGCAAATGCTTGCGCACATGATCGGCCGCCTCGCGGATTTCGCGCTCGCCGGGCAGGAAAATCAGAATGTCGCCGCCCTTGCCTCCCGCCCACAGCTCGTCCACGCCATCGGCAATCGCGTCGTTCAAATCCTTGTCTTTTTCGCCCTCGAACGGGCGGTAGCGCATCTCCACCGGGTAGGTGCGGCCCGAGACCATGATGACCGGCGCAGGGCCATTCTTGGACTCAAAATGCTTAGCAAAGCGATCCGCATCAATCGTGGCCGATGTGACCACCACTTTCAGATCCGGGCGCTTGGGCAGAATCTGCTTGATATAGCCCAGCAGAAAGTCGATGTTCAGGCTGCGCTCGTGGGCCTCGTCGATGATCAGCGTGTCATAGGCTTTGAGCAGCGGATCGGTCTGGGTTTCGGCCAGCAAGATGCCGTCCGTCATCAGCTTCACGGACGCATTCTTTTGCAGCGTGTCCTGAAAACGCACCTTGTAGCCCACGACCTCGCCCAGCGGCGTGTTCAGCTCTTCGGCAATGCGCTTGGCCACCGATGAGGCCGCAATCCGGCGCGGCTGGGTGTGTCCGATCAAATGGCCGCGCACGATTCCCTTGTCGTCCGGGACAGCGTTGATCTTGCCGCGCCCCAGCGCCAGCGCGATCTTGGGCAGCTGCGTGGTCTTGCCCGAGCCGGTCTCACCGCAAACGATGATGACCTGATGCTTGTCCATGGCCTCCATGATCTCGTCACGGCGGCTGGATACGGGGAGTTGCTCGGGGAAGGTGATCTTCAAAGACATAGGGGCGTGATTATCCCCGCGCGCGCATGGTGTTGCCTTGCGCCTTCATGATTTCCACAGCGACAGGCCTTTTTGTTCACCGCCAGTTGCTATGCTCGGATGCCTTATCTCCTTGTGATTCCATGGTCTCCACTGCCTCGCTCATCATTCCTTTGCTTGCTATCTGGCTGTGGTGGCCCTGCCGTCTGAGTCGGCTCACAAGCACCCTCTGCGTGCTGCTGACCATTGTGATCGGCATCTTTCCTGCCTTGCTGCTCAAGGCCGCGCAGACTGGTGCACTGGCCTACACCTCCATCGCACCGCTGCAGGTGCCCGGCGGCTGGGTGCTGGCGACTTTGCTGATGCTGACGGTGCTGGTCCTGCTGCGCGATGGCGTCTGGCTGGCTGGCAAGCTGCTGGGCAAGGCACACTGGGCAGCAGGCGCGCATGGCCGCGCGCCCACCTTGCTTGCGCTGGTGGCGGCATCAGCCCTGTCCGCACTGGGCGTGTACAACGCCCTGCAGCCACCGCAGGTCAAGCAAGTAACGCTGGCCATGCCCCAATTACCCGAAGGACTGCAAGGCCTGCGCATTGCCGTACTGGCGGATATCCATGCCAGCCCCGTCAACAACACCGCTTATGTGCAGACCGTGGTGGATCGCACTCTGGCCGCCAAACCCGATCTGATCGTGCTGCCCGGCGATATGGTGGATGGCGATGTGCTCAGTGGCCGCCAGAACATTGCGCCGCTGGCCCAGCTCAAAGCGCCCTATGGCGTGTGGCTGGCCCCCGGCAATCACGAGTACTACAGCGGCTATGCCAGCTGGATGGCCGAGTTTCGCCGTCTGGGCCTGAACCTGCTGGAAAACCGCATGCAGCTGATCGAGGTCAATGGCGCAAAGCTTGCGCTGTCCGGCATTGGCGACCCGGTGTTTGGCCGCACCTCGCCCTATAACAGCGACCCAGCCAAACCTGAAGGCATAGCTCCCGATGTGGCCACCGTGGCCCGTCAGGCCATGGCTGCCAAAGCCGACTTTCATGTGCTGCTGGCCCACCAGCCCAAGTTTGCACGTGAGAACGCCGACTACGGCATTGATTTGCAAATCTCCGGCCATACCCATGGCGGCCTGATTCGCGGAATGGACCAACTGCTGGTCGCCCCCGTCAATAACGGTTTTGTGCGCGGTAGCTATTGGGTGGACAAAATGCGGCTGATCGTCAGTTCAGGCTCCGGACTTTGGGCGGGTTTTGCCGTCCGTCTTGGTGTGCCCGCGCATATTGAGGTGCTTGAACTACAGAAAAAGGCGCAATAACTCAAAAAAGCGGCAGTGTCCAAATGAAACAGGTGAAGGTAAGTATGGATTGAATTCACAAAATACCTTCAACTGTTTTTGGCAAAACAAGAGACTGAAATTGGCACGACTTTCAGATCGTCAAAGTCTGTGCTGATTTTGAATAATTCCCATGAATATCAATTACTTATAAAAGAAGTTACGACTCCTCAATGAGAACTTAAAAATAAGTACCTGCATGCCGATGCGGACTCCGGCCATCGCAGCTCTTGTCTGCCTTGTTTTGCTGACAATCCAATGACAGCGCAATATTCACCGCAGCCCAATGCACCAGTAAGATACTGCGCAGAATGTGATGGCTCTTTTATGGAAGCCCGCTCATCGCCCGCAACATCATTTACTTATTGCAGACAATGAACTGTTCTCAATGCGGCAACGCGCTGGCAGCCAATGCCAAATTCTGTAATCGCTGTGGATCCAGACAAAATCTGCCCAGTACCGTTGCCGAAGCTGCAGTGACTGCTGCACCGGCCTCTGCGGCCACCGAAAAAATCTGCCCACAGTGCCAGGCTGTCTGCAAACCGCAGGCCAAGTTCTGCCCCAAATGCGGTAGCTCCTTTCCCGCAATGACAGACGGCGCCAATCCCGCGCCCACCGCAGCTCTCTCACCATCGGCCTTGCCCAGTGCGACGGTGACCACAGCTGCATCCGCCGCCCTGCAAGTTGCAGCAACAACCGCTGCGATTACCGCCCCACCTGCCGAACCGGCCAAAGATGCGGCGGCTGCACCGGTGACAGCCCCTGCACCCATACCTCTGCCAACACCGGCGCCGGCGCTCAATACACAGCCACCGCGTATCGAGCCCATGCTGGCGGCCCCCGAGCCCGCAGCTCGTCCAGTCAATGCCATGCCCTCGGACATGGGCACGATCAACGCTGCACCGCCGCCTCCCCCTTTTCTTAGCAACGCGCCCCCCAGCTATAGCAATGCCCCCGCCCTGCTCCAGGAGCCACCGCGCAGTAGCCAGGCCTGGATCAAATGGATGGTTCTGGCACTGATCGTGGCGGCCATTGGTGGTGGCGTGCTGCTGGCCAGAAACATGGGAGCGCTCTCCAGCCTCAACAGCCCTTCTGTCTCGCCCTCGGACCGCAATGGCGTCTCCGATGCCGACAAATCCAAGGCCGACAATGTAGTCGGGCCGCAGGGGGTTGGCGGCAGTTCTTCAGCGGCAACGCCGGCCAGCGATCCTTCCGTCGTCACCATTCCGGCACCAGTTGCCACAACACCCATCGATGCACCTGCACCGGTCACGCAAGTAGCACCGGCGGTCAGCGCCCCGCCTGAACCGCCCCCTCCGCTCAAGCTTCCACAGATCCAGAGCAACGCGGGTTCAGGCACGGAATCCGGCCCCACGCCACCCAACCCAGCACCCAAGCCCGCCAAGCCTCGTCCACCAGCCCGCAGCGGCGGCCCTTCGCTGGACGACCTGCTGGACTGAACTGAATGACCAAGACGATGAACCACACCTCACTCGCCCGCTGGGCTCAACTGGCGCTGATCGGCAGCACTGCAGCCCTGATCAGCGGCTGCGCCACGATGGAAGAAGCCTCCACCTCGTTCAGCTGCATGCTGGCGCGCGTGACCAACTCGGCTGATCCGCGCTGCGGAGCACCGATTACCACTGGCGGTGGCGCAGCGCCTGCCACCCCCACCACGGGCGGGCAGAACGAACGCTTTGCACGCCTGCAAGCGGCCCTGGATCAGGAAGCCCAGCAAGCCACGGCCTTGCAGGCGCAAGCGGTGCAGGCCATGCAAAGACTGCCTGCGCGCCAGCGTGCCGTGGCAGGCCCGGTGCACACCCGCCCGGTTCCCATCACCGATGGGCAAAGCGGCGTGACCAGCCAGTTGCAGTCTTTTTCATCGCTGAGCGTGGACATGCCACTGGCCGCCAAGGGCCGCAATGAATACTCACGCGCCATGGATGCGCTCAAGGAGTTGGCCAATGAGCTGGCGGACAACCGAGGCTCCTCCACCATTCTGGTCGAACAGTCGGAAGCGGACGTGAGCGCAGGCCGCGTCAACACCAGCTCGGGCACCACGCAGACCAAGAACGGCAAGCCCGTTACCGTGCGCAAAAAAGTGGATAGCAGCCTTCCTGCCGGCATGGAGCGCTACACCATCGAAGCGGGCGAAATCCGCGGCAAGCTCTGAGACAGTCATCTTCAGCACCTGTCGCCGCGGCCTTCGCGAGCCATGGCTGACGGGTGCCAACAACCCTCATCAACCACCCTCAACACAGGACGGGACATGAAACAAGTTCAATCATTGGGAGAGATACGCTTCGGCACGCTGGCGCGCGCGGCCGAAGGCCTGACGCAGTGGCGCCCGCTGCTGCTGGGTTTTCTGACCTTGCTGCTGACCGGTGCGCTGATGTGGCTGGGCCAGTGGATGGCCATCAAGGTCGCAGCCATCATGGCGCTGGTCATGATGGTGCTGGCCTTTGTGGTCATGATGGCAGGCTTTTCGGGCGTGGGCATCATGCTCATGGACAAAGCCAAGAACCAGCCCGTGCGCTCGTTTGCGGCCGCTGCCTCGGCAGGCCTGCTGTGCCTGCCCAAGTTCCTGCTGATCTCGCTGGTGATGACGCTGGCCTTCATCACCTACATGATTGTTGCGGCCATCGTCTACTTTGTCTGCAAGATTCCGTTTGTGGGCGGCATCGTGGCCTTTGTTGCCCACCCCATCCTGGTTCTGAGCTTTGCCGCCGTGCTGGTGGCGCTGATCTGGGTCGTAGGCCCGCTGATGGCTCCTGCCCTGTGGAGCGGCCTGCCGGTCAAGGCCGCCATTGCCAACGTACTGGCCATCGCCCGCAAGCGTCTGGTCGAAGTGGTGCTGATGGAAGTGCTGCTCTACATCATCTTGTCGCTGATCGGCGTGCTGCTGTTTGCGGGCCTCGTTCCAGCCAGCTTTTCGCTGACGGGTCTGGGTATTTCCATCATGGGAGACTCCAACGCCATGATGGCCATGGCCATGTCCGGCATGGGACGCGGCGGCATGAGCCCCATGGTGATGATGGGCGCAGGCGGCAACACCTGGGGCCTGATGGCAGGCCTGGGCGTGCTGTACTGCGTGGTCGGCGCGCTGCTGACGCAGGTCGCCATCATGGGCATGAACCTGATCTATCTGCAGGCCCGTGAAAACCTCAACCCGGCAGATGCCGAGGGTGCGCTCGACGACTTCATGGGCGATATGCGCAAAAAGGCCGCCGAAGCCAAGGACCTTGCCCGTCAGGCGGCGCAAGATATGGCCGCCAAAAAGGATTCGAGCGATGCTGCGCCCGGCTCCACTCCCGCAGGCTACCAGCCGACATCAGAGCAAAGCCAACCCTCTGTCTATGGTGCAGCGGCTGCGGGCGTTGCTGGCGTTGCTAGCGGCAGCACCAATGCCTCACCATCTGCGGATCAAACTACAAGCCACGAAACCCTGACCCGTGAACAGGCGCAGGCTGCAGAAAAAGCCCGCATTGCCGCCGAAGAAGAAGCGGCCCGTCAGCGCACGGAAGCCGAAGTCGCCCGCGTTCGCGCCGAGGCAGAGGCTGCGCGCCAGCGCGCCGACGCACTGGCGGCCGAACAGGCCGCCCGAGACCGCGCTGCCGCAGAAGCCGAAGCAGCCGCGCGAGCCCGCGCCGAAGAGCAAGCCGCCGCCGAGCGCGCCGCGCGCGAACAAGCGCAGGCACAAGCGCAGATCGCAGCCGAGGAAGCCCGCCGCCGTGCGGAGGCTGAAGCCGCAGAACGCGCCGCGCGCGAGCGTGCCGAGCAAGAACGCATGGAGCGCGAAAAAGCCGAGCATGAGCGTGCCCAGGCTCAGGCTGCGGCCCAAGCCGCCGAGCAGGCACGACAGCGCGAAGAAGCGCAGGCGCAAGCACGCCAACGAGCCGAAGAGCAGGCCAGAGAGCAAGCCCGTTTGCAAGCCGAGCGTGAAGCGGCCCAGCGAGAGGCGGCTGAACGTGAGGCCGCTCGCGCCAAGGCGCAGGCCGAGGCCGAAGAAAAAGCCCGTCTGGCAGCAGCCAAAACCAGTTGCCCCAGTTGCCACGCCCATGTGTCACCTGACGATATGTTCTGCGGTGAGTGCGGCCACAAGCTCAAATAAAATGATAGCTACATGTCTAATCAACATATAGACTACAGGCTATTTTGAGTCTAAATCTTCATTCAAACAGCCCGCCATAAGCGGGCTGTTTTGCATCTAGTCTTTCTAGGCTCTTAACCAAACCGGTAACTGGACACCGTGGCCGAATCCATTAAGGCCTGCTGGTTGAACACACGCTGCGCAACATCCTCCTGCGCAGCGCCCACGGCCACCATCAACGGCAGCAGGTGTTCCTCGCGCGGGTGCGCAACCCGGGCTGCCGGGGCCGTTTGCCAGTCGCTCAGGCGCTGGCTACGTTCTGCTGGCGGTGTTTGCATCAATGTCTGGGCCAGCCAGTCATCAAACAGTTGCGATGGCGCGTGGCCTGCCGGGCCAAAAGTGCGCATATTGTGATAGCTGGCCCCGCTGCCCAGAATCAACACGCCCTCACTGCGCAGCGAGGCCAGCGCACGGCCTGCGGCCAGGTGCTCTGCCGCATTGAGGCTGGCTCGCAAGCTGAGTTGCACCACAGACACATCGGCTTGCGGGTAGATCAGATGCAGTGGCACAAACGCCCCATGGTCATAGCCACGCTCAGCATCCTGCGCGCAAGCCATGCCAGCATCTTTGAGCAACCCCGCCACCTGCAGTGCCAGCGCCGGATTACCAGCCGCAGGGTATTGCAGCGCGTAGGTATGAGGTGGAAAGCCGCTGTAGTCGTAGAGCATGGGCGGCTGCTCCGCGGTCTGCACGGTGAAATCGGCCTCTTCCCAATGGGCGGAAATCAGCAGCACCGCACGCGGCTTGCGGCCAATCTGGCCCGGCATGGCGCGCAGCGAATCGGCCAGTTGGGCATGCCAAGGCAGCCACTGCGGCACCCAGGGCCAAGGCCCTCCGCCGTGGGTGACAAAGTACACGGGCATGCGCTGCTCGGCGGCAGCACTCATGGCGTGGCTGCTGTGATTGAGGGATATGGACATCTGAGGCTCCTGTCCAGGCAAGCCTACGCAATCACCACCGGACCGACACCGTCCAAATGCGTGAGCATCTCATTCAAGGCTTGGGACACTCAAGCCGCGCCTGACCTCGCAGCTCAGCTGGCCAGCTGATTTCTCCTGCCCCATCCAGCAGCACCGGCTGGCTACCGCAGCGCCAGGCGCTTTGCACCATCAGCTTTCCTTGTGCGTCCACCACACCAAGATTGCCCATGTGGCTGACGAAAGACCGCCCTTCATGCAACTCTCCCAGCGCATCAAAACGGCCACCCAGTACCTGACCATCGGCCTCATTCACCAGACTGAACTGCAGCGCCGTCGCATCCTTAGCGGACTTCGCGCTGCTGTCGTGAGGTGCATCAACTCCCACCTCTGTGTTCTGGCGCAGCTGCAAACCGGTACGCGCCAGCGGATGGTCAGCGGGCAACGGTTGCTCGCTCGCCAACGTCAGGCGGCCCTCGCGGTTGATGAGCAAGTCGGCAGCCTCAAATACGGCAATCTGTCCCGCTCTGGCATTCAGCAGTTCCGTGCGGCTGATGGCGTTTGCACTGCCCGCATGGGTTTTGCGCGTTACCGTGGCATTGAGCACATTCAGCGATTGGCCTTTCGCGGCTTTCAGACGCACCCCGCCTTTCATATCCCGCAGCACCGCGTTTTCGCGAGTACCCTGCACAAACCAGTTGGCGGGCTTTTCGTCGTCTACCGGGAATTGCTCGCGCGCCGGCATGGGAGATGGCATCACCTGCCAGCGCCTGGGTGGTAGCTCTGCCACCTCAGGCCGCTGCACGCCAGCCTGCACCCGCTGCAGCAAGCGGCCATTGATATCCACCGCCCCTTGGGCGTCATAAGCGCTGCCCAGGGTTGTCACATTGTTCTCGGCCAGCTCCTCAAACGCCTTGTTGCTGGGCACAACGGCGAGCCAGCGCCCTTGGGCATCGAGCAGGCCATCCCAAGCGCCTTCGTTGGTCTTGATCCAGCCATGCTTGGCGTCCGAGATATAGCCATACAGCGCAGGCACCATCACCTGGCCCTTCGGCGTCATCACGCCTTTGCCACCGGCACTGCCAGATACCAGCCGCGCCTGCCCCTCCACAGGTCTGAGACTCAGTGGCAAAAGCTGCGTCAAGGGCTTGCCTTCGCGCGAGAACAGCATGGAAAAACGGCCTGAGCCATCTTCTTCGGCCTCCCCGGCATCCTGCCAGCGCGTGCCCACCCAGCCATGTACCGTTTTCTTCTCGTCCTGAATCGGGAGCAAATCATCCAGCCTCAACCAAGGCGTGAGCCGCTTGCCTTGCGCCGAGTACAGCGCCTGCAAACGATCACGCCCCTCACCATCGTCTGCGTCCGCCTTCTGCGCAGATTGGGTCATGACCACCTGCCCCCCGGCAAAACCCGTGATTTGCGCCCCATCAGCCTCGGGCAATGGCTGCAGCCGTGCCTTGTGGGCATCGAGCAGTTGCCAGTGTCCGTCCTGCTCCAGCCAGCTAATCCCTGGCGCGACCTCATGAGCGCGGTCGCTGCCCTTGAGCACGACTTTCTGGCCCTGTCCATTCCATAGCTGATCGGGCTCACCTTGCCTGCCGCGCACACCCACCCAGCCACCGGGTACGGAATAAAAATCAAGATTGCGATCGGGCTTGAGGCGCCAGCCGCCCTCTGCATCCAGCATTCCTATGCCATCTGCCGTGCGCAGCAGCACGGGAGCCGCCAAATTTTGCAGCCCCTCCGCAGGGCGCCAGTACACCTCGGCGCGCTCGGAATCCGGCAGACGTACCCAGCGCCCTGCGGCGGTCAGCGCATGCAGCTGCACAGCAGTGCTGTATCGGGTCTTGCTGTCCTCATTGCGCGTTCTGGTCAGGAAAATCGCCTGCGGACGGCTTGCCTTGCTAGCCGGGTTGTCTTCATCCGCCGTCAGCCAGACGGCATCCAGACCCTTGAGCTGCACGCGCATGCTGCTGCTCAGCAGCACCTTGCCCTGGCGGTCATAAAGCTGGGCATCGTCCTTCAGGCGCAGCAAGACCCGCGCGCTGGTAGTGCGCATGGCCTGAGCTTCGCCTGTGCCCGACCAGCTGCGGCCTTCGGGGTTTTGCACCCAGTGCTGGCCGTCGCAGGTATTGACCACCGACCAGCCTGAACGGTCCGAAGACAAGGCCCGCGCCGGGTAGTAGGTATCACTCTTGCAGGCCAATGTGGACAGGCGCTCGCCGCGCGCACCCAGCAAATACAGATTGCCCTGCGCCTTGGCGACAAAAAAGCCGCGTTCGCGCCGAATCTCGGCATAGGCTGGTGTGAGCAGCTTGCCTGCCGCGCTGACCAGAAAATACTCGCGTCCATGGCGTGTCATGGATGGCGGGGCCGGAGGCGTGATGGCACCCGCTACCCTTGCTGTATTAGGTGCGGGCTTTTCGGCCTTGGATTCAGCCACCTCGCGCCCAGCAACGCCCACGCCGTTATCAAAATCGTCAAGCCTGAAAAACTCCGGAGCCAGCAGCCAGCGGCCTTGCTCATCCATGAGTCCTTTGCCACGCCGTTCGCCTCGGTCTTCCACCACAGCAGCGGTAGGCGAGACCGGCAGCTCAAAGCGCTGCCCATGCTTGAGCGGCAGCATGCGCCCGCTGGCACTGAAGGCCTGGGCCGGAGCCTCCAGTTTGGCCAGCCAGCGCTCAGGCTCGGCACGGCCCGCGGTGATGCGGACCTTGGTATTGACGGGCAAATGGGCTGGCGGCTTGGGCAAGTCCACGGACTTGCCATCGCGCGTGACAAAGCTTTGCCGATAATCCGCACTTTCCACCAGCGCCAGCGACCCGATAAACGACTGCGCCTGCGCATAGTTGCCAGGCAAGGCCTGCCGCCCCTGGCGGTCGATAAAGATGTTGTCCATGCTGCTCGTGCGCGGTATCAGCACACGCGCCAGCCCCTGGCGGAAGTTCCCGGCGTTGTAGAACTTGGGCTCAATCACCCAATTCCCGTCGGGCGCGATAAAGCCCCATTTCGACTCGTCGCTGTCCTGATCGCAGCCACAGTCGGACGACGAGCGCCTGTGCTGCTGCACCGCCGCCAGCCCCTGCGAGAAAGCCTGCGCATTTTTGAACTGTGGCTCGATACGCACCCGCCCTTCGCGGTCCATATAGCCCCAGAGCCCATTCATCTTGAAAGCTGCCAGACCTTCGGAGAACTGACAGACTTCCTGCAAGGCCGACTCCGTGCCTTCCACGCCGCGCATGCAGCCACCGCGCTCAAACTCCTGTGCCCGCACCGAATCCGCCGCACCCAGATTGAGGGCCATCACCAGAACCAAGGCAGCGCCGCACCAGTTGGGGGTTTGTTCCATATTTGCTGCCCTCCTCATTGCTCGGTCTCCATGTCCTGCGCGGCGCCTCTGAGCTCCAGCAAGATCTGCGCCTTGACTTCCGGTGTCTGCTCCTGCTGCAGCAGCTTCTCGACGCGGCTCTGAATCTGCGTGATATCGGTGACTGCTTTCTTCTGAGGTTCTCGCTGTGGCCCGGCACTTTCTTCGGCCAGACTGGCCGAGCGCATGCGCAACTGGGCGCAAAGCTCAGCTACGGGCTGGGCACTGCCAGCCATTTCATCGGCTGTTGCCGGACGCTGCGCCAGCAACTGAGGGCTGCGCCAGCCATACCAGCGGTACTCGGTGATGACGGCATGGCTCGTGACACAGCTGCCATGCCTCAACACAATCAGCTCTGCCGCCGAGGCCTTGGCCTCATCCAGCCCTTCGGGCGGCTTGGGCATGTGCCGCTGTCCACGCAAATCTTCCCAGCGCTGATACTCGCCCGCTGGCAAGGCGCGAAACTTCAATTCTTCACGGGAAGTGTTGAGCGCTTTTTCGAGCGCCAGACGCGCCTCATCGCTTTCCCAGACTGGGTCTGCTTGCTCCAGTCTGGCCGCAGGGCCATGCAAATCACGCTGCCACTGGGCGCGCTGCTGCCCAATGCTCGACAGAATGGCCGATGCGCCCTGCGGGCTGACGGCCTTGAGTTGCGCCCCATCCACCCGAAATGGCACCCGCGCACGCAACATGCTCACATCGTCCTGCAAACTGGCCGATACCGGCAAATAACTGAGCTTGGGGGGCGGCAGCGCCGCAGCCGCCCGGCGCTGGTTGAGCAACTGCGGGTGGGCCGCCGCGAGGCAGGCCAGCCCGATTTCCGAGGAGGTCAGCCAGCGGCTGGATTCACCGCGCTGCTCGCGGCTCATTCGGGGTCTGGATTTGGCGGGTCGCTCCAGCAAAACCTGGCCATCACGATCGAGCAAGGCTTCGCTGAGCTCAGCATCGTTGCCATTGCGGCAATCGATCAGGCGCTTGGCATAGACATACCAGGCGCGCTCGTACAGATCCTTGGGCCAGGACTCGCCGCCGTGCAGCGGGTAGCGGCTGGCCGACAGCAGCAGACTGTCCGCACGCCAGCGCAGCGCGCCCAAGTCCACCGCATGGGCGCGGTCATTCTGGTACATGGGAAAGTTCAGCCAGCGCTGGGGGCTGGCAAACGGCAGTTGCAACGGCCCCTGCGCTTCCAGCGCCGAAACCTGCAGGTCCATGCGCTCAGGATTGGCTTTTTGTATAGGGCCTGTTGGTGCGCTGGCGCAACCGGAAAGCAGTGCCGCCAACGTCATGGAACACAGGCCCGCACCAGGCCATGACGAACGAGCGGGCCTTTTGTTCACCCTCGGGCTGTGCTGCATGAATATGTCTCCTCGTTTTTTTGACAGCAAAGCATGCGATGTGCCCCGCCCGAAAATGCAAAAGGCCCACGATATCCAGATCGTGAGCCTTTCGTCAATGAAAACGGCCCGCAGTCAGCGACTGCGGCGGGGTTTCATCAGCCAGCGAAGTTGGCTTCGGCAAACTTCCAGTTCACCAGCTTCTCGAAGAAAGTTTCGACAAACTTGGGACGCAGGTTGCGGTAGTCGATGTAGTAGGCGTGTTCCCAGACGTCCACGGTCAGCAGCGCCTTGTCGCCAGTCGTCAGAGGGGTGCCAGCAGCGCCCATGTTGACGATGTCCACGGAGCCGTCAGCCTTCTTGACCAGCCAGGTCCAACCGGAGCCGAAATTGCCCACGGCAGAAGCCACGAATGCCTTCTTGAAGTCGGCGTAGGAGCCCCACTTCTTGTTGATGGCGTCAGCCAGAGCGCCTGTGGGTTCTGCACCGCCGTTAGGAGTCATGCAGTTCCAGAAGAAGGTGTGGTTCCAGATCTGGGCGGCCTGGTTGTAGATACCACCGGAAGACTTCTTGATCACATCTTCCAGCTCCATGTTTTCAAACTCGGTGCCGACTTGCAGCTCGTTGAGCTTGACCACATAAGCGTTGTGGTGCTTGCTGTAGTGGTACTCCATGGTTTCCTTGCTGTAGGCAGGAGCCAGGGCGTCCATCGCATAAGGCAGTGGGGGCAGAGTGCGTTCCATGATGGTTTTCCTCGTGGTTGAAATTGGGGGGGCCGTCCCGCATTGCACCGATGCAACGGTCATGTGGGCAATAGCCGTCGTGCCAGACCTGACGGTCTGGCGCATTGCTGTACTGCAGATGTCAAGTATTGCACTAACCAGACCATTGTAGAAAGAACTGAGGGCTCTGAAGCCCTTCAACAAGACTATTGACCGCAGAGACAAAAGCATGCGCTCACCGCTTACAGCCCGCCATTGTTGGGCTTTGCCGCATTGCCAGTCTGCAGCACAAAAGTGACGTGATGAAGAACCCTGTTAATGCGCGGGTGAAATCGTAGCTTGCGCAGCTTTGCAGCCGCCCTTAGAGCAGACGCGGCTGGGTGACGACCACGTCCACCGTGCCGTCGCTGAGCTGGGCCAGCAGCGCCGCGCCGGGCGGGGCCTGGCGCACCTGGGTCACGGGCCTGCCCTTGTCATCGCTGAGCAAGGCATAGCCGCGCTGCAGCACCAGTCGTGGGTCCAGCAGTTGCAGGCGCAGGTCGATGCGGTCTAGTTTCTGTTTTTGCTGCTCCAGGCTGCGCTGCAGAATTTGCGGCAAATTGACCTGCAGCGCTTGCTGATTCTGCGCCATGCGCTGCAATTTGATGAGCATGGCATGGCGCAGACGCTGCGCTTGGCGCGAGAGCTGCAATTGGTTGCGCGCCAGTTGCTGGCTGGGGCGGCCCAAGCGCTGCGCGGCCATGTCCAGGCGCTGCGCCTGACGGTCCAGCAGGCGCTGCACGGCGTTGTCGAGCCGGTCCTGCATCAAGTCCAGCGCGCCCAGCCAGACTTCGCGCGGCTGTGCCACCAGTTCGGCCGCCGCCGTGGGCGTGGGCGCGCGCAGGTCCGCGCAGAAGTCGGCAATGGTGAAATCGGTCTCGTGCCCCACGCCGCTGATCAGCGGCACCGGGCTTTGCACAATGGTGCGCGCCAACTGCTCGTCATTAAAGGCCCAGAGATCTTCCAGCGAGCCGCCGCCGCGCACCAGCAAGATGGTGTCGATGACGGGCGATTTCTGCATCAAATCGCCCTCATGTCCATTATTTGCTTGGGCTAGCTGATACATTTTTGATAGCGACTGCACCAGCGACTGCGGAGCCTGTGCCCCCTGCACCAGCGCCGGGACAATCACCACCGGAATATGCGGCACGCGGCGGCGCAACGCCGTGATCACATCATGCAGGGCGGCTGCGCCCAGCGAGGTAACCACACCAATGCCACGCGGCAACGGCGGCAGGCTGCGCTTGCGGCCAGCGTCAAACAGGCCTTCCGCTTCGAGCTGGGCCTTCAGGCGCAGAAACTGCTCGAACAGCGCCCCCTGCCCCGCGCGCTGCATGCTCTCGACCACCAGTTGCAAATCGCCGCGCTGCTCGTAGACGCCCAGACGCCCTCGCACTTCGACCAGCTCACCATCGCGTGGCGAGAAGCCCACATGCTCGGCTGCACGGCGGAACATGGCGCAGCGCAGCTGGCCCGTGGCGTCCTTGAGGTTGAAGTAGCAATGCCCGCTGGCTGCGCGCGAAAAGCCGCTAAGTTCCCCGCGCACCGCCACAGGATTGAAGCGGGCCTGCAAAGCATCACCAATGGCGTGGCATAGCGCGCCAACATCCCACACACGCGGCGTGCTTGCTGGGTTTGGGCTTTCAAACATTGAATTCATGCGGTGTTAACAAGGTCTTGTGCGGTCTGATTTTTCCACAGATGTCGGAATCCAGACGATCTGGCGACAAAGTCCTCCACACCGAAGAAAACAGACCAAGAACAAAACTCAACTCATTGATTTCAAACAAATAAATCCATTTCACCGCAGTGACACACTTGTCACACAACGGCCAAGCTGCCTACCTCGCCCCCAGCCGGACTCACTAGCTCACAAAGTTATCCACAGAAATCTGTGCTATAGGCGCGTGCGAAACGTGAGACAGGCTGCCAACGGCTCGCAGGACATTGCGCCGGCTTGAAACGCGGCCGACAAGGCAACAACTTGCTGCGCTGGCGCAAACCGAGGGTCATCGCCAGCATAAAACCCTGCCACACCGGGCTGCGAGGGCGCGGCGCTGGGTCATAATCGCCGACTGCAATTTCGAACGACGAGGGAGAGCAACGTTGCTGTCGATCATACAAGCCGCAGGATGGCCAATCTGGCCTTTGATTGCCTGCTCGATTCTGGCCCTGGCCCTGATTTTTGAACGCTTTGCCGCTCTCAAGACCAGCAAGGTAGCCCCACCCAATCTGCTCAATGAAGCAATTTCCGTTTCGGCCAAAGACCTGCCTGCTGCCGAAACCACCCAGCAGCTGGCGCAAAGCTCCGCGCTGGGCGAGGTACTGGCCAGCGGCCTGCGCACGCTGCAGGCTCACCCCGACAGCAGCGAAGACGAGCTGCGCTCGGCCATGGAAGGCGCAGGCCGCGCTGCTGCCCATAAGCTTGAAAAATACCTCAGTGCCTTGGCCACCATTGCCTCGGCTGCTCCTCTTTTGGGACTGCTGGGCACGGTCATCGGCATGATCGAGATCTTTGGCTCGCAGTCCGGTGGCGGCGCTGTCGGCGGTGGCAACCCCGCCCAATTGGCGCATGGCATCTCGATTGCGCTGTACAACACGGCTTTTGGTCTGATCGTTGCCATCCCCACGCTGATCTTCTGGCGCTACTTCCGCGCCCGTGTGGATGCCTATCTGCTGGGCATGGAGCTGGCTAGCGAGCAGTTTGTGCGCCACCTGAGCCGCCTGAAGCTGGGCAAGTGAGCGGAAAGCGCCGACCATGAACTTCCGTCCCCGCCACCGTGATGAGCCCGAGATCAATCTGATCCCCTTCATCGACGTGCTGCTGGTGGTGCTGATCTTTTTGATGCTCTCCACCACCTACAGCAAGTTCACCGAGCTGCAGCTGACCCTGCCCGTGGCCGACGCTGAGCAGCAGCGCGACCGGCCCAAGGAAATCATCGTCTCCGTCGCTGCCGATGGCCGTTACGCCGTCAACAAACAGACGCTGGACGACCGCAACGTCCAAGCCGTGGCAGCCGCACTGGCGGGCGCCGCCGCAGCCGGCAAGGACAGCGTGGTCATCATCAGCGCCGACGCCACCGCGCCCCATCAGGCGGTAGTCACCGTGATGGAAGCCGCACGCCGTGCCGGACTGTCGCAAATCACCTTTGCCACACAGACCTCCGCCTCTGCTGGCAAGGCCAACTGATCCCCGAATCCATCGCCCCCCGCAAAAACGGGTTGCCTTTGCAAGGGCAACCCGTTTTCTTTTCTGCACAGACACCTGCCAAACACTCCCCTCCGGCCTCTCGCATGCGATCAGATCCTTCTATGGATAGCCGCTGCGCGCCAGATTGACGAGCAGCGCCTGGCGATTGACGCCGGTCTTGCCAAAAACCTGCCGCAAATGGACTCTCATGGTTTCGTAGGACGCCCCCTTGCTGGCGGCAATCTGCTTGAGCGACCGTCCATTGACCAATCCATGCACCAGTTGCAGCTCGGACGTCGTCAAGCCATAGGTATCCCGCATGGGCTGAAGATGCTGGATTTCAGCCGTCTGTGGCACCTGAATCAGGAGCACCGCTGCAGCATCCGAGCGCAGGCGCTGCGTCGTGGACAGCGGCTGCACCGTCACCACATAAGGCCCTGCTTGACCGCGCACCACCATCTGAAGCGCCGCCCGCGCTCCACGGGCATGCTCACAAGTCTGGCCACAATGTCCCAGCGCCTGCTGCAGGGCCTCCTGACTGGCCCTGTCAGGCAGACGCAGCAACTGATCTGAAGCTCGGCAGATACCATCCGCTTGGGCCAGCAAGCTCAGTGCCAGTTCATTCGCGTACAGGATTTGTCCATCTGAATTGAGCAGCACCACCGCCTTGCAGACATGGTCCAGAGTCTCTTTCAGCTCCGCTTCTGAATGCAGCGCATGGCTCAAGCGCTGCTCCACGCTGAAAGCACGCCTGATATGGGGCAGCAGAAGTGCCAGCCGCTGGCGGCTCAGCTCGCCGCAAACCTCGTCCTGGTGCTGGAAACACACGGTCAACACCATCCATGGACTGCCATCATCGGATCTGCGCACCCATGCACGCTGGCAATGCACAGCGCCGGTGGTGTCCAGCCCAACGCTGGACACGGGAACGGGGATACCTTCAGGCTCTAAACTTCTGAAATGCTCCGCCCCTGCGGAATGCGCAAACAAAGCCAACGGCCGCCCCAGACCCGCAAGCATGGCCGCCGCGCCGCAATCCATGAAGCCGGACTGTGCAGAACCCGCAGCCACCGCCGGTGCATCGGCGACAGCAGGTTCCCTGAAGATGCTCAGGTCGACTGCCTGCGCTGCCAGCACTTCACAAAAGCTCTCCAGAACCGCGCTCCAGCCCAGATCACCGCTGGCTGCGGCGTAGATCTGATCCACGATTGCCAGCAGCTTTTCTTCGAAATGATGGTGCTTTTTCATAAAAATGACCTCATCGATCCCTCAGCAATGCGTCACCCAAAATAATGCGTTCAACAAACTATCAACAAGGCTCTCGAGAATTTCTATTCCGGGAATCAACGACCTGAGTAAGAGTAGCTATTTTTCGCTGTCGCACTTTCGGTTTCTTGCGCATTTTTCGAAGCCTCTTCTAGGCGCTCAGATGCCACCTTCCCCCGGATGACTGCGTGCAATGGGCGTCATTGGATTCGGCAACCGGCTTTTAATGTCTTGAAACCGACATAGGCTGGAGCGGCACATCCCCATAAATAAGGATCCTGAATCAATGCGCTGACTTTTGAAGTTCGAATTGAAATATTGCATTGAATGCAATATTCAAGGCGCCACGGCTTGCCGACTGGGGCCGCCGGTTTTCTCCGACAAGAACTCGTAATGATCGATTTGAAAATCAAGCGAGCTTTTTCTCGAAATCAAAAATGACAGGGACTTCCATCCGCCGCAACCCGACACAGCTGCAAGCCATAGGCGGCGATGGTCAGGAAGTCTCCGCCATTTCCACAGACCCTTATTACGGTAGCGCATCCTTTCAATGGAACGGCTTTGTGCTGGAGCGGCATTTTCTGCTGCCTGGCTCATTGCCCAACACCATCATGCCCCACCATTGCCTGGCGATTCCTCGCTCGAAGGCCCCTACCCCTATTCAATGGACAGTCAACGGGCAAAAAATCGAAGGCCGGATGAATTCGGGCCAAATCTATTTTCGCGCTGCGAATGTTGAATTATCGAGTTCATGGCAGGCCCCCCTGGATGCCGTTTTTCTTTCCATCAATCCCGAGGCCTTGGTCTTGAATTATCAGGAGGCTTTGAAAAACACGCCCCTGTTGCAATCCAATTTCTCGGGGGCCCATGATTTTGGTCTCGCGCAGCTGATATTGGAGCTGGACCGCCATATTCAAAACAGACATCTGGGCGGAGCCTTGTTCGAGCAGTCCGCGCTTCTGGCCTGCGGACTTCGGCTTGCGTCACTCTATGCGCTTGAACAGCCCACGGAACGCCCCATCAGCGGTACTTTGCCAAGACATATTCTGGCCCGACTCGACGAATATATATTGAGCAATCTCAGCGAGCCTTTGACACTCGACAATATTGCAGCTTCCGTCAATCTCAGTGTTTATCATCTGTGCCGTAAATTCCGCAAAACCCGCAATATCAGCCTCTGGCAGTATGTGCTGATGTGCCGTATTGCCTTTGCCCGCCGAATGATGCAGCGCGAGCCCGATATGCCGATCTGGGATATTGGCATTGCCAGCGGCTTTGATTCATATACGCAGTTTTATGAGGCATTTCGTAAATTCTGCGGAACCCCGCCGCGCAGTTTTTCCCGCGCTGTCACACTCCAAGCCGCCGAATATGCACAGCTGGGATAATCCGCCATCCGAATCTCACTAGCCCAAGAGTTGCCAACAAGCGCGGCAACTCCGGTTTTTGCAGCCCCGGTTTGCCAATAGGCTGCGCTGCTGGCCGTATCATCCTGCGGCAATGTCTGATCAGCCCTCCACCGCTCCCCCAACCGCTGCCACCTCTTCTCAACATGGCCTGCGCGCCGTCTGGCGTCAGCGCGGGCCGGGAGCCTGGCTGCTGTGGCCGGTTTCAAAGCTTTATGGGGCGCTGCAGGGCTGGAATGCGCGGCGCATGCAAAGCCGCCAGCAAAGTGCGGGGGTTCCCGTCATTGTGGTGGGCAATGTGATTGCGGGCGGTGCAGGCAAGACGCCGGTAACGCTGGCCGTGGTGGCCCATCTCAAGGCCCTGGGTTGGCAGCCGGGCGTTATCTCGCGCGGCTATGGCCGCAAGACCACGGACTGCCGCGAGGCGCTGCCACACAGCCCTGCCAGCGAGATTGGCGACGAGCCTGCCTTGCTGGCGCGCAGCACCGGCGTGCCGGTGTTTGTGGCGGCCAAGCGCATCGATGCCGCGCGCGCGCTGCGTGATCAATATCCGCAGGTCGATATTCTGGTCAGCGACGACGGCCTGCAGCACCATGCCCTGGCGCGCGATGTGGAGCTGTGCGTTTTCAACGACGAAGGCGTGGGCAATGGCTTTTTGCTGCCCGCCGGGCCGCTGCGCGAACCTTGGCCGCGGCCAGTGACAGCCACGCTGTTTGCAGGCCAGCCGCCGCGCCCACTGGGCAGCGCCCCGGTTTTTTCCATGCAAAGACAGTTGGCCAGCACAGCCCGCAATGCCAGGGGCGAGCAACGCGCGCTGGCGGACTTTGGCAATCAGGAAGTCGAAGCCGTCGCCGCCGTGGCGCGGCCCGAATCGTTTTTTGCCATGCTGCGCGCGCAGGGATTGCGGCCTGCCAGTACCCAGGCGCTGCCGGATCACTATGATTTTGAGAGCTTCTCGCGTAATCTGGACGCTGACAAGCCACTGATTTGCACCGAAAAAGATGCCGTCAAGCTCTGGAAAACGCACCCGGATGCCTGGGCCGTGCCGCTTGAGCTGTCCTTGCCCGCCGAGTTCTGGCACTTGCTGGATGCCAAACTGACGGCTCTTTGCCCATCAGACGGCAACAGGCGCTGATGGCTGACTATCATTAGAGCCTGTTGAACAAGGGCTTGTTAAGAACGCCCTGTTTCAGGCCCTCGCCGCTTTTTGAATTTCGCAGCCGTCACGCCCAGGCACGACGCGCTGCTCCACTTGTTGATTGCAGGATTCCCCATGGACGCCAAACTTCTCGAACTGCTGGTCTGCCCCGTCACCAAAGGGCCTTTGCGCTATGACCGCGAGCACCAGGAGCTGATCAGCCACAGCGCGCGTCTGGCCTACCCCGTGCGCGATGGCATCCCCGTGCTGCTGGAAAACGAAGCGCGCACGCTCACCGATGAAGAACTGGAAGACGACCGCTGATCCATGAGCTACACGGTACTGATTCCCGCCCGCCTCTCTTCCAGCCGCCTGCCCGGCAAGCCGCTGGCCGATATTGCCGGTCTGCCCATGGTGGTGCGCGTGGCCCAGCGTGCTGCGCTGGCTGGTGCAGCCCGCTGCGTGGTGGCGGCGGATGACGAAAGCATTGTTGCGGCCTGCGCCCAGCATGGCATCGAGGCCCTTCTGACCCGCAAGGACCACCCCAGCGGCAGCGACCGTCTGGCCGAGGCCTGCGAGCAACTGGGCCTGTCCGGCGACGATGTGGTGGTCAATGTGCAGGGTGACGAGCCGCTGATCGACCCTCAGTTGGTTTCTGCCGTGGCCCAGTTGCTGCTGGCGCGCCCCGAGGCCAGCATGGGCACGGCTGCCCACCCCATCGAGAGTCTGAACGACTACCGCAACCCCAATGTGGTGAAAGTGGTCTGCGATGCCCAGGGCCTGGCCAGCTACTTCAGCCGTGCGCCGATTCCCTTCTCGCGCGACCATGCGGATGAGGAGTGGTGGAAGAGCGCCGCTCCCAAGGCCGGTCACGCCGGCTTCACACCGCTGCGCCATATTGGCATCTATAGCTACAAGGCCGGTTTTCTGCGCCAGTTCCCGCGCCTGTCGCCTGCGCCGACGGAGGCCATGGAGCAGCTCGAGCAGCTGCGCGCCCTGTGGCACGGTCACCGCATTGCCGTGCACATCACGCCCGATGCGCCCGGTGCGGGGGTGGACACCCCCGAAGATCTGGAGCGCGTGCGCGCCTTGTTTGCCGCCTGATCTGGAGCCGGTCCTCAGCTGAATTCAAGCCAGGATCGATGGGTTTCCTGGGTGCAAAATCATCGATCCGGATAAACCCCAGCTCTGCAACCCGCCGTCTGGCCTTGCGGCCAGTGCGTTGCCGCGCGCAGAAGCCTGGGGCCTTTATAGCCATTCAGTCGTTACAGAATAAAGACTTGCAGCTATACTTTTTATATAGTCCAAACAGCGCATGTGCCCCACATGGCGCATGGATTACAACTACAGCAATCGCGCTGGCAACAGCGAACATGCCTTGATTGGCCGCACTTGCGACAGTTTTGACCCTGCTGTGTAAGCCTGCGTTGGTCTCGTGCGTGCTATCCTTGCCCGCGAAAAATACGGCCTGAGGGCGACAGGCGTCCACCCGCCTGCTCTGGCCAGCAAGAATTTCTACTCTCCTCAAGGATTTCCATGAAACTGATTTTGTTGGGTGCTCCCGGCGCCGGCAAAGGCACTCAGGCGGCCTTTATTTGCCAAAAGTTCGGTATCCCTCAAATCTCCACTGGCGACATGCTGCGTGCAGCCGTCAAGGCTGGCACCCCTCTGGGTTTGCAAGCCAAAGCCGTGATGGACGCAGGCCAGCTGGTCAGCGACGATCTGATCATCAACCTGGTCAAGGAACGCATTGCCCAGGCCGACTGCGCCAACGGTTTCCTGTTTGACGGTTTCCCCCGCACCATCCCCCAGGCCGATGCCATGAAGGCCGCCGGTGTGAAGCTGGACTATGTGCTGGAAATCGACGTGCCTTTCGACGCCATCATCGAGCGCATGAGCGGCCGCCGCAGCCACCCCGCCTCAGGCCGCACCTACCACGTCAAGTTCAACCCACCCAAAGTGGCTGGCAAAGACGATGTCACCGGCGAAGACCTGGTGCAGCGTGAAGACGACAAAGAAGAAACCGTCAAGAAGCGCCTGGACGTGTACAGCAGCCAGACGCGTCCTCTGGTGGACTACTACAGCAACTGGGCCAAGGCCGACGCTGCTGCCGCTCCCAAATACCGCGCCATTAGCGGCACCGGCTCAGTGGAAGAAATCACCGCACGCGCTTTCGCAGCGCTGGCCGAATAAACCGACCTCCAACGGTTTCGGCCCACAAAAAAAGCACCTTTTCAGGTGCTTTTTTGCTTTCTAGTCATTGATTGATATAGGCATATAGCTATCAATTCAAGAGCAAACAGCCAATGCCAGCATCATCGCCACCCGCGCCTTGCTCGGCGGCAGCAGCACCGTGTCCAGCTCGTTAGCGCCTGCGCCGGGGCGCAGCACCGCGCTGATCCCATCGATCGACGCCAAGCCTGACAGAAGATCGCCGCCCCCCACAGCCGGCCCCTCCAAGCAGCGAGTCGTGCACCAGACCTTCACCCCCTGGCTGCGTGCCTGCAGCAGGGCCTGCAGCAAATCCTCGTGCACGGTGGCATTGCCCGTACCCGCCACCACCACCCCCTGCACACCAGCCGCCACCAGAGCCTGCACGGCGCGGGCACTTTGCAGCGCGCCGGATTGCAGCACCTCCACCCAAGGCAATTCATCACGCTGCAAAAGCTGCGTTATCTGCACTGCGGGCCAGGGCTGCTGCGTTTGCGGAGTCGACAGCCAACGCACCCGCCCCTCTTCCACAAAAGCACAAGGCCCGCCTTCATAGGAGCGCAGCGCATTGAGGCGGTACGGATGCGCCTTGAGCACCTGCTGCGCCGCATGCACCTCGCCCGCCGCCGCCACCCATACCCCGGCCACGCCACTGGCCGCCACCGCCACGGCATCGCGCAGATTCTGCGGCCCATCGGCTTGCAGCGAAGTCGCAGGCCGCATGGCGCAGGTCAGCACCACCGGTTTGCGCGGCTGCAGCACGCTCTGCAGCAGCCAGGCCGTCTCCTCCAGCGTATCCGTGCCATGGGTAACCACCAGCGCCTGTATCTGCGCATCATCCAGTGCAGCAGCCAGCGCCTGCAGCAGGCTGCGCCACACCTGCCAGTCCATATCCTTGCTATCGATCTGCGCCAGCTGTACCGCATCCAGGGTAGCGCCTGTGCGGCCAGCCGCAATCTGTGGCAAATCCGGCACAGCCGCAATCAGCCCTTCAACACGGATCTGCCCCGCTCTGTAGCCCACGCCCTGGGTACTGGCCTCAGCCTGTCCGGCGATGGTGCCACCGGTTCCCAAAATCACAATCTTTGGACTTGGCACTTGCTCTCCACAAAAAACTGGTTAAAAATACAGGTACTGTATAAACCAACAGATCACATTTCACTTCGGTGACCGGAAGCCAGACATGCTAGACCATCCCAAGCTCACACCTCGCCAGCAGCAGATTCTGGACCTCATTCAGTCCACCATCTCGCGCACCGGTGCACCTCCCACCCGGGCCGAGATTGCCAGCACCTTTGGCTTCAAGTCTGCCAACGCCGCTGAAGAGCATCTGCAGGCACTGGCCCGCAAAGGCGTGATCGATCTGGTCAGCGGCACCTCGCGCGGCATCCGCCTGCGTGCCGACACCGTGCGCAACATCAATGCGGCACGCGGCGCCAGCTTTGCCCTGCCCATGACAAGTCTGGCCCAGTTGGTTCTCCCCCTGGTGGGCCGCGTGGCTGCGGGCTCGCCCATTCTGGCGCAGGAACATATCGACCAGAGCTATGCCGTCGAGCCCACCTTGTTCGCCGCCAAGCCCGACTACCTGCTCAAGGTGCGCGGCATGTCCATGCGTGACGCAGGCATCATGGACGGCGACCTGCTGGCCGTACAAGCCACTACCGAAGCGCGCAACGGCCAGATCGTCGTCGCGCGCCTTGGCGACGATGTCACCGTCAAGCGCTTCAAGCGCACCCCTCAGGGCATCGAGTTGCTGCCCGAGAACCCCGACTACAAAATCATCCACGTCGCGCCGGAAGAGCCCTTCGCCATCGAAGGCCTGGCCGTGGGCCTGATCCGCAACAGCATGTTCATGTAGCAGCCCGGCTGCTTGTGGCGCAGCGGCTTGGCAGCCGCCAGCGCCCCCCATTTACTCCAGCCCAGGTGGTAGGCGCGAAGCCAGATGCTTCGCCCTGGGCGGAGCTTTGCCCGAAGTCCGCAATCCTGCCCGATATATGCCGCAAGGCTCTCAAGGAGTTGCTCCATGGAATTCGCCAAACCTTTGCTGTCGTTGACCCGCCTGAGTCTCAAGATCTTCCAGGTCACGCCCTCTGCCAATCTGAACTGGGAAGACGCGCAGGCCCAGTCCTGCACAACGCCCGGCGCCAGCGGCTTTCAGACGGACTACTCCAACGTTTTCACCATGCGCAAAAGCCGCCCCCGCAGCACAGGCCGCAGCAAAGCAGCACGCGCCCCCGCAGCCTCTGCCGCCCAAATGGCTCTGCCCTTGCAGCACAGTGACCAGGCTCCGACCGAGCCACGCACCCTCAAGATCGTGCAGCGCGAGCCGCGCAAGCAGCCTGAATGCCTGCTGATTTCAGGCCGCATGGCCGATGTCTGCGCCGCACTGGAGCGCATGGCCCGCAACGAACGCGCTCTGCAAGCCTGATCACCACCGGCCCTGAAACAGGGCCTGCGCCGCCGGTGCTGGGCTGAAAGTCCGCCCACCTGCAGCACAACGTCGTCACAAGCTGTTTTCATTTCGCCTGCTGTTTGCTGCGCTTTCTGGCGCAGGCAAGGCACAATGGCGGGATGAACATCGTGATTCTGGACGATTACCAAGACGCCGTTCGCAAGCTCGACTGCGCCCAGCTCCTCGAACCCTTCAATGCCAAGGTCTACACCAATACGATCAAGGGTGTGGGGCAGCTTTCGGTGCGCCTGCGCGATGCTGACGTCATCGTCCTGATTCGCGAGCGCACGCAGATCACCAAGCAACTGCTCGAAAAACTGCCGCGCCTCAAGCTGATTGCTCAGACCGGCAAGGCCGGCGCGCATATCGATGTTCAAGCCTGTACCGAGCGCGGCGTGGCCATCGCCGAGGGCATTGGCTCGCCGGTTGCACCTGCGGAGCTGACCTGGGCACTGGTCATGGCAGCCATGCGCCGCCTGCCGCAGTACATCTCCAACCTCAAGCACGGCGCTTGGCAGCAGTCGGGCCTCAAGGCGGCATCCATGCCATCCAATTTTGGCCTGGGCAATGTGCTTCGGGGCCGCATGCTGGGTATCTGGGGCTATGGCCGCATTGGTCAACTGGTCGCCAGCTATGGCAAGGCCTTTGGCATGCAGGTCTGTGTCTGGGGCAGTGAAGCCTCTCGCCAGAAGGCCGAGGGCGATGGTTATCTGGCCGCCCCGACCAAGGAAGCATTTTTTGAGCAGTGCGATGTGCTGTCCGTGCATCTGCGCCTGAACGACGCCACCCGTGGCGTCGTCACCGCACAGGATCTGGCACGCATGAAGCCCACGGCGCTGTTTGTGAACACCTCCCGCGCCGAGCTGGTGGAACCCGAAGCACTGCTGTGTTCGCTCAACCGGGGCCGCCCTGGTCTTGCTGCCATTGATGTGTTCGAGAGCGAACCCATCTTGCAAGGTCATGCGCTGCTGCGACTGGAAAACTGCATCTGCACGCCGCATATTGGCTATGTGGAGCAGGACAGCTATGAGCTGTACTTCCGTGCAGCGTTCGAAAACGTGGTGAACTTTGTCAACGGCCAGCCCAGCAATATCCTCAACCCCGAGGTGCTGAGCGGCCCCATTCGCCTGAACCGCTAAGCTCGGCCAACATCAACCCAGGTCAGTTTTCTGGCCTGGGCTTATTTTGCTGTGCCAGCTCGCTCTCGACCGCCTCATAGACCGACTGGCGCACTACGGACTCCACCTCTTCGCGCAGCCGTGGCAGCAGGGAACGTGTCTGCTCCTGCACCACACTGGCAATGGCTTCCTTGAGCCGCTGCTCCAGCACCAGGTCCACGCGCTGCATCAAGCGGTGGACCAGATACTCCTCTGTCACCTGCGGCGCTTCCTCATTCCAGACCAGGGTGTCGGCCTCTGACCTGTCAGGCTCCGCATAGATTTGTTCTGACACCCGAACCGCCTGCCCCACCTCCACTACAGGTTCGATGTCCTCTGCGCCCTCACCCTGCGTTGACAAGCCGGGCTCCGGTTCAGCGAGTAACTCTTTGGGCGCTTCTGCCTCTGCATCGTTAGTTGCAACTGTGCTTGTACTCGCAAATGGCTGCTGGGGCGGCAGTGATTCCGGCAGCGGCGGCAGATCATGAGGAATGGTCGCAGGCCTGCTGCGCACATAAAGCCCATCCGCCAGCCAAGGCGAGTGAAATGATGCAAGCGGGCTTGTTGAAGCGACCTTGTCGCCTGACTCATCTTCGGCCTGAACTTGGCTCTGGGCCGGATCCAGTTCAGGCTCTGCCCTTTGTGGCTCGGCCGCATCTTCTGCGCTTGCGGAAGGAACCACCTCGGTGAGGGTGGGCACAAAGCGCGGCGGGACTTTGGATGGAGGGTTCATGGCGTCTAGCCCTTGAGATTCAAATCATGCCGGACAATGGCAAAACCTCTTGCCGTGTAGTCGCGCCAGCGCTCCCGCGCATCATGGCGGTCCATATCGTCGGTGGACGACACCACCTCCACCACCCGCGCAAAGCGCTCAAAGCCCTCTGGCAACTGGTGCGTCAGGTTCACGAGCACATCATGGTGAGGCAAGTCCTTCAATTGCTGAGCCAGCACAATGGGCGACGCCTCGACCATCGGCGCTCCGTCAGCCTGGCGGGCATGGGCCAGAAAATCGACGGGCGACACACTCCACAGCAGTGAGGACAGCCGGGTCAATGCCGGCTCCTCGCCCAGGACGACCAGACGCGCACCATGGCGCAAGGCCTTGCGGGCAAAGCGGCAGACATAGGCCAGCTTGTCGGGGGCGTTGAAATGAAAAGCGATTTCAGTCACATCACACTCCGGCAGGCATGAGCCGCACAACAGCCATGCCCGCCGATTTCATCAGACCGCAGCCTTGGTGGTGCGGGCCTTGCTCGCAGCGCGGCGCGGCGCGGCAGCACGTGGAGCAGCTGTCTTGACAGCCTTTGTCGGCTTTGCCACCTTTGCGCTGCCTGCCTTGTTCAGCAGAAATTGCAGCAGCAATCCCACAGGGCGACCTGTTGCGCCCTTGGCCGCGCCGCTCTTCCAGGCCGTGCCGGCGATATCGAGGTGCGCCCAGGGAATGTCGCCCACAAATTTCTGCAGGAACTTGGCAGCCGTCACGGCACCTGCGGCGCGACCAGCCACATTGCCCATGTCTGCAAAGTTGCTCTTGAGTCCTTCGGCGTACTCGTCGTCCAGCGGCATGCGCCAGCAGGGGTCCATGGCCGTATCACCTGCGCTTTGCAGCGCGGCAGCCAGCTCACCGTCGGCCGAGAACAGGCCGCTGCGCAGGCCGCCCAGCGCGATCACGCAGGCTCCTGTCAGCGTCGCCATATCGACCATGGCCGTGGGCTTGAAGCGGGCAGCGTAGTGCAGCGCATCGCACAGCACCAGACGACCTTCTGCATCCGTATTCAGAATTTCGATGGTCTGGCCGCTCATGCTGGTGACCACATCGCCGGGCTTGACGGCTGCACCATCAGGCATGTTCTCGCAAGCGGGAATCAGCCCCACCACATTGATCGCAGGCTGCAGTTTGGCCAGCGCCTGGAACACGCCCAGCACACTGGCAGCACCGCCCATGTCGAACTTCATCTCGTCCATCTCGGCCGCCGGCTTGAGCGAGATGCCGCCGGTGTCAAAGGTGATGCCCTTGCCGACCAGCACGATGGGCGCTTCGCTCTTGGCCCCGCCGTTGTAGTGCAGCTCGATAAAGCGCAGCGGCTCACGCGAGCCCTGGGCCACCGCCATGAACGCGCCCATACCCAGCTTGGCCACTTCGGCGGGACCATGAATCTTGCAGCTCATGCGCGCAGCCTTCGCAATGCTCTTGGCTGCATTGGCCAGCATGGTGGGTGTGGCGTGGTTGGCAGGACGATTGGCCCACTCGCGCGCCACGGCCACGCCTTCCTGCTGGGCGACACCCATGTCGAACGCTGCGCTCAGGGCCGCAGTCTTGCCCTGCACGCCCAGCACGATCTTCTTGAGCGCGATGGGCTTTGCCTGAGACTTGGTATGGGTATAGGCATAGGTTGCATCGCCCAGCGCCTGTACGGCGGCTGTCACGGATGTGGCATCGGCCTCTGCGGCAAAGCTCACCACGGCCTTTTCCACGCCTTCGGATTTGAGGGCCGCCGCACAGCCTGCCAGTGCATTGCGCACATCCTTGGCGCTGCCCGCGCCCAGGCCCACCAGCAGCACACGGCGTGCGGCGATTGCGGGCACTTGATACAACGCCAGTTGCTTGCCGCAAGACAAGGCAAAATCACCCTGTTTCACCGCATGGGCCACCATGGCACCGATGGCGTCGCTGCCCAAGGCGGCCTGATCGGAGACCAGCACCAGCAGCAGATCACATTTTTCACGCGCTGCGCCAGCAGCGGTCAGAGCCTTCAGTTCAAAGTTCATAATCGGTGTTTTCCTTTTAGCCAATGTTATTCGATTCATCCATACGCAAAGAGCTGGCCCGCAGCTTTGGCGCGACGGCTGTGGTCTTGATCACTGTGGTGATGACCATGATGCTGATCCGCACCCTGGGTCAAGCCTACAAGGGCAGCGTGAGCCCTTCCGACGTCATGCTGGTCATGGGCTTCACCGTGCTTGGTCAGTTACCCACCATTCTGGGCCTGAGCCTGTTCGTCGCCATTGTGGGCTCCCTCTCGCGCATGTACCGCGACAGCGAAATGGTGATCTGGTTTGCCGCAGGTCAGGGCCTGGCCAGTCTGCTCAGGCCTTTGCTGCGCTTTGCCTGGCCCATCATTCTGATCACCGCTGTGCTGGCCTTGGGCGTGTTGCCCTGGTCCTACCAGCAGATCGAGCAGATCAAGACCCAGTTCCAGCAGCGCAGCGACCTGGATCGCATTGCACCCGGAGAGTTTCAGGAGTCTGCTGGCGGCACACGTGTGTTCTTTGTGGACAAGGACGCGCCATCCGCAATGGCGGCCAGCAATGTCTTCGTGGTCTCTCGTGAAAACGGCAAGGAGTCCGTCACCTCGGCCAAGGGTGCGCATCTGCAGGTCATCAAAGGCCAGCGCATGGTGATCCTGGAAGATGGCCAGCGCATGGAAACCCGCACCGACGATGGCTCGGTTCGCATTACCGAATTCAAGGAGTACGGCGTTCAGGTGGACAACGAGAACCCTGTCTCCATGGAAGAGATGGCAGCGCGCAGCATGCCGACCAAGGACCTGATCAGCCGCGATGAGCCCATTGCACGCTCAGTGCTGGCCTGGCGTCTGGGCCTGCCCTTTGCGGCACTGAACTTTGTCATCCTGGGTCTGGCCATCTCGAGCGTGAACCCTCGCGCCGGCAACAGTACCAGCTTGATGATTGCCCTCTTCGCCTTTGTCGTCTACTACAACCTGATGACCCTGGGCGAGAGCTGGGTCAGCTCCAACAAGCTGAGCATGTGGGGCTTGCTGGGCCTGCTGCATGGAACGATTCTTCTGGGCAGCGTATTGATTTTGCTGGCCCGTCATTTCCGCTGGTCGCCCATGGACTTGCTGCGCCGCTCTGGCTCAAGACAGGAGGCCGCACGATGAAAGTTCTGCGCAACCTGATCTACCGCGAAGTCGTCCTCGCGGTGCTATATGTCTCGCTGGCTTTTCTGGCGCTCTTCTTCTTCTTCGACCTGGTCGATGAAATGCGCTGGGTGGGAAGCGGCAATGCGGGCTACACGGCAACCCGTGCACTGTTCTTTGTGGCGCTGTCCATTCCGGGCCACCTGTATGAGCTGATGCCGATTGCCGTGCTGATCGGTGCCATCTTCGTGATGGCAAAGTTTGCCCAAAGTTCCGAATTCACCATCATGCGCACCAGCGGCATGGGACCATGGCTGGCCCTGCGAACCTTGCTAGTGCTGGGCATGAGCTTTGTGGTGCTGACTGTCGTGGTTGGCGACTACATTGCGCCGGCTGCGGACAGCTTCAGTCAGAAGCTACGTGTCGTCACCAAGGGCCAGATCTCGCGCGGTGCCACCGGAGCCTGGCTCAAGGAAAAACAAGGCGAGCATTCGGTAGCCATCAATGTGGGAGCCATCAAGACTCCGGGCGACTTCGTGAACGTGCGCATCTTCGAGTTCGATGCCAATGGCCGCATTGCAGCGCAGATCCATGCCCAGACGGCCCAAGTGGACGAAGACAGGGATCTGTGGACACTGCAAGGAGTGCAGGCCACCAAGCTCACTCAGGATGGCGAAAATACCCGGCTCAGCCGCGTCAACGAAGCTTCCATGGAATGGCCCACCAAGGTCACGGCCGCCATGGTCTCCGGCGCGCTACTCAAGCCGGATCGCATGACCACGATTTCGCTGTTCCAGTTCATTCGCCACCTGCAGGCCAATGGCCAGTCTGCACAAAAGTACGAAATCGAGTTCTGGCGTAAGGTCTTCTATCCGCTGAGCTGCCTTGTCATGGTGGTGCTGGCCCTGCCGTTTGCCTATCTGCACTTCCGCTCGGGCGGTATCACGGCCTATGTGTTCGGCGGTGTGATGGCAGGTATCAGCTTCTTCCTGCTCAACAACGTGTTTGGCTATATCGGCACATTGCAGTCATGGTGGCCCTGGCTTGCTGCGGCTGCGCCGGGCCTGCTGTACACGGCCCTATCGCTATCCGCCTTTGGCTGGCTGGTGCTGCGGCGTTAGACCATGAGATTGGCAAGCACTACCTCCCCCAGGCAGGGGCTGATCCTGCTGGCCCATGGCTCCAGAGACCCGCTCTGGCGCCAGCCCATTGAAGCCGTGCAGGCAGCCGTGCAAGCCACCCAGCCCGATCTGCCCTGCCTGTGCGCCTATCTCGATGCCTGCGCACCTGACCTGCCCACGGCAGCAGGTGCACTGATTGAGCAAGGCATTACGCAGCTCAGCGTGCTTCCGCTGTTTCTGGGCACTGGCAAACATGCGCGTGAGGATATTCCCCGCCTGCTCCAGGCGCTGTGCCTGCAGTACCCGCATTGCCAGTTCGAACTGATGACAGCCGCTGGCGAGAATCCGCGTGTCACCGCCTTGCTGGCCCAACTGGCGCTGGAGGCCTGCGGCTTCAAACAGACAGATTTCAGATAAAAAATCGCTTCTTTAGATATTTGAAGCATAATGATGGCAGTTCTTAGTCCATGCTGTCATGAACCTGCATCAATTTCGCTTCGTCCAGGAAGCCGCGCGCCGCAACCTCAACCTCACTGAAGCGGCCAAAGCCCTTCACACCTCACAGCCGGGTGTCTCCAAAGCCATCATCGAGTTGGAGGAGGAGTTGGGCATCGACATCTTTGCCCGCCACGGCAAGCGCCTCAAGCGCATTACCGAACCCGGCCAGGAAGTGCTCAAGAGCATTGAGCTCATCATGCGCGAAGTGGGCAACTTGAAGCGCATCGGCGAGCAGTACAGCGCCCAGGACAGCGGCACCCTCAGCATTGCCACCACCCACACCCAGGCCCGCTATGTGCTGCCGCCTGCTGTGGCGCGCCTGCGCGAGTTGTATCCCAAGGTCACCATCAGCCTGCATCAGGCCACGCCCGCAGAGGTGGCGCGCATGGTGATCGACGAAGTGGCCGAAATCGGCATGGCGACCGAATCGCTGGCCGACTACCCCGACCTCGTCACCCTGCCCTGCTATGAATGGCAGCACGTTCTGGTCATTCCTACCGGCCATCCGCTCGCCCAGAAGGAGCGCATCACGCTGGAAGATATTGCGCAGGAATCGCTGATCACCTACCACCCCTCGTTCACTGGTCGCGGCAAGATTGACCACGCCTTCGAGATGCGCCGCCTGCACCCGCATATCGTGCTGGAAGCGATTGACGCCGACGTGATCAAGACCTATGTGCGCCTGGGCCTGGGCATCGGCATCGTGGCCGAGATGGCCATGCGCGACGACCCCGTCAACGACCTCGTCGTGCGCCCTGTTGGCCATCTGTTCGGCACCAGCGTGGCACGCGTGGCCATCAAGCGTGGCGCATACTTGCGCAACTTCGTCTACAAGTTTGCCGAGCTGCTGAGCGACCGCCTCTCGCGCGACCTGATCATGCGTGCCATGAACGGCAGCGTGGACGATTTCGGGCTCTGATCGGGCCCGCATCCAGAGGGCTGGCGCGACATGCCCGGCCCATGCATTGCAAGACTATCGTGACTCCTACCTTCCCCAGCAAGCTGCCCAATGTGGGCACCACCATCTTTACCGTCATGTCGGCACTGGCTGCCGAGCACAAGGCCGTCAACCTGGGCCAGGGCTTCCCGGACTTTGGCTGTGACCCAAAGCTGCTCGATGCCGTCAACGACGCCATGCGTGCTGGCCACAACCAGTACCCGCCCATGAGCGGCTGGCCGGCGCTGCGTGAAGCGGTTGCTTCCAAAATCGAAGCACTTCACGCCCGCCGCTATGACGCAGCCAGCGAAATCACCATCACGGCTGGTGCCACGCAAGCCATTCTCACGGCCATTCTGGCTACCGTGCATGCGGGCGACGAAGTCATCGTGCTCGACCCCTGCTATGACAGCTATGTGCCCAATATCGAGCTGGCCGGTGGCGTGCCCGTGCGCGTGCCGCTGACGCCCGGCACCTTCCGCCCCGACTTTGCAAAAATAGCGGCCGCCATCACGCCGCGCACGCGATTGCTGATCATCAACAGCCCGCACAACCCCAGCGCCACCATCTGGACCGATGCAGAGATGCACCAGCTTGAAGCCCTGCTGGCCTCCACCAATGTGCTGCTGATCAGCGACGAGGTCTACGAGCACATGGTCTATGACGGTGCCGAGCACCTGAGCAGCGCCCGCTACCCGGGTCTGGCAGAACGTGCCTTCATCGTCTCCAGCTTTGGCAAGACCTATCACGTCACAGGCTGGAAAGTGGGCACCGTGGCCGCGCCTGCCGCGCTGACGGCCGAGTTCCGCAAAGTGCACCAGTTCAACGTCTTCACGGTGAACACGCCCATGCAGGCCGGGCTTGCGCAGTACATGCAAGACCCCGCGCCCTACATGAACCTCTCGGCCTTCTATCAGGCCAAGCGTGATCTGTTTGTGAGCGGCCTGCAAGGCTCGCGCCTAAAGCTGCTGCCCACAGCGGGCACGTATTTCCTGTGCGCCGATATTTCTTCGGTCTCCGACCTCAACGAGGCCGAGTTCTGCCAATGGCTGGTCAAGGAAGTCGGCGTGGCCGCGATTCCGCTGTCGGCCTTTTATGGCGATGGCTTTGACCAGCGCGTCGTGCGTTTTTGCTTTGCCAAAAAAGACGAAACCCTGATCGCAGCGGCAGAGCGCCTGCGCAAGCTCTGAACGATCAGCAAGTCCAACGAGAAGGAGCGCAAACGCGCTCCTTTTCTGTTTTTAGATAGGAATCAGCATCTTGTCTATATATCTATTAGACATTTAGCTATTAAATTTATAGCATTAGATTGCTTTCCACTCCAGCTGCCAAGCTCCGCTTTGCACGTTCTGCAACCAGACGCAGCAGCTCAGCGTCTTGGCATCCGTCACTTGGCCTGTGCGCACACCGTCCAGCAACTGCTCTGGCGTCATACTGCAGACATCGAGAAACTCGTCCGCATCCAGATGGCGCTCGCCCGCCGTCAAGCCCCGCGCAAAAAACACGTGAATGACTTCGGTGGAATAGCCAATCGCCAGATGCAACGGCCCCGCATAAGCCCACTCCCGCGCCCGGTAACCGGTTTCTTCCAGCAGCTCGCGCTGAGCGCAGAACAAAGGTGTCTCGCCCGCATCCAGCTTGCCTGCGGGGAATTCCGTCATCACCTGCCCCACGGGATAGCGAAACTGCCGCTCCAGCAGCACCTTGCTGTCGTCCAGCAAACCAATCACCACCACCGCGCCGGGGTGCACCACATATTCACGCGTCGCCTCGCCGCCATGCGGCAGGCGCACGGTATCGAGCCTCAGCTGCAAAAAGCTGCCCTGGTGCACCACCTCGCTCTTGATGCGGTGTTCCATCAAATGTGCGTCTGAACTCTCAGTCATCTATATGCTTTCCCAGCGTCATTACGCAAGCATTGTCGTTGCAGAAACAGCAGGGCGCACAGGCCCTGCAATCCACACTAAACTTTGAGTCATTCTTCTTCGGATTCACTGCCCCTCATGACCCAAGCACAAGCTGGCATTCTGGCCCCCGTTCCTGCCCAGGCACGCTATGTTTTCTATTCTCTACGCGCATGCAATGCCAATGATCTGCAAGCCGCACTGAAGCGCCTGCAAACGCAAGTTGATGGCCAGCAACTGGTGGCTGGCTTGGGCCTGCAACTGGTTCAGCACCTCGACAAACAGATCGAGCTGCTGCATGAATGCCCGCACCTGAAAGGCCCGCAGTTTGAAGCGCCCAGCACACCCTCGGCACTATGCCTGTGGCTGGGCGGCGATGAGCGCGGTGAGCTCATCGCACGCACCCGTGAGCTCAGCGCCCTGCTCGCTCCGGCGCTGCAACTGGAACGCGTCGTGGACAGCTTTGTCCACCAGCGCGGCACTCAAAAGCACGGCAAGGATCTGACCGGCTACGAAGACGGCACAGAAAACCCCGAAGACGACGAAGCCGTCCACTGCTCCATCGTGCAAGGTCAGCAAGCGGGACTCGATGGCAGCAGCTTCTGGGCGCTGCAGCAATGGCAGCATGACTTCACGGCCTTCGACAAAATGTCCTCGCAAGCGCAAGACCACGCCATTGGTCGGCGCCGCAGCGACAACGAAGAACTCGAAGATGCGCCCGAGTCTGCGCACGTCAAGCGCACGGCGCAGGAAAGCTTCGAGCCCGAAGCCTTTATGCTGCGCCGCTCCATGCCCTGGTGGCAGGTCAGCCCACAAGGCACCGACCAGACCGGCCTGATGTTCTCCGCCTTTGGCTGCAGCTTCGATGCCTTCGAAGCCCAGATGCGCCGCATGCTGGGCCTGGAAGATGGCATCAGTGATGCGCTGTTCGGCTTCTCCACGCCGCTAACCGGCAGCTATTTCTGGTGCCCGCCCATGCACAACGGCCAACTGGACCTGCGCCTGCTGGGTATCGCTGCGTGATTTTTTGGACCGCATTGCGAAAAAATCGCGATCTTTCAAAAAACAGCCGTTTTTGTGCTGCTACAATTGAGGCTTCAACGACAGGCGCGTAGCTCAGCTGGTTAGAGCACCACCTTGACATGGTGGGGGTCGTTGGTTCGAGTCCAATCGCGCCTACCAAATATCGCAAGCAAAACCAGAGCTTGCAGCAGAAATGCCCGCTAACAAGCGGGCTTTTTTGTTTGTACGGTATGAAAAACATGGGTGCAAATTGGCACCCAATTGCGCACTTGCGTGGACAAAGATGTACTTTTCTCACGCAACGCATTTTTCAACGTAAATTGCCAAGCTGCCCTCGGCACTTTTGCTTTCCCATCTGCGATGAGCTCTTTCGGCTTACGCAGTTAGCCCCAGAAGCAGCCAAAGACATCTTCATCAATCACCCTGCAGACGGCTTCAATGGATGAAACGGAAGGCACGGGCTGGTAGCTGTGCCACTTCAAGTCGGCACGCTGCCAGTACAGCTTCCAGACCTCCTGAGTTTTGACCCAGGTTGCTTTGGCAAAGGGGCACTCGATCATCTCCCCATCCATCAAGCGTCGCTTTTCCAGCAGGACAACAGACTGCCTCTCTATCGAAAACGTCAAATCAAGCTGCTCTCGAAGATGTGCAGGAGGCCGGTGCTTCTCGATGAAGCCGCTGACCACTTTGGTAATGCGCTTTTGTTCAAATTCGCTGAAGGCCATGGTTTTCCTGTCTTGTCGTTAGAACAGCTCCTGCTGGGAAGATGCAAGCATGGAGAAGCTTTCCCCCAGTGGCAGCAAGATCGAGTCCGCAATGGGCTGAATCTGCTTGCTCAGGTAGTGCTCGTAATCGATACGTGAGCGGCGTACTTCCAGGGGCTCCGGGCCATTTTGGGTCATGATGTACTGAATCCAGCCACCGCTTTGATATTGCGTGGGTCGCCCCATGCTGAGGTTGAATTCATCGGCAATGCGAGCGGCCCGCACCTGGGGCGGAACATTGGCCACGTAGGCATCCAGGCGATGGCGCAAGCGTTTGCGGTAGATGAGCAAATCGTCCTTCTCGCCTGCCAGTGTGGATCTGGCGTAGTCGAATACAAATTCGCGGTAAGGCACGCCCTGGAAGACCCGTGATAGCAAGCCCTCCTGAAACTGCCGCGCCAGCGGTGTCCAGTCGCTGCGCGCCATCTCCAGCCCCCGGTAGATCATGGCCTCCTTGCCGGATGCATCCACACTCAAGCCAGCGTAGCGCTTCTTGCTGCCAACATCCGAGCCTCTGATCGTCGGCATGAAGAACTTCTTGTAATGCGTGTCGAACTCGATCTCTAGAAAACTCTGCAGATCTTGCTCCTCACGCAAAGTCTGTGTCCACCAGCGATTGATGTCCTGCGCCAGCTCTGCAGCGACGGCATGCGCTTCGTCGTTGGAATGTGTTCGCTTGAGCCAGATAAAGATGGAGTCCGTATCGCCATAGATGACCTCGTAGCCGCGCTGCTCCACCAGGTCCCGCGTGAGCTTGACCATCTCATGCCCACGCAAGGTGATGGCAGAGATCAGATCGGGGTTGAAGAAGCGACACTCTGACGCGCCCAGCACTCCCGCGAATGAATTCATCACCAGTTTGAGCGCCTGCGACAGCGGCTCGTTCCTGGTGCGCTTGGCCTCATCGCGCGCACGCCAGAGCATGGTCACAATTTCCGGCAAGCAATGTTTTTCACGAGAAAACAGCGTGCCTCTCGGCCCCTTGATCAGTTGCTCGGTAGAACTGGCGTGCTGTCCCTCGGCCAGCCCCACGGGGTCCACAAGAAACGTGCGGATGATGGACGGATAAAGGCTTTTGTAATCCAGCACCACGACAGAGTCATAGAAACCGGGCTTGGAGTCCATCACATAGCCGCCGGGCGAGGACTTGCCCTGCACATCACCCACATTGGGTGCCACATAGCCCATGCGGTGCATGCGTGGCAGATAGTGGTGGCAGAAAGCGGCAATGGAGCCACCAAAGTGATCCAGCTGCAGGCCAGTGGCATGGGCACGCTCCATCGCAAACTGCAGCAGCTTGGCTTTGTCGAAGATGCGCAGCACCAGTTCGCAGTCGCGGATGTTGTAGCTCGCCAGCGCTGGCTTGTCTTGCTGAAAGCGCCGCTCGATTTCCGCCATCTTGTCGTATTCGCTGCTGATCTCCTTGCCTTCGCCAAGCAGTTCCTGCGCGACGTTCTCAAGACTGAACGAAGGAAAACTCCAGACCGCAGCCCTGAGCGCTTCAATGCCATCAATCACCGCTCGGCCCGGCATGGGCGCGAACAGATAGCCTTGCTTGCCCGGATGGGTTCTCCATGCAATGGGCTTGCGCTCACGCCCCAGCAGCAGCGGGACGGCGCATGCATCAGCCGTTTTTTGCAGCACATGCAAGTCGAACTGAATGACATTCCAGCCAATGATCACATCGGGATCATTGCGCGCAAACCAATCGTTGAGCTGCTCGATCAAGGCCTTGCGCGTGGCGCAATAAATCAGCTCAAAGTCGAAGTTCGGGGCGGGTTGCGCGGGCGGTTCACCGAGCATGAACACCACACGCTCGGCCATGCCATCGAGTGCAATCGAATAAAGATCCTGGTGCTGGCTGGTTTCAATATCCAGCGACACCACCTTCAATTCAGGCCTGTAATCGGGAGCAGGCAAAAGCTTGCAATCGATCAGCGCCGAATTTTCTAAGCGCCCGCCTTCCAGCTTCACGCCCGCGGTGATGAAGCGCTCCATCAAATAGCGCTCATGCGGGCGCACATCGGCCTCCAGCAGCGATATGCCTTGCGGCTGCAGATTACGTGCCAACCGCCCCAACTGACGAAAGTGCCTGGCATAAACGCCGAGCACGGGCTGTTGCTGAAAATTCTTGAGAGCCAGTTCGCGCAGCTCAATCTCGCCGCCTCGAGGTATCTGCGCCAGCACGGCAGATCGGTGCTTGTGCTCAACAAACGCCACCGAGGTCTGCGCTGGCAGCAGTACCTTTAATGGCCCCGAATCCGTGGCCAGCCAATACTCAAGCTCGGAGCCTGCTGCCGTATCCCGCCAGTTGCGGGTCAGGATAAAGCCTTGGCGAATGTTCGAAGACACAAAAGATAAAGGGACGCGAGAGAGTTAACAGGCGGAGGTGCCGCCATGGCTGTGGCCGTTGACACAGTCCATCGAGGAAGCTGAGAAATGATACCGAGCAATCGGTCGCCAATCGGTCGCATTCCTTATCAGCGAATGAGCGCCCTTTCAGGTACAGCCGGCGGAAGAAGCCCGGTCCGGGCGACATTGCCTTGTCTCAGGTGGAGCGATCAACATCCCTCAGCGCTTTCGCTCCCTTTTTAATAGCTGATAGCCAATGATTCATCAAGACTAGAGGCCTATTTCATGTAAAAACCCGCCAGCTCACAAAAGCTGACGGGTTGGCCGGCTTTGGCCGATTCAAAGGCTTGCAACGTTTTTCACATCCCTCGCATAGCTGCGCGACGCCATCCAGAAGCACAGGGCCGAGAGCACGCTGGCACAGGGAATCACCGTCAGCGCTGTAGACAGCCCCCAGCCGTCAGAGATCAGCCCGCCGAAAAACGGGCCAATCGCCAAGCCAAACAGGTTCTGGAACAGCGCCAGCACCGCACCGCCGGTGGAGCGCAGCGCCGGGTTGCTCACATCCAGCACGGTGCTGGTGACGGCGCCCACGGCGCAGGTCATCAGCAGACTGCCGGCCATGATGGCGATAAAGCGGGCCTGCAGTTCAAGCGGCGCAGCAAAGGCGTAGCAGAACACGGCAAAAGTGCACAGCGTCAGCACGCACATCAGGTACAGCTTGTTGACCGGGTTGCGGCGGCCCACGCGGTCAGCGACCACGCTCCACAGCACGGCGCCCACGGCTCCGCACAACACGGCCAGCGCCGCATGCTTGGCCGATGCCGTCACCGTCATGCCGTAGTAGCGGTTGAAGTAGCTGGGCGTCCAGGCCCAGATGGTGGACATCACGATCAGTTGCAGCGAGCCAGCAAGGCTGGCCCACAGCAGCGTGGGGCCATTGGTCAGCATGCGGTACAGCCGCACAGGGCCGCGCGCCAGATCGGCCCCGGCCTTGGCGGCGATCTTCAGCGGCTGGGTTTTGTAGTCAGGCACCAGCCAGAACAGCAAGGCAATCAGCAGCCCCGGCACACCCACCACTCCAAACGCTGCGCGCCAGCCCCAGTGGTCGGCAATCACACCGCCGAGCACCACACCCAGCACCGAGCCTACCGAGCCCGCCGCGAAGAAAGCGCCCAGCAAGGTCGAGTGCATGCGCTTGGGGAACAGCGCATTGACCAGCGCTGCGCCCACCGAGCCGTAGCCCGTCTCCCCCACCCCCACCACGGCCCGCGCGGCCAGCAACTGGCCATAGCTGCGCGTGAACATGCAGGCAATAGTGGCCACGCTCCAGATCGCGCCCATGGCCACAATGCTTTTGACGCGGCCAAAGCGGTCGGCCAGCAGCGCCACGGGCAGGCTGCCCAGCGCCACCACAATCGAAATAATGGAAACCAGTGCGCCCAGCTGTTTATCGGAGAGATTCCATTCCTCTTTGATATGCGGGAACAGCGAAACAATGATCTGCCGGTCTATATAGTCCGACAACATGAGCAAAAACAGCATGGCAAAGGCAAACCATGCTTTTTTGCGACTGACCTGAATCTGCGCTTCGTGGTCTTGCAGCACTGCTGCGGGCGTCTGGGGTGGCATCTGCATTCACTGTCTCCGTGATCTCGTTCTTGCCGCATCCTAGGTCGTGAGCCACAGAACTTTTCGCATTAGGCGACGCAGTTTTCTCTATGCACGCCAGCGCTGGTTAGTCCCGATGAAGCCCCAGCCACCCCGTAACAACCCTGACAGCAATTACCCTGAGCGAGCCGCTTTCGCAGGCTCCGCAGCGTCAGGAACCGCTTTGTGTCCATGCCGCCAGCGTGAAAAAGCGCTGAGGCTGGAAAAGCCCAGCAGCGGCGCAATATCGGAGAGCTTGCGGTCGCCATAAGCCATCAGGCGCTGCGCCTGCTCGCGGCGTATGGATTCCAGCAGTCTGGCAAAGCTGGTGCCTTGTGCGGCCAGCCTGCGGTGCACAGTGCGGCGGTCCACGCCCAGATGCAAAGCCACCTGATCGGCGCTGCAGCGCCCCGTAGGCAGCAGCGCCGTGATCAGTTGCTCCACCTCATCGCCAATGCCCAGCGTGCTGCTCGCCAGGTCTTCGCGCACCAGCGCACGCATCTGCTGGCGCATTACCGGGTCGGCGGCGTGCAGAGGTGCATCCATATCGGCCGAGGACAGCGTGATGCCGTTGTAGTCCTGCGAGAACAGCAGATTGCCCCCCAGAATGCTGCGATGCCAGGCCAGACTGGCCGGTGGCGGGTGCATAAAGCTGATGCTGCGCGGCTTCCAGTCCGGCCCCAGCGCCAGGCACAGCGTGTGATAGAGCGCACCCAGCGTCAGCTCCACCGACTGCCGCCCTGCCCCCACCGAAGGCAAAAACACCTGCTCGATCACCGCCACGCCTGCGGCTTCATGGATATGCGTCGTCAGGCTTTCGTTGTGCAGATACAGATAGCTGTTGAGCGTATCAAGTGCCTGGCGCAGCGTGGGTTCGTCACGCGCCAGCATGCCGACCACACCAAACGAGGACAGCCGCCGCGTGACCGAGAGCCTGAGGCCAAAAGCCTGCTCGCCCGAACGCTCGGCCGACATCTCCATCAACCGCATGACGGAAGCAGCAGGAATGCGCAGCTCCGTGTTATCAAAACACGAGCGCGGCAGGCCCACGGCGGCCAGCATTTCCAGCGGCTGCAGGCCCACGCTGATGGCCAGATCGGCGTAATGCGCCAGACTGGCGCTGCGCATCAAAGCGGTCATAGAGGTTTTCCCTGAACGTCCCGGAATGATAAATCACTGTCCCAGATCGTCAAACCTTAAACCCGGTGGACTTCTACATTGCAAGGCCTGAGCCCGTACTCAGCACAGCACATAGAAAGGTCCACCATGAACTTCCTCGACGGCCATCTGGTTGCAGAAAACCAGCAACCTCTGATCATCACCGCAGCCCCCTACGCACCTTCGTGGATGCCCGATGACTTTCCCGGTGAAATTCCCGTCACCATGGAAGAGCAGATTCAAAAAGCCGTGGACTGCTACAACGCAGGCGCCCAGGTGCTGCACCTGCATGTGCGTGAGCTTGATGGCCGCGGCAGCAAGCGCCTGTCCAAATTCAACGAGCTGATTGCCGGCGTCCGTGCCCGCGTGCCGGACATGATCATTCAGGTCGGCGGCTCCATCAGCTTTGCCCCGGAGACCGAAGGCGCTGCCGCCAAGTGGCTGAGCGACGATACGCGCCACATGCTGGCCGAGCTGGACCCAAAGCCCGACCAGGTGACGGTGACCATCAACACCTCGCAGATGAATATTCTTGAGCAGTTCGATGCGCGCGACTATGCAGGCACTTCCATGGACGACCCTGCCGTCTTCAACGCCTACAAGGAAATGACCGTGCCCGCCCAGCCCGGCTGGGCCGAGGAACATATCAAGCGCCTGAGCGCCGCAGGCATTCAAAGTGCCTTCCAGTGCTACAACATCAATAGCTTCGAGTCCGTGGAGCGCTTGCTGCGCCGCGGCATCTACAAAGGCCCTCTGGTGCTGAACTGGGTGGCGATTGGCGGTGGCATGGATCAGCCCAGCATCTACAGCCTGGCCAACTTTGTGCGTGCCGTGCCCGATGGTGCCGTGCTGACGGTGGAGGCCTCGGTGCTCAATGTGCTGCCGATCAACATGATGGGCATCGCCATGGGCCTGCACGTGCGCTGCGGCACGGAAGACAATCTGTGGAACCAGACCCGCACCAAGAAGATGGGCACCGTGGAGCAGATCGAACAGCTGGTGCGCATTGCCAAGGAATGCAGCCGCCCCATCGCCACGCCCCAACAGGCGCGCGAGATTTGCCAGATCGGCGTGTTCTACGACAGCGTGGAAGAGACGCTGGCCAAGAACGGCTTTGCCCCCAACCGCAACGGCGCCCAGCAAGGCTATCTGCGCAAGGCCGCCTGAGCGCATTCAAACCCGTTTGCAGCAGGTGCGACTGCAGCACACGGGCGCTTCATTTCGACCCTCTCCAAGATGCGTCACTGATACACAGTTGATGCGCAAGAGGCCATCTGCCGATGGTCTCTGCTTTACGCCCCTTCACAGGGGCTTTTTTTCGTTCTGGAAAATTCAAATCGCTACTTTATTTATAGCATTAACCCAATATGACACCTAGACGACATGGCCAAATCGCTCTAGAGAGATTCCCTAGCTGGCATGGCTTGTGAACTTAATGGCGTGAAAAGAAAAACCGCGAAATCGCCAATCCGGAAACTGCCTGGCATGCAGCGCCATGGCTGCATGCACTACATAACTACCGGAGACAAAACCATGCCAGTTCACCTCACCGCCCTGCACAGCCCCAAGCGCCCGGCCCTGTGCGCCATCGCCGCCGCCACAACGGCTCTTTTCATGACCACGCCTGTGCTCGCGCAAAGCAGCGTCACGCTGTATGGCACGCTGGACTCTGGCGTGCTCAGCATGTCCAACTACAGCGCAGGCACGGGCTATCTGCCCACCACGGCCCATCACGGCTCGGCCGTCAAAGCCAAGGATGGCGGGCTTGGCGCCAGCAACTGGGGCCTGCGCGGCACGGAAGACCTTGGCGGTGGCCTGCGTGCCAACTTCCAGCTGCAGGGCAACCTCAACACCACCAACGGCGGCACGGGCGGGGCCAATGCCAGTGGTAGCACCTCGTTCTTCAACCAGCTCTCCGTCGTGGGGCTTTCAGGCGGCTTTGGTGAGGTCAGGCTGGGCCGCCAGTTCTCGCCTGCCGCCTATGCCATGCAGTACACCGACGCGCGCGGCCTGCGCTACTTTGGCTCGGCGCTCACGGCACTGGTGGGCATGAACACGGCCAGCAAGGCCTGGATTGGCAATAACTCCAACGTCGCGTTTGGCACCATCTACAACGAAAACGCCATCGTCTACACCACGCCCAACTGGAATGGCCTGAAGCTGGACTTTGCCTATGCCTTTGGTGAAAGCGGCGGCAAGGCCAACTCGCAGCAATCGGTCACGGCCCTCTATCACAGCGGTGGCCTCAAGCTCTCGGCCATCTACTACAACGGCTATGGCAACAACCAGGCCAATGCCGCTGCCATCTATGGCGCAGCGCTGGGCAATGCCGATGCAGGCGCGGCAGCAGCGCGTGCTGCGGGCTTCAGCTCCACGGCCAACACCAACCGTCTGTACTCGCTGGGCGCGCAGTACAGCAGTGGCCCCTACACCATCAGCGGCCAGTACTACGCCGCGCGCAACCCCAGCCATGTGGTCATGCCCGGCGGCTCGGACAGTCTGGATATGTGGAACTTCGGCCTGGGCTGGCGTCCCGTGCCCTATCTGAACTTCAGCACCGCGTACTACTACGTCAAGGACAACAAGAACGCGGGTCACAAGGCCAGCCAATTCGTCATCGGCGCGGAATATCTGCTGTCCAAGCGCACCTGGGCTTATCTGCAAGGCGCTTATGTCAGCAATGACGGCGCGAACATGGCACTGAGCCCCATGTACGCCAGCCCCGTGGCCGCAGGCAAGAATGTGCACGCAGTGATGGTGGGCCTGCGACACAGCTTCTAAAGTCACACCTGAAACGCAAAAGGCCTGCCAGATCACTCCGGCAGGCCTTTTTTGCGGTGCAGCTAAAGCGGTTTACACACGCTCAAAAATCGCAGCAATGCCCTGGCCGCCGCCAATGCACATGGTCACCAGTGCGTAGCGACCACCGCTGCGGTGCAGCTCATAGATCGCCTTGGTGGTGATGATGGCACCGGTGGCGCCCACGGGGTGGCCCAGAGAGATGCCCGAGCCATTGGGGTTGACCTTGGCAGGGTCCAGCGCTAGCTCCTGAATCACGGCGCAGGCCTGGGCGGCGAAAGCTTCGTTGGCTTCGATCACGTCCATGTCCTGAATCTTCAGGCCGGTGCGCGCCAGCACTTTTTGCGTGGCGGGCACGGGGCCAATGCCCATGTAGGCAGGCTCGACACCGGCGTGGGCGTAGCCGACCAGACGCGCCAGAGGCTTGGCGCCGCTGGACTTCACGGCATCAGCGCTCATCATCAGCACGGCGGCGGCGCCGTCGTTGATGCCGGAGGCGTTGCCTGCTGTGACGGTGCCGCCTTCTTTCTTGAACGCAGGCTTCATGCCGGCCAGCGTTTCCACCGTGGTGTTGCCGCGCACATGCTCGTCGGTGTCGAACAGCACCGTGCCTTTGCGGGTGGCGATTTCGACGGGAACGATTTGCTCTTTGAAGCGACCCGCTTCAATCGCGGCCGCTGCGCGCTGCTGGCTGACTACGGCCAGCTCGTCTTGCATGACGCGGCTGATCTTGTAGCGTTCGGCCACGTTTTCTGCCGTGATGCCCATGTGCATTTTTTGCCAGGGGTCGTGCAGGATGCCCAGCATGTAGTCGATGCTCTTGGCGTCACCCATGCGTGCGCCCCAGCGCGAAGCGGTGTCGAAGTACGGGCCACGGCTCATGGATTCAGAACCGGCACCAATCGCCACTTCGCAGTCACCCAGCGCAATCGCCTGAGCGGCCGAGACAATGGCCTGCAGGCCCGAGCCGCACAGACGGTTGACGTTGAAAGCGGGCGTTTCGATAGGGCAGCCTGCATCGATGGCCGCCACGCGGGACAGATAGGCGTCCTTGGTGTCGGTAGGGATCACATTGCCCATGACCACATGGCCGACCTGATCGGCGGCAATGCCTGCGCGCTCGATGGCGGCCTTGACCACGGTGGTGGCCAGCTGGGTGTTGGGAACGTCCTTCAAGCCGCCGCCAAAGGTGCCGATGGCGGTGCGCGCTGCGCTGACGACGAAGATGTCTCGGGTGCTCATGGTTGGTCTTTCAGAAAATATTCAAAAACAGTAGCACTTAGCCCATATCTTGTGTGGACTAGAAGCTGATTTCACTTAAACCGCTGCTGGAAGATTCTCACGCAGCAGCTTTTTGTTGATCTTGCCCACGCTGGTCTTGGGAATCTCGGCAACCAGGCAGATGCGTTCCAGCTCGGGCACGGCATAGGCGCTGATGCGCTTGGCCTGCACATGAGCCTGAAGATGCGCGCGGATGGTTTCAGGCTGAACATCGGCAGAGGCCACGACAAAGGCCATGGGGCGCTCACCCCACTTGGCATCGGGCACGCCAATCACGGCAGCTTCCTGCACGCCCGGCACCTGGGTGATCAGGCCTTCGACCTCGATGGACGACACCCATTCACCGCCGGTCTTGATCACGTCCTTGAGCCGGTCCACGATTTGCACCATGCCGTCGGGGTGCATGACGGCAATGTCCTGCGTATGCAGATAGCCGCCGCGCCAGAGTTCTTCCGAGGCCTCGGGCTTCTTGAAGTAAATCGGCGTGAGCGAGGGGCTGCGCAGCACGATCTCGCCGCGTGAGATACCGTCGCGTGGAACATCGTTCATGTCTTCATCGACCACGCGAAAATCCACCATCAGCGACGGCATGCCGGTGGAGCTGCGCAGGCGCAGGTCTTCGGCCTTGCTCTGCACCTTGCCCGTGGGTGCCAGCGCCAGCGAAACCACGGGGCCGGTTTCGGACATGCCATAGCCCGCAAACACATCCATGCCCTTGGCCAGAGCCGCCTCGCACAGGCCCGCAGGCAGGGCAGAGCCGCCGATGATGACCTTCCAGCCGCTCAGGTCCTGCCCCGTCTTGTCCGCTCCCATGAGCAGCATTTGCAAGATGGTGGGCACGCAGTGCGAGAAAGTGACTTTCTCGGTCTCACGCAGCTTGAGCAGCACATCGGGCAGATAGCGGCCCGGCAACACGGTACGTAGGCCCAGCATGACGGCGATGTACGGAATGCCCCAGCCCATCACATGGAACATGGGAGTGATGGGCATATAGACATCGCCACGGTGCAGGCGCTGCTCACCCATGGGCGAACACAGGCTCATGCCGGTGGCCATGGCGTGCATGACGATATGGCGATGGCTGTAGCACACGCCCTTGGGGTCGCCCGTGGTGCCGGTGGTGTAGAAGGTGACGGCCTTGGTGTCTTCGTGCAGCTCGGGGAAGTCGTAGCCTGCATCAGCTTTGCTCACCAGCGCCTCGTATTCACCAGCCACGGCAAAAGAGGTCTGGGGCATGGCACCATCATCGGACAGCACCACGATATGGCGAATCTGCGGCAGCTGGGCGCGAATTTCCTCGATCACGGGCAGGAAGTCGGTGTGCACCAGCAGCACATCGGTGTCCGCGTCCTTGAGTGTGTAGAGAATCTGCGCGGGTGACAGGCGCACGTTCACGGTGAACAGGGTCGCGCCCATCATGGGGATGCCGAAATAGCTCTCCAGATAGCGGTGGCTGTCCCAGTCCATCACGGCCACGGTGCTGCCCTGGCGTACATCCAGAGCCGTCAGAGTGCTGGCCAGCTGGCCGATGCGCTGGCGAAAGTCGCGGTAGGTGTAGTGCATCTGGCCGCGATAAGAGATCTCCTGGTCCGCATGCAAGCTCATGGCATTGATCAGCAATTGCTTGATCAGCAAGGGATAGGTGTACGCCGAGGGTGTGGGCGTCAGCAGATTGGCATTGGAGGTCATAGCTTCTTGCACAGGAAAAAACGGGTAACGGAGCGGCCGCTCAACTCAGTCGGAGCCACAGCTCGCCTTCCAGTATCAGGGTTTCATACAAAGGAATCAGCAACCCAGGCGACGCCGTGCACTGGCCGCTCCTGATGTTGAACTTCAGCCCATGCGCGGGGCAGCTGATGGTGTGGCCCTCGCACTGGCCGCTGGCCATGGATGCGCCCGCATGGGGGCAACTGTTGTCCATGGCATAGAACTCGCCTTCGACTTTGAGCAGCAAAATGGTCTGGCCATCGGGCCTGAAGACCAGCTTGCGTGCACCTGGCGGCAGGTCGCTGGCAGCCCCTGCCGGTATCAGCGTGCTTTCAGGCAAGGTTGCGGTCTGCAGCACAGGCATGCTCCATGGCGCGCAGCAGCTCGGCAGGCGCGACTGCGCCCGTGACCTGCAAACGCTGGTTGAACACCATATGCGGCACGCCGCCCATAGGGCCCTGATCGCTCTGGTAGCGCTCTGCATCAAAATCGGCAGCATTCCAGACCAGCTCCGCAGCATCGGCAAGTTCCTGCAGCACAACGGGCGAACCTATATCGCGGCCCTGCACAAAATAGGCCGCAAAGATCGACTCGACAAAAGCCGTCATGGCCTCCGCGTCCAGCTGGGTCTGGGCATAGTTCACCAACGCACAGACGCGCCGCGTGTTCGGAAAGGTCTGAATCAGACCGTGGTTGATTTCCAGCCCCGCCGCCTGCGCGGCAGCGCGCACCTGGGCGCGGCGTGCTTCCACGGCGCGCGGGCCGCCCAGTCGCGCTTCATAAAAAGCCTGATAGGGCACGCCCTGCTCCGGAATCTGCGGCAGCAAGGTCTCTGCATGCCAGCGAATCTGCAGCGGCTGGCCCGCATGGCGCTGCAGCCACTGCGCGCGTGCAGCCTGCAGATTGCGCAGCCCGATCCAGCACCAGGGGCAGATCAGGTCCAGCGAAAAATCAACCGTCAGCATGGGCTTCATAAAAACAGACTCACAGAATTTGCTGCAGCAGCGGCATTGCGCCGTCCCAAGGGCCATAGCCTGCTGCAGGATTAAGGTGACCGACATCACCGAGATCGACCAGTTGCGCGCCCCAGTCCTGCGCCAGTTGCTGCAGGCGCTCAAAGCTTGCCAGCGGGTCATTGCGGCTGGCGGCCACCAGCGCCGGAAAAGGCAGCGGCTGGCGCGGTATCGGGCACCAGCCATGGGCCAGCAACTGCTCCGGTCTGGGGTAGCCCTCGGGCATGGGCCGCTCCACATCGGCCGGTGTGGCCAGCAGCGCAGCCTTGATGCGCGCGGCCTGCTGCGGATATTGCTGCGCCCAGTGCACGGTGGTGATGCAGCCTGCGCTGTGCGCGACCAGCACCACCGGGCCCTGCACAGCCTGCAGCGTGCTTTGCAGAGCCTGCACACGCGCTGCGCGGCTGAGCTTGTCATGCTCCAGCGGCGGCACGGTCACGCTGGCCGGCAACTGCCGCGCCAGATGGGTCTGCCAGTGCTCCTCCACATGGTCGCGCAGACCGGGGACGATCACGTACTGAATGTCTGCAGGCAATGTCATCGCTGTGCCCTCTTCCATCAGAACGGGCGCGTGCCGATGATGCCCGCGCGCTCCATCTTGCGGTGGCAGGCCGGGTAGTCCATCACCGCGTAGTGCTGGGTGGCGCAGTTATCCCAGATGGCGATGCTGTTGGGCTTCCAGCGCCAGCGCACCTGGTACTCGGGAATCTGCGCCTGGCTGATCAGATAGCGCAGCAGATCGGTCGCGCCATGGGTGTGGTCCTGACCCACACGCACACGGGCAGCGGTGTGGTAGTTGGTGAAGTGGGTGGTAAAGCCGTTCACATACAGAATCTTCTCGCCGGTTTCGGCATGGGTGCGCACCACGGGATGCTCGGGGTCCGGGTACTGGGCCTTGAGAGCCAGACGTTTTTCAATCGGCATGGCCGCGCCAAAGCTGAACTCGATGCTGTGACGTGCGCGCAGGTCCTTGATCTGCTCTTTCACGCCCTCGGGCAGCTTTTCATAGGCAAGCACCATATTGGCCCACATGGTGTCGCCACCCACGGGGGGGCATTCCACGCAGCGCAGCACGGCGCCGAACTGCGGGGCTTCGCGCCAGGTGGTGTCCGAATGCCAGGCGTTTTCGTAGCGGTCCAGTGGCTGCTCGGGGTTCTTGTAGATCTGCACCAGCCCGGGGTTTTCGGGGTCACTTCCCACCACGGGGTGGTCTTCCAGCTCGCCAAACTTGCGCGCAAACGCCACATGCTCGGCGCGGCTGATGTTTTGATCGCGCAGGAAGACCACGCGGTGCTTGAACAGCGCCTGACGAATTTCGCCAAACAGCGCCTCGTCATGCACGGCATCGGCCAGATTCACGCCCGTCAGTTCAGCGCCAATCGCGCAGCTCAGTTGTTCTACTTTCATGGTTTGTCTCCTCCTGTTCTCTGTCAGGTCGGTTTAGAAGCTGGGTTTAAAGCGTGAAGATGGCCGAGCCGACAATCTTTCGACCCTCTAGGTCACGGTGGGCCTGCACGGCATCGGCCAGCTCGTAGCGCTTGCTGATATCGACCTTGATGCGGCCCTCGGCCACATGGGTGAACAGCTCGCGGGCCAGTTCGGCCTTTTCTTCGGGGTTGGCGATGTAATCCGCCGATGCAGGACGCGTGAGAAACAGCGAGCCCTTCTGGGCCAGCAACTGCGGGTTAAACGGCGCAATGGGGCCGGACGCCGTGCCCAGGCAGACCATCAGGCCACGGCGTTTCAAGTTGTTGAGCGAGCCTTCAAACGTGTCCTTGCCCACGCTGTCGAACACCGCATTCACGCCCACGCCGCCTGTCAGCTCGCGCACGCGCTGGGCCACGTCTTCGTGGCTGTAGTTAATGGTGTGGTCGCAGCCATGGGCCTTGGCCACTTCGGCCTTAGCATCGCTGGAGACGGTGCCGATCACGTTCAGACCTTCAAGCTTGGCCCATTGCGACACCAGCAGGCCCACGCCCCCTGCTGCGGCGTGCAGCAAGATGGTGTCGCCCTTCTTGAACTCCCAGATGCGGCGCATCAGATAGGCCGCCGTCAGGCCGCGCATGGTGATGGCAGCAGCGGTTTCAAAGTCAATCGCGTCGGGCAGGCGCATCAGCGGCGCGGCATCGATCAGGCGCTCCGTGCTGTACGCCCCCAGCGTGTTGTAGGCACCGGTATAGGTCACGCGGTCACCGACCTTGAACTGGGTCACGCCCTCGCCCACGGCGGTGATGGTGCCGCAGGCTTCGCTGCCCACGCCAGAAGGCAGGGACTGCGCGGGGTACAGGCCGCTGCGGAAATAGGTGTCGGCAAAATTCAGCGCCACTGCGCTATGCGCCAGACGTACCTGGCCGGGGCCGGGGTCGCCCACCTGCACCTCTTCGTAGCGCAGCACTTCGGGGCCGCCAACTTCATAAAAACGGGTGATCTTGGCCATACAAACTCCAGTCAAATGCCAATGTCCAGTGCGCGCTGCATCTTCGTGCAGCCGCTCGAAATCGTGATGAAAATCAGGCCTGTGCGGGCAGCGGGCGCATCAGGGGAATGCTGGCTCGGGGTTCGATGCCCTGAGCTTCTTCTTGCACTGCGGCGGCTACCAGCGCCATATCGACTTCGTAGCTGCGCGACGCTTTCCAGAAACAGACAGCTGACAGAATTGCTATTGAAGGAATCGCTGCCAGCGCAGTGTTCAAGCCCCAGGTATCGGAAATCAATCCACCCACAAACGGGCCAACGGCCAGACCGAACAGGTTTTGAAACAGCGCCAGCACCGCGCTGCCCGTGGCGCGCAAGCCCGGATGGGTGACATTGAGCACGGTGCTGCTCGTCACACCCACGGTGCAGGTCATGAGAAAGCTGCCCAGCAAAATTAGTGCGTACTGCAGATTGGCCGAGATGGCAGCGACAAAGGCGCAGGTCAGCACCACAAAGGTCAGCAGCGTCAGCACACACATGGCCAGCAACTTGTTGCGCGGGCGGCGCACGCTGATGCGGTCTGCCACCCAGCCCCAGAACAGCGCGCCCACGGCGCAGCACAGCACGACCAGCGCCGCATGCCTAGCTGCGCTGGTGGCATCCATGCCGTGGTAGCGGTTGAAGAAGCTGGGCATCCAGGCCCAGACGGTGGACACCACAATCAACTGGCAAGCCCCGGCCAGGCAGACCCACAGCAGCGTCGGCCCATTGGTCAAGGCGGTATAGAGGCGCTTGATAAAAGCACCGGGGCTGCGGCTTTGTATCTGGGGCGCGAACTTCACCATCACGCTCTTGTAATCAGGCACCAGCATGAACAGCAAGGCCATGATGAGACCCGGAAAGCCCACGGCGCCAAAGGCGGCGCGCCAGCCCCAGTGGTCGGCGATAAAGCCGCCCAGCATCACGCCAAGCACTGCGCCCAGCGCCGATGCAGCAAAAAAAGCACCCAGCAGCGTGGAATGCAGCCGCCGTGGAAACAGACCATTGACCAGGGCCGAGCCCACGGCGCCATAACCCGTCTCACCCAGCCCCACCACGGCCCGTGCGGCGAACAACTGGCCGTAGTTGCGCGCAAACATGCAGGCAATGGTGGCCATGCTCCAGACCGAGGCCATGGCCACAATGCCTTTGACGCGGCCAAAGCGGTCCGCCATCAAAGCCACAGGCAGGCCACCCACGGCAACCACCACCGAGATCACCGACACCAGCGCGCCCAGTTGCTTGTCCGACAGACCCCACTCGTCCTTGAGATGGGGAAACAGCGACACCACGATCTGCCGGTCGATATAGTCCGAGAGCATGAGCAGAAAAATCATGGCAAATGCAAACCAGGCACGCGGGCGGCTGACTGCATAGTCATTGCTGAGGTTGGCATGGGGGTCTGCTTCGGGTGCAAGCATGGGTCGTCTCCGTGATCAGTGCGCGCTTTGATGCAAAGCTTGGCCGGACGGTTTGCATCCATCTCTGTGGCCGGTGGCGCTGGATCTCAATGTAGAAGACGGCTCAAATTAAATTTCTCGATACGCGCCAAAGTTTTTTCTTTTAGCGACATACAAGGTAAACACCTAGTCCCGCAAATCCCGCTGGAATGCAGGCCCCGCAAGGTTTTTGTCGCTAGCGACTGCAACTTGCATGAAACTGAACAGCGCACGCAGCCACGGGGAGATTGCAGCGTCCCGGCTGGTGCAGCCTAAAATCGCTGCCGTTTACGTAAACGTCACATAGATATCGCACAAAGAGCCAGGCCACGCAGCCTGTGCCCGCACTTCAGGAGTCAATCACGATGACATACACCGCCCCCATCAAGGACATGCTGTTCGACATGCAGCATCTGGCCCAGATCGAGCAGATCGCGCAAATCCCCGGCTTTGAAGAAGCAGGCCTGGAAACCGCACAGGCCGTGCTCGAAGAATGCGCCAAGCTCTGCGAAGGCGTGGTCGCCCCCCTGAACGTGCCCGGCGATGTAAACCCCTCATCCTGGAAGGACGGCAAGGTCACCACCACTGCCGGTTTTGTCGATGCCTTCAAGCAGTACGCCGAAGGCGGCTGGCAAGGCCTGCAGCACCCCGCCGACTTTGGCGGTCAGGGCCTGCCCAAGACCATTGGCGCCGCCTGCATTGAGATGCTCAACAGCGCCAACCTGAGCTTTGCGCTGTGCCCGCTGCTGACCGATGGCGCGATCGAAGCGCTGCTGACCGCTGGCAGCGATGCACTCAAGGCCACTTACCTGGAAAAACTCGTCACCGGCGAGTGGACCGGCACCATGAACCTGACCGAGCCGCAGGCAGGCTCTGATCTGGCGCTGGTGCGCACCAAGGCCGACCCCCAAGCTGACGGCTCCTACAAGGTCTTCGGCACCAAGATCTTCATCACCTACGGTGAGCACGATATGGCGGACAACATCGTCCACCTGGTGCTGGCGCGCGTGGCCGGTGCGCCCGAAGGCGTCA
>NZ_KZ984466.1 GCF_003569915.1 Comamonas testosteroni | reverse complement strand
GCACATCAACCTGACCGGCGATTACCTCTGGCGCAGCAGCGCCAAGATCGGCCCGGGCAAGTTCAGGCCATTGCGACCGTTGCAACCGGCTTAGCGTGCTTTATTTTCCGTTTTCTGAGGCGACCCCAAGTAGTTTTCCCTGTTGCGACATTTTCGCTTTGATGCATGTGTACGGCACTCTTCATTCAAAAATAACTTTTTAAACTTCTAGGGATGATTTCTTATATTACATGACCTGTACTTGCTGACTTAAAGCGCTACCTTTTGAGGATCTAGGTATTTTTAAGAACCCTCACGCCCCCCTATTGCCCCCCTGTGTCCCCACTAGCGCCCAGCAAGGATCTATGCCCCCATTCCTTTAAATGTTCGTCAATCAAAGTAGAAAGTAATCAAGAAGTGGTCCAGGCCTACCTATAACTTTGATAGTCATGTAATATCAGAAACAGAGGTGTCTTATGCGAAATGCGAGAGTCATGTTGCCTATGGAAGAAGAGGGGGGATATCTTGGCCATAGCCTTACCTCGGTTTTGGATGGCGAGACAAGTTTGGTGATAGCAACTGCTCCTGTGCCAGCTACTGCTGCTGGTGTCTTTGATGCATGGATTGCCCATACAAATAAGCATGCTCGCTTTGGCAAAGAGAGTATCGACCCGAGCAAGAGCACCAGCTACGCTTTTATATGGCGTTCATGGACTAAATATCTGTCTTACGTGCTTGCTGTCCCCACTGATAGCATCTGTGGCTCGTCTGTTTTGTTGGCCACGCCTATCAATATTGCCCACTTTATCGCCAATGGGCCGACATCGAGTAAGCCAAGTCGGAGCATTTCAAAGAATACTCAAAAGCGATATTTCACTGTCCTCCAGCGTGTATACGCCTTCTGTGTACAGCAATCATGGCTTGAAGTGAGTCCTGTTGATGATGTTGCAGAACAGGATCGACCAGATATAGAAAACCATGAGGGCCATGTACTCACCCATGACCAATGGATTGCCTGCACATCGCGTATTAACGAACTGACGCGAAACGATTACGAATTTCGTGACCGGGCTATCTTGATGCTGCTATTCAAACACGGGTTACGCCCTGAAGAGGTCCGAGCATTAAGTTTGCAAGATTTTCAGACAGACATCACCAATCAGCACATACTGGCCATCCATGCAATCCGTGGGCCTGAACAAGGTCGATTCTTGCCACTTGATGCCATTACAGCCGAGAGTGTTCAGTCTTGGATGGCCGTGCGCAGTAATCTGAAGGTAGTAAAGAGGACGTGCCAGCTATTGGAAAAGACAGCTGGCAACGACGAAATACGTGCGCTCTGTGAAACCATGTTCGTTACAGAGAAAAAGATGGGCTTAAGTATGGTGACGCTGCTTACTGTCGTTCGCTCTCACATCGAAAAGAGCTGTTCTTCCGCAGGAGTCGAATTTCCAAAACGCATGGGACCTCAAATCATTCGCAACACACGAATTGTGCGCTGGTTGACTGCTGGCCTCGATGTCCAACATGTTGTGAAGCTAGCAGGACTTAAAAATGCCAAAGGCCTCTTGCATTTGCGCAACTCCTGCACCCCTGAGGTTATCGACCGTATGCAGCCTGCACGACGGCGTGATGACTCGACGCACCAAGTCAACATCTTGCAAAGGTAAAGAGATTCCTCCAGGAAACTTTGATCAGAGGTTGACCTGTATAGCCACGGCTCATTTGTTGCAATTTTCTTCTGAACAAAAAAAGACCGCACTTTGTTAAAAGTGCGGTCTTTGTTGATTGCTTCTTCACGGAGAAACAAAGTATTTTGCTTTGCAAGCTACGGAAAGAAAGTTTTGGTCGATATAGCTGAAAAGCCAATCTCCCACGAAGTACGCTAGGACAGCGAATGCAAGAATCACCATGACTTGTTCGTCAAGTGGATTGCTCTTGTTTTCTTCATCATTGATGAAGCGTTTCACAAACGACTTCAGCTTAAACGAAAGCAAGTTGTTTGAGGATGGTTTATTTGCCTGCACGTTTTTGATCGAATGCATGCGAGTCTCCATAGAGGTAGATAGGCACGCCCCGTAGGGCTGTGTGCCCAACGAGTTGTTGATCAGTTGAATGCCTGCCGCGACCCTAGTAGGGCGCAGAAGTTTGGAGGTCAATGCAGAAGCATCAACAGACAGAGTAAAGATTGCACAAGGCAACACAGTCCCGAAGGAAAGTCCTATTAATATACCTGAAATGGCTCATCATTGAGCATCTTCTTTTGCGTCGTGCAGATCTAAGCTGGGCACCACTTATGAAACGCACGAAGAAATTTCTGATCTCCCTGGCCATGGCCATGCTTGTGGCGTCACCAGCTCACGCAACCTGGCAAGAAGAGATGGACCTGCTCACTGCGGGTGCAGCAGCCTCGGTCGTGGCAATGCACTCTTGCCGTGGTCAGATGTATTCAGACAATGCGAACCAATATGCGGCCACCAAACTGCGCCGCGCCGCGATGGAAATGGAAGACTCCGAGTCGGCCTACAAATACGCACAATCGTCTTTTGAGATCAAGGTCAGTGCATTGTGGCAATCCTCGCAGGGCGATTGCAGCAAAGCGAAACGCCTGATCGATATGGCCAAGTACCTTGGATTTCTCGCCCCACCGAACTGACGCTTTGCATTGCTACGACTTCGTGGGAGAATCTTTAGGCGGTCTTGGTGCCGTCCTATCACCAGAAGGCTGACTTATTGGCCTCCCTTCAAATACAGCTTCTACGTAATGCCTGTCTTGGTTTGCATTGCATAGAAGCTACTCCAAAGTTTGCGGCTTAGGCCTCAATCCGTGCCTTTGGGCATCTTTTCTTAACCCTTGCGGTCCTTGCCGCAAGGCTATGGCTGCATTTACATACTTCCAGCCATGAACTTTATTCGCAATCAATATATGAGCATGATGACAATCCTAAAGCGGCGTGAGATTCGTGCGGCTGTCGTTCTCACTTTGGTTTACACCATAGTGACCAATGCAACTGCATTCGACTACGTAGGGATTTTTCAAAGTGCGGCCAAAGCCGTTCATTCTGTCGCTCCGGGTTTGGATCAAACCCCTGTACCTGGTGCAGCAGGTAAGGTCGAAGTCGGGTTTTCACCGGAAGGTAGTGCTTTGGCGCTTGTACTGAAAACTATCAACTCAAGCACCAAAAGCCTTGACGTTATGGCCTACAGCTTTACATCTTCAGAAGTGACACGCGCCTTAATCAACGCACGTCGTCGTGGCGTGCAGGTGAGGGTGCTGGTAGACGAAAAGCAAAACATAACCTCCCAAGGGTCCAAGTATGCTTTGTCTGCCCTTTCAAGCCTCTTGACTGCAGGTGCCGAAGTCCGCATCAATGGTCAATTTGCCATTTTTCATGACAAGGTGATCATCAGTGATGGTGCCCATGTCCAAACTGGTTCCTTTAATTACAGCAAAGCAGCTGCGCACTCCAACAGCGAGAACGTGGTTGTTTTGTGGGGCACTCCAGTTATTGCATCCCAATACAGCGCTCACTTTAACGGACGCTGGAATCATGGAAAGGCCTTCACTGGCCGGCCTTAATTAAACAAAAAAGCCCGCTGTATTTCTACAGCGGGCTTTTTTTTCACCAGTCAGAGCATCCTAACGAAGAAGTCTTTGTAGAATTTCAAAGCTTCGACCAAGCCCTTTGGGACTTCAGTATAGAGATAGCCGTAATGTTTAGCTCTTGATACATAAAAGTCAAAAGGCACTTGCCCACAGAAGCCCATATTGAAGGCTTTAGCATCTGCGACTACTCTACGCACAAAGGCAAGATAGGCCACCATATTATTCAATACAGGCACAAATGTCTTGATGGTGATAGGGGCCGTGCTTATGGGATTACCCAAATCATCATGCATAGCAATATAGTCAAGTCGATATTGTTTCATTGCGTCCCTTCCTTTCATTCATTATGCTGAAATGACCATTTGACGCAAATCACTGCATAAACATATCACCAACTGCATTCTTTAGGGCAAGAATGCTCAGATCCTCTGTAGAGGAGTCTGGTGATTTTTCAACTTCTATAGCTTCGTTAATAACAGCTGGTGCCGGTGATGTTTCTGGTGCAGTTACGGGTTCTTTTATAACTATATCTGGGTCGGTAGTTGTAACCTGTTTTGACCCCATGGTTGCAAACCTATCAGAAATAACATCATGCGTAGATGTCACTTCTCCAAGACCCGCGTGCTGATCTAACTCTGCCATGCGTGAAAGCATTTGCATAGCTAGGCCGTTATGGCTGTTGGAAGAGGTTCTTTTAAACTTCTCGTACAACTCTGGGTGAAGGTCTTTGAAAATTGTCAGCCTAGGGCGCAAACCAATCTGATCATCAGCCTTAGCATTTGACAATCCTCGTGACCTACGATTCCAATCGCGGGTTTGAAACACGGTTCTAATTGTCGAGTATCGCTCAATCGTCGCCAAGCGAACAAGCATTTGCATTGCTAATGCATTATGCCTTTTCTCTGGGGTGCGTCGAAATAGGTCATACAACTCAGGATGCAGATCGACATTTATTGTCATCCGTGGTCTAAGGCTGATTGGATCATCAGGCATTCAGTATCTCACCAATATGGTACATGCCGGTAACAATTGAGAAAACTGGGTTGTCATCAATTGTCATTACCTGTCTATATTCTGGCCAGACATCCATGGCTTGTTCATAGAGCATACGGCCACCACCACCCGTGAAGATTATTTTATCCACGCTGTTCAAAGAGCCTACCGAAGTGATAATTTGATTAAGGCACTCATTCAAGATGTGGTTCGCATGAGGCATTAAATCAGCAACCATGTATTCGCGTCCACTTAGTTTGAAAGACTTCTTAGATAAGCATAGAGCGTCATCGATTCGCTGAACCACAAGAGGGTCTGTTTTCAAATCCTTTTTTATTGCTTCGCAAATTGCATAAACACAAGCAAGAACACCTTTTTGATAGGCACTAGAGCGTTCAGAAATAAATTTACGGTTGTTGCTCAGCAACCAGTCGCAAGTTCCACCACCAAGGTCAATTATCAACAGGTTTTGCTTGTAATAATCAGCCATCTCTGCCTGAGGCATCTTCACCCCAGAATTAATCATAGCTCCTTGCGGCTGAGGGATGATAGTAACTGAGCGCACCTCCACATTAATTGACTTGCCTTCTGGAGTTGGAATAGTGTGAGTACCCTCCATGAGTTTTCTCAACTTCTCCTTTTTTTCTGTAAAAGTATTCATGGGTAATCCCGCTACTAACCGCTTGATTGCCACCTTTTCCATACCTTTAATCTGCGATGCATAATTTCGCAAAATATAATGCAGGGCGCCTTTGTAGAGCGCCATGTATTCTGGTGTCTCTACAAAGTTTTCCGAGATTGTTCGTGACTCACGCCCTTTAGTCTGCAATGCTGAATCAGGGCCGACAAAATAACTTGTTCCTTCAACTTCAACATTAACCCCAGACAACGAGGTCATGCCAACGCTGATAATTTGCTCTCCCATTACACGAGCACACTGCGATGGAAACGCCATGGTTTCCAATTTGTCATTCGCTTTGCTTGCAATTTTGGTTGAAAAATATCCAATATCACCCGCTGCATTAGGGATGACAAACGTGCTTGCTTTATCCATTCTTTAACTCCCAAAAGATGTCAAAGATGGTGGCAGATTCATCAATTGAATTTGATTGAAAAAGATCGCTCATTAGCGGCAATTACCTTCAGCACTCACCACTGATTGCCTAAGTCCGATTTTTGTATGGCAAATGCTGGGCCTGATACTGTCCAATCTGGCCCACTATTGGCCCACTTCCGATACTCCAAATTCTTCCATGGTCCACATCCGGCCCTTATTGGGCCAAATCTGGCCCGCACATATAAGAATCAGTGACTCCCGGTCCAATTGCGGGCCGTACTGGACCAGTTCTGGCCCAGGCATACCTAACCTAATATTATTCTGGCCCATTTCTGGTCCAACGTGGGCCGCTTATGGTCCACAACGACTTTGAAACGATGACTGTTGGACCACCATTGGGCCGCTTTGGGCTAGAACTGGCCCAGTGTTCGGAGCAAGCATCGGCTGAAACATACTTTGTATGTGAACTCAAAGTTTGTCGTTTGGCATATTTCACGCAATCTACCAACCTGGAACTTACCGAATCCCCTGAAATCGTCTCCGCGTTGACAGCGTATCCAGGGGTGCTCATCAGCATGCACCAGGCTACTACTTGTCTGCTTCCACGATTGTTGTCCATCTGCAATGAGTCCAAAACAGGGCCAAGGACACTGGAATTCTGTGAAAAACTAACTTCGCAAAAATATTTTTCGGCACATCTTTCGGAAAGAGAAGCAGTCAAAATAGCCTTACAGATCAAGATCAAACCGCAAGTTTTGGAAATTCCAAGCGCGAATAGAAGCAACTACCGACACACAGCACAAAAGCAACTGTTCCCGAAATGTGACTTATCATTCGCATCACTCAGCCCGAGTGGCTGTTGGTCCCCAGTGGACTCCACCTTGCCCCAGCGGCACCTGATTGACTCTTGAGTCCTTCAACCCCGAGCCTCAAGGCTCACCCCTAGGCCTTTTGGCCTGCTTTGCTGTCCCTTTGGACCTGGGCACCGGCTCGTAGCAGCCAATGTCCTGTTCGGCTCCTTTGAGCACCCGCTCGTCATGAGCACTTGGCCATCGCCAACCCTGCCGCATGTTCGGCACCCTCTGTGTTCTCTAGTAGAGGCACACATCGAAAGATAGAACTTAGTGAATCCCGCCCGTATTACCGGGTACAGGTTTCTGTTCAGTCGTACCCCTGATTTCCTATGCCCTGTGTGGGCGCAACCGAGTCGAGGTTCACCTGCTTTTGCCGTCACCATGCGGAAGAGAAAGCAGTTGAGAGATATACGGTTGCAAAGGAACTCAGAACGCGCAACGTGGTTCTCCCCACGTTGAAGACTGATATCCGATTCCAGCATTCGCTGGAGAAGTTGGCTACTACCAAGCCATACCTGCATTTGCGCCCGTGTTAAGCGGGGTCAGATGTAACTCGCAGTGATGCGAGAAGACTACGCAGTTTTTTGACTGCCTGCGTAGCCGGGTCCACTCACTAACAACATCCAAGTCATTTAACGATGCATGTCAGGAGAAAAGCACGCATCAAAGAGAAGATTAGCCTCGAAAAAGAGGAGTGATAGTCGGTATTGTTGATACATGCCATTTGGCGTATTAAGCAATCAATCCGAGCGCATGCCCTCTTATAAGTCTCCACACACCGCACTCGCATCACTCCTTGCGAATCCGTACTCTGGGATTTCTGCTATGGAAATTACTGACTCCCTAGTTCGCGGAGCCATCTACTCTGGAGCAAGGAAAATCGAAATTCAGATTTCATCTGATGAATTCAGGTTTTCGCACGATGGCCCCTCAATACCCATATCGCATATCCAATCCAACTGGGAGAGAGAGGCAGAAACTGAATGCCTAGACCTTCTTTCCAGCTTTGGTTTGGATGTGGCGCAACTTCTATTTTTTGGAAATGAAATCCAAGTAACGAGTCAAGGTAGATTGTCGAGACTCAACCTGGCACAAGTGATTTCAGGTTTGCCATGGGGTACAGAGCCTTTTGATGGTTCGGGAGGAATGAGCATTGCTGCCATTGGGGTAGAAGATCCTTGGGCATTTGCTCAAGGGGAAGAAGGTGGTGCAAGCATATTTCGCGCCTGTCCTATTCCGGTCTTCATCAACGGAGAGGAGGTGGAGAGACTGGAGCGTGAAGAAAATATCTACTTTGTTGATGTGGACGGAATAGATGTATTCATTGACATTGGATCAGTCCACAGAGGCTTTTGTTTAGTTTGGGGCGGGGTGGTCTATACACGACCAGGCGTGGACAGCTTAGTTTGTCTTCCACGCATATGTGACACTACTGGCCCTCGAATGGAAATAATTCGTGAGGATGGCAGTGGATGGTATGAGAAAGCCAAAAGTGCATTTCAGCGTGCTGTATCTCAAGTCCTTATGAGAGTTGAAGCAGAAAAGGGCCATCCATTCATCGTTGAGGAGTATTTTCAGCCACTTACTTCATTCCACCCAGAGTTGCTTCTGTATTCTGAATATTTAAGCACCAAGGTGCTTGTGACTACAGGCAAGGCGATATTGCCCATTGTCCCTAGTGGATCACCGTATTCACGTTCAATGCTTGAATCAATTGAGCACCCGTTCTATTGCGATGTACCTCAAATTGATACAACTCTTGCGCATTTGGCTAGTGTCTACCGGCTGATGTTGGGCGGAAGTGCTGTACTCGTGAAACCCGGCCACACCCTCCCAGAACTACACTGGCTGCGAAAAAGGGCAATGAGCTTGAGGCGAGGAAATATCCGAGTGCACTCATCTGGGAATGTCATTACAGCCCCCCATTTACTTTCTGGCCAGATCAAGCTGCGTATTGCTGATCATGTTTTTCTGAATTTAAAAGACGGAGAAGGGGTGACTACATCGCATGTAATCAACGATTGGATACTTGCTGAAGAGGAGCCTATGACACAAATTGACAGGATATCTATTGGCAATGCACCAGACCAAAAATTGCAGGTGTTGCATATAAATCGCAAATGCATATCACTCGTACTCCCGAAATTCCCGTGCAAGCCTGGAGATAGGGACATACTGAAACAAGCCCTCAGAGAGGCATCTGTATTTACAAATGCTAGGCTTGAAATTGATTAAAAGTAGGGTCCAACAGCGGGTTGTCTTCTCAATCGTACTCACGATGAATGTTCCAGCCTGACTTCATTTTTACAGTGAGAAAAGAATCTAAAAACGATAGGAATAGAGCATGTTCAAAGTAATTCGCTTCATTACACTTTGAAACACTACACGTAAGAGCGAATAAGCGGTGACTACACGCATCCTGAACTCACAAGCAGCTGCTTGGTCTTCATACATTGATACCCACCACGATCTACTTCCTGCAGTCAAAGATTGTGATGCCGTAGTGCGTAACGCCTACAAGATTGGGCAATATGCCTTCATTGGACTGATTGCTGGTAGCCATGTAATTGCCAATGCATCGGAACGTATGTCAACAGCATTCTCAAGCCTTGAAACTGCATATCTACCAGCGCTAAGTATTGCAGGTTGGCTTGTTATCAAAGCGATAGCACACCTTCATATGGCACTGAGGGAGGCCAAATGGGGTTTCAGTGCTAGTAGTCTCCAGAAAATCTATAAGGCTCAGCCAGGCTCATACGACACTGAAGGATGGCTGAGATGCATCAACTGTGGACACAAGGTTCATGACACAAACAGTTCAACAAAGCCTAGGTACACAAAGGTCAAGCCTCTCGGATCGACATGCCAGTGCTGTGGCTTCAATCTCTGGCCTGGATGCAACAAAGTCTCCGCATTGATTCAAAACCATAATGGCTCTCTCTAACAAGGACAAACCATGAGACAACTTCATTCTGACGAAATAAACAAACTGCCAGGGAAGATTCAAACTCTATTCATTGAATGGGCAGAAGCGCGCTTCCGCAAGAAGGTACTTGCAAGGACGATAGCGATTCTGGTCGTTACATGCCTTTTACTCTGGTCTGGATACATGGCTATCAAGCATTCTGTGCCTGGTGCTGAAGGAATGCCGATAGAAGATGCATTGAATTACATGGCAACCCTCAACAGTGTCGTTTGCCTTCTCGCTTCTGCGGTTTTTGCAATTACCCTGTACCAATACATATCAGCAAAACGAGTCGAGAAAATATCGCACGCTGCTCTATCTAAGAACTACGACATTGCAGCAATCACCCCAGAAGATGTGCACAGAAAGATTTTGATGCCGCGACTTTCGAGTGCGTCTCTCACACTCAAAGAATACCGATCTATGACCAATCGTTACTGGACTTAAAGAGGAATGGGTGCCTCGGTTGCTGCAACGCAAATGCCGGGGTTCGCTGAAGCTTCAGTGCAAAGCGGCAAGGCTTTGCAGTGCAGCTTGAGACCTGTAGCTGCCGTAGAGAGCAACATGACTGGGCAGACGGCGGTTTGGGCCGCGCATTTATATCAATGCTGAAAACGATCCAGAAAGAGGTGAAAGTAGTGCAAGACAAAGCAACTTCTCGAAAAATTTTTGGTGGAGAGAAATCTTCCAAAACAGGGCGCGCTCTAAAGACGGGCTTCAGACTCGTCCTTGCATACTGCTGCCTCATGGTGGGTCTTACACAGGCATCACGCCTCTCCCAATGGAGTGAAGGAACTCTTGTCTACCAAAACCCAGCGGCCATCATCACCCCCCATCACGGGAAAATAACACGCGACTTTCGCACAGGTGATTACCAAGTATTTGAGGCCAATGGAACGCTTCATACCGTTCGCCAGGACGAAGTTAAAGAAGTGGCTTCCAAGGCCACAGGCATTACCTACCAAGGAATGCTTAGCGCAACACTTGGCCTAGCAATGGCAATGCTCTGCCTCATCCGCAACCCCTTCCGCTTTCGCCTCAATCGCTCCAACTGAAACTTGAGGCTATGTTTTTAGGGCGCTACCTATGCATGAAGCGCACGCAGTCTGAATGCCCTACGCCACTGCATGAGCCAGAGCACAAGTCATTGCATGTGTCACATCGTCAACTCCAAAGCTTCTCCAAATCTGGGGGACTGACATCACTTGGAGACTTCATCAGGCTTGACGATCAATCTACAGCTCTGGCCAATGCAGGGAAAAGCCCATATCTACTACTCTGCGGTCAGGACGCGACGCTACCGGGAGAAAGCATTTCCCTTCAATACATCTACAGAGCAATGGGGCACTGTCATTCGGCCTGTTTCCGGTGTCATGTTGAGCTTCACAATGGCTGGTTCAACTACCCAAGTGATGCGGCAATACTTTGGTGCAGTGAGGAAGAGGCTGGCTGGCAGCAATACAAATGATCAAGTTCCTGTCCATTTCAATTGCAGCACTTTCGCTGAATGTGCCCGCCATGGCTGATCAACCTCAACTACCTGAAGTCCAAGAAATCAAGCGTGCTGCCTTCGCTTCAGTGCTTTCGGACGATATCACCATTGAGGAGCCGATCCGTATTACAGCCGACACCTATATGGTTCGTCTTGTCGTGAGCGGCAAGAAATGCACGGTGAATTTACGACCATCAAAGCGATATCCTAAATCTGGACGCATGGAGATTTCCAACCTTCAATGTGATGATTGAGATCTTTAATTATGATTCTCAAAACTCAAAGCCAAATATTGTATATTTAATAGATCACTCCATGCTTTATTTGCGTCAAACACAGATTTCGATATTATTTAAAAATCATTTTATTATATTGGGATGAAAATGGCGGGCAATAGGAAACTGGGGTTTATGCGTGGAAGTGCCAGCGGAAGAAATGGCAATGGGCCAAAGACGTGGCATTGTTTTGGTTGTGACAAAGAACACGGGGCAAGGGTAAATAAAACGATACTCAAGGGAAATGAGTATTGTGACCGTCAGTATCTGAAAATCAAAGAAGCCCAGTTCGCTGAAGTTTCCAGACAGCGAGATATTGCAAGGGCAAATCTATTCTCTCAACAACTCCTGTTTACCTGAATAAAAAACTGATCGGAGTGCTAGGTGCCAATCAATATTTTGATTGTCCACATGGACGATACATGGAGAATCCTTACGACTGGAGCTGAACAGGCTGGCAAGACATATTGCCACTTGGCTAGCACCACGAAAGGAGTAACGCAGAAAAATGGTTTTGTGCCCCGACAGATATGTGATTGGATCGAAACTGCAACACTTGAAACAGCTCGTGCTGTCGCGGTGTCTGAAGAAGTCTCTTCTTTGTCTCGTGGTCAGTTTGAGAACAATGCAAGAATTGAGATTGACAAGGGCAACCTTCAGGGGGACTTTGAACGCTCGGCAGAAGGCTACAGCTCACCCAGTATTCAGCTAGCCTGGAATATTTGGCAAAAGGCATGGGCAAGTGCTTGGGAGCTTGCACCAATGTCACTACGCCCCGCTGCTTGGGCTGACTCTGACACCATCGTAGCCATGCAAAACTCCCCGAAAGGAAAGCGATGCCGATGGCCTGTATACACCCTACGTGACTGGGACTCTAAAGTTGGCCATGTGCCTCTGTTCCTGATGGACCAGGCACCTTGCGTACACACACCAGCGCCAGCGACTAGCACCGCATAGTCAACCCACAAACAAACAAGGCGAATTTGCACACAATAGTTCGTTAATCATTTAATTGTGCTCTGTACCATCCATATGTCTTCTTCATGAAAACTCTCCCATCGAGGGCAATTAGCTGACCTTCTCCAGTTGAAAGCTCTCATCGGTGCGACTTACTCTCCGTCATGTCGCTCCTTGGCCGAAGGCCGGTAGTTTCGCAGCTACCGGCCTTTTTCCTTTCCCAAGGCCTAAGTCAATCTGCTCTGTCTTCGGTTGACTTTATATGCCGTCGATATGGTTTGAAAGTAAACATGGCGTTTTCATTACCTTTTTGAACCCAAACAAAGCAACGTCCCGATTAAATTTGAAGGCGTAGTCAGCTGTCCTTTGCGAAAAAATTGGCCTTGATTACGCGGAAAGCAGCCTGTTGTCTCCAGGCGCTCTCATTGCGATGCCGACAGCCTAAAAACTGTCGGCATTTCTTTTTGCCAGAGATAAAAGTTGATTGTGAGATCTACCTGATGAAGATGGAAGAAGAGAGTCCGGCCACTACTGCGCAGCGCGGCATTGAGCTTTTGAATGAATTAATAGCGTTGCAAACAACCATGGACGGTGTGCAGCGAGCGTCAGTAGGCGAGTTTGGGCACATGGACGACTACTCACGTCGCGTACATGAGATCGGATTTTTTATGCAGTCGGCTGCTCTGGCCATGCCAGTGATACAGCAGCTTAACGACCTGGGGCGCACTCTTTCCGAGTTGGGCCATGTCAAGGTGGATTACGGCGACACCTATGCAGATAGAGCACTTCAGTTCTTGCGCCAACAAGTACAAAGCAAAAAGGAGATCCCTTGCTGATACACATCACTCCACGGTTTTACGCACAACCTCGCAAGGCATTTCTGATTGGTGAATGTCGATTGATCAGCTTGCAAGTCTGTGAGCTAGGCGTCGATCTGAAGGCATCGGATCTTGTCTCACGAAAGCCGTTTCCGAACAAACATCACTGGGTTGCTTCGCGCAATATTGGACGAAAAGCAGTTGAAGGAATCCTGATTGAAACTGCTGATCATGTACAGACCTTCACCAGTAGGGCGCGGTGGCTGGTGAATGAAGAGCACATCGTCGCCCATGAAGTCGAATACACGGTGCTGGACCAAGAATTTGATTCGGTGAGTGACAAAACAATGCTGTGGTATGCCGGGACTATGCAAGGACGTCACTATGAAAGCCGCTGGCCAGCAGACGTTGCCTCTCATGGTCGTGCCCAACCTGTTTTGGAGCTTTTTCCCCGCTCAGGAGAGCCTGCTTCCCCGGTCCATCCGTACACCGACACGCTTTCAGAACTTGGCCTGGTAAAGCTTCGTCAAGAAAAGTTGAGCATGCCAACATTACAAAGAACCCGCATTACCGAAACAGACTGGTCAGATCGTATGCCTCCTGAGCACACGGTATTGCTTGGTCAAGTGAAGTGAAAGCGAGGTGAAGCAGATGATTTCCTTTGCGCTCAACAACATCTTTTTCGTCTGCACTCTCGTTTTGTTGGCTGTAGTTTTTGTTCAGTTTCACAAATGCAAGAGGGCCAGGGTAGATGCGCAGTCCTATCGCACATTGAACAAGGTGCTGATGTCCAACCAAAAGTCGCTACAGCTCAAGCTCTTAGAGCTACATAGGGCGATTGAGAACGACGCAGGCGGAGTGAAACGCCGCATCGTTGAAAACCTCCAACTCACGAGCACTCTTCAAAAGCAAGAACCTGAACTTCTCATCAATCACCCTGAGCTGATCCAAAGCCTAGAGGCAAACCAGCTGTTCTTTGAGGCTCTGTATGACGTGGCCTGGGTGGATTCAGACAACTGGAATTGCGATCAGATCTTCAAGGTGCGCAATAGCTCTGACCGCCGAGTTTTTTTCAACATTCGCAAGCAAATCGTGCAAGCTCAAAAGCTTGCTGGCGCTGCCACACACTAAAGACACACCATCATGAGCATGGACGCAAAAATCTACGAGAACTATGTTTTTGGAAAACTCGCATTGAAACAGTTAGGGACGGTAAGCGAAAACTTCAGGTTGTTTGAGGCAAGAATGTCACCCCAGGCTCCACAAGAATGGACTGAAATGGTTGTGACCGGGGCCGAATTCGACCGTGCAACTTCTGGCGAAAACAAAGGCAAGCTAATGGACCTTATTCACGGCACCGAGCGCACCGTTCGCGTCTCCAGAAAGGACATTCAAGCCAGCTCTGGTTCGGAGACGGATCTTGTCTAAATTCAGGATCATGGCTTCGCGTTTCCAACATGCAGCGCCAGCCCTCATCATTTGGTCAATTGTTGCTGCCATGGCATTTGATATGGCTCCAGTCTTGCAGGCTCAAGTCAAAATCAACAACGCTGAAAAGACAAGCCACCACATTGATAACCTTGCATCCATTGAAAAGGAAATCCGGGCCATACAAGCATGCCGCACTGCTCAGGAGGCAGAGTCCATTACAGACAACTGGATGAACAGGGAGTGGCGCGATTGCGTTCTGGCTGAGTCGAAGGACATCACTACGCAAATGGGCACAGTCTACTTAGCAACTGCAGCATCGGCCTGGCTCCATATCCACCCTAAGGACGCGGAAGTCAAGTTCACAGCAATTGCAAGTGTTGGGCGGGCACGGGAAAGATTGCTCACTGAGTATGAGCAGTTCTACAAAATTTATGACGACATGGATGAAGTAGCAGCAAAGTCAAAGATCTTCAGCATCAATGGGTACAAGAAGTCAGGAAGTCATTTTGAGATGCTGGTCAAGCAACTGAACAGAGCAGAAAACTCTGTGTACATCCCTTCAGTCACGCAGTATCAAGAGGACTGGGCCTCAAAGCAGCGCGCCAAGTTGGGCGGAGAAAAACACAGCGCTGGCACTGCCATATGATTTGCTGCAAATGAACCACCAGGCCAACATCAGTTGGCCTTTTTTATTGAGGTCCTAAGCAGCATTTGCGCCAAAGGTCGTTATCCGTAACATGGGTCTGAACAACAACTGATTGAATACATGACCTCCTATATTCCCGAAGCCAAAGAGTCTTCCTCCATCGCCATGCAAAAGGTTGCCGAAGCAAAATTGTTCGACTTTCTGCCATCGATGTTTGGCAAGTATTACTTGCTTGGTGAGAGTGTTGTCTACTCAACCATGCGTGACCTGTGCAGCTCCTATAGTGGTGGCCACTGGGAGTATTTCGACCTCACAAACGGCGGTCGATTTATGCGTCTTTCTTCTGATGCTGAACTCGAAGTCAGTGTTACAGGCAACTATTTCCAGGAACGCATTAGCTGTGAAGGCGCATGCCTCATTGTCAACTTGCTGGTGCTGGGTCGCCTTGGTGAAAGCATTTTGGACAGGGGTGATGAAGACGCAGCTGAGCATCTTTTCAATCAACGTGACCTGCTGATGGACTTCGCTCGCACGCACGGTGAATCTGAAAAAATCATGCGAGCAATTGATTGATTACTTAAGCAGGGTCGCACTTGGCCCTGTGCCGTCCTAACCAACTCACGAGAGAACCATGAACACAAATGCGCAGGCACAAATGCACAAGCGCAACGCTGTCTGGAAGATGCTCCAAGACAATGGCGCGAAGCAGGGTATCAACCCAACCGTGCGCAAGCACGCCTTTGCTTGGCACACCCTGGGGGATGAAGCAGCCTTACCAAAGAAGTGGGAGGGCAAGATACAGGCGGTATTCGACCTGCTGATACCCGAGACAGAAATGAAGGCGCTGGATGACAGCATTGCCAACTATCTAGCGGGCGATGACAGCGAATTACGCCGTTACCTCAGTGAACGAGTGGTGGTTGAGATTGGCATTGCCCCAATCACTTCAGAGTTTGCACGCACAGATTGGCGCAGCCGCAAGTTCTCTGACCCGCTTTATCTAACCCCTGCCGGCTTCCTGCACGCCTACCCCGAAGCGGACGATGATCTCTTCATCGACCACGACCAAGTGCAAACAGCTCTATCTTTCTACCGCAATACAGCGGAAGGCAACAAGCTGGCCAAGAACTCCCAGTTCCGAGTTATTGCCCCTGCTGTGTTGGGGAAAATTGGCGGTAAAGGCTACGGTCGCTGGGTCAAAGAAGTGAAGGGCAAGTCCTATAGCGAACCTCGTCGCTCCTTGGCCGAGACGCACGAAATCTACGCAAGCGGGGGCCGCGCTGCGCTCAAGGACATCTACTCGCCGTCTTACGTTTTCGTGCTCCTGCGCAAGTTCGCACACAACGGACTTCAGCTGGCGCAGGAAGACAAGATCTGAACTTACCTAGCAGGATATTTATGCGCGACTTCACCCCCTTTGAAAAAAAGACTCAAAAAGCAGCACTCGCATTCTTCGTGTGCGGCTGCATGCTTGTACTGGCGCTCCAGTTCACCGTTGGTCTGTACTTCACTCAACACTACTTCGTAGCCCACTTTCTTCTTGGCCTTTTCTTGCCTTTCTTTTTCTACTCCTTGGGTGGAAACAGTCTGACCTTCTGGATTGGCATGTTGGCAACAGCAACATTTCACTTTGGTTACGAATTTTGGGAAGACCAGCTGGATAGATCCACCACGGTCTACGACTGGGACCAAATTGCATCAGGTGCTGTGGGCCTCTTAGCCGCCTTCTTTGTCTACAGGGCTTGGACAAAATTGCATAAAGCCCCATCGCACGCCTAGTCAGTTCGACCGTAATACGCATCGGAGCCTGTCAGTCTCGTTTTGAGAAGGCAGGCTCTTTGTTTTCACTGGTAAAGTAGCAATCTCAACCTTCGGGTCGATGTGGCTTCGGCCATCCTTTCTCAAACCCCTTTGGGCAAACTCTTTGCCCATGAGGGCGAGGGCTTGCCCATTTCCATCGGACAGATGAAATGACAAACTCCCTCACTCACCTACAGAACCACCTTTTTCTCAGATCCGATGGGGCCGTGGTCGATGCCAATCGACTGCTGCAAGAAATCGACCGCGAGAATGAACAAGGTGAAGTGTTTCGTGCTGGCCTTATGCACACGGCGTTTTCCCGCATGCGTAAGCCTGTGCTGCACATTTCAGGAACCATCATGAAAGACACTGAAACAGATCAGACATTCGACGTGAACAACAAGCACCGGCTACTGCTGGCGCTGCGTGAACAGAACAAAGAACTGTTTCGGGGTTTGCAGGTGCATGAACTGGCTCGGAGTTTTTTCCAGTACCGCGATAGCTCATGCCTGGCCTACAAGCTCAATGACCATGAGTCGTGTCAAAAGTTCACGCGGCTGGCACGCGAGGTTGCTGACAGATTTCAATCTCTCACTGGCCTACAGTCGAACAACGATGCCATCCTAGCCATGCGAAGCATGAGGGCACTGGGGGATCTCAGTGCCAGCACTTAACACGGCCTTGGCCTGTTAATCAAGAACCGCTCTGCGGCCCTTTTAGGGCTTCAGAGCGTTTTTTTTGGCAACGGCAAGGCAGAGGGCACAGCAGAGTCGGAAAACTCTTCTTGCGGGCTATACGACATCAAGAGCAAAAAATCCGATAATCTATTGAAATTAAAGGAGTTGTACGAATATTTATAAAACTCGGAAAAGCTGGACATTACGCACCGAAACGCCACCCATACCAGGGCTGGCCAACGGTTGAGCAGCACTATGAAAAGAGCGCGTCCCAGAATCATTTCGGGTTGTACAAGTTTTTCAAAAGCCCTTTAGCGGTATAGAAACATGCAAGCACAGCACCTCTCTAACACGACAACGAAGCAAGTCATTGACTCCACCCGCGCATTCCGCGAACTGGTGGCGGTCAGGCGCAAACTGCAAAGGCTTGGCGGGTCGATGTATTGGAAGGCATCTGGACACTATGTCTACCTAGCTCAGAGAAGCTACAGCGACAGCCAGAAGGTTGTGCATCTGGGATTGAGGTCTGCTGAAACGGAACGCATCTATGAGCAATATGAAGCCGAGCGCGCAGGGCTACAGCAGCGTGAAAAGGCACTAAGCGAACGCATTGCCATCTATGAGCGCATGAACAAAGCCGTTCGTGCCGGCACAGCGTCTGCTCAAGTCATAGAAGCGATCAACCTGTTAGAAGGATTGGGCATCAGCGATGACAGCCGCTGGCTGGGTACGCCCGCGCTCCACGCCTATTGGCAGTCAACGGGGTATGAGGCTCCCAAGACTCTCAAGGAGCGCGATGAGATTGGCTATTTCCTCATTTTTGTGATGCGCAAACTGGATGCGCAAACCATTCTCAAGCTCAAACGCTCCAAGTCTGTCAGCCACTACGCTGTGACCAGCAAACACAGCAGCGTACTGGTGATCAAGTCATCGAAGGCTTCGAGGCATGAAAAAGAGCAGGCACAGGCTCTGAAGGACGCCCACAATGCCCTTATGGCCTACCTGAAGCAGACCGCCAAAGAGTTCCTTGATGCGCTTGGAGAAGAGCTAAGCCATACCCCTGCATTTGAACAAGTGTTGATCAGCAAAACTGGGAAGATGGGCCTGATGAAAACTGTTGAACCCCAGTGCCTGAAGGCCTTCAACACTCTACTTGGCATTGATACTATCGACCAGGGCGCACTGAGCGATTTGTTGGCCACACCGCGCTTCCAACACAAGTAAATCCATCGCCGCTGCAGCTGGTGCAGCTGGCCTTGGCCAGAACAAAAATACTGAGATATCAAGCCTGATGGATTTCCTGATTACCGAATTCAACGACCACCAGCGTACACAGCTGGAGGCCTCCAAAAAAGCCCTGCTCGCGCTGCGAGAAAGCCAGACAACCGCCACCCGAAATAACTATTACTATGAGTGGTCCACCGAGAACGGATGCCCGTGTCTCGTGAGTGTTGGAAAGCAATCCGAAATCAAAATCCTGCCAGCTGCCAGCCATGATTTGGAAGTGATTCGCGCAAGTCAGCTCCAGCGCTTTCATGAAGCGCGGCAGACCCTGCATCAGGCCATGATTGCCCATGACCAAGCTGTTGAAGCCAATCGTCAGCTAGCGCTGGGTAATGCCGACCCCATGGCCATTGGCATCTTAAAAGCTCTGCAGGAGGTGGACGTTCTTAGATTCCACCGCGTCATCGGCACACACGCATTGTTTGCCTATGAAAGTGCTGCAGGCGTCTTCTTCGATACGGACAGCACCGCAACTCAGGACATTGACCTGCTGTGGAATCGGCAGAGCAAGATTGAATTTCGCACATCCATGGACAAGTACAGTCCCGAAATTTCGATGATCGATGTGCTGCGTATTGCTGACCCGACATTTCGCCGGAGCGAAGTGAATCTGGAATCTGCAATCAATGATTCCGATTTCGCGGTGGACTTCCTGCGCGAAGATGACAAGCCTGTCCCTGAGACGAAAGACCGCCAGGTTGTTCTTATGTCCAACGAAGAAGGGGATGTCATCCCGGTGGTGGGCAAAGACTCAGAAAAGTTCATGCAAGGGAGCGTTTTTGAGAGCGTGGTAATTTCGATCATGGGTGACATGGCAATGATGCCCACGGTGGACCCTGTGATCTTTGCCCATTTCAAACAGGTCATGAGCAAGAGTGATGAACGCGACACTATGAAGGTCCATCGTGACGCTACACAAGCCCAGGCAGTCGTCCACTTGCTCAATAGTGGCCTGCTGAAATCCGCACTCCCACAAAAAATCATTCAGTCCTACAACGTGGAAGGCCTAAAAATGCCCGAGTAGGTCCATAGTTTGAGCTGGTCAACCTGCGCCAGCGATGTAGACTTGGCTCCTCACGCTTCGCGCTGATTCTGGTTTCTTGCCAGCCTTACTTTTCTCAACCTCGATGGGCACCGTGCCCATTGGGGCGGTGTCTATCTTCCCCATGGGACCGATATGCACACCTCCACAACATCCAGAGCAACGCTCACGCTGCAGGAACTTCTGCTTGCAGTTGAAAAAGCGCTTTGTACATTGATGTTTCTGGGTTCAATTGCTTTCACAAGCGTTGCTCTCAAGCTCATCATCGACATTGCCTAAGCAACTGCACAATTCCTGCCAACATCTTTTCAGCGGCAAACACTAGCCGTAGAATCTTTCCCTGATTGCCTCTGTGCATTCTCTGGCCATGTGCCAGCTTTACCTTTCTCAACCCCGATGGGCCACACCTGCCCATTGAGGGTAGGTGTCCATCACTTCCAAATTGGATATGGACATGCAAAATACAAACGCAACCACTGAGGCCGCAGCACAAAACATCACGGTTTTTGCCGTCAGTGTTGTGAGCGAAACCTCCGGGGGAGTGGACTGGTTCACTGACCTGACTTCCGCCAATAATCATTTCGATGCCCAGGTGAAGAAATTTGCCGACCTCCCAGGCGAGGTGATTTCCTTGTTCACTGTCACTGCACCAAGTGGCTCCAGCAAGGAAGAAATCACAGCTTTGGCAGACGAGATGATGCATGAAGAGTCCTTTGTGGCGCTTCGTCAGCACTTGACCACCGAGGAGTACATCCCAATCCAGCGCTCTGTTCTGAAAACCCTCATCGGCATCACCGAAGGGCATATTCAAGACATCAAGAGCGGTTTGGAAGAGGGCACCTATGAGCATCCTGAGAACGTGGGTCTCGGTCAAATCGAAATTGCCTTGGCGCAAGCCCAGGCTGAGGTCGATAACGAAGACCATCGACTCGAAGGAGTTGACTTCAATCGAACGCTGGTTCTGGAAGCGAAAGCTACCAGCGACCATTGCGAAAATCCCGACTACTGCCAAGTTCAGTTCACCAAAGCAGACATGGCCAAGATCATTCAACTGAGCAAACTCTGCTCGTTGATGAGTCTTTCAGACGTTCGCTTTGATTTCACTCCTAACAGCTGGGGCAGCGAAGGCATTGAAGAGCGTGCAGACCTGAGTACTGAATCGCACCGGGTTTGGTGGAGGCTAGTTTGTTGAAGTGCAGGCGCTAGCCTGCACGGTATTGGCAACTTGCCGCCAGTAGTTTGCCTCAGCTTCCGCTGGCGGTATATGCCCTATGGACTCCAGCAATCTGCCGTGGTTGAACCAGTGCACCCATTGCAGTGTTGCCAGCTCCAGTGATTCCCGTGTTTTCCACGGCCCTCGCTTATAGATAACCTCTGTTTTGTAAAGACCATTGATGGTTTCGGCCAAGGCGTTGTCATAGGAATCGCCGGTACTGCCCACCGAAGGCATCAGGCCAGCTTCCTCCAAACGCTCTGTGTAGCAAATAGACACATACTGGCTCCCCCTATCGGAGTGGTGAATCAGTTTCGTATCGCTTGAAGGTTGTCTGGCATACAGCGCCTGCTCCAGCGCATCCACCACAAAGTCCGTACGCATGTGGCTGCTGACCCGCCAGCCCACTATGCGGCGGGCATAGACATCAATCACAAAGGCCACAAACATTTGCCCTTGCCATGTTGATATATAGGTGAAGTCTGCAACCCAAAGCTGGTCAGGGCGCTGGGCTGTGAACTGGCGGTTGACCAGGTCTAGCGGGCTTGGCCGTGCCACATCTGGGCGTGTCGTACGTACCTTCTTGCCTCGCCTTGCACCTTCAAGGCCCAGCTTGCGCATCAGGCGTTGCACTGTGCAGCGGGCAATCGGCAAACCCTCTCGGTGCATCTGCTTCCAGACTTTGACGATGCCATACACCTGCCAATTGGCATGCCACACCCGTTGAATATGACTGCAACGTTCTTCATCTGATTGGCTGCGCTTGCAGCGCAGCCAAGGGCAGTTTCTTTGTTGAACCCTGCGCCTGTAGCCCGATGGGGCAATTTGCAGCAACCTGCAAATTGGCTCGACCCCATAGGCATCACGATACTGGTCTACAAAGTCAATTAACTCTTGATGCGACGGTCCAGCTCCGCCTGCGCAAAAAAAGCGCTCGCAGCCTTGAGGATGTCATTGGCACGGCGCAGTTCCTTGTTCTCTCGCTCAAGTTGTTTGAGCCGCTCACGTTCATCCGTGGTCAATCCTGGGCGTTGGCCTGCATCTATTTCTTTGCGCTGCACCCACCCATGCAGGGTGCTGACCGAGCAACCTATCTTGGGGGCAATCGATTCACACGCACCCCACAGTGATGCGTAATCCGCTTGGCATTCCTGCACCAAACGTACGGCACGTTCACGTACCTCAGGGCTAAAACGAGCAGCTTTAGTGTTCATGACTCAATCCTCTCAGGAGTTGAGCCTCCACGGAAGCCGGTGCGATTCATACCCAGTCTATTGTTGTTGCCAACGATGAACAGTTCTGGGTCTTGGCGCATTCCGATAGCTTCAACTGCCACTATGAATCCGAGATTCTGAATGTCGGCAGCATCCTCACCTGGATGAAGGAAGACACTTCACCCATCATCTTCGAGAGTGATGAAGTGCAAGAAGCCTACCTCGATAACCAGGCGGAACAGGATAGCGCTGAAGAAGCGTAACCCTGCATCGCGCTTTTGGAACCTACGGGTTCCAAAGCCACAAGAAGACACCCTCCGCGACAACGGGGGGTGTTTTTCATTGAGCTTCCTCCCTGCTGGTCACGGCCAGATTTACCTCCTCGGACGGGCACCGCGTCCTCTGGGCTGGTGCTCGTCATTTCCCAAAGGAATGACATGACAGCGCAAGCAATTGCGATACTGCAGCCCAGCTGCACCACCCCCGCATTTCCGAAGCGCTCCGAGCGCAAAGTGAAGATGGAGCATTGGAAGATCGTTCCCACCAGCGGCCATACTGTTTCGCTGATAGGTGTCGTTGGCACTGATTACGTCCAAACTTCACCCATCTGTTATGGCAGGCCCGGAGAGATCCAAACCGAGAACACCCACTACATTCTTGGCAGCAAACAGCCTGGAGTATGGGAAAAGCACCTGCATATGATGCGACCTGACCAGACCGCAAACTTGAAAAAGTACGGTGTCCTCTAAGTCGCAGTTAAGCACAACTGAAAGCCCAGTCACCGCGTTTAAGTGGGGCTGGGCTTTTGTCTTTAAGCCCACTAGGCGCAGCCAGGGATAGGCACTAAAATCAAATTCAATTGCTCTTTGGCAGTTATCTGGTCATCGTGCCAGCCTTACTTTACTCAACCCGTTCGGGCACCTGTGCCCACGGGCCGGTGTCCGTTCATGACCTCAATGGAAATGAAATGGAACTCCAACTTTTATCCCACTCATATATTCCTGAACTCTTCTCCTTCGATAGCGAAGTTCAAGAAGTCAGCGCAAAAGAAAAAGCAGTCATTTGCTTTGCTGATGAGCCAACCGCAATACGCTCCGTCACCTTGACTGGGCAAGAGTGGGAAGAAATGACCGACATCTACTCAGGGATGGCAATTGCTGAAGCGGGCAAGAATGAGATTGCAAGCGTTAAGGCGAAACAGTACGGCGGCTTCCTGTATACAGTCACTAGCTATAGCTCAGGTGCAAGCAACGAAATTCATGCTTGGCAACTGATACCAGAACGCCTCTACACAGAGGCCACAATGGATAAAGTTGACTGGCCGAAAGTCCATGCTGAGAAAAGCCACGCCTTCTCCTACCTTGGCCTCAGAGTGAAGGTTGCTGGCCAGGTGATGATTTGCGCCAAACCTGTGAACTTCCTTCGCGGTCTTCCGACTGTTGCACCATTGTCTATGTCTGAAGCCCAGACCTACGACAAAGAGCGCAGGTCTGTTGGCTGGCGCCCTCACACCTACGGAGCAGATCCAACAATCAGCTGGCATAAGCTGGCTGGTCATCCGGTGGTTATCTATGAGAGTGAGGGGAAACGTTCACGCGGGACCCTGATCTGCAGAATCCGAGGAGAGATTCAAGACTTCCATCTGTCACTAGCTGAGGAAGGATTGAACTTTGACACGGATATTGAGCAAGCTGTAGCTACATCAGCTAATGGCGAGTTAGGGGCCAAAACCTTTGGCACACGCCCCAAGAGAGGCAGTGAAGTGTCGATGGATCAAGCCTGCCTCTTCTAAATCCTTTTAACCCACAAAAAAAGCCCCGTACCTTCAAGGTCACGGGGCTTTTTCATTTGAGCTGAAATCCCAACATGGGACATGACTCCTTGTTTCAGCGTATTTTTCCATCCTTTGCTCTTTCTGCGAAGGTTTATTGCGCCTCATTGAAGATGCGCGAAAGGAATGTTCCGAAACTCATGTCAACTGCCATTGGTCATTGAACAAAAAATTGCATGGGCCTAGGCTACTTTGGGCAAGATTTTGATCACGGTGGGTTTTTTTCGCCCAAACCAATCCGAAGGCTTAGCGAGGAAGGAGCAAGGACTGGATAAGACGAACAGACTGTTGCTCGAAACTCGAATGAGTTGACTCCGTGAAGCCGAGATGGCGGGGGAAAGCTGGCGCTGGGGGTCGGGAAGGGTGGCCCAGCTTAGAACAGTTACATCGTGCCGATTCACGATGCGCTGGCGTGTGCAGCATACTTTGCATTGAAAACTCCGAAAAATAGAAACCTTGGGGTCGAACTTGATGCGTTCGAAGCACTGAGCAGCAAATTGAGCTGGCACATTGAAAGATGAGACTGGGCTAGGTCTTGCCTGGCATCACAACTAGCCCAGCGCAATGGCTGAAAGTATGGAACGTTGTGGTGCCTGAATGGCTTGGGGGCAAATTTTACTGGTCTATTTGACAATGGGATGCGCAAAAGGTTCCTAAAACGCAATCTATTTAACCAAAGTCGAATATGGCTGCTTTTCCTTGGTATTACGCAAACGGAATTCAAAACTAAATACCTAAGCTAATCATGCCTCCAGTTGGAGAGGTTTCATCATGATTGCAAATGCTCAATAAAACCAAAATTAATGCTCTGGCTCTGGCTGCAGCGCTCGTGTTGTCTGCCTGTGGTGGTGGGGACGAAGAGAAGGGCGAAACACAACCTGAACCTCCAGCACCGCCTCCCACCGCCTCTGTCACCCAGTTACCCAAGGACACGTTCATCATGACTGCTGTGGACGGTGACACTTTCAGGCTGGTGATTGACCGTGAAAGCCGAACTGCTCAAATCATCCCGCTGAACACTATGTACGGCGTGGAAGAAATCCAGCGCATCCCAGTAAAAATTGACGAAACCAACCTGGGTATCACTGTCTACTCAACGGCGAACTCCAATAGTGAGGAGGGTGGTCCCCGATTTGAAATATTCACGTCCCCTGAAGGTAATGAAATTGTTGGCCAAGTATCAGTTTCAAGCCTGAACTCCAATGTCATTGGCACCAACCTGCAGCTCAACCGCACGCAAGAGCTTCCAATCCAAGGTGCGTACAACGGCATTTCTATGGAAGCAGATTCTCGCAATGACCCACGCGTCCTGCTCGACTTCGGTATCAAGGTTGAGAACCAATCCTTGTCGTTCTGCGAAAACGGCTTCTATGCCAACAATACTTGTACCGGCGTTGAGCGAGCTGCAAAGTTCTCATCCATTTGGCGCGGCATGGCGACATTGCAGGTGAGCTTTGGTGGCGTCTACCGAGACTACGCATACCTGCTGCTGGCGCAGAATGGCAGTAAGTACAGCTTGATCTTGGATCGCCTGAGAAACGACAAAGGACGCTTGGTTTTTGGCACTGGTTATGCAGTTCCTGCGGACGAGTATCGTCTCAACAGCGATAGCAAGATGTTCGCGTGCATAAAACAAGACGCATCAGGCGGCTCCTACCTGTCTATGCGCAAGGACAACACCTATACGCAAGAGCACTATGACGGCAAGCTCAACCACCTGGGCAGTGCATCTGGGGCATTGGACTTCAATCGTGCAGTGGTAGGCCACAACGTAGTCAACGCTATGGGCCTGGTTTCATTTATTGAAGGTGCCACAACTGGCCTGCCAACCAACCCCACTAAACGCTACACACGCGGACTTGCCTTCAGCAAAAACATGATGGTAGTGGCCGACGAAAAATCACAATCACTTGCCGTTTGTCGTTCTGACTCTCTTGGAGCCAAGAAGTAACTTCTCATAGCTACAACCCAAAGGGCCGACATCATGTTTGGCCCTTTTTTATGCACTGCTCAGAATCCAGCCGCTTGAATCACTCTGCCTTAGCTTCAAGTTGCGCCAATTCCGGTTTGGTGTATCGTTATGTGAGACAGCAAGATGAAGAGCAAGCATCTCGTCTGTTGTCATTACACGCAAATAAGCGAATTTCAGCGCTTTAAATCAGTTGAAACTTAGCAAACTTGCAATACCATTGTTTGAGATACCGAGATCAATCAAATACCTAGGAGAAGACCAATGCCAGCTCAGTCCCTGCGCGCACTTAACGACGAATTGAAGATCAAATCCAAAGACAGCAAGGAGAACTTAGACGTTGGGACAACCAAGGGCAGCGGTTGGTCTATTGCGCCTGAAATGATTGAGGAGGAAGAGGACTTCAACACCCGTGGAGCCTTCCTGACCAAGAAAGAATATTTCGCACAAGAAAAAATCAAAACTCACATCCGCAAGCTAGCCGATGCATACAAGCGCGCTGACTATGTACCACCACTTATCGTCAAGGTGGTTGATGGCAGGGTGCTGGTGCGTGACGGTCACTGCCGACTGCGTGCAATCAAGCTGGCCATCTCCGAAGGCGCAGAAATCACCCGCGTTCGTGTTGAAGAACAGCCTGGTGACGAAGCTGCCCAAACTCTGCTGATCGTCACCAGCAACGATGGCGCACCACTTTCTGTGCTTGAGCGCGCTGTCGTGTTTGGTCGGCTCAAGGGCTTCGGCTGGGATGTCAAAAAAATTGCAACCCATGTCGGCGTCACCACGAACAACGTCCGCGCCGGCCTCTCCATGCTGGAAATGCCCATCGAACTCAAGCAGCTGATTCAACGCGAGCAAGTCTCTGCGACCTACGCACTTGAACTCTTCACGGAGCATGGGACCAAGGCCGTCCAAGTCATCAAGGACGAGCTGGCCGAGCAGGAAGCCGCAAAGAAGGCAAAGGGTGGCGAGGGGGCAAACAAGGATGAGGACAAAAAGGTCAAAGTCACGAAGAAAAAACTGACCAAAGAGCCACGCATGAGCAAGCAAGTCATCAGCGATATGCGTACCAGCTTCGTTGCATTGTCTTCGGATCTCGATAAGGCAAAGAAGACCGACACCGGAACATATCTACTGGAAGTCTCTGAAGAAACCTTGGAGCTGCTGAGCAAGCTCAAAGAGTCCATCTCATCGACTGACGATGCAGAACCAGAAAAGAACCCCAATCAGCTGGATCTCGTCTGATGCAAGCCCCGACGCAGGATTTATGCCGTAAATACGACCTGATCTTGGCTCTAGCCACGATTGCAAAGCCAGGCATACAGCAGCTGCAGCAGGCAACCGATATCCCCTTGTCTACCTTGAAGCGTCAACTCAGGCATTTGCGAAACGACTTCGGGATGACCATCGATTTCCAGCGCAATGCTGGTGTCCATGGAGGGGGCGGTTGCTACATCGTCTCCGACTGGGGATTCATTGATAAAGAGCGATTCCTGAATTACTGGATGCTCAACCGACCTAAAACAGCCAAAGCGACGCCTTGATGAGTTCTGAAATATCTGTTCCCGTCGAACCCAGGTGTTCAATGCAAGCCGTTGCTGGCGTAAAGAAGCTGCAGCAATGGATGCCAGCTCTTGATGCCCTGCGACAGGAGTGCGATGGGATGAGTCGGTGCGTATCTACACTACTGACACGAGAGTCAATACCACACCACATACACGTAGGTCATGTGCAAGCTCACACCACGGGTGGTCGGATCTCAATGCATCTTTGGATAGAGTTGCAGCAAGGCGTGTGTTTTGATCTGCGCGCTCGCATGTGGCTGGGAAGCCATCCAAGTATTCCGCACGGCGTTTTTGTACCAACCTCCGATGTTGTCTACACCAGCAAAGCAATGATCCCTTCTGATGGATTCCGCTACCCCATTGAGCTATTTGAGCTGTTGACCGAAGCCCCTTTGAGCGCATTTCCCTGAACATTCACTCTATCGATCACCAGCGCCAGCCGTACCTGGCCACGCCCCCTTGAGCCTCAAGCCTGAGCATCACCACGCCGAAGCCAAATGAACGTTGCATCCTCTACCTCTCACCAAGAAATTTCTGAGCTGGCCCGTGATTTAGTCAGTGAGATCCAAGACCTGTACCGCAACGCTGAAGCACTGCCCATGCGCCATTTGTCCGCATACACGCAGACCAGGAATCATGAGGTAACACTGTATGTGAGGGTTTTTTCCTCAATGTACGGACAAGCGCGCTTCACACGAGCGCTGGGCCTCGATGTCCTAAAGCGGAATGGCCGCGTGCTGGTGATCTCCAACATTGAATTTGCTCCCTCTCTACAGGGCAGAGGCCTGCTCAAAGCTCTTATGGTGGAGGCCATAGAGAAGATTGAGGATCTTGATATCGTGGAATTTGAAAATGTGCTTAACGAAAAGCTCACTCATGACTTATTGCATTTAGGCTATATCCACCGAGACATGTCAGTTCCCTTTGGCAGTATGTTCAAAGTAGTACGCTGACTAGCCAAACACTTCCTTGCGCCTGGCAACAAGCTCCCAGCTTCGGCAAAAGAACCGCCCTCGGGTGGTTTTTTGTTTTGGTCGTGTCGGAGATCGCATTTGCGCCAAAACCACGTTTCTGTAACCTTCTACATATGGCCGTGAAAGGTGCGGCAAAAGTGCTGGCGCTGGCAAGCGCAAAGTCGGTCAGAACTGGCCGTATCAACGAAATGAAATACAGCTGATGGCGTGGGAATTTTTCGCTCTGATTACCTGGATGGTGCTGATCTGGTGCTTTATCGGATTGGTGAACATAGCCTGTGGAAGGCCTTCGCTTTTGCTTCGATTTTTGAGCACTTTAGGCGTCAGTCTGAGCGTGCTGGGTTTTACACTCATTTCCGTTGTTCTAGCAAGGTACTGGGGACTTGACCGGCTTGTGAGCATTTCCTCACTCATGAAACAAGCCTTCGCCCTGGCTATTGACCTTCAGCTTTTGTTCAAGATCCTGGTTGGCTTCTGCGCAATGCAGGTGCTATTTTTTGCGGAATGGCTGCTCCAAAAGAAGGGGGCTGATTGAAGAAGTGAGAGCGTGTTGACTAACGCCTTTGAAACTGAAAACACAAAAATCGGAAATGAAATCTTCGATATTTTGGTAGATGGCAACCTTGTAGGCTCAGTCTCTCACGAGATTCGGCACTTTTTTGAAGGCGGCTCACTCTGCATTGCAAGCGGCAAGCTTGTCATAGAGCACCCGTCTCGCCAAGGTTTCACTGACCTAGCTGCGTTCACAGAGTTTTCATATACCGTTGCTCGCAACACACCATCACCATGGCACCTGCCAGTCTTTGATTTCCGTGTACCAGTGACTCTGCAAGGACTAGGGATCGGACGTTTTGTGTGGCATCTGATAGCACACGCGATTCCAGAATCACAGCGTAATCAAATTCGTGTCCACTGCGCAAATTCTCAACTACAAGATTCACCGCGCAGACACGCCTTGTTCATGGATGTATGCGGCAAAACATCGAAAATTTCAGATGCCCAGGTAGAGGCAAATGCATTTGGTTTCGCAGGTCCATTGACGGACTCATGGCTAGAAGAGAAAGCAAAGTTCAAAGTCCAGGCACGAGTAGTTTGCAACCTGAGTTCAAACATGTGGCGAGAGGTCGAAGCGGCATGAAGAGCGAACTCATCCACTCAGGCTTGGCGTTTTTGCCTAGCAACGCATGACTTGAGAGTGATCCATGATCGAAAACCTAACCCTCAAGGAAGAGGCGAGGCTTTACCTCTCGTATGGAAATCAGACGCCAGAAAGCATTGATCAGATTATCCGTTCAATGGGTACAGACATCATTTTTTGTTCTGACACAGCACGCATGGCTGGCGCAACACTAGCAGCTGGGACAGCCCAAGCCCTCTACGACCTTCGACAACGCCTCAAACCTTCTGCAGTTGAGCGACAAAAAATGGTCACGCCATCGCTGAGTGAAGAAGCAAACGTTTGGCTGAGTCAAGGGCGACGCAGCTTAGCTACCGATTCAGTTTTCCAGTTCTTGACGGAAACGCCGCTAATTCATGGCCGCATGATGCTCGGCTATCCATACCACCCAAAGACTGTAGAAGACATGAAGAAATGCCTTCAGCTCCTTGAGGCCGTGCCTGATCTACGCACCCCATTTACCTCTAAGATGGCCAGCGCCAGCCGTCCCTGGGAAAAGCTAACCAGCCGTTGGGCAGAGTTAGCATCAAAAGTGTCTAGGGAAGGTCGAATGATTGCGCAAGTTGCTTTAATAGAAGCTCTCGAAGCCCCCGACACGTCAGAGCTTGCCTTCTCACTGCCACATACCTTAGCGAGCCGATAAAGCGCTTGGATTGCTTCGCATTAGGGGGCCAGAGAAGGGAACCTAGTTTTTATGATTGTTGAATGCCTGAAAGTCAGCACCAACGTCCTATAACCAGAAGCCATTCCTCCCGCCAGACCAATCGGCAAAGCGCGGAAGCAGCAACAAAAATCCGCCTGGACCCTCGCGGTGTTTTGAATAGTGCCATCCAAGAGCACAAGGGCGACATACACAAGCAGATCTCCTACTTCTTCAAGCACTACCCCATACCTGCATCACAAGGACGTGCCCGCGTTGTTTCGGCAAAGACAACCACCAAATATGTGCTGGCCACACACATGATGATTGACGAACTGTCAAACACAGGGGTCAAGTTATACAGTGTGGACGACCTGACCAGTCGTCACCTTCTGAACGTCATGCGCAAGTGGGAATCGAAGGGAATGGCGTCTTCCTCGCTAGCAACTTACTTCTCTGTGCTCAAACGCTTCATGAGCTGGGTAGGGGTCAGACTGTCCTATGAGAGCGTCCACGATGTTCTGGTTGATCCAAAGCGCGGTAAAAGGGTCATGTCCGCCACCGAGTCTCGCGCATGGAGTGCCAATGGCGTTGACTTCAAGAAAGTGCTCCAGAAGGTACATGACATCGATGCGCTTGTTGCGCTGCAACTAGAAATGATCGCGGCATTTGGACTTCGTGTCATGGAGTCTTGCGCCATGCGTCCAGTTGAGTGTGACAGAGGAAACCACCTGGCTATCACCTACGGAGCCAAGGGCGGTCGGGGTCGCGTTGTCCCTATCAAATCTGCATACCAGCGCGAAGTCTTAGACAAGGCCAAATCGTTTGCAGCCAAGCACAATGGATTCCTGCGAAGTAATCGCTACAACCAACAGCAGGCCAAGCGGCGTTTCTATTACGTTCTGGAGCAAGTCAAGGTTTCAAAATCGGAAACGGGCGTTACGGCACACGGGCTGCGCCATGAATTTGCCAATGACCTGTACACGCAAAAAACAGGTCAGGAATCCCCTGTCAATCACGGTAAGAGAGTTCCGGCGCTACAGGACCTTGAGGCGAGGAAGGAGATCACTGAGGCGCTGGGCCACTCCCGAATCGCAATAACGTCTTCATATCTTGGATCACATGTGCAAATGGATCGGGCCAACAAAAAGAGGCTGGCGAAGATGAATTCAGAATTGACGCAGGAGGGCACAGAACTTTGTTTGCTCCATGACCAAATCCAGCGTCAAGCTCGATCACAGGAGGATGGGACAGAGCTTCGCGTCTTCATCACTGGTCCAGCGGCAGATGGAAAGCAGATCCATGGAGTTCCAATCATCATTGGTTGTGGGTTCTTTAGCCAAAGTGGCCTGCGGTCGCAACTGCAGCCTACTGAAGAGCAGATGAATCAGCTTGCGAGCTGCTGTCAGAACATTCTGGGTAGCTGGTGCGTGGGACAAAACGACATGAACATTCCTAACGATGTATCTCGTTTTGAGTTGATGTTCATTGAGATCTAAGTGAAAGGAAGCAACGAATACCCCCGCACCTGAAACACTTTGATATATTTTTTATTGTACTTTCGGAAAATCAGTAGGAAGTTACTTCTTAAATTTCATCTTCACTTGAACTATATCTACAAACGGACACAGCGAGAGTCTTCACTAACTATGCATGGGAAGTTAGCACTCCTAAGTAGGTAAGAGCTAAGGCATCACACAACATGGGAAGTTCGTTTGCGAAATTTTTTGCAATTTTCTGTATTAAAGTTTGTTTTTTCGTTGCCCTTGCTACTCAGTTCTTGGGCGAAGTTGTTGAAAAATACAATGCAGAGCTTAGAAAAAATCTAGGCGAAGTTACAGTAGTCGATCCATCGTGGAACCCGAACGATTTGTTAGTCAAAGGCTGGGCACCAGTGCTCAATAGTTACCCAGAGGTTCAGAGAATAGTTCTTTCACGTCAAATACTTGCTGAGCCAAGCGCCAGCGACATTGACGGCAATTCAAGCTGGGAATTACCAATCAAAGAAGCACCAATAGAGCTTCCTATCAGATCTGCTGGGCATAACTGAATTTGCGCCAAATTGCTATTGTGATATTTTGAAGAAACAAACTTTTTAGGACATTGAAGAATGAGCGACGGCGAAAAGCAATTGACCGAGACGACCCAAGAAGACAAAGTGAGCATCTTGCAGCAGCCTAGCGCTGACATTGTTTTCGCTACACCGTCCGACATCCTGGAATTTGATTCAGAAAAGGCACGGGAGATTGCCGCTTTTGATGACAGCAGGATCAAGATCCTCGGCCACCGCGAAATTTCAATGGAAATCCGTGGCGAGCGCGGCAAAGCAAATCCTTCAGTCAACCTGGAAAATTTCTACATCGTCCCTGGACTCAACGGTCGTCTTAAAACCCCCGAGTGGGAAGACCATATCGAGTGGCTGACCGGACGCATCATTCAAGAGGGCTTCCGAGAAGACTGTCCGCTGCTAGTTTTCCCAACGGTAGATGGGGCAGGCAATCAAAAGTACGGCATCATTAGCGGCGAGTCCCGATACCACGCCGCTACACGCGCTGCGAAGCGTGGGGCCGCTATCAAATCACTCCCTGTCGTGCTTTGCCCTGAGGGCAGCTCGATGGAGGAGATGTCTGTTCAGGTTGCCACATCCAACTCTGGAAAGCCATTCACTCCACTGGAAATGGCCTACTTCGCTCAACGTTTTGCGAAGTGGCGAAAAGAACCCGCAGAAATCGCAGCCATCCTGAAGGTGTCCACAAATTACGTCAACCAGTTGTTGCGTATTGCGGCTGCACCTCATGAGGTGCGTTCCATGATCCAGGATGGTGATGTCTCTTTCGGTACTGCGTTGGCCTCATTGACGAACGACTCTACTGGTGCTGTCGAATCCCTCAAAAAGGGTGTCGCTATGGCTAAGGCAGCAGGTAAAACCCGTCTGACAAATAAATTCCTGCCGGAAAAACAAGCGCAGAAGGCTGCGCGCACGTATTCTGTTGACATGCTTTCTCTCTTGAAGCGCATCCATGCGAACGAGATGACGATGGGCCTGATCGAAGAAGAAGAGCGTCTTGCACTCACTGAATTGGTCGGCAAGATTGATCAATTGGCAAACGCCACGCCTGAATCTATCGCTGAGGCCAAGGCCAAAAAGGAAGCTGAAGAGCAGGCGAAAAAAGAGGCTTCCGCTAAGAAAAAGCAGATTGCTGCAGCAAACAAAGAAAAAGTCCAGCAGCGACGTGCCGCTGCTGCCGCAAAGAAGGCCGCAAAGCCATCTGCCGCCAAAGCGTCGTCATCTACCACGAAGTCATCGAAAAAGCCGACTGGTACGGATGCCAAGCCAACCACGCGAGTGCGTGACCAATCAGCGGCTGCAGCAGTTGACAATGAAGACGTTCAACAACATCCTGACGATTAAAAAATCTCTGAGAGAAGTTAATTCTTCTTGATCTTACCAAGGGGCCTTTCAGGCCCCTTTTCTCTTTGGCAGGAGAACATTGAAGAGCACGGAACTGCTAGGCCTTTCACAGTGTTACTCGTTGAAGGTGTTGCTTTCTATATGGCTATTGCGCTCGTGCGAATTCAAAGGTGCAAATTTCACTATCTATAGCGAGCTGAATTTATGCCGACATATTTCAAAATTGACACATGGACCATATTAAGACTCAGCTCAAAAAATCATTCTGGCGATTCATTAAGTTCATCGGCTGGACCTTTGTTGTTATGGCCCTGATTTCTGGCGGTTTGACGTATCTTGCTCTGCAGCCTGGAAACATCGAAAAATACAATGCCTACATTCAAACTTTGGCTGAAAAATATCCAGAAATACAAGCCGAAGTCATTGACGAGCCTAGCCAAGCTGCTAGGATGGAATGAGTTTGCCTCTGGCACTCTTATAGCCCTGCGCTATCTTTTTTTAACCCCTTGGGTCAGCTAGACCCTTGGGTTTGCTGACTCTTTCCACATGGAGTCAGCATGGAAACTCACCCAGCCTTCCTTGCCCCTTCTTTCGAGCACTGCTTAAGTGAAGGTGACTTGGTGACGGCTCGCGCTATACAGATTGAGGACGGAATCCCCGTTGTCTTTCTGGCAGACGGCCAGCCTGTTGATATAGTCACAGGCCAACTGCAACCACGCGATACACCACAGGCAGAGCAAATCTGCTACTTCAACTTCAACATGGATGCAGCTGCATTTATTGCTCGCGCCACGAATACCATTCCGGTATTTAAAGTGCAGTAATAAATCATCCATCCGTTAATTCAAAACCCGGTCGGGCACATGTTGCCTAACCGGCCTGTGCTTTGCCTTACTCCTTATAGGTACACACATGTTCAAGTCGTTCACAAAGCTGGTTGCCATCATCGCTATTGCAGTCTCTGCAACTGGTTGCGCAATCAACCAACACCAACAGGCTGGTTCAGGCACTGCTGAGTTTGGTATTGTTCTGCAAGCTCAAAAGGCCTCTGTTGCGTCTCGCGGTCAAGAAGTTGGCTTCTCTGCGCTCGGGGGAATTATTGGCACCGCCATTGGCGGTATGGCAACCAAAGACAAATCTTGGTCCACACGGGCTACAGCGATGTCTATTGGCGGCACTATTGGTGGCATGGCCGGTAACGTCGCAGCAAAAGCTTCTGGCATTACTGAAGGCCAGGCATTGATCGTTCTTAACGGAAACCTTCAAAAGATGTCCATCACTCAACCAAACCTCAACGGTGAAGTTTTGAAGGCTGGTGATGCTGTCTACATCCTGCGTGAAAACAGTGGTGTGCGAGCAACCCGCATTCAACCTGGCGACCCTCTGGGAGCTGCATTCGTCGCAGGTCTGCAAGGGCTTCCTACCAATTGGAAGTAATCAACAATCAAAAAACCCCGTAGCGAAAGCTGCGGGGTTTTTTGCATTGCGTTCAATGGTCAGCCTTCTTCGCGGGGACTGCATGTATGAGCGGAGAGAACTTCCTTAACTCGCAACTGAGAAAGCTCAAGCAGACATTCAGCATCATTAAGAGCGTCGAGCGGGTCACGAGTCAGATCCGCCTGCAACCTCTGGCGCAATGAATTGCTGGTTGAGGGATCGAGCAGCACAGCATTAACGGAGGTCATGAAGGATGTTTGGGTCTGAGAGTTCATGCCACTAAGGGTAGACACATCGAACCCGGAGCAGAAGAGTTAAAAAGTTCTAATTTCGTCCAATTCAGGCTCTGACTAACGGCACTTGGCTCCAGTTGGTCAGGTAGTCTGGACACTTGCTCTGTTGGCGCTGAACGCGTCGGCTTGGCTGCGTTGACGCCAAATGGACGGTGTGCGCGCCGAACCTTTCGTTGATGGCGTCCATGGCCACCATCAGCCGCGAAGCTCGGCCAGCGCCAGCATCTTCAATAAACGCGAAGTCAATTTGCGCATCTGCAGTCGATGCGTCCGAAAGGTTGAGCAGCATCACACCCACTTTCACAAGCCTGTACCCATCGGCATAGATCGCCCCCAGGCCTCTGCGCGCCGCGTGTGTGATCGTGCGGGTGTCATTCGTTGCACGGGCCAGCTCAATCACCATCGATTTGTAAAAACGTGGTCCTGGGCGGAAAGGAGAGGTCATGGCAAACACCATCACCTTGTCGGTGACGCTTCCTCTGGAGCGGATCTTGCTGGCCAGGTGCTCCGCGAAGTTGCCACCTATGTCCATCAGATCTTCCCTGCCTGCAACTGGCTGGCCCAGCGACCGTGTATAGGCCACTTGCTGTCGAGGCTGGGGCTGACTCTCAACTGGGATACAGGCAATACCATTTAACTCGCGGATGGTACGCTCCAGCACCACGCCAAACTGCTGTCGAGCATACCCAGCATCCATGCGAGCGAGATCCAGAGTTGTGATGACACCGCACTCTTCAAGCCGCTTGCCGAAAGCAGGGCCAACACCCCAAACATCCTTGACAGCTGTACTGGCCATGCACTCCTGCAGCACACCGGCAGACACAGCCGTGAGATCACATAGGCCCGAAAACTCAGCTGGGTAGGAGCCAGGTTTTCGCCATGCTGCCTTGCTGATGTGGGAGCCGAGTTTGGCTAGGGTCTTCGTTGCGCCAATGCCTGCGCCAGTGGGAACGCCGGTCCACCGCAGAATTCGGTCCCGTACCCGCTGCACCCGCTCAGCCTGGTTGCCAGGGTATCCCGCCAGCCCTACAAAGGATTCGTCGCAACTATATTGCTCGCATTCATCAGAGAGTCCCGAAATGATTCCATGAACCCTAGCGCTCAGTGCTCCATACAAAGCGAAATTCGCGCTTAAACAATAAAGGTCATGTTTCTCTTGCAGGTCTTTAATCTGAAACCAAGGCACCCCCATTTTAATACCCAAGTTTCGTGCTCCTTCACTGCGTGCAATAACACAGCCATCATTAGAGCCAACAATCACATAATTCATTCCCCAAAGTCTAGGGTCAAATATGGCATGACAGCTCGCATAAAAATTGGTGCAGTCAATAAGAGCGTACATACCACGTCTCAAATAGAAAACCCTGGAAGAGGTGTAAAAACGGTGCGTGCAACACCAAATATTTTAATTGTTGTCCCTTCCTTTGGAATAATTGGCAAGAAGGAAGGATTTGCCGCAACAAGTCGGATTCGTCCGCTTTTTGAATGTAAATACTTAATTGTCAGATCGTTATCTACATAGGCAACAACAATATGTCCATGCTCAGGCTCGATAGCGCGGTCAACGACAACAAAGCTGCCATCGTAAATCCCTGCATCGATCATGGAATCTCCCGCCACGCGCATGAAATAGGAACTCAATGGGTTGCGAATCAGGCGCTGGTTGAGGTCAAGTTGCTGGCATGGAAGATCTTCTGCAGGCGAAGGAAATCCGGCTCTGACACAGCCATCGCTCGTGAGTAGCCAGCACGGATTCATTGAGGGAGAAAGGGGCTGCATGGCATGAACACTGTACTTACATACAGTGCAGTGTACCCGAAGCCCCTGCGAGCCACCACCCCTTACAGCATGAAGTACGTCTTCAACAAATCCTCAGCAACGCCAATTTGCTTAAAGTTACTTTCGTTCTTCGCCAATGCATCTGCATAGAACTTTGTCACATTCGATTTTCCAGAAGAAAACTCCTGAAACTCTTCAAGCTTCTGCTTAATAAGAAGCATGGAGGCGCGAGCTGCAATCAATTCAGGTTTCGTATTCTTGTCGATGTCAATCTTGCCTTCTGCCACACGACGCACAAAATCACTGGCATTAGCAATTACATTTGTACAGTGGTCAATACAGAACTGCATGTATTCCTTCTCATCTGTGACATTGAGGTTAATAGCACGGAGACTGGAGAAAGAAAATTCATAATTCGACATGTAAGCTTTCGATTAAAGTTGAAAGTGAATTGTTTTCCAAATCCATAATGAAAGCAAGAAATTTTTAATTAAGGGAACAAAGATAAATCAACCTACAGGAGTAACGCCCATCACGCGTTAAAATATCTACTCTGATGAATATTTTCACTCATGAGCAAAAAAAGGTTTGCCAGCGAGAGGCAGCACCTGTAAGATGAAGGCACTTGCTTTTACAGCTCGTGATTCCAAGCGAATTCTTTACTTTAACCCTTGTGGACCACCCCACAAGGGCCGTGGTTCACGCCTCCATAACGGACGAAAACCATGGTCAAAAAACCTATTGCCAAAGCTGCTTGCGCAGTCTTTCGCAAGACGCCTACAGCCCGCAACCTTCCTCGCCTCGGTGACGGAAATTTCACAACTGATTGCCATGCATTCGTGCGCGGCTCCGTGAAATAAGGCGGCCCCTATGAATCAAGAACCCACGCAGTCGCGCACACATCACCTGCTGCCACGTTTCGCACTGGGCAGGCTCGTTGCTACGCCTGGAGCAATGGAAGTGCTCAGAGAGCACCCCAGCCTTACTCATTCAATGCTGACTCGTCACGCCTATGGCGACTGGGGCGAGTTGTGCGATGAAGACAAAGAAGTCAATGAGCAAGCAGTGCAGCAAGGCGCGCGAATCTTGAGTATGTACACGGAACTTGAAACAAAGTTCTATGTCATCACTTCAGCTGACCGCACCGAAACATGCATCATGCTTCCGTCTGAATACTGATTTCAGACCTACAAATGAAAATGCCCGCCAGTCGATGAACTTGGCGGGCATTTTTCTTTGGCTCAGGGCAATTAGGCCACGCAGAAGGCTCCTGCAAACGCAAACACCTTTAAAGCCGCAAAGCCCAAACCGAGGCCCAGGCCGATGAGCATGCTTTGCTTGTACGAAATGTCCACCTTGATCTTCTTGAACTTGAAGTTGGACGGATTGGCGAATTTCAGCAAGTGAGTCATGGCAGCTCCAGTTGGGTCAGGAAGAGGGCAGGCGTCTTGGCTAATTTGCGCCAGATCGCGTTTTCAGTATTCTGAAGGGCAGGAGGACTAAATGGATAGTCAAACCATCAATAATTTCGATGTTTTAACGGTAACTGTGCTGCTGCCTGAGTCCGATTCGGACCGAAACGCACTTTTTGAATACATCGCCAACAATGGAGACATCCAAGGCGGAGTCGCGCTCAACGCGATGCATGGAAATCTGATCAACCACTTTCGCGCACAAGCTGGTCTGGATTCGCATGAGTCAGTGGAGAAGATCATGGCGCACCTGGACGCGAACACGCGAGCACAGGTCAGCAGTGCTATTAGCAAGATGAGGCTTGCGCGTGTCGATGCCGCTGATGATCAATCAGCGCCAGCAAAGCCGCATGTCGGTGGCTCTGTCAAGTTCGGGCTGATGATGTTTGTGCTGGGTGCATTGGTTAGCTACAACTTTTTTTAACTCTGGCCTACGAGGCATGGCCCTCAGCCAGTAAACTAAGACCACAACGCTTTTGCGATGTAGTGTGCTCTGCACATCCTTACTCAACCCTTTGGGCATCAACTTGCCCATAAGGGCGTTGGTGCTCTTTCCCTTTAAGGCACCAACATGATTGATGAAATTCAACATCTGAAGGTCGGCTTCTCTTCCTATGCCGCTGGCATTTTGGACAGTGAAGACGCCCCCTGGCAACGCGACAACCTCAGGAATGAAAGCATCACGTTTGCCAAGGTAAAACGTGAAGGAAGTTCGACTTGGGAGTTGCTGCAATCTTCCATTTGGGGACTCGACGGCTTCAAGTTGCTGGGCTACCGCCAAGGCCCAGTCTACGAAGCTGAAATCAAGCAGCGGTCAATCTACGGAAAGACCGTGAACGCTGAGCAGTACCTAGACTTCTACGACCAACTTCCGAAGGTTTGCATTACGTCGCTACCCAGCTACCGACTGCAAGCATGGGTGGTATTCCAAGACCGTGATGAAGAATTGTTCCGTCATCGGGCAACTGGAATCGAGGTGTTGGAAGCTGTGCCCTTTGATGAAGGCGGGCTAGGCAGCATGAAGGTCGAAGTTCCGCTGACATCAGCGGAGCAGATACTTTTCTTCTTGCGCGCTTTTTCCTTTGGCAAGCATGTTTCTCTGACCACAACGGGTGTTGAACCCGAAGCCCAAGCACCAGCTCTGCTGTGTGCCCAACCTGCGGTCTATACGGAAACCATGTCTTTGTTTTAAGGAGCCAGCTATGTCTACCCAAATCTACTACGAGCACCTGATTGTTCGCATCCCAGCCAACACCATTGGAGCACCAGAAGACCAGTACATGCAGCTGACCCTTGATGGGGCATCGAACACGTACAACTTCAAGAACCAACGGGTACGCCGCTGGCACATCCACCACTTCGGCACCGCAGAGCAAATCATGGCCACGGCAATTGCCCACGGCCACTATTTCGCTGGCGGTATGTCGGCTTGGAAGAGCAACGGAAGCTCAGGACATTTGAAGCCACAGCAGTGGATTTCAAAAGTCCGCAAAGCGCTGGCCACCGCTAAATGGTGGGAGCCAGATCTGATGCCTATCTACTTCAAGGACACAGAGCACATCACCCTGCGCGCTGAGCCTGAAGTCGAAGACAAGACGCTCTTGGGCATCGCAAAAGCTTTGTATGCTCACTCTCTGAAGTTCAAAGATGCAGACACTCCATGGGAGTGCTGCTTCTGGAATATCGCCAAGGCCTCCGGGCCTGGTGAGCGATAGACCTCAACTTTAAAAAGACCCTGTAGCCACTAGCTACGGGGTCTTTCTTCATGGGCCGGCAGGTTGCACTAAGGGCGCATTGCTCCTACCATTGCCGCACTGTTCGCAGTCGTGTCCTTGTGACACCTTTTTTCAAACCCAGTAGGGCACCTGTCCTGCTGGATAGGTTGCCCTCTTCATTCCCTTAGAGGCTCCCTATGAACTCCATCATCTCCTACCCTGACCGTGGCCACTGGGGCGATTCCAAGTGGCGAGGCAACTGCTCCGGTCATGTGCTCAAAGACTTGTTCCTGCAGCTCAAACCTCAGACCTTCGTGGACTGCATGGTCGGCTCTGGTACTTCGGTCGAAGTAGCAAACGAAATGGGCATCACAGCAACCGGCCTGGACCTCCACCAGGGCTTCAATGCCGTGAATGACTCCATCCTCAACACTGTTGGCCACCAAAGCGATTTGGTTTTCAGTCATCCGCCTTATGGGTCGATGCTACTTTACGCAAATGCCGTTTGGAAAGGCGCTACACAAGCCCAGCTGGCTGCTGATCTCTCGCGCTGCGCGAGCGACACTGAGTTTCACGAAAAGATGCAGGCCGTCCTGCTGAACCAACGTGATGCAACTCTGCCAGGTGGACACTACGCAACCCTCATTGGCGACTATCGCCAGAATGGACGCTACGTTTCCTACCAGGCTGAAATGATTGCCCGCATGCCCTCATCGGAGCTTGCTGCGGTGATCATTAAACAGCAGCACAACTGTGTTTCTGACTCGCGTGCATACGCGAACATGAAGTACCCACGCATCAACCACGAATACTTGCTGGTTTGGAAGAAGGCTTCTATGCCTTTGATCGTCCTTCTGGGCAAGGTTGCGCGTGAGCAAGCTGAGCGCGTGCGAGCGACATGGAAGGCAGTTATCAACTTGGTGCTTCAGCGCTTGGGAGGTAAAGCCGACCTGCGCTCGATCTATGACGAAGTGGCTCGCGCCGCTCCTGAGAAGATTGCGCAAAACCCATCGTGGCAGGCGAAGGTGCGGCAAGTGCTCAACTCTACCGAACGATTCGCTTCAAGCGAGCGCGGCGTCTGGCAATTTGCCTGACCCAACAAAAAAGCCCAGTGATCAACTCACTGGGCTTTTCTTTTTGCGCCTTGAAAATCAGTAGCCGATATTGACCTTTTTAACTGCGTCGATGCGCTGCTGCATGTTGGCCTTCACGTACACACTGGTCACTGCAATGCTGGAGTGGCCCAGCAGCTGCTGAGTCACGGCCAAGTCGTTGCTGGTTGCGGCCAGAACCTGATGCGCGAAGGTGTGACGCATCCAGTGCAGGGAGGCATGCTCAAAGTTTCCAGAGTCACGCCCCAACTCGTGTGCCTTGGCCACACAGGCCTTAAAGAAGTCCTTGATGATGGTATGAACGCGCTGGGTCGAAAGCGCACCAGTCATATTGGCCTGTCTGCCGGTGTCGTAGACAAAATCGCTGGCCTTGGCCTCACGCTCTTGGGCCTGGGCATCGTCCAAAATCCCAATCAAGGGCCACTCGTCATCCTTTAGCTGCCTCAGGAAAGCCAGTTTCCGGCCCTTGGCAAGCTCTTTGCGGTCTTCCCTGTGGTCATGCAGGGCTTGATACGTTTGGTGCGTTATTGGCAGCGTGCGCTCTTTCTTTCCCTTACCGATAAAGGTGATCTGCCAGATATCACTTTCGTTGTTGTCGGTACGAGCGCGCTTGATGTCGCGCCAGACTAAAGAAACAAGCTCATGACGACGCAGGCCAGTCGTTTGTAGCAACAGCATAAGTGCACGGAACCGGCGCTTACGCGGCGATTCTTCCATGGCCCCCAACGTGGCCCCAACCACCTCCACATCTTGATTCGACAAGCTGCGCGTGGTGTCCATCGTGATTTCTGTCCGCTTGGTACGCACCAGGCCAGATGCAGCATTGGCACTGAGGTAACTTGCTTTGCTCAATGCTGCAAACAAAGCGGATACCGCACGCATGGCCCCCTCTACGGAAGATTCAGCTAAAGGGCCGCGTAGTGGACGCCAGTGCTTTGAGTTCTTCGTTACACGGGCTGTCTGAATCCAGTGTGCAGGAGGGGAGCGCAGGAACGACTTGAACTCCTGTAGATCTGCACGAACAAGCGAAGAAATAGCCTTACCTTTTTCCACGACAGCCCAAAGCACCAGCCACTCCACAGCGCGGGTATAGGCCTCAAGGGTACGCGGAGAGTCTTTATGCTCAGCCAACCACAAGCTAATTGCGTGAGCGTCATCAGTCGCGCCAAGAGTATTGTTGTCCCTGCTGCGGAACATTCCATCATGCCCGCGCAAACGCATGGGCCAGTCAAGGTACTGGACAGGAACAATGCCAAACTCAAGCGCCTGCCACTGTGAGACTTCTGTACTGGTCGGTGCCGAAACACTCGTACTCGAAGCCCCAAAAACCTCATCTTGTGGAAGCGAGGATTTCAAAAGTTCGTTCAGCTCAACTCCGACTGTTTTCTCATTGTCGATCAGCCACTGGGCCAGTCGCTGAGCACGCGACTTCCCGACAGCAGGAACCTTGCTGTACCAGCCTCGGCCATTGATATTGATCCAGTTGGCCAAGTCGGAGAGCGTAAGAACGCCAAAGGGTTTGAATTTATCTGCGAGAGCAGGGGGGAGCCAAGCAATCGTTTCATCTGTGCCCATGGGAGCCACGGAGATCATCCCAAGCAGACGACCAATCGAATCGGCAACTGATGCAAGTCTGCGTGATGAATAGGGGTCCACAACAGGCTCCAAGGTTGCTTCAGCCGCTGGCACAGGGCTGGCCACAACCTTAGGAGCTGCTTGAGCTGCCAGCTGGTCCCCATAAGCCTCTTGGTAAGCCTCAAGAACTTCAGTCTCGCTGAAGTCCTCCATGTTGGCCGACACCATGAACTCCTCAAGCGTGGGTAACTCCTCAACTGGCTGAGCTGCTGGCGCTGCCTGTGCCGATGCAGAGGGCGGTGGAGTGGCCTTTGCCAGCGCGAATTTCGTCACATCGCTGCGCCACGAAAGAATCACGTCTACAGCTGCTTCGACGGCAGGGCGTGCTTCATCTTTGATGTTGGCATCTTCACGCGCAAGGGACTCCATGCGCGCCATCAATGCGTCAAAGTAAGCCGTAGCCTCTCTTGTTGTAGAGATGTCCAGGTGAAGCAGGTAGCGCACAGCTGCATGGCGAATGTCAACGCCGAGGAGGTGGGCGCGCAGGAAAGCAAAATCTGCGGTCGTGAAGCTTTTCCCTGAGCCAATCCAGGTGCGAGACTTGCTTCCGAAGGGTCGCCCCCGTCGCTTCTTGATGGGTTGTGGCTCAGCTACTTCGGGTGATGAGTCGTCAAAGGTAACGTGACGGTGTTGCAATTTCAATTCCAGTAATCTGCAAATAGATTACACGAAACCTTATTTGACGCAAGTTGAAAACCAATGAGGTTTTAATCGACAAACCTACTCAGGGCGGGGTCGATTCCTGTAATTCTGGATGTAATCCCGGATTGGGTCTGGCAAACTCAACTTAGCTGGATGCCGCTCAAGAATAGCGTGAGCGGTAACAATCTTTTTTTCCTCAAGTGACTGCTTAAATAAAAAAGCTTCATCAAAGAAGTAAGAATGGCCCATCTTAAGAGAAGTGTTGTAAGCGTGCTGACTTATTTCATCTGGGGTGAAATCTGTATATGCAGTACTATAATATTCATCTTCAAAGTACGCCCTGCGAAGAGAGTAAAGAGATAAGTTGTTGTTTGAAAGTATTTTATGAATTTGAGTGACAGGCGAAAAAATATAGGCGTATTTTTTATGCCGGTAGTTTTCGTCTGGGTCAGCTTTTAGCCTGTTCGTCGCCAAATGAATCAGAGCAATGCTTTGCTCTTCATTCCAAACTGGAATGCGGCGCGAATACTGCGAATCCTGGTTACGAATAACGATGTGCCCATGTGCGCGGGCATAGTCCAACGACAAGGAAGGATTGATGAACATCGCCTCCTTGAGTGTAAGACCCAAGTAACGGACGACCTCCAGCAAGGCAACTTCGGTATAAAGATCTTTTGTACGCAGCTCTTCAAGCGCATCTTGAAAAGAATCCGCATCAAAGCGAGCGAACTTTTCCCTTTCCATAATGATGTCGTAAATCTCCTCGTCGTAAAAAAGAGGAGTGAGGCCAGAATCAAATTTCGAGTCAATGAATGCATCAACCCCATAACAGAGTGAATACAAAGTCTGCTTGCTAATCGTTCCTTCAAAATAAGTCTGAATTACGTTCATGCGCAGAGCATTAAAGAAGTCTGCATCGATTCGCGCATAGTCGTCAACGCGGAGCATACGCAAGTAATCAATAAACAAAGCAAATGCTCGTCCCTCACGACCATTCCAGGACTTCTCTACGAGAGTTTTCAGTTTTCTGAAGTCCGCAGCCTCTTGCTCTACAAGATACAAAGGCTTCGGAGGGGGTTTTGGAGTAAAGCTCCGCACATCGTTCTTAGATTTACCCTCATCTGTATTCACTGAGAATCCCATACTTGCACGGCTGAAATTAATTATATGTTTTAGAAACCTGAAGCATATTCATTGTTAACCCATCACAATAAGAAACAATAAAGCTTCAATTCATTGTCAGACAAGTTTAGCAAATTTGTACAAAAACACGAGACAATTTTAAATTGATTTAAACCCGGTCAGGCTTAAGGGCAAAGGGAAGACGTAGGGCGTGTGCCTGTCGGGTCCAACTTCATCAATTGGACTCTCAGCAATTTTTGCCAGTCATGTTGCCAACGTCCAAAAACGGGTGTACAGTCCGTCACATCTTGCCTCGGCAGATATGTTGTCTTGTACAACCTTTACTTAAAACCCACGGGGCCTCCCTGTGGTGGTTGGCTCCTTATCCCCCTGAGGAACCGACATGTTTATCACTGCTCAGCAAATCTTTGCAGCTATGGCAGCGATTGTGGAAGCCCCTGGCTATCCCCTTTTGCAGTCGTACAAAGATGACTTCTACAAGCGTGACTTGGAGAGTCTGAAATGCAATTGGTCTGCCAAAGCACGCGCCATTTGGGTAATTACTCCAAATGGAACCCACCTGAACTTCATTGGCCATCACCTGCGCCAAGCAGAAGAAGTTACCGCATCAGTTCACTGCGGATACGCAAACATAGACATTTTTAGTCTAGCTCCCACGGGCATCAAGCGCATCACTGCAGCTCAAGCCGTGGAAGAAGCCAAGAAATTGGACTTCCATATCAATAACGGTGCTGAAGTCACCGACTCGCTAGGCAACACGATTGCCTATATGCGAATCACCCCAACCGGAAATAGCTGCAGACGACGAACGACCGTCCACTATGAACCCGGATTAGCCTTCACAGGCTCACCCTCCCAACTGGTTGCCCTAGGCAACATTGCTATCCAGGCCTCCATTGAGGAGGTGCAAACGCTGTTTGTGGCCGTTGAACGTATCACCGTGGGTGATGCGCTCTGGACCGAAACAGGACTGGTAAAAGTGCAATGCAAACCAGATGACCAAACCAAGTCAGTGATTTTCAGCCCTGCTGAATTTGAAAATGAAGCCAAAGGCTTCTACAACCAGCGACGTAACTGCTGGTGTACCCTGCCCAACGCGACTCCATTTGAGTCCCACAACGCACGGATTTCGTCACCGATTGGTTCTAAGGTCATTTCTTTAAAAGATGCTCGCTTCTTGGTCGCACAGAATGAACTGTGCCCTACTCAGTGAACCTTGAGTAAAGCTGCATCACGCTCCTCCCCCGGCATATGCCGGGGGAGGAGACAAGGCAATTGCCACCCAACACAAACAATTTCACTTCACGCGTTGCTTCTTAGCAGTGCACATAAACCCTCTCAGCTTCAGCTGAAATCAGCCGCTATTGGTGACATCAACCAATCAAGCGCGCATCAATTCTGTTTCCGCCTCTCAACGCGAAAACTGTCCCCCCAATAGCTCCACATCAGTACCGAATTCACTGCCAATCGTGCAGCCTGCAGGACGCCTTGCACTGCAGACCACGAGATCAAGCAGCCCTCGGAGCTTCTTTCGCACATACACCTGCCAGGCACTGCAATCGCATTCGCCGTGGTCACTTTCCCCATCACCAGCCTCGACCTCAGTTCAAAGCAGAAAAACTAATCTGCAGGTCGATGAGCCACAAGCGCTGCCGCGCAAAAAAAAGTCCGTTGCATGCTTGCGAGTGCAACGAGTCAATAAACCAACTGGCCTGACGAAATGAAACCGGGGAAGGCCGAGAAGTGAGAAGACATGCGGATTATCAGTGGACAGATTTCATCGTTGATCAGAAATTCAAGCCTGCTTTCAGAGTCGGCCAAGTCGCGTGCTATTGCTCGGGACGTAGAGCATGCCAAGTTCTATGAGTCGGCAGGATCTCGTGCGATCTATTGCATCGGCGCAGACACAACACATCTGCAATTCGTGGGTGTACACACTGGTCAGCGCCACGCTATTACGGACTATCTAAAGAAAGCCGACCAATCAACTGAAGTCTATTTTGTTTCTCGTCATGGCAGTGAGAGGCTGAATATGACAGGCAATGTCACTGATATTGAGCATATGGATTACAAGATCACTGGTTTCGCAGTGCATGAGCGTGCTGGTAAATGCATCGCTCAAAACATGCAGATCAGAGAAGCGTGCCACGGTGCGGAAGTTACTTTTGAACCTGGCCATGACTACCGCGCAACGCCCACAGAGTTGGCCGCACTACGGATGATTGCTTTGCATGAATGCATGAAGAGCTTTGGCCCATTCGTGCAGGTGTCATCGCTATTGGTAGGGAAGGCCGATGTGACACGCCCCCAGCACTACAAAGGGCCTCTTGTCATGATCGCGGGCCTTGAGGGAACAATGCGTGCGCTCGTGAGCGAAGAATTTCAGGCTCTAGCAGCGCCAGCAGCTAAGAGGCACATATTGCCTTGGTATGAGATGGCCAGAAAAAGGCAAAGCCTGGTATAACGAGATATCTACCCTCTGGGTCGATTGCTGGCTAGCCCAGTCCTTTCTTTACTTAACCCTGTCGGGCCACCAGCCCTTCAGGGTGCGTGGCTTGACTCCTTCCTTGATGGAGTCCCCCATGTCTAAGATCAATGCCGTTTCTATCCGCAAACTTGGCTCCAATCGTGGATGTCCTCGTGTGTGGCTGCAAGGCCGACTTCCTGCAAGCGCAGGTTTTCACCCACAAACGCGATTTGCAACCATCAAGGATGCAGAGCGCTTGCGCGTAACTCTTCGTATTGACCCTTTTGGCGACCGGATCGTCAGCCGAAAGGCCAGGGACGATGCGTTTGAGCCAGTCATCGACATCAACAGTGCTGAGGTGCTGGCCATGTTCGCGGGCCTGGATCACATCCGAGTTCTCGTGCGCAATGGCGAGATCACCATTGAATCTGTGGAGTCCGAAAAGCGAACGAAAGAACGCCTTGAACGAGTCCAAGAATTGATGACTTCTGGTGCCCCCATCACCATCGGCTCTTTGAGTCATGGCGGTGGTGTTCTGTCCCGAGCAATTCATGAAGGTTTGGCGCGTGGCGGTGTGAATTCCACACTCGACTTTGCACTGGATATTCGTGAAGATCTTCTTGAGCATGCCGGTCGTGTAAATCCAGCGTGGAACGACAAAACGATCCACCTGGCAGCACCTTTGCAGGAACTGGCTTTTGATCAGGAAGTGATGGGCGCACTGCCGCACGTCACCCTGCTTGAGGCTGGCCTTCCATGTGAAGCAAGCTCCGTGTCTGGTCGGGCCAAAAATGGCACGAGCTGCGCGGAAGAGCACCCATTGGTCGGGCACCTAGTCGTTGCATTTCTGGCGGTTGTTGCACGTATCAATCCAGCCATGATCTGTCTCGAAAATGTCCCTCCATACAAATCCACGGCCTCCATGCACATCCTGCGAAACCAGTTGCGTGATTTCGGTTACGAAGTCCACGAGACGATGGTTCACAGCGGAGAGTGGGGCACGCTAGAGCACCGCTCAAGACTTTGCATGATTGCCGTAACCAAGGGCATGAGCTTTACCTTTGACGATCTCGTTGTCCCCCATGTTGGGGCACCGACTCTCGGTGAAATTCTTGACCCAGTTCCAATGGACGACACGAGCTGGTCAACCATGGACTACCTGTTTGCAAAGGCCGAACGCGATGCTGCGGAAGGAAAGGGATTTGCCATGCAGATTCTGACTGAAGATGCAACAAAGCTAGGCACAATTGGGAAAGGCTACTCCAAAAATCGTAGCACTGAACCCAAATTGCAGCACCCTCACAACCCGAAACTTCTGCGTCTGCTTACCAAAAACGAGCATGCGCGAGCGAAGGGAATTCCACCGGCAATGGCTGCAGGCTTGTCTACAACCTGTGCCCATGAATTGCTTGGCCAGAGCATCACGCCTGCGCCATTCAAGGCTGTAGCAGAGCTGCTTGCAAAAACGTTGTTGAACATGAAAAACGGTTCGATCAACGACGTTGTGATCAGCAAGGTTGAAGCCGAAGAAGACAAGCAAGTGACACTGCTGAAGCCCATCACTGGGATTCAAGAGTTGGCACAAGCGATGCTTTTTTAATTCACCTACACAAACAAGACACCTCATCAGCGCAAGCTGGTGGGGTGTTCTTTTATGCCCGCGAGCGTTATCCCATTGAAGTAGAAGGGCGTCATCGCTACACTTGGGATCATCTGCCTCGTGCTGATATCTGGCCCTGTGCCAGCCTTACTTTTTTCAACCCAAGCGGGAATTCATCCTGCAAGGGTGGGTTCCCGTTTTCCGTATCGGAGAACCCTCATGGACGAGTTCCAGTTTTACCCAACACCCCGTCACCTGGCCAAGCGTGTTTGGGATCTTTTCACTACCCAAGTAACTCTCATCCTAGAGCCGCATGGCGGCTATGGAGATCTGGTCATTCCGTACCTTCAGGACTTTCCTGAGGCATGGGACGAGCGGACCAAAGCCCGCCGAGCGAGCTGGGAGGAGACAGCTAGAATCAGAGGGAAAGCAAACCCCTCTTTCGTCCACGAAAAACCTTGGCATGCATGCGAGATCAACTTGCAAATGCATTCAAGACTCAAAGAGGCTGGCGCTGTCATCGTCGGATTCGATTTTCTCGAAATGCGAAGTGCGGCAAGCTACTCCCATATCGTCATGAATCCTCCATTTCGCAATGGCGATAAGCACTTAATGCATGCATGGAACATCCTGTTCGCAGGTGAAATCGGCTGCATTCTGAACGCGGAAACCATTCGGAACCCCAGGTCAGCGGAGGCTCGGAAACTTGTTGAACTCATCGACAAGCACGGGTCTGTGGAGTACCTGCAGGATCAGTTTCTAGGCGAGGACGTAGAACGAGAAACGGCGGTGGAGATTGCGATTGTGTACCTGCATAAGGAATCACAAACCGCATTGAACATCGACGCGATTCTGGAAAGCCTCAAGCCGGATACCTATTCAGCATCGGATGAAGAAGTGCCTTCTTTGAATTCAGTGGCCTTGCCAATGAATTTCATTGAGCGCGTGACTCTGGACTACACCATGGCTGTGAATGCGTCCAAGGTAGCAGCAGAGGCAAGTGCAATCTCTATGGCTGCAGATCTTCGATTGGGTCATACCTTCGAGGAATTGCAAGCAAAGGGGCAAAGTTCTGAAACCCGACCTCAGCAGATTGATCTGGCCGTGACCATCCGTAATTCGCTGGCATCTTCGATGGCAGCATTGCGCGAAAAAGCATGGGCACAGGTTCTCAGATCGACTGAATTGCATTCCAAGTTGTCTGCCGCTGGCCGTAAGGCTGTTGATAGCCAATTTGCTGCAATCTCATTGCTGGAGTTCAACCAGGCCAACATCCTTGGTTTCATTTCGGGCCTTGAGCAAAGTCAGGGCGATATCGCGCAGGAAATGTGCCTGTCGTTGTTCGATCAAATCATGGAGCGAGACTCAGATAACTGTGTCTTCTTCAAGTCTTGGAAGAGCAACCAAAAGCACAAAGGCATTGGCATGCGAATCAAGAAATCTCGATTCATCCTGCCACTGTCACGAAACGATTACAGCCGCACCCGAAGCATTGGCTGGAACGCCGATGCAACGCTGAACGATATGGATCGTGTGTTTGCCTTCTTGGCAGGGCCAGCCAGCGAAGAAGAGACATCACAGCGTCATCACATGAGCCTAAAGTCCACCTTGAACCGTGAGTTCAGCAAGCTGGCGAATGGTGAAAAAGTGGAGACGATGTATTTCTCTGTGAGGTACTACCCTGGAATAGGGACTTGGCATTTCTACCCCAACAACGAGGGGATCATTGAAAAGCTAAACCAGTACGTTGGACGTGTTCGTCAATGGCTCCCGCCAAACATGGACATGGCCAACAAAGACTTCAAGAAGCAATACGAGAAAGCAGAGACGCTGCAAAGCGGATTTGTAGAAGCATTGAAGAAGAAGCGTCACGGCTCGCGCACTCACAGCTCACTGTCCTATACGGTCAACCAACTGGACAAGGGCACAAGGGAAGACGGTGCTCACGAATACTCTGCCTTCCTGGATGCCATGAACGAAGTGCTCACCATCAAGGGAATTTTCCCCAATGATGAACTCACAGCGTTAGAGGTGTCTGAAAAGGCCGATACGCAGCCGCGCTTGTCGCTCTTGCCACCCTCACAGGGTCTGGCAAAAGTGGAAAGCGGTGCTCTGTGTCTGCCCCCGATGGACACTCCCGAAACTGTGATCCAAACGCAAGCCGAAACGGCTACTGTGCGTCCGATTGATGCAGATCTTCTGAGTCAATTAGCCTTGGTTTAAGGCACAACCAAAACCCCGCCGCAGCAATGCTGGCGGGGTTTTCCATTTCTGGCCTGCAGCTATGGCAATCAGCGATTCCAGCCAGTAGAATGAAGTTGATTGCTTTTGCAGTTACCTGGCTCCATGCCAGCCTTCCTCAAACCCAGACGGGCACCATCGTGCCCTCTGTGCCCGGTGTCCGTCATTTCCAATCGGAGATGACATGACCTTTCAACCCACTCCCGCCACCCAAGCTGCACACAGCCTGTCCACTTTCGAGGGCTTTCAATCTGAACTGATTCGATTGCTCAAGGAAGAGGGCGCTGGCGCTGCTCTTGTTGACGCTACAACCCAAAGTTTCCTGTTTCTCGATGGCGAGGAGCTGTGCAACATTGAGTTGATTGAGGGCGATGAACTGACTTCACCCAAAGGCATCTACGCCCTGGATGACGCTTGCATCATCAGCCCCTCTGCATGGTCTGGCGACAGCTGGACCACGAGCACAGCCGAGGAAACGCAAAGGCTCATTCGTGAGCCAAAATTTGTGCGCCTTAGCTTCATCGGTGAGCTTCAGCGAGTGCAATGCATTGGCGGGCACCTGTCGATCTCTGATGACGACATTTGCAGCGATTGCACCCACTGCACCTCTCAAGGTGATAGTTGCACCTGCTCAAAAGAATGGCCAGGGTATCAGGACGATTCGGGCTATGTGCAGAAATGCATGTACCTGACGATTGCTACCCTCTAAATCACTTTCACGCCACCCGGATGGACCAGCTCCATCGGGGCGGGTCTGTCCATCTCTTGCGAGAACGACATGACACTGCTTGAAATCCACCACCCTGAACTCACCCCAGTGGTGACGCGCATTGACCAACTGAGCGCCATTGCTGACGAACGCAAGCGCTTGGCCAGCGATGAATTTGTTGGTCTGTATGGCGGGGCTGGGATTGCATTTCTTACCCGTGAAGAGCAAAACGAGCTTCATGAATTGAAATTGCAACTTCCTACTTACGCGCAGCTGCGATCAGAAGCAAAAGCGCGGCTTATGCAGCGAGTTTCTTCTAGTCGTCGCGGCATGAAAACAACCGCTGCAGGCTAAAATTTCAAGTTGATTGCTTAGGCATTTCACTTGGCTTTTTGCCAACATCACTTTCACACCAACCCTTTGGGCACCTTGCCCGTTGGGCTGGTGTCCATCCCTTCCTTCTAGGAGATGGAAAATGCAAAATCAAACCGAAACCCTTGTTTCTCAGAGCGCTTCGCAGACAACCCTGCAAGGCGGTTCGGGCGAGACAGTGGTGTGCATCAAGCACTTCACCACAGGGCGCACAGGCAATTTCGTTGCTTGCTATGAACAGCTCGCAGAGCGCAATGCCCAAGACTTCAAAATCCTGGGCATCGTAGATCCTACGACCTACGACGCTCACGAATGTGGGCAGATGTTCTGCATTGAATTCAGCGATGGATTCATCACTGCAGCATGGCCAGAAGAAGTGGAAAATGCACTGGATGTTTTCTCTCAGCCTCTCCTGGAGGTCGCAGAGCAAACCCAGACAGCTTCCCGTCTTCTTGATTGCGATACTGGCGTCAGTGACGCATATGACGCATCACCGCTCCTGTTTTCCCAGAGCACCGTGCAACAAGAATCAGGTGCCCAAGCATGATTGAACAAACTTGGTCGATCATCTTCAGCAACTTGACTGGGCAACGCTTGGCATGGCCAGGCAATGCAAAGTCGCAAAAACGCTTCCTTGGCAACAGGGTGGTGATTGGGCAAGTTCAAGCTTCATCGCATGACTTGGCCCTCAAGAAGTGGGACGAAGCTAGTAAGCAATGCCCCAACTCTTGAAGTGAAACCAAACCAATTCTGTTTTCACACAAACAATCCAGCTCATCCCTTTCGGGGTAGCTGGATTTTCTTTTTGGCCAAATCGCGCCCAGCCGTCTTGATACGCCTTTCAATCGGGCGTACCATACCGAAGGATTGCTCTGTGCAATTTCTGGCCTCAGCGTCAGCTTTACTCAACCCGAGCGGGCACCATGCCTCTCGGCCTGGAGCTTGCTCATCACCGACAGGACTCCACATGACCACTGACGAATTCTTTGACTCGCTTCCGACCTGCGAACGCCCTGTTTACAGCGCGCAAACAGGCGGATATGTCTTTGCTTTACATCCAGAAATCGGTTCGTTTCAAAGCGGATACCGACCGGCAATACAGGCATTGGCAAACGCTCGCGGCATCAACCTCACCGAAACCATTCCTCTCGCAAAGCGAGAGAAGATGTTCGATCTGATATTTGCTCAAGCGCACAAAGACTCCAAAGGAGTCGATGAGCACGGGGAAAAAGGCGTTCTATGCTGGGCCAAGTACGGCGCAGGCATAGAGACCTCAAAGACCATGCGCGACGACCAACTCCTTGAGCGCTATGAGGAAGCAAAATCAAGTGCCAAAAAGAAGGCCTAGATTGAGTTTCTGCAGCCAGCCTTAAACCTACTCCACCAACCCGATGGGCACATGCCCGTGATGGGGCGGTGCCCATCTCACCACCATGAGACGGATATGAAGTTTGAAGTTGCTACTTCTTTCAGTGTTAAACCTATTGCCACTGCTGATCTGAGAAAAGTTGAGCTACAAGTCAACGAAATTCTGCTGGCAGCAGGGTGGGACAAGAAGTTCTGCGGTCTCGCAGCCACTCCTGAGTTCTTCTTTGGCAAGTGCGGAAACCTGCACGGGAGCTTCATTGGCCTTTGGGCCAGGCACTTTCACCAGGGTGCAATCGGCCTTTTTGACCCATCTTCGGGCGCAGAGTTAATTGCGCAAAAAATCCTATCCAAAGTTACTTCACAAGCTGATTTATCAGCTGCATGACGGTGTAACTTAACCAGCCTGGCCCCCCACGGGTTAGCCAGTTCCTTCCCTAGTCGGGCACTTGATGCCCAACAGGGCCGGTGCTCGTCTTCATAAACCTGAGACGACATCATGACAAACACAACCGACACCTTTGAAGGTATGGAAGCAACCGCTCTGGTTGCTCATCTTGAAGCTGGCATTGCAAAGCTGAGAGCCATTACCAATGATCCAGTGAGCATCAAGCTCTCAGAAATCATTGACATTGAGTTAAGCCCATCTACTGAAGGTGAGCGCATCTACATCGGTCGCAAAGGCTGGGGCGATACAAGCGTGAACTACATTGATAGGGGACTACTCCTTGACGTGTACTCTGCAGATCAAACAGAAGCAATTCATTCAGTCTTTTGCCCCAAGAAGGACATTGAAAAGTTTGAAGACGCCAAGAAAGCCAAAATTCAGGAGTTCATAGATCTCCTGACCCGTGCTGACTCGGCTGAAGTTAGTTCAAGCCCCCTGCTTACAAGCTGGAATACAGCGCCACTGACAGGAGAGCCTGATAACGAAATCATCCATTTCACCTGGGTAGATGAAGACGGCTCATACAGCGTCACATTCACCGAAACAGGAATTGAAAATGGCAAATGGGTTGGCGGCTCATTTATCTGCATTGACTCTGAAGGCGATGAAAATGCTATTCGACTGCATCGTCACATTGCCATCGCTCCAACACTTGTCACTGCAGGTTAAGGAGCAATAAGCAATGCGACTTTACATTGAAGGCCACTCAGCCAAAAAGGGTTATGCAATTAGCCGTAAATGGTCAGACAAGGAATGCTCGACTCTGCCACCGGCCACACCGGCTGAACTCCAGCCAGTGCGATTTGAAAAGAATCACCGCAAGGCGGTTCAAGTAGTTGAGCGCTGGAACAGAATTTTCGGCACTCACTAAGCAAACTATTCTGAAGAAAACATTGTTTTCTGATGACCTAAAAAACCCAGCTCATTTCCGTTTCGGAATTGGCTGGGTTTTTTTCATTAATGAATGTTAGGAGCACCGACAAAATATGCTTTTGCGTCAAATTAAAAGCGATATATGAAGAAGACTATTATTTCAGCCGCATTCATCTTCATGAGTGGCGCGGCATTCGCTGGACTATCTATAGCTGAAAAGGTCGCACTGATTGGCTCTGAGTCTTACAAAACCACCAAAAGCATTTAAGAAGTTATGGTGACATCGATAACTTCTACGATGCAAACGACATTGGCAATCTTTGCAACGATGAAATCTTTGACTCCCTGATTGAAAAATTTGGGGGCCGGGATGAACATGAAGGTATGCCTGAAGGCATGTGCAATTTACTCAATGAAGTCAAGGATATATGCGACGCATGGATTAGCTCTCCTGATGTGAAGTTTAATCCTAGTAGCGATGATTGACACTTGACCTCCTCGGCATTAAATTGCCAAACAAAATAAACCCAGCTCACTCCGTTTCAGAGTAGCTGGGTTTTTCTTATTGCTTACGGCCTTTGTTAGCGCACCAGTCCAAGCAAGGTCACTCGATAGAGAACTGGCCCCTGATGCTCAAGCAGGACATCCAACATGGAGCCTGCTTCGGGATTTAACTCTTCATCCTTTAGCAGCTCATCTGCCGCATCCACAAAACGTTTCCCGTCCTCATCATTCCCAAGGTAGTCTGGCAAAGGTCGCAAGTTTGATTCGCCCATTGCTGCAGCGATGCGTGCGTTGATGAAGTGGTTTGAAAAGGTCATCTATTGATGATGCAAATTCGCGTGCGAGGTGTCAAAGTACCTATTGCGCCCAAACAGTACAGTAGAGTTCATCCATGACTGGTATGAAAGTAAAACTTCATGCACTGTAAGCAGTAAGGAGTGCCCGACATACATCGCTGCTCAATGCTCAGTAATTGCCATAGAATCAAAGCACTTCGCTTCGGCAAGTTGTGGCCTCGCGCCATCCTTTCTTTTACCCCCTGACTGGCACTTGCTGCCCTATCAGGGCCGGTGTCTGCCTCAACCTTTGAGAGATGCCATGACCTATCAAACCAGCACTGCAGCTCAGGCTGCATCTACCTTGGCTACACATCATATTTCTCATGGAAATGTGCATGATGCAGGTGCTAAAAATGCATCAGCATTAGAGATGTCCCAAGTCCAAGACCTACAGATGAATATTAGACCTGACATGCTTTTCGTCATTGGCATCCAAGATGCCATGACCGAAATGGCCGAACGACTATGCGCTGAAGTCGGGTTGCGTGTTCATTACGCTATGAAAAAGTCTGACCCTTCCAAAAGAATCGAGTCGATCAACGATGAGGCTGTCATAGTTCCGCCGCTACCAAACACCGAGACTGTGTTTTGCTGCGGGCTGAGGGCTTCGGAACGACTTCTTGATACTGAAGGTGGGCCATTAGACTGCAACTGGGCTGATAACGATGGATCAGCATTCGTAGTTCCACTGCAGAGTTTCTTGTATGCCCACGAAAAAGCCCATTTGCCAGTACCTTGTGGTTGGTTTCTTGCAGACGAGCAAAATGGAACTGAATACCGGAACTCCAATATTGGGGATTTCGGGCCTACTGGCACGGTAGTAGCTGACTTTGCCGGCTCCGGTCGTAAACTCTGGCGACTTCCGCAAACCTACTGCCACGTTTTGCCACTTATTAAAATTAAGCACTGGTGAGACTGGATTCCTCTCAAAACAAAGCCCTGATCGCTCTTCGGAGTGACTGGGCTTTTTTCTTTTGCGTGGCCGGTTTGTAGTTGCCTTTGGCGCGCTGGCCACGAAGGCAAGATGCAGGCCTGCTGCTTCACACCGCTTTCTGATTGCCATAGAATCAACGCACTTCGCTTCGGCAAGTTGTGGCTTTGTGCCATCTTTCTTTAACCACCCAGACGGGCACTTGCTGCCCTTTGGGCTGGTGCCTGTCTATTCCTTTCGGAGATAGACATGAAAAATCAAACCAACTCTACAGTTCAGGCAGCAGCCAACCTGGCCACGGTTCAACGTGAGCAAGTAAATGCGCTGAACCCTCATGCCCACGAGATTTGCATCAAGCCCGCAGCAGACAGCCTTGCTGGATTGCCTAAGGTGGATATATTTCGAGACTCACTCGCAGCGTGGATGAAGTCCGATCAACCCAAGTTGACCCAAGAGGTTGGTGAGGTCGTGGTCGAACTGAATACTCAAGGAAGCGAGCAGGATGCCCTGACAGAGCAGACTGAATTGCTTGTGAGCCTCGACGGCGGACAAACCTTTTCACCCGCCCCTAACGGGGTACGGATCATCTACAAGAACGTATTCGTTCCTGGTGAAGATGAACCCGGCGAACTGCACATGAACGCGACTTCTGAAGGCGTGATTTCAGACCTGTGGGTATCTCGTGAAGAGCACTTGGATCACAACCTGGGCACCAGCTCAGCGTTAGTGGATGACATCCTAGAGCGTCTTGTCGATGATTCTGTTTTAGAAAGCGACAATGCAGAGGAAGAAATTCTTCCTGGCGCGGTTGCTTCCGAGGTCCGAGAGATCATGATGCAAGACATCGTGGGTGACTACGATGTACCTGAGCAAGTGCCGGAGTGGTCATGGGTAGAACGCAATGCATGCTTTGCCCATACAAATAACGGCACAAGTGGTATCTGGGAATTCATACTCAATCTCTCTCGTGAGATGGAGAACATCCCCGAGAAACTGCAGCCTGTGATTTCCAAAGCAGTAGCTGACAACATGGCCTACCTGATCTTCCATCAGGGCACCTGATTGATCTTGAATTAGGCCACCTGTACCAAAAAGCCCAGATCACTCCTAACGGGGTGTCTGGGCTTTTTTCATTGGTGGCGCTGGCCTGACCCATGCTGCAGCCGCTGTCCTGGTGCACGCAAACACCCGCTCATGGCAGAAGTGGGAGGCGGGCGAGCGCGAAATGCACCCCGCCTTTTGGGAGTTGTTTTGCCTCAAAACTGGTCGATCCAATACAGGCCATAACACAGCAGCGCGGACGCTGAAATAATCGCTGCAGCGCATGCAGCTGAGGCGAGCACTAGGCCGGGGCAATGGGTAAGGAAGAGGGCGGTATTGCGCAATGGAAGTCTCGGGTTTCATGCGCAGACAAATTCGTCTGCCTTATGTAGAGCGCCGGTTTTTATCCATTCCGCAGCTTCCTTTCGCTTCTGCCATATCACGGAAAAATAGTTTCACGCTCCCCACGGGATACCGCCATAAAGCGTTGAAGGTGGCGCATAGAAACTAACAACGTCAGGCTCATATGCACGCCAGACTTTGGTTGAACCTGGCTCAAAAAAGTCAGTAACCTCTTCAAACAAGCATTCAATGTCCAAAACTGCTTGGCCTGGATTGCCGCGAAACCATTCAGACTCTTCCCCTGATTCATCAATGAACTCAATCCTGCATGACTCGTAGAATCTGTGGACGCAACGCTCCCACACTGACAGCTTTCCAGGTAGAGTAGGTGGAATGTAGAAACCTACTCGTAGTGCTAATAATGGGTCAGCAGTGCGAAGACTTTTCACTCTCCGCATCGGGCTGTTTTTCGTTCTGCCGACTTTGAATCGGTTGTAGTCAGAGCCTGTCTCTAGGACATAGACCCAGCCACCGAACGCACTAGGTTGTTTGATATTCATGCCGTTGCCTGTATAGGTTGCGATCCATACATTCTCTTCGAGATGCGTCCCCACTTTCCTTGATACGGCCCAGGCTCTGGGCTGCAGGCCGACATAACCCGGATTGCTCGGTTAGCATCTCGGTAATTCGCAAATTGGATGAATTACCAGATGGCAAAACCACAAGTCGTGAGCGACCGAAATTTTGAGCACATGCTTCGGGCAACAGCAGCTTATAGCCGCGTGCCGGAGCGGGACAAAGCGCTGCTGCTGACGCTGTACGGCACAGCATTGGGCGTCACTGAGCTTGCCTGCTTGACCGTGGCCGACTACCTCAAGCCTGATGGCTCAGTGCTTGAAAAAAGTCGTGTGCGTGAAGAGGTGGCCCACAACGGCGTGCCTCGCCCTTTGTTCTGGACTAACAGCCGGGTTTGCGAGGCATTGGATGAATACCTCGCCTGGAGATTGAAGAGAAAGCACGGGATCACAGTCAAACATGGCGCATATCGCGGCCTAGACCCTCGCAGCGCCATTTTTCTGACTGAGGCAGGGGTGGCGTATGGGTTGACCGAAAAACCGCTGCCATCAGGCGCTTTGAGCTATTCCTGCAACGCGCTGGGGGCGTATATCAGCAGGCTGCACTCAAACGCAGGCATCGAGGGCGGTAGTGCTCAGTCTGCACGTCGAACTTTTGCGACAAAGCTATATCGCAAAGGCCACGATTACCGGCACTTAGCGGAGATTCTTGGGGTCAAGAGTGTCACTACGGTAAAGCGACTTGTAGATGCCGATCCCATTGACCTAGCGGACATTGTTGCTGGAGCGGTGTAAGCAAATAAGTTATAACTCTGTTGTAATTTTCGCTTGACAAATTTCCTTGAGGTAATAACATTGTTGCAACAGATTGGAAATGAAATGCAAATCGCAATTCGCAGTATTGGAAACAGCAAGGGGGTCGTGATACCCAAGACCATGTTGGCCCAGGCGGGCCTTGACGGCGCGAGTGTCGCAGCCGTGGCGGTCGAAGGTGGCTCCATCGTGTTGCGCAAGCCCGCCAAGCCGGTGCGCGAGGGCTGGGCAGAGGCTGCAGCAGCAATCTCTGCCAACGGCGGTGATGCACTGCTCATGGGTGAGTTTGGCAATGCTGACGATCAGGAGAGCAACTGGTGAAGCGCGGCGAAATCTGGCTGGTCAACCTTGATCCGACCGTGGGTAGCGAAATCCAGAAGACACGCCCTTGCGTGGTCGTGTCGCCAGCTGAGCTGAACGACAACCTGCGCACCGTGATCGTGGCTCCCATGACCTCGCAGGGTTTCGCGGCTCCTTTCCGGGTGCCGGTGACCCATGGTGGCAAGAAAGGCCTGATCGTGCTGGATCAATTGCGAACCGTGGACAAGAGCCGACTGTTCAAGAAATCCGGCTCCATCCAAGCCAAGACATTGACTGCGGTGCTCACAACGCTGCAGGAAGTTTTTACCGAGTAACTGTCGGGTCCCGGACGATTGGCTGCTTAAAAACAAGCGTCCGTTGCTGCATGGCCGAGAGGTACTGCAAGCAGTTCTGGCAACATGGCAATCCCGTGCCAAGGAGTTGCCATGCTGATCAGCCTTCA
>NZ_KZ984465.1 GCF_003569915.1 Comamonas testosteroni | reverse complement strand
ACCTCGCGCCTTCAACGCTGCGTTGTAAGCCTTCCAGTTCGTTGTGCGGTACTTAACCCGACCCCAGCTCGTCTCTCTCATCTCCCGAGCCTACCTCAGCTGCGACCGGCATTTGTGCAACAACGCCATATGTGCATACAAAATCGCCCACACCCTCTTGAAGCGGCCATCAGTCCCCAGGTTCAAGCTTTCCGAGCGGCACAGGCACGAGAAAAAAGCCAACCAGGCACCGCACGCCCAGGATCATTTCCAATCTTTCAGCTCGCATTGAAATATGAGCGAAGGCCGCTTCATCAAATCAACAGGGAGTCGATGCCCAAACCCATGCACACCGCAGACTGGCAGCCCGTTTGAGGCCAAGCCAGCACGCAAGCTCAGGCCTTGAAAGTCAGCCATGGCCTGAGCCGCACACTGGCGCGAATCAGCCCTGCTTCTTCCTGCGCCTGCAGCACCGGGCCCACGGGTTTGTAAGCGCTTGGGGCTTCTTCGATCAGACGCTCTTCGCGCAGCGTGATGCATTGCCAGACCGATTCGACCAGCGGCTGCTTCATGCGGCGCGTGTCCTGTCTGCGCACCTGACGGCCCGCACCGTGGCTGCACGACTGCAACCAGTCTTCATGGCCCAGCCCCTGGACCAGAAACGAGTAGTCGCCCATGGAGCCGGGAATCAGCGCCCATTGACCATCATGCGCGGGCGTGGAGCCTTTGCGGTGCACATTGAACTCGCCCTCGCGCATCACCACGTTGTGCGGCACATCCACAATCAGCTTTGATGCATCAGGCGGCGCAATGCCAGCCAGTTGCTGGCGCACCAGCTCGGCCAGCGCCATGCGGTTGAACCAGGCATAGCGCGCGGCCACGCCCATGGCTTGCAGATAGTCTTGCGCCAGCGCGCCGCTCAGGCCGTACAGACCATGCTGCGGGTGCTTGAGGCCTTGCGGCCATTGCTGTTTGGCCAGGTCCATCCAGCGGCGGCCCACATAAAAACCCACATCGCGCGAGCCGGTGTGAATCATCACGGTGATATCGCCTTTTTTGAGCCCCGCCGCATAGGCAGCATGGCGGTCGTAGATTTCATCGACCACGCAGAATTCCAGAAAGTGGTTGCCGCTGCCCAGATCCGCCGCCGACGGCGGGCGCACCACTTCGCGCGCCTGCAGCAGCGCTTCTGGCGCATAGCGGCTGCGCCCCGCAAAGCCTTGCAGGCCCACGCAGGCGGCCAGCTCGGTTTGCAGTCGGTCGCGGTCCACGCCGCGCCACAGGCCCAGGTCGGGCAGCTCGTCGATAAAGGCTGAGGGGCCCTCATCAAACAGCGCCTTGAAGCCTGCAGTGCGCACCGGTACATCGCGGCCATTTTTGAGGATGGCCTGCGTGAGGCGGTCAACGATGGCGCGTTTGTGCAACTGGGCCTGCGCCTCGTTCAGGCCCGTGGTCATCAGGCGTATGCCGCAGTTGATGTCCGTGCCAATGGCGGCGGGAATCACAAAGTCTGGCGAGGTTGCAACGACCGAACCCACCGGCGCAATCGCGCCCGGATGAAAGTCCGGCGTGGCGCAGGCCTTGCAGACCTTGCCGTGGCCGTTCGGGTCGGCCACTGAGGCAAAGTCCAGCAACTGGCTCACGGCCTTGTGCTCCAGCGGCAGGCTGTCGGGCAGCAAGATGGTGGCAGCGGCCTGCTCGTTATGGATTTGATAGATATGGTCTCGGTAAGAGACCTGGATGCCTTCGCGGGCGAAGGCTTTTTGCAGTCGGGAAAACTTCCCGGAAACAGTAGACATGATGCTGAAATGCTTGAGGTACGCAAATGCGGCCTCCCCAAATGCAGCCAATGTGCGGCGGGAAAGCCAGGTACCTTCGAGCAGCAGCTTCAAGAAGGATGTGAGCGGCGGATTCTAGCGAGCAGCACCGCGCAGCGCCAGCGGCGCTGTTGCAGAAACGCAAACCCATCAGAACCTGTTTACGATCTCTACGCAGTCACTGAACGGAGAAGATGAATGCCGCAGACCGAATATGGCGGGCTGACGCCCCGCCAGATCCAGAGCTTCATGGACGATGGCTTCGTCAAAATTGAGAACGCGTTCAGCGCCGATCTTGCAAAGCAAGGCAGGGATGAGCTGTGGGTCGATATAGGTCTGTCTCCCGAGCAACCGGAAAAATGGCATCAGCCCGTGATGCGGGTAGGGTTCAAGTCTTCGCCCCCCTTCATTCAGGCAGCCAATACGCCACAACTACACCGCGCCTACGATCAGCTTGCCGGAGAGGGGCACTGGCTGGCCCCCAAGGGGCTGGGTAGCTTTGCGATCCGCTTCCCCTCGCCCGAGTCCCCCGGTGATGATGGCTGGCATGTGGACATGAGCTTTGGCACAGAGCAACCGGATTTCATGCAGTGGCGGGTCAACGTTCAAAGCCACGGGCGCGCGTTGCTGATGCTGTTTCTGTTTTCGGATGTGGCCCCTGATGACGCCCCCACAAGAATACGCAAAGGCTCACACACGGTCATTGCGCGGGAGCTGCTGCCGTGTGGTGAAGCGGGGGCAACGCTAGGGCAGCTATCAGCCCATGGCTATGCTTCGACCGAAGATTGCGAAGAGGAACTGGCCACGGGAGCGGCAGGCACGGTGTATCTATGCCACCCCTTTCTCGTCCATGCGGCGCAGCCTCACCAGGGGCAAAGGCCGCGTTTTATGGCACAAGCTGCGCTGCTGCCGAAAGACGATGTTGATTCAGCTTCATCCCCCTCGCCGATCCACATCGCTATTGGCCAAGCATGTGGATGGACGCTCTGACACCCGCAATCAGACTGCCATGAACGCATTGCTAAGATGCTGCAATGCAAAACGCCACCACTGCCATCCCCGCCCCGCTGCAAACCTTGTATGACGCTGCTGCCAATATCGGCATGCAGTTCGAGATGTCGCCTGAAGCCGTGCTGGACTACTGCGGTCTGCTGCTGGAAATTCCGCCGCAGCGCAACTACATAGATTGGTGCACGCCGCGCAATGTTCTGACCTTTGCGACCACGGGCGGTGACAGCGTGCACTACAGCTATCTGGTCGATGAGCGCCTGCCCGAAGGCGTGTGCCCCATCGTGATGACCCTGCCCTGCGTTTATGACACGCTGACCGGCCCCGACGGACAAAGCGTGACCAAGGCCCTGAGCTGGGTGATTGCCGAGAGCTTTCAGGAGTTTTTTGACTACGGTTATTACGTGGGCTGGTTCAGTCTGGAGCAGATGTATTACGACGAGCAAGAAGGCCCGGCCTACTTTCTGCAGCCCAGTGAAGACTTCGGCGACATTGGTACCCAGCAACTGCCGCTGCTGCACCGGGCACTGAATATGAAACCCGTGCCACCCACGCTTGAGCGCTTCGCCCAGTTGCAGCAAAAGTACGGCGCGCTGCTGGATATTCCGCCCATGCCTGTGGACTAATTGATTCTCAAATTAATAGCATCAAGCCTATATATTCAATGGACTAGAGGCTTGTTTGACTTAAAGTCTCTAAAAAACCAGCCAGAAACCCATCAATCCAGAAACCGCGCCGCCACTGCCGGGTCGGGCATCAGGCATTGCTCGCTTTTGCCAAACCACTGGTAGCGGTTGCGGGCAATCACGCGGTACAGCGCATCACGCAACGGTGCGGGTATCAGCCTTGCTACGCCAACCAGCCGCCACGGCCAGCCCAGTGCCTGCAGCACGCGCAAGATGGCGTCCGTGTGCTGCCAGCTCTGCTTGCCATCGACCAGCAGCAAGGTTTGCAGTCCTTCGACCTTCAGCCCCGCATCGGCCAGCAACTGACCGCCAACTTTGCCCTGTATGGCGGCAAACTGAAAAATGCCTTGCTTGTCGTGCTTGAGCAGAAACTGCACCCAGCCATTGCACAGCAGGCATTGCGCGTCGAAAACCACAATCATGCGCCCTCCTTGGGCAGCAGCAGATAGCCGCGATAGCTGGCCACCACGCCAATCAGGGGCACGGCGGCTTCGATATGAAACTGCAGCCTGTCGCCCGCGCCGGTTTCCTCGGCCACGAGGCGCGGTGCAAGCCAGCCGGGGCAAGGAATGCCCAGAAAAATGAGGCGCTGCAGCTGCATGCGAAACCGCCCATCCACCGCCAGCAACTCAAAGCGCAGCCGCGCTGCGCCTAGTTTTTCGATCAGATACCCGTTGTGCGCCCGCATGGTGGAGCGCATGACTTGCGTGGGAAAAATGCGCGTCCAGGTTTCGGCCTGTGGGCTGGCCTGCAGCTCAAAATGAATCGCCCCTTCAGTCGCTGTGCGCGGCGTGCCGATGGTCAGCGCCAGCAGTCTGGCCGCCCAGGTCTGCGGCGCATCGGTCTGCACCCTGCCCTCCAACTCATACTGGCCTTGCAGGCTGTGAAAGCGCTGCAGCGCAGGGTCGAGCTTGCGAAACTCATCGCCCATGACTTGCTGAAACAGGGAAACGTTTTGCGTCATCCAGCCAGCTCCTTCATCTGAATATCAAGCCCCTGCGCCTCTGCCGCAAAGTCCTGCAGCGTCAGCAGCCCCATGCAGGGCTGAGCGCCAGGCGGCAGCTGCACACCTGCGGCCAGCTTGCGCACCAGCGCACTGGCGGCCAGCGTGGGCACATAAGGGCCGTCGCCAGAACCGGCCATCAGCACCCAGCTACGCTGGCTGGGCTGGCCCTGCGCATTCAGACCGCTGACGGTGACATGCATGGCCCCGACATCGCTGCCCCAGTTCCTGAACCAGTCTGCCATGCGCTTGAGCCAGTTGGCATGTGCTGACCAGTTCTGCACCAGTCCTTTGTGCGCCAGCCAGGCCATGATATTCATGCCCCGCTGCAAAAACGATAGCTCAAGCCCTGCACCGAATCTGACCACTGGCCTGTTTTCATAGCGCAGCGGCAGCAACGCCAGATCAGGTACATCACAGGCCGACAGCAGCCTGCGGCCCACCGGCTGCGGGTAGTGATGCGCATAGCTGCGCAACCAGCCAATCACGGGCCCAGACCCTGAACTTGGCAAAGGCTGACCGCAATAACTGAGGATGGCGGCAACGGTGGACAGCCCGCGATCCGTGCGGTTGCCGGGGCTGATGCCGATATCGATGCTCTGGACGCGAGACATGCCCTCAGCCAGCGCATCGACCACGGCGGTGGACAGTGCAGGCACCGAGCTGGCACCGCTGAGCAGCAGCACGCCTGCTGCCTGGGCCTGCGCATCCAGCGCCTGAATGCCGCAGACAAAATCACGCCCGTCCGCCAGATCCACATAGTGCACACCGGCCTGCACACAAGCCTGGGCCACGCGATAGTCCTGCCCTTGAAACGGGCCGCTGGTGTGAATAAGAACGTCCACAGCCAGCGCCTTGAGGTGCTCTGCCAAGCCCGACCCCATTACATCGAGCGCCTCATGGCTCAGGCGGGAGCAGGCTTCAGGAGCCAGGCGCTCAGCCAATTCGCGGGCGGCGGATGCGCAGCGCCCGGCAAGCACGATATGCAAACCGCTTTGCCGCGCCAGTCGGGTGACCAGACGGCTTCCGAAGAATCCATAAGCACCAACGACCAGAACTCTGAATTCGCGCATGCCCCAGTGTAGCGGGGCCACCGTTCAGCGCTTTTTCATAAGCCGTACTTGCGAATCTTGTCGTGCAGCGTGGTCTTGGGCGTGTGCAGCGCCTGGGCGGCGCGCGTCAGGCTGCCCTCATTGTTGCGCAGGGCTTCGGCAATCAAGGCGCGTTCTATGGATTCGACCGTGGTAGCCAGCGAGGCATCTGCATCATGCGGCAGCTGGTCCGCGTCCAGTCCCATGTCTATGCCCAGCGTCATGCGCTCGGCCACATTGCGCAGCTCGCGCACATTGCCGGGCCAGTCATGGGCCATCAAGGCCTGCAGGCGCTGCGGCGTCAGGTCGGCCACGGGGCGCTGGTGGCGCGCGGCAGCCTGCAGCGCAAAGTGCTCGAACAGCAGCGGGATGTCTTCACGGCGCTCACGCAGCGGCGGCAGGTTCACCGTCACGACATTGAGGCGGTAGTACAAATCGGCGCGAAACAGCCCCTGGCGGCTGAGGTCCAGCAAATCAACTTTGGTAGCAGCCACCACACGGCAGTCCACGGCTATCAGCTCATTGGAGCCCAAACGCTCGAGCACCCTCTCCTGCAGCACGCGCAGCAGCTTGATCTGCATGGCCATGGGCATGCTCTCGATTTCGTCGAGAAACAGCGTGCCGCCGCTGGCGTGCTCAATCTTGCCAATGCGTTTTTTGCCGGCACCGGTAAAAGCACCGGCTTCGCTGCCAAACATTTCGCTGTCGAACAGGGTCTCCGGCAGGCCGCCGCAGTTGATGGCAACGAAATTGCCCTGCTTGCGCGGGCTGGCTTCATGAAGGCTGCGCGCCACGCGTTCCTTGCCGGTGCCGGTTTCGCCCCAGATCAGTACTTCGGCGTCGCTGCTGGCCAGGCTCTGCACGGTGCGGCGCAGCTGCTGCATGACTTGGGAATCGCCCAGCAACTGGTGCTCCAGCGCCTGGCGGTTTTGCAGTTGCTCGCGCAGATGACGTACCTCCAGCACGAGCTGGCGCTTTTCCAACGCCCGCTGCACGGCGTGCACCAGCCGCTCGGGCGCAAACGGTTTTTCGAGGAAATCCGCCGCGCCATCCTTCATGGACTGCACGGCCATGGAAATATCGCCATGGCCGGTGATGAGGATGACAGGCAGCTCGGGGTCCATGGCATGGATGGCGCGCTGCAGCTCCAGGCCACTCATGCGTGGCAGGCGGATATCGCTGACCACCACGCCCGCAAAATCGGGCGAGAGGTGCTTTTGCGCCATCTCGGCGCTGCTCATGCAGCCGCACTCCACCCCCTCCAGCTGCAGCGCCTGCTCGCAGGCCATGGCAACGTCGGCGTCGTCTTCAACAATCAGGACTTGGAGGTGGGAATTCATCGACAACGGCCCATCAGGAAAGCGGCTGAGTATCCGCTAACGGCAGACTCAGCGTAAAAACAGCGCCTGTGTGGGGGTGATTGGCCCCTTGCAGACTGCCACCGCCAGCGCGTGCTATGTCAGCCGACAGCGAAAGTCCCAGGCCCAGACCCTGGCCTTCGGGCTTGGTGGTGAAGAACGGCTCGAACAGGCGGTGCAGCGTATCGTCACTCAAGCCCGGCCCATGGTCACGCACGGCTATTTCCACATGGGTTGCCGACTGCCGGCAGTCGATCTCGATGTGCGGCGCGCTGCTGCCCTGCATGGCATCGAGTGCATTGGCCAGCAAATTCACCAGAACCTGCTGCACGCGGTTGGCATCGCACCAGGCTTGCAACTGTGCGGACACCTGACAGTCCACCAGGACCACGCTGCGCTTGAGTCGGGTTTCCAGCACGGCCAATGCTCCGTCAACCAAGCTGCTGACGGCCACGCGCTGCGGCTCGCCCGCCGATTTGCGCGCAAAGTTGCGCAGTTGCCCGGTCAGCGCCCCCATGCGGTCGGCCAGTTCGGCCATGCGCTGCAAATTGCGCTGGGCCACATCCGTCTGGCCGCGCTCCAGAAAACGCTGGCTGTTGCCCGCCAAGGCGCGCAATGCGGCCAGCGGCTGGTTGAGCTCGTGGGCCACTTCCGTGGAGAGTTGCCCGATGACGGCCATCTTGCCCGCCTGCACCAGCTCGTCCTGAGCGGCACGCAAGGTCTGCTCGGCCTGCATGCGCTCAGCCACTTCCTGCTGCAGGGCGACATTCGCGGTCTGCAGATCGACAGTGCGCTGCTGCACCTTGCGCTCCAGCGCATCATGGGCCTGCTGCAAGGCTTGGCGCGCGGCCGTTTGTTCACGTCGGTGGCGGCGGCGCTGCTCCAGCAGCAAGGCCAGCAGCAGACCCAAAGCCACCAGCACCCCGGCAAGCAAGGCGCGGCTTTCGGCCAGTTGCAGCGCGGCAGCCATGGGCAGCAACACCGTCATACGCCAGGGCGTGGCCCCCAGCGAGCGGGACAACGCCAGAAACTGGCCCGAGCTGTACTCGGGCGACTCTCCGGTCTCGGGCAGTTGCACCAGCATGGCTGACGCATTGCCCTGCACGGCAGGCTCCAGCACCTGCCAGCCCAGCGGCGAGAGCTGGCGGCGGTTGTATTTTTGCGAGACTTGGAGTTCCTCGCGCCGGGCTTCGTCCAGCACGTCCAGTGTGGCAAAGCGCCAGGCTGGCACGTTGCTGAGCATGAGGACGGTGTTCTCGTCGCTCACAAACACGGGCGACTCCGCCGCCGACCAGGAATGCTCGAGCTGCGCCAGCCCGACCTTGACCACGGCGACACCTTGCACGCCCCCCGAGCCGAGCGTCGTCGTCAGATAGTAGCCCGGCTCGCCGCGCGTGGTGCCTATGCCGAAGTAGCGGCCATGGCCTTCGCGCAAAGCCTGCTGGACATACGGACGAAAGCTCAGGTTCTCGCCCAGAAAGCTGTCCGCTCTTTGCCAGTTGCTGGCCGCCACCACCAGCCCCTGCTGGTTGATCAGATAGACGCTGAGCGTGCCTGCTCGTTGGTTGAGCTCTTCCAGATAGTGGTTGACCTCGGCCTGCAGGGCTTTGTCATCCGCCTTGTGAAGCAGGCTCTGCACCTGCGGCTGCAGCGCCACAATACCGGGCAGAAACGCAAATTTGTCGATTTCGCGCTGCAGGCTGGCGACATAAAGATCAAGCCGATGGCTGGCATCGGCTTGCAGGGTTTCCATCGCGGATTCGCGGGCCAGCCCATACGCTGCCCAGGCGCTACACAGACTCAGCGCCAGCCAGAGCAGGGTAAGCAATGCAGAGCGCGGCAGTGATGAGCGAGGGGCAGGCATGGAGTGCCCCATGGTATCAGCGGCCCACGGGCCGCTGGTGTCATCAAGCCTTGGCAATCTCTGCTGCAGCCTCAGCGTCAAAGACAGTGTCTTCGGCTTGGCCCATGCCGTCCTCGCCCTCCCACTTGGCCACCACGGCCGTGGCAATCGCGTTGCCCAGCACATTGGTCAGCGTGCGGCCCATGTCCAGGAAGTGGTCGATACCCAGAATCAGCAGGATACCGGCTTCCGGCAGGCCGAACATGGGCAGCACGGCAGCGACTACCACCAGCGCGGCGCGCGGCACACCGGCAATGCCCTTGCTGGAGATCATGAGCACCAGCAGCATGGTGATCTGCGCTGTCATCGTCATCTCGATGCCATAGGCCTGGGCAATGAAGATGGCCAGGAAGGTGGTGTAGATCATGGAGCCGTCGAGGTTGAAGGAATAACCCAGAGGCAGCACAAAGCCGGTGATGCGGGACTTGACGCCGAATTTCTCCAGTTGCTCCATCAGCTTGGGCAGGGTCGACTCGCTGCTGGCTGTGAAAAAGCCCACCAGCAAGGGGCCACGGATCAGCGACAGCAGGCGGAACACATCCTTGCCCAGCACGATGTAGCCCGCAATCGTCAGCAGCACCCACAAGGTCGCCAGCGCAATGTAAAAGCCCAGCAGGAACTTGCCAAACACCAGCAGCATGCCCAGACCGTGGGTGGCAATCGTGCCCGCCACGGAGCCAAACACGCCCAACGGCGCAAAACGCATCACATACTCGGTCACACGCAGCATGACATGCGAGGTCTCTTCCATCAGCCCCACCAGCATGTGCTTTTTTTGGTGGTTCAGATAGCCCAGCGCAATGCCGAAGAACAGCGCAAACACCAGAATCTGCAGCACCTCGTTGGTGGCCATGGCTTCAAAGATGTTCTTGGGGAAGACATGGGTGATGAAATCCTTGAAGTTCAGCGACGAGGTCTTAAGCTCCAGACCCGCCGCGCTGGTGGGCAGCTCCACATTCAGGCCATGGCCGGGCTGCAGCACATTGGCGTAGAACAGACCCAGAAACAGCGAACAGAACGACGCCGCAATGAACCAGCCCAGCGCGCGCGAACCCACTCGGCCCACGGACTTGGCGTCGCCCATATTGGCCAGACCCGCGACCAGCGTGGCAAACACCAGCGGCGCGATGATCATCTTGATCATGCGCAGAAACACATCGGTGAGGATGCCGAAATAGCTGGCAATGTCTTTGGCCGCTTCGGGCGAGCCTGCGTAGATGTGGACCAGGTAGCCCACGATCACACCCAGAACCATGGCGAGCAACACCATGACGGTCAGGCGATTGGATTTCATTGTTGGATTCTTGGTATGCGTTGTCCGTGCCCGCCCTGCGCCAAATTGCTTTGGCCGCCTTGCGCAGGCAATAAAAAACCGGGCCTAGCCCGGTCCACAGTGACTTAGCACATACCATGCCAATGCAATCGGCAGGTCTAAACCTTTGATTTGCTTATCTGCTCCATACTTTTATGCATAACGTTCATCGGTCTTCCGAACATCGTTCCGGCGATGAGTTCGGAATTCCGAACAATCTACCTATTTGCTGATTAATCCATGATGCGCGAGCGCATCCAGTCGGGCAGTTGCGTCGCCTTCTGGCGCGGAAAATCCACCCAGATCACCGTGGCCCCACCTGCCGCGCAAATCACACCCGGGTTGGCTGCGCGCTCCATGGTGATCCAGCTCTCGAAGGTGGTGCGCGCCGCATCGCTGACATACATCTTGAGCAATACCTCGTCCGGATAGCTGAGCTGCTGGTAGAAGTTGCAGAAGGCGTTGACGATGACAGGCCCCTCACCGTCGGGCGACGGATTCACACCCTCCCCCGTCATCCAGTCAATACGCGCTGTCTCCATATAGCGAAAATACTGAGTGTTGTTGACATGCCCCATGGCATCCATATCGCCCCAGCGCACGACAAAGCGCGTTTCATAGACCAATTTTTTGTTCTCAGGCAACTCAATTTTCATAGCACTCAGCCTCCTTATTCATTAGGTTTTATTGACTCTGCATACTCAGCCCGCTCTAGTTGCTTTGGAGGATGGCGCCTCCTGATGCGAGCACTAGCCTATCGACTTTGCCGCAACACGGGGGCCGACCTTGTCGCATGTTCTGCACGGTCGTGCTGAAAGCACAGCATAGAATCCCCCGCATTGCGGAATTTGCAACACTGGTGCAACAGGCCGCACACGCCAGCTTTCCCTATTCATTATTCAAGCGAGACTCTCCCGATGACAAACGAAGAAATCCTGGCCCAGTTCGGCCCGCGCGAAGCCATGGAATATGACGTGGTAGTGGTCGGTGGCGGCCCCGGCGGGCTGGCCACCGCGATCCGCCTCAAGCAACTGGCTGCCGAAAAAGGCCAGGATGTCTCCGTCGTCGTGCTGGAAAAAGGGTCCGAGCCCGGTGCCCACACCCTCTCGGGCGCCATCATGGACCCTCGCGCCTTGACCGAGCTGATCCCTGACTGGAAGGAAAAAGGCGCACCGCTGAACCAGCCCGTGACCGAAGACGCCATGGTCTTCCTGGGCGAGAAAAGCTCGGTGCGCACACCCAACTGGCTGCTGCCCAAGTGCTTCCACAACGAAGGCAACTACATCGTGCGTCTGGGCTTTGTCACCAAGTGGCTGGCCGAGCAGGCCGAAGCGCTGGGCGTGGAAATCTTCCCCGGCTTCGCAGCGGCTGAAGTGCTCTACAACGAAGACGGGTCTGTGAAGGGCGTTGCCACCGGCAATATGGGCGTGGGCAAGGACGGCGAGCCCACCGGCGACTTCCAGCTGGGCATGGAGCTGCACGCCAAGTACACCGTGTTTGCCGAAGGCGCACGCGGCCACCTGGGCAAGCAGGTCATCGCCAAGTACTCTCTGGACGCCAACCGCGACCCGCAGACCTATGGCATCGGCATCAAGGAACTGTGGGAAATCGACCCTGCTCGCCACAAGCCCGGCATGGTGGTGCATACCGCTGGCTGGCCCATGAAGAGTGACACCTATGGCGGCGCCTTCCTCTACCACCTGGAAGACAATCTGGTCACGCTGGGTTTCATCACCGGTCTGGACTATTCCAACCCCTACCTGTCTCCTTTCGAGGAAATGCAGCGCTGGAAAACCCACCCCAACATCCGCTACTACCTGGAAGGCGATGAAGCCCAGGGCATCAAGCCCGCCAAGCGCATCAGCTACGGCGCGCGTGCCATCACGGCTGGCGGTATCTCCAGCCTGCCGCGCTTTGTCTTCCCCGGCGGCGCGCTGGTCGGCTGCGAAGCCGGTTTCCTGAACGTCAGCCGCATCAAGGGCAGCCACGCCGCCATCAAGACCGGCATGCTGGCTGCGGAAGCCGCCTATGACGCCATCGTGGCGGGTCGCCAGCACGACGAGCTGAACGCCTATACCTACGCGTTCGAGAACAGCTGGCTGTACGACGAGCTGTGGAAGGCTCGTAACTTCAAGGCCTGGTTCAAGAAGGGCCTGACCACGGCAACCATCATGAACGGCTTCGAGCAGTTCGTGCTGCGCGGCAACATCCCCTGGACGCTACACCGCAACAAGCCTGACCACGCCTACCTCAAGCCTGCTTCCGAGTGCACGCCCATCGAATATCCCAAACCCGATGGCAAGCTGACGTTCGACCGCCTCTCCAGCGTCTTCATCAGCAGCACCAACCACGCGGAAAACCAGCCCGTGCACCTGACGCTCAAGAACGCCAGCGTGCCCGTGGATGTGAACCTGACCAAGTTTGCCGGCCCCGAGCAGCGCTACTGCCCTGCAGGCGTGTATGAATTTGTCGAGGACGAATCCGACAAGGCCAAGCAGCGCCTGCAGATCAACTCGCAAAACTGCGTGCACTGCAAGACCTGCGACATCAAGGACCCCACACAGAACATCGTCTGGGTGGTGCCTGAAGGCGGCGGCGGCCCCAACTACTCCGGCATGTAATTCGCACCTGCCACTTCTGCAAAAGCCTGCGCTGGCTCACCCGTGCAGGCTTTTTTCATGCGCTGCATGTTTGGACACAAGGCCTGACAGTGCTGCAAATTCAGCAGCGGCACAAAATATTGCATTTGTGTGCAGGCGCCGCTCAATGCGCAGCGCAAGCGAAGTCGGCACTCCTGCTGCGCCTGATCAAAAACAAGGCAAATCGAACTAAAACGCCCTGCACCACCCCTCACAACGCAGGAAAAATGCAGACCACAGCACCAATAGAGGCATGCACGACGCAAAATTGCGCATGTTTTCCATACGTTACTGCACACTTAATCCGCCAAATATCCGCTTTGCGCAGCTTTCATGCCATTTTTTGGCTAATGCCGTATAGGGATAAACCGGGTTATCCGAAGCGACGAGACAGGCAGATCGGTGCAGTAGACTTTGCCGCAAGGCGCTGTGTATCCAAACGCAGCTGTCTTATTCACCATCTGGAACTACACAACAAACGCTGGAGAAACACATGAAGCAGCTGTCCTTGGCCCGCATGGGTGCATTGGCCCTGGCAATTTCCGCCATCTCAGGTGCCTATGCGGCCGATACCAAGTCCGTGGCCGTGACCGCCATTGTTGAGCACCCCGCTCTGGACGCTGTGCGTGATGGCGTCAAGGACGCTCTGAAGGCCGCTGGCTACGAAGAAGGCAAGAGCCTGAAGTGGCAGTACCAAAGCGCTCAGGGCAACACCGGCACTGCCGCCCAGATCGCCCGCAAGTTCGTGGGTGACAAGCCCGACGCCATCGTGGCCATCGCCACCCCTTCCGCACAGGCCGTGATCGCCTCGACCAAGACTGTGCCCGTGGTGTTCTCCGCCGTGACCGACCCCGTGGCCGCCAAGCTGGTGCCCAGCTGGGAGCCTTCCAAGAACAACGTAACCGGCGTGTCCGACCTGCTGGCTTTGGACAAGCAGATGGATCTGGTCAAGCAGGTCGTGCCTAGCGCCAAGCGCATCGGCATGGTCTACAACCCCGGTGAAGCCAACTCCGCCGTGGTCGTGAAGGAACTGCAGGCCCTGCTGCCCAAGATGGGCTGGACTCTGGTGACCGCTGCCGCTCCCCGCTCGGTGGACGTATCGAGCGCTGCCCGCTCGCTGGTGGGCAAGGTGGACGTGATCTACACCAACACCGACAACAACGTGGTCTCGGCCTATGAGTCGCTGGTCAAGGTGGGCCAGGACGCCAAGATTCCTCTGGTGGCTTCTGACACCGACTCCGTCAAGCGCGGTGCTGTGGCTGCCTACGGCATCAACTACCGCGACCTGGGCGAGCAGACCGGCCGCATGGTCGTGCGTATCCTCAAGGGCGAGAAGGCTGGCGACATCAAGCCCGAAGTCTCCACCAAGATGGAACTGTTCGTGAACCCCGGTGCTGCCGAAAAGCAAGGCGTGAAGCTGTCTGACGCTCTGGTCAAGGCCGCTGCCACCGTGGTGAAGTAATCCACAGTCTGTTGCCTGCGCTGCGGCCCCTGCGGGCTGCCGCACCGGCACAGCGGCAGGCGCCGTGGCAACATGGCCCTGCCGATTTTTTTAGACGTTTGCCGCGCCTGTCGCTCTCTGTATGTCTTTATTTTCCATCCTCGGTGCCATTGAGATTGGCCTGATTTTCAGCCTGGTGGCGCTGGGCGTCTTCATCTCGTTCCGTCTGCTGCGCTTTCCCGACCTGACGGTCGATGGCAGCTTTCCGCTGGGCGGCGCCGTCTGCGCCATCTTGATTGCCCACGGCACCAACCCATGGCTGGCCACGCTGGCTGGTACTGCGGCGGGTGCAGTCGCCGGTTTCATCACCGGCTGGCTCAACGTCAAGCTCAAGATCATGGACCTGCTGGCCTCCATCCTGATGATGATTGGCCTGTACTCCGTCAACCTGCGCATCATGGGCGGCCCCAATGTGCCGCTGATCAATGAACCCACGCTGTTCACCATGCTGCAGCCGGACAACATCGACGACTATGTGATGCGTCCTCTCATCCTGCTGGGCTTTGTCATCGTCGCCAAGCTGGCTCTGGACTGGTTCTTTGCCACCGAGCGCGGTCTGGCCATTCGCTCCACAGGCTCCAACGCCCGCATGGCACGTGCCCAGGGCGTGAACACCGGTGCGATGATTTTGCTGGGCATGGCCATTTCCAACGGCCTGGTCGGTCTGGCGGGCGCGCTGTTTGTGCAGACCCAGGGCGGCTCCGACATCTCCATGGGCATTGGCACCATCGTGATCGGTCTGGCTGCCGTGATCGTGGGCGAAACCATTCTGCCTTCGCGCAAGATCATCTGGGCCACGCTGGCGGTGGTGATTGGTGCCATCGTCTACCGCTTCTTCATTGCTGCGGCGCTCAACATCGATGCGATCGGCCTGAAGGCGCAGGACTTGAACCTGGTGACCGCCGTGCTGGTGACCATCGCCCTCGTGATTCCGCAAATCAAGAAGAAACTGAAGAAAAAATAACCCCTGAGCGGCTCGGCCGCCTCCCCCAAGGGGACGACGGCCTTTGCTGCGGGGCGGCCCTTGCTGGCCATCCCGCGAGGGACTGCGCAATGAAACACGGCAGCGCCCTCAGCCAATGATAGGAAAACAGCATGCTGAACGCACAAAACCTGGAACTCACCTTCAACCCCGGCACGCCGATTGAAACGCGCGCACTGCGCGGCCTGTCGCTGTCCATTCCGGACGGCCAATTTGTCACCGTCATCGGCTCCAACGGCGCAGGCAAATCGACTTTTCTGAACTGCGTCTCGGGCGACCAGAGCGTGGACAAGGGCAAGATCGAGATCGCCGGCATCGATATGACGCGCATGCCTGTCTGGAGCCGCTCCAAGCAGGTGGCCCGCGTGTTTCAGGACCCTATGGCAGGCACCTGCGAGGACCTGTCCATCGAAGAAAACATGGCCCTGGCCCATGAGCGCGGTAACTTCCGTGGCCTGTCCAAGGCCGTGAAAGCTGCCAACCGTGAGCTGTATCGCGAGCGTCTGGCCACACTCGGCCTGGGCCTGGAAAACCGCCTGACCGACCGCATCGGCCTGCTCTCGGGCGGCCAGCGCCAGGCCGTGAGCCTGCTGATGGCCGCGCTGCAGCCCTCGCGCATTTTGCTGCTGGACGAGCACACTGCTGCGCTGGACCCGCGCACGGCAGACTTTGTGCTGCAGTTGACCGCCCGCATCGTGCAGGAAGCCAAGCTGACCACCATGATGGTCACGCACAGCATGCGCCAGGCGCTGGACGTGGGTACGCGTACCGTGATGCTGCACCAGGGCAATGTGGTGCTGGACGTCAGCGGCGAAGAGCGCGCCAGGATGGATGTGCCCGACCTGCTGCAGATGTTCGAGAAGGTGCGCGGCGAAAAGCTGGCCGACGATGCCTTGCTGCTGAGCTAAAAGCCGCGCCATTATTTGCTATCAAAACAGAAGCTGCCAGTCCTTATATTCTAAGGACTGGCAGCTTTTTCTTTATATAGACAGTATTAATCGCCACCCAATAACGTCAAATCAACGACACAAATAAAACACTTTAACTATAAAAAACTATAAAACAACGAAAAACGAAACCCCAGACACCCTCTGGTTTATGGGTAAAAACTGACGATTTGACGATGGTTTAAATCTTATTCGGCAAACCCCAAAAAAAGCATAAACCGCATTAAATCAATCACTTGGACGAATTCGCATTTATCAGCGGTGCTGAACACGAGGGCCCAGCGCACAGGCCTTTCGCAAATCGCTCACAATCTGCACCCTGTCTGTAGCCGCTGCGGGCGATGCATGTCATCGCCGATCACGCGGACAACGTTGATATCTGATGCGCTGGCCTCTTCAGGCCAACATCTCGCACGGCTTCAAGTCCTGCCTAAAACCAACATCCTCCATGAGCGATAGTCAAACAACAACTGAAAGCGGTGGCCTGCACCGCAGCCTCAAGGCCCGCCATATGTCGATGATCGCCATTGGCGGCTCGATCGGCACGGGCCTGTTCGTGGCCTCTGGCGCCACCATCTCGCAGGCGGGCCCTGGCGGCGCGCTGCTGGCCTATATGGTCGTGGGCCTGATGGTCTATTTCCTGATGACCAGCCTGGGCGAAATGGCCGCCCACATGCCAGTCTCCGGCTCGTTCGCCACCTATGGCGCCAAGTATGTGGAGGAAGGCTTTGGCTTCGCGCTGGGCTGGAACTACTGGTACAACTGGGCCGTGACGATTGCGGTGGACCTAGTGGCCGCGCAACTGGTCATGGCCTACTGGTTCCCCCATGTCAACGGCGTGCTGTGGAGCGCGCTGTTTCTGGCGCTGATGTTTGGGCTGAACGCACTGTCGGCACGCGGCTTTGGTGAGTCCGAATTCTGGTTTGCCGCCATCAAGGTCACCACGGTACTGGTCTTCATCGCCATTGGCGTGATGATGATCTTCGGCATCCTGCAGGGCGGCGCGCCCGATGGGGTCTGGGGCAGCATCGCCAACTTCACCACAGGAGACGCACCTTTTGTGGGCGGCTTTGCAGCCCTGATCGGCGTGGCCATGGTGGTGGGCTTCTCCTTCCAGGGCACAGAGCTGATCGGCATTGCTGCCGGTGAATCCGAAGACCCGGCCAAGAGCGTGCCCAAGGCCGTGCGCAAGGTGTTCTGGCGCATTTTGCTGTTCTACGTCTTCGCCATTCTGATCATCGGCCTGCTGATTCCCTATACGGACCCCAAGCTGCTCAAGAACGACCTGGGCGATATCGCGGTCAGCCCCTTCACATTGGTGTTCGAGCGCGCCGGTCTGCTGGGCGCTGCGGCCGTGATGAACGCCGTGGTGCTGACCTCGGTGCTGTCGGCCGGTAACTCGGGCATGTATGCCTCCACCCGCATGCTGTACGCCCTGGCCAAGCAAGGCATGGCACCCAAGGTTTTTGCCCGCGTCAACGCCCGCGGCGTGCCCTTGATGGCACTGCTGGCCACGACCGTGATTGCCGCGCTGTGCTTTCTGACCAATATCTTCAGCCCCGAGGTGGTCTACATCTGGCTGCTGAACCTTTCCGGCATGTGCGGCTTTGTGGCCTGGCTGGGCATTGCGATCAGCCACTATCGCTTCCGCAAGGGCTGTGAGGTTCAGAACTACAACATGGACCTGCTGCCTTACAAGGCTGCGGCCTTCCCCTTCGGTCCCATCTTTGCGTTTGTGCTGTGCCTGATCATCACGCTGGGCCAGAACTACGAGAACCTGATGAAGGACCAGATCGACTGGGTGGGCGCGATTGCCACCTATATCGGCCTGCCACTGTTTCTGATCATCTGGTTTGGCTACAAATGGGCCAAGGGCAGCAAGATCGTCTCGTACAAGGACATGGATCTGCGCGGCTCCAGATAAGTCAGCCCGGACTTCATACACCAAGGCAGCGTCGGCAACGGCGCTGCCTTTTTTGATGCTCATCAAAATTGATAGCTATACATACAGATGCCGTAGTCAACTTAGACGATTCTTGCCTAGGCAAATCACCGAAGAATGGAGGAGCCTTCCCCTATAGAAAACAAGAGACATGAAACAAAAGACACTGAGCGTCGCCCTCACGTTGAGCCTGGGCCTGCTGGCTGCTGGCACGGCTTTTGCCAAGGTTCCCGCCGCCGAAGCCGACAAGCTGGGCAAGGAGCTGACCTGCACCGGCGCCGTCAAGGCCGGCAATGCCGATGGCAGCATTCCCGCCTTCACCGGCAAGATTCTGGGCGTGCCGCCTGGCGTCAAGTTCACCAAGCATGTGGGCCAGTTCCAGCCCGACATCTACGCCAACGAAAAGCCGCTGTTCGAGATCACGGCCGCCAATATGGCGCAGTATGGCGACAAGCTCAGCGATGGTCAGAAGGCGCTGCTCAAGAAATTCCCGACCACCATGCGCATCCCCGTCTACCCGGGCCACCGCGACTTCCGCTATGACGACGAAATCTGCGCCGTGGTCAAGCGCAATGCGCTGGAAGCTGAAGTCGTCAACGACGGCAATGGCGTCAAGGGCTTCATGGGTGCCATCCCCTTCCCCATCCCCAAGACCGGTCTGGAGCTGCTCTGGAACAACCTCATGCCCAGCCGCGCCAGCACCGAAGAGGTCGAGCGTGACATGGCACTGGTGGGCGCGGGTGGCGATATTGCCTGGGGCCGCACCAGCTACATCCAGCTCAGCCGCTATGACTCCAAGGAAAACCTGGGCAAGCCCAACGAGGGCAAATATGCCTATGTGACGAATTTCTCCATCCTGCCCGAGCGCGAAAAAGGTGGCGTGATTCTGTCCATCGAGCCACTGAACTTCGGCACCGACAAGCGCCTGGCCTGGAACTACGACCCCGGCACACGCCGCGTGCGCCAGTTGCCCGAGTTCGGCTATGACCAGCCCTCCCCCGGCACCAGCGGCAAGGCCACCATCGACTCCGAGCGCCTGTTCAACGGCGGCTCCGAGCGCTATGAGTGGACCATGCAGGGCAAGCGCGAGATGTTCATTCCCGCGAACACCTTCCGCATCAACCAGCAAATCAAGTACGCCGACCTGCTCAAGCCCGGCCACCCCAACCCCGCCTATACCCGCTATGAGCTGCGCCGCGTCTGGGTGCTGGAAGGCAAGCTCAAGCCCGGCTACCGCCATGTCTACTCCAAGCGCGTGATGTTCATCGACGAGGACACGGGCCACGCCGTCTCGGGTGATTTCTACGATGCCCGCGGCCAGCTGTGGCAGCACGGCGAAATCAACTACTACTACGCCTACGACATCAAGAAGTGGCACGCCGGCACCTCGTTCTACTACGACCTGAACTCCGGCTCCTACGTCAGCATGAACCTGGTGCAGGAACGCCCCAAGGCGCCAATCCTGGGCAAGGACAACCTCAAGCCCAGCCAATACACCCCGGAAGCGATTCGCAACCTGGGCAACTGATGAGCCAGAGATAACAAGCCGGTGGGCACACCACTGCGCGCACGACATCCGGAGCCACAAGCCTGGATGGGAAGAGAGGCCCTGGTGCCTCTCTTTTTTTATGGACGGCTTCATCCCGACATTCCCGCCCTTCTCATCCAAGAGGGCTGCAGACACGTTCCTGACTCTGTGCAGGCTCTGTGCATGCTAGGATGAAACCACAGGGTTTGCTATCAAAATAAAAGCATTAACCCTATATTCCATATAGACATCAGAGCGATTTCGACATGAGCATCATCCTCAAGCAGCCTTTGACCGGCCCTGCCGCGTGGCGCGGTGCCGATCTGGCAGGCGACACCTCCTGGCTTCACCCCTTGTCGGCCGACACCATTGCTGCCATCGATGCGGCGCTGGCCCAGGTCAAACAGCGCGGCCTGAACTTTCCCAATTTCGGGCGAGACGACTTTCCACTGCCTCAGCATGTGCAACAGGCCCTGAAAGCACACGCCGACGAGCTGGAAAACGGCAAAGGCTTTCTGGTGCTGCGCGGCCTGCCGGTCAAACGCTATACGGACGAAGACATCCACATCGTCTACTACGGCCTGGGCCTGCACATGGGTCAGCCCGTGCGCCAGAACCCGCGCGGTGACTTGCTGGGCCTGGTCATGCATGTGGGCGACGCCAGCAAGAAGACCACGCGCGTCTATGAAACCAATCTCTACCTGCCCTACCACTCGGACCCGTCAGACGTGGTGGGCCTGCTGTGCGTGCGCAAGGCCAAGAGCGGCGGCCTGTCCAGCCTGATCAGCGTCGCCGCCATCTACAACGAGATTCTGCGCACCCACCCCGAATATCTGGGCCTGTACTACCGCCAGTGGTATTTCGAGCACCTGTGCGAGCCCCAGCCCAGCCTCTCGCCCATCTTCAGCTTTCACGAAGGCAAGCTCAGCTGCCGCTATCTGCGCCAGTACATCGAGCTGGGCCATGAAATTCGGCAGTTGCCGCTGTCACAGGTCGAAGTCGAGGCGCTTGACCTGTTTGACCAGCTGATTCACGACCCGGCACTCAAGCTGGACATGATGCTGGAGCCTGGCGACCTGCAATTTGCCAACAACTACGCCGTGCTGCACTCGCGCAATGGCTTTGAAGACTTTGAGGCGCAGGAGCAGCGCCGCAAGATGCTGCGCCTGTGGCTGAAGATGCCCAATGCGCGCCAGCTGGCGCCCGAGTTTCCGGGGCGCAACGGCTTTCCGGCCCCCGCAGAAGCAGCCGCCTGAAAATCATCAGACGCCGAGCGGAAGCTCGGCTTTTTTCAGCGTGCGCAGCACAAAGCTGGACTGGCTGTGGCGTATGCCCTTGATCTTGTAGAGCTTCTCGCGCAGCAGCCGTTCATAGTCGCGCGTGTCCTTGACCACGATGCGCAGCAGATAGTCGTACTCGCCCGAGACCAGGTGCGCCTCCACCACCTCGGGAATCGTGGCCAGCACCTCGCCAAATTTCTCCAGCGTGTTGTCGGAGTGGCTGTCCAGCGTCACCATCACCAGCACCGTATCGGCCAGCCCCAGCGCCTGCGGGTTCAGGCGCACGGTATAGCCCTCGATCACGCCTGCCTCTTCCATCTTCTTGATGCGCGCCCAGCACGGCGATGCGCTCAGGCCCACGGCCGCGCCAATGTCCTGCAGGCTGGCGCGTGCGTTGGCCTGAAGTGCAGAAAGAATCTTTTTATCCAAGGTGTCCATGACCTGGAATTTATCGCTTTTTACGCACTGACAGAAAAATATTCTGTAGCAAGCGCGGATTTGCAGAATTTAAAGCAACCTTTTCTGCACTGCAACATGCACACTTGAGTCCATGGAAGCAGGTCTACCAACGCTGCAAACCCATTCAACATGCCCCGCTGTTTACCGTCAGCACCTGGTTGGTTGATCTGCCGCCCGCAAACGTAACAGGCCGCCCCACTTAAGCGCAGTGGGGCGGCCTGTTGCTTCAATGGGGCCATGAAAAAGGGCCTGAGAAAACTCAGGCCCCTGCTTTTTATGGTGTGAAATCAGCCCTGCACGGTCGCCTCTGGCTCAAAGCCGCGCCAGGCGGTCTTGCCGCCACTGGATTTATCCATCTGCTTGAGCACATCCGCATGCAGCTCCAGCTCCTGCGCATTGGCACGCAGAACGGGCAGCTTGATGGAGCTCAAATCCACCGAAGGCATGGCAATCGCGCCTGCGGCTTCTGCTGGCTCCTCGGCCATCAGAAGCGCATCCTGCCCGCGCGTGAGGTTGATGTAGACATCGGCCAGCAGCTCCGCATCCAGCAAAGCGCCGTGCAGCGTACGGCTGGTGTTGTCCACGCCCAGGCGGTCGCACAGGGAGTCCAGCGAGTTGCGCTTGCCGGGGTACATCTCCTTGGCCATGACCAGGGTGTCGATGACATTGCCCACGCATTGCTTGAGCGGCGGGCGCTTGGCCAGCTTGAGCTCGTTGTTGAGGAACCCCAGGTCAAACGGCGCGTTGTGAATGATCAGCTCCGCGCCCTGCAGGTATTCCCAGATCTCGTCGATCTTTTCCTCAAAGCGCGGCTTGTCGGCCAGAAACTCCGTAGTGATGCCGTGCACGCGCAACGCATCGGGGTGACTGTCACGACCGGCGTTGAAATACAGATGCAGGTTATTGCCCGTGAGCTTGCGATTGACCAGCTCCACACAGCCCAGCTCGATCAGGCGGTCGCCATCAATGGCCGACAAACCCGTCGTTTCCGTATCCAGAACAATTTGGCGCGACATTCAATTTTTCTCCATGAGCGACCCGACAATACTGGCGCAGACCAAGCCAGGATGCCGAGCAAGAGCCGCCTCGCGGCGAAGGCATCGTCCCCTTCCCTAGCGCACAGCGCGTAGAGAAAGGGGAAGGCGCGCAGCGCCTCAGGGGTTAGTGATTCTCTTTCGCGTGGTTAATGGAGTATTTGGGAATCTCCACCGTCACATTCTCGCGCGCCAGAATCGCCTGGCAAGACAGGCGCGACTGTGGCTGCAGGCCCCAGGCCTTGTCCAGCAGGTCTTCCTCTTCTTCCTCGGCTTCGTTCAGCGAATTAAAGCCTTCCTTGATGATCACGTGGCAAGTCGTGCAGGCGCAGCTCATATCGCAGGCATGCTCGATATTGACGCCGTTATCCAGCATGGCTTCGCAGATCGAAGTGCCAACGGGAGCCTCAATTTCCTTGCCTTCGGGGCAGTACTCGGCGTGGGGAAGAATTTTGATGATGGGCATTGTTCTGCTTATGAATTAAATGGAATTGAGGTCCTTGCCTGCCAGGGCCTTCTGAATGCTGCGGTTCATGCGCTCGGCCGCAAAGGTCTCGGTGCCATGGGCCAGCGCCTGCGTGGCGGCTTCAACCACGGCGGCATCATCACTGGTCGCAGCCACGCGCAGCGCGGCCATCAGCGCATCGATGCTGTCGCGCTGCTCGCCGCTGAGCACATCGCCGTCTGCATCGAGCGCGCTTTGCGTCGCCAGCAGCATGCGATCGGCATCCACACGCGCTTCAACCAGTGCGCGGGCCTTCATGTCCTCCTGCGCCGTGGCAAAGCCATCCTGCAGCATCTTGGCAATTTCGTCGTCCGACAGGCCGTACGAAGGCTTGACGTTGATATGCGCTTCGACGCCGCTGAGCTGCTCCTTGGCGCTGACGGCCAGCAGGCCATCGGCATCGACCGTGAACGTGACGCGAATACGCGCTGCGCCAGCGGCCATCGGGGGAATGCCACGCAGCTCAAAACGCGCCAGCGAACGGCAGTCTGCCACCAGGTCGCGCTCGCCCTGCACCACGTGAATGGCCAGCGCTGTCTGGCCGTCCTTGTAGGTAGTGAAGTCCTGCGCACGCGCCGTGGGAATGGTTTCGTTGCGGGTGATGATGCGCTCGGCCAGACCACCCATGGTTTCCACGCCCAGCGACAGCGGAATCACGTCCAGCAGCAGCAAGTCGCCAGCAGTGTTGTTGCCCGCAAGCTGGTTAGCTTGAATGGAGGCACCCAGCGCCACCACTTCATCGGGGTTGAGATTAGTCAGCGGCTCGCAACCAAAGAAATCGGCCACGGCCTGACGAATTTGCGGCATGCGGGTCGATCCACCGACCATGACCACGCCCTTGACGTCTTCGCGGCTCAGATCGGCATCTTTGAGCGCACGACGCACGGCGGACAGGCTCTTGGCCGTCAGCGCTTCCGTTGCGGCGTAGAAATCTTCGCGTTTGACGTCAAAAGTGACTGTACCCAAGGATATATCTGCGCTGAACGCTACAGTTTCTGCATCTGTCAGTGCCTGCTTGCAATTGCGCGCAGCAATGCGCCAGATGGTCTTGTCGGCCGCGCTTTGCAGCTGCGTGCCGGTCTGCTCTGCCACCCAGGCGGCCAGAACGTCGTCGTAATCATCACCACCCAGAGCCGAGTCACCGCCGGTAGCGATCACTTCAAACACACCTTGCGACAGGCGCAGCACCGAGATATCGAAGGTGCCGCCACCCAGGTCGTACACAGCGTAGACGCCTTCGGCAGCGTTATCCAGACCATAGGCAATCGCTGCCGCGGTGGGCTCATTGATCAGGCGCAGCAAGTTGATGCCAGCCAGCTTGGCCGCATCCTTGGTAGCCTGACGCTGGGCATCATCAAAGTACGCCGGCACGGTGATGACGGCCCCATACAGATCATCATCAAACGTGTCTTCGGCACGAAAACGCAGCGTGGCCAGAATCTCGGCGCTGATTTCGATGGGCGTCTTGGCACCATCCACGGTATTGATCGTGATGACGCTGCTGTCGCCGTCGGTCTTGAAGTGATAGGGCAGCTTTTCGGGCGATTCGATATCGGCCAGGCTACGGCCCATGAAGCGCTTGGCCGAGCTGATGGTGTTGGCCGCATCGGCGGCCTGCGCTGCCTTGGCGTCAAAACCGATCTGGCGGCGACCGCCTTCCATGTAGCGCACCACCGAAGGCAGCAGCACACGGCCCTCGGCATCAGGCAGGCACTCGGCCACGCCATTGCGCACGGAAGCCACCAGCGAATGCGTGGTTCCCAGATCGATACCGACGGCAATGCGCCGCTGGTGCGGATCAGGAGATTGACCAGGCTCGGAAATCTGCAAAAGCGCCATGAAATTCTTCTTTTGAAATATCAGAGGCCAGCATGACTGGCCTTTTCAAGATGGGTTACGGCCCTGCGCCCGTGCACAGGAACGATGCTCTGGCTCTTATTGTCCCAGTTGCTCGCGCTTGCGCTCCACATCCTCGGCAAATCGCGCAACAAACATGAGGGCTCTCACCTGCTGCACGGCAGCAGCGGCATCGCGGGCGTCATCCAGCAGCCGGCCACATTCGGCCAGCATGCGCTTTTTGGCGCTCATGACCTCATCGTCCAACGCATCCAGCTCAGCCGCAGAAGACGCCTCTTCCAGAGATTCGCGCCACTCCATCTGCTGCATCAAAAATGCCGTGGGCATGGCCGTGTTGTCCTCGGCACGCACGGGTGCACCAGACAGTTCACACAGATAGGCGGCGCGCTTGAGCGGGTCCTTGAGACGCTGATACGCCTCATTGATGCGCACCGACCATTGCATGGCCACACGCTGAGCCGCCGCGCCCTGCGCCGCAAAACGGTCAGGATGCGCTTCACGCTGGAGTTCCTTCCAGCGGGCATCGATCTGGCTGCGCTCCTGCGCAAACTGGCGCGGCAGGCCAAACAATTCAAAGTCGTCAGATTGCAGATTCATTGAATGAAACGCTCAAAGTAAAAAGCCGCCGTGAGCATAGCTACGGCGGCCTTGTTGTTTAGTGCCTCAAAGACTGGCGCAAACCATGTGAGAGACGCCGAGCAAGAGCCGCCTCGCGGCGAGGGCGTCGTCCCCCCTTGGGGGAAGGCGCGGAGCGCCTCAGGGGGTTAGATGCGAAAACTTTCACCACACCCGCAACGATCACGCTCATTGGGGTTATGGAACTTGAAGCCCTCGTTCAGGCCTTCGCGGACAAAGTCCAGCTCGGTACCGTCGATATAAGCCAGGCTCTTGGGGTCCACTAGCACCTTGATGCCATGCTCTTCGAACACCACATCGTCAGGCAGCACCTCGTCCACATACTCCAGCTTGTATGCGAGGCCAGAGCAGCCCGTGGTCTTGACGCCCAGACGCACACCCACACCCTTGCCGCGACGCGAGAGATAGCGGTTCACGTGACGGGCTGCCGCCTCAGTCATCGAGATGGCCATGGCCTCAGGCTTCCGTAGTAGCAGTGCGCTTAGCGCGATAGTCGTTCACTGCAGCCTTGATAGCATCTTCAGCCAGGATGGAGCAGTGCACCTTGACGGGAGGCAGAGCCAGCTCTTCAGCGATCTGGCTGTTCTTCAGAGCCGCTGCTTCGTCCAGCGTCTTGCCCTTGACCCATTCGGTCACCAGAGAAGACGAGGCAATGGCGGAGCCACAGCCATAGGTCTTGAAGCGTGCATCTTCGATCACGCCGGTAGCGGGGTTGACCTTGATCTGCAGCTTCATCACGTCGCCGCAGGCAGGAGCGCCCACCATACCCGTGCCCACGGAGTCATCGCCCTTGTCGAACGAGCCCACGTTGCGAGGGTTTTCATAGTGGTCAACAACTTTTTCAGAATAAGCCATGGTGTCTACCTCTTGAACTCTTTGTAATCTGTGCTTAGTGTGCAGCCCATTGAATAGAGCTGATGTCGATGCCGTCTTTGTACATCTCCCACAGGGGGCTCAGTTCACGCAGCTTCAACACGTTTTCGCGGATCGATTTGATCGCGTAGTCAATTTCTTCTTCGGTCGTGAAACGGCCAAAAGTCATGCGCAGCGAGCTGTGAGCCAGTTCATCGCTGCGGCCCAGGGCGCGCAGCACATAGCTGGGCTCCAGGCTGGCCGAGGTGCAAGCCGAGCCGGAGGACACTGCCAGCCCCTTGATACCCATGATCAGCGACTCGCCTTCGACGAAGTTGAAGCTCATGTTCAGGTAATGAGGCACGCCGTGCTCCATGTCGCCGTTCACAAAAACCTGTTCCAGATCCTTCAGGCCATTGAGCAGGCGATCACGCAGTGCACGTGCGTGGGCCAGGTCCTTGGGCATCTCTTCCTTGGCAATGCGGAAAGCCTCGCCCATGCCAACGATCTGGTGCGTCGCCAGAGTGCCCGAGCGCATACCACGCTCATGACCACCGCCGTGCATTTGTGCTTCGAGGCGCACACGGGGCTTGCGGCGCACATACAGCGCACCAATGCCCTTGGGGCCATAGGTCTTGTGCGATGCCAGGCTCATCAGGTCGATGGGCATGGTCTGCATGTCCAGCTCGATCTTGCCCGTGGCCTGCGCTGCGTCCACGTGGAAGATGATGCCTTTTTCGCGGCAGATGGCGCCGATGGCGTTCAGATCCTGAACCACACCGATTTCGTTGTTCACCGCCATCACGCTGGCGAGGATGGTGTCAGGGCGAATCGCTGCCTTGAACACTTCCAGATCCAGCAAACCGTTTTCGTTGACGTCCAGATAGCTGACTTCAAAACCCTGGCGCTCCAGCTCACGCATGGTGTCCAGCACAGCCTTGTGCTCCGTCTTCACGGTGATCAGGTGCTTGCCCTTGCCCTGGTAGAAGTGCGCTGCGCCCTTGATGGCCAGGTTGTCGGACTCGGTGGCACCGCTGGTCCAGACGATTTCGCGCGGGTCGGCGCCGATCAGGTCAGCCACTTGCTTGCGAGCCTTCTCGACAGCTTCTTCGGCTTCCCAGCCCCAGGCGTGACTGCGCGAGGCTGCGTTGCCAAAATGCTCACGCAGCCAGGGGATCATGGCGTCGGCTACGCGAGGATCCACGGGTGTGGTGGCGCCGTAGTCGAGATAAATGGGAAAGTGCGGGGTCATGTCCATGACTGGCTCGTCTAATTCTTGGCTGACAAATCGTGAGGAAATCGATGCACCCGAAGGTGTCACCCGGACGAAGGCGCATGCCGCACAGCCATGCATGCCACCCTGTCCTGACAAAAGGAGACAGCTTTCAAGCCGCCCGAGGTTGCCGCTTCAAGCCAGACTTGCGTCCCGGCTCTGCGGCGCACACATCAGGACTTGGCGAAAGCGTTGCCCAGAGCGAACACCGAGTTAGGGGCGTTCACACGGATAGGCTTGACCACGGGAGCGGTCGAGATGGCACGGCGCACCACGGGCTTGTCCTCAATCTGGATGCCCTTGGCCAGTTGCTCGTCCACCAGCTTTTGCAGAGTGACGGAGTCCAGGAACTCCACCATGCGCTGGTTCAGTGCGGCCCACAGCTCGTGCGTCATGCAGCGGCCAGCTTCGCCCAGACAGTTTTCCTTGCCGCCGCATTGCGTGGCATCGATAGGTTCGTCCACCGAGACAATGATGTCAGCGACAGTGATGTCTGTGGCCTTGCGGGCCAGGGTGTAGCCGCCGCCGGGGCCACGGGTGGATTCCACCAGTTCATGGCGACGCAGCTTGCCGAAGAGCTGTTCCAGATAGGACAGCGAAATCTGTTGACGCTGGCTGATGGCAGCCAGAGTCACAGGGCCATTGTTCTGGCGCAGGGCCAGGTCGATCATCGCGGTGACCGCAAAGCGGCCTTTGGTCGTAAGACGCATACGAGCTCCTTCAGTCAGGATTGTTCGTTACAGAAACACTTGCCTGGTTACGCTTCATCTAGGCAAGCACAGTCTCCGCCCTTACTCCGTCCTGTATTTAGGTTCAGAGCCCTTCTGTGAGGGAAGTTTGTTGTTGAGTGTTTGAGGCGAGTATATCACATTCCCCATTAAATTTGTCGGGTAACAGCGTGTGCTCACGTAATAAGGCCGACAGCATCAAGGAAAAAGGCTTACGGCGCGGCACCAAAAAGCTGCTGTTTCAGCAGCGAAAGCTGGTCGCGCACACGGGCCGCCTGCTCGAATTCAAGGCTCTTTGCATGCTCAAGCATCTGTTTCTCAAGACGCTTGATTTCCTTGGCGATGTCTTTCTCCGACATATCCTCGACACGCGCCTGCTGTAGGGCTTGGTCTTGCAGGCGATCAGCCTCCTTGCCACTTTTTTCACTGTAAACACCATCAATCAGGTCTTTCACCCTCTTGACAATCTGCTTGGGAACAATGCCATTTGCCTCGTTGAAAGCCGTTTGCTTGGCCCGGCGACGCTCGGTCTCACCAATCGCTTTTTTCATGGAGTCCGTGATGCGGTCGGCGTACAAAATCGCCTTGCCATGAACATTACGCGCCGCGCGGCCAATGGTTTGAATCAGGCTGCGCTCGGCCCGCAGAAAACCTTCCTTGTCAGCGTCGAGAATCGCCACCAGTGAGACTTCGGGAATATCCAGACCTTCACGCAGCAGGTTGATGCCCACCAGCACATCAAACGCACCCAGGCGCAAATCGCGGATGATCTCCACACGCTCCACCGTATCAACGTCGGAGTGCAGATAGCGCACCTTGACGCCGTTGTCGGTCAGATACTCGGTCAGTTGCTCGGCCATGCGCTTGGTCAGCGTGGTGATGAGCACGCGCTCTTCCAGCTCCACACGCTGGCGGATTTCCTGCAGCACATCATCGACTTGATGAATGGCCGGGCGCACTTCGATCTCGGGGTCCACCAGACCTGTGGGGCGCACCACCTGCTCCACGACCTGACCGGTATGGGTCTTTTCATAGTCTGCAGGCGTGGCGGAGACAAATACGACCTGGCGCATGCGCTGCTCGAACTCTTCGAACTTGAGCGGGCGGTTGTCCAGTGCAGACGGCAGGCGAAAGCCATATTCCACCAGCGTGGTCTTGCGCGCCCTGTCGCCGTTATACATGGCGTTGAGCTGGCCGATCATCTGGTGGCTTTCATCCAGAAACATGATGGCGTCGCGCGGCAGATAGTCGGTCAGCGTGCTGGGTGGGTCGCCGGGCTTGGAGCCGGACAAATGCCGTGTGTAGTTCTCAATGCCTTTGCAATGTCCCACTTCGCTGAGCATTTCCAGATCAAAGCGCGTGCGCTGCTCCAGCCGCTGGGCTTCGACCAGCTTGCCCATGCCCACCAGTTGCTTGAGACGCTCGGCCAGCTCTTCCTTGATCGTCTCCACCGCCACCAGCACCTTGTCGCGCGGCGTGACGTAGTGGCTGCTGGGGTAGACGGTAAAGCGCGGAATGCTCTGGCGCACGCGGCCGGTGAGCGGGTCGAACAGTTGCAGGCTCTCGACTTCATCGTCAAAGAGCTCGATGCGCACTGCCAGCTCGGAATGCTCGGCCGGGAATACGTCAATTGTGTCGCCGCGTACACGGAACGTGCCACGGCTGAAGTCCTGATCATTGCGCTGATACTGCATGCGAATCAGCTGCGCAATCGCGTCGCGCTGGTTCAACGTGTCACCCGTGCGCAGCGTCATGATCATGCGGTGGTAGCTCTCGGGCTCGCCAATACCGTAAATGGCGGAGACCGTGGCGACAATGATCACATCGCGCCGCTCCATGATGCTTTTGGTGCAGGACAGGCGCATTTGCTCAATGTGCTCGTTGATCGCGCTGTCCTTTTCGATGAAAAGATCGCGCTGGGGCACATAGGCTTCGGGCTGGTAGTAGTCGTAGTAGCTGACGAAGTATTCGACCGCATTTTTGGGGAAAAACTCTCTGAACTCGGAGTACAGCTGTGCAGCCAGCGTCTTGTTGGGGGCAAACACAATGGCAGGCCGACCCAGGCGTGCAATCACATTGGCCATGGTGAAGGTTTTGCCCGAGCCCGTAACGCCCAGCAGTGTCTGGAAGGACTCGCCGTCATTGACACCTTCGACCAATTGCTCGATCGCCGTGGGCTGATCACCTGCAGGGGGATAGGGTTGGAACAGCTCGAAAGGCGAGTCCGGGTACGTCACAAAGCGGCCTTGCGGCTCAGCAGTCATATCTTGTTCTTGCATGATGTCATGTCCATGGCGCATAGGGTAAGCGCGGAGTAGAATGGCAGACCTACCCTCAAGCCTAACCTAGGCTGATGCTTTTTTTCGCTCATCTGCCCAGGCAGAGATCGAAGATGCGCGCTCGGAGCAGTAGCTGGGGGTGACCTGACTTATTTCCATCCCTCAAGGATATTTTCATGTCTCTGTTTACCGCCGTCGAAATGGCCCCCCGCGACCCTATTCTGGGTCTAAACGAGCAATTTGCTGCTGACACCAACCCCAACAAAGTGAACCTGGGCGTGGGCGTGTACTTCGACGACAACGGCAAGCTGCCCCTGCTGCAATGCGTGCAAGCCGCTGAAAAAGCCATGATGGAAAAGCCCACGGCCCGTGGTTACCTGCCCATCGACGGTATTGCTGCTTACGACAACGGCGTGAAGGCTCTGGTCTTCGGCGCTGACTCCGATGTCGTCAAGTCCGGCCGCGTGTCCACCGTGCAAGCCGTGGGCGGCACCGGTGGCCTGAAGATTGGTGCCGACTTCCTGAAGAAGATCAGCCCCAACGCCAAGGTGCTGATCTCCAACCCCAGCTGGGAAAACCACAAGGCCATCTTCACCAACGCTGGCTTTGAAGTGGGCACCTATGCCTACTACGACGCAGCCACCCGCTCCATCAACTTCGATGGCATGCTGGCCGACCTGAACGCTGCTGCGGCTGGCACCATCGTGGTGCTGCACGCCTGCTGCCACAACCCCACCGGCTACGACATCACTGCCGCTCAGTGGGACAAGGTCATTGAAGTGGTCAAGGCCAAGGGTCTGGTCGCCTTCCTGGACATGGCCTACCAAGGCTTTGGTCACGGTCTGGCCGAAGACGGCGCCGTGATCGCCAAGTTCGTGGCCGCTGGCCTGAACATCTTTGTGTCCACCTCCTTCTCCAAGAGCTTCAGCCTGTACGGCGAGCGCGTGGGCGCCCTGTCCGTGGTGGCCAACGACAAGGAAGAAGCTGCCCGCGTGCTGTCGCAGCTGAAGATCGTCATTCGCACCAACTACTCCAACCCTCCCACACACGGCGGCGCTGTGGTGGCTGCCGTGCTGAACAACCCCGAGCTGCGCGCTCAGTGGGAAGCTGAGCTGGGCGAGATGCGCGTGCGCATCAAGGCCATGCGCCAAAAGCTGGTGGACGGTCTGAAGGCTGCTGGCGTCAAGCAAGACATGTCCTTCATCACCACCCAGATCGGTATGTTCTCGTACTCTGGCCTGTCCAAGGAGCAAATGGTTCGCCTGCGCTCCGAATTCGGCGTGTACGGCACTGACACCGGCCGTATGTGCGTGGCTGCGCTGAACAGCAAGAACATCGACTATGTCTGCAAGGCCATCGCTGCGGTGATCTAAGTCTGTGATCCAGGCTTTAGAGCCTATCCAGAACAAAGGGCTGCAGATGCAGCCCTTTTTCATGGGTGCAACGGACTTTTAATCCGCTGCTCGCATACTATAATTTTGATAGCTACAAGCCTATCTAATATATAGACTAGAGGCTGTTTTCATCAAAAATCAGCCTTGCAGCCCCCAGATGGCCGAGCGCATGGACAGCGCACCATACTGAAACGCATCGTTGAAGACACGTGGCGCTTCACCCTCGAGCACAGCGCCTGCGGAGTACAGCATGGGCAGATAGTGATCATGCGTGGGGTGCGCCAGTCGCGCCTGCGGGCCCCATTCCAGGAAGTTGCTCAAATCCGCCAGATTGCCACTGGCCCAGCGCTGCTGCACATCGGCATCAAACTGCAGCGCCCAGTCAAACGCCTGGTTATCCGCCACCTCGCGGCGCAAAGCACGCAGGTTGTGCACCACATTGCCGCTGCCCACAATCAGCACGCCACGGTCACGCAAGGCGCGCAGCTGCAAGCCCAGTTCATAGTGCTTTTCAGGCGCCTGGGCGTAAGGCATGCTCAGTTGCAGGACCGGAATTTTGGCCTCGGGAAACATGGGCAGCAGCACCGACCAGGTGCCATGGTCAAAGCCCCATTCATGATCGACGAGCAAAGGCTTGCCATCGACCGTCGAATACAGCTCGCCCGCCAGCGTCTTAGCCACTTCAGGCGCGCCCGGGGCTGGATATTGCTGGGCAAACAGCTCCTGCGGAAAGCCGCCAAAGTCATGAATGGTGCGCGGCTGCGCCATGCCGGTCAGCGCCCAGTGGTCCTCGGTCAGCCAATGGGCGGAAATGCACAGAATCATCTGCGGCGCAATGCCCTTGGTCGCCAGCTCCTGGCCCAGCGCCTTCCAGCTTTGACGCCAGCGCGTGTCCTCGATCACATTCATGGGGCTGCCATGCCCCACAAACATCACAGGCATGCGTGGTGAGGGCTTGAGTTGCTGCAGCAGATGCTCTGGCAGTACGGAGTTGGAAACAGAGGTCATGGAATAAGCCATCCAGCCCCCGGATGCCGCCACAGCAGCGCCACCCAGAGATAAAAGCGTGCGTCGACGCATCACAATCAAACACCTGCACCTCGATGGAGATGTTGTTCTACAGAGAGAGCAAGCTTGCCACAGAGCAAGAGCCATTGGTGCCAGCCATGGCGCAACAGACTGTCCTGAAAGTGGCAGTCTTTGCCCGGCCCATGCACTACAACGGAAGCAAAACCACGGAGACAAAGCCCATGACCGGTTCAGCCACAGACTTTCTGCCTCTGCAAGGCACACGCATTCTCAGCCTGGCACTCAACCTGCCCGGCCCTGCAGCCCTGTGGCGCTGCGCCAGCATGGGCGCAGACTGCCACAAACTCGAACCAATGGCACCGGGCGGTGGTGGAGCCGATCCCATGGGCCTGTACTGCCCCGGTGCCTTTGCGCAGATGCATCAGGGCGTCAAGCTCATGCAGGCCGACCTCAAGACCGAAGCCGGTCAGGCACTGCTGCACGAGCAACTGGCGCAAACCGATGTGCTGCTGACCTCGTTTCGACCCTCGGCGCTCAACAAGCTCGGGCTGGGCTGGGAAGCGCTGCAGCAGCGCTACCCGCGTCTGTCACTGATTCGCGTCGTGGGCAGCGAAGGCCCGCTGGCCGACGTGCCCGGCCATGACCTGACCTATCAGGCCGAAGCCGGCTTGGTGCACAGCACCGCCCTGCCCCCTAGTCTGTTTGCCGATATGGCGGGAGCCTTGATGGCCAGCGAAGCCGTTTTGCAAGCCGTGCTGATCAGCAGCCGCAGCGGCAAAGGTGTCTGCAAGGAAGTGGGGCTGGCCCAGGCTGCGCAGTGGCTGGCCCTGCCCTGGCACTGGGGGCTGACCCAGCCCACGGGCGATGTGGGCGGCGCACATGCGGGCTACCGCATCTATCCGTGCGCGGATGGCATTGTGGCCGTGGCAGCGCTGGAGCCGCATTTTGCGCAGCGCCTGTGCGCAGCTGTGGGTCTGGTGGATTCTTCCGCTGCCGATATGCGCAGCGCAGCCACGCATGATGCCGTGGCGCAGTTCATGGCCCGCCAAAGCTGCGCCCTGCTGATGCAACTGGCAGAGGACAAAGATATTCCTCTGCACGCGATAGCGAACTGAGACTGTATTCAGAGAATTCCAAAGATGGAGGCGTGATTCACAGCTTGCGCCCTGGATCTGACCTGCAGCTTGCGGTAGATATTCTTGACATGCGTATTGACCGTCAAGCCGCTGATATCGAGCTTTCTGCCAATTTCTGCGCTGGTATAGCCTCCTGCCACCATACGCAGAATGTCTTTCTCTCTTTCGGACAGTCGCTCGGCAAGCTTGGGCTTTTCACCCAAGTGGCCGCGCAGTTCATGGATCCGGGCATCAAAGCTCTTTATCAACCTTTTGACAACGTGGGGCGCAATTGCAGCGCCTCCGTTAGCTACCTGCAAAATCGCCTGAGCGGAGTTTCCAAACCATGAATGCTTGACCAGATAGCCTGCGGCTCCCATTTCCAAGGCCTTGATCACGTTTTCATCCTGGTCCATAGCGGTCACCACGATGGATTGAGCCGAAGACTTGTGCAATTGCATGTAGCTCAAAAGCTGAAACCCCGAACCATCGGCCAGATTGACGTCCAGCAGCAGCACATCGAATTCGAGACTTCGGCACAGGCGTTTTCCATCCTTGAGGCTCTGGGCCTTGCCGACAATCTCGACACGCTCGTCCTGCGTCAATTCCTGCTGCAGCACATTCGTGAAGTGCGCATCGGCATCCACAATCGCCACCCGAACCGGGCACCCACGCTGACCGACAAGAAATGATGGCCATATGGTTGGCGGGTTGTAGAAGACATCAAAAACACCATCTTTCCCCCCATCTGACTCTGCACTTTTACTTGCATCTGCAACAGAGTCCGCTCCCGTTTTGAATAAATTCATCGTTACACCCCGCAAAAATTAAAAAAAATAGATTGCAAAGAATAGTCATCCGCACCTGAACAGTACGAGATTGATTGAAAAAATAAATAACAAATTACAACTCTTGCGGCGGTTACAAATACTCACTACCGACAATAAAACCACCTTATGTTTCAGTTTTAAACATCCTCTCAAAGGCAGGTTTAAAAAATTCGGGGGTTCTCGTGTGCTGCCAGCGGTGTAGCTCTGGCAGGTGATTTCAGAGATGGAACTTCCCCACGAAACTGGAATTGAGCGCAAACAAGCCAGCCGAAAACAAGCGGCGTCAGCTGTGCAGGCTCTACCTTTTGCCACTGTGGCTGGAGGTAATTTCAACTTTGATGGGGAGCTTTATCATGAAATCGATTGCTTTTTTTGCTCTGAGTCTTGTCGCAACTGCCGCCATGGCCACTGGCTCCACAGGAGTCTCCACGATCACGATCAGTGGTTCCTCCACGCAAACTGCTTCCGTCAATGGCGGTAAAGTTGATAACACGGCTAACTCCCATGCCTACGCCAATCAAAACATTGCCTCCAACAAAGGTGGTGTATCGATCGGCGGAACATCTGTACAGACAGCAGTTCTTGAAGGGGCCAAAGTCTCCAATGAGGCCAAGTCTGCAGGTGATGTCGCTGTACAGAACCTGGCATCCAACGTTGGCCACGTAGCCGTTAACCCCAACGTCCTTGGCGGCTCATATCAAAGCGTCTACATCACTGGCAATGCCACGCTCAAAAATAGCGCTGACAGCACCAGCAACAGGTGCTCAGGCCCAAATTGCGACGACGGAGCATTGGCCTACCAGAATGCGGCCAGCAATATGGGTGATATCACTATCACCGGCAGAAGCGAGCAAGGCGTAGGTATCAGCGGTGGATCAACCTCTGTCACCAATACAGCCAAGGGCGCCAACACCGTTGCAGTGCAGAACATGTCCTCCAACTACGGCAAGGTCACGGTCTCTGGCCTTTCCAAGCAAAGCACAAGCATCAGCAATGGCGCTCTGCTGGCTAACCTGGCAACAGGCTCTTATGCACACGCCTATCAGAACATTGCCTCCAACGACTCCTGCGATCCCCCAGCAGTCGTTTGCGTAGGCCCTGCCTGCGGTCCATACAAGCTTGCATCCCATTAAACCAGCAAGTGCGAACTCAACCAGCTCCGCATGGAGTTGGTTGAGTTGCAGCATTTCATTCCCGGGCATGGTCAGCCCATTCACGGGCATCAGTCAGGAGGCTGTCATGATCTCCATCATTCGCAATCTCAGTGTCCTCATTGCGGCATTGATATCTATTGCCAGCTGGGCCGCCCCCGGCGAAGACCCAGTGGCCATCAGTGGTCGCGTGACCTATTTACAGATGCCTACCGCTGTAGCGACACGATCAACCAGCATTCAGTACGTGCAAACAATGCCTGACGATGCCGCCGCCAAGGTCAGCCGCTACACAGCCAAAGCCTATAGCGCCAATCTCGGCCAGGTCAAAACAGAAAAAGACGTTGTCCAGTCCGTGCAGACCAATGGCACACAAACCACCTGCTATCAGTCCATTGGCAGTGTCAGTGCACCAAAAGGTTTGACAAACAACGAGCAAGTCGTGGTCTTGCGCGGAGACGTGATCAATATCTGCAACTGAAATCAGCGCCAGGTGCGCTCTGGATTTGCATAGCGTTCATGACTGCCGAGGCACTGGTTCGGGCATAACTCAATAAACAAGAGGTCATCATGAAACACCAAGCAGTGGAGAAGGTGGCATTAGGGGGCGGGAAATTCATGCGCAAATGCCAATCCATGGGTACATGGTCTCTGGCAGGTTTGCTCACTATATTGAGTGTCACTGGCTGCGGACAGCTTGACCCTCGCCGACATGCCCAAGCTCATGAAAGTGCCTCTACTCTGAACCGTCCTGTCGTCAGGCCGGTTCGCTCGATTTCGAGTTTTTCTGAATCGCTCAGCTGCATGGACCATATGCTGCGAGCCGCAGAACTGCCCACAACCCTGATCAGCAGCAAGCAGCTCTACGACTACTCGGGCAAGGTACCCGTTGCCGTCAAGGACATGGTGGTCACATCGCTGTCTCAGATGTCCCGCCTGAGCAATGCTTTCCGCTATGTGGACTATGAAGTCGACATTGCCCGTCAGGACACGGTTCAGAACCTGACCACCATCTTGCTCAACAACAACCAGATGCAGCTGCAGCGGCCTGCACTCTATGTGTCCGGTGCTATTGCATTTGTGGATCAAAACGTCGCCAGCCAGCGCAATACTGCGGGTGTTTCGGGTGAACGAGTCGATATAGGCTACAGCAAAAGCAATACTGCAACCGTTGTCGCCCTGGAAGCGCATCTTGGCGACTTCCGTACTCGCACCATCATTCCTGGGCTGGACTCTGCCAATGAAGTCGTCATCGGTGGCGGCGGAGATGGCGTGGATCTGGCCGGCAGAATTGGCACTTATGGCGTGCGCTTCAATGTGGGCCGCGATTACGCCATGGGCACGGGCGGCGCTACACGCACGCTGGTGGATCTGGCCATGATCGAACTGGTGGGCAAATGGGCGCGCGTGCCTTACTGGCAATGCCTGATGCTGGACCAGACCAACCCCAATTTTCAGCGCCAGATGCGGGACTGGTTTGTTGAAAGCGGTGCAGCAGGCCAGCTGAATCTGGTTCGCGCCTCGCTCATCAGCCGTGGCTACCTCAGCGCCAATCAGAGCAATCTGAGTGCCAACGACCCCATCATGCGCGAAGCCATTGCCCGTTTTCAGGCTGACAAAGGCGTCGTGGTCAGCGGAGTCGTCACCTTCCCGACCTACGAAGCAGCATTGCGCAACTTTGTGGACTTGAACGAAGACGGAACCCTGGCCCGCATAGGCTGGAGTGCTGATGGCATGCGCCCTGCGGTCATGACAGCAGGTTCTTCCACCGCGCCGTGGACCATTAATCTGCAGCTGGAAAATCCCCAGCCTGCGGGCGTGCGACCGGCTTTTAGCGAAGGCGAGCAAATCTTCCTTTCCGCGACCGTCTCCAAGGCTTCGCATCTGTATTGCTACTACGTCGATACAGCAGGCACAGTCATGCGTTTGCTGCCCAACGCCTTGCAAACCAGCACACTGGTGTCGGCTGAACAAGCCGTACGCATTCCAGACTGGATGAGCGGCAGCCCGGGCTTTATTCTTGATGCAGGCAAACCGGGCAATGAAGGCGTGCTTTGCATAGCGACTGCCAGCGATGTCATGCCCAGGCTCTCTGTAGACATGCAAGGCCCGGCACTCACAGCCATGAAAGACGTGCGTGGAATGCAGGCTGTGCAAGAGCGCTTCCGCCAAGCTCTTGGTACGGATGGTGCCGCCAGCCAGGTCATTGAATGGAGTGTGATTGCACGCAAAGACCCGCCTCCTGCCCCTGCAGCGCCTGCTGGCAAGGGAGGGAAATAAAATGCACCCGCTACAGCATCACCCCCAACGATCTGCTGTAGTGGCGCAAAAATGGCTTCTGTGCTGTCTGGCTCTGGTCTGCAGTTGGTGTGTGGATGCCAGGACTCGTTCTGCGCAAGCTGCGCAGTGGGGAGTCGAAACACCTCAGCAAGCGACCATCGAAATCGGCCCTGCAAACTGGCAAGCCATCCCTCCTGTATCGGCCGATGTGCAACCCATTACGACGCCATCACCCACTCAAGGCCCAGGCATTTCGGCAACACCAGTCAGCCCCGCTGCCCCCTTGCTGCCGCAGGACCCGCGCAGCAAGGAATTGCACAGCGAAATTCAGCAACTGCAACGGCTTGCAACGCCAGCTAGCGGGTATGGCTCAACTGCTTCTGCAGCACAGGCTGCGTGGCAGCTGGGCCTGATTTATCTGCACGGCGCGGGCGTGCGGGTTGATCAGGCACTGGCGGCGCAGTGGTTTGAACGTTCGAGCCGCCAGGGAAAAGAGCCCTGGGCATTTGCCGGTCTGGCCTGGTGCGCGATTGATGGTTGCGCAGCCCCTGCAAACCCGGCGGCAGCAACACGCGCCATCAACCGACTCAGAAATGCACATCCGGCGCGCGCCGACTACCTGGCCTGGCTGCAAGCGTCCAGACTTCAGCCCGTGCAAATCAGCAGCAACACATCGGTCGCAGGCTCCAAACCTATCAGGCCCGATCGCCAGCTGCTTGAGCGCTCAGCCGCGGCGGGCGATATTCAGGCGAATATCGAACTGGGCATTCAGGCCTTTGCCAACCAGCAAACATCAGCGGCAGAAAACTACTTTCGCCGTGTGGCACAGCGCTCGGCCGTGGCGACTGCCAATCTTGCTTTGCTGCGATCACGCAACCCTTCACCGGCGGAGGCAGCCAAAGCCGCCCCCGAAGGCTCGGCACAGGCCGCGCTGAACATGGCGCGCATGTACCACCAGGGTCAGGGAGTGCCGGCAAACTATGCGGAGGCTTTGCGCTTTTACCGGCTTGCGGAGCAACGCGGCAGTGCCGAGGCACACAGGATGATCGAGCTGATTTTCTCTGGGCCCTCCGCATCCACCGGTGTCTTTGACCCAGCCTGGATGCAGCAACTGGGCAGAGCCAACCTCTCTCAGCCCACGGCCATGATCGCGGCGGGAATCACTGCCAACCAGATGCAGCGCGAGCCTTCACCGCTTTTTGATCTGCTCCCCCCGGTCTGGCAAAAAAGACTTCAGCAAGTCGCCCAGTGAAAAAGAAAAAAGCCCGCTGACAAACTTGCCAGCGGGCTTTGCTTCAGGCGGCAGGTGGTTTAGCCCGGACGCTTTTCAAACGCATATTTTTCCGTATCGACTTCGCCCTGGCCCTGCAGCGCATAGCGGTCACCCGCCACGGCTTCGGGCTTGAAGATGTCGTCAAGTTCAGCCAGCAGCTCGGCGCTGAGCTTGACGCTGCCGCCGCGCACATCTTCATGCAGATGATCCACGCTGGTAGTGCCGGGCAAGGCAATCACATGCTCGCCCTGATGTAGCACCCAGGCGATGGCCAGCTCTGCCAGCGTGCAGCCCGCTTTTTCGGCCACGGCCTGCATGGGAGCCAGCAAGCGCAGATTCTGCGCATAAGCCTCTCCCGCAAAGCGCGGCATGGCGGCACGGATATCGCCTTTGACGAAGTTGTCCACCTGCTGCAATTTACCGCTCAAGAAGGCACGGCCCATGGGGCTGAAGGCGACGTAGGCAATGCCCAGCTCCTTGCAGGCGGCCAGCGTGCCCAGTTCGGCATTACGCGACCACAGCGAATATTCGCTTTGCAGTGCAGCGATTGGGTGCTCCTGGTGTGCGCGGCGCAGAGCATCGGCACCGATCTCGGACAGACCCAGCGCACGAATCTTGCCCTCTTCCTTCAGACGCGCCATCTCGCCCACCGATTCTTCGATGGGCACGCGCTTGTCCCAGCGGTGCAGGTAGTACAGATCGATCACATCGGTGCCCAGGCGCTGCAGGCTGTCTTCACAGTTCTTGCGCAGCGTCTTGGGATGGCCGTCGATGACGCGGCGCATCACACCATCATCACCACGCACACCGGCCATGCCGCCCTTGCTGGCCAGGGTGATGTGATTGCGATGCGGCTTGAGCACCGGGCCCACCAGCGATTCACTGGCGCCAAAGCCATAGAGCGCAGCAGTATCAAACAAGGTCACACCGGCATCGATGGCCGCATGCAGCACTGCGTGGGACTGCTCGATGGAAACAGGGCTGCCGTAGGCGTGGCAGAAATTCATGCAGCCCAGCGCAACACTGGCAGTGGTGAAAGGGCCGATCTTGCGGTTTTCCATTTTTTGTCCTTTGCGTCAAAAGGCCTGCAACCACAATCAAAGCGAGTGCAAGCTGCTATACAAGCTGGAGCAATATTATTCCAGCGTCTGCGGCGCACCCACCACTCGCTCACTCCTCTTTGAATGCCCGGCCTCCACGCACAAAGCACATGCCAATCAGTCCGCACCCCATCAATATGGCAATCGCTGCCATGCCCGCCTGCTGCGATTGATAGGCTTCGGTGGCCATATGTACCAGCATCGATCCCAACCATACGGTGGCCGTGCCAGACAGCGCGAAAATTCCGAAGAAGGTGCCGCTTTCCCCCGGCGGGGTAAGCCTCAGCAGCAATGTACGGCTGGACGCATAGGACGCAGTGATGAAAGCTGCATTGGAGAAGCCAACCAACAGGTAGACGAGATCCGGCAGGGTGCGGAAAAACGGGCCATCCCACAAAGGCACAGCCGTTGCCTTGTCATAACTCCACAGGTACAGAATGCGTTCGGGCGAGATCCCGATGACGGCGCACAGTCCTAGCAGCGTCATCAACACTTCGATCTGAATGGCGGTCTTCGGGCCCAGTGCGGCATCCAGCTTGCTGCCCAGAATTCCTCCAAACGCCGCGAATATGCTGAGCAGCACGCCATAGCCGAGCATGCTCAAGGTGTCCCAGTTCATGACGCCAGCCGCATAGACGCCGCTGAAAAGCAGCACCGCCGTCATCGCGTCAACATACAGCATGCGTGCGCACAGGAAGATGCTCATGTCCCGGTGGCCGCGCAGCTTGCCGACCATGCCAAGCAAGGCGCACCCTCCTCCGCGCAGTGCCTGCCCAATGCTGGAGTTGCTGCGCGCCATGTCAGGGGTGAAAAGAAACAGCGGCAGCGCGCCGATCAGGAACAGCATGCCGGCAATGGGCCCGACGATACGCTCGGGCTCGTGGTCAGCAGGGTTCAGGCCAAACAATGGTTCTGCAGGAATCCAGCTCCATGGCACGGTACCAGGCAAGGCAAAAGCCCACAGAACAAAGATCAGCACCATCACCGAAATCGCATTCGACAGAGCCAGGCCCAGTCCCGAGGCTTTGTGCGCCAAACGCTGGCCAGCCGCCTGGGCCAGCATGGCGTTGTGCAGCACTTCGGTATAGCCGAACATGACATTGATCACGGCGGCAGCCACCACCACGCCGATGATGCCCAAGCCTGAGCCATCAGGCCTGGCCCACCATAGCGAGATCATCAGCCCGGCCATGACGGCTGTGGACGCCAGCAGCAGAGGCTTGCGCGGGCCTATACGGTCAATCGAGGCTCCGAGCAAGGGAGCCGTCAAGGCCACAATCCAACCGGCCCACTGCCCGTAGGCCGCAACCAGCGCCTGCCCCCTGATGGGGTCGCCCACCATGATGGTGGAGAAGTAAGGCATAAAGACATAGATCGTCACCAGCATGACGAAAGGATTTCGCCCAGCCTCAAAAAGCGACCAAGACACTGCCCCCAGAGGCAATCGGTCACCGGATGGAATCATTGGCGTTGCACTCATGGAGCAAACCCTTCGCGTTCAAGCCTAGAAGATCGGTGCGCGTCTTGCGCCCGCCCGGTGCCGCCTGGCTACAGCACAGGACAGAAAGAGACTGGGACGATCGCCTGCCGTACCTGCAGTAAAGCCTAGGCCTTAGGGATGCAGCGATCGACAATCGCAGACAGTTGCGACAGCGCTGGCACATCCAGAAAGTCCGCCGCCGCATAGGCTGGGTTCGGGTAGTCGTAATAGCCCTTGCCCGAGAGTGCTCCGGTACGACCTTTGTCCATCAACTGGGTCTTGACGTATTCGGCATTGACCAGTTGCTGCGCATCGCCCTGCAGCTGCCCCCAGTAGGAGGAAACGTCGTAGCAGGTCTTCATGCCCACGATGTCCATCATTCCGAACGGCCCCATGCGCGCACCCCGGTTGGCGATCAGGAACGTGCGGTCCACATCCTCGGGCGTGGCGATGCCGTTGGTCACCAGCGTCTGGGCCGCTCTGAGCAGCGCGGGGAACCAGGTGTTGATGACATAGCCGTTGTGCTCCACGGCAATGGGAATCGGCACCATGCCGGTCTCGATGCCGAACCGGGCGACCGTCTCCAACGTGGCGCGGGCCGTGGCCGCGTGCGGCATGATTTCCACAACATTGGCAGACCAAATGTAGTTGGCGTAGTGCAGCGCGCAGAATTTTTCGGGCCGGCCCGTCGCCGCCGCGAAGTCGCTGGGCAAAAAGGTGGACGAATTCGTAGCGACCACGGTGTGGGCCTGCAGCAGCGGAGCCATCTGATGGTAGACGCTGGTCTTGACGTCGGGAATCTCCGGTACGGCTTCGATGACCAGATCGGCCTTGGCCACAGCCTGGGCCATGTCAGTGCTAAAGCTCAGGCGCTGACGGGTGGCCTCGATATCAGCCTCGCTGGCGCCGAGTTCTGCGAGATAGATGGCGGCGTACTGTGCCTGTGCCGCGTGGCAGCGCTCCAGCGCATCTTCCGAAATGTCATAGACGGCAACGGTTTTGCCTTTGAATGCGCTGTGCCAGGCAATCTGACCACCGAGCACGCCCGAACCGAGAACGGTCAAGTGATTCACATGGGTCATGGCGAATTTCCTCAGTGGGTTTGCGTTTTGAGCAGAGCAGCAAAGCGCGCGATGCTGTGCGTGATGAGGGCCTGAGCGCCCGGCGACCAGCGACCCATGTCGAAGAAGCCGTGAATCATGCCGGCACCCTCGATCAACTCAGCCTGGCCACCCGCTGCACGCAGCGCCTGGGCATAGGCCGCCCCCTGATCACGCAGCGGATCGAACTCGGCATTCACGATCACAGCGGGCGGCAGGTTTGCCAAGTTCTTGGCCTGCAGCGGTGCCAAGCGCGGGTCCAGCGTATCGGGGTGGCCGCTGGCGTAATGGTTGTAGAACCATGCCATGGTCTCGGCTTCGAGGAAGTAGCCCTGGGCATTCTCCTCGGCGCTGGCGTACTCGGCGGCGGCATGGTCCACTGCGGGGTAGATGAGAAACTGCGCCGCCAAGGAAATTCCCTCATCGCGCAACTGCTGCGTCACCACAGCGCAGAAGTTGCCGCCCGCACTATCGCCTGCCACGGCCACCACACTGTTGCCACCCAGCTCATGCGCGTTGTCAACCACCCATTTGGTGGCGGCCACGGCGTCCTCGATGCCGGCGGGAAATGGATGCTCGGGTGCAAGCCGGTAGTCCACCGACACCACCACAGCCTGCGCGCCACGGCAGATTTCACGGCACATGTTGTCATGCGTATCGAGGCTGCCGATGACATAGCCCCCGCCATGGAAATAGGCTACCGTGGGAAAAGGCCCGGCCCCTTCGGGTCGATAGATACGCGCGGCCACAGGAACCGCGCCGCCGGGTGCTGTGATGTCCTTCACGCTGGCCACGGGCACAATCTGCTCATGCGTGAGTGAGCCACGGGTCAGGGCCAGATAGCCAGCTCGGCCCTCCTCGGGCGTGCCTTCGGCGGTGGTTTTCTTATTGGCAGCTGCCAACATCTGCAGCACGCCTGCCAAGTGTGGATCGAGAGCCATGGTTGAAGTCTCCTGCGGTTGTAAAAAATGGCTGAATGGGCATGGAGGCGAACCTAGCGGTAGGCCAATGCCTCTTCCTGCAGCGATGCGGCGGGCAGAGCCACACGCTCCTCGGCGTACTCCATGTCGTGCTTCCAGGGCTCACGGTCGCCCTGGCCGAACATCACATCCTGCGCACGCAGCACGTAACCGGCGTTGAAGTTGTCGGCCTCTATCCACGACAGGCGCTGCATGCCAGCATCGGCTGCGGGTATGGTGGGCCGCACCTCGGCATGGCCGTGCTCACGCATATGGGCCAACAGGCGACACACCCATTCGCACACCAGGTCGCAGCGCAGCGTCCAACTGGAGCGAAAGTAGCCCTGGATGTAGGCCATATTGGGCACGCCCTCGATCATCACACCCCGGTACGAGACTCGCTCACTGAAATTCACCGGCTTGCCGTCCACGCTGAACGGTATGCCGCCGAGCAGCTTGAGGTTGAAGCCCGTGGCGGTCACGATGATGTCGGCGTCCAGATGTTCGCCACTGGTCAACTGGATGCCGGTGGCGTCAAAGTTCTCTATGGTGTCTGTCACCACCGAGGCCTTGCCCTCGCGCATGGCCTGGAAAAAGTCGCCATTGGGCACCACGGCAATGCGCTGCTGCCAGGGTCGGTAACTGGGGTTGAAGTGCTTATCGATATCAAAGCCCTCTGGCAGGTGCGAACGGATCTCGCCAAGCAGGAAAGCACGCATCGCTTCGGGGTACTGCCTGGAGGTTTTCACGACTTCATCAGTGCGCGCGATAAAGGCGCGCCGCATGATCTCGTGGTACCACTCGTCGGGCAGGTTCAAAGGCTTGAGCAGCGGCACCAGCGGATGCTCGGACGCGGGCAGGAAGAAGGTTGGCGAGCGCTGCAGCATGGTCACATGGCCAGCCTCCGGAGCCAGGCTGGGGATCAGCGTGGCCGCCGTGGCCCCCGAGCCGATGACCACGATGCGCTTGCCCGCGTAATCGAGGTCCTGCGGCCAGTGTTGTGGGTGAATGACTTGCCCCTCGAAGTCCTTGAGGGTCGGCCACTCGGGTGTGTAGCCCTGCCCGTGGTCGTAATAGCCTGCGCAGACCCAGAGGAAATCTGTGGTGAAGGTCTGCACCTCGTCCGTGCCGCTGCAGGTGACATCCAGCGTCCAGCGCTTTTCTTCGGACGACCAGCAAGCCGACTGCACCTTGTGGCCGTAGCGGATCAACGGGGCCAGATGGTTCTCCTCAATGGTCTCAGCCAGGTAGCCGCGAATCTCATCCGCCGTGGCAATCGCATTGCCTGTCCATGGCTTGAAGCCATAGCCATAGGTGAACAAGTCGCTGTCCGAGCGCGCGCCGGGGTAGCGATGCGTCCACCAAGTGCCACCGAAGCCTTCCATGGCTTCGAGGATGGCGAAGCTGCGGTCCGCAAACTGCTCACGCAGATGGCGGGCCGCACCAATGCCGGAAATACCGGCACCGATGATGAGAATGTCGAAATGCTGTGCCATACGGGGTGTCTCCTAGTTATCCGCTGGGCCTGCATCAACAAGAACGCAAGGACTGCGACTTGAAGATGAGGCTCCGGCCTGCCTCTGATTGGCATCAATCGTGTCAGTCACGCAGTCATGCTAGGTCTACCCCTCTGGCAAAACTTGTGTTTACGCGACAGGATTTTGATGTTGAACGACATCTAGTACATACCCCGATGCCAGCCAAGTCTGCTAATTCCGCTGTCTTGACCTCTGTTCGCGCCGCCTCACTCGCGGGCTTTGAAGACCTCGTGCGCGCGCATGACGGCGACCCCTGCGTCATCCTGCGCGCCTGTGGCCTGGTGCCGAACGATCTGACCGACCCCGAGCGCTACCTGCCCGGTCACGCCGTGGCCTTGGCCCTGGAGGAAGCCGCCCGCGTGCTGGGTGTGCACGATTTCGGGCTGCGCCTGTGCGCGCAGCAAGGCGTCGAAACCCTGGGCCTGCTTGGGCTGGTCATACAGTCCGCGCCCACTGTGCGCGAGGGCATGATGCAGGGCGGCAAGTATGTCCACTTCCACAACCCCACCTTGAGCTACAGAACCTTCATGGCGCCCGACGAGGGACTGGAATACGTGGAGGTGATTTCGCGCCTACCCTCCCTCGACCACATGCCCCAAGGTACGGAAATCTGCGTGGCCTATATGTGCCGCCTGGTCCATGTACTGTCCGAAGGCGCGCTGCGCCCCGCGGCCATTCATCTGCGCCATGCCCCGGTAGGCAGCTGCGCGCAATACCGGCGGCACCTGGGCCAATTGCCGCGCTTTGGCTCCAGCTTTGACGGCATTGCCATCGACCCGCTGGCCTGGCGTCAGCCCATGCCTCGGCACAACCGGCTGCTGCAGCAGTTTGTCGAACGTTTCATTCTGGGGGCCACGCCAGGCAAAGATGCAAGCATGACAGATCAGGTGCGCAACGTGCTCGCCAACTTGGTTCGCATGGGCATGGCCGACCTGCCCTCGGTGGCCCGTGCGCTGAGCCAGCATCCGCGCACCCTGCAGCGACGCCTGCAAGCGGAAGGCGCAGCCTTTGAAGAACTGCGCGATACCGCGCGCAAGACCTGGGTAGCCCAATTGCTCGCGCAGCGCGATCTGAGCCTGGGCGATATTGCTCAGCTACTGGGATATTCAGACCAAGCCGTGCTCACCCGCGCCTGCCAGCGCTGGTTTGGCCTGGCGCCCCGGCAACTACGCCTTAGTTCCTCGAGGGTGTCGCCCAGGGACTTGACCTGAATTCAGCCATAAAAATGCCCGCGGCCGTACGCCGCGGGCAAGTGGGCTGAGTTTCTTGCTCCGGACAAGGTCCGTTGGCCAATCAATCGGCGTTCAGTTGCTGCTCCAGCTCATGCAGAACCTTGTAGCAGTTGAACACTTGCTGCACGCTGGAGTTGGGCTCGCGGCCTTCGCGGATGGCGGCGAAGAATTCGCGGTCCTGCAGCTCGATGCCGTTCATGGACACATCGACGTTGGACACATCAATCTTCTCTTCCTTGCCGGTGTACAGATCGTCGTAACGGGCCAGGTAGGTGCCGGTGTCACCGATGTAGCGGAAGAAAGTGCCCAAAGGGCCGTCGTTGTTGAACGACAGGCTCAGCGTGCAAATTGCACCGTTGGCGGCCTTGAGCTGAATGCTCATGTCCATGGCAATGCCCAGATCCTTGTGGATGGGGCCTTGCACGGCGTTGGCCTTCACGATGGGGCTGCCCGCCTGGTAGGCAAACAGGTCCACGGTGTGGGCAGCATGGTGCCACAGCAGGTGGTCAGTCCAGCTGCGGGCCTGGCCCAGTGCATTCATATTGGTGCGGCGGAAGAAATAGGTTTGCACATCCATTTGCTGGATGTTGAACTCGCCTGCAGCAATCTTCTTGTGCACCCACTGGTGGCTGGGGTTGAAGCGGCGGGTGTGGCCCACCATGGCCACGAGGCCGGTCTTCTTTTGCAGCTCGGCCACTTCTTCAGCGTCCTTCAGGGCATCAGCCAGAGGGATTTCGACTTGCACATGCTTGCCGGCCTTCAGGCACTGAATGCTTTGCGCGGCGTGCATCTGTGTGGGTGTGCACAGAATCACGGCATCGACTTCGGGCAGCGCCAGCGACTCGGCCAGATCGGTGCACACATGCTTGATGCCGTACTTGTCGGCCACTTCCTTGGTCTGGTCAAAGCGGCGACCGACCAGCGAGACGACTTCGACGCCGTCGATGTTCTTGATGCCGTCCAGGTGCTTGATGCCAAAGGCACCCGCGCCGGCCAGCGCTACTTTGATGGTCTTGCTCATGGTTGGGATCTCCGTAGAGTCGCCTCAAAGAGGCGAAGCCCCCCCGCAGGGGGCAGTGAATACGCGAAGCAGCGAGCGTGGTCAGACGCTCACTGATTCTCGAGGATCAGATGGCCCACAGCGGTATTCGATGCAGGCACATGGTAGAAGCGGTGTGCCACTTTAGGCAGAGGAGCTGGGCCATCCACGTCAGACATGGCGCCGCGCGCGATCAGCCACATGACCAGCTCGATGCCTTCGGAGCCGGCTTCGCGCACATAGTCGATATGGGGCATCTTGGCCAGGCCATGAGGGTTGTCGATCAGCAGATCCAGGAACTGGTTGTCCCATTCCTTGTTGATCAGGCCAGCGCGCGCGCCCTGGAGCTGGTGGCTCATGCCGCCTGTGCCCCAGATGTGGACGTTGATATCTTTGTCGTAGCTCTCCACGGCCTTTCGGATGGCGCGCCCCAGATTGAAGCAGCGCTGACCCGATGGCACAGGGTACTGCACCACGTTGACGGCAAATGGAATCACCGGGCAGGGCCAGGCGTCCGTCTTGGGGTCTTTTTCACCGCACATCAGCGACAGCGGCACGGTCAGGCCGTGGTCCACGTCCATCTTGTTGACGATGGTCAGGTCAAAGTCCTGCTGGATCACGGACTGCGCAATGTGCGAAGCCAGATCGGGGTGACCGACCACCTTGGGCACAGGGCGCGGGCCCCAGCCTTCATCGGCAGGCTGAAATTCCGCCGCTGTGCCAATGGCAAACGTAGGAATGCAGTCCAGGCTGAATGCCGTCGCGTGGTCGTTGTAGACGAGGAAGATCACATCAGGCTTGTTGTCCTTCATCCACTGACGGGAGAAGTCATAGCCCTTGAACAGGGGTGCCCAGTAGGCCTCCTGCGTCTTGCCCATGTCCATGGCGGCGCCGATGGCGGGCACATGCGAAGTGAAAACGGATGCGGTGATACGTGCCATGGCTTATTTGCTTTCCTGGTTCTGTTGGCCTGCGCTACCCTGGGGTTGGCGGTGGGCTTGTGCGTCACCGTCTTCGCCCACATAGCGATTGCCTTCGGCGGAGCGGCCACCGCCCATCATCATGGCGCGGTACTCTTCCTCGGTCATGCCGGTCATGGAGCCCGCCATCTGCTGAAAGCTCTTGCCATCGGTGGCGCCGATCTTGGCCAGGAAGTAGATGTTGCCACCCGTGCGCATGCACCAGTTCAGATCGCGGGCCAACACGGCCTGCTTCTGTTCTTCCGTCATGGCCCACTCGTCCAGATAGGCGCGTTCGTTGGCCTTGAACCGCTCGCGGTTCTCAGCCTTCATCAGCGACATGCAAAACTGGTTGAGCCAGTAGCCTTTGCGGGATTGCTCGGCATCGAAAATGATGGTGCCGGGCACATCGAGATAAGGTTTTTCCAGTGCCATAAATTCTCCTCGTCAAGACAGGCCCGCCTGCCGGCTGGCCTTGCCAAAAATTTGCGGGTGTATGCCGCAAATCCGTCAGACCTCTTCGGGCCAATACAGACGCATGGGGTTATCGACCAGCAGCTTTTGCTGCAGCTCGGCGGTGGGGGCGATGTGGGGGATGAAATCCACCAGCAGACCATCGTCGGGCATGTGGTCCTTCAGATTGGGGTGAGGCCAGTCGGTGCCCCAGAGCACGCGCTCAGGGAACTCCTCGACCACGCGGCGCGCAAACGGCACCACGTCCTGATAGGCGTTCTGCTCGCCATCGAGCGCCTTGGGGCCGGTGACGGACAGGCGCTCGGGGCAAGACACCTTGCTCCACACATTCTTGTGCTCGCGCATGAACTTCAGGAACAGCGCGAACTCTTCGCTGTCCACGCCCTTGCTCACATCGGGGCGGCCCATGTGATCGACGACCACCGTGGTGGGCAGCGCGGTGAAGAAGTCCCACAGCTCGGGCAGGTCCACCGCTTCAAAATAGATCACCACATGCCAGCCCAGCTTGGCGATGCGGCCTGCGATTTCCATCAACTCGTCCTTGGGCGTGAAGTCCACCAGACGCTTGACGAAGTTAAAACGCACGCCGCGCACGCCGGCGTCGTGCAGCTCTTGCAGCTCTGCATCGCTGATGCTGCGCTTGACGGTGGCCACGCCACGCGCCTTGCCGCCCGAAGACTTGCAGGCATCGACCATGGCGCGGTTGTCCGCACCGTGGCAGGTGGCTTGCACCACCACATTGCGCGCAAAACCCAGGTGATCGCGCAGCGCAAACAGCTGAGCCTTGCTGGCGTCACAAGGCGTGTACTTGCGCTCGGGCGCAAACGGAAATTCGTCGCCAGGGCCGAATACGTGGCAGTGCGCATCGACAGCGCCAGCAGGCAGCTGGAACTTGGGCTTGCTGGGGTTGGCGTACCAGTCCAGCCAGCCGGGGGTCTTTTCAAATTGGCTCATGTTTGAATCCTTTTGACCGGATGCCTGCATTCAGCATTGGCACCCTGCTCCTGATTTTTAGTCGATGTACTTGAGGCCTGCAGCAGCCAAAGGCTCGCGCATCTTGTACATATCCAGACCCAGAATGCCCGAGGCCAGCTTGGCGCGCTTTTCGCCTTCAAAGCTTTCACGCTTTTGGGCGGCGGCCAGGGTTTCAGCGGCACGCGCTGCGGGCACGCAGACCACGCCGTCGTCGTCAGCCACGATCACATCGCCGGGCGTGACCAGCATGCCAGCGCAGACGATGGGAATGTTGACCGAGCCCAAGGTTGCCTTGATCGTGCCCTTGGAGGAGATGGCCTTGCTCCACACGGGGAAGTCCATTTCCTGCAGCGTCTTCACATCGCGCACGCCGGCGTCGATGATCAGCGCGCGGGCGCCACGTGCCTGAAAGCTGGTGGCCAGCAGGTCGCCAAAGTAGCCATCGGTGCATTCAGCGGTCACGGCAGCCACCACGATGTCGCCGGGCTGAATCTGTTCGGCCGCGACGTGCATCATCCAGTTGTCGCCGGGCTGCAGCAGCACCGTAACGGCAGTACCGGACACTTGCTTGCCCGGGTAGATGGGGCGCATATAAGGCTTGAGCAGACCGACGCGGCCCATGGCTTCGTGCACGGTGGCCGAGCCGAGGGCGGCCAAGCCATCTGCAGCAGCGCGATCAGCGCGCTGGATATTGCGGTAAACGACTCCGAGTTCGTACATGGTAGGACCTCTGTTGCAAATATTTGATATCAAAAAGAGAGCTGTCAGCGCATATATCGTCTGGACTTGAGGCTGATTTGGTTCAAACTTTGATCCCAAACCCACCCCACTCTCCTGTGCACGGATCGATTACAGACCCTTGGCCTTGAGCGCCTTGTCGAGGCGCGTGAACACGCGGCGGGCATTGCCTTCGTAGACGGCGTGCTTTTCTTCAGCCGTGAGGTTTTGCGTCGCTTCGATATAGCGCTTGGTGTCGTCGTAGTAGTGACCGGTTTGTGGGTCGATACCGCGCACGGCGCCAATCATTTCGCTGGCAAACAGAATGTTCTTGGTGGGAATCACTTCGGTCAGCAAGTTGATGCCAGGCTGGTGGTAGACGCAGGTGTCGAAGTAAATGTTATTGAGCAGATGGTCTTCGAGCAGCGGCTTCTTCATCTCTTGCGCCAGACCGCGGAAACGGCCCCAGTGGTAAGGCACAGCGCCGCCGCCATGAGGAATCAGGAACTTCAGTGTGGGGAAGTCCTTGAACAGATCCGAAGTCAGGCACTGCATGAAGGCCGTGGTGTCGGCGTTCAGATAGTGGCTGCCCGTGGTGTGGAAGCAGCTATTGCAGCTGGTGGAGACGTGGATCATCGCGGGGATGTCGTACTCCACCATCTTTTCGTAGATGGGGTACCAGCTACGGTCGGACAGCGGGGGCGATGTCCAGTGACCGCCCGAGGGATCGGGGTTCAGGTTGATACCGACGTTGCCGTATTGCTCCACGCACTTGACCAGCTCGGGGATGCAAGTTGCAGGGTCCACGCCGGGCGACTGGGGCAGCATGGCGGCGGGGATGAAGTGGTCGGGGAACAGTTGGCTGACGCGATAGCACAGCTCGTTGCAGATGGCGGCCCAGGTGCTCGATGTCTGGAAGTCACCGATGTGGTGGGCCATGAACGAGGCACGGGGGCTGAAGATCGTCAGGTCCGAGCCACGCTCCTTCATCAGCTTGAGCTGATTGGTTTCAATGGTTTCGCGGATTTCATCGTCGCTGATCTTCAGATCGGCGGCCGAAGGCGTCTTGCTTGGGTCCTTGAGACCGGCGATCTGCAGATCGCGCCATGCGCCCAAAGCGGCCGGCGCCGTGGTGTAGTGGCCATGTACGTCAATAATCATGAATGAACCCCTCGAAGGTTGGAAATCAACGGTTGACAGTTCTGGCCAGCCACCAGGGCTGGCCGCAATTCAAAAACTCAGCTGGCGGCCTTGGGGCTTGCCAGTTGCTTGATGATCAAAGCCGCAGCAGCAATCAGACCCGGAACGGCCACCACGGTAAAAATCTGGCTGAAGCCCAGCTGACGCACGGTCAGCTCTGCCACCAGGAAGGAGCCTGCAATGCCGCCAAAGCGGCCAATGCCCAGCATCCAGGCCACACCCGTGGCACGGCCACTGGTGGGATAGAAGGCAGCGGCCAATGCGGGCATGGACGATTGCGCCGTATTCATGATGGTGCCGGCCACAAACACCGACACCACCAACCAGCCCAGACTACCGGCCTCCTGGCCAATCCACCAGATGGAAACTGCGGTCAGCGCATAGCCCACGGCGATGATGCGGTTGGCGTTGAAGCGGTCCATCAGCCAGCCAAAGAACACTGCACCCACGCCGCCCAGCGGGAAGAGCGCTGCCACCAGCGTGGCGGTCTTGGGGTCCAGCCCGCCTTCCTTGAACAACACAGGCATCCAGTTCATCAGCGCATAGAAGATCACCAGCCCCATGAAGTAGGCCAGCCACAGCATGACAGTGCCCACCCAGTACTGCTTGGAGAGCACCACGCCCATGCCGCTCTTGCCTTCGACAGCGACCTTGTTCTCGGTCATCACGAACTGCTTCACATGCTGCACAGCCTGGCCTGCAATGCGGCTCAGCGGCTTGCGGATGCGGTCTGCCGAATAGCCCTTGGCCACCATGTAGCGCACGGACTCGGGCAGCAACATCACCATCAGCACCAGCAGGAGCAAAGGTGCAATACCACCCAGATGCAGCACACTGCGCCAGCCAAAGTGCGGAATCATCCACGCGGCCAGAAAACCGCCGAAGGCAGCGCCCAGCGGAAAGCCGCAGAACATGGCATTGGTGATGGTGGCGCGGCGGTTTTCCGGGCAGTACTCGCTCATCAGCGTCACGGCATTAGGCATGGCCGCGCCCAGGCCCAGGCCCGTCACAAAACGCCAAGCTGTCATGCTGGTCAGATCATGCGTGTAGCCGGAAGCCAGGCAGGCCACGGCAAACACCAGCACCGAGCCCACCAGCACCGCCTTGCGGCCAAACTTATCTGCCAGCGGGCCGGAGCACATCGCGCCGCCGGCCAGGCCAAACAGTGCTGCACTGAGCACCGGCGCCAGATCTGCCTTGGCCACGCCCCATTCGCCCAGCAGTGACGGTGCGATATAGCCGATCGCGGCCGTGTCAAAGCCATCGAGCAGAACGATAAAAAAACACAGGGCAAAAATCACCCATTGATAGCCAGAAAACGGATGCTCATTGAGCACGGTCTGCACATTGGCGACCTGGCTGTCCGTTGTCTGGTTGGTTGCTTGCATAGTCATATTTGGTTCTCAGTTGCCTCTCTTTGTCGCCTCTTCACTCCTGTCTCGCGGCTGGCGCCAAAGCCTTGAAGGCCCCTGTACGTCGTCACGAAAGGGCTATGACTGCCCTTTTCCTTATTTCATGGTGTGAGCAGTGCCCATGGCTCATGGCCCGGCACTGCCCTGAATTCATGCGGGCTCCATCCCCTGGCGGCGCTTGGCCGCAGCGGCTTCCGGTGAAGCCATGAAGGCCAGCAGGCGCTGCACAGCATCGGCATGCGCAGATCCCGCGACCACCGCACCCGAAAACACGGTGTCAATCGCAATCGCCTCCGGCAGCGAACCAACGATGGTGATGCCCTGCACGTGAATCAGCTCACTCAATTGCTGAAAGCCCAAAGCCACTTCCCCCGAAGCGACCATGGAGCCCACAGGCACGCCAGGCTTGGCCTGCACGATGCGGGGCTGAATTTCCTCGGCAATGCCCCAGCGCTCGAACAGCTTTTGCAGCGCCACACCGCTGGGGCCGGTGGAGTAACCAATGCTGGGCGCGGCCAGCACGGCGGCGCGCACGGCGTCTTCGCTGCGAATATCAGGCGCCGCAGCCCCTGCGGGCACGGCAACCGCTGTGCTGGACAACACCAGATTCACCTTGCTGCCCGCGACCACTCGGCCAGCGGCCTGCAGCTTGTCAATCGCGTTGGATGCCAGAAACACCACGTCCAGCGCCTCCTGCCCGGCTTGCACACGCTGCGCAGCATCCACACCACCCACGGATTCAATGGCCACAGCCTCCCCGCCACGCGCAAGCCAGTCTGCAGCCAGATCGGCCAGAACCTGCCGCGTTGCCATGGAAGAAATGCCTTTGAGAGCTGCACTCATGTCTTGAGCTTTCTGAGGGAGAGCGTGGTCGCCGATGCCTGTGCAAACAGGGCGGGCTCTGCACTGCTCATGGACTGTTGCCAAGTAACGCCGAGTGCTTGCTACCCCATCCTTTGGCAGATCACATGCTGCGTGGCATGGCGACCAACTAGTCAAAATGGATGAGGACTATTGTCGGCAAGCCAGCAGCACCTCACTAGGCAGCTGCTCCGCTAGCTGCTATGCCAGACACGCATAGCAATACCTCAACCTATTCAATGAATGGATATCATTAAAAACAAGCTAATGCCTATAAATTAAAAAGGCTTGATGCTATATTTTTTATAGCATCAAGCCTTGTTTGCTGTATGTAAGCAACAGGAAAATTAGTGGTTAACCCCTAACTTAGTCATCATGACGGCCGTGTCCGCGTCCGTGGCCCCGACCATTGTCATGGCCATTCCCCCAGCCACGATCTCGATCACCTCGGTCCCAGCCCCGGCGGTCATCCCGGTCATAGCGCTCACGCCGCTCGTGACGATCACGGTGGTCATCGCGATCCCAGTGACGATGACCTTCATCACGGTAGCGCACGGGTGGAGGCGGCGCCGCGCGCCACTGCGGGGGCGCGTCCCGCAGGAAATACACCGGCTTGCCACAGGCATGGTACTGACCACAGTAACGACGCCAGTTACGCGAATGTCCGGGCGGCACCCACATATAAATAGGCTGCACCTGGGGCACGACCGGCCCACCCCACATGGGCTGCGCATACAGCACCTGGGGCGGAGCGGCGTTGCCGATATTGACCTGGCCGTAGACGCCAGGTGCCAACTGCCCGGAGATGGAGCCGCTGATATAGATTTGGGCCTGCGCAAAATTTGCTGCAAAAATAGAAAACAGCGCCAGAGATTTAAAAACGTAAAATAAAAGCCTCATGAAATTTCCTCTCCTGGAAGTTATAAAGGCGGAACAATCTCAAAATATCAGCCAAAAACCATGAATCTATTGAATCTCAGCATTGGATTGCAAAATCTCTTTATTATTTGAGGATCCAATACTCATTCCCAATGGGTCTCCATGCCTTTCCTCGGTCGGCACTTCTGCGGGCCAAGAAGCAGGATCAACGGACTGGGCACCTTCCCAAAGACGCAGGGCCATTTTCCCATCTAATGCAACACCACAGAACCAGGAAATCTTGTTCAGCTTTCGATAGAAGTTACCATTCAATTGAGTACACTCAATCAATGCCTTACGAAACTTCTTCAAAACCTCTTTATCTGGGAACGATTGGTGGGCAAGAAACCAGAAATCGCGAAGCTGTCCTTGATAGGTAAGGCCTTGAATATCGTACAAAGCATTTCCGCATACCTTGACAGGTGCTCCATGCCCGAGAGCTGACAATCCAGTCGTACTGTTAACTAATATTACGCCTTTAGTATTTTTCAGCAATGTAGGTAAATGTTGATCATGAATATAGCTAACCCGCCCCTGCAACCCATATCTGGCAGTCAACATCCGAATTGCGGCAGCATAATTTCGATGTCCTCTGTCCATAGGATGGTGCTTGAAAACCAGTATGTCTTCGCTTATAGATCTAGCACCTATTGGTAATTCATTTTTTTTCTCCCGCTCGCAAGCCGTAGAAAATGACCGCATTACATGATCGATAAAATTGACTACTGATTGAAAATCAGAGTGAACCAATATTTGCGCATCGTTATAGACCTGCAAAGGAACCAGAAAGAACTTCTTCTGAAGGCTCCCTTGCAACAAATCCGACTCAATGTTGCGCTCTTTAAGCCGATACCAGCCTCTTCGCAAATAACTGAGGCCCCACCATGGCGCGTCACGCACTGTCATGCGACGATGGTGCAGAGCATTGTTCCAAAACCACTGCCCCAACCAAGCGGTAAAAAAGTAAAGTACAGCCCATGAGGCGGTATGCCAGAAAGAATTACCAACTTTTTTCCAGGGTTCGTTGGCAGGCTTCTCCCCAGACAGAGGGGGAGCAGTCTGTTCGTGCGCTTTTTCTTTGAGCCAGACTGCAAGCTTTTTCTCAAAATGAGAGTGGCCATTAACCCCGAGAGGCTCAAAAGTCACATGATCTGGGCGCAGGTATCCCTCCTCAAACACTCCAAGGGCACAGCCAAGACGCTCAGTCATCGATCGCACACATGCGTGCACAGGACGGCAGTCGCCAAAAAGCAAAACAGCATCAATACGATGCTCAATGATGAACTGCTCAAGCACCTCGCCCCATTGAAGCACGTCACCTCTGAAAGAGTGCGCATCTTTGGGATAGAAAAGCCAGTCGCCTGCATTGAAATTGAATTTGTAAACGGTCGCACCGACCGAGCGTAGGTCCTTGGCCAAATTCCAGAAAAAAGGCCCTACTGGGCCTTGCAGCAACAAAACGCGCTTTGTCGCAAATCCGCTTTGATTCATGTGGGGAGTCAGGTCAAATCAATGACCTGCGTTATTTTCAGCGAAATAGTGTTGATTCTAAACCTGCTTGCTTACGCTCAGCCTTCGCATTTCCAGATGCAAATGCCAAAAAATGAAAAATCTTTCACGCGAGAAAACAAATATCACTGTCTAGACAAAAAAGCGCAAGCCAAGGTATGGCCCTTGCGGAGCTGACGCCTTAGCCAACCAATGCGCAGGCCCTCGAGGCGACCTCGAGCCTCCATCTCCGTGCGCTCGCACAGCAAGTGGTGAAGAGCAGCCTCACAGGAGGTGTACCCCTTGAGTTCTGGATCCCAGTACAGGGGGTAATGCAGCAAGGTCCCGGCAACCAACTCATCCAAGGTCAAGGCACGATTTCGCCGCTGCACAGGCAGCATATCTTGCGTTAACCCCCAGCCTGCGTAAAACGGTCTGCCATGCACGACAACCTGCTTACCGCGCAACAGTGCATCAAACCCCGTCAGCGAGGTCATTGTGACCACGACATCGCAGGCTTCTATGCAACTCACGACAGAAGCGTCTAACTCTATATGGTCCGCGTGCTTCAAAGCTAACCCCTGCTCGACAAACCCTTTGCGATTGCCACTACTGACATCTGGATGCGGCTTGAAAACGATAAAGCTCTGCGGAAAAGCTCTGCGCGCGGCCTGGATCAAGCCCAAATTGGTAGCGACCCCCAGAGGATCACAGCCGGAGCGAATGGATGCATCGTCTTCCACCTGACCTGGCACGAGCACAACCTGCTTACCCTCCGTCTGCCACGCGACAGGATGTCGCGGCTCCAGGTTATATTTGGTAATACCATGCTTGACAATGAACTCTCGCACATCACGTGCCCGTTTCAGATCACGCTCGGTAAAGACCTGTTTGTTGAGCAGATCTTCCAGCTCTGACGGCTGACTTGGATCGAAATAAATCCCCTTGGCATCCAGAACAAAAGACCGAGGTGGTATGAGATCTGAGCCAAGGCCCACAGAACGAACAAAGCCGTCTTCCATACGCAGCAGACGCGCTCCAGTGGCTTTGGCCAACTGCTCAACTCCAGCAGGCGGCACAAGCCCCCAGCAAATCAGACAGTCATCTTTTTGGAGCTGCAGCAGCGAAGCAGAAGCTGCATCCCTTGTCTGCACCACGTTCCCGGCCTTTAGTGACAACATCTGGCGGAAATTCCATGCCCGCCAACGTGGGAAGCCCACACAGATCATTCGGCCAGGAAACCGCTGAGCCATCTTTCGTTGATGAGACAACCAATAAATGACATCTTCGATAGACCCTTGCTGCATGGTTACAGGGTTCAAGTAACGTGTGTAGGACGATAAGTACCCTGCCGCAAACAACTCATCCACCGAGCGCTGGCGAACAGCGCGGCGCATCATTGCGGGGTGCTGCTTTTGCCGATCATCTGTCACCCCCCAGCCCGCATACCAAGGGACACCGAAACAAACCACAGCCTTCTCAGCCAACAGTGCTTCAAAGCCCATGGTCGAACTGACCACGTAAACCTTATCCATTTCCGCAAGTAGGCTCGGCGGGTTCACGGCCTCTCTGAGTACAACCAAACGCTCGCTGGCTTGCACCTTGGTCAGATAGCCGCCTTTATGGCCTGAACTCACCTCCGGATGTGTCTTGACATAAATCGTCGCATCAGGATTTTCTGTGAGAGCAGCCTCGAGCATTGCCTTAAAAGTAGTCGCATCCGCGCCTCCACGCAGCACGCTCATATCACCGGCTGTCTGATCGACGACTAACACGCGCCGAGAGTCGCTAGCTCGCAAGACACGCTCGGACAAGTCTGGGGCATGGTTGTACTTGCTGAGTTGTTCTTGTTGCAACTTCTGTCTGGCCTGTTGCACGTAAGACAAGCTCGGCACGCAAACATTGACATCACTACACAGCAAAGACTCCAAGGCGCTGGGCTGTGTGCAGTCGTAATAGATGCCCTTGTCATCGACAATCAATGACAGTGGAGGAAAGAGCTTTCCTGTGCCGAAAGAACGCAGAAAACCATCCTCCAGCGCAACATAGGGCAAGACGTGCTTTTTTGCATAAGCCCTTGCCCTTCGAGTGCTGGGGCGCAGCCCCCATCCCACAACAGCATCGACACGCTCTCGATACCACACACTCAAGCTGACCGGCACAGCATCCAGCAATGCAGCAAGAAACGGAATCCTCAAGATTCCAGCAGAAAAGATACCAAATTTTTTTGTCACTGAACTCAATCACATATTGTGTGCTACTGCTCTTCTACCAGATGGGTTCCAGAGCCTGCTCATCTCAGCCAAGGACTCTCTGCTTCACAACTTTGCCGCGGCCTGAGCTCTCAACGTCCGCACACCGCCACGGCCAGTAGGTCAACCGCCTACACCCACAGTCACATCAGTGAAATATTCGACACCCAGAATCCTCTAAAACCGAGGAGCTGCGATGTCAAGCATACTGATTGCAATCTGCATGTTTATTCTTGTGTTCTTGTACGTGATCTTCGACCTCACCCAATGCTTGGAAAAAGACCTTGAGGGGTATTGAGGCGCACCAAAGCCTATCAGTTTGTCAATTTTTTTTTGGGGAGTGATGGCAACTGACCCGACCCAAAAAACAGCTCCATGCACGCTGCCGTGCTCTTGAAGCGCAAAGACTCCGGTGGGAGAAACATGTTTTCTGCCTGCCAGTAGTTTTTCTCATCCTTTTCAGGGATCGCAAAGCCGGAATCTGCCAATCCCGCTAAGGCAGACAAAACAGCATTCCACTCGCCAAATATATCTCCAGGGAAAACCGTGGGAAGATCATAAATGAAGCCTCGCTCCTGTGTGATGTATTCATGCATATCTGGCATGAACCCCACAATAGGACGATGGAGCAAAAGATAGTCAATCCAGATACTGGAATAATCAACAACCAGCGCACTTGCAGCCCTCAAAGGAATGGCAGGCTCCAAAAATTTATCTGGACGCAGATCAATGATCCATTGACCGTCACAAATGGAGTTCAATGCTTTCTGATCATAGGGATGCGGGCGAATACCCAACACCAAATTTCTAGCGTGTAAAAATGCTTTAAGGCGTTGAACAACTGCAGGCTCAAGCCAAGTCAGGGCTGAAGGCTCCTCTTCCCGAAAAGTTGGTGCATACAGTACCAAACGACGGCCAGCCAGCATTGCATCTAGGCGGCTTATATCGCTTTGCAAATCATCGGGAAAACAAAAATCCGGCGACAGATAATCAAAACGTGGCAGGCCTGTCACATGAATCTTGTCGAAATCGACACCAAAAGCTAAGGCATTCGTCAGGCGATCGACAGATGAACTCGCAATCATCCCATCATAAAGACCGCTATTTCTCCGCATTAAATAGCGGCGCTTTGCGGATTTAAAAGTCCATGCACCAGGTCGCATCAAGTGCTCAATTCGCTTGATCGCAACGCCATGCCACAAGTTAATCACCCGGCGCCCGCGCTTGCGGCGAGACAGCATGGCATCCCGGCCCGAATGCCCCAGAACAACCGTGCCAGCGGACATGACGTCACGCAGCGCCGCAACAGAAAACCTAGAGTAAACGAGTGCACCCTGTGACTTCCAATATTCACCGGCTTCACCCAACGGCCCATCTTTGTAAATGACCAATTGATAACCGCCATGCTCCAACAGAGCATCTGCCATTGCACGTACATTGCCAGAGAAAGGTACTGTGCGTTTAATCACAAATGCAATCTTTTTTTCCTTCGCATCTCCGAACCAATCTAGCAAAGGCAGTAGCAATATATTGGTAATATTTTTGAATAGAAAATTCACAGCACGTCTAATCCATTATTAACAATACGTAAAAATCAATACCTACACCACTTAATTTACTCCTTGAAAGGGAGTCCTTCATAAATAACATTCGTACAATGACACATTAAGATTTTAAAGACTATACTCTATGCGCGAATTCAAAGAATTAATGACTCATTCATAATTACCTATCCAGTCTCGGCTTTTTAGCGGTGCATAGCACATTATTTTACGCAAAGTCTCGCTAGAGCCACTCCAGTACAACCACATCTCCATTTTTTTGAACCATGAACGAAATATATAAAAACTTAATTATCAATCAGATTAACTAATCTATTTCCATATTCCTCAACAGTAAATCTATTATTTACTTGTCGGGTCCCGGATGATTACGCACGTTCTTGACGAATAAATCAGGAGCTTTCATCTTCCATTTTTTGAGTGCTTGGACTGGGGCTTCATGCCCCAGTGCCTTTTGTGGCAAGTGGTGGTTGTACA
>NZ_KZ984464.1 GCF_003569915.1 Comamonas testosteroni | reverse complement strand
CCTCGCGCCTTCAACGCTGCGTTGTAAGCCTTCCAGTTCGTTGTGCGGTACTTAACCCGACCCCAGCTCGTCTCTCTCATCTCCCGAGCCTACCTCAGCTGCGACCGGCATTTGTGCAACAACGCCTCTCGCCGCGCAAGCAACAGGCATAAAAAAACCGCGCAGATCAGGCGCGGTTTTGGGGGTGGAATGTGGCGGCTTCTATTTCAACCGCATTTCAGCAGCGCGGGCGTGGCCCTGCAAGCCTTCGCCGTAGGCCAGCACGGCGGCGGTCTTGCCCAGGATTTGCGCACCCGCTTCGCTCACCTCAATCAGACTGCTGCGCTTTTGGAAGTCGTATACACCCAGCGGCGAGCTAAAGCGCGCCGTGCCGCTGGTGGGCAGCACGTGATTGGGACCTGCGCAGTAGTCGCCCAGGCTCTCGGAGGTGTACGCGCCCAGGAAGATCGCGCCAGCGTGCTTGAGCAGCGGTTCCCACTTGTGCGGATCGCGGCTGGACACTTCCAGGTGCTCGGGTGCAATGCGGTTGCTGATGGCGCAGGCCTCTTCAATATCCTTGGTGAGGATCAGCGCTCCACGGTCAGAGAGGCTCTTGGCGATGATGGCCTTGCGGGGCATCTCGGGCAGCAGGCGGTCGATTTCGCGCTGCACAGCGTCGATATAGGCCGCATCGGGACACAGCAAGATGGACTGCGCCAGCTCGTCATGCTCGGCCTGGCTGAACAGGTCCATCGCCACCCATTCCGGCGGGGTCGTGCCGTCGGCCAGCACCAGAATTTCCGATGGGCCGGCAATCATGTCGATGCCCACCATGCCAAACACGCGCTTTTTGGCGCTGGCCACGTAGGCATTGCCGGGGCCGGTGATCTTGTCCACCTTGGGAATGGTGGCCGTGCCGTAGGCGAGAGCAGCCACAGCCTGCGCGCCGCCAATGGTGAAAGCGCGGTGCACGCCAGCCACATAGGCAGCGGCCAGCACCAGCGGGTTCTTGGCGCCTTGCGGGGTGGGCACGACCATGATGATGTCGCCCACACCAGCGACTTGCGCGGGGATGGCGTTCATCAGCACGCTGCTGGGGTAAGCAGCCTTGCCGCCGGGCACATAGATGCCCACGCGATCCAGCGGCGTCACCTTCTGGCCCAGCAAGGTGCCGTCTTCGTCGCGGTAGCTCCAGCTTTCACCGTTGGCCTTCTTTTGCGCCTCGTGATAGCTGCGCACGCGGCGTGCGGCGGATTCCAGCGCCTCACGCTCGGCAACCGGCAGGCTGTCGAAAGCAGCTTTCAACTCGGCCTGGGTCAGCTCCAGTGCGCCCATGGATTCCGCGCTCAGGCCATCAAAACGGGCCGTGTACTCCAGCACGGCGGCATCGCCACGCTTTTGAACATCGGCCAGGATGTCGGCCACGCGCTGTTCGATGGCCGCATCCGTGTCTGCCGACCAATGCAGACGTTGAGCAAAATCATGCTCGAAACGGGCATCAGTGGTTGATAGACGGGCGGGAGCAGCTACGAATTCCATAGTATTTACCAGTGGGAGAAATCAGTTGTTTTTGGCAGCAACAGCGGCTGTGAACGCATCAATGATGTGACGCAGCGGTGCCTGCTTGAGCTTGAGCGAGGCCTGATTGACGACCAGACGCGAGCTGATGTCCATGATGCGCTCGACTTCAACCAGATCATTGGCCTTGAGCGTATTACCCGTGGAGACCAGGTCAACAATCGCATCGGCCATGCCGGTCAGCGGTGCCAGCTCCATGGAGCCATAGAGCTTGACCATGTCCACGTGCACGCCCTTTTTGGCAAAGAAGTTGCGGGCGATTTCGGGGTACTTGGTGGCAATGCGCAGGCGCGCGCCCTGCTTGACGGCATGCGCGTAGTCAAAGCCATTGCGCACGGCCACGCTGACGCGGCACTTGGCAATCTGCAGGTCCAGTGGCAGGTACAGGCCCTGGCCGCCATGCTCGATCAGCGAATCAAGACCGGACACGCCCAGGTCCGCACCGCCGTACTGCACGTACACGGGCACGTCCGAGGCACGCACCAGCACCACGCGCACATGGGGCTGGTTGGTGTCAAAAATCAGCTTGCGCGACTTTTCCACGTCTTCCGTGACCTCGATGCCGGCAGCAGCCAGCAGGGGCACGGTTTCTTCAAAGATACGACCCTTGGACAGGGCAATCGTCACAGGGCTTGTGATCGTCGTCATTCCGAAACTCTCTCGATATCAGCACCCAGGGCGCGCAGCTTTTCTTCCATGCGGTCGTAGCCACGGTCCAGGTGATAGATGCGGTCCACCGTGGTTTCACCTTCGGCCACCAGACCGGCAATCACCAGACTGGCGGAGGCGCGCAGATCAGTAGCCATGACGGTGGCACCGGTCAGGCGCTTGCCGCCTTCGATAGTAGCCACCCGGCCATCGGTCACGATGGCCGCGCCCAGGCGCGTCATTTCATTGACGTGCATGAAGCGGTTTTCAAAAATCGTCTCCGTCACCATGCTGGTGCCTTCGGCCACCAGATTCAGCGCCATGAACTGGGCCTGCATATCCGTGGGGAAACCGGGGTACTCGGTGGTGCGAAAGCTCTGGGCCTTGAGCTTGCCGTTCGAGCGCACGCGAATGCCTGCGACCGAGCTTTCAAACTCCACACCAGCGTCCTTGAGCTTGTCCAGCACTGCGCCCAGATGCTCGGCGCGCGCATGGTGCAGCATGGCTTCGCCGCCCGTGGCCGCCACGGCGCACAGGAAGGTGCCTGCTTCAATACGGTCAGCCACTACCTGGTGCTCGCAGCCGTGCAGCTTGTCCACGCCTTCAATCACGATGCGGCTGGTGCCGTGACCGGTGATCTTGGCGCCCATCTTGATCAGCATTTCGGCCAGATCGGGGATCTCGGGCTCCATGGCGGCGTTCTCCAGCACGGTCTCGCCTTCGGCCAGCGCGGCTGCCATCAGGAAGTTCTCGGTACCGGTCACGGTCACCATGTCGGTGGTGATGCGCGCGCCTTTCAGACGCGTCCAACCTTCAGGCAGGCTGGCGTGCATATAGCCGTTTTCGACGGTGATGATGGCGCCCATGGCCTGCAGGCCCTTGATGTGCTGATCCACCGGGCGCGAACCAATCGCGCAGCCACCGGGCAGCGACACCTTGGCGCGGCCAAAGCGGGCCAGCAGCGGACCCAGCGCCAGCACCGAGGCGCGCATGGTCTTGACCAGCTCGTAAGGTGCTTCAGGGGTCAGGCTGTCGGGGGCAACAAAGCTGATGCCGCCGCGCTCGCCATGGGTTTCGGTCTGCACGCCCATATTGGCCAGCAGCTTGCGCATGGTGGCCACATCATGCAGACGGGGCACATTGTGCAGATGCACGGACTCGTTGGTGAGCAGTGCAGCGCACATCTCAGGCAGCGCGGCATTTTTGGCGCCGGAAATCATCACTTCGCCCTTGAGGGGACGACCACCGTGGATCTTGAGTTTGTCCATGGCTTGAGCCTTGAATCTGTTTATGGATATAAAAATGACCGCCAGTCCATATCCATCATGCACTGGCAGCTATCAAATCAGGATTTCCGTCCGAGAGCCTCAGGCCTGGGCAGTCGCCCATTCTGTCGGGGTGTAGGTTTTCATGGACAGCGCATGGACTTCATCGGTCGCCATGCGGTTGCCCAGCGTGGCATAGACCAGACGCTGGCGGCCCAGCAGGCGCTGCCCTTCGAACTGGGACGAAACAATGGTGGCAAACCAATGTCGGCCATCGCCTTCCAGCGCAATGTGCTCGCAGGGCAGGCCGGCGGTGATCAGTTCTTTGAGTTGGTCTGCAGTCATGAAAAAAGCCTTTGGCGCTCAGCGCGCGAAACCGGTCATTGTCTCGCAAGCTGAAGCGCTTGAATCCAGAAATCAGTTACGAATCTTGTAGCCAATGCGCAGCAGGTGCACGGCCAGGGCGCTCACGGCCAGCCAGGCCGCGCCGACGATGGCAAAGCTGAGCCAGGGCGAGACATCGCTTTGGCCGAAGAAGCCATAGCGAAAACCGTCAATCATGTAGAAGAACGGGTTGATATGGCTGACGGTTTGCCAAAAACCGGGCAACGAATGCACGGAATAGAACACGCCGGACAAAAAAGTCAGCGGCATGATCAAAAAGTTCTGGAACGCGGCCATCTGGTCGAACTTCTCGGCCCACAGACCGGCGATCAGGCCCAGCGTACCCATGAGTGCGCAACCCAGGAAGGCAAAGACCAGAATCCACAACGGCGCAGCAAAGTCGGGAATGGCAAAGAACAGCGTGATGATGAACACGCCCACGCCCACCAGAAGGCCCCGCAAAATGGCCGCGCCCACATAGGCGCTGAACCAGGCCCAGTGCGACAGCGGCGTGAGCAGCACAAACACCATGGAGCCCATGATTTTGCTCTGCACCAGGCTGGACGAGCTGTTGGCAAACGCGTTTTGCAGCATGCTCATCATCACCAGACCGGGAATCAGAAACGCCGTATAGGGAATGCGGTCATAGACCATGACCCGGCCTTCGAGCACATGGCCGAACACCAGCAGATACAGCACCGCCGTGAGCACGGGCGCGGCAATAGTCTGAAAACTCACCTTCCAGAAGCGCAGCACTTCCTTCTTGAGCAGGGTTTGCCAGCCAGTCATGCTGCGCCTCCTGTCTTTTTCACATCTTCGTTCATGACGTGGATGAACACGTCCTCCAGATCGGCACGGCGGATTTCCACATCCTCGGGCGTCACCCCGCCCTGGCGCAGCGCGGCCAGCAGTTGCTCCACATCGGCGGCATTGGCGGCCGGAATTTGCACAATTCGGCCTGTAACACGGGCTCTGTCCGCAATGGATATAGGCATGGTGCTATCAGTTTTGAACTGCAGCACATTGCCCGATGCAGACTTGAGCAGATCGCTCATGGTCGAGAGCTTGATGATCTCGCCATGCTTGAGCATGGCCACGCGGCTGCACAGTGCCTCGGCCTCTTCCAGATAGTGGGTGGTCAGCAGCACCGTGTGGCCCTGCTTGTTGAGCTTGGCGATGAAGTGCCACAGCGTCTGGCGCAGCTCCACGTCCACACCGGCCGTGGGTTCATCGAGCACGATGATGGGTGGCTTGTGCACCAGCGCCTGCGCTACCAGCACGCGGCGCTTCATGCCGCCCGAGAGCTGGCGCATATTGTTGTGCGCCTTGTCGCTCAGGCCCAGGCTCTCCAGCAGCTCGTCAATCCAGGCTTCGTTGTTCTTGACGCCAAAGTAGCCGGACTGGAACTGCAGTGCCTCGCGCACCGTGAAAAAGGGGTCGAAGACCAGCTCCTGCGGCACGATACCCAGCTTGCGGCGCGCATCGGCATAGTTCGCCTGCACATCGCTGCCTTGCACCAGCACGCGGCCTGACGTGGCCTTGGACAGGCCGGCCAGGATGCTGATCATCGTGGTCTTGCCTGCGCCATTGGGGCCAAGCAGGCCAAAGAATTCGCCTTCCTCGATATCCAGGCTCACCGATTTGAGCGCCTGAAACTCCCCCTTGGGGGTGCGGTAGGACTTGGAGACGGATTGGAATGAGACTGCGGACATGAGCCCATGATTCTAGGGCTTGCCCGCCAAATCTGCCGTCACGGGGGTTCCCGTCGCGGGAAGTCGCGTTGCGCAGATGCCTATTGCGGGCATCTCTGAGGCATCTCGCCGGCTGCAGCGACCACTCAGCCCTGCTGGGCCGACACCTCGCCACTGGCGGCTGCCGAAGGCATCAGCAGGCCATCGACGCCATAAAGCGCAGCCATGGACTGCAAGCCCTTGGGCAAACCTTCGACCACCAGTTGCTTGCCCGCCTCCAGCGCTGCGCGGCGGCAGGCCAGCAAGACGGCCAGCGCCGATGAATCAAAGACCTTGACGGCACTGGCATCCACCGACACCTGCTGGGCCGCGTGGCTGGCGACCAGAGGGCGCAGCCGCAGCAGGCACTCACGCGCCTGGCGGTACGTCAGTTCCTTGGGCAGTTGCAAGGGATTGAAGCTTGACTGAGCCATGAGCTGCAATGCGCCGCGGCTTACTTGCCGGCTGTCGCAGGCATGGAGCTGCGCGAAGCCAGGGTCTTGATCAGACCATCGATGCCGTTGGCGTTGATTTCCTGCGAGAACTGGTTGCGGTAGGTTTCCACCAGCCACACACCCAGCACGTTCAGGTTGTAGATTTTCCAGGCGTCGGCCTGCTTTTCGAGGCGGAAGTCCAGTTGCACGGGGTCACCACGGCCATTGACCTGGGTGCGCACCAGCACATCGGTGTCGCCAGCGGCCATGCGCAGCGGGCGCACGGTGATGGTCTGATCGCCCACCTGGGACAGCGCGCCCGAGTAGGTGCGGATCAGCAGCGCCTTGAATTCGTCCTGCAGCTTCTGGCGCTGCTCGGGCGTGGCCTGACGCCATGCGGGGCCAACGGAGGCGGAGGTCATGCGGCGGAAGTCCACATAGGGCATGACCTTGTCATTGACCAGCGCGTTGATCTTGGTGGTGTCGCCGTTGCGCAGCGACGCATCCTTCTTGATGGTCTCCAGCACATCGGAGGAGACGCGCTTGACCAGTGCGTCAGGCGCTTCTTCGGCCGCCTGCGCAGGCAGACCCAGATTCAAGGCCAGCACGGCACCAGCGGCCATGCCCCACATACGACGAGTAATCTTCATTGCTTTCTCCATGGCCCGCCAGTGTCCTTGCACTGACGCGACCTGTCGGTCTTTGTTTGTAACAGTGGCGATTATTTGCCCAGCCCAGGAAACCTGCCGATTCCCGGCGAAGGCAGCTTGCCTGCTTCGTCGTCATCATAGTTTTCCAGCTTGCCGTCTCCGCCAGACGCCGCCCCGCCGATGCGTGAGCGCAGATAGACATCGCGCATCAGGCTGTATTTGTCCAAAGCCACGGCATCCAGCGTGTCGCCAGCCTTCAGGTAGTTGGCACGGGTGTTGACCACACGCAGGCCGTACAGGCTGTTGCGCCAGCGTACATCGTCAACGTGACTGGCCGGGTAGCCATAGCCATCAACCACCATGCCAGCGGTGTCGCGCACGGTGGACGGGCCCCAAAACGGCAGAACGACATAGGGGCCGGTGGGCACGCCCCAGCGCCCCAGAGTCTGTCCAAAGTCCTGCTTCTTGCGCTGAATACCGGCTTCGCTGGCGATGTCGAACAGGCCGCCAATGCCCAAGGTGGTGTTGACGGTAAAGCGCACGATGGAGTTGTAGGCGCCCTCACCCTGGCCTTGCAGCGCGTTGTTCACAAACGACCAGGCATCGCCCAGGTTGTCGAAGAAGTTGGTCACGCCCTGACGCGCCACGCGCGGCGTCACGGTCTGGTAGGCGGTGGCAACAGGCTTGAACACGGCGGTGTCCAGACCGTCGTTGAAGGAGTACATGCTGCGGTTGAACGACTCCCAAGGGTCGGCGGGATTGGCCGGGCCGGTCGTCGTTGCACAGCCGGAGAGCAGCGCCGCTCCCGAAATGATAGCTGTCAGCGCAATACGTTGGCGGACTTGAGCCTTGTTTGACTCATTTTTCATCTGTGGGCTTGTTGTTTGCATGATTATTTCCCTCCCGAATTGGCTGGGGCACTGCCGGAGTCACCACCCTGCTCTGCCTTGCTGTAGAGGAACTGACCGATCAGGTTCTCGAGCACGACGGCAGATTGCGTGGCTGTGACACGATCACCGGCCTTGAGGTTGTCTTCGCTGGCACCGGCTTCAATGCCAATGTACTGATCACCCAGCAGCCCGCTTGTCAGAATTTTCAGCGAGCTGTCCTTGGGAAAGTGAAAACGTGTGTCCATGCTCAGGGCCACATCGGCCTGAAAGGTCTGGTCGTTGAAGGTGATGGATTCCACGCGACCCACCACGACACCAGCGCTCTTGACCGCAGCCTTGGGCTTGAGCCCGCCAATGTTGTCAAAGCGGGCCGTCACGCCATAGGATTTCTGGAAGTTCAGGCTCAGCAGATTGGCCGATTGCAAGGCCAGAAAGACCAGAGCCAGCGCGCCAATCAGCACAAACAGGCCCACCCAGACATCAGATTTGTTTTGCTGCATGATTTTCTACCTTTGATTTGTCTCGCGCGTCAGATGCTGAACATGGTGGCCGTCAGCAGGAAGTCCAGTCCCAGCACTGTCAGCGAAGCCACCACCACCGTGCGCGTCGTTGCACGCGATACCCCTTCGGGCGTGGGCTTGGCGGTATAGCCTTCCAGCAGGGCAATAAAGGTCACGGCAATGCCGAACACCACACTCTTGAGCACACCGTTGCCCAGGTCATAGAGCCAGTCCACACCAAACTGCATCTGCCCCCAGAAGGAGCCGCCATCCACGCCGATCATCACGACGCCGACCAGCCAGCCGCCAATCACGCCCACGGCGCTGAACACTGCGGCCAGCAAAGGCATGGTGATGACGCCGGCCCAGAAGCGCGGCACCAGAATGCGCTTGACGGGATCCACCGCCATCATTTCCATGGCTGAGAGCTGCTCGCCCGCCTTCATCAGACCGATTTCGGCCGTCAGAGCCGTACCGGCACGGCCGGCAAACAGCAAAGCCGTCACTACGGGCCCCAGCTCACGCAGCAGCGTCAGCGCCACCATGAGGCCCACGGCCTCGGCAGAGCCGTAGCGCTGCAGGATGTAGTAGCCCTGCAGGCCCAGCACAAAGCCCACGAACAGACCGGAAACGCCAATGATGGCCAGCGAATAATTGCCCAGAAAATGAATCTGATCGCCAATCAGGCGCGGGCGCTTGAGTGCCGGACCCATGAGCGCCAGCAAGCGGATGAACAGACGCAGACCCATGCCGACATTGGTCAGCTGATGGCGCACGGCAGCGCCGATGCGTGCAGGATGCAGGGCGTTCATGCGCGCCTCCGGCTTTCTTGCGCCACACCAAAATCATCGGCCGCGCTAACGCCCGGGTAGTGGAAAGGCACAGGCCCTGTGGGGCGGGCATTGATAAATTGCTGCACCAGCGGGTCGGTGCTGGCGCGCACCTCATCGGGTGTACCAGCCGCCGCGACGGTGCCGCCGCCCAGAATCACCACATGATCGGCCACGCGGAAGGTTTCTTCCAGATCGTGAGAGACCAGAATCGAGGTCAGCCCCATGGCGTTGTTGAGCTGGCGGATCAGTTGCGCCGCCGTGCCCAGGGAAATAGGGTCCAGTCCGGCAAAAGGCTCGTCATACATGATGAGCTCAGGGTCCAGCGCAATCGCGCGGGCCAGGGCCACGCGGCGCGCCATGCCACCGGAGACCTCGCTGGGCATGAGCTGGCGCGCACCGCGCAGGCCCACGGCATGCAGCTTCATGAGCACGATGTCTCGAATCAGCTCTTCGGGCAGGTCGGTGTGCTCACGCAGCGGAAAGGCCACGTTGTCGAACACGCTCATATCGGTGAACAGTGCCCCGAACTGAAACAGCATGCCCATGCGGCGACGCGCCTGGTAGAGCTGCTGCGCGTCCATATGCGTCACGTCCTGACCGTCGAACAGCACCTCGCCCTTCTGGACACGGTTCTGGCCGCCAATCAGGCGCAATACCGTGGTCTTGCCGCCACCGGAAGCACCCATGAGCGCTGTCACCTTGCCACGTGGCACCTGCAAGGAGAGGTCGTGCAAGATGACACGGTCACCATAGCCAAAGGTGACGTTGCGCAATTCCACAAAGGAAGCGTTGGAAGACATGCGATGGAGGATGAGGCGAAGTGGAGGTTGAAAGCGTATTGTGCCGAGTCACCACACAGTTTGCTGGGGCAAGCAGGAAAAGAAACATACATTCATGAATGTTTCTTTCAATTATGCCACCAAAGCCTGCAAAAATCACTCTTAAATCAGGAGCAATGAATGCATGTTTGACTTAGACACCGGGCGGTTTTCCTGAAAATTTCAGCAAAAAGTGCCCGGTGCAGTCTTACAGCATATTGTGCAAAAACGCCTTCGTGCGCTCGTGTTGCGGGGCTGCAAAAAACGACTCCGACGGCCCCTGCTCCACGATGTGGCCGCCGTCCATGAAGATCACGCGGTTGGCCACCTCACGGGCAAAGCCCATTTCATGGGTCACGACCAGCATGGTCATGTGCTCTTCGGCCAGCTCGCGCATGGTGCGCAGCACTTCCCCAGTCAGCTCGGGGTCCAGCGCCGAGGTGGGCTCGTCGAACAGCAGAATGTCAGGCTCCATGGCCAGCGCGCGCGCAATGGCCACGCGCTGCTTCTGGCCGCCGGACAAGTGGTTGGGATAGGCATCGCGCTTGGCCGCCAGGCCCACCTTGGCCAGCAGCGCTTCAGCCTTGGGAATGATGTCCTCGCGCTTCATGCCCTTGACGATGATGGGCGCCTCGATGATGTTTTCCAGCACCGTCAGGTGCGGGAACAGGTTGAAGGACTGGAACACCATGCCCATCTTGCGACCGATCTTGCGAATCTCGGCATCGCTCACGTACTGAGCCCTGGCCTCGCCTTCGGACCTGGCCAGTACCTCGCCCTCAATGGTGATGGTGCCGCGATCCACGGTCTCCAGATGGTTGAGGCAGCGTAGAAAGGTGCTCTTGCCCGAGCCGGACGGCCCGATCACTGCCACCACTTCGCCGCGCGCCAACTCCAGCGAGACACCACGCAGCACTTCGTTGCCGCCAAAGGCCTTGTGGACACCTTTCGCAGAAATCATTACGTCAGACGCTGACACCATTACAAACTCTCCATAGCGCACAGCGCCCCAAACTGGCTCAACTCCATCAGCGAGACGCCGAGCAAGAGCCGCCTCGCGGCGAGGGCGTCGTCCCCCGCGGGGGAAGCGGCGCAGCCGCACAGGGGGTCACGCCTCATACTTGGCATATTTTTTCTCAAGATATTGGAAGCCCCAGGTCAGCACCAGGGTCATGACCAGATAGAAACAGGCGGCGACGATAAAGGGCGTGAAAGTGAAGTCACGCTGCACCACGCCGCGCGCCACGCGCAGCAGGTCGTTGAGCGCCAGCACATAGATCAGCGAGGTGTCCTTGACCAGGGTGATGGTTTCGTTGCTGACGGGCGGCAAAATGCGCGCCCACATCTGGGGCAGCACGATGCGGCGCATGGTCTGTGCATAAGTCATGCCCAGCACCTTGGCGCCTTCGTACTGGCCGCGGTCCACAGACTTGATGCCAGCACGGAAAATTTCAGCAAAGTAAGCGGCGTAGTTCAGCGCGAACGCGACTACGGCAGCCGGAAAGTCCGGCAGGCGCACGCCGATATAAGGCACAAACGGCAGCGCGAAGTAGACAAACAGCAGTTGCAGCATCAGCGGCGTGCCGCGCATCAGCCAGATATAGGCGCCCACGGCGCTGCTCAGCGGCTTGATGCTGGAGATGCGCATCAGCGCCAGCGCCAGTCCCAGAGGAATGGAGAGCACCAGCGTGATGAAGAACAGCTTGAGAGTGACAAGGGCCCCAGCCGACATGGGCCCCAAAAGCGAAATTACATAGTCCATGGCAGGCCTGCACCGGGAATGACACAAAAGCCACCACGGCGAATCAAAAAACAAGGCGGTGCAAGCACCGCCCATACCCTCCGCTCTGGCATGCCCCACCTAAGGGCACCAAGCAAGGGCCGCCCCGCAGCGCAGGTGCCGTCCCCCTTTCAGGGGGAAGGCGCGCAGCGCCACAGGGGGTAGTCAAATTAATGCTTGATAACGTCAGCGCCGAACCACTTCTGGGCGATTTCAGCAGCCTTGCCGTCCTTCTTCATTTCAGCCAGCACGTCATTGACCTTGTTGCGGGTGGCTTCGTCGTCCTTGCGGAAGCCCACGCCGTAGTCCTCGGTACCGAAGTCTTCAGTCAGCACGGTGTAGTTGTCGGGCTTCTTGTTCACATAGTAGCGGCCCACGACCTCGTCCACCACCACCACATCCAGACGGCCCGCTTCCAGATCCATCATGGCGGCGATGTTGTCGCCGAACAGCTTGGTTTCCTTGAACTTGTCGGACAGCTCCTTATCCTTGGCCATGGCGGTCACCGCGCTGGAACCTTCTTGGGCACCGACGATCTTGCCAGCCATGTCAGCCTTGGCCTTGATGGGCGAGCCAGCCTTCACGATGATGATCTGCTTGTTCACCATGTAGGGATCGGAGAACAGAATCTTTTCCTTGCGCTCTTCCAGAATGGTCAGGCCGTTCCACAGAGCGTCCACGCGCTTGCCCAGCAGCTCGGCTTCCTTGGCATTCCAGTCGATGGGCTTGAATTCCACTTCGATATTGGCGCGCTTGGCGACTTCCTTGGCCATGTCGATGTCGAAACCGACCAGCTCGTTCTTTTCGTCACGGAAACCCATGGGGGGGAAGTTGTCGTCCAGACCCACCACCAGCTTGGTAGCAGCGGCTGCAGCGGGAGCCGGTGCGGGCGCTGCAGCATTGTTGGCCGCGGGTTCATTCTTGCCGCAGGCAGCCAAAATGGCAGTCAGGGCCACCGAGGCCAGCAGGGTACGTTTTTTCATGGCGTCAAAGTTTGAAGTGGAAAAAAGCGGTGGCAGAAGGCTTTGTCTCCCGCCCGAGGCCGCCGCAGCAACCAAGGAGCCGGGCTGCCGCCAGCGCCGAATCCGCTATTGTCGCGCAGACCGGCCACCACGTCACCGGAGCGATGCAAAACCATGTGAGTGCTTCAAAATTGGCGGCGACCACTGCTTGACCCGCCGCAGACTGCCGCTCTGATGAACAAAAGCCCTCATTCACACACCTCCTCACTCGGTGCCGAGCTGCAACAGGCCTACAGAGCGGCGCTGTACCAGGTCTTTACCGCCGAGGGGGCCATCCACACCTTGCGAGCAGGCCAACACAACGCCTGGCTGCAGCAGGCCCTGCGCGAGCGCCAGGCCGACTGCGCCTGCTATCTCACGGCCTGCAACCCACTCGGAAAGCTGCTGGGTGATGCCGAAAATGCACAGCGCATGCGTGAGTTGCGCGCCACATTGCAGTCGCAGGGCTGGCAGTTTGAAGATGGCAAAGGGCTGGACCCCGAGGGACTCTGGCCCGGAGAGGACTCGGTGCTGATCTGGGGCATGGACCAGCGCGTGGCCCGCCAATGGGGACAGCAATGGCAGCAGAACGCCTTGCTCTGGTGCGGCCCGGATGGGGCGCCTCAATTGCTCTGGTTGCGCTGAATATGAGAAAAACATGGCTCATATCCAGTAAACATATACGCAAGCAGCTATCAAAATAAAAGCACCTGTACAGTGACGTACAGGTGCTTTTCTGATCAGCGGAGGATTAATCGCCCACCGCCAAAGTCGGTGTCGATTAACGAGGCAGTTCGCTCGAACCCATCAGGAACTCGTCCACAGCACGCGCTGCCTGACGGCCTTCGCGGATAGCCCACACAACCAAGCTCTGACCACGGCGGATATCGCCTGCGGCAAACACCTTGTCCACGTTGGTAGCGTAGCCACCGATGAACTCGGTACCCGCCTTGGCATTGCCGCGCGCATCCTTGTCCACGCCAAAAGCGTCGAGCACGGTAGCAACGGGGTGCACAAAGCCCATGGCCAGCAGCACCAGATCGGCTTCCCAGGTCTTTTCAGTACCAGCGACTTCGGTCAGCTTGCCGTCCTTGAACTCGACTTGCACGGTGGTCAGGCTCTTGACCTTGCCCTTTTCGCCGTTGAAGCTCTTGGTAGAGATGGCGAACTCGCGCACCACACCTTCTTCGTGGCTGGACGAGGTACGCAGCTTGATCGGCCAGTAAGGCCAGACCAGGGGCTTGTTCTCCTGCTCGGGCGGCATGGGCATGACTTCAAACTGGGTCACGCTCTTGGCACCGTGGCGGTTGGAGGTACCCACGCAGTCAGAGCCCGTGTCACCGCCACCGATCACGATGACATGCTTGCCATCAGCGCGCAGCTGGTTCTTGAGCTTGTCGCCCGCGTTGACCTTGTTTTGCTGGGGCAGGAACTCCATCGCAAAGTGCACACCTTCCAGCTCACGTCCGGGCACGGGCAGATCACGCGATTGTTCGGAGCCGCCAGTCAGCAGCACGGCATCAAACTCGGCTTGCAGCTGTTCAGGGCTGATGGTTTCCTTGGCCCAGTTGGTGACCTTGGAATCCTTGCCCAGACCGTCCTTGCCAGCGATCAGCACGCCGGTGCGCACCTTCAGGCCTTCGGCCACGAGCTGCTCCATGCGACGGTCGATCAAGCCCTTGTCGAGCTTGAAGTCGGGGATGCCGTAGCGCAGCAGGCCGCCCACGCGGTCGTTCTTTTCAAACAGGGTCACGTCGTGACCGGCGCGCACCAGTTGCTGGGCAGCGGCCATACCGGCAGGGCCGGCGCCAACCACGGCCACCTTCTTGCCAGTCTGGTGCTTGGCCGGCATAGGCTTGATCCAGCCTTCTTCCCAGGCACGGTCAACAATGGAGTGCTCGATGGACTTGATGCCGATGGCATCGCCATTGATATTGGCCACGCAAGCCGCTTCGCAAGGTGCGGGGCAGATACGGCCCGTGAACTCAGGGAAGTTGTTGGTGCTGTGCAGCGTGGTGATGGCATTCTTCCAGTCACCTTGATACACGAGGTCGTTGAAGTCCGGAATGATGTTGTTGACCGGGCAGCCGTTGTTGCAGAAAGGCGTGCCGCAATCCATGCAGCGTGCGGCCTGCACCTTGGCCTGGTCGTTCGTCAAACCGATGACGAATTCCTTGTAGTTCTTCAGACGGTCCGCAACGGGGGCATAGCCCTCTTCGATGCGTTCGTATTCCATGAAGCCGGTGATCTTTCCCATGATGTCTATTCCTTGAAATCTGTGTTCGCCTGCAGTGCGGTGGCCGCTTTGCCGCCACCGCTTTGAGCCTTGTTTACTTGGCTGCTACTGCTTCTTTTTGGGGAGTGGCTTGCGCTTGCGCAGCTTGCTTTTCCTTTTGTTTGCGTTCATAGATCTCGCCGAGCGCACGCTGGTACTCGGTCGGGAACACCTTGACGAACTTGGCACGCGCAGCGGCCCAGTTGTCCAGCAGGTCACGGGCACGGGTAGAGCCCGTCCAGCGGCTGTGCGCTTCAATCAGGGCGCGCAGTTGCTGGTCATCGCTCTGGCCACGGTGCCAGATGCCGGGATCGACACGCGAGACGAATTCGTCATGCGGCAGAACCTTTTCGAGCTTGACGGAAGCGGTGTTGCAACGCTCGGCAAACTTGCCGTCTTCGTCGTACACATAGGCCACGCCGCCGCTCATGCCGGCAGCAAAGTTGCGGCCCGTCTTGCCCAGCACCACCACGGTACCGCCGGTCATGTATTCGCAGCCGTGATCGCCCACGCCTTCGACCACAGCCGTTGCACCGGACAGACGCACGGCAAAACGCTCGCCCGCCACGCCGGAGAAGAAAGCTTCGCCGCTGGTCGCGCCAAACATCACGGTGTTGCCGACGATGGTGTTGCTCACGCTGTTGCCACGGAATTCATGGCTGGGGTGCACCACCACACGGCCGCCGGACAAGCCCTTGCCCGTGTAGTCATTGGCTTCGCCGGTCAGGTTCAGCGTGATGCCGTTGCACAGGAAGGCACCGAAGGACTGGCCGCCCGTACCTTCAAAGTGGATACGGATGGTGTCGTTGGGCAGACCTTCGGGGTGAGCCTTGGTCACAGCACCGGACAGCATGGCACCGACGGAACGGTTCACGTTGCGCGCCACTTCCATGATGCGCACCTTCTCGCCGTTTTCGATGGCTGGCTTGCAGCGCTCGATCAGCTTCACGTCCAGTGCCTTGTCCAGCAAGTGGTCTTGCGACTCGACATGGAAGCGCGCCACATCGGCAGGCACTTCGGGTTGGGCAAACAGGCGGCTGAAGTCCAGACCTTGAGCCTTCCAGTGAGCGATGCCCTTGCGGGTGTCGAGCAGGTCGGAGCGGCCAATCAGGTCGTCGAACTTGGCAATGCCCAGCTGGGCCATGATCTGGCGCACTTCTTCAGCGATGAAGAAGAAGTAGTTCACCACATGCTCGGGCTTGCCAGTGAACTTCTTGCGCAGGACGGGGTCTTGCGTCGCCACGCCCACGGGGCAGGTGTTCAGATGGCACTTGCGCATCATGATGCAGCCTTCGACCACCAGCGGAGCGGTAGCGAAGCCGAATTCATCAGCACCCAGCAGAGCGCCGATGACCACGTCGCGGCCAGTCTTCATCTGGCCATCGGCCTGCACGCGCACACGGCCGCGCAGACGATTCAGCACCAGAGTTTGCTGGGTTTCAGCCAGACCGATTTCCCAGGGGCCGCCCGCATGCTTGATGGAGGACCAGGGCGAAGCGCCGGTACCGCCGTCATGGCCGGCGATCACCAGGTGATCGCTCTTGCACTTGGTCACGCCAGCTGCAATCGTGCCCACGCCGACTTCAGACACCAGCTTGGTGCTGATGCTGGCGTGAGGAGCCACGTTCTTCAGATCGTGAATCAGCTGAGCCAAGTCTTCGATCGAGTAGATGTCGTGGTGAGGAGGAGGCGAAATCAGGCCCACACCCGGCACGGAGTGACGCAGTGCACCGATGTAGTCGGACACCTTGCCGCCGGGCAGCTGACCGCCCTCGCCAGGCTTGGCACCCTGGGCCATCTTGATCTGGATCTGATCGGAAGAAGCCAGGTATTCAGCAGTCACGCCGAAACGACCCGAAGCCACTTGCTTGATCCTGGAGCGCAGTGAGTCACCGGCTTGCAGCTCGATATCCGACTCAACCTTGTCCTTGCCGATGATGGAGCCCAGAGTCTCGCCCTTGGTGATGGCGATGCCCTTGAGTTCGTTGCGGTAGCGCTTGGGGTCTTCGCCGCCTTCACCGGTGTTGCTCTTGCCGCCAATGCGGTTCATGGCCACAGCCAGCGTTGCGTGAGCTTCGGTGGAGATGGAACCCAGCGACATGGCGCCAGTAGCAAAGCGCTTGACGATTTCCTTGACCGACTCGACCTGATCCACAGGGATGGCCTTGGCGGGGTCAAACTTGAACTCGAACAGACCGCGCAGCGTCATATGGCGCTTGCTCTGGTCGTTAATCAGCTGAGCGTATTCCTTGTAGGTGCTGAAGTTGTTGGAGCGTGTGGAGTGCTGCAGCTTGGCAATCACTTCAGGCGTCCACATATGTTCTTCACCACGGGCGCGCCAGGCGTATTCACCGCCAGCGTCCAGCATGGTTTCCAGCACGGGGTCGTCGCTGAAAGCGGCTTCGTGGTTGCGGATGGTTTCTTCGGCAATCTCAAAGACGCCGATACCTTCCACGCGGCTGGCTGTGCCTGTGAAGTACTTGTCCACAGTCTCGCTGTTCAGGCCCACGGCTTCGAAGAGCTGGGCACCGCAGTAAGACATATAGGTGGACACACCCATCTTGGACATGATCTTGGACAGACCCTTGCCGATGGCCTTCACATAGTGATAGATGGCCTTTTCAGCAGAGATGGGCGCGCCTTCGCGGCTGAAGATGTCTTGCAGCGTTTCCAGCGCCAGATAGGGGTGAACGGCTTCGGCGCCGTAACCAGCCAGCACGGCAAAGTGGTGCACTTCGCGGGCCGTACCGGTTTCCACCACCAGACCGGCTGTGGTGCGCAGACCTTCCTTGACCAGATGCTGGTGGATGGCCGACAGCGCCAGCAGCGCAGGGATGGCCACTTGCGTTGCACTCAGGTTGCGGTCGCTGATGATCAGGATATTGGCGCCGCCCTTGATCTCGTCCACAGCGTGGGCGCACAGCGAAGCCAGCTTGGCTTCCACGCCTTGCTTGCCCCAGGAGAGGGGGTAGGTGATGTCAATCGTGGCGCTCTTGAACTTGCCGTGCGTATGCTTTTCGATTTCGCGCAGCTTGGCCATGCCTTCCACATCCAGCACGGGCTGTTGCAGCTCCAGACGCATGGGTGGGTTGACCTGGTTGATGTCCAGCAGATTGGGCTTGGGACCCACGAACGACACCAGCGACATAACGATCGCTTCGCGAATCGGATCGATGGGAGGGTTCGTCACCTGGGCGAACATCTGGCGGAAATAGTTGTACAGCGGCTTGTTCTTGTCCGACAGCACGGCCAGAGGGCTGTCGTTGCCCATGGAGCCAATGCCTTCTTCGCCCTTTTCAGCCATGGGCGTCAGCAGGAACTTGATGTCTTCCTGTGTGAAGCCAAAAGCTTGCTGACGGTCCAGCAGGGACAGGTCAGCCTTGGCAGCAGGTGCCACGAAGTCGGCAGGAATCTCGACCTGGTCGAGCTTGATGCGCAGGTTCTCAATCCACTGCTTGTAGGGCTTGGTGTTGACGACGTTGGCCTTGAGCTCTTCGTCTTCAATCATGCGACCTTGTTCCAGGTCGATCAGCAGCATCTTGCCGGGCTGCAGACGCCATTTGCGCACGATCTTGCTATCGGGCACGGGCAGCACGCCAGCTTCAGAAGCCAGGATGACCAGATCGTCGTCAGTGATGCAGTAGCGCGAAGGACGCAGGCCGTTGCGGTCCAGCGTAGCGCCGATCTGGCGGCCATCGGTGAACACGATGGAGGCTGGGCCGTCCCAGGGCTCGATCATTGCTGCGTGGTATTCATAGAAGGCGCGGCGGCGCTCGTCCATGGCTTCGTGCTGTTCCCAGGGTTCGGGAATCATCATCATCACGGCCTGGCTGATGGGGTAGCCAGCCATGGTCAGCAGTTCCAGGCAGTTATCGAAAGTCGCAGTGTCGGACTGGCCAGCAAAGCTGATGGGGTACAGCTTTTGCAGGTCTTCGCCCAGCACGGGAGATGCCATCACGCCTTCGCGGGCCAGCATCCAGTTGTAGTTGCCGCGCACGGTGTTGATTTCACCGTTGTGCGCCACATAGCGGTAGGGGTGAGCCAGAGGCCACTCGGGGAAAGTGTTGGTCGAGAAACGCTGGTGCACTAGACCGATGGCCGAGACGCAACGTGTGTCCGCCAGATCCTTGTAGTACACGCCCACCTGGTCAGCCAGCAGCAGGCCCTTGTAGACCACGGTGCGGCTGCTCATGCTGGGAACATAGTATTCCTTGCTGTGCTTTAGGCCCAGATTCTGGATGGCTGCCGAGGCCGTCTTGCGGATCACGTACAGCTTGCGCTCCAGCGCGTCCTGCACGATCACGTCCGTGCCGCGGCCGATGAAGACCTGGCGCAGGATAGGTTCCTTTTCCTGCACGGTGGGCGACATGGGCATGTCGCGGTTCACAGGCACATCGCGCCAGCCCAGCAGCACCTGGCCTTCGGCCTTGATGGCGCGCTCCATCTCCTGCTGGCAAGCCAGACGGGAAGCATGTTCCTTGGGCAGGAAGATCATGCCCACGCCATATTCGCCAGCGGGGGGCAGCTCCACGCCTTGCTTGGCCATCTCTTCACGGTAGAGCTGGTCAGGGATCTGAATCAGGATACCTGCACCGTCACCCATCAGAGGGTCGGCACCCACGGCGCCGCGGTGGTCGATGTTCTCCAGAATCTTCAGAGCGCCCAGAACGATGTCATGGCGCTTCTCACCCTTGATATGGGCGACAAAGCCCAAGCCGCAGGCGTCGTGTTCGTTGCTCTTGGAGTACAGACCGTGGTCTTGGAGATGCTTGATCTCTGCAGCCGTCGTCATGGGGGAATCCTCTAGTTTCTATCGCAGGGACCGCAAGAGTACGACAGCACATAACCTTATGCAAGAAAATTTAATTAGGGTCAGATACTTATTGAATCCCAACAAACTTTATTGGAAATTAATTAGGGACATATAAAACAAGAAAAAATAAAACCTGATAAATCAATTATTTAGGAAAATCACTACAGGCTTACGACAGTGATTGCACGCTTTTCGGAGGCCTTCCAGCCCGCTGCCGCGTGACGCGTCGCTCTGTTTTTTGTTGCAAATTTTCAATAAAACTCTCGTCACCCAGAGCCCAGCCGCGCATGGCGGCATGGCTGATCTGCTCCTGGGCATGGCTGCCCAACCCCTCTTCCACGGCTGCGATATAGGCTGCATCGCGGGCAAACGGAGTGTTGCCCAGAGTCCAGAACACCGGGTGAGGGCTGATCAGGGCATCGTTGCGCAGCCCCGCATTGGCCGCGTAACTGGACCAGGGCCAGTCCCCGGCTCTCATCACCAACCCGGCGCGCACAGGGTTGAGGTCCATGGAGACCATGGTGGGGATCAGCCAATCCTGCGCCTGCAGCACCGTGCCCCGGTAGCGCCCTTCCCACAGCGTGCCACTGCGTCCATGGCGGTTGTTGAAGTAGCGCACATAGCTGCGCCCCACGGCCTGCATGAACTGCGGCAGGCCTTGCTCCGTTCTGGGAGTGAGCAGCAGATGAAAGTGATTGGGCATGAGCACATAGGCATGCACATCCACTTCAAAGCGCCGAGACATCTCGCGCAGCAAGTCCAGCATGGTCAGGCGGTCCTGCGCATCCACAAAAATCTCGCCGCTGTTGTTGCCGCGTTGAATGATGTGATGCGGCAGGTTTGCCAGCGTCAGTCGAGGAAGACGAGCCATGAGGACGATGCGATGGATGGAGAAGTTCCTCCCATTATCAAGCGCAGGCATGCAGCAATGAAGGGTGCACCCCAAGTCACACCATCACGCTAATTTTCTAGACTGTCGCCATGGTGCTCAGGCAATGACAGCCTGCCCTTCTAGACTGATTCGCCCCCTATTCCGATTCAACTGCCGCAGAGCAATCCAAACCCAACACGGAGACATTCATGGCCAGCAGCCCCGAAGCCTTTATCTGCGATGCAATCCGCACCCCCATTGGCCGCTACGGCGGCACATTGTCTGCAGTGCGCACCGATGATCTGGCTGCCATTCCCATCAAGGCACTGATGGAGCGCAACCCCGGCGTGGACTGGAAGGCCGTGACTGATGTGCTGTACGGCTGCGCCAATCAGGCAGGCGAGGACAACCGCAATGTGGCGCATATGGCATCGCTGCTGGCGGGCCTGCCCGTCGATGTACCTGGCGCAACCATCAACCGGCTGTGCGGCTCCGGGCTCGACGCCGTGGGGTCTGCGGCCCGCGCGATCAAGGCAGGAGAAGCCCGCCTGATGATTGCCGGTGGCGTGGAGAGCATGAGCCGTGCCCCGTTTGTCATGCCCAAGGCCGATTCCGCCTTCAGCCGCAGCAATGCCATCTACGACACCACGATTGGCTGGCGCTTTATCAACAAGCAGATGAAGGCACTGTACGGCGTGGACTCCATGCCCGAGACAGCAGAGAACGTGGCCGACGACTTCAAGATCGAGCGCGAAGCCCAGGACCGCATGGCTCTGGCCAGCCAGCAAAAGGCGGCTGCGGCCATTGCGGCGGGCTACCTCGCCAAGGAGATCGTGCCCGTGCATATCCCGCAAAAGAAGGGAGATTCACTCATCCTCAGCCAGGATGAATACCCTCGCGCTACCACTTTGGAAGCACTGGGCAAACTCAAGGGCGTGGTGCGCGAAGGCGGCTCCGTCACGGCTGGCAATGCTTCCGGCGTGAACGACGGCAGTTGTGCCCTGCTGCTGGCCAACGCCGAAGCAGCTAATCAGTATGGCCTGACGCCCAAGGCGCGTGTGGTGGGCATGGCAACCGCTGGCCTGCCCCCGCGCATCATGGGCATGGGGCCAGCACCAGCCACACGCAAGGTGCTGGAGCTGACAGGCCTCAAACTGGAGCAGATGGACATCATCGAGCTCAATGAAGCTTTTGCAGCCCAGGGCCTGGCCGTGCTGCGCGATCTGGGACTCAAGGACGATGACCCGCGCGTTAACCAATGGGGCGGCGCGATTGCGCTGGGTCACCCCCTGGGCGCATCAGGTGCTCGTCTGGTCACGACCGCAGTGAATCAGTTGCACACCCTGGGCGGACGCTATGCCTTGTGCACCATGTGCATTGGCGTGGGCCAGGGCATCGCAATGATTATTGAAAAGGTTTAATGCTATCTATTTGGTAGCTTTTAGCCTGTATACCGTTTGGCCCTGAGATTGTTTTTCATCTGTTCCAGCGCTGGCTGCAGCGCTGGGCCGATGCGCAGGGCCACGCAGGTCGCCAGCACGTCGATGATGAGCAGGTGCAGCAGGCGCGACACCATGGGGCTGTACCGGTCATAACCTTCGGGGTGGTCAGCAGCCAGATGAATCTGGCAGGCCGATGCCAGGGGCGAGCCACTGGCCGTGATGGCGATGGTGGTTGCTCCGTTCTTGCGAGCAATATCCGCAGCATCCATCAAGTCCCGCGTGCGCCCGGAGTTGGAAATAATCACCACGCAGTCGCCCGGCCCCAGCAAGGTCGCACTCATCACCTGCATATGGCCATCGCTGGTCGCCAGACTGGTCACCCCCAGGCGAAAGAATTTGTGCTGGGCGTCCAGCGCCACAATGCCCGAATTACCTGCGCCGTAGAACTCAATGCGCTTGCCAGTCTGCCAGGTGGCAGCAATGGCCTGCGCGGCCTGCTCGATGGCTGCGGTGCTGGCGGCATTGCGGTACTGCAAAAAGGCGGCCACCGCGTTATCCACCACCTTGACCATGACATCGCTGGTCTTGTCATCGCTATCCACACTGCGGTGAATAAAGGGCACGCCTTCGCTGACACTGCCCGCCAGCTTGAGCTTGAAGTCCGCCAGACCGTCATAACCCATGCTGCGGCAAAAGCGCACCACTGTCGGCTTGCTGACATGAGAACGCGCCGCCAGCTCTCTTACCGGCAGATGCGCAAAGACACGAGGGTCAGCCAGCACCAGACGCGCAACACGCTGCTCTGCAGGCGCCAGAGACGGAAGGGAGGCGGTGATGCGGTCAAGCATAGAAGCAGTGAATAAAGCGAGAGCCGTTAATAAGGTGCAGATTCTTCAAGCATAAGACCGAAGTGCAGCCTGGCGCAGCGCGGCCGGACAAAACCGCTGCAGTTTCTGCAAATAAATAAAACTTGAATTGGCTCAATCAACGGTTTTTAGCCAAGCCAGAAGCATCAACTATGCCCCGCCATCCATTTAAATGACGTTTACACGCTCTACACTTGCCTATTCGTCTGAATCAACAGCAAAGGATGGACATGAATCAGTTGGAGGCGCTCAAGCAGTTCACCACCGTGGTCGCGGACACCGGTGATTTTCATCAATTGGCCCAGTTTCAGCCTCAAGATGCAACTACCAACCCATCCCTGATTCTCAAGGCGGTGCAAAAACCTGAATATGCGCCGCTGATGCGCGCCACCGTGGCGCAGTTCAAGGATAGAGCGCTCGATGAGATCATGGACAGGATTCTGGTGCGCTTTGGCTGCGAGATTCTGAACACGATCCCCGGTCGTGTGTCCACCGAGGTCGATGCACGTCTGTCCTTTGACACCGAAGCCACCATCACCCGCGCCGAGCGCCTGACTGAGCTTTATCAGGCAGCAGGCGTGCATACCGAGCGCGTCCTCATCAAGATCGCAGCCACCTGGGAAGGCATTGAAGCCGCCCGCGTGCTGGAACAACGCGGCATTCACACCAATCTGACGCTGCTGTTCTCGTTCTGCCAGGCCGTTGCCTGCGGTCAGGCCAAGGTGCAGCTGATTTCTCCCTTCGTGGGCCGCATCTACGACTGGTACAAGAAGCAGGCTGGCAACCAGTGGGATGAAGCGGCCATGGCAGGAGCGAATGACCCTGGCGTCGTCTCTGTGGGCAAGATCTACAACTACTACAAGCACTTCGATATCGCGACCGAAGTCATGGGTGCAAGTTTCCGTAACACAGGGCAAATTCTGGCTCTGGCAGGCTGTGACCTGCTTACCATTGCCCCCGAGCTGCTGACTCAGCTGTCCAGCCAGGACAGCAGCACTGCGGCGCTGACTCGCGCGCTGGACCCGCAAAAAGCCAAGGCCCAGACGCTGGAGCGTGTGCAACTGGACCAGGCTGCTTTCCGCTTTGCGCTCAACGAAGACGCCATGGCGACCGAAAAGCTGGCCGAGGGCATCCGCGCATTTACAGCCGACACCCTCAAGCTTGAAATGCTGATGCAGCAAGCCGCTGCCTGATTGACTGGATTTTCTTTTGACTTCTTTGTGCCACGAACTGCCCATTTGGCAGCGTTTGAAAAAACATTATCAGGAGCAAATCCTGCAGATGGATTTGCGCCAGGTATTCGCACAAGACACCCAAAGACTTGAGCGCTTGAGCATTCAGGCGCCCCATGTCTTTGCCGATCTGTCGAAAAATCACTGGAACGAAGAGACCGAGGCATTGCTGCAACAACTGGCCAAAGAATGCCAGTTGACAAACAAGCGCGACGCCATGCTGGCCGGGGAAGCCATCAATAGCAGTGAACAGCGCAGCGTCATGCACTGGCTGCTGCGCACACCGCGCGACGGTGGTGCGTTGGCGCCTTCCACCGTTGTACAGGCATGGTCCGCCGAGATGCAGACGGCTTTGCAGGATGTGCATGCCACGCTGGATCAAATGCTGGCACTCGCAGACCGGATTCGCGACGATTCGCAAATCACCGATATTGTCAACATTGGCATTGGCGGTTCACACCTGGGCCCTGAGGTGGTGGTGAATGCGCTGGAAGACTGGTTTGATACTGGCAAGAACTTCCACTTTGTCTCCAATGTGGATGGTCATGAACTAGGCCATGTTCTGCGCCGCATCAAGCCTCAGAGCACGCTGTTTCTGATCGCCTCCAAGTCCTTTACCACGGCCGAGACCATGCTCAATGCGCGCTCGGCACGCCAATGGTTTCTGGATCAGGGTGGCAGCGAAGACCCCAAGGCCGCTTGCTCCATCGACCAGCACTTCGTGGCACTGACTACCAACAAGCAAGCTGCAGCGAGCTTTGGTATTCACCGCACCCTGGGTTTCTGGGACTGGGTGGGCGGGCGCTTCTCGCTCTGGTCTGCGATTGGCCTTCCGATTGCGATTGCCATCGGTTCAGAGCAATTTCGGGCCATGCTCAGCGGCGCACATGCGATGGACGCTCACTTTTTTACAGCACCCCATGCTGAAAATCTTCCAGTCCGTCTGGGTTTGCTGGATGTCTGGTATCGCGATTTCTGTGCGCTACCCAGTCGCTGCATCGCCCCTTACAGCCACGGCCTGCGCAGACTGACGGCCTATCTTCAGCAGTTGGAGATGGAGAGCAATGGCAAAAGCGTCACCAAGGATGGAACCGCGCTCGAAGTCGCAACCGCACCTATCGTCTGGGGCGAGCCCGGAACCAATGGCCAGCATGCTTTCTTCCAGATGCTCCACCAAGGGCCCGATGTCATCCCCGTCGAATTCATTGCCCTGCGTGATGGCGGCAAATATCTCGGCGAGCATCACCAGAGCCTGGTGATCAATGCCATTGCTCAGGCTCAGGCGCTGATGGTTGGCCGTGAAGGCGATGGTGCAGAGAAGTTCTGCCCAGGCAACCGCCCCAGCAGCTTTTTACTGCTGCAGCGACTGGACCCAGCATCCCTGGGCGCCCTGATTGCACTGTACGAACACCGAATTTTTGTCTCCGGTGCCATCTGGAATATCAACAGCTTTGACCAATGGGGGGTGGAGCTTGGCAAAAAGCTCGCCACCCGTTTGCACCAGCACCTTGAGAACAACGACTGGGCTGGCGTTGATGCCTCCACGCAAGGGCTAATGAAGCGCCTTGCACAGTCCAGCCATTAAGCTTCACTGGCCTCTGCCTGCACGCTGGGCGCAGGCAGGTGGGGGTAGCGCACAGCAGCCAGGTCATCAAGCCCGAACTCTGTCAACAACTGGCGCAAACGCTGGGCGGCACTGCGCTTTTTCTGCCCGGTGTAGCGAGCCACGATCAGCTCGTTTTTCATGCTGTGCTCCCAGCCCACCAGCTCAGTCACCGTCACCTGATAGCCGCAGGCTTCAAGGTAGAGGCAGCGCAGCACATTGGTAATTTGGCTTCCCATCTCACGCGTATGAATGGGGTGGCGCCACAGCTCTGCCAGAGGAGTGCGTGACAGACTCATGGCCTTGGTCTGGCGCAGGCAAGCCGCCACTTCGGCCTGACAGCAGGGCACCAGCACCATGGCCTTGGCTTTTTTCTCCAGGCCAAAGGCAATCGCATCATCGGTTGCCGTATCACAGGCATGCAAAGCCGTCACCACATCAAACTGTTCAGGCATGAAGTCGACATGTGTGGACTCGGCCACCGACATATTGAGGAACTCCATGCGCTCAAAGCCCAGCTCTGTGGCCAGCTTCTGCGATGCCTCCACCAAAGGAGCCCGGGTCTCGATGCCGTAAATCCGGCCACGTCCCTGAGCCTTGAAGTGCAGGTCGTAGAGGATAAAACCCAGATAGGATTTGCCCGCTCCATGGTCTGCCAGCGTCACCGCATGCTCATCCTTGGACAGCTCTGTCAGCAAGGGCTCGATGAACTGATACAGGTGATAAACCTGCTTGAGTTTTCGCCGCGAGTCCTGATTGAGCTTGCCTTCGCGCGTCAAAATATGTAGCGCCTTGAGCAGCTCGATGCTTTGACCGGGTTTGAGATCGAGCTGAGCTGCGATGTCCTGCGGCGCCGCTACCGGCTTTTTTCCCGCCTGCTTGTTGTCGGTTCTCGCCATTATTACTCTACCTTCACTGCGCCATGGCCTGTCACCGGGCAACGCGCGCCCACATCCAGGTCCAGCCAGCCTTCAATGCCGATGCCTTCCAGCGTTTCCATATTGCGCTCATAAATCGTCTCGGCTTCGGGGAAGACTTCCACAGCCTTGTCGATACTGTCTTCGCGCAGCAAATGCAAGATGGGATAGGGCGAGCGATTGGTGCAGTTGGTCACATCGTCCACATCCGTGCCTTCAAACTGGAACTGCGGGTGAAACGAAGCCACTTGCAGAATGCCACCCAGATCCAGCTCTTCGACCATGGCGTCGGCCACTTCGAGAAAATCGTTGAAATCTAGGAAATCCTGCAGTGCCTGCGGCAGGATCAGCAGCGTGGTGTCGCGCTTTTCGGCATTGGCTTCGGCCAGCGCTTCGAGTTCGCGATACAAATCTTCCGCGACGCCTTCAGCATCGGTGGCCGAACTGACCGCATAGTGAATCTGCCCTTTGACATGCACGCCTTTGGCAAACGGGCAGAGGTTGAGCCCGATCACAGCCTTCTCCAGCCAGCGCACCGTGTCCTCAATGACGACTTCAGGCGGAAACTCCTGATCAGCGACGTTAGTGGTTTCAGTCATGACAAAGCCTTTAAAAATGCAAATGGGGGCCACGCCCCCTCAACCGGTGCACGTTTAAGCGTGCACTGCTCCACATTTTAGCGATGCGGCCCACAAGCCGCTTGACGCGCATCTAATTTGCTGTTTGCAGTATCAGTCACCAATCAAACGCAAGCCCGTTACACGCTCATGCTCATTTGCCGCATAGCGGTCAGTCATGCCGGCAATAAAGTCCGCGACCACCCTGGCTCGCTCGCTCAGGCTTTGCGCTTGCTGCACCCGCTGCACAAAACGCGGCTTCATGCGCTCGGGCTCCTGCATATAGGCCGCAAACAAATCCCTCACCACCTGCTGGGCACTGTCCATGGTCTGCATAACCCGGGGATGGCGGTAAAGCTGCCTGAAAAGAAACTGCTTGAGCCCCTGAGACTGCGCCTTCATCCCATCGCTGAAACCGATCAAGGTTTTGCCGCACTGGCGCACATCATGAACGGATTGCACGCCTGCCTCCATCAACTGCTGGCGCGACTGATCGATCACGTCATAGACCTGATCGCTGAGCATGCGCCGTATGGACTCATAAAGCAGCTTGCGCTGCGCATCTGCAGCCGCCAATTGCGGCCAGTCCGCCAACGTTGCCTCATAGTAGTGCGCAAACAGCGGCACCGCATCGCGCAACTGCGGCATGCTAATCAGGCCGGAGCGTACTCCGTCATCCACATCATGGGCGTTATACGCAATGGCATCGGCCAGATTACACAGCTGTGCTTCCAGCGAGGCCTGTGTTCCATCAAGAAATCGCTGTGCCACACCACCAGGCTCACGCCCATTCAGCAGTTCTGCGTTCTGGCGCGAGCAATGCTTGAGAATGCCCTCACGCGTTTCAAAGCTCAGATTCAACCCATCAAACGCTGGATAGCGCTCTTCCAACCTGTCCACCACCCGCAGGCTCTGTAGATTGTGCTCAAAGCCGCCATGGGGTTTCATGCAGTCGTTGAGCGCATCCTGACCAGCATGCCCAAACGGCGTGTGCCCCAGATCATGCGCCAGGCAAATGGCTTCGACCAGGTCCTCATCCAGCTGCAAGGAGCGCCCAATGGAACGCCCAAGCTGAGCGACCTCCAAAGAATGGGTCAGCCTGGTGCGAAACAGGTCACCCTCATGGTTCACAAACACCTGGGTTTTGTAAACCAGTCGCCGAAACGCCGAGGAATGAACAATGCGATCGCGGTCACGCTGAAAATTGCTGCGCGTAGGGGCCGCAGCTTCATCAAAGCGACGCCCGCGACTTTGCTGCGGGTCGCAGGCGTAGGGAGCCAGAGTCTTCATTCAGCCGCCTTCACATGAAAGTGAAGACCACTCTATCAGCTCAGGCGCAGCAGCTGTCAATGACCTCACGCACCATGGCGTCAGGCGCTGACCGCATGACCGCCTTGCCCGGGCCATCTATCAGCACAAAGCGAATCTCGCCGGCTTCAGATTTCTTGTCCACGCGCATCAGCTCCAGGTAGCGGCCAGCATTGTCCTGTGCATCAATCACAGCACCCCGTACAGGAAGCCCTGCCCGCTCAATCAAGCGACGCAGTCGCTGAACAAACGCATCGTCCACCATGCCCAGACGCTTGGAAAGCGCCGCAGCCATGACCATGCCTGCCGCAACGCCCTCGCCATGAAGCCAGTTGCCATAGCCCATGCCCGCCTCAATCGCGTGACCAAAGGTGTGGCCAAAATTCAAAATGGCGCGCAAACCAGACTCTTTTTCATCCTGCCCCACCACCCAGGCCTTGATTTCCACGCTGCGCTTGACCGCATGAATCATGGCCTTGCGGTCACGAGCGCGCAAAGCGTCGATGTTGTCCTCAAGCCAGGCAAAGAACTGCATAGCGGCAATCGGCCCATACTTGATGACCTCCGCCAAACCGGCGCTCAACTCACGCTGGGGCAAACTGTCCAGTGTGCTCAGATCGCATACCACCAGCTGCGGCTGGTAGAACGCTCCGATCATGTTCTTGCCCAGCGGGTGATTGATCGCAGTCTTGCCACCCACTGACGAATCGACCTGAGACAGCAGCGTAGTCGGCACCTGCACAAACGGCACACCACGCATATAGCTGGCTGCAGCAAAGCCCGTCATATCACCTACGACACCGCCGCCCAAGGCAAACATCACAGTCTTGCGATCGCAACCGTTACTGAGCAAACCATCAAAAATCAGGTTCAATGTCTGCCAGTCCTTGTGAGCTTCCCCATCAGGCAGCACCACCACATGCACCCGCGCATATTTTTCGCTCAGGGCTTGCTTGAGGGTCTGCAGATAAAGCGGCGCCACCACATCGTTGGTGACAATCAAGGCAGCCGACGCTTTAGGCAAGGCATTCCAAGTCTGGCTTTGCGCCAGCAGACTCTCAGAAATCACGATTGGGTAGCTGCGCTCACCCAGGTCAATCTGCACGGTTTCCACGATATCCCCTTGCACTCACTCAATACTCGATCCAATTAGCTGGATGCCCCCAGCTCCACCTGCATGGCAACTCGCTGCGCAACTTGGGTCGCAGACAGGCCAGCACCCACGACCACAAAATCTGCCACCTCACGGTACAGAGGATCACGCACGCCATGCAAATCCAGCAGTCGCTGCAAGGGATTGTCCACCTGCAGCAATGGCCGCTGCGTATCGCGCTGCAATCGGCGTGCAATTTCATGCGGCGATGCGCTCAAGTAAACCACCTGCGAATGCTGTGCCAGTTGCGCGCGATTTTCTGCCTTCAGCACAGCCCCACCACCAGTAGCTATCACTGCCTTTACCGGGCTTTGCAGCAGCCTTGCAAGAACTTCCTGCTCAACGGACCTGAAGCTGGCTTCCCCCTCCTTGGCAAAGAAGTCCTTGATGCTGCTCTGAATCTGCTCCTCAATCGCAGTATCCACATCCACAAACGGAACAGACCAACGACGGGCCAGATATCGGCCGATGGTGGATTTACCGGACCCCGGGAGGCCCACCAGAGAAATGTGATTATTAATCATTAATAAAAATGGCTCTCCGAATGGAGAGCCATTGTTAATGGCTGATACTGCACCTTATTTTGCAACGCAGCTAGGATAGTTGACCGTCTTAGTGATTTTTTTGATGGTCCCCCCCTTGGTCAAGGTGAAGTCAACCATCTCGGAGCCAGCAACTGCTGCATCCGTCAGCGTGAAGTTCACAGTTATCGGAGTCCGAGCATTCTGCTTATCCAGAACAGCATCAGCACTCCCCTGCACAACACTACCACGGGACTTCAGAGTCACCGAGGTACCCGCCGGTAATGAAAAACCATTGGCAGTTCCAAGGAAACCATCCCAAGAAAATTTACACTGTGGATCAGACCCAGCCAATGTCATCGAACTAACAATCGATCCACCATTGACACTATTGTAGAAATCACCGTCTTGAGCAGATGTAACCCACATGGTCAACGAGTCGGCAATCTGCGTTGGAGCCCCCGTCTGAGTGGAGAAGGCCACATGTACAGCGCCTCCCCCAACAGGGCGGGGATTTTGCACCTGATATTCTACTTCACATATACCGTTTTGCGTTGTACATCCGCCACGAGTCGACGTTCCAACTCTCCCGAAATCTGCAGTTGCTATTACAGGAACACCATCCGCCACTGGATTTCCGCTGCCATCTACAATTGCAACACGAATAGTTGATGAATCACCCGAAACCTCTGAATCCAAATTGTATTTAGATGCAGACAAATCAAAACCAAGCTGAGTAGCGATCCCTGTGGTAACAGTCAGGCTATCTGATTGAGTAGAAAGTGTTGTATTTCTAACTGTTGCCTTAATAGTTACTGCAGTTGGCTGATTTTTTGATGAAACGGAGGTTGTGACAACACCATCATTGTTTGATTTAGCAGAACTAATATTCAGACTAACGGCTCCCGCTGGAACTACTTCAAAATCAACAACAGCATCCTTCACTGGAATATTGGAGCTATCTGTCAAGTTAAATTGAAGTATTGCTGTTTCAGACCGACCATTACCGCCAGCGCCAGCGATGACAATCGACTTATCTGCAGGCACAACTGATGTAAATCCAACGGATTGAACCATCTTTTGCGGGTCTACTCCAGCAACAATTGCTGTGGAAATCTGAATATTTTTTGAAGCTGTAACTTCGCCAGAAGTGGCGACAATTTTTGTAGCTCCTAATGAAGTCAGTGCTGCTGCTGCGACTTCAATCTCTGCAACACCATTTGTATCTGTCAGAGCCGTTCCAGAAACTGGACTAAACACCAGCAATCCAGCACCCTCTTCTGTAAATGTCACAATCTCGCCAGCCTGGGGCTTTCCAGTTGCATCTTTGAGCTCAATATGAACACGGGCAGTTCTTTCAGAAGCTGCAATGCTGGACACTTCTGCGCCTGTTGAAGCCCCAGTCAGAAGCTTTAAAGTCATAGTTCCGACTGCTGGTGTTGTACCTGTACCTGTACCTGTACCTGTACCTGTACCTGTACCTGTACCTGTACCTGTACCTGATGAACCAGAGCCAACTTTATCTCCTCCGCTCCCACCGCCACCACCACACGCAACAAGCATCACTGCAGCAGCAATTGCCGAAACAAAAACTCTCATCTCAATATCTCCTTATTAATTTCTAATGCTAGCATTAGCTATCATTTTTGGCGTTATGAATACCAGCATTTCTCTTTTGGTAGACTGGCGAACCCGGCTTTTGAACAAATTACCCAAAACAGGAATATCCCCCAGCAAAGGGACTTTATTTTCCTGATTGGTTTCTTCCATCTCAAAAATACCACCAATCACAATGGTCCCTCCATTTTGGACAAGGATTTGTGTTTTTATATGTTTAGTATCAATTGCCACACCTTGAGTTGTCGTCTCGCCGCGTGAATCTTTGTTGATATCCAAATCCAAAATAATGTCACCTTCTGGCGTAATTTGAGGAGTAACCTCAAGTTTCAAAACCGCCTTCTTAAACGAGATCGTGGTTGCTCCATTTGGAGCAGTCACCGAATAAGGATATTCCGTACCTTGTTCAATCAAAGCCTTGGTTTGATCAGCCGTCACCAACTTAGGACTGGAGATAATTTTGCCTTGCCCATCTGCCTCCATCGCACTTAGCTCAAGAGCCAGAAAACGGTTTGCTGCAGAGTTAAAAATAGAAACGGCGAAAGACCCAGTACCAGTAACACCAGATAACGTTGCTGGCAAATTTACAAAATTTCCAGTTGTATCAACTTTGCTACCACTCATTCCAGAAGAAGCGACAGCATTGTTATAGCCGGTACCTATGGCCAACCGGTTATCTCCAGATAATCGATACCCGCCATCCCCCCCTTGCTGAGCACGCAAATCGCCACCACCTAATTTGACTCCCAGTGCTCGGCCAAACGTATCCCGAGCTTCCACGATTCGTGCCTCAATCAAAATCTGGCGTACTGGCACATCGAGAGTAGCCAGCAAGGCCTTCATTTCTTCCAGCTTGGAAGGAGTATCGGTCACAAATAGCTGATTGGTGCGAGGTTCAGAAATAGCAGAGCCCCTGGGCGACAAAAAGCGCGTGCTCCCCCCTGTACCGCCAGCGCTACCTGATGAAGTAGTAATCTGCGTCAGAATATCCGAGGCCTTTGCGTAGTTCAGTTGAAAGCCCTGCGTACGCAGAGGCTCCAGTTTCTGAATTTCCATTGCAGCCTCGTAATCACGCTTGGTTCGAGCGTCGATCTCATCCTTGGGAGCAATCCAAAGGACGGTTCCCGACTTGCGCATGCCAAGCCCCTTGGCATCCATGATGATCTGCAAAGCCTGATCCCAAGGGACATCCTTAAGACGCAAAGTGAGCGCCCCAGTCACCGTGTCCGACGTCACGATATTGAAATTCGTAAAGTCGGCAATCACCTGCAGCAGCGAGCGCACTTCGATGTTCTGGAAATTCAGTGACAGCTTCTCACCACTGTAACCAGGCCCCTGGGTGAGCTTGCTGGTGTCGACTTTTTTCTGGCGCACTTCCAGTACGAACTGATTGTCGCTTTGATAGGCGCTGTGTTCCCACTCACCGACCGGCTCAATGCGCATGCGCACTCGGTCACCTTGCTGGCTGGTGGAGATTGTCTGCACAGGCGTACCAAAATCCGCCACATCGAGTTTGCGGCGCAGACTCTCGGGCAAGGCGGTACGCAGAAAATCAACCGTCAGACCCTTGCCTTCCTGGCGCAAATCCACACCGACCTGACTATTGCTCAGGCTCACCACAATGCGACCAGATCCATCACTGCCGCGGCGGAAATCCACATTCTGAATGGGAGCCACATCCGAAGATGCGATCTTGCTTTCAAAAACCTTGGCCACGGCTGGAGACGTATTCGCGGCAGCAGCAGATGCACCGGCTGGATCCAACATGATCAACAGACTCTTACCTTGGCGCTGAACACGATAGGTAGTTGCAGTCTTGAGGTTCAGCACCAAACGAGAGCGTCCGGACGCCTCCACAATATTGGCGGAGCGCAGATTGCCCTGGTTGAAGTCCACCAAAGACTTGCCAGATGCATTGGTGACACCCGGAAAGTCCAGCGCAATTCGCGCAGGTGACTGCACCACAAAGCCTGTCGGATCAGCCGCCAACGGCTCCGACATTTCCACACGAATGACTTCTGAGCCGGACTGCAGGGCACCTGTGACAGACTCAATACGAGCCTGAGCCCAGGCTGCAGAAGACAGCAGGAGTCCGCCCAAGGCAAGGCCCCAATGGGCTTTCGCCAGAATGCTGCGGTTATTGCCCATTATTTGCTCCCTTCCTGCAACTCTAAAGTGCTTGTTCTTTCGATCCAGTCACCACCGCCATCCTGAACAATCTCTCTGAGCTGAATGGAGTTTTCGGTGATCTTGGTAACTTTTCCGTAGTTCTGCCCCAAATAATTGCCTACCCGAACCTGATAAAGCAAGGTTCCGACCCTTAGCAAAGCAGTTGGAACACCTTTTTTATCGAGGCTTCCCACCATGGTCATTGTGTCAAGAGGCTCTGCCTCCAACGGCTCCTTGCGCCGGTTCAGCTCAGGGGCCAGCAGATCCGTACTGGCACTGGCCTTCGCAGACTCCTTGCGCAGCACCTGAATCAGCTTCAATGGATTGAAGGGATCCATGCCGTCCCCCGCTGTGTATGCCTGGGGTTTAAAAGGCTTTGGCTCCTCCAGGGGCGTGATGCGTGGCTTGGCATTGGCTCTTTCCTGAGCCATCCAGGAGCGCAACTCGTCCTCATCCGAGGAGGTGCAACCGGACAAAAGGACTCCGCCCAATAAAACCAAACAAAGAGGAATCATGAACTTCTTCATTTCTTCCCCTTTGCTGCAGCACGTTGGGCCTGAACTTCATCGGCATCCAGATAGCGGAAGGTCCGGGCGGTGGCGTCCATCGTCAGAACATCCGCATCCTTGCCTGAAGGAGCGATCGACAAATTGTTCAAGGTCACAATACGAGAAAGAAAGGCCACGTCCGATGCGAAAGCGCCAATGTCGTGATAACGGCCAGTCACCCTCAGGGTGATAGGCAGCTCGGCGTAGTATTCCTTAGCCACCATCGCTCCAGGGCGGAAGACATCGAACTGCAGGCTGCGCCCCAAACCTGCCTGATTGATATCCGACAGCAATGCGGCCATTTCAGCCTTGCTGGGCAACTGCTTTTCGAGCTGAGTCACATATTGCTCGACTTGTTCACGCTGCTTCTTCAAGCCATCGAGGCTGACCGCCTTGACCAGTTTCTTCTGGAAATCCTCGCGCAGAGTCACTTCCGTGGCACGCTCGGTTTCGAGTTCAGCCTCGTAATCCTTGAGCACCACGAACCACAGCAGTGCAGCCACGGCGACCGCTACAGCCACATAAAGCAGTGCCTTGGGCAACGCTGGCCATACCGATGGATCATTCGGATCCAGATTTCGAAACTGGCGCTGAATTTTTTCCTGCAACGCCGCGAAATCAATATTCAGAGATTTTTTTTGAGCCATTACTTCGCCTTCACAGGTGGAGTAGCCGGGTTCAGATTCTTCTCTGCATCACTGGCTCGGGTCAGATTGAACTGCAGCGTAAATGCTGCTGCACGACGTTTTTCCTTGGCAGTGACATCCACAGTCTTGGCCACGATTTCCATGAGCTCGGGTTTGGAGAACCAGGAAGTGCCATCAGTGAGATTGCGCAACATTTCGGAAATACGCTCATTGGACTGCGCCGTGCCCTGCATGGTCACACGCAGTTCCTCTTGCTTGATGCTGCTGATATAGACGCCGTCCGGCAGTTGTCGCACCAACTCGTTGAGCATGTGCACAGGCAGATTGCGGTCGGACTGGAGATCCTCCACGGCCTTCTGACGGGCACGCAAGGCCGTGATTTCGTTTTCAAGGCCCTCAATTTCCTTGATCTGGGCCTCCAGCACCTTGATCTCGGAGCGCAGCAGATTGTTCTTATCCTGCTGGCCTTCAATCATGACCTGGAAATACCAGTAAATCAGCCCTGCGATCAGCAGGCCCCCGAGCGCAGCCAGGACCATATTGATCTGAAACGCCTCTTTTCTGCGCTTCTTGGCCGCTTCACGGTGCGGTAGAAGGTTAATCAGAATCACGCTGTAAACCTCCGCATCGCCAGACCACAGGAGGTCAGATAAGAAGGAGCCTCACGCGCCATTTTCTTGAGGCGAACACTGCTGCCTATGTCCATGCCATCAAAAGGATTGGCCAGACTGCAGGCGCAGCCCGTCTGCTGACTCACCGCCTCCACAAGCCCCGGAAGAGACGCAGAGCCGCCAGCCATCAAAATATGATCGATTCGGTTGTAAGGAGTGCTGGTAAAGAAAAACTGCAAGGCACGTGCAACTTCCTGGGTCAGGCTCTGCACAAAGGGTTTGAGCACGCCGCTCGAATAATCCTCAGGCAACTCACCGCTGCGCTTCTTGGCTTCCGCCTCCTCTGGCGAGAAGCCGTATTGGCGCGCAATCAACTGCGTCAGCTGCGCGCCACCAAAGGCTTGATCGCGCTCATACAACACATCCTCGTTGCGCAGCACCTGCATGCTGGTAGTCATCGCTCCCACCTCAAACAGCGCTACCACGGCGTCCTGGCCTTGGTTAGGCAAGCGCGACACCAAGCGCGTTGCCGCCATGCGTGCGGCGTAGGGTTCAATATCGATCACCACCGGTTTAAGTCCTGCGGCTTCGGCAAGGCCTTGGCGATCCTGCACTTTTTCCTTGCGGGATGCGGCAATCAGCACATCCATGTCGCCTGCCGAGACTGGCGATGGGCCGATGACGCAGAAATCCAGGCTCACTTCATCCAACGAAAACGGGATGTACTGGTTGGCTTCGGATTCAACTTGAACTTCCATCTCCAGATCGGTCAAACCGGCAGGAAGTGAAATTTTCTTGGTGATCACGGCTGCTGCTGGCAGCGCCATGGCGACCTGTTTGGTGCGGGTGCCGCTTTTCTTGACCAAGCGACGAACAGCCTCGGCCACCTCATCGAATTTTTCGATGTTGCCGTCTGTAATCCAGCCTTTTTCGAGCGGCTCGATGGCACAACGCTCAAGCTGCCACTCACCGCTTTTGCTTTTGCTCAACTCCACCAACTTCACACTGGAAGAGCTGACATCAATGCCCAGCAAAGGGGCTGGCTGACGGCTGAATAAAGAACTCAGAGCAATCAACATGCCCCCCCGTTTTGTAAGAAAAGAAACAAAAGCCCACCGTACTGCAGAATGCTAGCAGCAAGCTATAGCAGCCAGCCCTTTGCTGATGGCAGTTTCAGCACGATTCGTGGTCAAAAAAAGACAAATTTGCGGTCCGTCAAATGCTGACGACGTTTCGACCATCATCAAAACAGTGCTTACCCCGTGCTTTAGGATTCAGCCGATTCGGCTCAGTCCGCACACCATTCCGATACCCTGCTTTGCTCTCAAGGGGGCATTTCTATAATGCCCTACCCTTTGCACTTACAGCGAAATGCCGCCTTCAGAACACACAACTCATCAGGCACCGCCGCCAGGTCAACCTGCTTCCAAAAAGCGCATGCATTGGCTGCCGCGCTCCATCTTCTGGCTGTTTGGCCTGCTCATCGCAGGCGTGCTCGCTGCAGTGCTAGCTGTGGCTGTGGCTCTGGCCATGGCCTATCCCAACCTGCCCGATGTCTCTGAGCTGGCCGACTACCGCCCCAAGCTGCCACTGCGCGTCTATTCCAGTGAAGGGGCTCTGCTGGGCGAGTTTGGGGAAGAACGCCGCACGCTGACCCCCATCAAGGAAATCCCAAAGGTCATGACCGATGCGGTTCTGGCCATTGAAGACACGCGTTTCTTCGAGCACGGCGGTGTGGACTACAAGGGCATGCTGCGCGCTGCGCTGGCCAACCTGGGCAAAGTCAAAAGCCAGGGTGCATCCACCATCACCATGCAGGTGGCGCGCAATGTGTATCTGTCCTCCGAGAAGACCTATACCCGCAAGATCTACGAAATTCTGCTGACCTTCAAGCTGGAACACACGCTGACCAAGGAGCAGATTCTCGAGATCTATATGAACCAGATCTTCCTGGGCAACCGCGCCTATGGTTTTGCGGCTGCCAGCGAGGCCTATTTCGGCCATCCGCTCAAGGACATCACGGTCGCCGAAGCCGCCATGCTGGCTGGCCTGCCCAAGGCACCGTCGGCTTACAACCCCATCAGCAATCCCAAGCGTGCCCGTGTGCGTCAGATGTACATCATCGATCGCATGGAGGAAAACGGCTTCATCACCGCCGAACAGGCCAAGCAGGCCCGCGAAGAGCCGCTGAAACTGCGCACCACCAGCAACTCCACACGCGTACATGCCGAGTACATCGCGGAAATGGCACGCCAGCTGATCTTTGCCCAATACGGCAACGATGCCTACACCCGTGGTCTGAACGTCTACACCACGCTGAATGCGGGCGAACAGGAAGCGGCATACAAGGCGCTGCGTGAAGGCATCATGAACTATGAGCGCCGCCAGAAATACCGCGGCCCCGAGAAGTTCATCAACCTGCCCAGCAATGCGCAGGAGCGTGAAGACGCCATCGATGACGTGCTGGCCAACCACCCGGACAACGGTGATGTGATCGCTGCCGTGGTGCTGGATGCATCGCCGCGCAAGATCACCGTAGCCCGCGCCGATGGCGAGCATTTCGACATCACCGGCGACGGCCTCAAGCCCGTGGAATCGGGTCTCAGCCCCAAGGCTCCGCCCAACACCAAGATTCGCCCCGGTGCCGTGATCCGTGCAGTCAAGAACGCCAAGGGCAGTTGGGAAGCCACGCAGTTGCCCGAGGTGGAGGGCGCTTTTGTCGCCATGTCCACCCAGACAGGTGCCATCCGCGCATTGGTGGGCGGTTTTGACTTCGAGAAGAACAAGTTCAACCACGTGACCCAGGCCTGGCGCCAGCCCGGCTCCAGCTTCAAGCCCATCATCTACTCGGCTTCACTGGAGCATGGCTTCTCGCCCGCCACCATGATCAACGATGCGCCCATCTTTTTCAGCTCGGCGCAAACCGGAGGTCAGCCCTGGGAACCCAAGAACTACGACGGAACCTACGCCGGGCCCATGACCATGCGCACGGGCTTGAACAAGTCCAAGAACATGATCTCCATCCGCCTGCTTCAGGCCATTGGAGCCAAGACCGGCCAGGAATGGGCCACTCGCTTTGGCTTTGAGGCGGCCAAACAGCCTGCCTACCTGACCATGGCGCTGGGCGCAGGCTCGGTCACGCCGCTGCAGATGGCTGGTGCCTACTCGGTGTTCGCCAATGGCGGCCACCGCGTCAACCCCTGGCTGATTGCCCGCGTGACCGACCACAAGGGCCGCGTGCTCTCCGAGTTCACACCACCTCCCGTGGCTGAACTGCCCCAGGCCATTCCTGCGCGCAATGCCTTCCTGACTGGCACCATGCTCAACGATGTGGCCCGCGTGGGAACGGCCGCCAAGGCGCAGGCCACACTCAAGCGCCCTGACCTGTACGGCAAGACCGGTACTACCAATGACTCAGTGGACGCCTGGTTTGCCGGCTATCAACCCACGCTGGCGGCCGTGTCCTGGATTGGCTACGACACGCCGCGCAACCTGGGTTCGCGCGAAACCGGCGGTGGCCTGAGCCTGCCCATCTGGATCAGCTTCATGCAGCATGCGCTCAAGGGCGTACCGGTGGCTGAAGTCCAGGCCCCCCCTGGCGTGGTGAGCATGGGTGGCGACTGGTACTACGAAGAAAATGCCCGTACTGGCGGCGCTGGCAGCCTGGGCATGGAAAGCGTGGCGCCATCCGAGGGTGCCGGCGCAGGTGGCGCAGGTGCCACACCACCGCCAGCCGCAGAAGAGCGCAGCCGCATTCTGGACCTGTTCAGGAACTAAAGAGCTGCTTGCCCAAAACAAAAGCCTGCCTTTTTCAAGGCAGGCTTTTTGATGTCCGGCGACCTGCCGAAGATCGCCCCAGCTGCGTTCAGGCCAGTGCCTTGAACTCCAGAGTGAGTGCAGATTGCTCGCTGGCATGCTGGCTCAGGTTGGCAAAGAACTCGCCTGCGCCCTTGGTGTCCATCCATGCTTGCTGTGCTTCGTCAAAGCGATAGTGAAAGCCGCCAGCCTTGGCTGCCAGCCAGATTTCATGCAGGGGCTTTTGCTGGTTGATCACAATCTGGCTGCGGTTCGCAAACACCAGCGTCACCATGCCGCCCACCCGCTGCGCGTCGATATCGGCATCGGTTTCATCGTTGATACGGTCACAGCATTGCTCCACCGCCAGAAGCAGTCGGTCGGCACGGTCCAGATATTCAAGGTCAGTCATTACAATTTGCCCATGTTGAAAGCCAATCAAATTCTAGTCAGGAGCATTGCCCTTGCAGCTTGTGCGGCGTCCCTGGCCGCACTTTCCGGCTGTGGACAAAGAGGGCCGCTCTATCTACCCAGCGACCCTGCCGCCCAGGGCCGCGCCACGCTGCCCGAGTCTCTGGGCATTTCATCACGCTCTGCTACGTCTGGCACGGCTCCAGCTGCCACGCAGGAGTTGCTGGCACCTCCTCCCCTGGACGAAGCCGACCAGCCCGTTGTCACCACGCCCCTCCGGTCACGCCCCTGAGCTTGATGCACATCAACATGGGTTGAGGGTTTAACCCCTAGAGTGCAGGCACATTGTCCTTTGACAAACTGCCATGCCCATAGAGCTCTATCGCGACAAAACCCATGCCTGCCTGATGTTCACGGACCTGATCGAGGAAGATGGTCAGGCCATTCAGGCCAACCAGTTCCTCATCGTGGACAACGGCACGGGCGCCATCATCGACCCCGGTGGCAATCTGGCCTTCAACGAACTGTTCATGGGCATGTCGCGGCATTTCCCGCCGCAAAAGCTGGCCTATCTGATTGCCTCGCACGCGGACCCGGACATCATCGCCTCGCTGGACCGCTGGATGACCAGCACCCGCGCCCAATTGGTCATCTCGCGCATCTGGGAGCGTTTTGCGCCCCACTTCACCAAGGTCGGAAAGACGGAAAACCGTGTCATCGGCGTGCCTGACGCCGGTGGCCGCCTGCCGCTGGGCAAGACCGAGTTGGTGCTGCTGCCCGCGCACTTTCTGCATGCGGAAGGCAATTTTCACTTCTACGACCCGATCAGCAAGATTCTGTTCACGGGCGACCTGGGCGTATCACTGACGACGGGTGCCGAGGCACAAAAGCCTGTGACCGACCTCATGCCCCATATCGCCCGCATGGAAGGCTTTCACCGCCGCTACATGGTCTCCAACAAGATTCTGCGGCTGTGGGTACAGATGGCGCGGCAGTTGCCCATCGACATGATCGTGCCCCAGCATGGCGCGCCCATCATGGGTCAGCAGGCGATTGGCGATCTGTTCAACTGGCTCGAAGGTCTGCAGTGCGGCATCGATCTGTTTGACCAGCGCTCCTATCAGCTGCCAAGTGCCGAGATCGACCCCGTGACACGCCAAGTGCGCCCACCGCTGCGTGCCGTGGCAGGTGGCTAGCCATCAAAAGTCACTTTTTGATAGCACGCAGCACACGATATATCAAGAGTACAGCCAAAATAGCGGCATAAACAGCCACTTCAGCAAAGTTATTCTTGCCTGCACGCATCCAGAAGAAATGCAGCAGCGCCAGCGGGGCTGCGGCATATACGGTGCGATGCAGCCACTGCCAGCGCTTGCCGCCCAGCGCCCTGAGCATGAACTTGGGCGATGTGGCGGCCAGCACCAGCAAGATGGCCCAGGCCGCAAAGCCTACGAGGATGAACGGGCGCTTGGGGATATCGGCCACGATGTCCGCCCACTCCAGCCCCATGTCGAACCATGCATAGCAAAGCAGGTGCAGACAGGCGTAGAAAAACACATACAGCCCCAGCATGCGTCTGAAGCGCGCCAGCACGGGCAGGTTCAGCATCTGCCGCAGCGGCGTGACGGCCAGCACCAGGCAAAGAAAGCGCAGCGTCCAGTCGCCTGTGCTGCGCAGCAAGGCCTCAGCTGGGTTGGCCCCCAGCGCATCGGCAAACGCCGCATAAGCCAGCCATGCAAACGGAAGCAGGCTCAGCACAAATACCAGCGGCTTAACCCAGGGCCGCATCAAGGCGCGCTGCAGGCCAGCGCGCCAGCTCAGCACGGCCTGCATCAGTAGAACTTCTTCAGATCCATGCCCGCGTACAGCGACGCGACCTGATCGCCATAGCCGTTGAACAGCAGCGTCTTGCGTTTTTTGGCAAACAGCCCGCCCTCGCCAATGCGCCGCTCCGTGGCCTGGCTCCAGCGCGGGTGGTCCACATCAGGGTTCACATTGGAATAAAAGCCGTATTCATTGCGCGCGGCTTTGTTCCAGGCCGTGCCCGGCTCCTTGTCCGTCAGGCGGATCGCCACCAGCGACTTGGCACTTTTGAAGCCATATTTCCAAGGCACGACCAGCCGCAGCGGCGCGCCGTTCTGGTTGGGCAGCACCTCGCCATACATGCCAAAGGCCAGCAGCGTCAGCGGGTGCATGGCCTCATCCAGCCGCAGACCTTCGGTGTAAGGCCAGTCCAGCACACTGCTGTTCAGGCCCGGCATCTGCGCCTTGTCCGCCAGCGTGACAAATTCCACATATTTTGCGCTGCCCAGTGGCTGCACCTTCTTGAGCAGTTCCGCCAGCGAGTAACCCACCCAGGGGATGACCATAGACCAGCCTTCCACGCAGCGCAGACGGTAGATGCGCTCTTCCATGGGCGCGAGCTTGAGCAGGCTGTCGAGGTCCAGCGTCTGCGGCTTTTGCACCAAGCCTTCGATGCGCACCGTCCAGGGCCGGGCCTTGAGCGTATGGGCATTGCGCGCGGGATCGTCCTTGTTCAGCCCGAACTCATAAAAGTTGTTATAGCCCGTCGCATCCTTGTAAGCCGTCTGCGCTTCGCTGGTCGTGGCGCCCGCCACCTTGCTGGGCATGCCTTTGAGCGCCGCCAAATGCACGCGGCTGTCTGCCAGTGCCTCGCGGCTGGCCCAACTGGCCATGGCCGCACCGGCAGCGCCAGTGGCCAGCGTCTGCATGAAGGCGCGGCGCTGCAGGTACAGGGCTTGCGGCGTGATTTCGCTGCCCTGCGGGTGATCAAAGCCTTGGTTGGGGTTGCGTATCAGCATGCGCTCGGCTCCAAAGTGTGTCTCTCGAGATTACTGCGAGATCAGAGCGCGCCCGGTCAGCGAAGTTCCTGTGCTGACGCGATATGAAAAAAAGGAGCTACCTGCCTTGGTGGTTCATGGATTTCGATGCCCAAGCGGACCTCAGTCCATCAATCATTTAGGCAGGCAGCTCCTTTTTCAGGAGTGCCAAGAGTGCCAAACGTGCTTACAGCTCGCCGTAGCTATGCAGACCCGAGAGGAACATGTTTACGCCCAGGAAGGCAAAGGTGGTGACGACCAGACCGGCCAGCGCCCACCATGCAGACACGGTGCCGCGCAGACCCTTCATGAGGCGCATGTGCAACCAGGCCGCATAGTTGAGCCAGACGATCAGCGCCCAGGTCTCCTTGGGGTCCCAGCTCCAGTAGCCGCCCCAGGCCTCGGCCGCCCACAGCGCGCCCAGCACGGTGGCGATGGTGAAGAAGGCAAAGCCCACAGCAATGGCCTTGTACATCACGTCGTCCAGAATCTCGAACGAAGGCAGACGCGAGGCAATGCGTTTGCGGGCCAGCAAGATGCCCGCCACGATGAATGCTGACACGCCGAAGTACACCATCCAGTAAGCGCCGCCGTTTTGCGTCGCGCCCTTGCGAAAGACGATGGGTTCAAAGCACAGCACCACGCCCAGCAGCCACAGCGGGGCCAGCTTGTACCAGCGGGTCTCGGCGGCCTGCTGCTTGATCAGATAGGCAAACGCCACCATGGCCGACAGCGCAAACGTGCCGTAGCCAATGAAGTTGGCAGGCACGTGCAGCTTCATCCACCAGCTCTTGAGAGCAGGCACCAGCGGCTGAATTTCATGGGCCTGACGCACCAGCGTGTACCAGAGCAAAAAGCCCACGGCGGCGCTGACCACCAGCATCACAAAGCCGCCCAGAGCGCGGGTGTCATAGTGCTGCTCGTAGTAGAGATAGAAGACTGCCGTCATCCAGCAGAACATCACAAACACTTCGTAGAGGTTGCTGACCGGAATGTGGCCGATGTCCGGGCCCAGCAGATAGCTCTCGTACCAGCGCACCATGGTGCCGATCAGCGCCATGGTCACCGCCATCCACGCCAGACGCGAGCCCAGCAGCGACATGGTCGAGCGCTCGCTCTTGGCGAACATGCCTATCCAGTAAAACAGGGTGCTCATGAAGAACACCATGCTCATCCACAGAATGGCGGACTGGCTGGAGAGGAAGTACTTCAGGCCGAAGACGGTCTCGGAGCGCGCCAGATCACCGCCGTCCGCGCCCTGATACAGGCCTATGGCCATCAGCGCGCAGCCTGCCACCACCAGCATGAGCACTGCCAGCGGGCGCCAGAACCAGCCCAGCCAGATCATGGCCGGAATGGTGGCCAGCATGATGCCGCGCTCGTACACATCCATATAAGAGGCATAGCGCTGCAGCGCCCAGCCCAGGCCCACGGCCACGATGACCGCGAACAACCAGTCAAACCAGTTGCGGCGGGCGAAATAGCCTTCGTTCAGTGTCAATGTCGTGGTTGCGGTGTTCATACAGAACCTCCGGAAGTCTTCTTTTCAATGGGCTTGGCCCCGATCAGCTTTTCAGCCAGCATGGCGAACTCGCGGTCACCATCCATGGTCTTGCGGTTGGTGGACAGGGCCATGTTCGCATGACTTGCACCATTGGACGGAGTCAGCCAGATCCAGATGCGGCGATCGCGCACGTAGAGCATGGCAAACACACCGATGATCAGGAACAGGCAGCCCAGGTAAACAATGTTCTTGCCTGGGGCACGGGCCACCTGGAACACGCTGGCCTGCACCTGCTTGAAGTCGTTCATCATGAAAACCACGGGCGCGGGATAGAACTGCGCATCACTGAGCGAGAACACGGCCTGCGTCATGAAGGCCTGGGTCTTGTCATTGGTTTCCATGGGCTTGTGGCCCGCTTGCTGGCGCACCTGCTGGGTCAGCTCGAACAGCACGCCGTTCAGGATACGCACCAGCACCTCGCCCGCACGCTCGCGCTCGGCTTCGGGCACATTGCTGTCCATGAAGTCCGAAATGGCTTGCAACCCACCCAGCGGCTTGCCGTCAGGCAGCTTCTTGCCGCCGTGACCGGCAAACAGCTCCAGCGCCTTCAGCGCGGACTGGGTCAGCGGCTCGGCCAGCTCGGGCTTGGAAACATCCACCGCCTTTTGCACATAGGCACGGGCGGCCTTCTCGGTCAGCGCCTTGTTCTGCATGGCCTGGCGCAGCTGCATGAAGGTGTCCATCGTGCCTTCTGGGTCGGCAGGCACGCGCAGATAGCGCATCTGGTCCGCCTGGTTCTCGCGCACGCCCAGCAGGAAGACAGGCTGGCCATCGCCGGTGTCCACCGGCAGCATGTAGTTCTGGAACTCGCGCGCCTGACCCGAGGCGTCGCGCAGCTTGTAGCCCACGCTGGGGCCGATATTGCGCAAATCCTTCTTGTCCGTGGTCTTGTGCGCAGCACCCAGGCGGTCGTCAATGGCCTGTTTCAGATCCACCTTGCGCACATCGGTGCCCGAGCCGTTCTTGTCCTGACCGCCAAAGTTTTCCACATTGATGGTGCGCAGCGCCGTGTATTCCAGCGTCACCTTGTCTTCGCGGCCATCGGCCAGCTTGCGCACAAACTCGGTGGAGTTGCCGATCACACCTTCCACATCAAAAGGCTGGGAGACGCCGTCCATGGGCACGGCGTGCATCTTGATCGTGGAGCCGCCGTCGTCAAAGCTGCTCTGGTAAATCTCGATGCCTTTGTAGCTGGCCGGATGGTTTACCTCCACGCGCTTTTCCAGCTTCTCGCCGGTGGCGCGGTCATGAATCACGATCTCGCTGGCAAACAGCTTGGGCATGCCCGTGGAGTAGTACTCCACGATGAATTTCTTCAGTTCTACCGAAAATGGCAGCTCTTGCAGCAAGATGCCATCCGATTGATTCAAGATGGCGGTACCCGACTGTGTGCCTTCGGACACCATCAGATTGCCACGGAAGGTCGGATTCCTGAGTGACAGTCGGTGCTCTGGCGCCACGTCCGAGATCATTCCTCCCCCGGTGTAAGGTGTTTTTCCTCCCAGCAGCATCTGGGCGCGCACGATCAAATCGCCGTCAAACAGGCCGCCCAAGCAGATCAGCACAATGGCGCAGTGCGCCGCGATATAGCCGAGCTTGTTGGCCGCGCCGGCCTTGGCCGCCAGCATCCAGCCCGTGCCGGGGCCGGCAGCCGTGTCGCGCTGCTGCAGCTTGACCTTCCAGCCCCCCGAGACCAACTGCTGACCCAGGCGCTTGGCCGCTTCCTCGGTGCTGCCGGGCACATCGGCTTCCGCACGGTGCCCGAAGGCCTTGAGGCTTTGCTCGCGGATATTTTCCTTGAAGGTGCGGATATCAGCCAGATACTTGGGCGCATGGCGCGAGACGCACAAGCTCGTGCTGATGACCAGAAACGCCAGAATCAGCAAGAACCACCAGGCGCTGTAGACCGCATTGAGCTTGAGCGCCAGAAACAGCTGCGCCCAGAACGGGCCGAACTGATTGACATAGTTGACCAGTGGCTCATGCTGCTTGAGCACCGTACCAATGACCGATGCGATGCAGATCACCGTCAGCAGGGAGATCGCAAAGCGCATGGAGGCCAGCAACTCCAGAGCCGACCGCAGGGGTTGCGGACGGGAGGCATCACCAGCGCTAGTGGGTAGGTCTGACATGAACAACTCTAAAAATCCGAACGAAAAAAGGCGGGTCCATCTGCTCTACGCCGATGGGCCCGCCTGACTTGAGGGTGACCAAATGTCTGAAAGTTCCCGGGTTACCCCAGACATTTGCAGTGAAAGATCTTTAACGCAAGCCAGCTATATAGTCTGCCACGGCCTTGATTTCGCGATCATTAAGCTTGGCAGCAACCTGAGCCATGGGAATGCTATTGGCACGCTTGCCGTCACGGAAGTCCACCAGTGACTTGACGGTGTAGTCCGCGTGCTGGCCGCTCAGGCGTGGGTACTGGGCGGGGATGCCCGCGCCATTGGGGCTGTGGCAGCCCGCGCAGGCAGCAATCTGGCGCTCCTGAATGCCGCCGCGGTAGATGCGTTCACCCAGGGCGACCAGATCTTTCTCCTTGGAGAAGCCGGTCTTGGGAGCCTGCGTATGCAGCCAGGTGGCGATATTTTGCATATCGCCCTCGCTCAGCGTGGCGGCAAAACCTTTCATCACCGGGTCATTGCGTTTCCCGTCCTTGAACTCGCGCAGCTGCTTGACCAGATAGTCTGGATGCTGGCCGGCCAGTTTGGGTTGAAGAGGAATGGTGGAATTGCCATCTGCAGCATGGCAAGAGGCGCAAACCGCCCCATAACTGGCCTGCCCTTTGGCAGCATCTGCTTTAACAGGTGTTTCTCCCGCGGAAAATGCAGGAAAGGCAGGTGCTGCGAAAATGGCAGCCGTCAGCAAAGAGGCAAGCAACTTCATATCAAGGGGCTGGGTCTATTGTTGAGAGCGCGAATCTACAAATTCTACAATGGGCCTCCCTGAAATAGTTACCGTCATGACCCATGCTTCCCCGGATACTGCCCCCGGAAAAACACATTCTTTGATCGACAGCAAGCTTGCGATGGGCTGGATGCACACCGCGCGCTTTTTCACGACCGCTGCCCAGCTCAACCAGCTGCCCAAGGTCGATGTGCCCGAAATTGCCTTTGTGGGCCGCTCCAACGCGGGCAAGTCCACCGCCATCAACACCCTCACCCAGCAAAAACAGCTGGCATTCGCCTCCAAGAAGCCCGGCCGTACCCAGCACATCAACCTGTTTGCTCTGGGCAAGCAAGGCGTGACCGATGCCGTGCTGGCCGACTTGCCCGGCTATGGCTATGCCGCCGTCTCGCGCGAGGACAAGGCTCGCTGGCAGCGCGTGATGCTCAACTACCTGATGAGCCGCGAAAGCCTGACGGCCGTGGTACTGCTGTGCGACCCGCGCCTGGGCATGACCGAGCTGGACGAAGCGCTGCTGGACGCTCTGCGCCCCCGCGTGGAGCAAGGCCTGAGGTTCCTCGTCGTGCTGACCAAGGCCGACAAGCTGACCCGCGCCGAACAGGCCAAGATTCTCTCCATCACCAAGCTCAACGCCGGTGGCGGCGAGGTGCGCCTGTTCTCCGCCCTCAAAAAGCAGGGCGTGGGCGATGTGGCCCAGTTGCTGTGGCACTGGTGCCACCCCGAGGGCCTGCCAGTCGCTGGCGATACAGCGGCTCCCGCCGTCACTGACGTGACCGACGACGTTGAAAAACCTGAACAAAATCAGTCATAGGCGCTGATATCGCAAGCGCCAGAAGCTATAAAAAGGAGAGCTTCATGGTCACGACTTGCATGCATCCGTTATCCACAGGGGTTGCACTCGAGTGCCGCGTCAGCGGTCAGCCGGGTCAGCCCCTGTTGTTGTTTCTGCACGGGTTTCCTGAGGGCGCCTTTATCTGGGATGAGCTGCTTGAGCAGTTCGGCGACACCCACCGCTGCGTGGCGCCCAATCTGCGCGGCTATGGCAAGTCCAGCCAGCCCACGGCTGTCAGCGACTACCGCGCCAAGCATCTGGTGGAAGACCTCTCGGCCCTGATTGCGCTAGAGAGCAGCAACCAGAGCGCCGCCTGCGTGATCGCCCATGACTGGGGCGGCGCCGTGGCCTGGGGGCTGGCCAACCGCTACCCACAGCAGGTTCAGCGGCTTCTTATCCTTAATTCACCGCATCCTGGCAGCTTTTTGCGTGAACTTCAGCAAAACCCGACTCAACAAGCCGCCAGCCAGTACATGCATTTTTTGCGCAGAGCTGATGCACCGCAACTTTTGGCGGAAAACAATTGGCAGCGCATGCTGGGCTTTTTTCAGCACCCAGACGGCAGCCAGCCCGAGTGGCTGACGCCCGAGCGCCAGCAACAATACCGCGACCACTGGAATCTGGGCGTGCATGGAGCCTGCATGTTCTATACCGCCAGCCCGCTGGTGCCGCCGCGCCCGGACAGCAGCGCCGAGGAGCTGCAAGCCATCAGCGCACTGAACCTGCCCGATGAAATGCTCACCATCAATGTGCCGGTGCGTATTCTGTGGGGCGATAGCGACCTGGCCCTGCAGCCCGCCCTGCTCGACGGACTGGAGCAATGGGTACCTGACCTGCAGGTCGAGCACCTCAAAGGCTGCAGCCACTGGGTGGTGCACGAGCGGCCCGAAGCCGTGCGCAGGGCTTTGACGGAGTTTCTGGCGCAGAGCGGGCGCTGAAAATGCTCCTGAAACAATAGCTGCATGTCTAATCAATATATAGACATGCATCCTGTTTGACACTTATTTCTTGCGGTACAGCGACTCTTCACCGTCTGGGCGCGTCTTGAAGCGCTTGTGCACCCAGTAGTACTGCGGAACCATGGTCATGATGGCCGCCTGCAGCTCACGGTTCATGCGGGCCGTGTCGGCGATATGGTCGTCGGTGGGGAAGCTTTCCCAGGCGGGGGTCAGCTCGGCCACATAGCCTTCAGGCGTCATGCGGTTGTACAGCGCCACCACCTTGGCCTTGCCCAGTCGCGCAAAGCGCGACAGCGAAGGGATGGTCGCCGTGTTTTGCACCGCAAAAAATGGCACAAAGACCGAGTCGTTCTTGCCGTAATCCATATCGGGCAGCAGATACAGCAAGCCGCCCTTGCGCACGCAGGAGATGATAGGCTTGACCCCGTCGGCGCGGTTGAGCATCTTCACATGACCAAAGCGCTGGCGGCCAGCCATGAACCAGGCGTCCAGATCGGGGTCGGGGTTGGTCGCAAAAATCGAGGTGAACTCGCGCTCGGTATTCAGCGGCAAGGCCAGACCACCGGCGTCCATGCTGTAGAAATGCGGCGCGAAGACGATGGTGGGCGTATCGCCTTCCAGCTCATGCGTGGCGCCGACCAGCTTGACGCGGCTGCGCACCAACTCCTCGGAGCCGAACCACAGCCAGCTTCTGTCGAGAAAAGTCTGGCAAAAGACTTCAAAAGTCTCTTTCGCCCAGGCTTTTCGCTGTTTTTCGGGCACATCGGGAAAGCACAGCTCCAGATTGCGCAGCGCAATGCGACGGCGCTGGCCCGCAAACACAAACAGCACCCGGCCAATGAACTTGCCCAGCCCCCGCAGCACGGGCAGCGGCAGCTTGGCCAGCACATGCATGAAGCCAATGGCGATCTTGCTGCCGCTCATGCCCGGCCTCCCTGATCTGCCTGCAGCTTTTCCTCGCGCGGCTGCTTGTAGCGGCCATAGCCCCACAGATATTGCTGCGGGCACTGACGAATAGTGACTTCCATGGCGCTATTGATCAAAGCGACGGTCTCTTCCAGCGATTGAGATTCGGGCACAGGCAATTCCTCTAAATACAGCGTATAGCCCCGCCCCCAGGACTTGCGCTCGCACCGGGCGACGATCACCGCCGCCCCGGTCTGCAGCACCAGCCGTGCTGCGAGCGTCATCGTATACGCATCACGACCGAAGAATGGCGACCAGGTGCCCAGCCCCTGGGGCGGCACCTGATCGGGCAGCAGGCCCACGGCCGAGCCCTGGCGCAGCGCCTTGATCATCTGGCGCACACCAGAAAGAGTGGTCGGGACGGCTTGCACACCGGGGCGATTGCGCGCGGTTTCCAGAATCTCGGCCAGCCAGCCCTGGCGCGCGGGACGGTAGAGCACGGTGATGTCACCATGCGTGGACGACCAGCGGCGGGCGGCATCCTGCACCGACATCTCGAAGCAGCCCAGATGCGGCGTCAGAAACACAATGCCTTTGCCACGTGCATAGGCGTCGAGCGCACATTGCTCGCCCACCATGTCACAAGCGGGCAACTGACCCAGCCAGATGCGCGGCATCTCGAACACCATGCGCCCGGCATGCCCGACGGCGGCTTTGACTTGCCCGAAAGTGAAGCCCGCTTGCGCTGCGTTGGCGACAAATCGACGACGATAAGTGGGCGATAGTGCAAAAGTCACCCACCCCATGGCAGCACCCAAGCCATGCAATAGCCACAAAGGCAGTGCAGCAAACAGTCGAAACAGGGAAGGCATTAGAATAGAGGGGTCGCTGAGTTAAAGAGCAACTTGCAGGGCGACGTTAAAACAAAACTGCTAAAGCGTTCGCCAGGCTCCTGAAGGCTCGGGCAACGCAATTGCCCAAGTACTGAAGGAGTTTTTTCATTTATGGCAAACAGCGATTTTCTGTTCACCTCGGAATCGGTTTCTGAAGGCCATCCCGATAAGGTGGCGGACCAGATTTCCGACGCGATTCTGGACGCTATTTTCACCCAAGACCCACACAGCCGCGTGGCGGCAGAAACACTGACCAACACGGGTCTGGTGGTATTGGCCGGTGAAATCACCACGGGCGCGAATGTCGATTACATCCAGGTGGCCCGCGACACCATCAAGCGCATCGGCTACGACAACACCGACTACGGCATTGACTACAAGGGCTGCGCCGTGCTCGTGGCTTACGACAAGCAAAGCCAGGACATCGCCCAGGGCGTGGACAAGGCCAGCGATGACGAACTGAACACCGGCGCTGGCGACCAGGGCCTGATGTTTGGCTATGCCTGCGACGAAACGCCCGAGCTGATGCCCGCGCCCATCTACTACGCGCACCGTCTGGTCGAGCGCCAGGCCCAGCTACGCAAGGACGGCCGTCTGCCCTTCCTGCGCCCTGACGCCAAGAGCCAGGTGACCATGCGCTATGTGGATGGCAAGCCCCACAGCATCGACACCGTGGTGCTGTCCACCCAGCACCACCCTGACCAGTCGGAAACCGCCACCAAGATGAAGGCCTCGTTCACCGAAGCCATCATTGAGGAAATCATCAAGCCCGTGCTGCCCAAGGAATGGCTGCAGGACACCAAGTACCTGATCAACCCCACCGGCCGTTTCGTCGTGGGCGGCCCTCAGGGAGACTGCGGCCTGACCGGTCGTAAGATCATTGTGGACACCTACGGCGGTGCCTGCCCCCACGGCGGCGGCGCCTTCTCCGGCAAGGACCCAACCAAGGTGGACCGCTCGGCCGCCTACGCTGCCCGCTACGTAGCCAAGAACGTGGTGGCTGCCGGTCTGGCACGCCAGTGCCAGGTGCAGGTGGCTTACGCGATTGGCGTGGCTCGCCCCATGAACATCACCGTGTACACCGAAGGCACGGGCGTGATTCCTGACAGCGAAATCGCCAAGCTGGTGGCCGCGCACTTTGACCTGCGCCCCAAGGGCATCATCCAGATGCTGGACCTGCTGCGCCCCATCTACAGCAAGACTGCCGCCTACGGCCACTTTGGCCGCGAAGAGCCGGAATTTACGTGGGAAAAGACGGACAAAGCAGCAGAGCTCCGCGCTGCTGCAGGCCTGAAGGCCTGACGAACGAAGTGAGCTTGTCCGGCTTTCGGCGCAGGCTCATTTCGCGCAGCGAAGTGAAGGGCCGCAAGGCCCGTGCCGCAGCCAACGTACCGATAAGGCTGCGGAACTGCGTGCAGCAGCTGGTCTGAAGTAATTGCTTCAGACGCCCCGCGACCGCGGGGCTATCGGTGAGCGGGCGAAGTTCATATCACGCAGTGATGTGAACGCAGACCAAAAGACGGACAAGGCTGCGGAGCTTCGCGCAGCAGCAGGTCTGAAGTAATTCAGATCCCGCTCACAACAAAGCCGCCTCAACTGAGGCGGCTTTTTTACTGCCAGTCTGAACCTACGGACAAACGCGGGATATGTGCAGAGCACCGCTCCCATCGTGGCTCTACGCTAAGCAATCTGGATTTTCAGACCAAGGAGGTTAGCAATGCTCAAGTGGGCCATCATCTTTGCCGTCATTTCGCTGGTGGCAGGCGTCTTCGGGTTTACAGGCGTGGCTGCGGGCGCGGCTGGTATTGCCAAGATTCTGTTCTTTATCTTTATCGCGATTGCCGTCATCTTTGTGGTGCTGGCACTGCTGGGGATTGGCGCCGTCACCAAAGGCTGACCCGTTTTCAAACATTCACCTCGAAATGCCTGCTTTTTGCAGGCATTTTTTCATCTCTACAGCCCTCTTGGGCTCAGCGCCAGCTCCTGCCTGAATGCAGGTTTGACGCAGTAGAGCTGAGCCGGGCGGTGGGCCGCGCCGCTTTGCATGGCTCCGGCCACGGCTTCGAGCCAGTCCATCTCATCCATCTTGCGGCGAAAGCTGACCTTGTTCAGCGGCTCGCCCAGGATGTTTTCATAGACCTGCTGCAGCTGCGGCAGCGTAAAAGTCTCACCACACAGATGCACGGGCAGCGAGGAATACAGGCTTTTGCTGCGCACCCGCGCCAGCGCGGCATCGACGATATCGCGGTGGTCAAACGGCAACTGCGGCAGGGCCGAGACGGGCACCACGCTGATATCGGCCCGGTCTGGCGGCAGGTTCTGCACCGGCAGCAGGGCGCAATAGGCAATGGCGACCGACCAGCCGCGAGGGTCACGCGCGGGGCCGCTAAAGGTAGCGAGCTGTTCCAGATACGCGCCTTCAATACCCACCTTGGTTCTGAGCACGCGCGCGGCGCTGGCCTTGGCGTCAGCATCTTCATCGGCATGGATATAGCCGCCTGGCAAAGCCCAGACACCCGCAAAAGGCGCAGCCGCGCGCTTGAGCAGCACGGCATGCAGTTGCTGCTCGATCAGCGTGAGCAGCACCACGTCCACGCTGACCTGTACCGTTTCTCTGGATTCAGTGGTTTGATTCATTTTTTTACCAACTCAATCATCTTTTCAATGATTATTTCACATCACTCTCAAATTACTTAGTTGCAAAATTAATTTAAGTACTTTAGACTGCAGCCATCGCACAATGCATGGAAGGTGACAATCATGAGCAAACCCAGTACCCAGCTACTCATCATCGATCCGCAAAACGACTTTTGCGACCTGCCGGACAATTGGCTGCCTGCGTATTCCAAGCCCGCCGAGCACCCTGATGCCGTGCAGGCTCCCGTGTTGCCCGTGGCCGGTGCCCATGAAGACATGCTGCGCCTGTCGGCCTGGATTGAAGCCAACAGCGCCAGCCTGAGCCAGATCACCGTGACGCTGGATTCGCACCAGAGCTATGACATTGCCCACCCGGCCTTCTGGCAGAAGCGTGATGGTGCAGCCGTCAGCCCCTTCACCCAGATCACCGCTGCCCAGGTGCGCGCTGGCGACTTTGCGCCGCGCAATGGTGCCGAGCTTGAACGCACGCTCGCCTACCTCGACCAGCTCGAAGCCCAGGGCAGCTACACGCTGATGGTCTGGCCCATGCACTGTGAGATTGGTAGCTGGGGCCATGGCGTGCACGCCGCAGTCCTGAAGGCTTACCGCCAGTGGGAAGAGCGCCAGTTGCGCGCAGCTCACCATGTCTTCAAGGGCGTGAATCCGTGGACCGAGCACTACAGCGCCATCCGCGCCGAGGTACCCGATGCACAGGACCCCGAGACCGGCCTGAACGCCGCTTTGCTGACCCGGCTGCGCGCCAGCGATGTGCTGGTAATTGCTGGTGAAGCCAGCAGCCACTGCGTGCGCGCGACGACCGAGCACATTGTGGAAAACTGGGGCAGCGCGGACTTCTCGCGCATCGTGTTGCTGACGGACTGCATGAGCCCGGTTGGCGGTTTCGAGTCCGCCCACCGCGACTTCCTGCAGCGCATGCAGGCAATCGGTGTACGCTGCGAAACCAGCGCCAGCTTCAAAGCGTGAGCCTGAACACGCTTTTATGAGACAAATCGGCCTCTAGTCCATGATTTATATAGGCTAGCAGCTCACATTTTTGAAAAGAAGAACGGCATGAAGCCCATCATCACCAGCCTGCTGGACACGGACCTCTACAAATTCACCATGTGGCAGGCCATGCTGCACCGCCACCCGCAGACCGAGGCCGAGTACGAATTTGTCTGCCGCACGCCCACGGCCTTCCCCTTAGCCGAGCTGCTGCCCGAGGTGGAGCGCGAGCTGGACGCCCTGTGCAGCCTGAGCTTTGCCAAGGATGAGCTGGACTATCTGGCGAGCCTGCGCTTCATCAAGAGCGACTTTGTGGACTTTCTGCGCATCTTCCAGTTCCAGCGCGCCTTTATCCGCGCCTGGGCCGAGGGCGACAGGCTGCACATCGTGGCCAAGGGCCCCCAAGTGCATGTGATGGGTTTTGAGATCTATGTGCTGGCCATCGTCAACGAGCTGTACTTCCGCCGCTTCGATGCCCAAGCCGCGCTGGTCGAAGGCCGCAAGCGCCTGCAGGTCAAGCTGGCCCAGCTCAAGCATCTGGCGCTGGAGGCCAAGCTGCGCAACCCGTTTGAGCTATTCGACTTTGGCGTGCGCCGCCGCTTTTCGGGCGACTGGCAGCGCGAAGTGGTGCAGGCTTTTGCCACCGAAACGTCGCAGTGGTTCAAGGGCACATCGAACGTGCTGCTGGCGCGCGACCTGAACATTGTGCCCATTGGCACCATGGCCCATGAGTACATGCAAAGCTACCAGGCGCTGGGTGTGCGGCTGCGCGACTTTCAGGTCGCGGCGCTGGAAGACTGGGTGCAGGAATACCGGGGCGATCTGGGGATTGCGCTGACCGATACCGTGGGCATGGACGCTTTTCTGGCCGACTTCGATATGTACTTTGCCAAGCTGTTCGACGGTCTGCGCCACGACTCGGGCGACCCGTTTGAATGGGGCGAAAAAGCGCTGGCCCACTACGCCAAGCTGCGCATCGACCCGCAGAACAAGCGTCTGGTGTTCTCGGACGGGCTGGATCTGGACACGGCGCTGGCCCTGTACCACCGCTTTGCCGACCGCATCCAGTGCGGCTTCGGTATCGGCACGCGGCTGACCAATGACGTGGGCCTGACCACCATCAACATCGTGATGAAACTCACCCACGCCAACGGCCAGCCCGTGGCCAAGATTTCGGACTCGCCCGGCAAGACGCTGTGCAACGACGAGACCTATCTGGCCTATCTGCGCCAGGTCTTCAATATTCCAGAGCCTGCCAAGGCTGCCTGAACCGGGAGTGCAAACATGCTGAAAGTGACGCTGGCCCAGCTCAACTACATGGTGGGCGACATTCAGGGCAATATCCGCCGCATGAGCGAGGCTGCCGCCAAAGCAGCGGCGGATCAATCCGATCTGGTGGTGTTTTCGGAACTCTCGCTGTCGGGCTACTACCCCGGCGACATGCTGGACGAGCCCAGCTTTTTGCAGCGGCTCGATGCCGGTCTGCAGGACTTGCTGGCCGCCACGCGCCAGCACCCCGAGCTGCACTGGGTCGTGGGCGCGCCCACCCGCCACACAGGCCCGGGCAAGCCGCTGCACAACAGCCTGCTGGTGTTGAAGGACGGGCAAATCCGCCTGCAGTACGACAAGCAACTGCTTCCCACCTACAACATCTTTGACGAACGCCGCCACTTCGAGCCCGGCGCCGACACCGCCAAGGTGCTGCGCGTGGGCAACTGCCAGGTGGGCTTTCTGGTCTGCGAGGACGGCTGGAACGACGAGGGGGCGGACTACGCCACCAACCCCTTCTCGCGCATGGGCGATGCTGCGCCCGATATGGTCATCAGCATCAACGCCAGCCCCAGCCACCTGGGCAAGCGCGAGCAGCGCCACGAAGTGTTTACGCAGGCGGCGGCGCGCCATAACCTCTCCATCCTCTATGTCAACCAGATCGGCGGGCAGGACCAGATCGTGTTTGACGGCGCATCCTTTGTGGTCGAGCCCGCAGCCGGTGTGGTGTTCGAGGCCAAGCGCTTTGAAGAAGATGTCTACACGCTGGAGCTGGGCGACGACGGCCACTTCAAGCCCGTGGATGGCAGCGCCTTCAAGGCCGTCCCCGCGCAAGGCCTGCCCATCATGGAGTTCTACCGCCAGCAAATCGTGCTGGGTCTGCGCGACTATGCGCGGCGCTGCGGCTTCAAGCAGGTGGTGGTGGGCAGCTCGGGCGGCATTGACTCAGCGCTGACGCTGGCCTTGGCCGTCGATGCGCTGGGCGCGGACAACGTGGTCGGCATCACCATGCCGTCGAGCTATTCCTCGGCGGGTTCGGTCGATGACTCCGTAGCTCTGTGCCGCAATCTGGGTATCAAGCTCTATGAGCACCCCATCAAGGAACTGGTCACCACCTATGCGCGCCAGTTCGAAGCCAGCTTTGGCGAGCCGCTCAAAGGTCTGGCGCTGGAGAATCTGCAGGCCCGCGCGCGCGGCACCACGCTGATGGAGTTTTCCAACGCCTTTGGCCATTTGCTGCTGACCACGGGCAACAAGTCCGAAGTATCCGTGGGCTACTGCACGCTGTATGGCGACACCAATGGCGGTCTGGGCCTGCTCGGCGATCTGTACAAGACGGAAGTGTTCGAGTTGTCGCGCCACATCAATGCACATGGGGGCCGCGAGCTGATTCCGCAGGTCATCATCGACAAGCCGCCATCGGCCGAACTGGCACCGGGCCAGAAGGACGAAGACAGCCTGCCGCCTTATGCCGTGCTGGACGAAATTCTCAAATGGCATATCGAAGGCCAGCATCTGTCCAGCAAGGAATATGCGCATGCTGCCGCCTTTGTGGAACAGCTCAAGACCCAGCCCGGCGGCCCCGAGACGATTGCCCGCGTGCAAAAGCTGGTGTTTCGCAGCGAGTACAAACGCAGACAGGCCCCGCCCATGCTGCGCGTACGCCCACGCGCCTTTGGCACGGGCCGCCAGATGCCGATTGCGGCACACTACGAGTAAAAATTGAGAGCACTCAGCGCATATAGCTTCTAGGCTTAAAGCGCTTTTTGCTTCAAAAATCTTCTTTTCTTGGATTTGCCCTTGCGGGCGCTGATTTCTGTACGGGTTTTGTTCTCATGCCTCAAGCCAGTTCCCACACTTCCAGCAAGCGCGTCATTTCTGCAGCGCCAGAGACTCTGCCCACCTCCGTGCCCCTGCACACCGCCGTGCTGATTGGCCGCTTTCAGCCCCTGCACAACGGCCACATGGCACTGCTGCACGCCGCGCTGGAGCGCGCGCGCCAGGTTGTCGTAGTGCTGGGCAGCGCCTGGCAAGCCCCCAACCCCAAGAACCCCTTTAGCTGGCAGGAACGCGCACAGATGCTGCGCGATGCGCTATCCAAAGAAGACGCCGAGCGCGTGCACTGCGTGCCCGTGCGCGACTATTACAACGAGCCGCTATGGGTGCACGCCGTGCGCGACGCCGTGGGCGCACTGGTGCCCGAAGGCGCCAGCGTGGCGCTGGTGGGCCACTTCAAGGACGCCAGCAGCAGCTATCTGGCCCGCTTTCCGGGCTGGGAGCTGATCAGCCTGCCGCGTCTGGGCCAGTTCGATGCCACACCGCTGCGCGAAATCTTCTTTGGTGAAGGCTCGGCCTCGCCCGAAGCCATGGACGCGGCTCTGGCCAAACTCTCCACCCAGATGCCCGAAAGCACGCTGGCCTTTTTGCGTCACTGGGCCCACACCCCCTTGTATGTGCGCATGCAAAACGAGTGGCATATGCTGCAGGCCTACAAGGAAGCCTGGGCGAAGGCACCTTATGCGCCCGTGTTTGTGACGGTGGATGCGCTGCTGCGCTGCCACGCCAAGGGTAAGGACCAGGTGCTACTGATTCAGCGCGGCCATGCACCGGGCCAAGGCCTGTGGGCGCTGCCCGGCGGCTTTCTGGAGCAGCGCGACAGCCTGTGGCAGTCCTGCGTGCGCGAATTGCGCGAGGAGACCTGCTCCTCGATCAGCGAAGCCGACCTGCTGGCCGCCGTGCAGACCGTGCAAGTATTTGACCACCCCGATCGCAGCCTGCGCGGGCGTACCATTACGCATGTGCACTATCTGGACCTGGGCATGCAGCCCAGTCTGCCGCCCGTGCAGGGCGCGGACGACGCTGCTCTGGCCCGCTGGGTGCCGATTGCCGACCTGCCGCAGATGGAGGGCGAGTTCTTCGAGGACCACTTCCAGATCCTGTGCCAGTTCCTGCCCATCACGCTGGCCTCTGCGGACGCACCGATTCAGCGGGTTGCATAACACTACCAAAACGATAGCTTCAAGCCCATTCATCATCTAGACTTGAGGCCTATTTTACTGAAAATCATGAGCGCATTGACTATCCGCCCCGCCACCGAGCAGGACATCGAGCTGATCCTGCACTTTGTGCGCGAGCTGGCCATCTACGAAAAAGCCGAAGAAGAAGCCAAGGCCACGCCTGAGCACATTCGCCGCACGATGTTCTGTGCCAACCCTGCGGTCTTTGGCCTGATCTGCGAGGTGAACGGCAAAGCCGTGGGCTTTGCCGTGTACTTCTTCAATTTTTCCACCTGGCAAGGCCAACACGGCCTGTATCTGGAAGACCTGTATGTCACACCCGACGCCCGCGGCCACGGTGCCGGCAAGGCGCTGCTGCAGCGTCTGGCGCAGATTGCCGTGGAAAAGAACTGCGGCCGCTTTGAATGGAGCTGCCTGGACTGGAACGAGCCCTCGCTCAAGTTCTATGACAGCCTGGGTGCGCTGCCCCAGAATGAGTGGATTCGCTACCGCATGACGGGCGAAGCCCTGCAGGCGCTGGCCGAGGGCCCCAAAGCGGCCTGAAACGTTAAAGCGGCAAAGATTCCTGTGTGTGCCGCATCAAACTGACGCGAAACCTGTGAGCAGATGGGATGTACGCAATATCCGTTCTGTAAGCAAATGCGGTTTCAGTCAGAATGGGGGGTTTGCCAAAAAACCAAAAACAGAGGCGGCATCAGCCGCCCTCACACACTATTGGGAATCTGTAGATGCCTAGCTACCAAGAACTCATGGCTCGCAAGAACGAGCTAGACAAGCGCATTGAAGCCGCGCGCGACACCGAAGCCAAGGAAGCCCTGGCCACCATCAAGCAGCTGATCGACACCTTTGGCTTTACCGTCCAGCAGGTCTTCCCCTGGAAGCCCGAGGAAAAGAAGAAGGCCGAAGCCAAGTACTACGACCCGGAAAGTGGAGCCTCCTGGTCGGGTCGCGGCAAACCGCCCAAGTGGATTGAGGGCAAGAATCGCAGCGAGTACGAGATCAAGACCACACCTTCCTACGATTTCAACGCCCCGCGCGACGACAACAACCCCTTCCCGGTTCAGTAAGCAGCTTCCTCCTGCACCGCCTGGTGGTCAGATTTTCCGGGAGTCCGGATTTTCTGCACCAGCGCGCCGAGGTTGAGTTGCTGGATCAGCAAGCTGCCGCCTTCGACCTGAATCAGTTGATCGACCAGCGCCATGCCCTGACCCGCCATGTGCGGCGCCTGCCTGAACTGGCTGGTTGCAAAGCGGTTCACCCCCAGCACATCGTGCACCAGCAGGCCCAGCTTCAGACCTTCATGCTCCAGCACAACGACCTGACGACTCTGCGCCCCCTTTAGTGACCAGGCTACAGGCTCGCCGCCCAGCATGGCCCCCAGGTCAAACACCCAGACAAAACCCGCTGCCGCCTTGAGCGTGCCCACGCAAAACGGCAGCCTCCCCGCAGACAGGGGCGCAATCGCCGTGGCGCTCTGCGCTTCCAGCACCGCGCCCGCATCCACCGCCAGCACCGTGCTGCCGGCAAAGAACGTCGCCATCTCCCGGGCCTGAGCGCCATCGCCAGCTTGCCCCTGTTCTGCCCCGATGCGGGTGGCCGCGCGCCAGACGGCCGCTGCCGCATCGGCCTGCACCGCCCCCAGGTTCTGCACGGCCACGGCCAGCACCTCCTCGGCATAGCCGTCGCTGCGCTTGAATTCCCGGTAGCCGCTGCCCGCCGTCACCGCGACCACGCTGTACTGGCCTTGATACTCCATCACGCGGGCCGCGCTGTGCCCGGCGGGCAAGGCCAGCATGTCTGCGGGCAGCGGCAGATGAGTGCCTGCGCTCAGTTGCGGATCGGTCGAAGACATGACCCGCCCGTCGCGCCGCAGATAGCTGACATGGCGAGCCTGCCCGCAAGACTGCCCCTGCACCCCTTGCAGCATGGCCGCCAGCTCACGCTGGGTGTGAAAGATCAGACCGATGCCGCCCAGCACCCGGCCCTGAGCGTCACGAATGGCAGCGTGGTAGGTATAGCCCGCCTCCCCTGCCTGCATGGCACTGCTGCGCCAGGGCGTGACGTGATAGGACTGCGCAAATGGCAGCGCCAGCACCTGGGCCAGCGTATCGGCCTCTATATAGGTGCCCTGCAGCGCCTGCCCTGTCTCATCGCGCCCGCTGGCGGCCAGCACGCAGCCCTGTCCGTCATAGACCACGATCTGGCGGTAGACGGTGTAGAGGCCATGGATATGCGTGAGCAGCTCGCAGGCCTGCGTCACGCGCTGCGGCGTGGGCTGCAGCAGCAGCTGCGGCAGTTGCGGGGTCAACGCCCACCAGCGGCAATCATTGGCGCGCTCATAGAGGTTGCGGTCCAGCAAATCGACCAAGAGACGTGTCAGCAAGCGGCTGTCCTGCAGCGCCGTCGCCAGCACCGTGTTGTAGAGCGCGTGTATGGACTGGGTAAAGACGTCTTGCGTGCGCGCCCCGGTTTCCGCAATCTGGGCCAGCACGGCCTGCAGACCGGCACTTTCGACCTGGCGGCCCGCCGTCATGACCTGACCATTCCAGACCACGCGGCGGATATTGCTGGCTGCCGTGTGAATCGCATGCAGCGCAGGGCTGAACTGCTTGGCGTGGGCCAGCAGCCCCTGCGCCACCCGGGGATCGAGCGACTGCAAGCCTTGCTCTGCAGCATGGGAAAACGCCAGATCCAGCGGCACCATGAGCAGGGCCTGCCAGCCCTCAGGCCCCGCATAGCCCTGATAGCCTGCACAAGCGGCGGCTTGCACCAGATAGGTGCGACCCGCATGCACCTTCAGCATCTGTGCACCATGATGGTGAAGCCGCAGCTGTGAGCCTGCCTGAATCCAGTGCGCATCGCTGCTGGCCAGTACCCGGTTCTGCCCATCCACCAGCAAGGCCAGACTGCTGTCAAACTCCCCCCCGCTCTGGCGCGCATCCCACAGGCCCTGCATTTCGCCCGCGAAATCAAAGCACAGGCACAGCACGCCCACGGGCTGCTGCGTGACGGGGTGCAGCATGCGGTGGGCATAGATCAGCGCCGCCCGGTTACCGGGCAGCAAATCCGTGGGTGCAAACGTCTGCACATAGCCCTCGCACTGCAAAGCCATGGCGATCACCGGGTCTCGACCAGGCACTGCCTCTGTCGCCAAAGCGGGCTGCGCACGCGCCAGCACCCTGCCTTCGGTGTCAAGCAGCAACACGTCCTCATACACCGTGTATTTACTCTGGTAGGCCTGCAGCCGCTGGCTGATGGCCGGCACATCGCCATCCATGCCGGCGACAAAGCGGCGCAGCAACTCGTCTCCAGCCAGAAAGCTCACATCGGCCGTGCGCTCGTACAGATTGCGCACCAGCGTGTCGATCAAATGCTGCGCCTTGCTGGCCAGCCCTGCGGTGACACCCGCCACCGCCTGCTCCGCCATGGACTGCACTAGGTCCTGCTCCAGCTGCTCAAAGCCCGTGCGGGTCGCAGCCATCATCGGCAGCAGGCCCTTGGCCTCCTGCGCACAGTTCATGCGTGCACAGGAGTCGATGAGCCGCCACATCAGATTGAGCTGCTGCAGCGAGCTTTCACAGCGCGCCACCTGGCGCATATGGGGAATCAGAGTGTCCAGAGGCAGGTCTGAAGGCAGATCGGAGGAGGGCTGCGGGGCAGTCGCCACCGCCGGGGCCGTTGTCGTTTGGAAGAGCATGTCCAGTCTTGAGCAAGACTCAGGCCTGTTTGCAACAAGTTGTTAACAAATTCATACCCAGGACATCTGCCCGCACCAAGATTTAACCGGCGCGGGTCAAAGGTCTGCTCTTGAAAGCCGAACAAATTGCCTTATTATTAGCACTCGAAGGGGTTGAGTGCTAACAGCTTGACCCCAGATCTTCCGAATGCCAGCCGCGTTGGCTGGCAAGTCTTGTTTCAACTTTGTTGATGTATTTAGGAGTTGGTATGAACCTGCGTCCCCTGCACGATCGCGTGATCGTCAAGCGCCTCGAAAACGAAACCAAGACGGCCTCGGGCATCTATATCCCCGACAACGCCGCCGAGAAGCCTGACCAAGGCGAAGTGCTGGCAGTGGGCCCCGGCAAGCGCAATGACAAGGGCGAGCAAGTCGCTCTGAACGTGAAGGTCGGCGACCGCGTTCTGTTCGGCAAGTACTCGGGCCAGACCGTGAAGGTCAACGGCGACGAGCTGCTGGTGATGAAGGAAGACGACCTGTTTGCGGTTGTTGAGAAGTAATTCTTCTCCCTCAATTACTCATATATTCATAGCTGCTAGCCATTGATTATTCTGGACTAGCAGCCAATTTGATCTAAATTTTGTAGGAGCCAAACATGGCAGCAAAAGACGTAGTTTTCGGCGGTGAAGCACGTGCACGCATGGTTGAAGGCGTGAACATTCTGGCGAACGCCGTCAAAGTGACCCTGGGCCCCAAGGGCCGTAACGTGGTGCTCGAGCGCTCCTTCGGCGCCCCCACCGTGACCAAGGACGGCGTGTCCGTGGCCAAGGAAGTGGAACTGAAGGACAAGCTGCAGAACATGGGCGCTCAGCTCGTGAAGGAAGTGGCCTCCAAGACCAACGACATCGCTGGCGACGGTACAACGACCGCTACCGTGCTGGCTCAAGCCATCGTTCGCGAAGGCTCCAAGTACGTTGCTGCTGGCCTGAACCCCATGGACCTGAAGCGCGGTATCGACAAGGCTGTGGTGGCTCTGGTGGAGCAACTGAAGGCTCAATCGAAGGCCACCACCACTTCCAAGGAAATCGCTCAAGTTGGCTCCATCTCCGCCAACTCCGACGAATCCGTGGGCAGCATCATTGCTGAAGCCATGGACAAGGTCGGCAAGGAAGGCGTGATCACTGTGGAAGAAGGCAAGTCCCTGTCCAACGAACTGGACGTCGTGGAAGGCATGCAATTCGACCGCGGTTACCTGTCGCCCTACTTCATCAACAACCCCGAAAAGCAAGCCGCGATTCTGGACAACCCCTTCGTGCTGCTGTTCGACAAGAAGATCAGCAACATCCGTGACCTGCTGCCTACCCTGGAGCAAGTCGCCAAGGCTGGCCGTCCCCTGCTGATCATTGCCGAAGATGTCGAAGGCGAAGCCCTGGCAACTCTGGTCGTGAACACCATCCGCGGCATCCTGAAGGTTGTGGCTGTGAAGGCTCCTGGCTTCGGCGACCGTCGCAAGGCCATGCTGGAAGACATCGCCATCCTGACCGGCGGCAAGGTCATCGCTGAAGAAGTGGGCCTGACTCTGGACAAGGTCACCCTGGAAGACCTGGGCCAGGCTCAGCGCGTCGAAATCGGCAAGGAAAACACCACCATCATCGACGGTGCTGGCCAAGCTGCTGAAATCGAAGCCCGCGTCAAGCAAATCCGCCTGCAAATCGAAGAAGCCACTTCCGACTACGACCGCGAAAAGCTGCAAGAACGCGTGGCCAAGCTGGCCGGCGGCGTGGCCGTGATCAAGGTGGGTGCTGCCACCGAAGTCGAAATGAAGGAAAAGAAGGCTCGCGTTGAAGACGCCCTGCACGCTACCCGCGCTGCTGTGGAAGAAGGCATCGTGGCCGGCGGCGGCGTGGCTCTGCTGCGCGCCAAGCAAGCTGTGGGCAACCTGTCCACCGGCAACGCCGAGCAAGACGCTGGTATCAAGCTGGTGCTGAAGGCTGTGGAAGCTCCTCTGCGCGAAATCGTGGCCAACGCCGGTGGCGAACCCTCCGTGGTCGTGAACGCCGTGCTGAACGGCAACGGCAACTACGGCTTCAACGCTGCCAACGACACCTACGGCGACATGCTGGAAATGGGTATCCTGGACCCCACCAAGGTGACACGTACGGCTCTGCAGAACGCTGCTTCCGTGGCATCCCTGCTGCTGACCACCGAATGCATGATCGCTGAAGCCCCCAAGGCTGAAGGCGCTGCTGGCGGCGGCATGCCCGACATGGGTGGTATGGGCGGCATGGGCATGTAATTGCCTCGCTGCTGACTGGGTGGTTTCAAACCATCCAGTTCTGCTTCAACAAAAAGGCCGCAATGGAAATTGCGGCCTTTTTGTTTTACGAAGTAACTTCACTCAGTCTTCCAGCAATCCACTAATTCCCGGTTCAGGCACTGAACCAATACATTGCCTCGAACATATAAAAAAGCCAGTCAATCTTCATTGACTGGCTTTGCTTCAGATCACTGAAGAATTAGAAGCGGTGACGCAGGCCGATTGTTACGCCTGTGCGCTTGGTTGCCTTGCTAACGCTATCCAAGTACATCGAGCTACCACCACTCACCTTGGTGTGGTCTACGCCGAAATAAGCATCTGTGCGTTTGGAGAACGCATAATCCACAACAGCGACAATAAAGTCTGCCTTGCCGTTATATGCACCACCCGCAGATCCGGATTGCTTGGCGTGGTAATAGTGCAGACCCGCATTGATTTGGGGGGTGATTTGGTAACCAAAACCAACCTTGAACATTTGGCGCTTATTGGCATTACCAGACGAGAAACCACCGTTTGTTGAGCCTTGCCAATAAGCACTCAGCAAAGTCGAATCAACAGCCGCATCAAACGGATTGGTGCTCGAATAAGCATCTTTACGCTTGTTAAGACCATATCCCAGATTGATGTACAGCGGACCCGAACGGTAAGAACCGCCCACTGTATAGGCATCAACATCTGTTCCAGCAGGCAGTGTAGTTCTCAAGAAACCACCGCCCAGAGAGATTCCGCTTTGCGAATAGCGCAGATAACCACCAGCTGTTTTTGTTGAGCCACCCACCGCAGTTGGTACTTGTGCAGGGCTTTGTTGCATAAATCGGCCATAGGCCAAGGCATCCCCAATCCCAAATAGATTTACGCAGCAGCGACTGTCTGGGGCGTGCCCAGAGCGGTAAATTGATTGAGGATTGAAGCTCGGATGTGCA
>NZ_KZ984463.1 GCF_003569915.1 Comamonas testosteroni | reverse complement strand
CTGCACATCCGAGCTTCAATCCTCAATCAATTTACCGCTCTGGGCACGCCCCAGACAGTCGCTGCTGCGTAAATCTATTTGGGATTGGGGATGCCTTGGCCTATGGCCGATTTATGCAACAAAGCCTACCGGCAGGGGCAGTGGGAGGCTGCGTGGACAGAGAGCCTGGTGAACAACAAGCTCTCCAATACCTACGAGCTCAAGGCTGGCACTTACCTGGCCATGCTGACCGATGCCGATATGTACGCTGGCAAAGTTTCGGCCAAGCGCCAGTCTTGCTTTGCCGTGCGCTGGGAGCCACAGGCATGAAAACAACTCGAAAGGACAACGCCATGATGGCTCGATGGATGGGGGCGATGGCGCTGGTGCTGTCTGTGGTGGGGTCTGTGAATGCCAGTGCAGCGCCGCTGACCCCTCAATCCCATTGGGTGGAACGTCATCGCAAGCCTGGTGATCTGGTCAGCGTGGCTGTACAGGAATTACCCGCCAATGTGAGCACCGGGCCAACCACGGTGAAAGTGGTGCTGACGGCTGCACCCACGGTGTCGGCGCTGGGTTTGAGCTATGTGGTGGAAGGCGCATTGCAGGTGGACAGTGCTGCCCCCACCCGTGTGCAGCTGGATGCGCAGCACCGCGCGGAGCTGCAGATTCCCATCACCGTGCTGAGCAGGGGCGTTCACTATCTGCATGTGCAGGTCACGGCTGCTGGGCAGAGCACGGTGTTCGCGGTACGTGTGGCCGCGGGGGCTTCTGCAGCGTCCGGTTTGCAAAAACCTGCAGCAAGATCACTGTCCAGCGCGGGCGGTGGTCTGGTGGAAATGCCTGCGCAGGAAACACGCAAGTACTGAATAAACAACAGGAAATTGCACTGCTGCTGCTGCCTCGATCAGAGGCGATGGCGGGTGCAAAGTCTTAGGTCTTATATCTAATGGAAAACCCTTGGCTTCACTCCAATGAAAAACCATTGACTACATACAGACGAGTGAAGCATGAAGAGCGAGCAATTGCTTACGAAACTATTATCGGATGATTAAGCCGTATGCAGCCAGCTTGAACCAGGTTTGAACTCGGTGCACACGCCCCTTTGCGGGGCGTTTTCGCTTTCAGGCATGCGCTAGGTATCGCATCGCTGAAAAAGTGGTTCGAGCCTGTAGAGACACTCCTGAGTGATCTTCGAAACGCTGGCGTGCGCGGCGATGCTCACACGATGTAGGAGTACTAACAATGTCCAATACCTCCCCTCCAAGCCGCAGAACCTTTCTGCTGGCATCTGGTGCGACAGCAGCCGTTACCGGCGCTGCGATCACCTTCCGTGCCAACTCCAAGGAAGTGCCTGCAAAGCTCGACAGCTACAAGCCTGAATACTTCAACGCCGAAGAATGGGCTTTTGTGCTGGCAGCCACGGCACGTCTGATTCCTTCGGAAGGTGATGGCCCTGGCGCTATCGAAGCCCATGTGCCCGTGTTCATTGACCGCCAGCTCAAGGACTACTACGGCAATGCCGAGCTGTGGTACATGGAAGGCCCTCACGACCCGACTGCCACTCCTGATCGTGGCTGGCAGACCCCGCTGAATCCCGCACAGCTCTACCGCAAGGCCATCCCTGCCTTCAACGCCGCCTGCAAGGAAAAGTTCGGCAAGGAATTCAAGGACCTGGCCCCCGAGAAGCAGGATGAAGCCCTGACCAATCTGCAAAAGGGCGACATCAAGCTCGAGCCCGAGCTGAGCATCTTTTTTGCGACCCTGCTGGCCAACACCAAGGAAGGCTACTTTGCCGACCCCGTGCACGGCGGTAACTACGGCATGCAGTCCTGGAAGCACATCGGCTTCCCCGGCGCGCGCGCCAGTTATGCCGAATGGGTGGGTCAGCACAACGTGAAGTACCCCCTGGGCCCTGTATCCATCAAAGGCGAGAGAGCATAACCATGGCACGCATTGAAAAGAAAAAAGACGTGGTCATTGTGGGCCTCGGTTGGACAGGTTCCATCGCCGGTATCGAGCTGGCGGCTGAAGGCCTGGAAATCGTGGCGCTGGAGCGCGGTGGCGACCAGAACACGGTGCCTGAGTTCAAGTACCCCAACCAGATCGACGAGCTGACCTTTGGTGTGCGCCTGAAGAACATGCAGCGCCCCAAGCAGGCCACGGTGACGGTGCGCCGTAACGACGGCGAAATCGCGCTGCCTTACCGTGCCATGGGCTCCTTCCTGCCCGCCAACGGCGTGGGCGGTGCGGGTACCCACTGGAACGGTCTGCTGTGGCGCCCGCAGCCTGAAGAAATTCAGCTGCGCAGCTATGTGAAGGAACGCTGGGGCGAGTCCATCATCCCTGAGGGCATGAACCTCATGGACTACCCCGTCACCTATGACGAGCTGGAACCCTTCTTCACGCAGTTTGACGAAGTGGCCGGTATCTCGGACAAGGCCGGTAACCTCAAGGGCCAGATCCAGCAAGGCGGTAACCCGTTTGAAGGCTGGCGCTCCAAAGAGTACCCCATGCCCCCGCTGCCTGCGACCTACGACTCAGCCAAGTTCCAGGCCGTGGCCAATCAAATGGGGCTGCACCCCTTTACTGCCCCCGCCGGTATTGCGTCCACATCCTATGTGAACTCCTACGGCATGCAGATGGCGCCTTGCAACTTCTGCGGCTTCTGCGAACGTTTTGGCTGCTACCAGTATTCCAAGTCGTCGCCCCAAACCGCGATCCTGGATGCCCTGAAGCGCAAGAAGAACTTCAGCTATCGCACACATTGCGAAGTGCTGCGCGTGGAAAGCTCGGAAGACGGCAAGACCGCTACCGGCGTGACTTACTTCGACTCGAACACGAATGAAGAAGTCTTTCAGCCTGCGGATCTGGTAATTCTGTCGTCCTACCAGCTGAACAACGTGCACCTGATGCTGGTGTCCGGCATCGGCAAACCCTACGACCCCAAGACCAATGAGGGTGTGACCGGCAAGAACTACGCCTACCAGATGAATGGTGGCGTGACCATGTTCTTCAAGGGTGACAACTTCAACCCCTTCATCGGTCACGGCTCCAACGGCATCTGTATCGATGACTTCGGTGTCAACCAGAACGACTTCGGCAAGCTGGGCTTCATCGGCGGTGCCTACTGGCGTGTGGGCTCGATGAACGGTCAGCCTATCCGTTCCATGCCGCTGCCCAAGGGCACACCGGGCTGGGGCGCTGGCTGGAAGCAAGGTATCAAGGACTGGTACGGCCACTCCATGTCGATTGGTACCCACGGCTCGCACATGTCCTACCGTGTCAACCACCTGGACCTGGACCCCACCTACAAGGACCCACACGGCCGTCCGTTGATGCGCATGACCTTCAACTGGCAGGACAACGACCTGAAGATGAGCCAGTACCAGAAGAGCAAGGCAGTGGAAGTGGCCAAGGCCATGAACCCCGACATCATGCAAGCGGGCTTCAAGGACATCGGCGCTACATACGACGTGCGTCCCTACCAAACCACGCACAACACCGGTGGTCACATCATGTCCGCCAACCCCCGCGAAGGCGTGGTGAACCGCTATTGCCAGGCTTGGGACAAGCACAACGTGTTCGTCTTCGGTGCCGGTAACTTTGTGCAGAACACCCAGTACAACCCCACCGGCATGGTCGGCGGTCTGGCGTACTGGACAGTGAACGCCATCCGCACGATGTATCTGAAGAACCCACGTCCGCTGGTCTGAGGAGTAATACGCAATGAAAAAAATCCTCAGCATCCTGATTGCACTGATCGTTCTGGGCATCGTCGCTGCACTGGCTCTGGCCTATGCTCCGTTCAAGCCCACACCGGCCAACGAAGAACTGCCCGCCGACTGGAAGGCAGAAGCGGGCCGTGGCGAATATGTCATGCGCGCCGGCGACTGCATGGCCTGTCACACCGCCAAGGGTGGCGAGCCCATGGCCGGTGGCAACAGCATCGAAAGCCCCATGGGCACGATCTGGGCCTCCAACATCACGCCTGACAAGGAAACCGGTATCGGTAACTGGACTCTGGACCAGTTCCGCGCCGCCATGGTGGACGGTATTGGTGGCCATGGCCAGCAGCTGTACCCCGCCATGCCATACGAGAACTATCGCTACATGAAGGAAAGCGATATCCGTGCTCTGTATGACTACATCCAGACCGAAGTCAAGCCCGTGAAGAACGAAGTGCAGGCCACCAGCCTGAGCTTCCCCTTCAACATGCGTTTCGGCATTCGTGCCTGGAACTGGCTGGCCCTGTCGGGTGAGTCCAACTTCAAGCCCATGGAAGGCACTGACCAGCAAATCCGCGGTCAGTATCTGGTTGAAGGTGCAGGCCACTGCGCAGCCTGCCACAGCCCCCGTACGGTCTATATGGCTCAGAACGGTACGCGTCTGGGTGACTCGAACTTCCTGACCGGCGGTGAGCTGGACGGCTGGACGGCACCTGCTCTGCGTGGCAAGGACTCCGCCATCAAGACCTGGAGCGCTGAAGCCGTTGCCGCCTATATGGGCGCTGGCCGCAATGCGCACGCTGTGGCCAATGGTGAAATGGCTGTGGCCATTCAGCACTCGCTGCAGTACATGACAGACGCCGACCTGAACGCCATGGCCGTGTTCTTGAAGAGCGCGGATGGCCAGCCTGTGGAAACCGTGCCTGCCAAGGTGGCGGCTCCCGGCCCTCACGCCATGCCCGCAGCCCAGGCTGACGAAGCTGGCAAGGAAACCGCCAAGCTGCTGACTGCTGCATCGCCAGACATGCCTCTGGGCGCTCGTCTGTATCTCGACAACTGCGCTGCCTGCCACTTTGTGTCCGGCAAGGGCTCGCCCGAGATCTTCCCCGAGCTGCAAGGCAATGCCATGGTGAATGGCCGCGACGCCAGCCCCTTTGTGTCGGTGATCCTGAACGGTACTTCTTCGCCTTCCACCGATCGCCGCCCCATGCATCTGGCCATGCAAGGCTATGCAGACCGCCTGACAGACAGCGAAGTCGCCGCACTGGCTACCTTTGTCCGCAAGGGCTGGGGCAACCAGGCTGCTGATGTGAGCGAAAGCCAGGTCAGCAAGGTGCGCAAGCACACCAACGCTGCTGCAGCGCCCGAACGCGCCAAGTAAGCGGCATGCACTGACTCGGCTTTTTGCAAGCCGAGTCTGCAAGTTCAATCAACCCAGCTGGATGCTTTATCCGGCTGGGTTTTTTTGTGCCTGGGGCCGGTTCACATAGCTCACGTGGATTGCGTTGTGCAGCCTTGGGATGGGATGCAAGGCGCATGCTCGCAGCAAGGTAGGCACCTTGCAAGAGACTGCAACGGAGCAGACCGCCCAAGGCTGCGCAACCCGAAGGGCAAGCTGGGCAGGGCCACTACTACCGCGTTTACACCCCACGGGGAGCCGCGCCTCACATTAATAAACCTGCCCTGTTTGCGCGACCGCGAGAGTTGTGTGAACCGGCCCATCCTCATGGGATGATGGCGGCTTGCAAAAACAAGGAGAGCTACATGCGCGTTGGCGTGCTGACTGGTGGTGGCGATTGCCCCGGCCTCAATGCGGTGATCCGCGCGGTCACCAAATCCCTGATCAACCATGGCCAGTGCGAGGTGCTGGGCATTGCCGATGGCTTTGAAGGCCTGATGGGAGACTCGCCACGCGTCAAGGCCCTGAATTGGGACGAAGTCAGCGGCATCTTGCATGTGGGTGGCACCATTCTGGGTACCAGCAACAGTGCCAACCCGCTGCGCGATGCAGCCACACTGGAGCAGGTGCGCCGCAATGTGAAGGCGCTCGATCTGGAAGTTGCCGTCGTCATCGGCGGTGACGGCACCATGAGTTTGGCCCACGGACTGAGCCAGATCGGCCTGCAATGCGTGGGCGTGCCCAAGACCATCGACAACGATATTGCCAGCTGCGAGCGCAGCTTTGGCTTTGATACGGCGGTGGCCACGGTGACCGAGAGCCTGCGTCGCATCGAGAGCACGGCCATGAGCCACCACCGCGTGATGATTGTGGAAACCATGGGACGCCACGCGGGCTGGCTGGCGCTGGAGTCCGGCATTGCCGGTGCGGCGGACATCATCCTGCTGCCCGAAATTGATTACGACCTGCAGACCATCATCAAGGTCTGCCAGGAGCGCGAAAAGCGCCAGCGCTACACCATCATCTGCATTGGCGAAGGTGCCAAGGAAAGCGGGCAGAGCCTGACGGTGCGCGAGCGCGTTGAAAGCAGCCCTGACCCCGTGCGCCTGGGCGGTGTGGGTCATGTGCTGCGCGAGCGCCTGCAGCCGCATCTGAAAAGCGAGGTGCGCACCACTGTGCTGGGCCATGTGCAGCGCGGCGGCGACCCTACGCCGTTCGACCGGGTGCTGGCCACGCAGTTTGGCCACCATGCGGCGCGCCTGGTGCTGGAGACGCAGTTTGGCCATATGGTCACGCTGCGCAACGGGCGCATTGGCAGCGTGGCGATTGCCGATGTGGCCAACACCCAGCGCACCGTGCCCATGGACAGCGGCTTGCTGACCATGGCGCGCGATATCGGCATCTGCCTGGGCGAGGCTTGATCGGGCCAGAACACGCCACAATGTGAGTCCGTACACAGGAAAGAATCCGCATGGACAGACATGATGAAGCGGTGATGCAGCTGCTCACCGCCAATGGCGAAACCTTTATCGCACCCAAGTACGAAGTGGCCGACGGCTGGCAATGCCCGGCCTTTGTCGCCATCCGTCCCGCTCGCCGTCAGGTCTATGTGGTCGAGGTCTCGGCCTCCGGCTATCCGCTGGCGCTGGTCAACCGCATCAATGAACGGGTGGAGCGCTGGTACGCGCCGCTGCTGCCGCAGCTGCAATCGCTGGGCGTGACCACGGCGGACTGGGGCGTGGGCTGTCTGGTCTTTGTGCGCAGCGACCAGATCGACTGGCTCAAGGAGCGCGTCAAGGACCTGAGCGGCGTGTATGTGCTCAGCCTGGAGCAGGCCAGCGCCAACTGGAGCTGGGACGACGCGGTGTGGACGGCGGAGATGGACTTCGAGACCGGCGTGATACCGCAGCGCGGTGCGGCGCACAGTCAGACCAAACATTGAATCAAACGAGCTTCTAGCCTATATTGAATATAGGCTGTAAGCTATGAATTTGATAGAAAGCGAGTCGGGCCATGCCCTTGATCAAAGCTCTGCAACTCTGCGCTGTGCTCAGCCCCATGCTGATGGTTTCAAGCGCCATGGCTGGCAGCTGGGAAATCTGCGACCTCAAGGTGCAGGTGCGTGACAAGCAGACCCAGCGCGCACAGTTGCAGACGCGGGTGATCGAAGCGAAGGCACAGGGGCAGGCCGAATGCCCGCAGCCCGGCTCGGCCCTGAGCTTCAGGCCCGAGACGGCGGACTACCAGAGCGAGCTGCCGCGCCGCCAGTGGCCCAAACCGGGCAGGACGGTGACCGTGCGCTACCGCTATCTGGATGGTATTTGCAAGAACAGAGGCCCGTGTCGCATCGAGCATTTCTCACCCCTGCAGCGATGATTTCAAGTGTTTTCAGGCTCTTGTCATTATGGATATTGCACTATTTGCTATTAATTGAGTAGCAAATCACTTCACTGAAAGCGCCACAGTTTCAGTGTCGGTGTGTTGAATCCCGCACTCAGTTGCTGACGGTCATGGTGCTGCCGCAGATCACGAAAGCGGCATTGGGATACTGACGCTCGCCTATGATCGGGGGCTTGATCCGGCTGGTACGGATCAAGCCTTTTTTCATGGTGGCGCATTGTCGGCGTCACGCCTGCAGGATGCATTTATGACGACCCTCGGAACCCCTCTCTCCCCCAATGCCACCAAAGTCATGCTGCTGGGCAGCGGCGAACTGGGCAAGGAAGTGCTGATTGCGCTGCAGCGCCTGGGTGTGGAAACCATTGCCGTGGACCGCTACGAGAACGCGCCCGGCCAGCAGGTGGCCCACCATGCGCGCACCATCACCATGAGCGATCCGGCCCAGCTCAAGGCGCTGATTGAGGAGATCAAGCCCGATTTGGTCGTGCCTGAGATCGAAGCCATTGCCACCCCCATGCTCGAAGAGCTGGAGGCTGCGGGCGTCATCACCTGCATTCCCACCGCGCGCGCGGCTCGCTTGACCATGGACCGCGAAGGCATTCGCCGTCTGGCCGCAGAAACCCTGAGCCTGCCCACCAGCCCTTATCGCTTCTGCGATTCGCTGGCCGAGCTGCAGGCCGCGATTGATGGCAGCGACGGCCAAGCCGCGATTGGCTACCCCTGCGTGGTCAAGCCCGTGATGAGTAGCTCCGGCAAGGGCCAGAGCAAGATCGACGGCCCGGCCGACGTGGCAAAGGCCTGGGACTACGCCATGGCCGGTGGCCGCGTGGCCAAGGGCCGCGTGATTGTTGAAGGCTTTATCGACTTTGACTACGAAATCACCCAGCTGACGGTGCGCGCCAAGGGCGCGAACGGTCAGATCGAAACCCATTTTTGCGACCCCGTGGGTCATATCCAGCAAAGCGGCGACTATGTGGAAAGCTGGCAGCCGCACCCCATGCACCCCGCAGCTCTCGAAAAATCACGCCAGATCGCCAAGGCCGTCACCGATGATCTGGGCGGTCTGGGCCTGTTTGGCGTGGAGTTGTTTGTGAAGGGCGATCAGGTCTGGTTCAGCGAAGTCTCGCCCCGCCCGCATGACACGGGTCTGGTCACGCTGATCACGCAGTGGCAAAGCGAGTTCGAGCTGCACGCCCGCGCCATTCTGGGTCTGCCCGTGGATGCCAGCTTGCGCAACCCCGGCGCCAGCGCCGTGATCTATGGCGGCCAGGACGCCGAAGGTCTGGTGTTTGACGGCGTGGATGAAGCGCTGGCCATTCCCGGCACGGACCTGCGCCTGTTTGGCAAGCCCGAGAGCTTTGTGAAGCGCCGCATGGGCGTGGCGCTGGCCCGCGACAAGGATGTGCAAGCTGCGCGCACCACGGCCAAGCTGGCCGCCAGCAAGGTCAAGCCGCGCAAGCCGTAAGCGGGACGTTCAAGGAAAAAGGGCTTCCACGGAAATATCCGAGGAAGCCCTTTTTTGATGGCGGCAGAAGTTCAGGCCTGCGCCGCAGTGCTGGATGCCGCAGGGGTCACGATGGCCATGGCGCTGGCCTCTTCGTGGCTGGAGGCGGGTGTGTTTTCTGCGGGCATGCCGCCTTTCCAGCGGCGAATCACGCGTTGGAAGATCAGCGAATTGGGAATCTGCAGCACATTGGGCACGCCCGGCGGCGCGCTTTCATCCTGCAGCGTGGTGTAGAGCATGTTCAGGTCAATCACGCGGCCCTTGGCACCGGGTTTTTCGGCCGTGTCCAGCAGCTCGATATAGTCGCCCAGCCTGAACGGCCCGACGGTGACGATCAACACCGCGCAGAACAGATTGGAGAGCACGCTCCACGCCGCAAAGAAAGCGACGGCACCCACGGTGGCAAAGCCCGTGAAGGCCGTCCACAGCACGGTGGCCGACATGCCCAGCCGCTCCAGAATCGCCAGAATGGCCGCCGCAATGATGATCCAGCGGAACACGCCACGCAGCGGCAGCAGCAGCTCATGCGGCAGGCTGTAGGCCTGACCGACACGCGCGATGACGCGCTTGAGCAGCCGGTTGAGCAGCCAGGCAAGCAAGATGATGAGAAAAATCTGAAGTCCGGGAATCAGAACTTCCAGCCACTCCTGCATCCATTCGGGCAGGTGCATTTGAAGACGACGCATAACCAAGAATAAAAAAACGCTAGAAGGGCATCCTAGCGTCTATTGAGAGAGCAACGGTTAAATCTGGCCCAACCCAAGCCCGAAGATGCAAACAAGCCTGCGCACAGGCATGCCCCAGACCAGAGACGCCAAGCAAGAGCCGCCTCGCGGCGATGGCGTCGTCCCCTCGGGGGGAAGGCGCAAAGCGCCTCAGGGGGGGACTAAATTTGCCTTTGTTCGATGGTATCCATCTGCATCTCAAAGCTGAAGAAGCGGTTGCGTCCCTGAGCCTTGGCGGCATACAGGGCCTCGTCGGCGCGCATCAGCATGGATTCGGCGCTGGTGTGCTCATCGGGAATGCAGGTGGTGATGCCGCCCGACAGTGTCAGCAGCAGTTCTTCCTCGGTGCCTGGCGGGCGTATCTTGAGGAACTTGAGCATCTGCCCCAGCGCGCGTGCAAATGTCATGGCACCGGAGCGCGGCGTGTTGGGCAGGATCAGGGCAAATTCCTCGCCGCCATAACGCGCCGCAATATCGCGCGGGCGCACGCAGACTTCGCGCAGCAAGCGGCCCACTTGCTTGAGGCATTCATCGCCCTGTACGTGGCCGTAGGTGTCGTTGAACTGCTTGAAATGGTCCAGGTCGCAGAGCATCAGCGTCAGCGGCTTGCCCTCGCGCCGCGCGGCGGCAATCTCGGCATGCAGTATGCGGTCCATGCCACGGCGGTTGACCAGGCCGGTCAATGCATCCAGCTCCACCATTTCATTGAGCTTCTGGTTGGCCAGATGCAGCTCGGCAGACACCGTGACCAGACGGCGGCGCATGTCCAGCAGACGGCGCATGGCGCGCAGCTTGGCGACCAGCACAATCGGCTTGACGGGCTTGACCAGGTAGTCGTCCCCGCCGGCCTCAATGCCGCGCCAGACATCGAGATCGTTGTCCAGTCCGGAGAGGAAGATGATGGGCGTCCACTCGCCCGGTTCGGCCTCGCGCAACTGGCGGGCCACCCAGTAGCCGTCTTCACCGGGCAGGCGAATATCGAGCAGCACCAGGTCGGGCCGTTCGCTGCGAAACAGCGCCAGCGCCGTGCGGCCGTTTTCGGCCTCCAGTACCTGCGTGACGCCTGCCTGGCGTAGCTCGGTCACCAGCGCGGCGCGCATGACGGCTTGATCCTCCACCACCAGCACGGAAAACGGTGCGGTTGAGTCAGGAGCAGAAAAGCGTGCACCGGAAGACTCTATTGCAGAAGAGGCCGGAGCAAGAGGCGGCAAAGCTGTCATGAAGCAATGGGAGGGGCGCTAAACAAACGTCACACCGTACACAGATATCGTCGCGATGTAAATTCTTGTTACTTTATACGCTAGTTTCCAAAGCGCGTGGTGTGGCGGTACCCTGTGAATTCACTCAAGCCAATGGCAAATCGCTATAGGCATTGCAGGCGCTGTCATGCCACTGGATGAACTCTTGGGCTTCGGCGCATAGAACCGGGTTGCCCATTTGCTCCAGAAAGTGGCAGGCCGCAAACTGTCCGCTTTTCTGGTCATAAGCCTGGTTCCATTGCTGCCTGGCGGGCAGGTTTTCGGGCTGGACGGGCCAGCGCCGCTCAGGCGTGGAAGGCCCATTCATCTCCATGCGCCAGGGCTTGCCGCTGACGCGGGCGCGAAAGCATTGCTGGCGGCTGCACAGCAGCGCGTAGATTGGGTCGACCTCCAGTTCATGAAACAGCGTCTGCACCTCGGGTGACTGCCAGCCCCAGGGCGCGTGGGTGACGATGATGCGCAGGCCCTTGGGCGTCTGGTAAACACGCAGCCCCCAGTCGGGGTGTCTGGCTTGCACTTGCTGCACGCGGTTCATGGCTTGCGCCGTCGTGGAGGCAGGCTGTATCTGCTGCGTTTGGCGTGCTTGAATCCACCGTTTGAGACCCGCCTGGAAACGCAGGCCCATGGCTGCGACCAGCACGATGATGACAATTTGCGCAGGGCTCCAGACCAGTGGCGTCGCCAGTAGCCAGGGCAAGGCAGCCAGAATCACGATCAGCGAAAAAAGAGGAAACCGCGGTTGGCGCTTTTCAGGCGGGTAGTCGATATCGGCAATCGCTACCTGCTCGGTGTTAAGGCAGTGCGCGCCGTAGCTGTTGCGCGTCATCACCGTGCTGCCACGGCGCTTCAGCACTTCCTCACGAATGGGCGTTGCACCATCAAGGCCGTACTCGCCCGTCCATTCGATGCGCTCGAAATCTCTGCCCAGGTGTCGCCAGCTGGGGGCTTTGAGCACAGCATCAAGCGCTTGCTCGGCCCGCTGCTGCGCATGGGCCTGGGCATCGTCCTGGCTGATATCAGACCAGCCCCAGCGCTGCACCGTGGCACCATGACGAATACCTGTCGAGTGGCGCAGCCGCGCTTGCGCCCAGTATTGAGGGATCTGCATGCGGGCCAGTATAGAGTGGCCATGAAAAAAGCTGCTTGCCCCTGTGCAGGAGCAAGCAGCTTGCAGTCAAGCGCGCAGGCTTATTGTTCGCGGCGCAGAGCGGGGAACAGAATCACGTCGCGGATGCTGGCCGAATCGGTCAGCAGCATCATGAAGCGGTCGATGCCGATGCCGCAGCCGCCGGTGGGGGGCATGCCGTATTCCAGCGCGCGCACAAAGTCGTGGTCGAAGTACATGGCTTCGTCGTCACCACCGTCCTTGGCTGCGACCTGGGCGTTAAAGCGCGCGGCCTGGTCTTCGGCGTCGTTCAGCTCGCTGAAACCGTTGCCGAATTCGCGGCCGGTGATGTAGAGCTCAAAGCGCTCGGTCACTTCGGGGCGCTCGTCATTGGCGCGGGCCAGTGGCGAGATTTCGGTGGGGTGCTCCATGATGAAAGTGGGGTTCCACAGCTTTTCTTCCACCACTTCTTCAAAGTACAGCACTTGCAGGCTGGCCAGGGTGCGGGTGGACAGCTTGTCCTTTTCTTCCTTCATGCCCAGCTTCTTCAGGGCATTGATCAGCCAGTCGCGGTTGCCTACGTTGTCACCGGCTTCGGTGTACTTGACGATGGCTTCGACGATGGTCAGGCGCTCGAAGGGCTTGCTCAGATCGACCGGCTTGCCGCCGTAAGTCAGCTCCAGCGTACCCACGGCCTTCATGGCGGCGTCGCGAATCAGCTTTTCCGTGTAGTCCATCAGGTCCTGGTAGTTCCAGTAGGCCGCATAGAACTCCATCATGGTGAACTCGGGGTTGTGACGTACCGAGATACCTTCGTTGCGGAAGTTGCGGTTGATTTCGAACACGCGCTCGAAGCCGCCAACCACCAGGCGCTTCAAGTACAGCTCGGGCGCAATGCGCAGGTACATCTCCTGGTCCAGCGCGTTGTGGTGGGTGACGAAGGGCTTGGCGTTGGCACCGCCGGGGATGGGGTGCAGCATGGGGGTTTCGACTTCGAGGAAGCCGTTTTCCACCATGAAGTCGCGAATGCCGGCGACGGCCTTGCTGCGGGCGACGAAGCGGGCGCGGGCGTCCTCGTTCATCATCAGGTCCACATAACGCTGGCGCACCTTCTGCTCCAGATCGGCCATGCCGTGGAACTTGTCGGGCATGGGACGCAGGCTCTTGGTGAGCATGCGGATCTTGGTGGCTTTGATCGACAGCTCGCCGGTCTTGGTCTTCATCAGCGTGCCTTCCACGGCAATGATGTCACCCAGGTCCCACTTCTTGAAGTCGGCATAGACCTCTTCGCCCACGGCGTCGCGCGTCACATAGGCCTGAATGCGGCCGGTGGAGTCCTGCACGGTGGCAAAGCTGGCCTTGCCCATCACGCGCTTGAGCATCATGCGGCCAGCCACGCTGACGGTGGCGGCTTCGGCGTCCAGGGCTTCGGCTTCCTTGTCACCGTGGGCGGCGATCAGGGCCGCAGCGCGGTGGGCGGGCTTGAAGTCGTTGGGGAAGGCGGCTGTGCCGGCGGCCTTGGCCTGCTCGCGCAGAGCTTTGAGTTTTTCGCGGCGCTCAGCGATGAGTTTGTTTTCGTCCTGAGGGGCGGTGTTTTCTGCCGCAGAAGAGGTATTTTGTTCAGTCATGAAAAGAGAGCGCCAGCGACAAGCGCCGGTTGAGGACCACAAAGAGAGGAGGCTTGCTGCAGTGCCTGCGGCAGCCGGAACCCGTGATTTTAAGTTTTTTGCCAAATCAGCGGCGCACTACCGGGCAAAGCGCTGATGGCCGCTGCGGATTGTGTGGCTGATGGGTGAATAGAACGTACCTGTGGCGAATGATTTTGCTCCTGAAAAAGGAGCTATAAGTCTAATGGCTATAAAGACCAGAGCCTATTTTTTCTTGAATTAGCTTGCGTTGCCGGGTGGAGGTGTCTGACCCAGGCCATTTTGCTCCAGCACATCGGCCACCAGCTCCAGTCGCAGCAAGGCGCTATCCAGCACCATCAGTTGCTGTTTGATCTTGACGGGCAGGGGCAGCAATTCGGCCCAGCGGTTGGCAACCCAGCCGCAGTCATTCATCTGCGACGGCGTGGGCAATGCGTGGCCCGGATCCTGCATATTCATCAGCACCTGAAACAGCGCGTGCGCCATGTTGCGCAGATGCGGCGGTATGGGCGTGGGTACATCGCCCGCCAGCATTTCCACATCGGCCACCCACAGGCCGTGCGGCAGCTGCCAGCTGTTGAGAATCTGAAAGCGCTGCAAGCCCTGGCATTGCAGCTGCAGCAGGCCGGTCTGCACGGTTTCCAGAGACTCGATGCGGGCCAGCACGCCTTGGGCAAACAATTGTTCCGGCTCGGCTCCGGCCTTGCGCACCTCATGGCCGCTTTGCAGCGCAACCACGCCAAAGGGGGCGCCGGTGCTGTCGCATTTGCGCACCATGTCCAGGTAGCGCACTTCGAACACGCGAAGACTCAGCTGTCCGCCCGGAAACAGGACCGAGCCCAGCGGGAACAGAGGCAGCGAGTGCAGTCTTGATGTTTCAGCCATGGTGCCCGGCTATCATCCCACGAATAGGCGATCCGCCTGCCATCTTCGGGATTGAGCCACATGCTGTTTGAGATTGTTTTGTTTTTGCTGGACATTGTTGTCGGCCTGATCAGCGGGGCCTGCCTGCTGCGCATGTACATGCAGGCCCAGCGCGTGCCATTTGGCAACCCGGTGGGGCAACTGGTCTTTGCATTCACCGACTGGATTGTGCTGCCGCTGCGCAAGCTGCTGCCCAGCAAGGGGCGCTGGGATATGGTCTGCCTGTTGGCCGCGTTCGCGCTGCAGTTTGTGCAGATGCTGCTGGTCTGGCTGATGCTGGGCGCCAAAGGCTCTGCGCTGGCGCTGCCCTGGCTGGCGCTGTGTGGGCTGATCAAGGTGGCCCTGTCGGGCATGATGGGCATCTTGCTGGTCTACGCCATCCTGTCGTGGGTGCAGCCTTTCTCGCCCATCTATGGCGTGCTGCAACGCCTGGCCGATCCGCTGGTTGCGCCTATCCGCAAGGTTGTGCCGCTGATTGGCAATGTGGACCTCTCGGCCCTGGTGGCGCTGGTTGTTCTGCAGGTGCTGCTGATGGTGCTGACCTATGTGCAGGCAGGTGGCCTGCGCATGATTGCGTCGACAGTGACACTTTGAGTGTCAAGGCATAAAAAAGCGGCCCGTGCAGAACTGATCTGCGCGGGCCGCTTTGTTTTTGGTAGCGCGTGGCTTATTCCACCGCGTCGGCAGGCAGGCGTTGCAGCATGGCCAGAGAGCTGGAGATGCGGTCGCGCAGCTCGCGGCGGTCCACGATCATGTCCACGGCACCCTTTTCCTGCAGGAACTCGGCACGCTGGAAGCCCTCGGGCAGCTTCACGCGCACGGTGGTTTCAATCACGCGGGGGCCGGCAAAGCCGATCAGGGCCTTGGGCTCGGCAATCACGATATCGCCCACAAAGGCAAAACCGGCAGACACGCCGCCCATGGTGGGGTCGGTCAGCACGGAGATATAAGGCAGACCCTTCTTGGCCAGGCGGGTCAGCGCTGCATTGGTCTTGGCCATCTGCATGAGCGACAGCAAGCCTTCCTGCATGCGCGCGCCACCGGTGGCGGTGAAGCAGATGAAGGGCACCTTCTGCTCAATCGCAGTTTCCACGCCGCGCACAAAGCGCTCGCCCACCACGGAGCCCATGGAGCCGCCCATGAAGTCGAACTCAAAGCAGGCAACGACCACATTGATGCTCTTGACGGAGCCGCCCATGACGATCAGGGCATCGGTTTCGCCGGTGTTCTCAAGGGCCTCGGCCAGACGTTCGGGGTACTTGCGGCTGTCCTTGAACTTGAGCGGATCGACAGGCACGACTTCCTGACCCAGCTCATAGCGGCCTTCAGCATCGAGGAAGTGGTTCAGACGCGCGCGAGCGCCGATACGGTGGTGGTGACCGCAGGTAGGGCAGACGTTCTGGTTCTTTTCCAGATCGGTCTTGTACAGCACGGTTTCACAGCTGGGGCATTTGATCCACAGGCCTTCGGGAATCTGCTGGTGGCGTTCCGTCGGATTGGTCTGCTGGATTTTTGCAGGCAGTAATTTTTCAAGCCAGGACATGGTTGTTTCCTTTTCAGTTTCCACTGCGCTGCGCGTTGAGTGGCGCGGCGCAGGCACTGGAGCAATCCCGTTGAGGGACAGCGAGCAAGGGCCGCCCCGCAGCAAAGCTGTCGTCCCCCTCGGGGAAGCGGCGCAGCCGCTCAGGGGGCTTATTATGCGTCGAGTGCTTTACGCACGCCGCGCAGGAAGTCTATTGCCAGTGGCACGATTTTCTCATGCGGCTGGTTGTCGAGCAGATCGATGATGCGGCTGCCGATGATGACGGCGTCCGCAACACGGCCCACGGCCTGGGCGGTCTGGGCATCGCGAATGCCAAAACCCACGCCCACGGGAATGCTCACATGCTGGCGAATGCGCGGCAGCATGGCTTCCACGGCGCTGGTGTCCACGGCGGCAGAGCCCGTCACGCCCTTGAGCGAGACGTAGTACACATAGCCGCTGGCCACGCGCGCGACCTGCTGCATGCGCTCGTCCGTGCTGGTGGGTGCCAGCAGGAAGATCAGGTCCATATTGCGCTCGCGCAGCTTGGCGGCGAACTCTTCGCATTCTTCGGGCGGGTAGTCCACGATGAGCACGCCATCCACACCAGCCTCGGCGGCCTGGTTGACGAAGGCGTCTTCACCATGAATCTGGTCGTAGCGCTCTACGGGGTTGGCGTAGCCCATGAGTACCACGGGTGTAGTGCTATCTTTTTTGCGGAACTCGGCCACATAGCCCAGCACCTGCTTGAGGCCCACGCCGTTGGCAATGGCCTTGTCGCCCGCGCGCTGGATGGTGGGGCCATCGGCCATGGGGTCGGAGAAGGGCACGCCCAGCTCGATCACGTCGGCACCGGCTTCCACCATGCCGTGCATGAGGGAGGGGGTGATGGCGGCAAATGGAAAGCCTGCGGTCACATAGGGAATCAGCGCCTTACGGCCTTCTTCCTTGAGCTTGCTGAAGGTGTCTGAAATTCGGCTCATTGCTTGTTGCCTCCTGCGGCGGAGGCGTGGGCTGCGGCGGCCTTGGCGGTTTCATGGCCAGGCGAGCCCTTGACGGTCAGGCCGCGCATGGAGGGGCGGTCAAAGTATTCGGCGCCCGACAGGTCGGCCACGGTGCCGATGTCCTTGTCGCCACGGCCCGAGAGGCTGACCAGAATGGACTGGTCCGGGCGCATGGTCTTGGCCAGCTTCATGGCGTAGGCCACGGCGTGGCTGGATTCCAGCGCGGGGATGATGCCTTCGGCGCGGCACAGGTAGTGGAAGGCTTCCAGTGCTTCGGTATCGGTGATGCCCACGTATTGAGCGCGGCCGATTTCCTGCAGCCAGGCATGCTCGGGGCCCACGCCGGGGTAGTCCAGACCGGCGCTGACCGAGTGGGTTTCGGTGATCTGGCCGTTTTCATCTTGCAGGATGAAGGTGCGGTTGCCGTGCAGCACGCCGGAGCTGCCTTTTTGCAGCGAGGCCGAGTGTTTGTCAGTGTCCAGACCTTCGCCCGCTGCTTCCACACCGATCAGCTGGGTGTTTTCAAACGGGATGTAGGGGTAGAAGATGCCCATGGCATTGCTGCCGCCACCCACGCAGGCCACGACGGCATCGGGCTGCTTTTCGGGGCCGAGGAACTCAGGCATCTGAGTCAGGCATTCATCGCCAATCACCTTCTGGAAGTCGCGCACCATCATGGGATAGGGGTGCGGGCCGGCCACGGTGCCGATGATGTAGAAGGTGTTGTCCACGTTCGCCACCCAGTCGCGCATGGCTTCGTTGAGCGCGTCCTTGAGTGTCTTGGAGCCGGATTCCACGGGAATCACGGTCGCGCCCAGTAGCTTCATGCGGTAGACATTGGGGCTTTGGCGCTTGACGTCCTCGGCGCCCATGTAGATGACGCATTCCAGACCGTAGCGCGCGCAGATGGTGGCCGTGGCCACGCCATGCTGGCCAGCGCCGGTCTCGGCAATGATGCGGGGCTTGCCCATGCGCTTGGCGAGCATGGCCTGGCCGATCACATTGTTGATCTTGTGCGCGCCAGTGTGGTTGAGGTCTTCGCGCTTGAGGTAGATCTGTGCGCCGCCCATCTCACGCGACATGCGGTCTGCGTGATAGACGGGCGAGGGGCGGCCTACATAGTGGGCCAGCTCGGACTGGAATTCAGCGATGAACTCGGGGTCGTTCTGGTACTTGGCATAGGCCTCGCGCAGCTCGACCAGAGCGTGGGTCAGGGTTTCGCTGGCGAAGCTGCCGCCGTAGCGACCAAAGTGGCCGTGGACGTCAGGGTATTGGTATTCAAACATGTGTCAGTCTGCAAAATTTGGGCATCAGCTGCGCGTACGGCAGCAATGAAGCGATGAATCTTGTGGGCATCCTTGATGCCTTTGAGGGGCTTGCCATCGGGACCGTCGGCCTCGACACCTGAGCTCACATCAACGGCCAGTGACAGCCCGCGAGGGCGCACTTGCAAGATGCCATCGGTCACGTTTGCAGGCGTGAGTCCACCAGACAAAACGAGGTGAGAGGCAACGCTTGTTGGTAGAAGTGACCAATTGAATGCTTTTCCGCCGCCGCCATAACCGTCGACATGGGCGTCGAGCAAGATGGCCTGGGCTTTTGAATAACGTTGGGCATATTCTACGAGGTCGAACTGCGCCGCATCGTCTCCAAGGGGTATGCGGGCCGCGCGCATCCAGGGTTGCACGCCCTGTGTGGCGGCGATGCAGTCTTCGGGTGACTCATCACCATGAAATTGCACGCAAGCGCTTGGAATCTTTGCACATGCAGCTATCACATTGTGAGCGGACTCGTTCACGAACAGCAAAACAGGTGTGACAAAGGGCGGCAGGCGCCTGGCCAGCTCGGCTGCGCGATCGATGGTCACTGCGCGTGGGCTTTTGGCGTAGATCACAAAGCCGATGGCGTCCGCCCCGGCTTGAACGGCAGCGTCTACATCCTGCTCGCGGGTCAGGCCACAGATCTTGATTCGGGTTCTTGTCATGGCAACCAGTCAAAGGCGGCGGTGCGAGTGGGCAGACCCCATTGTGCGTCGTACATGGGCCCGAGGAAGTAAAGCCCATCCGGCGCAAACGTGGGGGCGGCTGCATCGCGCGAACGGGCAGCCAGCACGGTCTGCATCCACTCGGGAGGATACTGCCCCTGGCCGATGGCGATCAGGCAGCCCATGATGTTGCGCACCATATGGTGCAGAAAGGCGCTGCCGTCGAACTCGAAGCGCCAGTAGCAGCATTCCATGGGCTCGATGTCTCCGGGGCGCATGGAGCTGGCAGCCGCCTCGCGCGAGCCACCGCTCATCTTGCGGCTGATGCGAATGTCGTACAGCGTCTTGATGGGAGTCTTGGCCTGGCAGCCAGAAGCGCGAAAAGAGCTGAAGTCATGCTCGCCCAGCAGATGGCCGGCGGCTTGCTGCATGGCCTCTCCATCAAGGGCGTGAAACACCCAGCCAACGCGGCCCGCTTCCACGCTGGGGCGTACGGGCGACTGCAGCAGCACATAGGCATAGCGACGCCCCGTGGCGCAGGCGCGCGAATGAAATGCATCAGGCACGGGCTGGGCCCATTGCACAGCGATATCGGGGGGGAGAAAGGTGTTCGTGCCGCGCACCCAGGAAAACGGTGCACGCTGCAGCTCGGTGTCGAAGTGCACCACCTGCATGAGGCCGTGAACACCGGCATCGGTGCGACCGGCGCAGATTGTGGCCACTTCTTGAGCAGCAAAGCGGCCCAGGGCCGCTTCGAGTTTGTCTTGTACGGTGTTGCCATCAGGCTGGCTTTGCCAGCCGCGATAGCTTTGTCCGTTGTAGCTGACGCCCAGAGCTATGCGCATGGCACGGCCCCCGGCGCGGAGTTCTCACGCATCAAATTTCAACCAATCTGAGAAAGCAGAGCCTGCGCTCTGGCCTTGAGATCGCCATGGGCTTCGGCAATCACTTCTTCGATGAGTGTACGCGCTCCATCGCTGTCACCGATGGCGTTGAACTCTTCCGCCAATGCCAGCTTGGTGGCCATGGGGTCTTCGGGCGTGGCGGGCGCTGCCACTGCACGCTCTGGTGCCGGGGTATCCGGCGTGCCCAGATCAAGCGACAGGCCGCTGAGGTCAAACACGGGCTCGGCCTGAGGTGGCTGGATGGCCGTGTCAATGTGGCTGCTGCTGGCTTCGATGGGCAGTTGCAGCGTCATGCTTTCGGTGTTGATCTCATCGTCGACTGCTGCAGCCGGCGCGGAAGACGCGGGTAGCGTGAAGCTGTCCAGATCGAACTCGAGCGAGTTGAGCGAGGCCGCAGGGGCTGGGCTGGCAACCGGCTCGGCCGCAGGTGCAGAAGCGGGTGCCGATGTTGTCGGCAGGCTGAACGAGGCCAGATCGTCGAGATCCAGGTTCAGGCCATTGTCTGATGCCTGCTCGGGAGCGGGCGTCAGCGGGGCTGGTGTGGTGGCTGGAACATCCCACTGGGACAGGGCCGCAAAGTCCTGTTCGCTGGGCTGAGGTGTGGCGACATCCGGCAAGGGGGCGATCGATGGCGCCTGGGTTTCGGCCAGACCTGCGGGAAGGTCCAGGTCCATGTTGAAGTCCATATTGGTCGGCACGGTGGCCGGACCTTCATGGTCGTTGACGCGGGCAGGCTGTTGCAGTGCTTGGTTGACCGTGGCCAGCGCATCGCTGAAAGCCACGCCACCAGCGGCTGCCATCACGGGGGCTGTGCCCACGACATTGGCGCCCATGACCATGCCTTGCGGCGCGCTCTGGGGCTGACCACCTGGCTGGTAGAGGTGGTTCTCGGGGTCCAGAATGCGGCCTTGGTCGGCCACACGCTGCCATTCAGGGCCCTTGCCCTGGGTCAGGTTGTGCAGATTGTTGGCGACTGCGGCATAAGCGATGCGGTCGTGGCGCTTGGCATAGATTTCGGCCAGCTTCTGGTGCAGCACCAGGCGGTTGGGGTCTGTGCGCAGCGCTTCCTTGAGGATTTCTTCGGCCTGCAGGTCGCGGCCATAGGCCAGGTACACATCAGCCTCGGCCAGTGGGTCCACATCACCGGCATCGAGCTGGCTGGGCGAGTACTGCATGGACTGGCCCGACATCTGGCTGCTGGTCGTGGTGGTGTCCACGCGCTGGCCACCGCTGGCGCCAAAGAAGGAATCCGCTGAGAGCTGGCTGTCGCCCAGCGAGCTGTCGGCGCCGGCTGCGGCGGCCTTGCGGCGCTGTGCCACACGGTAGCCGCCATAGCCTAGCAGCAAGGCCAGAATCGCTGCGCCGGCCAGAGGAATCGTTGGGTCCTCCATCAGACCATCGATAAAGCTGGGTTCTGCAGGTGCAGGGACAGGGGCTGCAGCAGGCTTGGGTGGCGCAGCCGGTGCTGGGGCTGCAGCTGCAGGGGCTTCAGCGGCTGGTGCAGCCACTGGGGCAGTTGCGGCATCAGCAGCGGGGGCGGCGGCGGCATCTGCGGGCTTGCTGGCTTCAGCGGGCTGAGCAGCAGCTTCAGCGGCTGGAGCAGGGGCTGGAGTTGCAGCAGCAGGTGTCGCAGGCGCTGGGGCTGCAGCAGCTGGAGCGGCATTACCCGCTGCGGTTGCCGAGGGGACGTTCACGCCAGGAGTCTTGGCTGGCGCAGCGCCGTTGCCTGCTGGGGAAGCAGCACCGCCCGCAGGCTGTGTGGCCGAGGCGATCTGGCTCAGCTCGGCCATATTGCGCTTGAGTTCATCAGCGCGAGCGGTTTGCTCTGCAGACTGCTTTTGCTGGGCCAGCTTTTCGTCGGCTGCGGCGGTCTTGACGTTGCCCTTGGACAGGGTCAGCTTGTCAGGCGCTGCTGTCGTGGGCTTGCTGTCTTCCACATGGGCCTGAACCTGGCCGGAGGCGCTGCGCGAAGCGGCGGCCACGGGAGCCACAGGGGCTACGCCCGCCAGTTGGCGACGGAACTCGTTGAAGTCACGCGACTGGGCGGCCATGATCTGGCGCGCTTCCTTGGTGGATGTCGCTTGTGCCGCTGCTGCATCCGGCAACTGAACCACAGCGCCGCTGCGCATGCGGTTGATATTGCCGTTGATGAAGGCCTGGGGGTTGTTGCGCAGCATGGCAACCAGCATCTGGTCCAGCGAAACGCCGGCAGGCTTGTTGGCGGCGGCAATGCGACCAGCGGTATCGCCGGTCTTGATGCGCACTTCCCCGGCAGAGCCTTCGGTATTGCGTGCTGGCGCTGCTGCGGCCTGACCTCTGCGCTGAGCGCGTGTGGGCTTGGCGGCGGAATCGCTGACGTCTCGGTCATTGCGCAGATCACGACCTGCAGCGGCGGGTGCCACTAGGGCAGGGCGCTCAACAATGGCGGGGCGGACGTTACCCGGCTGGGCTTCGGCCATCACCTGAGGTGCGGTGACGGGAGCGGGTGCCGGGCGGCGCGATGTGGGAGGGTCCAGCAGCAGGGTGTAGTTGCGCTGGATCTTGCCCGAGGACCAATTGGCGTCAATCACCAGATCCACAAACGGATCGTTTACAGGCTGAAAGCTGCTCAGTTGCAGCACCGCTGTGCCGTTGGCGCGCCTTTGTACTTTGACGCGCACGGAGTTGGCAGTACCCGTGTACTCCATGCCCTGGGCACGGAAGGAGGCAGGCGAGGCAATGGCGGCTTGCAGGCTCTCGGCTTCGGCGGCGCTGAGCTGAGGGATTTCCACCTCGGCACGCAGCGGCTCTCCCAGTGCCGACTGAACCGTGATGCGGCCCAGCGCCAATGCCCACGCATCAGCGGCCGTGAGGCTGGACAGAGCGAGGGTGGCTGCGGCGAGCGCAGAGAGTTTCCAGCGTTGCATAAGGCATCAAACTTGGTTTGTGCATCCAACTCGCGCTGTTGTTGTTCTGGCCAGATCGATGAGTGAATGCATTAGTCAATGAAATTTCCGGCGGTCTATGTAGTTGCTCAAAGGCCGCAGGACACAGTTTGCATTGTCAACTACGCTATTGCATTGTGAGCAAAAGCGTGTTTAGCGGAGCCAAGGATTGTTGTCGATTGGCAACGAAATACTGCTAAATGTATCGATAACAAAGCGCTTCATTCCCTGGATCAAGCGGGCGATTGTGGCTCAAGCAAAGGTTTGAAGATGACAAAAGCGCCATCCACGGCGAGCGTGGCATGGCGCTTTTTGAGCTGGCTCAAGCCAGCGCTGGGTTTTTAAAGGCTCAGGCAGCCAGCAGAATGCGCAGCATGCGGCGCAGAGGCTCGGCAGCACCCCACAGCAACTGGTCGCCGATCACGAAGGCGGAGACATATTCCGGACCCATGTTCAGCTTGCGCACCCGGCCCACGGCCACTTCCAGGCCGCCGGTGGTGGCCGCTGGGGTCAGCTCCTTGACGGTGAGGGCGCGGTCATTGGCGACGAACTTGACCCAAGGGTTGCCGCCCTTGATCAGCGCTTCGATTTCTTCCAGGGGGAGGTCCTTCTTGAGCTTCAAGGTCAGAGCCAGCGAGTGGCAGCGCATGGCGCCGATGCGCACGCACAGACCGTCCACGGGGATGGTGGCTTCGGTGCCCAGGATCTTGTTGACTTCCGCCTGGCCCTTCCACTCTTCCTTGGATTGACCATTGGGCAACTGCACGTCGATCCAGGGGATCAGGCCGCCGGCCAGAGGTGCGCCAAAGAATTCGGTGGGCACGTCTTCACGGATGGTGGTGGCCACCTTGCGGTCGATTTCCAGAATCGCGGAGGCAGGGGTCTGCAGCTCTTCGGCCACGGCAGCGTGCACCACGCCCATGCCCTTGAGCAGTTCGCGCATGTGGTTGGCACCGCCGCCCGAAGCGGCCTGATATGTCATGGAAGACACCCATTCCACCAGGCCCGCCTTGAACAGGCCGCCCAGACCCATCAGCAAGATGGAGTTGGTGCAGTTGCCGCCAATCCAGTTCTTGCCGCCAGCGGCCAGCTTGGACTTGATCAGGTCGTCATTGACGGGGTCGAGCACGATGACGGCGTCATCTTCCATGCGCAGCGAAGAAGCAGCGTCGATCCAGTGGCCGTTCCAGCCAGCGGCGCGGATCTTGGGGAAGACTTCCTTGGTGTAGTCACCGCCCTGGCAGGTGATGATGACGTCGCACTTGGACAGCTCGGCGATGTCGTTGGCATCCTTGAGCTGGGTGTGCAGCTTGGCCATTTCGGGGGCCTTGCCACCTGCATTGGAGGTGGAGAAGAACACGGGCTCGATCAGCTCGAAGTCGCCTTCAGCCTGCATGCGATCCATCAGCACGGATCCGACCATGCCGCGCCAACCTACCAAACCAACCAGTTGCTTGCTCATTTGAATGCCCTTTCAGTTTTGAAAACCGTTGTTTTCGACTGCTTCGTCCGGCTCGTCTGAGCCGGAAAGGGCGCACGACGAACCGGGCTGGGTCAGCCTGTAATCGTCTTAATGGTGATTGCGCGCACGGCAGCAACCGCAGCGATTGCGGAGGCAGCGATGGGGGTGAAGAACGAGTGTGCGGCAAACATGACAGCTGGGATTCTAGCGAGGATGAAGAACCCTGTGCTGAATAGATGTGATGAAATATTTGGTCATTTCGTCAAAATATTGAAGTATTTTTTGACGAAATGATGTTTTCATCGCGGGAAAGCGAGAAAAATCTGCTCTTTCAAGGCTTTGGCGTCGTCAAAGGTTGCCAGGCCCGCATGGACGCGGCCCGGTAATGGTTGTGCTGTGCGGGGAAATGCACGAAGCGGTGCTCGGGCTTGGCGTAGACGGGCGACGTACCCAGACTGATGGCATCCACCACGTATTGGGCATTGACCATGCCTGCGGCAAGCATTTCCTGTTGCAGGATCTGTTGGTCACCACCGCTGGCATAGACGCTGGTCTTGTCATCGACGGATTCGATACGTGCGCACAGGGCGTCGAAAAACTGGCGCATCTCGGGCGTGTTGCGCGCGCCGAAGACGCAGGAGTTGATGGCCCAGGCCGTATGGTCCATGCCGACGATGAAGTCGCGCTCCTGCAGCAGATCTTCCACGCCCTGCGATTGGTTGATGGCAAGAATGTCCGCATCGATCCACAGCACATAGCGGTGCTGGGCCAGGTGATGGCGAATCAAATGGGCCTTGGCCCAGTTGGCGGTGACGGAGGCGGGCAGAAAATTCGGGGCATCGCGGTACACGTGGTAGCCGTAGCCATGGTGCTCACAATATTGAAGCAGGCTGCGCTCGTGAATGCTTCCGTAGCCAGCGATATTGGGGGTGTAGAGAGAGACGAAGGCAATGTCTGCACTCTCATTGACGTGCATGGCTGCTTCGGGCTGACTCCGGGCCGCCAAGGCGAAGTCGTGAGCAAAGCCGTGTGGCTTGCTGCCCAGCGAAGCCGCTTCGAGCAGCAGGGCCTGAACATAACGAAAGTCGTAATCGGGATGTGGTGCCCAGATACCTTGACGCTGCTGCCATTGCGGAGCGTGGCAGGCGACCAAGGGCAGTGCGCCGCGCAGTCCGTCCAGCGCGGATGTGTCGTCCCACAGGACCTGGATGCAGGGGAAATAGCCGTTTTCCTGGCGCAGCGTGAAATTGCGGGCAGGAAAGAAATCGTTGAGCAGTTGTCCTTCTGGCTGTGCGCTCAACTCTGGCAGAAACATGGCCCATTGGCCCAGGCGCTGCACCAGAGCGCGGAGCTGCTCCTTGACGGCTGCGGTGCTGCGCAAAATCATGCCGCTGCTGAGGGCCAGCTCAAGGTTGGGGTTTTGCCGGGAGACGATGCTGTCATGCCCCTTCGCCACGGCTTCGAGGGCATGGGGCTGGTAGACCACGGTAAACACATCAAGCACCAGCAGCAGATCACCGTCCGCCATTGACAGCAATTGCTGGTAGATGCAGTGATAGCGATGGAGCGCTTGCTGACGCTCTCCATAGATATGGGTGCCGTCAACCTCTATATGCTTGTAACTGTGAAGCTTCGCGTAATTGGCATGGTTTTCAAGCAGTCCCGCCACAGGACGATTGGGCAGCAGGCTCAGAACGGTGGGCATGGTTCTTTCAGTTGAAAGCAAAAAGCCGGTTCGATGAATATCGAGCCGGCTTGTGCGGTTAGCAGGCTAGGCCTGCTGCATGGTAGCAGCCTTCGCTTCAGGCCTGCAGCGCCTTGACCACAGCATCGCCCATCTGAGCGGTCGTGACCTTGGTCGTGCCTTCGCTGTAGATGTCGGCAGTGCGCAGACCGTCGGCCAGCACCTTTTGCACGGCGGCTTCGATCTTTTGTGCAGCCGCTTCCTGGTTCAGCGAGAAGCGCAGCATCATGGCGGCGGACAGGATGGTGGCCAACGGGTTGGCAATGCCCTTGCCAGCGATGTCGGGAGCCGAGCCGTGGCTGGGTTCGTACAGACCTTGCTTCTTGTCGTTGAGCGACGCGGAAGGCAGCATGCCGATGGAGCCGGTCAGCATGGAGGCTTCGTCGGACAGGATGTCGCCAAACATATTGCCGGTCACCACCACGTCAAAGCGCTTGGGTTCCTTGACCAGCTGCATGGCGGCGTTGTCCACGTACATATGGTCCAGGGCCACATCGGGGTACTGCTTGGCGACTTCGGTGACCACGTCCTTCCATAGCTGGAAGGTTTCCAGCACATTGGACTTGTCCACGCTGGTTACGCGCTTGTTGCGCTTCTGGGCGGCCTGGAACGCCACATGGGCGATGCGCTCGATCTCGGGGCGCGAATAGCGCATGGTGTCGAAAGCTTCTTCAGCACCGGGGAAGTGACCATCGGGAGCCGTGCGGCGGCCGCGGGGCTGACCGAAATAGATATCACCCGTCAGTTCACGGATGATGAGGATGTCGAGGCCAGCGACCAGCTCGGGCTTGAGGCTGGATGCGTGGGTCAGTTCCTTGTAGCAGATGGCGGGGCGGAAGTTGGCGAACAGGCCCAGAGCCTTGCGCAGGCCCAGAATGGCTTGCTCGGGGCGCAGAGGACGGTCCAGCGTGTCGTACTTCCAGTCGCCCACGGCGCCAAACAGAATGGCGTCGGCTTCCTGAGCCAGCTTCAGCGTGGCAGGAGGCAGGGGGTGGCCAGCGGCTTCGTAGCCAGCGCCGCCCACGGGGGCGGTTTCCATTTGCAGGCCCAGGTTCAGGGCTTCGAGCACCTTGACGGCTTCTGCAACGATTTCGGGACCAATGCCATCACCAGGCAAAACTGCAATCTTCATGATGTTCCTTTGATTTAATTTGATAGCTGTTTGCCTGAGATATTCATAGAGTTCAGCTCGATTTCAGACTGAATTGAATGTTTTACTGAGGCTTGCAGCTCATTTATTGGTAGCAATTTAAAAACAGGCACACCCCAAGTGAGAGGCGGTCAGCAAGAGCCGCCTCGCGGCAAAGGCCGTCGTCCCCCTTGGGGAAAGCCGCGGGGCCGCCTAGGCAAAGCGGCTCAGGGGGTTATCGTTGAACTAATGTGTGAGCCAACCAGGGCTTTTGTGCGAGACGTTCAGATTCAAAAGCCTTGATCTTGTCCTGATGGCGCAGCGTCAGGCCGATATCGTCAAAGCCGTTGAGCAGGCAGTACTTGCGAAAGGCGATCACGTCGAACGGAATTTCTTCACCCTGAGGGCGCACGATGACCTGGCGCTCCAGATCAATCGTCAGCTCATAGCCGGGGAAGGCTGCGACTTCGTTGAACAGTTGATCGATCACCGACTCGGGCAACACGATAGGCAGCAGGCCGTTCTTGAAGCTGTTGTTGAAGAAGATATCGGCAAAGCTGGGGGCCAGAATGGCGCGGAAGCCGTACTGGTCCAGTGCCCAGGGGGCGTGCTCGCGGCTGGAGCCGCAGCCAAAGTTCTTGCGGGCGAGCAGCACGCTCGCGCCTTTGTAGCGGGGCTGGTTCAGCACAAAGTCGGGGTTGGGCTTGCGGCTGGATTCAGGCACGCCGGGCTGGCCGGGCTGATCCAGATAGCGCCATTCATCAAACAGATTGGGGCCAAAGCCGGTCTTCTTGATGGACTTCAGGAACTGCTTGGGAATGATGGCGTCGGTGTCGACGTTCTCGCGGTCCATGGGGGCGACAAGGCCCTTGTGCACGGTGAATTTCTGCATGGTGTGATTCCAGAATCTTGTGTCTTGGCGACTTACGCGAATTTTCTAATGTCGACAAAGTGGCCGTGGATGGCGGCCGCAGCGGCCATTGCTGGGCTGACCAGATGGGTGCGGCCACCGGCGCCCTGACGGCCTTCAAAGTTGCGGTTGGACGTCGATGCACAGCGTTCGCCGGGCTCCAGACGGTCGGCATTCATGGCCAGGCACATGGAGCAGCCGGGTTCACGCCACTCAAAGCCTGCGGCCACAAAAATCTTGTCCAGACCTTCGGCTTCGGCTTGCGCCTTCACCAGACCGGAGCCGGGCACGACCATGGCCAGCTTGATGTTCTTGGCGACCTTCTGGCCCAGTTTCTTCACCACAGCAGCGGCTTCGCGCATGTCTTCGATGCGGCTGTTGGTGCAGGAACCGATGAAGACCTTGTCCACGAAGATATCGTTCAAGGGCTTGCCGGGTTCCAGATTCATATAGGTCAGCGCGCGCTCGATCGCGCCGCGCTTGTTGCTGTCCTTTTCCTTGTCGGGATCAGGCACCACAGCGTCCACGCCCAGCACCATCTCAGGGCTGGTGCCCCAGGTCACCTGGGGCACGATCTCGGCGGCGTTCAGTTCCACCACACGGTCAAATTTTGCGTCGGCATCGGAGTGCAGAGTTTTCCAGTAAGCGACGGCGGCATCCCATTCTGCGCCGGTGGGGGCCAGAGGGCGGCCCTTCACATAGGCAATGGTCTTGTCGTCCACAGCGACCAGGCCAGCGCGTGCGCCGCCTTCAATGGCCATATTGCAGACGGTCATGCGGCCTTCGATAGAGAGGTCACGAATCGCTTCGCCCGCAAACTCGATGGTGTAGCCCGTGCCGCCAGCCGTGCCGATCTTGCCGATGATGGCCAGCACGATGTCCTTGGCGGTGATGCCGGGAGCGACCTTGCCATTGACCTTGACCAGCATGTTCTTGGCCTTCTTGGCCAGCAACGTTTGCGTGGCCATCACGTGCTCGACCTCAGAGGTGCCGATGCCGTGGGCCAGTGCGCCAAAAGCGCCGTGGGTGGAGGTGTGGCTGTCGCCGCAGACCACGGTCATGCCGGGCAGGGTTGCGCCTTGCTCGGGGCCCATGACGTGAACAATGCCCTGGCCCTTGTCCATGAAGGGGAAGAAGGCAGCCGAGCCGAATTCCGCAATATTGCTGTTGAGCGTGACGATCTGCTCTTTGCTGATCGGGTCGGCAATGCCGTCGTAGCCACGCTCCCAGCCATCGGTAGGGGTGTTGTGGTCGGCAGTCGCCACGACGGAGCTGACGCGCCACAGCTTGCGACCGGCTTCGCGCAGGCCTTCAAAGGCTTGCGGGCTGGTCACTTCGTGCACCAGATGACGGTCGATATAGAGGATGGAGGTGCCGTCTTCTTCGGTATGAACGACGTGCTCGTCAAAAATCTTGTCGTAGAGGGTGCGTCCCATGGTGGTATTGCTCTCGTGAGTAAGGTTTGTTGGGTGATGAATTTTTGTGGTTCGGCTTGTCTCAGGCAGCCTTGGCGCTGGCGGGGCACAGGTGGTCGACCAGCAGGCGCGTGGTCACCGGCAGCGCCTCAAAGTCGCGGGCCACCACGCAAAGTTCGCGGCGCGCCCAGTCGTCGGTCAGTTGCACGGCGCGCAGATGGCCCACGCCATGCATCAGCTCGAAGGCGCGATCGGGCAGCAGGCCAATGCCCAGGCCGTTGTCGATCATGCGGCACATGGCGTCCAGGCTGGTGACCTGAATGCGCTGGTGCAGTGCATGGCCGGCGGTGGCCGCTGCGGCGCGCATGGCCAGGCTGATGGACGAGCCCGCATGCAGGCTGACGATGTCCCACTCCAGCACTTCAGAAAACGCCACGCTTTCGCGCGAGGCCAGCGCATGGCGCTCGGGCACCACCACCAGCAGGCGGTCTTCACGGTAGGTGCGGTATTGCAGTGGCACATTGCCCTGGGTCAGCTGCACGGTGGCCTGATTGGCTTCGCTGCTGCGGATATTGCCCAGCGTGCAGATGCCGATATCGGCCGTGCCTTCCGCCACGGCGCTCAGCACATCAGGGCTTAAATGTTCCTGCAGATCAATCTTGATCTGGCTGTGTTCCTTGGCAAACGCGCCCAGGTCTTCGGGCAGAAACTGCACGATGGCCGACATATTGGCGTGCATGCGCACATGGCCGCGCACGCCGTCGGCGTACTCGGACAGCTCACCCTGCATGCGCTCCAGTCCATACAGCACATTGCGGGCATGGTGCAGCAGGCTCTCGCCAGCGGGGGTCAGCGTCACGCCACGGCTGTGGCGGTAGAGCAGGGCGGTGTCCACCGTGGCTTCCAGGTCGGACAGGCGCTTGCTCACGGCCGAGGCGGCAATGAATTCGCGCTCTGCAGCGCGGCCAATGCTGCCCAGTTCGCACACGGCGACAAACAGCTGTAGCGAGGTGAGATCGATGCGGCGCGCAAAACTGCGCTCTGAATTCTTCATGTGGGCTAACTTAAGTCTTCTCGTTTCGAGAAGTTTTCAGCATTTTTACCGATAAACACTGCTTTATCCATCTTTGAATGAGATGTCGCGTTTCGCGATGGTTAATTCTTGGAGATGGCCTTCATCGTGATTTTCGATGTCATGAAGCTGGGCTCTTGATGCGGCTGTCGGTAGACCCATATTCATCAAAATTCATAGCTGTCTACCTGTATGTCAATTGGACAGTAGGCGGCTTTTCAATGAATTTTTGTTCAATCAGCGTTTTGTGATCTTTACAAGTGTCAACAGTCAGTAAAGTCACGCCCTGCTTCGGCTATTTGCTGCAAAAATGTGAGTTATGAGAGCCAACAACACCGAACAATCCGAGAGTGAAACTGCGGCCTCGCTAGCCCCGCAGCCTGCGCACGTGATGCACGCCGTGGGCTGGCGCTGGGGACAAGCCTGCGTGCTGGCTGCCGCGCTGGCCCTCGGCGGCGGCCATGCCCTGCCTGCCGTGGCCAAGGGCAAGACCAGTACAGCGGCCAAGTCAGCGCCCAAATCTTCGGGCAAAACTGCCCCGGCGGCAGCTAAATCCGCCAAGGGCGGCAAAGCGGCTGCCGGTAAAGCGAGTGCCAGATCTGCTGGCAAGGCCAGTGGCAGAAAAGGTGCTCATGCCGGGCGTGCCGCTGCCGCAGGCGCTGCGGCTGCGGCAGCGCCCATGGGGCTGGAGCACTGGACACCCAGCAACGCCAAGACCGATCAGGCGGAGGACGCCAAGGAGCTGGCAGGCATTCGCGCCGCCGCGCAGACCGGCGACGCCAAGGCCCAGTACCTGCTGGGTTCGCGCTACCGCTTTGGCAAAGGCGTGAATCAGGACCTGTCGCTGGCCGTGCAGTGGTATCGCAAGTCGGCAGACCAGGGCTATGCGCCCGCCCAGTCCGATCTGGGTGTGATGTATGCCAATGGCCGCGGCGTGAGCCAGAGCGAGCAGCAGGCCGTGTACTGGTACCGCAAGGCGGCAGACCAGGGCGATGGCATTGCCCAGAACAACCTGGGCCTGATGTATGCCGAAGGTCGTGGCGTTCCCAAGGATGATGCGCAGGCCGTGCAATGGTTTGAGCGCTCGGCCCAAAGTGGCGAGCCTGCGGGCCAGTACAGCCTGGGGGTGATGCTGGCCGGCGGTCGCGGCGTCAAGGAAGATGGCCGCGCCGCGCTGCATTGGTTTGAGGAGGCGGCCGAAAAAGGCCATGCCGACGCCCAGTACAACACCGGCATGATCTATGCCGTGGGCGCGCTGGTGCCGCAAGATCTGCAGCGCGCCGCGCAATGGCTGGACAAGTCGGCCAACCAGGGCAATGCGGCGGCGCAGTCGTCGCTGGGCTTTCTCTATGCCAACGGCCAGGGCGTGACCCAGGACCCGGCGACGGCGGCACGCTGGTTTGAGCGCTCTGCCAAGCAGGGCTACACACTGGCCCAGTCCAATCTGGCGGCCATGTATGCCGGCGGCCAGAGCGTTGAAAAAGACATGAGCAAGGCCTATTACTGGTTGCTGATTGCCAGCAAGCAAGACCCATCGCTGCAAAGTCGCGTACAGACGGCTGAGCAGGAGCTCAACCCCACTGACCGTGTCCGCGTGGAGCGCGAAGCACGGGTTTGGAAACCGGTCAAGGAATAAGCGCACCGCCTGAAAGCGGCACTCACACCCAAAGGCTCGCTGATTCGCGAGCCTTTTTTCTTTGCTGATCCCCAATGTGAATCTGTGGTGACGGTAAAGATATTCGTCGATATTGCTTTGGGTTTCTGGGCAATATGCAGTAAAAATATCGGGCTTGCTTCGCCGAAATAATGGCTTTGGCGCAGATTAATCACTTCACAACGAGAGAGACAATGAATTTATCACGCAGAAAATATCTGGAACTGAGCCTGGCGTCGGGCCTGGCCCTGGGGTTGGTGGCTTGCTCTTCGGGCGGCAGCCCAGAGGCGGTAGTGAAGAAGTTCTATGACGCGGTCTCCGATGGCAATGTCGATAAAGCCGTGGACTGCGTGGCACTGGAGAGCGTGGCCGCCAATGAAATGATGATGGCAAAGGCCAAGATTCAGATGGTGGTGGCCACGGGGCAGGCCCAAATCAATGCCAATGGCGGTTTATCGAAAGTGGAAGTGCTGAAACAGGATTTGGCATCTGACGGAAATTCTGCCTCCTTGCAGATTCAGGTCACATTCAAGAATGACAAAAAAGATGTCTCGCGCGTCAAAACGGTCAAGGAAAAGAACGGCTGGAAAATCAAACTGTGATTTTTCGCAAGCGGGGCAGAGGTTTCTCAATTTCAGGCCTGTTTCTGGCATGGCTTGGCAGCGCGGCCCTCGCAGAACCGGCGCTGCCCGCTGCGGCGCAGGCCGGTGATCTGATCTTTCGCAAAGGCACCGAGGGCGTGAGCCAGATGGTGATGGGCGTGGATCAGGGGCTCTACAGCCATGTGGGCATGCTGGTGGGCCGCAAAGGGCGCTGGCAGGTGCTGCATGCCACGCCGTCCGAAAAACCAGGGCAGGCCGATGGCGTGGTGCTCGATTCGCTGGATTTTTTTCTGGCGCCGCAGCGCTCTCAGGCCTTTGCCGTCTATCACGTGCAGGAGGGCAGCGCCGCGCAGCGCCAGAGCGCCGTGCAATGGGCGCTGGCACAGCAGGGGCGCGGCTTTGAGATCGTCAACGCCAGCAAAGGTATTTACTGCACCACGCTGGTCTGGCAGGCGTGGACGCTGGCCGGGCTGGACTGGCCGGTGTCGCTGACCGAGGTGACGTTGCCCTTGCTCAAAGGTCAGTATCTTTTACCCAGTGCGCTACAAAAATCGCAGCGCATCAGGCATATTCAATAAAGACTAGAAGCAAAAAACGCAGCCAAGGCTGCGTTCTTTGTGTTTTTTAGCTGAAGAAGCTCTTCAGGCGATCCGTCCAGCTTTCGCCGCTGGGTGAGTGCTTGGAGCCGCCTTTTTTCAGCGATTCGTCCAGGTCCTTGAGCAGCTTGCGCTGGTACTCGGTCAGCTTGACCGGTGTTTCCACCACGATGTGGCAGTACAGGTCGCCGGGATAGCTGGAGCGTACGCCCTTGATACCCTTGCCGCGCAGGCGGAACTGCTTGCCAGCCTGGGTGCCTTCGGGGATGTCAATCGCCGCCTTGCCTGCCAGTGTGGGCACTTCAATCTCGCCGCCCAGTGCAGCGGTGATAAAGCTCACCGGTACATTGCAGTGCAGGTCGTCGCCATCGCGCTCGAAGATGTCGTGATCCTTGACGCGGATTTCGATGTACAGATCACCGGCCGGACCGCCATTGGTGCCGGGCTCGCCGTTACCGGCAGAGCGAATGCGCATGCCATCGTCGATACCCGCGGGAATCTTCACTTCCAGCGTCTTCTGGCGCTTGACCTTGCCTTGACCGCCGCAGGATGTGCAGGGCTCGGGAATGATCTTGCCTGTGCCGCGGCAGTGCGGGCAGGACTGCTGCACGCTGAAGAAGCCCTGGCGCATCTGCACCGTGCCCATGCCGTTACAGGTCGTGCAGGTCTTGGTGCTGGTGCCGGGCTTGGCGCCGCTGCCGTGGCAGGTGTCGCAGTTGTCCCAGCTGGGAATGCGAATCTGCGCGTCCTTGCCCTTGGCGGCTTCTTCCAGGGTGATTTCCATGGAATAGCTGAGGTCGTTGCCGCGATAGACCTGACGGCCACCACGGCTGCCACCACGGCCGCCGTTGAACATATCGCCAAAGATGTCGCCAAAAGCTTCGGCAAAACCGCCAAAGCCTTCACCGCCACCCATGCCGCGGTTGGGGTCCACGCCCGCGTGGCCGTACTGGTCGTAGGCAGCGCGCTTCTGGGCGTCCGAGAGCATCTCGTACGCCTCTTTGCATTCCTTGAACTTTTCTTCGGCTTCCTTGGCGGCATCACCCTGATTGCGGTCAGGGTGATACTTCATCGCCATCTTGCGATAAGCCTTTTTGATTTCATCGTCCGAGGCGCTTTTGACAACGCCCAGAACTTCGTAATAGTCACGTTTGGACATCTCTGGATTTCCGGTCGGATAGAACAGGAACGCCGCGCCAGCCCTGTCAGAGAGCGGCGCGGCGGTCAGCGGTCAGTGGCGCGAGGGCCAGACCCGTGCGCGCTTAGTCCTTCTTGACTTCCTTGACTTCGGCGTCAACAACGTTGTCGTCAGAAGCAGCAGCCGATGCACCTGCACCACCGGCAGCGCCTGCTGCGGCAGCGGCTTCTGCACCGCCAGCGGCCTGTGCATCAGCGTACATCTTCTCGCCCAGCTTCTGAGCGACAGTCATCAGCGCCGTGGTCTTGGCGTCGATGTCGTCCTTGTTCTCGCCCTTCAGAGCTTCTTCCAGCTCCTTCACAGCAGCTTCGATGGCCGTCTTTTCAGCGGCATCGAGCTTGTCGCCATGCTCGCCCAGGCTCTTCTTGACGCTGTGAACAGCAGCTTCGCCCTGGTTCTTGGCAGTCACCAGTTCCAGCTTCTTCTTGTCGTCTGCGGCGTTCAGCTCGGCATCCTTGACCATCTTCTGGATCTCGTCTTCCGACAGACCGGAGTTGGCCTTGATGGTGATCTTGTTTTCCTTGCCAGAAGCCTTGTCCTTGGCAGAGACGTTCAAGATACCGTTGGCGTCGATGTCGAAAGTCACTTCGATCTGGGGCAGACCGCGTGCTGCGGGTGGAATGCCTTCCAGGTTGAACTCGCCCAGCAGCTTGTTGGCACTGGCAATCTCACGCTCACCCTGGAACACCTTGATGGTCACAGCAGGCTGGTTGTCTTCAGCGGTCGAGAAGGTCTGCGCAAACTTGGTGGGGATGGTCGTGTTCTTGCTGATCATCTTGGTCATCACGCCGCCCAGGGTTTCGATACCCAGAGACAGCGGTGTCACGTCCAGCAGCAGAACGTCGGAACGCTCACCACCCAGCACCTGACCTTGCACGGCAGCGCCCACGGCCACGGCTTCGTCGGGGTTCACATCCTTGCGGGGATCCTTGCCGAAGAATTCCTTGACCTTTTCCTGCACCTTGGGCATGCGGCTCATACCGCCGACCAGGATCACGTCGTTGATGTCGGACACCGAGATGCCAGCGTCCTTGATCGCGGTGCGGCAAGGAGCGATGGTGCGCTCGATCAGGTCTTCGACCAGGCTTTCCAGCTTGGCGCGGGTCAGCTTGATGTTCAGGTGCTTGGGACCCGAAGCGTCAGCCGTGATGTAGGGCAGGTTGATATCGGTCTGCGCGGAGTTCGACAGCTCGATCTTGGCCTTCTCGGCAGCTTCCTTCAGGCGCTGCAGAGCCAGCACGTCCTTGGACAGATCAACGCCTTGTTCCTTCTTGAACTCGTCGATGATGTAGCTGATGATGCGCTGGTCAAAGTCTTCGCCGCCCAGGAAGGTGTCGCCATTGGTCGACAGCACTTCGAACTGCTTTTCGCCGTCCACGTCAGCGATTTCGATGATGGACACGTCGAACGTACCACCACCCAGGTCATACACGGCCACTTTGCGGTCGCCCTTGCCCACCTTGTCCAGGCCGAAGGCCAGGGCAGCAGCGGTAGGCTCGTTGATGATGCGCTTGACATCCAGACCGGCGATACGGCCAGCGTCCTTGGTGGCCTGGCGCTGAGCGTCGTTGAAGTAGGCGGGAACCGTGATCACGGCTTCCGTCACGGCTTCGCCCAGGAAGTCTTCGGCCGTCTTCTTCATCTTGCGCAGCACTTCTGCGGAGATCTGGGGAGGAGCCAGCTTCTGGTCGCGCACTTGCACCCATGCGTCGCCGTTGTCAGCCTTGATGATCTGGAAGGGCATCAGACCGATGTCCTTTTGCACTTCGGGCTCTTCGAACTTGCGACCGATCAGGCGCTTGGCAGCGTAGATGGTGTTCTTGGGGTTGGTGACAGCCTGACGCTTGGCGGAAGCGCCGACCAGGATTTCGCCGTCTTCCTGATATGCCACGATGGAGGGGGTGGTGCGGGCACCTTCGCTGTTCTCGATCACGCGGGTGTTGTTCCCGTCCATGATGGCGACGCAGCTGTTGGTCGTGCCCAAGTCAATACCGATGATTTTTCCCATAATTCTCTCCGTAACCTGTTGAATGTTTGCTTGATTTGTCACTTATGGGCACTGAGTGGCTCTTCAAGAGCCGTGACTCACAATTTTTGCCCATGCAATGAAGGTGTTTTGTGGGGAGCTCAGCCCTGGGCCACCGTGACCAGCGCAGGGCGCAGAATGCGGTCTGCAATCACATAGCCTTTTTGCAGCACATTGACCACCGTGTTGGCGGGCTGGTCAGCCGGCACCATGCTGATGGCTTGATGGTGGTGGGGGTCAAACTTCTCGCCAGCGGCGGGGTTGATGGCCAGCACCTTGTTGCGCTCCAGTGCTGAGTTGAGCTGGCGCAGCGTAGCGTCCGAGCCTTCGCGCAACTGCTCGGGCGTGGCGTTCTGGATGGCCAGTGCGGCATCCAGGCTGTCGATCACGGGCAGCAGGCTTTCGGCAAAGCCTTCGATGCCGAACTTGCGGGCCTTGGCCACGTCTTCTTCGGAGCGGCGGCGCACGTTTTCGGCCTCGGCCTTGGCGCGCAGGTACTGGTCGGCCAGTTCGGCGCTCTTGGCCTTGAGTTCTTCCAGTTCAGCCTTCAGACGCTCCAGTTCGTCCGACGCATTGGCGGCCATGGCGGCTTCCACTTCCTCTGGGCTGGCGTCATGGAATGGATTGGGGTTGTTGTTCTCGGTCATTGGTGAAGTTCTCTCAAAACTTGGTTCTATCTAATGACTAGATATGCTCGGGCGGCTGTATTTCAAGCCTTGTCGCTGCGTCACGATGACGGGTCGCAGCATGGCAGGCGCAAAGCCTACAGCATCATTGCCTCAAACGGAGTGTGAGCACTTCGTTTCAAGGCGTCCCGGCTTGCATTGCCCTGTGGTCTGCACAGGATTAGCCAGAGCGAAGTGTACAGACAGTCTGTGACTCAGCTAGAATCTAACGTTTTGCCTTGCCGCACCACTACAAGACGCAGTGGGCGGCGTTTTCCCAAAAGGAGTCGTTATGCGTCATTACGAAATCGTTTTGTTGATCCATCCGGATCAAAGCGAGCAAGTTCCTGCCATGCTGGAGCGCTATAAGGGCATGATTACCGCTGGTGGCGGTAAGGTGCACCGCGAAGAAGACTGGGGCCGTCGTCAGCTGGCTTACATGATCAACAAGCTCGCCAAGGCTCACTACCTGTGCCTGAACATCGAAGCCGACCAGGCTGTGATGGCTGAACTGGAACACGCCTTCAAGTTCAACGATGCCGTGCTGCGTCACCTGACTGTGCAGAAGAAGAAGGCTGAGACAGCCGCTTCCGCCATGATGAAGACCGTTGAGCGCGAAGAAGCTCGCAAGGCTAACCAAGCCGAGCACGCCTAAGCTTTCGCTGGCATCCAGACTCTGAAGGAGTGGAAAACCGCGTTGTGCTGACGGGCCTTCTCGCTGAGCAAGCTGCTCTGCGATACACGCCCGCAGGATTGCCCGCCCTGGATCTGCGCATTGAACACAGTTCACAGCAGCAAGAGACAGGCACCAAGCGCAACGTCAACGCATCTGTAAAAGCTGTGGCCTTTGGCCCGCTGGCTGAAAAGCTGGCCCGCCAGGCACCGGGCAGCCAATGGACCTTTCAAGGTTTTCTGGCCACACCGCGCAACAGCAAGATGGTGGTTTTGCACATTCAGGACATTCAACAAAACTAATTTTCAAGAGGTCCAGAAATGGCCACGTTCAAGAAATTCAACAAGGACAAGCGTCCTAAGCGCAACACCCAGTCGCTGCTGTTCAAGCGCAAGCGCTTCTGCCGCTTCACCGTCGCCGGCGTCGAAGAAATCGACTACAAGGATGTTGACACCCTGCGTGACTTCATCGCCGAAAACGGCAAGATCGTGCCCGCACGCCTGACCGGCACGCGCGCCATCTACCAGCGTCAGCTGAACACTGCCATCAAGCGCGCTCGCTTCCTGGCTCTGGTTCCTTACTCTGACCAGCACAAGATCTAAGGAGCACGAAACATGCAAATCATTCTGCTCGACAAGGTTGTGAACCTGGGTAACCTGGGCGATATCGTCAAGGTCAAGGACGGCTACGCCCGTAACTTTCTGATTCCTACGGGCGCTGCCCGTCGCGCCACGGCTGCTGCCAAGGCCGAGTTCGAAGCCAAGCGCGCCGAACTGGAAAAGGCTGCTGCTGAAAAGCTGGCTGCTGCTCAGGCTCTGGGCGAAAAGCTCAACGGCGCTGCCGTGAAGATCACTCAGAAGGCCGGCGTTGACGGTCGTCTGTTTGGCTCCATCACCAACGCTGACATCGCTGAAGAACTGGTCAAGGCCGGCTTCAACGTGCACAAGGCTCAAGTGCGCATGCCCAACGGTCCTCTGAAGATGGTTGGCGACGCTACTGTGGTCGTGGCTCTGCACACTGACGTGTCCGCAGAAGTCTCCGTCTCCGTGTACGGTGACCACTCCTAATCCAGACTTGTTCTGAATTGGCAAAAAGCCGCCTTCGGGCGGTTTTTTGTTTTCTGACGGTATCGTTTTTGACAGTGTTTTTATAGTCACCTCCGGTGACGCCGCAGCGCCCTGCGGCTACGATGGAGGATTGCCCCGAGGAGTCTCATGTCGTCTGTTATGCCCCCGCTCGATCTGCAAGATGATGCATTTGCCCCTGTTCCGCCTGCGGATCCGCAAGTGGCGCAGTTGCGCGTGCCGCCGCACTCCATGGAGTCGGAGTCATCGGTGCTGGGCGGTCTGCTGCTGGACAACAATGCCTGGGATCGCGTGGGTGACCTGCTCAGCGAGGGTGACTTCTACCGCCATGAGCACAAGCTGATTTTTGAAGCCATCAGCAAGCTGATCAACGCCAGCAAGCCTGCCGACGTGATCACCGTCTACGAGCACTTGCAGGGCATGGGCAAGGCCGAGGAAATTGGCGGCCTGCTGTATCTGAACCAGCTGGCGCAATATGTGCCCAGTGCCAGCAATATCCGCCGCTATGCGGAAATCGTGCGCGAGCGCGCCATTTTGCGCAAGCTGGTGACGGCCAGTGACGAGATTGCGACCAATGCCTTCAATCCCCAGGGCAAGACCGTGGAGCGCATTCTGGACGAGGCCGAGCAAAAGATCATGGCCATCGGCGAGGAAGGTGCGCGCAACAAGCAGGGCTTTCAGTCGCTCGATACGCTGGTCGTGGACCTGCTGGACCGTGTTCAGGAAATGGCCGATAACCCCATGGACGTAACCGGCGTGCCCACGGGTTTTGTTGACCTGGACCGCATGACCAGCGGTCTGCAGGCGGGCGACATGGTGGTGCTGGCTGCGCGTCCTTCCATGGGCAAAACCTCGTTTGCCGTGAATATTGCCGAGCATGTGGCGCTCAACGAAGGCCTGCCGGTTGCCATCTTCTCCATGGAAATGGGCGCGGCCCAGCTGGCGGTGCGTATCGTCGGCTCGATCGGCCGCGTCAATCAGGGCAATCTGCGGACCGGCAAGCTCAATGACGACGAATGGCCGCGTCTGACGGAGGCCATCGAGCGCCTGCGTACCGTGTCGCTGCATATCGACGAAACGCCGGGCCTGTCACCTACCGAGCTGCGCGCCAACGCCCGCCGTCTGGCACGCCAGTGCGGCAAGCTGGGTTTGATCGTGGTCGACTATTTGCAGCTGATGAGTGGCTCGGGTGGTGGCTCCAGCAGTGACAACCGCGCCACCGAGCTGGGTGAAATCTCCCGGGGCTTGAAGATGCTGGCCAAAGAGCTGCAATGCCCGGTGATTGCGCTGTCGCAGCTGAACCGCTCGGTCGAGCAGCGCACCGACAAGCGCCCCATGATGTCCGACCTGCGGGAATCTGGCGCTATCGAGCAGGATGCCGACATCATCATGTTCATCTACCGCGACGACTACTACAACAAAGATAGCAAGGAGCCCAATATCGCTGAGGTCATCATCGGCAAGCAGCGTAATGGCCCAACCGGTACGGTAAAGCTGTTCTTCCAGAAGAATCAGACGCGTTTCGAGAATCTGGCGCAGGGTTATGGCTCGGATGAATACTGATTTGATAGCTGCTAGCCTTGGTTGATCATGGAATTCATAGATCTATGAATATGAAGTCTATGAATATCATGGGCATGTAGCTATTAAAAAAATAGTGACCAAAGAAAAGCCCGCAGGCGCCATGCCTGCGGGCTTTGTTGTTGAGGGGCGGCGGGGTCAGCTTCTCAGCACATGGATCAGTAATCCAATCACACAGACGCCAAGAATGCCGCTGGCCCATGCCAGGCGCTGGGCGCCGGTGCGCAGCGCGCCGACCGTGGTGACGATCTGCGCATTCTGCTGGGCCAGCTTCTCGATGATCTCGAGCGACTGGCGCTGGGATTGCTCCAGCTGCGCAATGCGCAGCTCCTGCTGCTGAATCAGCTGCAGAGCCTGCTCACCCGCTGAGCTGGGTGGGTGCAGGCGCTGGGATTGCTGCTGCTCGCTGGCGCTTTGCTCGTTGGCTTCGGCCTGCGCTTCCTTCTTCTTGAGCAGGTTTTGCGCGGCTTTTACCACCTGAGGCGTGGCCTTGATGACCTCGCCCCAGGGCACCATCTTCAGCGCAGTAATCCAGCTGATGGCCATGGCTTACAGCACCTCGCTGGCGAAGTCGGCCAGACGCGAGCGCTCGCCGCGTGCCAGCGTGATATGGCCGCTGTGGGGCCAGCCCTTGAAGCGGTCCACCACATAGGTCAGGCCCGAGCTGCCTTCGGTCAGGTAGGGCGTATCGATCTGCGCCAGGTTGCCCATGCAGATGATCTTGGTGCCGGGGCCGGCGCGGGTGATCAAGGTCTTCATCTGTTTGGGCGTCAGATTCTGCGCCTCGTCGATGATGACGTACTTGTTCAGGAAAGTGCGGCCACGCATGAAGTTCATGCTCTTGATCTTGATGCGGCTGCGAATCAGCTCATTGGTGGCTGCACGCCCCCATTCGCCGGCATTGCCGCCATCGCCCTTGGCCAGAAACTCCAGGTTGTCGTCCAGAGCGCCCATCCAGGGGCCCATCTTTTCCTCTTCGGTGCCGGGCAGGAATCCGATGTCCTCGCCCACGCTCACGGTGGCGCGGGTCATGATGATCTCGGTATAGCGGCGCTCGTCCAGCACCTGGGCCAGGCCGGCAGCCAAGGCCAGCAAGGTCTTGCCGGTACCCGCCGTGCCCGTCAGGGTGACAAAGTCCACCTCGGGGTTGACCAGCAGGTTCATGGCGAAGTTCTGCTCGCGATTGCGCGTGGACACGCCCCAGACGGAGTTCTTGGGGTTGCCGAAGTCGCGCAGCGTCTTGAGCACCGCCGTCTTGTCGCGGATTTCGGTCACGCGCATATAGAGACTGGGCTCGCCAGGCGCTTCGTAGTAGACGAACTGATTGATCATCAGCGAGTCCACGATGGCACCGCTGACGCGGTAGTAGGTGATGGCACCTTCCTGCCAGCTTTCGATGTTCTTGCCCGCCTTGACCCAGAAGTCGCTGGGCAGGGCCAGTGCGCCGGAGTACAGCAGATCGCCGTCTTCCAGCACCTTGTCGTTCTGGTAGTCCTCGGCGGCCAGGCCCAGGGCGCGGGCCTTGACGCGCATATTGATGTCCTTGGACACCAGCACGACCTCGCGGTCCTTGTGCAGCTCACGCAGGCCGGCAACCACGCCCAGAATCTGGTTGTCGGCCTTGCCCTGAGGCAGGCTGTCGGGCAGGGCGGCATCCAGAGGGTGGGTTTGGAAGTAGAGCGTGCCGGTGGCGCTCTTCTGGCCTGTGGCGTTCAGCGGCAGGCCTTTTTCCAGACCATCGGCGGGCTGGGAGGCCACCAGAGAGTCCAGCGTGCGGCTGACCTGGCGGCCATTGCGCGCCACTTCGGTCATGCCCTTTTTGTGGTTGTCCAACTCTTCCAGCACCACCATGGGCAGGAAGATGTCGTGCTCCTCGAAGCGGAACAGGCTGGACGGGTCGTGCAGCAGCACATTGGTGTCCAGCACGAACAGCGTGGTCGGGCCGGTGCGCGTATTGCGGGCGTTGCGCGCGCGGCGGCTGGGCTTGGCGCTGCTTTCGGGAGTCTTCGGTGTGTTCTTGCCGGGCTTGCTGGCTGCTGCCACCACAGGAGCGGCTGCAGTGACAGCTGCCACCACGGGCTGGGCTGCTGGCTTGCGTGTCGCCTTGCTGCCAGCGGCGGGTTTGGTGGCGCGCTTGGGCTTGGCGGCGGGTGCTGCTGCGGTTGCTGCTGCGGTTGCTGCTGCGGTTGCTGGTGCAGCGATGTTGCTGGGCTCCAGATCGTCGTCAGTGGCCGCAGTCTGCTTGGTAGTGTTGCGGCTGGACAAAAAGGCTTCTGCGGAAAGCTTTGCGGCGCGACGGCCGGGTGCGGGGGGCAGGGGCATAGTGGACGAACCGTTCCTCAACAAGATTCAAAAAGCACAAAGCCGCCTGGAAACCGAGGCGGCTTTGGTAGGGTGAGCTGAAAAAACTGCGTAGCACTGAGGCATGCCCCATTATGCATAGCTCCTGCCGTGCGAAAGCAGAATTTGCAGTCCCAGCTTGGTTAAAGACTTTGAAATGCTTTGCGTGTATAGCAGTCCGAAGTCTCCGTGGTCGCAGATCAGGCGACCTTCTTGTCCTGAGCTTTGAGGGCCTTGACGGCCTTGAGGACTTCGTCCACGTGCCCGGGCACCTTCAGGCCGCGCCATTCCTGGGCCAGCAGGCCATCAGCGCCGATCAGGAAGGTGGAGCGCTCGATGCCCTTGACCTTCTTGCCATACATGATCTTGTTCTTCACGACGCCGAACATGTGGCACATCTTTTCTTCAGTATCGGCAATCAGCTCGAACGGCAGTTCCAGCTTTTCCTTGAAGTCGTTGTGCGAGTTCATGTTGTCGCGCGAAACGCCAAACACGGTAGCGCCAGCCTTGACGAAATCCTTGTATTTATCGCGGAATTGCATTGCTTCCGTGGTACAACCGGGCGTATTGTCCTTGGGGTAGAAATACAGAATCAGAATCTGGCCGTTATGCGAGGTGTTGGTCACCTTGACGCCACCGGTAGCGTTGGCTTCAAATTCGGGAAGAGGTTTGTTGACAACGATCGCCATGCGCTTGTATCTCTCGAGTGTAGTCGTTGAAATGCCGAGGACTGTCGGTAATATTTTTGTTTTTATCTATCGACCGCCCCCAACCGCAACCTGCGATTTTACCCTGAAATACGTATTTTTCTCAATGCCCGCCAGCAAGGCTATGCCAGCAGCAGGGCTGCGACGACATTGCGGCCCTCGCCCGCAAGCACGTTGTAGGTACGGCAGGCGGAGGCCGTATCCATGGTCTCCAGGCCCACACGCTTGGCCATCAGGGGCTTGAGCCAGGCCATCGGGGGAAAGCGGTTCTTGCCGCCGCTGCCAAAGATGATGACTTCCGCATCCAACTGGGCCAGTTCTTCGAAATGCTCGGCCGTCAGGTCTTCGAAACGGGTGCAGTTCCAGACCTTCAGCAGGCCTTTGGAGCCCACCAGCAGGCTGGTTTCGTGGTTTTGTCGGTCAACCGCAATCCAGCCCGGGCCATAGCCAGTAATGTTTTGCGCGTCGGATTTGTCTGCCTGAAATTTCATGATCGAGAGTGTGCGCAATCGGCGCGCTGAGCGGGTGCGATGGCTGCTGTCTCCATGTACATGGGGTGGGGACATTGCTGCAGCGCGGAACTGTGGTCAAATTATAGGTTTCACCATGGCGCAATGTGCGCCGTGGCGTGCTTGAAATCCTTACCTCTTCATACGCATGAAAACCGTCCTCAAATCCGCCAAATTAGCAAACGTCTGTTACGACATCCGCGGGCCGATCATGGACGCGGCGAAGAAGATGGAGGAAGACGGCCAGAAGATCATCAAGCTCAATATCGGCAATCTGGCCGTGTTCGGCTTCGATGCTCCCGAGGAAGTGCAGCAGGACATGATCCGCAATCTGCCCAACTCGGCTGGCTATTCCGACAGCAAGGGCATCTTTGCCGCCCGCAAGGCCGTGATGCACGAAACCCAGCATCAGGGCATCAAGGGCGTGACGCTCGACGACATCTACCTGGGCAATGGCGCGTCCGAGCTGATCAGCCTGGCCACCAATGCGCTGCTGGACAACGGCGACGAAATGCTGCTGCCCGCGCCCGACTATCCGCTGTGGACGGCTGCAACCAGCCTGTCCGGCGGCACGCCCGTGCATTACATGTGTGACGAGGAAAACGGCTGGATGCCCAATATGGCCGACATCCGCGCCAAGATCACACCGCGCACCAAGGGTATTGTGGTCATCAACCCCAATAACCCCACAGGCGCGCTGTACTCCAAGGAGCTGCTGCTCGAAATCGTGGAACTGGCACGCGAGCATGGTCTGGTGATCTTCGCGGACGAGGTCTACGACAAGGTGCTGTATGACGACGTCAAGCACACGCCGCTGGCCAGCCTGTCCACTGATGTGCTGACGCTGACCTTCAACTCTCTGTCCAAGGCCTACCGCTCCTGCGGCTACCGCGCGGGCTGGATGGTGATCTCGGGCGACAAAAAGCCCGCCAAGGATTACATCGAAGGCCTGAACATGCTCTCCAACATGCGACTGTGCGCCAATGTGCCCGGTCAGTGGGCGGTGCAGACGGCGCTGGGTGGCCATCAGAGCATTGACGCTCTGGTGCAGGAAGGCGGCCGCCTGCGTGTGCAGCGCGATCTGGCCTGGGAGCTGATCAACGCCATTCCTGGCGTGAGCTGCGTCAAGCCGCAAGGCGCGCTGTACATGTTCCCGCGCCTGGACCCAGCGGTCTATCCCATCGTGGATGACCAGGAGTTCTTCCTCGAAGTGCTGCAGGAAACCAAGGTCATGCTGGTGCAGGGCACGGGCTTTAACTGGCCCAATCCCGATCACTTCCGCATCGTTTTCCTGCCGCATGAGGCGGATCTGCGCGAAGCCATCAACCGTCTGGCGAGCTTCCTTGAGAAGTACCGCAAGCGCCATGGCACGGACAAGCCCAAGGCCGTGCCCGCCGACAAGGTGGCCAAGCCAGCCAAGGCTGAAAAAGCCGCGTAATACTTTCTTTTCGATAGCTTGATGTCCATGATCTGCATGGACTTGAGCGCTTTTTTGACCTAAGTAGTTTATGAAACCAATCCAAGTAGGCCTGTTGGGCATTGGCACCGTGGGTAGCGGTACTTTCAATGTGCTGGAACGCAATCAAGACGAGATTCGCCGTCGTGCGGGTCGCGGCATTGAAATTACCATGGTGGCCGACTTGGATACAGAGCGTGCCAAGTCCGTCGTGGGTGACAAGGCCAAGGTCGTGGGCGACGCCCGCGAAGTCATCGCCAACCCCGATATCGATGTGGTGGTGGAGCTGATCGGCGGCTACGGCATTGCCAAGGCGCTGGTGCTTGAAGCCATTGCCGCCGGCAAGCATGTGGTCACCGCCAACAAGGCGCTGCTGGCCGTGCACGGCTCGGAAATCTTCAAGGCAGCGGCCGAGAAGGGCGTGATGGTGGCCTATGAGGCCGCTGTGGCCGGTGGCATTCCCATCATCAAGGCGCTGCGCGAAGGTTTGACTGCCAACTCCATCCAGTGGGTGGCCGGCATCATCAACGGCACGACCAACTTCATCCTGTCCGAAATGCGCGAGAAGGGTCTGGACTTTGACGTGGTGCTCAAGGAAGCACAGCGTCTGGGTTACGCCGAAGCCGACCCCACTTTCGACATCGAAGGTGTGGACGCTGCCCATAAGGCCACGCTGATGAGCGCCATCGCTTTCGGCGTCCCTGTGCAGTTCGACAAGGCTTATGTGGAAGGCATCACCAAGCTGACTTCCACAGACATCAAGTACGCCGAGCAACTGGGCTACCGCATCAAGCTGCTGGGCATCACCAAGCGCACGGACAAGGGTATCGAGCTGCGCGTGCACCCCAGCCTGATCCCCGCCAAGCGCCTGATTGCCAATGTGGAAGGCCCGATGAACGCGGTGGTGGTCAACGGCGACGCCGTGGGCACCACGCTGTACTACGGTAAGGGCGCTGGCTCCGAGCCTACGGCTTCGGCGGTGATTGCCGATCTGGTCGATATCGCCCGCATGGATGGCTCCGACCCCGCTCACCGCGTGCCCGCACTGGCCTTCCAGAGCAGCACGCTGCGCGAAGCCGGCCAGGAGCTACCGGTGCTGCCCATGACCGAAGTCGTCACCAGCTACTACCTGCGCATTCGTGTGGCCGATGAAGCCGGAGTCCTCGCCAAGATCACCACGCTGCTGGCCAATGCCGGTATCAGCATCGACGCCGTGCTGCAGCGCGAAGCCGATGAAGTGGGCGGCGAAGGCTCGACCCAGACCGACCTCATCATCCTCACGCATGAAACGCGCGAAGGCGAGATGAACAAGGCGCTGGAAGAAATCCAGAAGCTGGCTACGGTGCTGGCGCCTATTACCCGCATTCGCAAAGAGGAACTGAATTAACACCCCCTGAGGCGCTTTGCGCCTTCCCCCTCTCTGCTTCGCGGAGGGGGACGACACCAACGCTGCGGGGCGGCCCTTGCTTGGTGTCACTGAGTGGGGTTGTGTCAGTTTTAGCGTCGCGCACTGTGCTTTTTCAGGAGAATTCCGATGTCCTGTCTTGCCTCCATTCAGCGCGATTCGCGCACAACTTTCTCCAGCAAAGGCTGGCGTCATCTGACGCTGGCCTTTTTTGTTTTGGCGGCCACCGCCGTGCAGGCCGCGCCCGTCGATGTCTATCGCGGCACGCTGGGTGGGGCTGAGGTGGTGCTGGAGCTGGGCAAGCCCAAGGCCGATGGTGAGCTTCAAGGGCGCTATTTCTACCTGCGCCATGGCGTGGATATTCCGCTGCGAGGCCCTCTTGGCGCGCTGGCGGAAGGCTTGCCGCTCAATGATGGCTGGAGCCGCACGCAGGGCGAAGCGCCGCTGCTTGCCGATGCCAAGCAGCGCAGCGTGAACTGGCGTGTGCAACTGCAAGGCGATGAATTGAGTGGCGAATGGGTGGATGGCATTCGAGGCAAAAAACTGCCGCTAGCCCTGAAGCGCATTGCCCAATATGATCCTGAAAAGATAGCGCCGCGCGGTGTGGAAGCGGTGACTCTGGCGATTGTGCAGGGCGCTAGCAGCGGTGTCTCGCAAGGCGTTGGCATCAGCGAAAAAGCCACGCCTTACGACTATCTGCGCGTGGCCAAGCAGCCGCTGGAGCAGGGCAAGGAGGTGGTGATTGCCCCGGACCTGGCCTGGCGACCCGTGCGTGATGCACGCACCAAGTTCTGGTATCCGCGCCTCACGCGTCACCCGGATGCCAAGATGCTGGCCCAGACCAATGCCGTGCTGGAGCAACGCCATTGGGGCATGAGTCTGGAGGCGTTGGCTTGCCGGGCTTCCATCTACTGGAACAACGGGCCGGAAGCGGGCACTCTGGGCTACTTCGACCACGAAACCATTGCCGTCAGCTATCTGAGCCGGGCGGTGCTGAGCGTGGTTGAGTCAGGTTCCACCGGATGCGGCGGCGCGCACCCCAATAACCACTACGAACCCTTTGTGCTGGACTTGCTGCAGGGAGGCTATATGGACTTCACGCGCTTGTTCAAGGGGGCAAAGTATGGGGAATACAAGCTGGAGCTCAGCTCGGGGATGGATCGCTTCATCAACAAATCCGTGAGCAAGTATTCCAAGGATGACAAGGAATGCACGCAGGAGCTGCCCCAATTTATGGTGCTGATGTTCAACAAGCCCGACAAGATGAGCTTTGTGATTTCGGGCATTGGTCACGCCATGGGAGTGTGCCTGGGCAGCGGCGTGGATATTCCGTTCAAGGACCTCAAGCCCTTTATCAAACCCGGTGCCGAGGCCTACTTCAAGCCTTGATGCGGTGGCGTTGGCTGGTCTCTGCATTCACGCGCAGTCAAAGCCGGGCTGCTGACCGATAATGTCTGGCTTGGTGGCAAAGCTGCTGCCCGTTCTGAATTCTAGTTTTTGGCGAGTTTGAGATGCTGTATCTGTCCACCCGCGGTCACGCAGACCGCAAGCGTTTTTGCGACATCCTGCTGGAAGGCCTGGCTCCCGATGGCGGCCTGTACCTGCCCGAGCAGTACCCCCAGATCAGCGATGCCAAGCTGACTCAGCTGCGTGAAACCCTGGCCACCAAGGGCTATGCGGCGCTGGCTTTCGAGATTCTGTCGCTGTACATCGACGATATTCCTGCCGACGATCTGCGCGCTCTGTGCGCCAAGACCTATACCAAGGATGTGTTTGGCACCGAGGCCATCGTTCCCGTGCGTCAGGTCGAGGGCAATCTGCTGATCGAAGCCCTGTCCAACGGCCCGACCCTGGCCTTCAAGGACATGGCCATGCAGCTTCTGGGCAATCTGTTCGAGTACGAACTGGCCCGCCGCGGCGAAGAGTTGAACATTCTGGGTGCCACCAGCGGCGACACCGGCAGCGCTGCCGAATACGCCATGCGCGGCAAAAAGGGCGTGCGCGTCTTCATGACCAGCCCGCATGGCCGCATGAGCCCCTTCCAGCAGGCACAGATGTTCAGCCTGCAGGACGAGAACATCCACAACATCGCCATCGAAGGCGTGTTTGACGACTGCCAGGACATCGTCAAGGCCGTCAGCAACGACCACGCTTTCAAGGCCCAGTACAAGATTGGCACCGTCAACTCCATCAACTGGGCGCGTCTGCTGGCCCAGGTGGTGTATTACTTTGCCGGTTATCTGCAAGCCACCCAGTCCAACGACCAGAAGGTCAGCTTCACCGTACCTTCGGGCAATTTCGGCAATATCTGCGCCGGCCATGTGGCCCGCCAGATGGGTCTGCCGATTGCCAAGCTGGTGGTCGCTACCAATGAAAACGATGTGCTGGATGAGTTCTTCCGCACCGGCGTCTACCAGGTGCGCGGCTCGGCCAACACTTATGAAACGTCCAGCCCTTCGATGGACATCAGCAAGGCCAGCAACTTCGAGCGCTTTGTGTTCGATCTGGTCGGCCGCGATGGCGCGCGCACCAAGCAGCTGTTTGCCCAGGGCGTGGCCAAGGATGGCAAGTTTGATCTGAGCGCAGACCCTGCCTTCAAGGACGCGGCTGCCAAGTACGGTTTTGAGAGCGGCAAGAGCACACACGCTGACCGCCTCGCCACGATCAAGGACACTTTCGAGCGCTTTGGCCAGATGATCGACACTCACACCGCCGACGGCGTAAAGGTGGCGCGCGAGCATCTGGGTGCTGAACCGATGATCGTGCTGGAAACCGCCTTGCCCATCAAGTTTGCGGCAACGATTGAAGAGGCGCTGGGTCGCCTGCCTGACCGTCCTGCTAAGTTCAACGGCATTGAAGATCTGCCCAAGCGCGTGGTCGTCATGGCATCTGACACCGATAAAGTGAAGGCATTCATTGCAGACAACTGCAAGTAAAGCCTTGCGGCGCTAAAGTGCAAAAGCACCTGAAGCTTGGCGACAGGTGCTTTTTTCATTTTTCAAGTCAAATAGCCTTCATGTCCATAATCTATATAGGCATAAAGCTATCAAAAAATGAGTATTCAAGGATGGTGCAGGCATGAAGGTCATAGGCTTTGCCGGGTATTCAGGCGCGGGCAAGACCACGCTGGTCGAGGCTCTGGTCGCGCTGATGAAGCAGCGCGGGCTCAAGGTCTCGGTCATCAAGCATGCCCACCACCACTTTGATGTGGACCGCGAAGGCAAGGACAGCTGGCGACACCGCAAGGCGGGCGCGTACGAGGTGCTGCTGGCGTCCGACCAGCGCATGGCGCTGATGCGCGAGTACGAGCAGCCCGTGGAGCTGAGCGTGCGCGATATGCTGGCGCAGCTGGACCCGGCGGTGGACTGGGTGCTGATCGAAGGCTTCAAGCATGGCGATATGCCCAAGGTGGAAGTCTGGCGCAAGCAGCTTGACCGCCTTGAAAAAGGCAAGAGCATCGAGCCCCTGTTCCCGCATGACGCCATGGTGATGGCCGTGGCAACGGACGCCACCCATGATCTGCCGCAAATACCCCGCCAGCCCGTGCTGGACCTGAACCAGCCACAGGCCGTGCTGCAGTGGCTGCTGGATCAGGCCCAGTCTCTGGAATACAAGAATTAAGGAAAGATATCGCTATGCAAGCCCCCCGCAAACCGCTCAAGCCGCTGGACGAAGCCCTGCAGGAACTGCTGGCCCATGCCCAGCCGCTGGCAAGTGTTCAGCAGGTCGATACCTTTGATGCCGATGGCCGCGTGCTGTTGCAGGCCGCTGTCTCGCCTCTGCAGGTGCCGCCGCAGGACAACTCGGCCATGGATGGTTATGCCGTGCGTTCTACCGAATGCGCCAGTGGCGAAGCTGTGCTGCCCGTCTCGCAGCGCATTCCTGCAGGTACATCGCCAGAGGCTTTGGCCGTGGGTTCTGTGGCCCGCATCTTTACCGGTGCGCCCGTGCCTGCTGGTGCGGATGCCATCGTCATGCAGGAAGACTGCGAAGTGCTGGACGATGGCCGCGTGCGCATCAAAACCCCGCCCAAAGCGGGGCAGTGGATTCGTCGCTCTGGCGAAGACATCACGCAGGGCGCAACGGTGATCGAGGCCGGCACGCGCCTGACGCCCGCCCATTTGGGGCTGGCGGCCAGCATGGGTTTTGCCCGCCTGCCTGTGGCGCGCAAGCCGCGTGTGGCGCTGTTCTCCACGGGCGATGAACTGGTCATGCCCGGCACCGTGGCCCCGCAGGATATGAAGCCCGGCAGCATCTACAACAGCAACCGCTTTTTCCTGCGCGCGCTGCTGCTGCGCATGGGTTGCGAAGTCACCGATCTGGGCATTGTTCCCGACGACCGCGAAGCCACCATCACCGCGCTGGCCGATGCCGCCATTGACCATGATGTGATCGTCACCAGCGGTGGTGTCTCTGTGGGTGAAGAAGACCACATCAAGCCTGCCGTGCAGGAGCTGGGCCAGCTTGATCTCTGGCAGATCAGCATCAAGCCCGGCAAGCCTTTTGCCTATGGCCGCGTCAACCGCGAATACGGCACGGGCTTTGCGCATTTCATCGGCTTGCCCGGCAACCCGGTCTCCAGCTTTGTGACCTTCCAGGTGCTGGTGCGCCCCTTTTTGCTGCGCCTGCAAGGCGTGCAGAACGTGCTGCCACGCGCCATTGATGCGCGGGCCGATTTTGTCTGGCCCAAGGGCGACAAGCGCCGCGAGTTCCTGCGCGTACGCTACAACGACAAGGGCGGGCTGGAGCTGTTCAAGAACCAGAGTTCGGGTGTGCTGACATCCACCGCCTGGGGCGACGGCGTGGTGGACAACCCCGCAGGCACCACGATTGCCCAAGGCGACAGCGTGCGCTTTATCCCGTTTGCGGAACTGATGGCCTGAAGGAGCTTGAGATGAATCAGATCACCGTTCGCTATTTCGCCTCCATCCGCGAAGCCATGGGCACCGGCAGCGAGAACCTGCAGACCGCCGCTGCCACCGTGGGCGCGCTGCGCACCGAGCTGATGGGCCAAAGCGAAGCCGCCGCCCAGGCGCTGGCCGAAGGCAAGGCCGTGCGCATGGCGCTGAACCAGAATATGTGCGATGGCGCAGCCGCCCTCCAAAGCGGCGATGAGGTGGCGTTCTTCCCGCCTGTGACCGGCGGCTGAGTCCGGCCTTCGCGCTATTTCAAAGGCCTGTGCGGCATGTCTGCACAGGCCTTTTTGCTTGCACGTTTCACATACGTGCGATTGCGGATCGTGCGACTGCGTACTAGGGTTTTCCTAGGGATATTTTCACTAGTCTGACGGCTTTCCTTCCTGAGAATCCGCGCTTTCTAAGAGAGACAAGAAAGCACTTACTCATGACAACTCACGTCAATATGGAGGAAACCCGCTCGGCGCGCTTTGCCATGCGCTGCGCGAGCTGGGCGGAAAAGTGGTTCCCGGATTCCTGGGTGTTTGCCGTGGTCGGCATCTTTATCGTGGTGCTGGCGGCATTCGCCATCGGCGCGCCAGCGGCCGAGACCAGCAAGGCCTTCGGCAAGGGCTTCTGGAGCCTGATCCCCTTCACCATGCAAATGGCATTTGTGGTGATTGGCGGCTATGTGGTGGCCAGCTCCAAGCCCGCATCGGCGCTGATCAAGGCGCTGGCCCGCGTGCCCAAGACCGGCCGTGGCGCTGTGGCCTGGGTGGCTTTTGTGGCGCTGACCGCATCGCTGCTGAACTGGGGCCTGAGCCTGGTGTTCGGCGGCCTGCTGGTCAAGGAACTGGCACGCCGCACCGACATCAAGATGGACTACCGCGCTGCGGGTGCTGCCGTCTATCTGGGCCTGGGTGCTGTCTGGGCGCTGGGCATTTCGTCGTCGGCAGCGCAGCTGCAGGCCAATCCGGCCAGCCTGCCGCCCGGCATTCTGGCGATTACCGGTGTGATTCCGTTCACGCAGACCATCTTCATGTGGCAGTCCGGTGTGATGCTGGCGGTGCTGATGATCATCTCCATCGTCGTGGCCTATATGACGGCTCCTGGCGAAAAGACGGCCCGTGACGCCGCCCAGTGCCAGGTGGATCTGGGCGTGGCCGTGGAGCCTGAAGTGAAAAAGCCCAGCCGTCCCGGCGAGTGGCTGGAATACAGCCCCATCCTCATCATCTTGCTGGTGGCGCTGACCGTGGGCTGGATGGTCGAAGAGTTTTCCAGCAAGCCTTTTATTCAGGCGATTTCGGGTCTCAATACCTATAACCTGATCTTCCTGATGGTCGGTGCTCTGCTGCACTGGCGTCCCCGCAGCTTTCTGGATGCCGTGGCGCGCGCTGTGCCCACCACCACCGGCGTGCTGATCCAGTTCCCGCTGTATGGCGCGATTGCCGCCATCATGACGGACGTCAAGGGCGTGGACGGTGCCAGCATTGCGCACTACATCTCCACCTTCTTCACCAGCTTTGCCACGCACGACACCTATGCGCTGCTGATGGGTACTTACTCCGCCGTGCTGGGCTTTTTCCTGCCCTCGGGTGGCGGCAAGTGGATTGTCGAAGCGCCTTACGTCATGCAGGTTGCCAACGATCTGCAGTACCACCTGGGCTGGGCCGTGCAGATCTACAACGCGGCCGAAGCGCTGCCCAATCTGATCAACCCCTTCTACATGCTGCCGCTGCTGGGCGTGCTGGGCCTGAAGGCGCGTGATCTGATCGGCTTTAACTTCGTGCAATTGCTGGTTCATGCACCGGTCGTGCTGTTCCTGCTATGGTTCCTGGGTCAGACCCTGAGCTATATCCCACCTGTAATGCCATGACCCAAGCCGCCGATTTGCCATCTACCGAGGCTGCACCCGCAGTGAACGCCGAAATCAGCTCCCGCACCCGCAAGGCGCTGTCCGAAGCGCGCGAGCGCGGCGTGAAGCTGGGCACAGCCGGCGCGGCCAATATCCGCGCCACGGTGGAAAAGCGCAAATCGGCAGCCGACGCCTTTGCCAGGCAGCATGAAGCCCTGTTTGCCGAGCTGCAAGCCAAGGGACTCACGCACCGCGCCATGGCTGCTGAGCTCAATGTAAGAGGTGTTGCAGCAGCCAAGGGCGGCGAATGGACGCATGGTCAGGTCCAGCGCATCCTGAACCGCTATGCGGACTGGGCCAAAGCGGAATAAGCCAGCCATGCTCAAAGCAAAAAGCCGTGCGGTCCACACTGCACGGCTTTTGTTTTGATAGCGTTCAGTCCATGAGATGTAAGGACTTGATGCCGATTTGATGCTTATTTGGCAGCTGTCGCGACCCGCTGCTGCCCGGTCCCGGCCAGCGCCAGCAAGGCCAGCGCAATCAGCATCAGGCCATAGCCATAGGTGGTGGGTATCAGCCCGAAGCGCTGGGTCAGCAGACCTGCAGCAATCGCAGGCAGGCTGAAGGCCAGATAGCTCAGCACATAGATGGTGGAGAGCAGACCACCGCGCTCATGCGGCTCGGCCAGCGGCAGCACGCTGCGCAGCGCGCCCTGAAAGCCCACGCCAAAACCCGCACCCGCAATGATGGAGGCAGCCACCATCAGCACCAAGCTGTGGCCCGCCACGCCGAGCAGCAGGGCGGCAATGCCCAGTGGCAGCACCACGCCACCAAAGCGCAGCATGCGCTGGGCCTGCCAGTGGCGCAGCAGCCAGATGGCCGCTGCCGCGCTCAGGGTATTGATGCAAACGGCAAGCCCGGCCATCAAGGTAGAGCCGGTAGTCACGCGCAGCAGTGTGGGGCCTAGCGACAGATAAAAGCCCGCCAGTGCCCAGGCCGCCACATCCATGGGGGCCATGCGCACAAAGGCCGGGCGAATATGGGCCGCAAGCCGGATGCGTGGGCGCAGCGAGGCCAGTGCACCGGGGCGCCGGCTCACAGTTTCAGGCATCACGGCAATCGCCCAGGCCGATGCGGCAAACACCAGCAGCAGCCACCAGTAGATTTGGTGCAAGCCATCACCGGCATGACTGGCCAGTTGGCTGGCACTGAACACGCCGGCCGCCATGCCGATCATGGGTGCCAGCGTATTGACCAGCGGGCCGCGCTCGCGGTCCAGGTCGAGCAAGGCTGCGCCCAGCGCAGCGCTGGCCATGCCCGTGGCAAAGCCTTGCACCACGCGGGACCAGAGCAGAGCCTGAGCATCTTGCGCATGGGCAAACATCAGCATGGAGATGGCTTCCAGCCCCAGCGCCGTCAGGATGACGGGGCGCCGCCCCAGATAGTCCGACAGCGCGCCCACGGTGAGCAGGGCGATCAGCAGGCTGAAGGCATAGACCGCAAAGATCAGCGTCAGCATCCCCGATGAGAAGCCCCAGGCCTGCTGATACAGCCGGTACAAGGGTGTGGGTGCACTGGAGGCGGCCAGAAAGCTGGCCAGCGTCAGCGCCACTGCGGCCAGATTGCGAGTGCGGGACGCGGCAGGCAGGGATATAGAGGTGGTGGACATTGGCAAGCAAGCTCCGATACCATAAAAGCAAATTTTTTGCGTTTACGTATTCTGCGTTGGTTTCTCGTTAACGCAAATATTTAGCTTTAATGACCATGATTGTGAAAGACCCTGTCCAATCCCGCCCCGGTGGCCGCAGCTCGCGTGTGCAGGCCAGCGTGCACCAGGCGGTGCAAAAGCTGCTGGAGCGCATGCCGCGCGAGGAGCTGACTTTCCCCCTGATCGCCACCGAGGCAGGTGTGACCCCGTCCACCCTGTATCGTCGCTGGGGCGACCTGCCCCAACTGCTGGCCGATGTGGCGCTGCAGCACATTCGTCCCGTGGCCGAGCCGACGGATACGGGCAGCCTGCATGGCGATCTGCAGGCCTGGGCCGAGCAATACATCGAGGAAATGGGCTCGCCGCTGGGGCGTACCATGCTGCGCGACATGCTGGTGGCAACGCAGCAAGACCAGGTGACTTGCGCCTGTGTGGACATCACCCGTGAGCAGTTGGGTATCTTGCTGAGCCGGGCGCAGGCGCGTGGTGAGTCAGGGCCGGATGTGGAGACCCTGCTGGACCAACTCGTGGCCCCTATCGTCTATCGCATTCTTTATGGCTTGCAGCCCGATGTGGCGTTTGGGCGCAAGCTGGTGGATCAGCTCCACCCTCTCAAAGTTTGAAGTTCAATCCTGAGCTGCTGGCGCTGGCAGTTGCGGCGCACGCCACTCCAGCAGCTCGGCCAGGCGCTGCACAATCCAGCCGGCCTCCGGCGCGCTGACGACCGAGCCGTCGGCGGCGAGGCCCGCATGCATGCCCAGCAGCACCTGCTCTTCAGAAGAATTGCCCGAGTGGTAGAGCGTCTGTGCCTGCTCGGTCAGATGGCAGGCCAGGTCCTCGCACAGCTCATAGCGCGCGACCACAACGCCAATGGGCTCGCTGAGCTTGCCGCTGCGGCTGCGAAACAGGTCGGCAAAACTGGGTGGCGGCTGAATCTGGCTGGTGTCATCCATGCTGGCTGCCCCGGCTCAATTGGGTTCGAACAGGCGCTCGAAGCGCGCCAGATCGTCGGCCAGTTCGCAGGTGACCAGCTGGCCCGACTTGTTGTCGTGCTTGCGGTGAGCGGCAAACAGCGTGGCCTTGCCCTTGAAGTTGTAGTCAGGCAGATGAATCAGCTCATAGGGGTAGGGCACAAAGAGCTGGAATTCAAAAATCATCCGGTGCTCATTGCGGGGTGACGGGTACAGCGTGTACTCCGGCAGATTGATGGTTTGTGCGGGCATGGCGCAATGCTAATGCTCTCAGAGTGTCTGTGCAGGCCTGCGACAATGCAGGCATGACTGCAGCACGCGTATCCATTCAGACCCAGGACTTTGACCTCAGCGCCGAAATTGCGGCCTTGCGCGCGGGTGACGCGCGGGTGGGCGCGGTCTGCAGCTTTGTCGGCACCGTGCGTGACCGCAATGAGGGAGATGCGGTTTCCAGTATGGAGCTGGAGCATTACCCCGGCATGACCGAGAAAAGCATTGAAGCCATCATCGACAAGGCCACGGAGCGCTTTGGCATCTTCGGCGCGAAGGTGATTCACCGCATCGGCCTGCTGCAGCCCATGGAGCAGATCGTGCTGGTCGCCGTGACCAGCACCCACCGTGGCAAGTCCTTCGAGGCCTGCGAATACATCATGGACTACCTCAAGTCCGAAGCCCCGTTCTGGAAAAAAGAGCAGACCGAGCAAGGCGCACGCTGGGTGGATGCGCGGGTCAGTGACGAAGCCGCCTTGAAAAGGTGGGAAGTCGAATAATTTTGAAACTCTATGAATAAATTGGCCATTAGTCTAAGTGCTGTTTAGGCTGATAGCTATGCTTTTTGTAGTGCTGTGCTTCGCAGCCAGCACGGTGGTTTGAACGTTCGCACCTTGCCAGTCATGACCTGTGTCTGCCCCACGGGTCAGGCTCCCGCAATATGGGCTTACTCCTACGCAGGCAGCCCGGTGCTGGCGCGATGCTCTACGGATTGCTCGCGGATTTGATGTGCCTCAAACAAGTCCTATTGCCGGGTTTTGTTGCAGAGATGCTCTTGAAAATCCCTGCGCGGCTATCAGATAAATCGCAATGACTCTGATACGGAGCGAAAGCCAAACACACCATGCGAATTGACAAACTGACGACCAAATTTCAGGAAGCCCTGGCCGACGCGCAGTCTCTTGCGCTCGGTGCCGATCAATCCACTATCGACCCCTTACACCTGCTGGTAGCCATGCTGCGCCAGCCGGACGGCCCCGGCGCGCTGATTCAGCGCGCTGGCGGCAATGTGCAGCAACTCAAGAACCTGGCCGAACAAGCCATGGCCGACCTGCCGCGCGTGCAGCAGCAAGGCGATGTGCAGGTCGGCTCTGAACTGGCCCGCCTGCTGCAGGCCAGTGAAAAAGAAGCCCTGAACCGGGGCGACCATTTCATCGCCAGCGAGCTGTTCTTGCTGGCGCTGGCCGACGCTGCGGGTTCTGCCACCCGTGCAGGGGCCTTGCTCAAACAAAGCGGCGTGAGCAAATCCAGTCTGGAAGCCGCCATCAATGCAGTACGGGGAGGACAGAAAGTGGACAGTGCAGAAGCCGAAGGCCAGCGCGAAGCGCTCAAGAAGTACACGCTGGACCTGACCGAACGCGCCCGCAGCGGCAAGCTCGACCCCGTGATTGGCCGCGACGACGAAATCCGCCGCGCCATTCAGGTGCTGCAGCGCCGCAGCAAGAACAACCCCGTGCTCATCGGTGAGCCCGGCGTGGGCAAGACCGCGATTGTCGAAGGTCTGGCTCAGCGCATCGTGGCGGGTGAAGTGCCCGAAAGCCTGCAGGGCAAGCGTGTGCTGTCGCTCGATATGGCGGGCCTGCTGGCCGGTGCCAAATACCGTGGCGACTTCGAAGAACGCCTCAAATCCGTGCTCAAGGAAATTGCGCAGGATGAAGGCCGCATCATTCTGTTCATCGACGAAATCCACACCATGGTCGGCGCAGGCAAGGCCGACGGTGCCATGGACGCGGGCAATATGCTCAAGCCGGCTCTCGCCCGTGGCGAGCTGCACTGCGTGGGTGCCACCACACTCGATGAATACCGCAAGTACATCGAAAAGGACGCCGCGCTGGAGCGCCGCTTCCAGAAGGTGATCGTGGACGAGCCTTCGGTGGAAGACACCATCGCCATTTTGCGTGGCCTGCAGGTCAAGTACGAGGCTCACCATGGCGTGGATATTACGGACCCCGCTATCGTTGCTGCAGCAGAGCTGAGCCATCGCTACATCACCGACCGCTTCCTGCCCGACAAGGCCATTGACCTGATCGATGAAGCAGCGGCCAAGATCAAGATTGAAATCGACTCCAAGCCCGAGGAGATGGACAAGCTCGAGCGCCGCATGATTCAGCTCAAGATCGAGCGCGAAGCCATGAAGCGTGAAAAGGACGAGGCGTCTCAAAAGCGTCTGGCCCTGATCGAAGAAGAGCTGGAAAACCTGGAGCGCGAATACGCCGACCTCGAAGAAATCTGGAAGGCCGAAAAAGCCAGCGCCCAGGGCTCCGAGCAGATCCGCAAGGAACTGGACCAGTTGCGCATTCAGATTGACGAGTTCAAGCGCAAGGGCGACTTCAACAAGGTGGCCGAGCTGCAATACGGCAAGCTGCCTGCGCTGGAAAAACAGCTCAAGGAAGCCCAGGCCAAGGAAGAGGGCGGCGAAGGCAAGCCCGCCAACAAGCTCCTGCGCACGCAAGTCGGCGCCGAGGAAATCGCCGAGGTGGTGAGCCGTGCCACGGGCATTCCCGTGGCCAAGATGATGCAGGGCGAAAAAGACAAGCTGCTGCGCATGGAGGACAAGCTGCACGAGCGTGTGGTGGGCCAGGAAGAGGCGATCAGCGCCGTGGCCAATGCCATCCGCCGCTCGCGCTCGGGTCTGTCCGATCCGAACCGTCCCACAGGCTCTTTCCTGTTCCTCGGCCCCACGGGCGTGGGCAAGACCGAGCTGTGCAAGGCGCTGGCAGGCTTCCTGTTCGACAGCGAAGACCATTTGGTGCGCATTGACATGAGTGAGTTCATGGAAAAGCACTCTGTGGCACGCTTGATCGGTGCGCCTCCCGGCTATGTCGGCTATGAAGAGGGCGGCTACCTGACGGAAGCCGTGCGCCGCAAGCCCTATAGCGTGCTGCTGCTCGACGAGGTGGAAAAAGCCCACCCCGATGTCTTCAATGTGCTGCTGCAGGTGCTGGACGACGGCCGCCTGACCGACGGTCAGGGCCGCACGGTGGACTTCAAGAACACCGTGATTGTGATGACCAGCAACATTGGTTCACATTTGATTCAGGCGATGGTCGGGCAGGATGCCGATGAAGTGAAAGAAGCGGTTTGGGGGGAACTTAAAAACCATTTCCGACCCGAATTCTTGAACCGTATCGATGAAACGGTGGTGTTCCATGCACTGGACGCCAAGAACATCGAGGCGATTGCCAAGATTCAGCTGAAGTTGCTGGAAAGCCGTCTGCAGAAGATGGAGCTGGACATCCAGGTGTCCGAACAGGCTCTGGCCGAATTGGCCAAGGTCGGTTTCGATCCCGTGTTCGGTGCCCGTCCGCTCAAGCGTGCCATTCAGCAGCGTATTGAAAACCCGCTGTCCAAGTTGTTGCTCGAAGGCAAGTTCCCGCCCAAGAGTACGATCTCGGTGCAAGTGGACCCGGTCAACGCGCCGGGGGTATTCCGGTTCGAATCTGCGGCCAGCGCCTAAGATATCGAACGATAGAAAGGTATTGCTTTGAACGATTTCGCTGCCACCGCAACCCGTTGGGCCGTCCGCATCATGCTGATGCTGGTGGGTCTGGTGTTCTTCCTGAGCCTGCTGGCCGTGGCCGGTCTGATCGCTCTGGCTTGGGGCGTGCGCGCCCTGTGGGCCAAGCTCACGGGTCAGCCCGTGGTGCCCATGAGCTTCGGCCCCATGAGCCCCTTTGCTGGCTGGCAGACGGTGTACCGCTCGGGAGCCGAGTGGATGGCGCAATCGTCGGGTGATACCGATGCCAAAAAGGAAGCCCGCGAAACCCGCTCGCGCCGTGGCGTGTTGCCGGGCACCGGTGAGGTCACTGACGTGCAGCCACGCGAGGTGCATGAGTCCTGATGACGCAATGCCTGTAGCGAGCTGATTACTCACCCCAAAAAAGAGCCTGCGCTTGTATGTGCCAGGCTCTTTTTTTTACGCTGTGTTTACTTCGCTGTAGGACAAGCAGAAGTCAAACCTGAACCTTCAAGGGCACAATGGCAAAAAAGACACCCGAACAGAAAGCCGCGGAAGAAAGGCGCTACATCGCAGCTTGTGGTGCGGCCAATGCCGCAGAGCTGGAGCCTTTCTTGACGGACCCCAATCAGGCCATTCGCGCCACAGCGGCCATGAACCCTGATGCGGATGCCGCAATACTGGACCGCTTTGCCGACGACAGGTTCTGGGGCGTGCGCATGGAGGTCATTCGCAATGCCAATGTGAGCGAAGCCACGCTGCGCAGACTGCTGGAGCCCCGACTGCCCAAACGCGGCGTGGTGCATCACGCTGCGCGTGAAAAGCTTGAAGAGCGCGGTGTTGCGTTTGGCGCAGATGGCATGCCTCTGGACTGGGCGCAAGATGCGGCGCCATAGACAAGTCGTGCAGGACTGCTATGTTGCTTGGTGAGTATGGAAATAGATAGAGATTTGAGGCTTTTTAGACAGGCATGAATTACATGGACTTGCACCGCATTTTTGACTTGCAATATCAAGCCAGCCGCGCGCAGGTAGATGTGCCTTTGCTGGTGCGGCGCGAGCGCTTGCTGCGCCTGCAGAAGATGCTCGATGAAAACGGTCCCGCCTTGTGCGCCGCCGTGCAGGAGGATTTCGGTGTGCGTTCCGAGCGCTGGACCGAAATGCTGGACCTGATGCTGGTGCGCAACATGCTCAAGCACACGCTCAAGCATCTGGCCAAGTGGAGCAAGCGCCAGCGCGTGAGCACGCCATTGATGCTGCAGCCCGGAAAAGCCTGGGTAGAGCGCCAGCCGCTGGGCGTGGTGGGGGTGATCTCCCCCTGGAATTACCCGGTGCAGCTGTCTCTGGCTCCTGTCATCACGGCGCTGGCTGCAGGCAACCGCGTCATGCTCAAGCCCAGTGAGCTGACGCCGCGTACCTCGGCCAAGTTGGCCGAGCTGGCTGCTCAGTTCTTTGCGCCCGAGGAGTTCAGCGTCATTGAAGGCGATGCCTCCGTGGCGACGCAGTTCTCAGGCCTGCAGTTCGATCATTTGCTGTTCACTGGCTCCACCGCCGTGGGGCGGCGGGTGGCCCAGGCTGCGGCCGTGCACCTGACCCCGACCACGCTGGAGCTGGGCGGCAAGTCGCCCTGCATCATTGCGCAGGACTGCGATATGCAGGCCGTGGCGCTCAAGGTGGCCTACGGCAAGCTGGTCAATGCCGGGCAGACCTGCATTGCCCCCGACTATGTGCTGCTGCCGCGCGGGCGCGAGCAGGAATTTGCCGAAGCCTTCAAGGCAGCGGTGCAACAGCTGTACCCGCGCATCTCGGGCAACCCCGATTACACGGCCATCATCAGCAAGCGCCATCTAGCACGGCTCAAGCAGATGCTGCGTCAGGCCGAAAGCCTGGGTGCGCACGTGTACTGGATGCATGAAGCCGCAGCTCCGGCCGTGGAGGGCGATACGACGGCCTGGGGAGAATCGGTTGAGCGCCAGCTGGCCCCGGCCCTGGTCTTTGGCACCACGGGCGAGATGCAGCTGATGCAGGAAGAGATCTTCGGACCCATCCTCCCGGTCATTGTTTACGAGCGTATCGAAGACGTCATCAACGCCATCAACGCCAGCCCCAGGCCGCTGGCGCTGTACTGGTTTGGCAACGACGAGGCCGAGCGCGATGCGGTGCTGACCCGCACGGTCAGCGGCGGCGTGTGCGTGAACGACACCTTGCTGCATGTGGCGCACGACAACCTGCCGTTTGGCGGTGTGGGGGAGAGTGGCTGGGGTGCCTATCACTCCGAGCAAGGCTTTTTGCGCTTTGTGCACCAGAAGGCGGTGTTTGTGCAGTCGCGCTGGGCGGCCACTGCCATGCTGTACCCGCCGTTTGGCGAGAAATTCGACAAACTCATGGGCCTGATGCGCCGCTGGCTGTGAGTTTCTGAGCAATGGGGCGGGTGGTGCGCAAGCAGACGCTGTAGCCCCTATCGTCGATTGGGACGATTCCCTCTTGCCAAGCTTGTCATTAAATCCGACTCAAACCCTTGATGAATACGGGCTTGCTGCTCTGCTTACGTGAGCGCATAGCACATCAAGTGCCATAGGGCAAGAGTTTGCGAACAGCCGTAGTTAAGCGAATGGCTAACAACCATGCGGCGTGCCAAAAATCTGAATCAGTAGACAATTGCTCCCCTTCTATTCTTACATGTTTCCGTTCCGGTTTTTCCATGTCTAGTATCCAGGTCCGTCCCGCTACTCTTCGCGATGCAAAAGCGATTGCCCAGATCCATACTGCTTCCGCATTGGAGGCTTATCGAGGTCTGGTTCCCGATGATCAACTCAAGTCGATGTCGTCGGTTGAAAAGCGCCAGGCTTACTGGCGCGAAGCCATTGAATACTGCGAGCCGCAGGTTCAGGTCGCCATTGATGGCGACAAGATTGTTGGTTTTGTCGGCTTTGACCGCTCCCGTGATGACAAGTCCCGCCAGACCACTGGCGAAATCTGGGCTATCTACGCAGCACCTTCCCATTGGAATCAAGGCGTTGGCGTGGCCCTGTGGGACGCCGCGCGTGACGGTCTGCTGGAAGAAGGCTGCACCAATGTGACAGCCTGGATTCCTCTGCGCAACGAGCGCGCCCTGCGTTTCCATGAAATGGCAGGCTTCAAACGTGAGATGTCCACGGCCAAGACGGCTGTGATTGGCAGCATCAAGATTGAAGAAGTACGCGTCAAGCGTCCGCTGAACGGCTAAGCGCCGTTATTGAGAAAGACAGGCCGTGAAGACCCCTAACAACAACGTCGCGGCCTCAGTCACCGCCTCAGCTGCTGCTGTATCCAGCGCCTATGACCTGCTGCAATGGCAGGAGCAAGGCAAGGCGCATATGGCCATGTGGCGCACTGAAAGCAGTCTGCCCAAGCCCAAGCGCATTGAAGTGGCTGACGACACCATGCCCGCTGATACGGCGTTTCGCCATATCAGCGAAGGCGCTTCGCTTCTGTGGCGTGGTGACTTTCAGAACGCCCGTCAGCTGCTGCTGGCGCTGGGCCGCAGGCTCGACAAAAAGCCCCGCCGCAAGGCGGCGGCAGCGCCTGCCATCTTTCCCCATGCATTTCACCTGCACCGGCAGGCACAGGCCCAGCGCGCCCGCGTGCTGGCCAGCATTCTGATCGAACTCGATGAGCAATGGCATTGCGCCTTGCGCCGGGCTCCCGACTGGAGTGTGGCCTGTAGCGAAGCCTGGGGCCAACTGAAGACCGAGGGCGGCGCCCGCAGCGTGCTGGTGCCGCTGCGCGACCTGCTGGGCGTGGTCGGTGCCCATGAGTGGCGCAAGAAGGGCGTGGAGATTGCTGCGCTGGGCGCAGATGCACGTATTCATGCGCACTACGGCGTGTTCTCGCCCGTGCGTGGCGAATATCTGGATCTGGTCGCGCGCGCCCCCATTCCTGCAGCAGGCATGCAGCAGGCCTGGGATATCGGTACTGGCACTGGCGTGCTGTCGGCACTGCTGCTCAAGCGCGGCGTGAAATCGGTGGTCGCCACGGATATGAGCGAGCGTGCTCTGGCGTGTGCGGCTGAAAACCTGCAGCGTCTGGGGTATCTGGGTTTGGCCACCAAGGTCGAACTCAAGCAGACCCACCTCTTTCCTGAAGGTCGTGCAGGTCTGATCGTCTGCAACCCGCCGTGGTTGCCCGGCAAGGCGACTTCGCTGCTCGATCAGGCCATCTACGACGAAGACAGCCGCATGCTGCGCGGCTTTGTCCAGGGACTGGCTGAGCATCTGCAGCCTGGTGGTGAAGGCTGGCTCATCGTTTCTGATCTGGCTGAACACCTGAAGCTGCGCACGCGTGAGCAGTTGCTGGGCTGGATCGAAGCGGCGGGCCTGAAGGTGTTGGCCCGTGAAGATATTCGCCCAACGCACAGCAAAGTGCAGGACAAGGAAGACCCGCTGCACGCAGCCCGCGCGGCGGAGGTGACTTCGCTGTGGCGGTTGGCTGCGGCTTGATGTCCCGGGCCTCAGGCCGCGACTTCCTCTGACGTGTGATGAGCTAGCAAGGCCGCCAGTCGCTCGCGCAGCGACTGGGCGCGTTCCTCGCCTGCATGCTGCTCCACGGCGGTGAGCAGAGCTAGTCCGGCCTCACGCAAGCTGTCCAGGTCGCGCGCCTGGCGCAGCTGCTCGCGCAGCGCCTGGGCCAGCGCTTCATGGCGATTGGCGAAGAGGCGCTCGCACATATCGAAGAGGTACATGCGGGTGCCTGCCATATTGATGTTTGGGGACTCACTGCTCGTCGCTGCGGTTGGCGCAGCAAGGGCCTGAGCTGGCGCAAGTTGGATGGGCGCTGCCCCGGCCATCTGCGGTGGCTGTGGCGCATGGGGCGTCTGGCTGGGCTTGCCGGTGCTGGCGGTCATCAGCTGCAGATACCCTTGCTCCACCAATTGCCGGGCCACTGCGGCATGATCGCTGCCCAGCATGTTGTGGATCTCATCCAGGCTTTTGCCGCCCGCCATCAGCAGCACGGACCGCGCGCGCTGCGGCAGCTGGCGTGAGCCGGGTTGCAGCTCCTGCTGAGCCTTGGCGGTTTTTTGCAAAATCATGGTGATGAAGATCCCGTGCAGACAGTGGCGGATGCGGGCCTATTGCAAAGCCTGTCCATGACAATGGTGTGAATCGTCGTGAATGCACGAGGCATCTGCGCGGCAATAAGCATCTGCTTGACCTATGGCAGATAAATGCTTCTGAATTAATAGCTGATAGTCCAATAGATATATGGACTAGAGGCCCATACTGCTTGAAATCTGAAATGAGACTGCTGCTTGCGCCCATGGAGGGGCTGCTGGATTTTGTGTTGCGTGATGTGCTGACCCGTGTGGGCGGTGCAGATCGCTGCGTCTCCGAGTTCATTCGCATCTCCGGCTCGCTGCTGCCGGACAAGGTGTATTTGCGCACCATGCCCGAGCTGCGCAATGGCAGCAAAACCTTGGCTGGCGTGCCTGTGCGCGCGCAACTGCTGGGCTCGGACCCTGTGAGTCTGGCCGAAAACGCGGCCAGCCTGGCGCGGCTGGGGCCTGAGGGCATCGATCTGAACTTTGGTTGCCCGGCCAAGGTGGTGAATCGCCACGGTGGTGGTGCATCGCTGCTGCAGGACCCGGCGCAGATCGCCAAAGTCGTGGAAGCCGTGCGCAAGGCTGTGCCAGCGCAGATGCCGGTGTCGGCCAAGATGCGACTGGGCTTCAATGATCGATCGCTGATGACTGAATGCGCACAGGCCATGGAGCAGGGTGGTGCCTGTGAAATCGTGGTCCATGCGCGCACCAAGCTCGATGGCTACCGGCCTCCTGCATACTGGGAAGAGATTCCCCGCATCCGCGAGGCCGTGAGCGTGCCCGTGGTGGCCAATGGCGAAATCTGGACCGTCGAGGAAGCCCTGCGCTGCCGCGAAGTCTCGGGCTGCAGTGATTTGATGCTGGGCCGCAGCATTGTGGCGGACCCCGGACTTGCGCTGGCCATTCGCCGCGCCGTGGAAGGTGGCGCAGCTGCGGGTGCGCAAGATGCAGCAGGCATCGACTGGCTGCAACTGGTGCCGCAGGTGCAGCGCTTCTGGGAGATGGTCTGCGAAGGTCTGGAGCCACGCCAGCGGGCTGGTCGGCTCAAGCAATGGCTGAACCTGATGCGCAGGCGCTTCCCGGAGGCAGAGATCGCCTATCAGGAGGTGCGCACGCAAACCGATCAGCGCGCCATCACCGCCTGGGTAGAGGCTTTGCCGCAGCGCGACCTCGGTGTGGAATGGGCCTGGCCGCAGGTGGCGGCTACAGCAGACTGTCCGGCGCCAGAGGCCCAATCAGCTGCAGCATAAGGCGCAGGCCCAGACTGGCGTCTGGCTCGGTGTGGGCATCGGGCAGGCCGCTGTCCTCGGGTGCGCGCCAGATCAGCTTGCCGTCCTTGTCGATTTCAACGCGCCAGCTGTTTTCGGGCAGGCTTTCGTCAATGCTGCTGGTAGCCAGCTTGCTGAAGGACTTGCTGGCAATGAGCACGGCAATTTCGGTGTTCTGAAGCTGGGAGCGCATATCCAGATTCATCGAGCCCACCACCACAATCCGGCCATCGATCACCAGCAGCTTGGAATGCAGCATGGAGCGCGAAGCACCCGTGCTGCCGCCACTGGAGCCGGTATTGCCTGCCCGCAGCGCCGAGCGCACATTGGCGGGCTCGCTGCGCATTTCGCGCAGCTCAATGCCCATGCCCAGCAATTCCTGCCGGTGGCGCGCATAGCCCGCGTGGGCCAGCGGGGCGTCGTTCGATGCCAGCGAGTTCGTCAGGATGCGAATGCGCACGCCGCGCTCTCGCGCGGTGCGAAAGGCCTGCATGATTTCAGCCCCAGGCACGAAGTAGGGAGAGACGACCAGCAAGTCCTGCCTGGCCGAGCGCACCAGTGCCAGCAAGCCGTCTACGACGGAATCTGCCTGTAGCGCTCCAGCGGCGGAGGCTGGAATCGTGCCTTGCTTGCCTGCCTTGAGCACTCCGGCTGAGCCCGCTTGCGCGGGGCTGAGCGGATGCGCATCGTCACTTTCCAGCGGAATCTTGCTCGGGCTGTCCGCCAGTACCAGCGCCTGCGCCCACACCCAGGGCACTTTGCGCAGATTCATGGTGCTTGCGCTGGCGATCGAGCTGCTCTGGGGCTTGGCGGTGCTGGCTTCGGCGCGGCTGTCTTCCTGGTCGAACTGGGTCTTGAGCTGCAGAAGCTCTTCTTGCTTGATCAGCGATTGAACCGGGTAGGCACGGACATTGTTCCAGTAGCTGTCAAAGCTGCGCGAAAGATCTTTGACCACCGGGCCGCCGGTCAATACATCGATATCGACAAAGTTGCCCTCGTTCGAGGCATCGAAGTAGGAGTCGCCCAGATTGCGCCCTCCCATGACGGCGACTGCGTTGTCTGCAATAAAAAGCTTGTTGTGCATGCGCTGCTGGGCACGCTGGAAGTCGGTCAGAATCGACCAGGCACGCCCTAGACTGGAGCTGCGCGAACCTGCAAGAGGGTTGAACATGCGCATCTCGATATTGGGCACAAATGCCAGACGCATGACCTGTGCATCCGGGCCGGTGCTGTGAAAATCGTCGAGCAGTACCCGAACCCGAACACCGCGCCCGGCCGCTTGCACCAGGGCCCGCAAAAGCTTGGCGGTGCTCTGGTCGGCGTGAATCGCGTAGTACTGCAGGTCCAGCGTCTTCTGGGCACTTTCTACCAGCGCCATGCGGCTGCTGAGCGCGAACTCCGGGCCGGAAATCAGTGCAAAGGCTGAAGCATCGGCTTTGACAGCCGCTGGGCGGGCCTTGGCAACGAGTGCGCCCAGTGCGGTTTCCTGCGGCTTTTGCAGCGCAGCGCTGACAGGGCGTTCAACATCCTTGGGCAAGGGGGTTGAGCAGCCAGAAAGTGCCAGCACGGCCATCACCAGACAAGGTAGAGCGAGTCGCAGGAAAGAGCGAGCCCGCATGGGTGCGAGGTCTTGAGTGTGAGCAGCCGTCATACATGCTTTGTAACCCATGAAGACGGCACTCGCATGTCAGATGGCTGCTGTACCGTTCGGTCAAAAGTTGGCTCGGCCCTGAACGCGCGCCACCAGCCGCAAATCCGGGCCAATGCGAGAGATGTCGTGAAACTCCAACTGCACCCCTTCATGCAGATCGTTGAGCGGTCCGAAATTGGCAATTCCCATCGCTGCGGTCCCCAGCAGCTTGGGAGCCTGATAGAACAGGAACTCATTGACCAGCCCTTCGCGGATCAGGGAACCATTGAGCTTGAAGCCCGCTTCCACATGTAACTCATTGGTGCCGCGCTGAGCCAGATCACGCAGCATGGCGGCCAGGTCCACCTTGCCTGCGGCATTGGGCATATCAATAACTGTAGCGCCTAGTCCTTGCAATGTTTGGATTTTGAGATCATCTTGGCTGCAAGTGTAGATAAGACATCCACTAGGTGCTTTCAAAACATGAGCATCCAGAGGCATGTCCAGCTTGCTGTCGACCACCGCTATGCGCGGTTGGCGCGGCGTTGGAATATCTCGCACATTCATGCGCGGATTGTCTTCAAGCACAGTGCCAATGCCCGTCAAAATGGTGCAGGCGCGGGCTCGCCATGCATGGCCGTCGGCACGCGCTTCAGCAGACGTAATCCACTGGCTTTTGCCATTGTGCAAAGCCGTCACGCCGTCGAGCGAACTGGCCGCCTTCATGCGCACCCAAGGTGTGCCGCGCACCATACGGCTGAAAAAGCCGATGTTGAGCTCGCGTGACTCTGCGCCGCCCGGGCCTACTTCGACCTCCACGCCAGCGGCACGCAAACGCTCAAACCCTCGCCCTGCGACCTGAGGGTTAGGGTCGGTCAGCGCGCCAACCACCTTGCCAATGCCTGCAGCAATCAGAGCATCGCAGCAGGGGCCGGTGCGGCCATGGTGGGAGCAGGGCTCCAGCGTCACATACGCCGTCGCACCGCGCACATCATGGCCCTTGGCTGCCGCATCGCGCAAAGCCATGACTTCTGCATGCGGGCCGCCCGCCTGCTGCGTAAAACCCTGGCCAATGACCTGGCCAGCTCCGTCAACGATCACGCAGCCAACGCGTGGATTGGGCGAGGAAAGAAAAAGCGCTTGAGCGGCCTGCTCAAGCGCTTGGTGCATGAAGTTCTTGTCACTTGTCATGCCAGCATGTTAACGGTGACTTTGCCTATTGATTGTTGTCAGCTGGACTGGGTTGTGGTGCAGCTGCTATCGCTTCTGGGCTTGCAGCTGCGAGTTTTACCTGTGCGAGCAACAATAATCCGGCGGGTCTCTTCATTGGCAGCAGATGTTGAAACATCTGTTCTTTTAATGCTAAGAGTCAGATTCGTCAGCCCGCTTCCACCGATGGCGCGAGCATATCCAGAGCTGTCGAAGCTAATGTAAGGAGAGGACGCTGCTGCATTGTTTGTGCCGCTAATCTCAAAAAAGCTGGATGGTGCTTCATTGGATTGAACCAAAATATCAGTCCCTTCGGTATATGCATTGTCGCTATTCATATCGACAAAAACATTCCAGCCTGATGTCCATGAAGTTGTATTTGCTGGAATGACAAATGCATTCCTGCCAGTCTTCATTGCCTCACCACGCGCGGTATTGATAGAGCCCAATAGTTTGTTGGTGAGTGAGGTTAGTTCGGAGTTTCTTTGAAAACCTATAAAGCTTGGTGCTGCTACCGCCATGAGAACGGCTGCGATGGCTATCGTGACAATGAGCTCTATCGCAGTGAAACCACATTCTGAAAAAAATGATTTTTTCATGGCCAGCAAAGTTTTTTATCGGAGGTGCTTCCAGTGCAGGTTTTAACGCCGGTGCTGGTGACTTCCAAGTTTCCGACTTTGGGGTCAGATTTAACGGGTGTGGCAACAACCTTGACGCAACTGGCGATGGAAAGTGTGCCAGATCCAGAGCCTGGGCACACCGTAGCAGATAGCAGATAGCTCGCACTGGGAAGATTGTCGCCTGCGAATGTTTTAAAGGGTACAGAGCTGGCCGTCACACCACCACAGGCGGTGGAGGGTGATGGCGCTGATGCAGTTGCTACCCCTGAGCTGTTGGTTGTAAAGGGCTTTGTTGCATAAATCGGCCATAGGCCAAGGCATCCCCAATCCCAAATAGATTTACGCAGCAGCGACTGTCTGGGGCGTGCCCAGAGCGGTAAATTGATTGAGGATTGAAGCTCGGATGTG
>NZ_KZ984462.1 GCF_003569915.1 Comamonas testosteroni | reverse complement strand
TTTGGGTATCACGGATACCGACGATTTCGATTTCTTCGCCGACCTTGACGATACCGCGCTCGATACGGCCAGTCACCACAGTGCCGCGACCGGAGATGGAGAACACGTCTTCCACAGGCATCACGAAGGCGCCGTCAACAGCACGCTCGGGCGTGGGGATGTAGGAGTCCAGAGCTTCAGCCAGCTTCAAGATAGCGGGCTCGCCCTTGTCGGACTGGTCACCTTCCAGGGCCAGCTTGGCGGAACCGCGGATGATGGGGGTGTCATCGCCGGGGAAGTCGTACTTGGACAGCAGCTCGCGCACTTCCATTTCGACCAGTTCCAGCAGTTCTTCGTCGTCCACCATGTCGGCCTTGTTCAGGAACACGATGATGTAAGGAACGCCCACCTGACGCGACAGCAGGATGTGCTCGCGAGTCTGGGGCATGGGGCCGTCAGCAGCGGAGCAAACCAGAATAGCGCCGTCCATCTGAGCCGCGCCAGTGATCATGTTCTTCACATAGTCAGCGTGGCCGGGGCAGTCAACGTGTGCGTAGTGACGGTTGGCTGTTTCGTACTCGACGTGCGAAGTGTTGATCGTGATACCACGGGCCTTTTCTTCAGGCGCGTTGTCGATCTGCGAGTAGTCCTTGGCTTCGCCGCCGAAGTGCTTGGACAGCACGGTAGCGATAGCAGCTGTCAGGGTGGTCTTGCCGTGGTCAACGTGACCGATGGTGCCCACGTTCACGTGGGGCTTTGTCCGTTCGAATTTTTCTTTTGCCATGATTTCTCCAAAAAGAGCAAAAACCTGTGTGATGTTTAAGGTCTGCACCTCATTGCTTCATCGCCCCGCACAGGTGACAGGACGGCATGGGATCGCAGACCGGCAAAAATCGCGGCAGCCTCTCTCGAAGCTGCCGCGATTCAGAACCGTCGATTATGACTGATTCGTTAAAGCCGCGTCAATTACTTGGCGCGAGCAGCAACGATGGCTTCAGCCACGTTACGAGGAGCTTCAGAGTAGTGCTTGAATTCCATCGTGTAGCTGGCGCGACCTTGGGTCATCGAACGCAGCGACGTAGCGTAGCCGAACATTTCCGACAGAGGCACTTCGGCCTTAATGGCCTTGCCGCCACCAACCATGTCGTCCATGCCCTGCACCATACCGCGGCGGGAAGACAGGTCACCCATCACTGTACCGGCGTAGTCTTCAGGCGTTTCCACTTCCACAGCCATCATGGGTTCCAGGATGACGGGGTTGGCCTTCTTGGCGGCTTCCTTGAAACCGAAGATAGCAGCCATCTTGAACGCCATTTCGTTCGAGTCCACATCGTGGTACGAACCGAAAGTCAGACGAACCTTGACGTCCACCACGGGGTAGCCAGCCAGCACGCCGGAGGTCAGAGCCTCTTCCACACCCTTCTGCACTGCAGGGATGTATTCGCGAGGCACCACACCGCCCTTGATTTCGTCCACGAACTCAAAGCCCTTACCGGCTTCTTGAGGTTCGAGGGTGAAGACCACGTGACCGTACTGCCCCTTACCACCGGACTGACGAACGAACTTGCCGTCCACGTCCTTGACCGTGCTGCGAATGGTTTCGCGGTAGGCCACTTGGGGCTTGCCCACGTTGGCTTCCACGTTGAATTCGCGCTTCATGCGGTCAACGATGATTTCCAGGTGCAGCTCGCCCATACCGGCGATGATGGTCTGACCGGATTCTTCGTCGGTACGCACGCGGAAGGAAGGATCTTCTGCAGCCAGACGCGACAGAGCGATACCCATCTTTTCCTGGTCAGTCTTGGTCTTGGGTTCCACGGCCTGTGCAATCACGGGCTCGGGGAAGACCATGCGTTCCAGCACGATGGGAGCTTCTTGAGCGCACAGCGTTTCGCCAGTCGTCACGTCCTTCAGACCCACGCAGGCGGCGATGTCGCCAGCGCGAATTTCTTCGACTTCCACGCGGTCGTTAGCCATCATCTGCACGATACGGCCGATACGTTCCTTCTTGCCCTTGACCGAGTTCAGGACGGTGTCGCCCTTAGTCAGAACGCCGGAGTAAACGCGCACGAAGGTCAGCTGGCCCACGAACGGGTCAGTCATCAGCTTGAAGGCCAGAGCCGAGAACTTCTCAGCGTCGTCAGCCTTGCGGCTCAGCTTCTTCTCTTCGTCATCGGGGTCGGTACCGGTAACGTCAGGGATGTCCACAGGAGCGGGCAGGTAGTCGATCACGGCGTCCAGCATGCGCTGCACACCCTTGTTCTTGAACGCGGTGCCGCACAGCATGGGCTGAATTTCGGTGGCCAGGGTACGCGTGCGCACGCCGAGCTTCACTTCTTCTTCAGTCAGAGTACCTTCTTCCAGGTACTTGTTCATCAGCTCTTCAGAGGCTTCAGCAGCAGCTTCCACCAGGTTTTCACGCCACTTGTTGGCGGTTTCCACCAGCTCAGCGGGGATGTCCTGGTATTCGAACTTCATGCCCTGGGAAGCTTCGTCCCAGATGATGGCCTTCATCTTGACCAGATCGACCACACCCTTGAAGTTTTCTTCAGCGCCGATTGGGATCACCACGGGCACGGGGTTGGCACTCAGGCGGGTCTTCATCTGGTCGTAGACCTTGAAGAAGTTGGCACCTGTACGGTCCATCTTGTTCACAAAGGCCAGACGAGGCACCTTGTACTTGTTGGCCTGACGCCACACGGTTTCGGACTGGGGCTGCACGCCACCCACAGCGCAGTAAACCATGCAAGCACCGTCCAGCACGCGCATGGAACGTTCCACTTCAATCGTGAAGTCCACGTGGCCGGGGGTGTCGATGATGTTGAAGCGGTGCTCGGGGTAGGACAGGTCCATGCCCTTCCAGAAGCAGGTCACTGCAGCGGAAGTGATGGTGATACCGCGCTCTTGCTCTTGCTCCATCCAGTCGGTGGTAGCAGCGCCGTCGTGCACTTCGCCCAGCTTGTGGGTCACACCGGTATAGAACAGGATACGTTCTGTGGTGGTTGTCTTACCTGCGTCAATGTGAGCAGAAATACCGATGTTGCGGTAGCGCTCAATGGGGGTCTTGCGAGCCATGATGATCCTTGATTGATCGAGGAGAAAGTTTGCCGCCTTCAAGCCTAGTGAGCCTGCGTGACAGCAACCTTAAATGGGGATGCTCTGAATCAAGACAAGGCCGCAAGCAATCATTGCGTGCGGCCTGTCTACTTATCGAGCGAAGTGCTGATTAGAAGCGGAAGTGGCTGAATGCCTTGTTGGCTTCGGCCATGCGGTGCACTTCGTCACGCTTCTTCATCGCGCCGCCACGACCTTCGGTCGCTTCCAGCAGCTCATTGGCCAGGCGTTGAGCCATGGACTTTTCGCCGCGCTTGCGGGCAGCTTCCTTGATCCAGCGCATGGACAGAGCCAGACGACGGACGGGACGCACCTCAACAGGCACTTGGTAGTTAGCACCACCCACGCGGCGGGACTTCACTTCCACCATGGGCTTGACGTTGTTGATAGCAACAACGAAGGCTTCCAGAGGATCCTTACCGGGGTGCTTCTTTTCGATCAGGTCCAGAGCGCCGTAAATGATGCGCTCTGCAACTGCCTTCTTGCCGCCTTCCATGATCACGTTCATGAATTTGGACAGCTCTACGTTGCCGAACTTGGGATCCGGCAGAATTTCACGTTTGGGGACTTCGCGACGACGTGGCATTTTTTACCTCTATCTTTGCTTCAGTTGGTATCTTTTCAGACACCGCGAGAGCCAAAACTGGACTCCCACTTACTCGACCCACGCAAAACACTTGCGCTTTGGGTCACTACGCTGAATCTCGCGCCACGCGGGACACAGCACCTACTTGTTTGTTCAGAAAAACAGTGCTTACTTAGCCTTAGGCTTCTTGGCACCGTACTTCGAACGGGACTGCTTACGGTCCTTGACGCCTTGCAGGTCAAGAGAGCCGCGCACGATGTGGTAACGCACACCGGGCAAGTCCTTCACACGACCACCGCGAACCAGCACAACGCTGTGTTCTTGCAGGTTGTGGCCTTCACCGCCGATGTACGAAATGACTTCGAAACCGTTGGTCAGACGAACCTTGGCCACCTTACGCAGAGCCGAGTTAGGCTTCTTAGGAGTGGTGGTGTACACACGGGTGCACACGCCACGGCGTTGGGGGCAGTTTTCCATAGCAGGGCTCTTGGATTTAACAACTTCGACCGTGCGGCCCTGACGCACGAGTTGGTTAATGGTTGGCATTAATAAACGTCCCTAAACGTGAATTTGCTTCGTGAAAGCAATTAATTCCTTCGCTCCATTTCACAGGAAAGCGAAAACGTGAATCCCTTCGGAATTTCCGAAAAGCCCTCGAATGTACCAGCTTGCGCAAAACTGCACAAGTCAGGCGCTGGATGGCCTGCGACGGCGCAAGCCTTAGCCCTGATCCTGGTTCGTCGAGAGGGTACCGCCGCCCCAAAGGACGGCGGTGCTGCGCTCTGACTCAGGCAGGTGATTACTTGATCCAGAGGCGAATGGTGTCCCACAGACGGCCAAAGAAGCCCGCCTGCTCCACGACTTCCAGCGCCACCAGCGGCACTTCGGCCACGGTGTCGGCGCCCATCTTCACTTTCAGCGTGCCCATGGACTGGCCCTTGGCGATGGGCGCAATCAGCGGGTCCTGGCGCACGACTTCGGTGGTCAGCTTGCCGCCGGTGCCCGAGGGCACGGTGACCACAATGGGACCACCAGCGCGGCCGATCTTGACGGCGTTGGCTGCACCCTTCCAGACGGCGGGGGTGGCCACGGGTTGGTCGGCGTCGAACAGTTTGACGGCGTCATAGGCGGTATAGCCCCAGTTCAACAGCTTCTGGCTTTCGTTGGCGCGGGCTTTTTCGCTGGCCGTGCCCAGCACGATGGACAGCAGGCGGCGCTGGCCGACATTGGGCAGATCGCGCTTGGCCGTGGCCACCAGGCAGTAACCGGCGGCATTGGTGTGACCGGTCTTCAGGCCGTCGACGGTGGGGTCGCGGAACAGCAGCGCATTGCGGTTGTTGCCGTTCGACGCAGGCGTGCCGGGGTAGGCGTAGTGCTTGGTGGCGTAGTAATGCATGTACTCGGGGAAGTCACGCATCAGGCGCTGGGCCAGGATGGACAAATCGCGCGCCGTGGTCAGGTGACCGGGTTCGGTCAGGCCTTCGGGGTTTTTGTACGTCGTGTTCTTCATGCCCAGCGCCTTGGCCTGGTCATTCATCATCTTGACGAAGTTTTCGGCCGTGCCGCCCACGGCTTCCGCCAGCGCCATGGTGGCGTCATTGCCGGACTGGATGATCATGCCGCTGAGCAGGTCGTTGACGGGCACCTGCATCTTGGGGTCAATGAACATGCGCGAGCCAGGCATCTTCCAGGCGCGCTCGCTCACGGGCATCTTCTGCTCCAGCGTGATTTTCTTGGCACGCAGGGCATCGAACACGACATAGGCAGACATCAGCTTGGTCAGCGAGGCCTGCTCGACCGGGGCGTCAACATCCTTGGCACCCAGCACCTGGCCGGCGGTCACGTCGATCAGCAGATAGTTGCGGGCGGCGATTTCAGGAGGAACGGGAGCGGCCACCTGAGCCATGGCAAAAACAGGTGCCACTGCGGCAGCGACGGCCAGAACGCGCAGCGTGGAATAGATAGGCTTCATAAAGAGAACTCTCGCTAAAGCAATGGTAGACGCGGTGATTTACCGGCAAAAATGGCCAAAGCCAAGGATTTACCTTGGCTTGACGCTATGAAAGTTGCATGAACCAGAGCGATGCGGCAGTGCTGATTCGATCGATTCATGGAGAAGAAGGCGGGCTCAGGACGATGGTGACATCAGGTGGCGCACCACCAGGCTCTTGAGCAGCGGCAATTGTCCGTGAAAGAAATGCTCCACCTGCGGGATGACGGTAACAGGCAGTATCTGAGGGCGCGCCCAGTTCATGACGGATTGCAGGTCCACCGTATCGTCGGCCTCGCCGTGCAGCACCAGTGTGCGCTCATGGGCTTCGGGCGGAACGGGGGCGACGTCAAAGCGGCTGGCCGCCGTGCCGACAAAGACGGCTTTTTCCACGCGGCCCTGCGGCCACAGCTCGGCCAGCACATGGCTCATGACAAAAGCACCAAAGGAAAAACCGGCCAGCGCAATCGGCCCTTCGGGGGCGACCTGTTGCACCACGGCCAGCATGTCCTGGGTTTCGGCCTTGCCCGCATCGTACTCACCGGCACTGCCCCCCACACCACGGAAGTTGAAGCGCACCGCCGTGTAGCCGCACTGCACAAAAGCACGTGCCAGGGTCTGCACCACCTTGTTGTCCATGGTGCCGCCAAACAGCGGATGCGGATGGGCAATGATGGCCACGCCGCGCGATGCCACGCCCTGTGCAGGCGTATCGCGCAGGGCCTCGATCACACCGGCTCCGCCAGTCAGGGTCAAACGCTCAGTCTGGGAGTTCACTATTACTATCCTATTTATAGCTGTCCGCGCTTAATCTATCTAGACAGAGACGCAAAAACACTCAAAGTTCCACGTACAACTCAGCGGAAACTGTTCACCGCCCCACACTGTCCGGGAGTACCAAGCGCTCGACCACCTTGCCGTTCTTGAGGTGCGACTCGACGATCTCGTCGATATCCGCATCGTCGATAAAGGTGTACCAGGTGCCTTCGGGGTAGACCACGGCTACGGGGCCGCCAGCGCAGCGGTCCAGGCAGCCGGCCTTGTTCACCCGCACCTGACCCTTGCCGGCCAGGCCCTCTTCCTTCACGCGGCGCTTGCAGCGGTCAAAGCCATCCTTGGCGCCGTGCAGCGCGCAGCAGTCCTCGCCATTGGGGCGTTCGTTGAGACAGAAGAAGATATGACGCTGGTAGTACTGCTCAGTCGTCTGGGATGCGGTGTCACTCATACAGGCATTCTAGGCAGGCTGTTCACGCTTGGACACGCGAACCACCACATATGCCAGCGTGACGTAAGGCCAGAGCCAGCCCAGCCATTGGCCCAGTCCGTAAAAGCGGATGAAGCGGCCCTGCTCCCAGGCCTGCAGCGTCTGGGCAAAGTACACATTGGTGGGCGCCTGGTTGAGGATGCTCAGATGCACGACCAGCACCATCAGCAACAGCACCGCCGACATGCGGCGCGAGGCCGGCAGTGCGATGACCGCCAGACCCACGCCGCCCCAGATGCCCAGGCGCACGGGCAGGTCCACCCACTCCCAGGCGTGGGCGGGGCCCCAGCTCAACGCGGCAGATAACGCCGTCACGCCCACACCCAGCAGCGCCAGCACCACGGTGGCCAGCATGCGCCGCCCCATGGGCCGCACGGCGCAGTAGGCCAGCAGGCAGGGAATCCACAGGCCGAGCATGACGCAGAGCATCTCAGAGACCATGGACAGCGGCGTCAGCGCAAAATTGCCCAGCGGCAGCCAGTCCTCGAACGGCGTGTTGAGCAACCAATCCTGCAGCGTCTCGTCCAGTCGCTCCAGCACCTGACCCAGCCCGAAAGGCAGGGCCGCCGGGAACAGCAGCGCAAACGGCCACAGCGCCAGCAGCACCAGCACTCCGGCTCCGTCTTCGCCCACCCATTTGCTGCGAAACGCGCTCCAGCGCAACAGCGCGCCCAGTTTTTCGAGCAAGGCAGCGGTCAGCGCGCCAATCAGCGTGCCGCCGGCGTTGAGCACCAGGTCGAGGTTGGATGGCACGCGCCGGGGCAGGTAGATCTGCAAAAACTCCATGCACAGTGACAGCAGCGTGCCCGCCACAAAAGCCAGTGGCACGGCCAGCCGTGGCTTGCCCGAGCGCATCAGCGCCAGCGCCAGGAAAAAGCCCAGCGGCACATAGCCCACGATATTGGTGTTGACGTCGAACCAGGTCCAGTACGGCGGCGGAATGCGGGCAAACAGAAAGACCTGCGGGTCAATGCCCTGCGCGCGCCAGCCGTCGAAGGGGAACAGGCTGGCGAACACAATGAGCACGCTGTAGACCAGCGCCAGCGGCCAGGCCGAGGTATGGCGCATGGAGATGACCGGCACCGACTGACTGGCAGTCCGGGACACCGCAGGTTCAGACACGACAGCCCCCAAGAATCAATGACTCGTTCAAAACGGCTTGACCACCACCAAAATCACGGCGGCGACCAAGAGCAGCACCGGCACCTCGTTGTAGAAGCGGAACCAGCGATGGCTTTTGTGGCAGGTATTGGCCTGCAGCTTGCGCAGCAACACAGCGCAGCTGTGGTGGTAGCCAATTACCAGCAGCACCACGGCCAGCTTGGCATGCAGCCAGCCGCCCGTAATTCCCCAGCCCAGCCACAGCCACAGGCCCAGCCCCAGCGCAGGCACGGCCAGCATGGTGGTAAAGCGCAGCAGCTTGCGCGCCATCAGCAGCAGACGCTCGCGCTCTGCCACCGAGCCTGGCGTAACCATGGCGATGTTGACAAAAATGCGCGGCAGATAGAACAGACCAGCAAACCAGCTGGCCACGAACACGATGTGAAAGGCTTTGACCCAGAGCATGGGGACCAGTGTAAGGTGCGCTGCAGCATTGCGCGCAAGCTGCGGCCACCGCTTTCGCAGCAAAGTGACCGCCAGCATGGGTTAGTCACACAGCTGCAAGCCAAGCGTGGGCGAATGGGGCACAATTTTCCCCATGCATCTGTCCAGCCCCACTCCTTTCCCCGCCAACCGCCCGCGCCGTCTGCGCCGCGATGCCTTCACCCGCAATCTGGTGCGCGAGAGCGTGCTGACGCCCCACGACTTCATCTACCCCGTGTTTGTGCACGAAGGCCAGAACCGCCGCGAAGCCGTGCCCTCCATGCCCGGCGTCGATCGCCTGAGCCTGGACCTGCTGCTACCCGTGGCCGAAGAATGCGTGAAGCTGGGCATTCCCGTGCTGTCGCTGTTCCCGCAGATCGACGCCTCGCTCAAGACGCCTGACGGCAAGGAAGCGCTGAACCCCGATGGCCTGATTCCTCGCGTGGTGCGCACGCTGAAGAAGGAATTCCCCGACCTGGGCGTGCTGACCGACGTGGCGCTGGACCCCTACACCAGCCACGGTCAGGACGGCATCCTGGACGATACCGGCTACATCCTCAACGATGAAACCGTGGAAGTGCTGGTCGGTCAGGCTCTGGCCCATGCCGAAGCCGGTGCCGACTTTGTGGCCCCCAGCGACATGATGGACGGCCGCATCGGCGCCATCCGCGAAGCGCTGGAGCTGCAAGGCCATATCTACACCCGCATCATGGCCTACAGCGCCAAGTACGCCAGCGCCTTCTACGGCCCCTTCCGCGATGCCGTGGGCACGCGCGGCGCACTGGGCAAGGCTGACAAGAACGTCTACCAGATGGACCCCGCCAACACCGACGAAGCCCTGCGCGAAGTCGCCATGGACATCGCCGAAGGCGCGGACATGGTCATGGTCAAGCCCGGCATGCCGTATCTGGACGTGGTGCGCCGCGTCAAGGACGAGTTCAAGGTCCCCACCTTCGCCTATCAGGTCAGCGGCGAGTACGCCATGATCAAGGCCGCCGCGCAAAACGGCTGGCTCGATCACGATGCCGTGATGATGGAAGCACTGATGGCCTTCAAGCGCGCCGGTGCCGATGGCATTCTGACTTACTTCGCCATTGACGCGGCCCGCAAGCTGCGCGGCCTGTAAGACGATCATGGTTTTGATAGCTGCAAGTGCTTGATGCACTTGCACTGCAGGCCATTTAAGGCATGATTTGACGGCTCGGGAGCTTCTTCCCGGGCCGTTTCTGTATTGAATCCACCCATGCGCGTTCTGCACATCTCCCCGCTCTATGCCCAGCCTGTGGATGCCCTGCCCACGCAGGCACCCATGACGGGCTTTTACTGGGTCTCCTGCACGCGCTCGGAGCTGGAGGGGCAGTTGCCTGCCATTCAGGCCATGCTCACGCAAGTCGGTGGCGCGCCGCTGGTGGATCTGCATATCTCCGACCTGCTCAACCCGGCCCTGCCGTCAAACTACGACTACACCTCGGTCTATGACATTCTGGTGTTTCGCCGTCTGGCCAATGCGCATCTGCCGCCGCTCAATGGCATGCATGCACCCGCCGCACCGGCGGCACCGCTAGCCTCGGCGCCAGCACTGGCGCCGAGCGCTCCTGCATCCATAGCAACCAGTCCAATCACTACCGGGAATACACTGGTAAAAAGCAGTTCCCCGGCTTCCCATAAGCCCGCCCACGCCCCGGCCGACGCGCCCGTGCTGCAGCGCGTGGAAACCCAGCCTGTGGGCTTTGCGCTGTACGACCATATCCTGCTGTCCGTGCACCCCGACGGCTGCTTTGTGCTGGAGAACTTCTGGCAGCGCCTGATCTCCGGCCCCGGCAAGGGCGATGGCCGCCAGATCAGCTCCAAGATGCCGGTGGAGCCTGCCGACCTGATGCTGCGCATGGTCAACGGCATGGTCGACGGCTATCTGGACCTGCGCCGCACGCTGACGCGGCAGATCGACCACTGGCAGATGGCGCTGCTCAAGCCCAACAAGCGCTTTTCCAACTGGGCGAGCGTCCTCGATGTGCGCCTGGCGCTGCACCAGCTCGACGAAATCTGCGAAGACCAGCGCGCCGCCATGCAGGACTGGACCGAAGCGCTGGAAGGCTGGCCACCCGAATCCACGCCCGCGCGCCAGCATGAGCGCGAGCTGCTGCGCGTGCGCTCGCGCGACGTGCTCGAACATATCGAGCGCGTGACCCACCATATTCACCGCATGGAACAAAGCGCCGAGACGGCTGTGCAGATGCACTTCTCGGCCCAGAGCAACCGCGCCAACGACATCATGCGCACGCTGACCACGGTAACGGCCATCTTTTTGCCGCTGAACCTGATCGCCGGCATCTTTGGCATGAACTTCGAGTTCATCCCCTTTGTGCACAAAAAGGACGGCTTTATCTGGGCGCTGGTGGCCATGGCCGTCATCACCGTCGTACTGGTGGCCTACTTCTGGCGGCGTCGCTATTTAGAAAGCGATGAAAAGGAGTAGCTCCCCCTGAGGCGCTGCGCCTAGGCGGCCCCACGCCTTCCCCCTCTCTCGCTACGCGGGAGGGGGACAACAGCATCGCTACGGGGCGGCCCTTGCTTGCTGTCACTGGTCAGCGGTCAAGCCCAAAGGCATGGCCGCTATATTTCAGGAGCAAATCAGCCCAGATGCTGCTGGAAGAAGGCCAGCGTGCGTTCGTTGGCCAGCTTGGCGGCGGCTTCGTTGTACGAGCCACGCATATCGCAGTTAAAGCCGTGGTCGGCTTCGTAGATATGCACTTCCACCTTGGGCTGGGCCTTTTTGAAGGCATCCACGGACTCCAGCGAAATGTAGTGGTCCTTGCTGCCAAAGTGCGCCAACACGGGCACCAATGCCTGACGGCTGGCTTCCTGCTCGCCCGTCATGCCGCCGCCGTAGTAGCAGACAGCGGCCGAGATGCTGGCCAGATTGCAAGCCGAGCGCCAGGTCATCAGGCCACCCCAGCAAAAGCCCACCACGCCGATCTTGCCGCCGGGCACCAGCGCCGCCGCATGGGCCACAGCGGCTTCCACATCGCGCAGCACGCCGGGCGCAGGCAGGGCCTCCACTGCCGTCTTGAGGGCAAAGCCCTGCTTCATATCGTCCTCGGTATAGCCCAGTTCCACATCGGGCTGCGCACGCTGGAACATGGCTGGCGCCACGACCACATAGCCCTGGGCGGCATAACGGTCGGCCACGGAGCGGATATGCGCGTTCACGCCAAAAATTTCCTGCAGCACCACGATGGCACCACGTGGCGGGCCCTCGGGCTTGGCCACGTAAGCGGGGATTTTTGCGCCGTCCACGGCGGTCAATTCAACAAAACTGCCCATTTGTCTAGCTCCTATTTCTGTTGCACAAGTCGTACGCGGGTTGCTGACTTGCAGCCAGTTTCACCTCAAATCGAGGGGCAAATGCTGTAATGGCTGCAAAGCACCGGCATCCAACCATTTTTTCACAAGCCCACCACCATTCGATGAAGCCCCCTCAGCTTCACTGAAACCGAAATCAGCATGGATCGCAAAGTCGTACTCATTACCGGAGGCAGTCGCGGCATTGGCGCGGCCACTGCTGTACTTGCCGCCCGCAAGGGCTGGAATGTGCTCATCAGCTACCAGCACCAGCGCGCAGCCGCCGATGCCGTGGTCAATCAGTGCCAGCAACTGGGCGCCCAAGCCCTGGCCGTGCAGGCCGATATGGCCGAAGAGGCCCAGATACTGAAGCTCTATGCGGCGCTGGACCAGCAGTTCGGACGGCTGGATGCACTGGTCAACAATGCCGGTGTGGTCGACACGGCCCAGACGCTGGCCGAGTTCAGCATGCAGCGGCTGGAGCGTATGTTCCGCATCAACACCATTGCCGCCTTTGTCTGCGCCCGCGAGGCCGTGCTGCGCATGAGCACCGCACGCGGCGGGCATGGAGGTGCCATCGTCAACGTATCGAGCATCGCCGCGCGCCTGGGTGCACCACGCCAGTATGTGGACTACGCGGCCTCCAAAGGCGCGGTTGATGTGATGACGCTGGGGCTGGCCAAGGAGGTGGCGGCAGAAGGCATACGCGTGAACGCCGTGCGCCCGGGCCTGATCGAAACCGATATCCACGCCAGCGGCGGCCAGCCCGACCGCGTGCAGCGCCTGGCCCCGAATGTGCCCATGCAGCGCGGCGGCACCGCCGAAGAGGTGGCCGATGCCATCGTCTGGCTGATGAGCGACGGCTCGCGCTACACCACCGGCAGCCTGATTGAAATCTCCGGAGGCAATCTGTAATGGACTTGAAGCCGCTCATCACTCTGGTGGCCATCATCAACCCGCTGGCCATCATTCCGTTTTTCATCCACTACACCGAGGGCTTCAGCCCGCAGCAGCGCAAGCAGACCATTCACACCGCCGCTTTTGCCGCGTTTTGCGTGATCGCCGTGTGTGCGCTGCTGGGCCTGCAGATTCTGCAGTTCTTCAATATCTCGCTGCAGAGCTTTCAGGTCGGCGGCGGCCTGCTGCTGCTGATCAGCGCGATGAACATGCTCAACTCGCGCCCAGCGGAAGACCGCCCGCACAGTCCCACGCTGGAAGCAGCGGCGGAAAAAGCCGCCGAGGGCAACAGCATCGCGGTGGTGCCGCTGGCCATTCCGCTGCTGACCGGGCCAGCCGCCATGTCCACCGTGGTGATCTATGCCGATCAGGCGCGCAATATCTGGCAGCACATCGCACTGGTGGGCTATGGCGTGGTCGTGGCGCTGGCCGTGGTGCTGTGCTTTTCGCTAGCCGACCCGATTGCCCGCGCGCTGGGCAAGACCGGCATCAACGTGATGACCCGGCTGATGGGCCTGATTCTGGCCGCGCTGGCCATCGAGGTAATGGCTGGCGGGCTGATCAAGATCTTCCCCATTCTGGCTTCGCCAGCGATATATCCGTAACCCCCTGAGGCGCTGCGCGCCTTCCCCCTGAGAGGGGGACGACAGCCTCGCTGCGGGGCGGCCCTTGCTTGCTGTCTCTGACCTAGGGCGTGCCAGTTTTAAGCTGTGGCTTCTTCCTGGCGCTCTGCAGTGCTGCAAGCGCCACCACAACCGGTAATCAGCTCGGCAGGCAGGGCTTCGGGACTCAGGACCTGGCCGGTCACAGGGTCCAGGCCCGCACGGCGCATGTGCAGGGCCAGGGCGGCATCCATATTCTGCGCATGGTGGCTGAACCAGGGGCCAAGTTCCGCAGCCATGTGGCGAATCGAACTCAGGTCGCCCTGCGCCGCCTTGCTGGCACCTTCGCGCATGACGGCCAGCACCACCTTGTGCTGCTGGCTATGGCAGTTGCCGGTCGCAAAGCCCGTGGTCTGCATCCAGCGGTCTTCCTGATCGAAGTGCAGCTGGGTGTGTTCGATCAACTCGTCCCACAGCGCACGCAGATGGGTGTCGGAGGCGGCCTCCACCCTGCCCAGCAGGGTGACGAATTCCTCATGCACCCTGTCCATGGCGGGTAGATCCAGTACCAGAGCCGGTGTCCATTCCAGGCTGGCCATAGCGATTCCTTTGCATTGCGTGTTGCGGAGCTTGCAGCTTAGAAAGTTCACGCTCCACCGCTATTGACCCACATCAGGAAAGACGGGCTCCTGCACCAGGCCAGAGGCGACTCAGATCAAAAAAGCCCTGCATCGCAGGGCTTGGAGTGGAAGGAGGCAGTGGCTTCAGCGGCCTTGGCGCTGCAGCCAGTTGCTGAGTTGCAGGGTCAGATCATTCACGCTGGCGGCCATGGCACGCGCGCCACCGGCCGCGTCGTTCGTGGTGGCGGGAGTCTGTGCGCTCAGCAGTTGCTGGCCCAGCAGCACATTGCCACCACGACGGTCCTGCCCAATCAGGCTGGCGCGCACACGCACCACGGCCTGGCTGCTGCTGGCACTGTCGAAGACCTGGCTGAACTCCACCAGCTCCAGACGCAGCAGGCCCAGCGGGCGCGTGTCGCTCGGGTTGGCACTCAGATTGTCTCGCTCCGACAGCACCGGACGCTCCAGCGCCAGGCGTGTGCGCAGGCGCTGCTCCAGCATCTGCGCGGGGGGCTGGCTCCAGCGGGCGTGCTGGTAGGCGCGCAGCTCCTGGTTGCCCGCATAGTTCAGGCGGTAATGCATGGCGGTGGAGTTGTCGCCGCCAGCCGGGGTCTGCACTTCAGCCAGCACCAGTGGTGGCGCAGCGACGCTGGGCGCGGCGGCCGTGGCCTGGGGCACGCTGGTATCCGTCAGACCCAGGTCATAACGGGCGGGCTGCACTGGCGGTGTAGGCAGGGCCGAGCAGGCTGCCAGCACCAGCGCGGTTGCAGACAAGGTGACGGCGCGCAGCAGGCCGGACGAAGAGGAGTGGTGTGTTGCCATGGCGATTCCTGAATTCTTCACTGTGCTTTGGGTGCCGGGCATTTAGCGCGCCGCAGCAGGAGCCGCGAACCCAGGCTCGCCTGGGCCAGGCTGGCCCACGCCCGCGCCATACAGCACGGACTGCGGGTTGTCGCCGATGCGGCTGGCCATATTGGTCAGGCTGCGCGAGGCGCGCGAAAAGTCTTCCGCCGCGCGGTTGACGCGCGGCAAGGTGGTACGGCCCAGCGCATCGGCGGCCTGGGTCAGCGACTGCGTGCCGTCCGCAATCTGCTGCAGCGGGCCATCCGGTGCATTGACCTTGCGCACGGTCTGCTGCAGGTCGGTCGCCATCACGGCGGCGGCATTGCCCGCCCGATTCAGGGACTGCAAAGTCTGGTGAGCATCGGCCGTGATCTGCGGCAGGCCTGCCGCGGCCTTGTTGAGGGTCGTCGTCAATTCTTTGACCCCACCCGCAGCGGCAGCGATGTTGTCCAGTACTTCGCTCACGCGCTGCTGGTTACCTTCGCCCAGCATGTTGTTCAGACGGCGTGAAATTTCGTCAACCCGCTCCAGCAGCACGGGGCCCTGGTCGGCCAGCATGTTCAGCGGCGAGGACTTCATCGTCAGACGCGGCAGTCCGCTGGGGCCGGGCTTGAGCGGGTCCTGCAGCTTGTTGTCGTCATCGAGCTGGATATGCGCCAGCCCCGTCACACCCTGATAGCCGAGCTGGGCATAGGTGGCTGGCGTGACCGGCGTGTCCTCGCCCACAGCAATGCGAATCAGCACATTGCCGGGAATCTGAGGGTCAAAGCTGATACGCACCACCTTGCCTACGGGCACCCCCTTGTAGCGCACCGTCGCCTGGGGCTGCAAGCCGCTGACCCCGTCCTTGGTGGAGAGTTCATAAAGCTGGTACTGCCGGTTGTCACGCGTCAGCCAGACGGCCAGCCCGGCCAGAAGGGCAGCGACGACCAGCACGAAAATGCCAGCCGCCAAGGCATGGGACTTGTTTTCCATCAGCTTTCCTCTGCGGCCACGCCGCCTTGCACCGGGGCCATGGCTCGGCGGCCACGCTCTCCCTGGAAGAAATGTTCGATAAACGGATGCTTGACCTCGGCCACATCGCGCGGCGCACCGGTAAAGAGCACCTGCTTTTCCGCCAGCACGGCGACGCGGGTGGACAGCGCAAACAGCGTGTCCAGGTCGTGGGTGATCATGATCACGGTCAGGCCCAGCTCATCGTGGATGTCACGCAGCAACTCGCAGAACTCGTCCGAGCCATTGGGATCGAGACCTGCAGTGGGTTCATCCAGCAGCAGCAGCGGCGGGTCCATCATCAGCGAGCGCGCCAGCGCCACGCGCTTGATCATGCCGCCCGACAGGTCCGACGGCATGCGCGTCGCATGCTCGGGCTTGAGTCCCACCATCTGCAGCTTGACCATGGCCGCGTCCCGCACCACGGAATCGGGCAAGGTGCCCTGCTCACGCAGCGCAAACGCAATGTTGTCCAGCACGTTGAAGGCCGAATACAGTGCCCCCTGTTGAAACAACATGCCCACATGGCTGGCCGCCAGATCGCCGTTGAGCACCTCGCGCGAAGGCCGCCCATCAATGGTGACGGTACCGCGTGAAGGGGTGAGCAGGCCCAGAATCTGGCGCAGCAGCACCGTCTTGCCCGTGCCCGAGCCACCGACCAGCGTGAGCATCTCGCCCGGGTAGACGTCGAGGTTCAGGTCCTGGTGCACGGCGAAGCGCCCTTCCCCAGAGCCGAACTCGGTCCACAAATCTATGGCCTGCACCAATGGGCTGCGATCCTGCGGCGGTTCATAGCCCCCCACGGCCCCGGCAATACGGCGGTTTTGAATATTGGCAGCCATCAGCACAGCCCCCGCTCTTTAAAACGCACTCGGCCCCAGCCAGAGACGGCCAGCAAGGGCCGCCCCGCAGCAAAGGCCGTCGCTCCCCGGAAGGGGAAAGGCGCGAAGCGATTCAAGGGGTGCACCATGCTAGAAGCCCACATTACGGAAAAGAATGGCAAAGATCGCATCCACAATGATGACCATGGTGATGGAAGACACCACCGAGGCCGTCGTGCCGCGGCCCAGGCTCTGGGTATTGGGCTCCACCTTCAGGCCCCAGTGACAGCCGATCAGCGCGATCAGCACGCCAAACACCACAGATTTGCCCATGGCCAGTCCCAGATTGCCGATTTTCACGGCAGCCGGCAGAGACTGAAAGAAGTAGGAGGGCGTGATACCCATGGTCATGTCGGCAGCCACCATGCCGCCAGCAAGCGCGGCCAGAATGGTCCACAGCGACACCAGCGGCATGGAGATCGCCAGCGCCAGCGCGCGTGGCATGACCAGGCGATAGCCTTTGGAGATGCCCATGACCTGCATGGCGTCGAGCTCCTCCGTCACCCGCATCACGCCAATCTGCGCCGTGATGGCCGAGCCGCTGCGCCCGGCCACCAAAATGGCGGCCAGCAGCGGGCCCAGTTCGCGGATCAGCGAGATGCCCAGAATATTGACGATGAAGGACTCGGCTCCAAACTGGCGCAGCTGCAGCGCCATCAGATAGGCCAGCACAATGCCGATCAGAAAACCCACCAGCGCCGTGATGGGCAGTGCCGTGGCGCCTGTTGCATAGAGGTGGCCGGAGATATCTCGCCAGGGGCCGCGGGAGGGGTTGCGAAGCAGCCGAATGCAATCGATCAGCAATTGCCCGATCAAGGCGACCAGGCCAAGGATATGGCTGCGCGCATTAATCACGGATTGGCCAAGCTGGTTGACCTGCACCATCAGGCCGCGAGGCTCGGCCTTCGGCGCGGGAACATCGCTGAACCGGGCCACCCGCTCCAGCATGGCGCGCTGATTCTTTGTGGTCTGCAACTGCTGCGGCCAGCGCTTGCCCCACTGCTCCCACAGCAGTTGGGCGCCCACATGGTCGAGCCAGACCAATTGCTGCAAATCCCAGGCGGCGCCATCGGGGACAGCCTTGATTTGCGGAGCCAGCCTGCGCCAGATGTGCCGATCGCCCAGCTCGGCTGCACTCCAGCGGCCCTCGGGCACAGCCCATGGCCGGCTGTCGCGGGTCTGCAGCAGACATTGAGGTAATTGTTCAGAGCTAGACAATGAAGGCTTTCTTGGACATGAACGGGCAGCGGGCTTGCGGCACATAGCGTACCATATCGCGCAAAGCAGCATCACATGCGACTTGTAGGACCGTACCGTCGCATCGTGCAAGCGCTGATTTTGCATGGATTGCAATTTTTATCAAAAAATGCCCCAACCCAGCAACTGTCAAGCACCAACCGCTCCAAAAACAGGAGTGTCAGCGCGATTTCCCTATCGACATGTCAGATGTCATCGCTCTTAATGAAAAAGCCGTTTGTTCCCTGAATCCCCAAGGTTTGGCCTGCCTGCAAACCAGTATCCGGTTTTTCATCTGCCCATGAGCGACACCCTGTTTGACTACATCGTCATTGGCGGCGGCACTGCAGGCTCTCTGCTGTGCAACCGCCTCACCCGCAACAAAAACCACCGGGTGCTGCTGATCGAAGCCGGACGAAAAGACGACTACCACTGGATTCACATCCCCGTCGGCTACCTCTACTGCATCGGCAACCCGCGCACGGACTGGCTCTATCAGACCGAGTCCGACCCCGGTCTCAATGGCCGCAGCCTGCGCTACCCGCGCGGCAAGACGCTGGGTGGGTGTTCCAGCATCAACGGCATGATCTATATGCGTGGTCAGGCCCGTGACTATGAACAATGGGCCAGCCTGACCGGCGACGACGCCTGGCGCTGGGATCAGGTGCTGCCCGCATTTCGTCAGCACGAAGACCATTGGCGGCTGGACGAAGCCGGCAGCGCCAGCGAGGCGTTCAAGCGCCTGCACGGCAGCAAAAGCACCGGCGGCAGCGGAGAGTGGCGCGTGGAAAAGCAGCGCCTGCGCTGGGACATCCTCGACGCTTTTTCTCAGGCGGCGCAACAGGCGGGCATTCCCGCCACTGACGACTTCAACCGTGGTGACAACGAAGGCGTGGGCTATTTCGAGGTCAACCAGAAAAGCGGATGGCGCTGGAACACCGCCAAGGCCTTTCTGCGCCCGACCTGTTATGGCCGCCCCAATTTCGAGATGTGGACCACGGCCCAGGTCAGCCGCCTGATTCTGGAAGACCTGCCCGACGGCAGCCAGCGCTGCACCGGCGCTGAGGTCTGGACGGGCGACGAGATGGTCACCGTACAGGCCGAGCGCGAGGTGCTGCTGTGCGCCGGTGCGGTCAACTCCCCCCATTTGCTGCAACTCTCGGGCATAGGCCCGGGCGATCTGCTGCAGCGCCATGGGATTGCCGTCAGGCGCGATCTGCCCGGCGTGGGCGCCAATCTGCAGGACCATCTGCAGATCCGCTCGGTCTACAAGGTACAGGGCACCAAGACGCTCAACACCATGGCCAGCACCTTGTTGGGCAAGGCCGCCATCGGGCTGGAATATGCGCTCAAGCGCAGCGGCCCCATGAGCATGGCGCCCTCCCAGCTCGGCGCCTTCACACGCAGCGACCCGGCACAGCCCTACGCCAACCTCGAATATCACGTGCAGCCTCTGTCGCTGGACGCCTTTGGCGAGCCGCTGCACCACTTTCCGGCCTTCACGGCCAGCGTCTGCAACCTCAACCCCACCAGCCGCGGCACGGTGCAGCTGCAAAGTGGCGATTTCAATAAGGCCCCGGTGATTGCACCGCATTACCTGTCCACCGAACAAGACCGCAAGGTGGCTGCCGACAGCCTGCGTGTGACGCGCCGCATCGTCAACCAGCCCGCGCTGGCCCGCTTTCAACCCGAGGAATGGAAGCCCGGTGTGCAGTACCAGAGCGATGAGGACCTGGCCCGGCTGGCGGGCGACATTGCCACCACCATCTTCCACCCCGTGGGCACCACCAAGATGGGCCGCGAGAGCGACCCCATGGCCGTGCTGGACAGCCACTTCAAGGTACGCGGCGTACACGGCCTGCGCGTGGTGGACGCCGGCGCCATGCCCACGATCACCAGCGGCAACACCAACAGCCCCACGCTGATGATGGCCGAGAAGGCTGCGGCCTGGATTCGGGACGGAGTATAAAAAAGTGAGCAGCCAGCCTAAGCAAGTTATGGACTGAGTTGCACTTTTCCTTCAGAAATTAAATGAAACTCGGATTTCAGGACGACTCGTGCATGCCGCAAGTCTGGATCGCCAGATTGCCTTCCACCGATTACCACCGACTTTCCCGCGCAATACCGCATTGATTCACTCAAGATAGACATGAGGATGTCATCGCCCCAGGTTTTTTCACGCGGCAGCAGCTCTCTGGCCGTGTCCAAGCTGAAATGCTCAACAAGCAGGCAACAAGGCTTGATGTCTTTTATTTATAAGCATATTCCGCTATCGTTTTTGAAATTCCAAAAGCGAGGCATTCGCATCTGCCAAACGCCTTGTTCTTTTGTCAGATTCTTTTGACATAACCCAAGGGAATTCCCCAATGCACCAGTCCAGTGCAGCACTTACATTCTCGTCACTCTCGCTGCTCCACAAAGCAGCACAAGGGGGGCCGAGGAGACAACTCGACACACAATCAGATCAATATTTAAAAAAGCATCAAAGATGCATTTAAAAGCGCCCTAGAGGCGCTTTTTTTATGGCGGTGCGACAATCTGGCCCGCACCGGCCCGGGTCAATTCGGCACCCAGGCCTTCACCAGCATGTCCTGAAGTGTTTCTCTGCGTCGGCCATGCACCAAATGCGGGCACTGCTTCATGGAATGGTTTCTTGTCTCCCTCGCCTCGGCCCTGGCCGGTTTTGTCGATGCCATCGTGGGCGGCGGCGGACTGATTCTGATTCCGGCCATGTTTGCGGCCTTCCCGACCACGGCGCCCGCCACGCTGTTTGGCACCAACAAAAGCGCTGCCGTCTGGGGCACGGCCATCTCGGCCTGGCAATACAGCAAGCGCGTGCAGATCACCTGGGCCACGCTGCTGCCCGCCATCGGCACCACGCTGGTCGGCGCATTTGTCGGCGCCTGGGCGGTCACCATGATCTCGCCCGACTTTCTGCGCAAGCTGCTGCCTTTTATCTTGCTGGGCGTACTGCTCTACACCCTGGCCAAGAAGGAGCTGGGCCGCGACCATGCCCCGCGCCTGGCAGGCAAGGCCGAGATGCTGACGGCCTGCGCGATTGGCCTGCTGATCGGTTTTTATGACGGCTTCTTCGGCCCCGGCACAGGCAGCTTCTTTGTCTTTTTGTTCGTTCGCCTGCTGGGCTATGACTTTCTGAACGCCTCGGCCAGCGCCAAGCTGCTGAACCTAGCCTCCAACGCAGCAGCCCTGCTGCTGTTCACGCTCAAGGGCCATGTCTGGTGGCATTACGCCGTGCCGCTGGCCGTGGCCAATGTGCTGGGCAGCATGCTGGGCACCTGGATGGCCCTGCGCCATGGCACGGGTTTTGTGCGGGTGATCTTTATCGGCGTGGTCAGCGTGCTGATCCTCAAGACCGGTTACGACGGCTTTCTGCGCTGATCCAATAAGCACTTACGGCGTTTCGTCCGAGGTTTCCAGCGGCACGTCTTCCGCCCTGCGCGGCGTGCCGATCGGTGCGGCGGCCTTGCCCACACGCATGGCCGCCATATCGGCCTCGCTGGGGTAGTTGCCCAGCAACCAGTAGTCGATGATGCGCCGCGCCATGGGCGCCGCCGCCGCCGCGCCAAAACCGGCGTTCTCCACAATCACCGCCACGGCGATCTTGGGGTCATCAGCGGGGGCGTACGAGATGTAGAGCGAGTGGTCGCGCTGGTATTCGCTCAATCTGGCCGCGTTGTACTTCTCGTTCTGGCGCACGCCCACGGCCTGGGCCGTACCCGTCTTGCCGCCGGACAGATAGCCCGCACCGCCAAACACGCCCCGGCCCGTACCGCCCGTCACCACCGCTACCATGCCGCGCTTGACGGCATCGATATTGCTCTGCTTGTAGCCCATGTTCACGGGCGGCGGCAGCTCGATCGGCGTGCGGTTGCCCGTCACAGCATCAATCAGTACCTTGCCCACATGGGGTTTGTAGTTGACGCCATTGGCCACCAGCGTGGACAGCGCATGCGTCAGCTGCAAAATGGTGAAGTTGTTGTAGCCCTGCCCGATGCCCAGGGAAATCGTCTCGCCCCCGTACCACTGTTGCTGTGCCGCACGCTTGTAGGTGGTGCGCTTCCATTCCTTGCTGGGCAACACACCGCGCACCTCGCCGGGCAGGTCGATGCCGGTGATCTGGCCAAAACCCAGCGGCTTCATGAAGTCGTGAATCGCATCCACGCCCATTTCATTGGCCAGCGTATAGAAATAAACGTTACTGGAATGCTGGATGGCGCGCACCAGATCCACCGGCCCCAGTGCGTGGCCAGAGCGGAAGGTGTGGCCGCCAAAGGTCCATGAGCCGCCGTCCTGAATCACGGTGCCGGGCGTGCGCTTGCCGGTTTCAATGCCCGCCAGCGCCATGAAAGGCTTGTAGGTCGAGCCAATGGGGTACGTGCCGCGCAGTGAGCGGTTGAGCAGCGGCCTGTCCAGCGACTCGTTGAGTGCCTTCCAGTTTTCCTGGTCGATGCCGTCCACAAACAGATTCGGGTCGTAGGTCGGCTTGCTGACCATGGCCAGCACCTCGCCATTGCGCGGGTCCATGGCAATGGCGACTCCACGGCGGTTGCCGTAGAGGTCCTCAATCATTTTCTGCAGCTTGATGTCGATGGACAGTTGCAGGCTGTTGCCGGGCGTGGCGGGACGGCTGCCCAACTTGCGCACAGCGTGACCGCCGGCCGAGGTTTCCATCTCCTCCCAGCCGGTCTGACCGTGCAGCTGCTTTTCGTAGCTTTTTTCCGCACCCAGTTTGCCGATCACCTCGGTGCCCCGGTAGTTGGCTGCGTCGTCGGAGTCATCGATCTCTTCTTTTTCGCGCTGATTGATGCGGCCGATATAGCCAATGATGTGGCTGGCCGTCTCCTTCATCGGGTAGGTGCGGAACAGACGCGCCTTGATATCCACACCCGGAAAGCGATAGCGCTGGGCGGCGAACTTGGCCACTTCCTCGTCCGTCAGGCGCGAGCGGATGGGGATGGACTCAAAGCTCTTGGAATCGTCCATCAACCGCTTGAACTTGCGCCGGTCACGTGGCGTGATCTCCAGAATCTCGGACAGCCCGTCAATCGTCTCATCCAGATCTTCCACCTTGGATCTTGTAATCTCTAGCGTATAAGCGGAGTAATTGCTCGCCAACACCACGCCATTGCGATCCAGAATCTGCCCCCGATTGGGCACGATAGGCACGACCGCCGTGCGATTGCTCTCGGCGCGCTCAGCCAGCTCTTCATGCCGCTCCACCTGGAGCACCAGCAGGCGCGACACCAGCAGACTGAAAGCCACCAGCACCACCACGCCCATCACCACCGCGCGTACACAAAAGCGCTGCAGCTCTGCCTCGGTGTTCCGAATCTCCATCATGCGCAGGCTCCGGCCCGCAACTGGCGCACCTCAAGCAAGGGACTGCAAGCAAGGGCCGCCCCGCAGCGAGGCAGTCGTTCCCCCCCGCGAAGCGAGAGGGGGAAAGGCGCGAAGCGACTCAAGGGGGCTTTCATGTCACAACGGCCGGTTCTCATCACTATCCGGCGCCCGCCTCTGCGGCGCCAGCAGCAGCGCACTGACCACGGGCCACAGCACGGTTTCAATCGCGGGAGCGACCAGAAACAGCGGCCCTGGAAAGATGCCGCCCACCGCCACGCGCAGCAGCACCTGCACGCCATGCGCGAGGGCAAACAGCGGCAGCAGATGCAGCGCCTGTATGGGGCTGGAGAACCACAGCAGACGGCGGCTGATGGTGCCCGTCACATACACAAGCAAGGTATAGGCCAAAGCATGCTGACCCAGCAGCGAGCCACGATCCACATCCATGATCAGACCCAGCAGGAAGGCAATCCCCAGGCCCACGCGCTGAGGCTGGTGCAAGCTCCAGAACGCCAGCAGCACCATCAGCCAGTCAGGCAGCCAGACAATGCGGCCCAGCGGCAGCATGTTGATGGCCAGCCCCAGCAGCAGCGTAAAGACGATAAACAGAGGATTGGCCGGCAGCAACAGCTGCTGGCCGCGCGGCATGATCATGCGGGGTCCTTTGCGGGCTGGGCTGTAGCCTCGGGCTTGTCGGCGGCGGCTTTTTCCGCCTTCTCGGCGGCGGCCTTTTCCTTCTTGCTACGCGCCTTGGCGGCCCGGTCGTTCTTTTCGGCCTCCACCTGCGCTGCCATATTGGCGGCTTCCGGGTGCTCGGTACGGCCCAGAGGCTGGAGCACCATCACATGGCGCACGCCCTGCACACGGCCCACGGGTTCGCAATAGATGCGGGTAAAGGCCGAGTCGGCCCGGCGATCCACTGTCACCACCTTGGCCACGGGCAGCCCTTGCGGGTACAGCCCATCGACACCGCTGGTGGTGAGCAAGTCACCCACCTGCACATCGGCATTGCTGGGCATGAAGCGCAGCTCCAGCCCACCCGCACGCGACGAGGATGCATCACCATAGGCCACGCTGCGCGCGCCGGTGCGTGGGTTGAAGACGGGAATCGCCTGATCGCGGTCGATCAGCAGCGTCACTTCGGCGCGTGTGGGGTAGATGCGGGTGACCTGCCCGATCACGCCTCTTTCATCGAGCACGGGCGAGCCCGGCGCAATCTTGTCCACCTGCCCCTTGTCGATCACCACACGGCGCGTGTAGGGGTCCGGGCTGTCATAGACCACCTCGGCCACCTGCCCCGGCGTCACCGTACGCTCGCGCAACTCCAGCATGGCGCGCAGATGGGTGTTTTCCTGAATCAGCTCATCGGCCAACTCGGCGCGCTGAGCCATCACCACCAGTTCCTTGCGGGCGGCGTCTTCGCGAGCCACAGCCTGCTGCTGCACCTCGGCGTAGCGGCTGGCGTTCTGGTAAGCCATCACAGGCTGAGCCACCACCCACTGCACGGGCGCCAGCGCAGCAGACACCGCAGCACGCACGGGAGTGGTGATCTTGAAGCGCGCATCCGCCACCATCAAAAACAGCGCCAAGGCGCTGTAGAGAGCTAGCTGCGAAGTGCGCGAAGCCTGTTGTTTGAACAGGGACGGAGCGCGATGATCGAGCGTTTCCAGTGTCATAGCCACCTCTGCCGCATGGCCGAGTGCGTACCGCTTCCCTTCAGGCAAGGAAGCATGCAAAAAGAGAGCGCGGTATGCAGGCTTATCACGGACTCAGCTCTGTTTGATCAATGGTGTCAGCAGTGCGCGCACTATGCCGCGTACTGCAAGACACCACAAGGCTCGGCAATTAATCGCTGGTGAAGATGCTGCCCTGACGGTCCATGGTCTCCAGCGCCATGCCGCAGCCACGCACCACACAGGTCAGCGGCTCTTCGGCCACCAGCACGGGCAGGCCGGTTTCTTCGGCCAGCAGACGGTCCAGATCACGCAGCAGCGCGCCGCCGCCGGTCAGCATCATGCCGCGCTCGGCAATGTCGGCGCCCAACTCGGGAGGCGTCTGCTCCAGCGCGTTCTTCACGGCGGAGACGATCTGGTTGAGCGGATCGGTCAGCGCTTCCAGCACTTCGTTGGACGAAATCGTGAAGCTGCGGGGCACGCCTTCGGACAGATTGCGACCCTTGACTTCCATTTCCTTGACTTCGGAGCCGGGGAAGGCGGAGCCAATCTGCTTCTTGATGGATTCAGCAGTGGGCTCACCAATCAGCATCCCGTAGTTGCGGCGGATGTAGCTGATGATGGCTTCGTCAAACTTGTCGCCACCCACGCGCACAGAGCCCTTGTAGACCATGCCGCCCAGCGAGATCACACCCACTTCGGTCGTGCCACCGCCGATGTCCACCACCATGGAGCCCGAAGCTTCGGACACGGGCAGACCTGCACCGATGCCGGCAGCCATGGGCTCTTCAATCAGGTAGACCGAAGTCGCGCCAGCAGCTTCTGCTGCGTCTTTGATAGCGCGACGCTCAACCTGGGTGGAACCGCAGGGCACGCAGATGATGATGCGGGGGCTGGGCGTCAGCACCGAGCGGGGATGCACCATCTTGATGAACTGCTTGATCATCTGTTCGGTGATCACGAAGTCGGCAATCACGCCATCCTTCATGGGGCGGATGGCTTCGATATTGCCGGGCACCTTGCCCAGCATGGCCTTGGCTTCACGGCCCACGGCCTGAATCACCTTCTTGCCATGGGGGCCGCCTTCGTGGCGGATGGCAACGACCGAAGGTTCGTCAAGAACAATGCCCTTGTCTCGGGCGAAAATCAGGGTGTTGGCTGTGCCAAGGTCAATGGCAAGGTCGGTGGAGAAGTACCGACGGAAAGCTCCGAACATTCAAGGTCCTCTCAGGCACGGATGGCGCATCGGCTGCCGTCGCCGGGGTGTAAGGTAATGGAGTCTGGGTGGGTGGGCTTTTTTTGCACAATGACCAGCCGATCGGAGGTATTGCGGCAAAGCCGAGATAATACCGTATCCCCTGTGAATAACTTCTACTGTCAGGGTTAGAAACACTGCTTTACATGCGGCTGCCCTGTTAAATATTTTTATGGCATTGAACGAACAAGACATTGCGCGCATCGCCAACTTGGCCCGCCTCGAACTGTCGCAAGACGAAAGTGAGCGCATGCTCGCGCAACTAAACAACTTTTTCGGCATCGTCGAAAAAATGCAGGCTGTGGATACTTCAGGCGTCAGCCCTTTGTCACATCCCGTCGCAGCCATTCAGGACATCGCCTTACGGTTACGTGACGATTTGGTAAGCGAGCCCAATAACCGCGACGCCAACATGCAAAACGCCCCGGCTGCCGAGAAGGGCTATTTCCTCGTGCCCAAGGTCATCGAGTAAACGCGCAAAAAGCAAAGAACAATGAGCCAAACCGAACTCCACCAATTGAGCGTGGCCGAGCTGGCCGCGCAACTGCGCGCCAAGCAGGTCTCCGCCACCGAAGCCGCCCAGCACTTTCTGGCCCGTGCCAAGGCCCATCAGAACCTGGGCGCTTTTGTCGCCATCAACGAAGAAGCCACGCTGGCCCAGGCCAAGGCTGCAGACGCCCTGATCGCCGAAGGCAAGGGCGGCAAGCTGGCTGGCGTGCCCATCGCGCACAAGGACATCTTCGTCACCAAAGACTTCCCCACCACCGCCGCCAGCAAGATGCTGGAAGGCTACAAGTCGCCGTTTGACGCCACCGTGGTGCGCAAACTGGCCGACGCCGGTGTGGTCACCCTGGGCAAGCTGAACTGCGACGAATTCGCCATGGGCGGCGCCAACGAAAACTCGGCCATCGCCCCCGTGGGCTTTGATGCGGCCCAGCCCGTGCGCAACCCCTGGGATACGAATCGCGTGCCCGGCGGCTCGTCCGGCGGTTCCGCCGCTGCCGTGGCCGCACGCCTGGCTCCGGCCGTGACCGGCACCGACACCGGCGGGTCGATTCGCCAACCCGCATCGTTCTGTGGCGTGACCGGCATCAAGCCCACCTATGGTCGCGCCAGCCGCTACGGCATGATCGCCTTCGCCTCCAGCCTGGACCAAGCCGGCCCCATGGGCCGCAGCGCCGAAGACTGCGCCCTGCTGCTGTCGGAAATGTGCGGCCCTGATTTGGACCGCGACTCCACCAGCCTGGATGTACCAGCCGAAGACTACAGCGCCAAGCTCAATGATTCCATCGAAGGCCTGCGCATCGGTATCCCCGCCGAATTCTTTGGCGAAGGCCTGTCCGCCGATGTGCGCACCGCCGTCGATGCAGCCCTCAAGGAATACGAAAAGCTGGGCGCCAAGCTGGTACCCGTGTCGCTGCCGCGCACCGAGCTGTCCGTGCCCGTGTACTACATCCTGGCTCCGGCTGAGGCTTCGTCCAATCTGTCGCGTTTTGACGGCGTGAAGTTCGGCCACCGCGCCAAGGACTACGCCGACCTGAACGATATGTACAAAAAGACCCGCGCCGAAGGCTTTGGCGACGAGGTCAAGCGCCGCATCATGATCGGCGCCTATGTGCTGAGCGAAGGCTATTACGACGCCTACTACCTGCAAGCCCAGAAGATCCGCCGCATGATTGCCGACGACTTCCAGGCCGCGTTCAAGGACTGCGACGTGATCGCTGGTGCCGCAGCGCCCACTACGGCCTGGGCCATTGGTGGCAAAGCCGACCCCGTGACCAACTATCTGGCCGACATCTTCACCCTGCCCGCATCGCTGGCCGGCCTGCCCGGCATGAGCCTGCCCGCAGGCTTTGGTGACGGCGGCATGCCCGTGGGCCTGCAGCTGATCGGCAATTACTTCAGCGAAGCCAAGCTGCTGAACGCCGCCCACCGCTTCCAGCAAGCGACAGACTTCCACCTGCGTTCTCCCGCCGGTATTTAATAAATGGAACACCCCCTGAGTCGCTTTGCGCCTTCCCCCTCAAGGGGGACGACAGCCTCGCTGCGGGGCGGCCCTTGCTCGCTGTCCCTGAATCGTGCCGCGCCAGTTGCCTGCGCGGTGCCATGGATACAGCCTACTTTTTGAAGCAAGAACATGACTGTGAAACTAATCAACGGGTATGAAGTCGTCATCGGCTTCGAAACCCACGCCCAGCTGGCCACCAACAGCAAAATCTTCAGCCGCGCCAGCACCGCTTTTGGTGCCGAGCCCAACACGCAAGCCTGCCCCGTCGATTTGGCCCTGCCCGGCACCCTGCCGGTCATGAACAAAAAGGCCGTGGAATGCGCTATCAAATTGGGCCTGTCTCTCGGCTCGGTGATTGCGCCGCGCAGCATTTTTGCCCGGAAAAACTACTTCTACCCTGACCTGCCCAAGGGCTACCAAATCTCGCAGTTCGAGATTCCCGTGGTGCAAGGCGGTGAAGTCAGCTTCTATCTGGAAGAAGGCAAAGAGAACGTCCTCAAGACCGTGCGCCTGGTGCGCGCGCATTTGGAAGAAGACGCGGGTAAATCGGTGCACGACGAGTTCATCGGCCAGTCCGGCATCGACCTGAACCGCGCTGGCACGCCGTTGCTGGAAATCGTGACCGAACCCGATATCCGCAGCACTGCCGAAGCCGTGGCCTACGCCAAGGAACTGCACAAGATCGTTACCTGGATCGGCATTTGCGACGGCAATATGCAAGAGGGCTCCTTCCGCTGCGACGCCAATGTGTCCGTGCGCAAGCCCGGCCAGCCGCTGGGCACCCGCCGCGAGATCAAGAACCTGAACTCGTTCCGCAATATGCAGATCGCCATTGATTACGAAATCCTCTGGCAGATCGAGCAGATTGAAGACGGTCACAAGATTCAGCAGGCCACCGTGCTGTTCAACCCCGACACGGGCGAAACCCGCGCCATGCGCACCAAGGAAGACGCGGCCGATTACCGCTACTTCCCCGACCCCGACCTGCCCCCGCTGGTGGTCGCGCCCGAGTGGGTGGAGCAGGTCAAGGCCGAGATGCCCGAGCTGCCCCGCGCCATGGCCGCCCGCTTTGTGGAAAGCTATGGCCTGCCCGAGTACGACGCCACCATCCTGACCCAAAGCCAGGCCGTGGCCGCCTACTTTGAAGACGCCGCCGCCGTGTGCAAGCAACCCAAGCTGGCTTCCAACTGGGTGATGGGCGAAATCTCCCGCCGCCTGAACATGGAAGAGATCGGCATGGACGCCGTCAAGGTGTCGAGCGCCCAGCTAGGCGCCATGATCGCCCGCATCAGCGACGGCACCATTTCCAACAACGCCGCCAAGCAGGTGTTTGAAGCGCTGTGGACCGGTGAGGGCTCCGATGTGGACGCCGTCATCGAAGCCAAGGGCCTCAAGCAAATGAACGACACCGGCGCATTGGAAAAAATCATTGAAGAAGTGATCGCAGCCAACCCCGGCAATGTGGAGCAGTACAAGGCAGGCAAGGACAAGGCGTTCAACGCACTGGTCGGCCAGGTCATGAAAGCCTCCAAGGGCAAGGCCAACCCCGGCCAGGTCAATGAGCTGCTGAAGGCCAAGCTGGCCTAAGTCGCCAACCCCGAACCTTCTGCGCAAGGCCGCAGGCAGTAGATGCCTGCGGCCTTGTTGCTTGCCGGACGTTCCCGTCCCCGTTCCCATGCCCTGAGCGGGCTTGCTCAGAAAAAATCAGTGATCTTCTCGAACGCTTCCCTCATCGAATCTGAAAAAGAACGCAACCTCTGCACCAAGTTCTTTGCCGGCTACTTCTTCAACGAATTCACCGCCGGTTACGCCAAGCGCATCGTCTACTTCAACCGCTACCTCCAGGAAGTCACAGGCCGCGAAGACCTGAGCCTGCAAAGCCCCAACGTCTCGTTCGACACCCACGCCTACCTCTGTCACGAGCGCCTGCGCAGCAAGCTGGCCGATGTACTGATCTCCGACCCCGCGCGCCAGGTCTTTTTGTTTATCGAAACCAAGTACCTGACGAACTGGACTTACGCGGCCGATGTGGCCAAGGGACTGGAGCGGCTGGACAAGGTGTTTGACGCCGATAAAAAGCCGCATCTGGCAGATGCCAAGCAGCATTACTTCATCCTCACCTCGCGCCGCAAAGAGGAAGTTGCCGAGCGCCCTGTGCGCCACTATCCACCGGTGCACCTGCCTATCTATGTGCCTACGCCTGCGGCCGCCGCTGCACCTCCAGCCGAAGATGCAGCTGGCAAAGATTCATTTACCAGTTTGTTGTATTGGGAAGATCTGGCGCAGATGTGTGACCGCTCGGAAGTGCGGCAGTACATGGAGGCACGGCTGAAGCTGTGCGTGAGCAGTTCGCGCAATCAGCATAAGGCGGGGTATTTTTTGCCGGGGGTGTGAAGGCGTTGAGCTCCAGCCCCCTGCGGTTATAAATGGGAAGTCTTTCAATCAATATGAACCGCAGAGGGTGGAATGGTGAAGCGTTCAGGCATGGCTACTGCTATTGAACCCGACCACATGGCAAACGCCGTTGCACACCGCGTGCGACCCGCAGGAGTCAAAAGGCTGAAAGCCTTGCTGGTCACGGCTCTGTATTGCGGTCTGGCTGCGGGCGCTCTGCAGCCTGTCCAGGCGCAGACCTCTGGTGCCCTGCCCATCTATCGCTGCGTTTCAGCCGACGGCACCTCCAGCCGCATCAGTCGCACACCCTGCACCGCAGGTGAAAGTGGCACCACCCAACATGCGGCGGCAGGCACTCAGAAGCAGCAACCGGCCATCGCTCACCAGACGCCTGCCACCCCCGCCCAGTCCTCACAGGCGAGTTCATCTGCAGAGGAACCACGCAGTCGCCCGCGTTCCAGATCGGGAAGACGGCGTTAAATCGGCCACGGTGATGGCATCTGGCCGCAGCGTCCAGAGAGGTCTGCTTGCTGCAGAATTAAGCTTTAAATCGCTCTCTAGTCTTTATCTAGCCTAACAGCTATCAAAATCAAAGCGCCATAAAAGCAAAAAGGCCCCGAAGGGCCTTCCATCAAACACTCTCTCGCTCAAGCCTTGGTCAGATCCTTGACCTCCTTGGAAGGTCCGTTCTTCTTGACCGACTCAATGCCCGCATCGCGTGATGCGGCGCTGGCGTAGAGCTGGCTGCTGCCAATCACCTGGTGGTTGGCCGCCTTGAGATTGAAGTGCTCCTTGCCATTGCTGGCCGTCTTTTTTTCATAGCGCTCGTCCAGAGGGCTATTGGTCTGCACGGAGGTGATGCCGTTCTCCGCCGAGGCGCGGCTCTTGTACAGCTCGCTGGTGAGGATGATCTCGCCGTTACCGGCTTTCAGTACAAAACGAAACTGACCATCGCTGCTGTTGCTCAATTCAAAAAAGCCTGCCATGAATTTCCCTTTCGTTGAATGAAAGACGCCAAGCGTCAGGAGATAGCACAGCGCACTATAAAACCAGTCGCGCAAAGGGCCTAGAGGCTGTCGGTTGGCCTCTGCGTGGCATTGACGGCTGTCATGGAAAATCACCACCATTGCGGCTCAAACCTCGTTGCTCGCCATGACCTCCAAACTGTTCAAACTCCTGCTGTGGCTGCTGGCCTTGCTGCTGGTCATTTACCTGGGCATCTGCGGCTATATGTACGGGCAGCAACGCAAGATGATTTATCAGGGTGGCTCCACGCGGGTGAGTGCGGAGCAGACGAATTTCTCGCTGCAGCGGCCCGATGTACTGCTGCGTGGCTGGCAGATTCATCCGGCCGAAGCGGCGCAAGGTGCGGTGATCTACTTTGGCGGCAATGCCGAGAACATTGAGCGCCGCCTGCCGCAGTTTGCGGCGGCCCTGCCCCGCAGCGATATCTATATGCTGGCCTATCGCGGCTATGGGGCCAGCGGCGGAGAGCCGACCGAAGCCTTGCTGGAGGCTGATGCGATGGCCCTGTTTGACGAGGTGCGCCGCCTGCACCCGCAGGCTCCGATCACCGTGGTGGGGCGCAGTCTGGGCACGGGCGTGGCCTCTGCCGTGGCTGAAGCGCGCCAGCCTACCAAGCTGGTTCTGGTCACGCCTTTTGACAGCATTTTGAACACGGTGCGCGGCATTTACGGTTGGCTGCCGGTGGAGCTGCTGCTCAAGGATCGCTTTGATTCCGCCGCACGTTTGCAAAACTATGGCGGCCCGATTCTGGTGCTGCGCGCAGGCATGGATCAGGTGGTGGAGCCCGCGCGCACCGATGCTTTGCTGGAGCGGCTCAAGGGCAAGGCGGTGCAGGTTCAGCAGTTCGAGCTGGCTGGCCACTCCAGCATCTTTCGCGCGGCGGGCTTTTGGCCTGCCATTGCGCGTTTCGCCAGCAATACGCATTGAGTTGCAACCCCGTCAAGCCCTGAGATTGTCAAGAATTCATTCATACAGCCAAAGTGAGCACATATTTTTTAGAATATGTCCTACACAAATAATCATTAACAACTCGCTTTCGCTTATTTCTTAAGTTGAGGCACTGGCTGACGCCTGCCCGGATAGCAAACTCATATTTGCAACGCCATGAAGGCGTCAGGGAGACGTTTCTTGAACTCCGACCCATTGCTCCGCTGCGTAATGGACAGCATGAGGCATTTGCCTCTGCCGTGCGCGCTGCTGGATCCTGTGAGCCGAAAGGTGGGCTTTGGCAATGCCGCCTTCGAGAGATTGATTCAGCGCCACGCGCTGGCCCATGGGCTGCATCCCGTCAACGATGACCGGCAAGCCCTGAATGCGCTTGAGCAGTGCATGGCGCAGGCCCAAGCTGCCAGCGTCGATTTGCCCTTGCTGGGGTATTCATTGCAGTTTGCGCCTCTCTACAGCACAGGCAACCTGGTGGCAGTGCAATGCCACGCACAGCAATTGCGCCCGGCCCCAACAGGCGAGCGCACGCCCCGCCTGCAGCGCAAGATGATGAAGTTCATCAACAACACCCCTGCGCATATCTGGCTGAGCAGACCCGATGGGCAGGTGTTCTGGATGAATGACCCGCTCAAGCGCTATCTGTACGGCACGCTGGAGCTGGGCCGTATGGATCAGGACCGCTGGCTGACGTCGATTCACCCCGATGACATCAACCGCACCAATGGCTGGTTTCTGGATTTTCTCGTCAACGGCGCCGAAAGCGGCGTGGATTTCCGACTCAGGGGCAGCGATGGGGAATATTGCTGGTTCTACACCACGGCGCATATCGTGCATGCCGAATCGGGACAGGCGCTGTATGTCGTGGGTATCACGGTCAATATCGACGACTTCAAGCACCGCGAGCGTCAGCAGGCACAGGCGCTGGCCGATATCCGGCAGGAACACCAGAGCGATCTGCACAAGATGGCGCAGATGCAACAAGAGCTGGTGATGGTGCAAAAGCGCGAGCTGGTCGAGCAACTGGCCAGCGGCGTCTCTCATGACCTGAACAATCTGCTGTTCATCATGAATCTCAATAGCACCATGCTCAAAAAACGGGTGCAGGACGAGCAGGCGCTTTTGCACCTGGACTCCATTCACAAGACCATCAAGAAAGCCAGCCACCTGGCCGCGCAGATGGTGTCCTTCAGCGCCCGCAAGCCGCAGGCGGCGGCCGTGATGCATCCGCAGACCATGATGAGCGACATCGAGTCGCTGATGCGCAATGCCGTAGGGCCGGATGTGCAACTGTCCATCGTTTATGGCGACGAGCTGGGCTGCGTCAAGGTTGACCGCGGCTATTTCGAGAATGCGCTGATCAACCTGGCCCTCAATGGGCGCGATGCGATGGAGCTCAAGGGAGAGTTGCAGATTTGCTTCTTCAACCACCATGCCGCTTTTGATGGGCCTGCACGGGACTTTGTGGCAGTGGAGGTCAGCGACAACGGCTCGGGCATGAGCGAAGCGGTCAAGGCGCGCATCTTCGAGCCCTTCTACACCACCAAGCCCGTGGGCCGAGGCACGGGTCTGGGCATGCCCATGGTGCTGGGTTTTGTGCGCCAGTCCGACGGGCACATCGAGGTGCATTCCGAGCTGGGGCAGGGCACACGCATACGCCTGTACCTGCCGCGCTGCGACCGGGAGGAAGAGGCCGAGACCCCGCAGGAGCAAGCCGTGCAGAACAGGGGCGAGTCGCTGCTGATTCTGGAAGACGATACGTTTGTGCGTGACACGCTGGCCCACGCGCTCTATGACCTGGGCTACAAGGTCAGCACCGCGCACAGCACCGACGTGGCCATCAAGTACCTGCACACAGGGCTGAAGGTGGATTTGATCGTCTCCGACATTCGCCTGAGCGGCGACTATGGCCCGGCCAATCTGCTCGATGCGCTGATGGACAGAGGCCTGCAGATTCCGGTGCTCTTCACCACCAGCCATGCCCCGAACGAGCTACCCATGGGGGCGCTGCAGAACCACCCGTACCCAGTGCTGTTCAGGCCGTTCTCCATCAATGAGCTGGGGCTGCGGATTCAGCAGATTCTGCACAGCCGCACGCCCGTGCCACATTGAGCTGTTTCAGTCCCTGCGGGCGCTGAAGTCATGCACGATGGCACCCTGGTTATCGATCAGCAGCGACGGTGTGCTGTTGTCCGAGCGGATGAAAAAACCATCTGCCAAAGCATCGGCAGACAGATAAGTGCCTTTGCGAGTGATCTGCGGCAACTGCTCCACCGTGCGGCTCCACACCACCTGACCGTCGGCCACATTCAGCAGCTGCAGCACGCGGCCCTGGTCGGTGACGGGCGTGGTGTTGAAGACGATCAGCACGCGGCTGACATTCTGCGCCAGCACATCGCCGCGAAAGCGCCTTTCCACGGGCGGCACCAGCGCCAGTTGCTGCACGCCAATTTTCTTCAGGTCTGCGGCATTGACGCTCCACTGCGGGGAAAGCTCGAGAAGCGCTTCGGCACGGGTGCTGCCCAGCGGCTTGTCCGTCGACTGCAACGTGATGCCAGGCACATTCTGGTATTCGCCATCCTTGACTCTTTGCTGGTAGCTCACCAGCAGTGATGGGAAGCTGATGTCCGCCACTGGCAACGGCGCTTTGGCAAAGCCATAGCGTTTGACGGTCTGCGGGTAGCTGGCAAAGTCGCGCGCGCGAAAGTGGCTGTAGTTGTCGCCATAGACATTGATCTCCCCCGTGAGCCAGTACACATAAAAGCGCTCGCCGGAGTTGCTGGTAACAACCAGGGCGTCACGGTATTCATCGCCGGCCCTCTCGATGCCAGAAATGCCCACGCTCAACTGCCTGGGGTAGCGATTGACGAGCTGATCATTGAGATCCACAAACTGCGCGCTGCCCTGATCGAGCTTCAAGAAGCGCTGGCTGTTGATCACCAGATAGACATTGCCGTCCGAGAAATGCATAAGCTGTGGCTTGCGCGACAAGGTGGTGCGCTGAAACTCCAGGCGTTGGGGCTCGGCCAGCTTCTTGCCAGAGTCCAGGCTGTTAACCAGTATCTGGAACACATCCCTGTTCTCGTCACCGGACTCCATCACCCGCACCACGTTGTACTGCTTGCCCTGGGCCTGATACAGGGTGATCTCCACCAGGCGGCCATAGTTCGGTGGCACCGGCCTAGCGGCTTCAAAGATTCGCAGCAGTTGCGGCCAGAGCATCAGACCGAGCAGCACCAGCAGGAGCATCCCCGCCACCAACGCCATCTGGCCCTTGAAGCGCTTGAGGCTTTCAAACTGCCCCTCGTCCAGGCTGTGCACCACGCGCATTTGCTTGGGCGCATTGCTGTCGCTGAGCACAAACTCCGCGCCGCAGTTCTGGCAGGCATACAAGTTAGGCATCCCGGGCAACTTGCTGCACTTTCCGGCGCCACACTGTGGGCAGACAAGGGGTTTGATCTGTATCGACATAAACGCTTGGTGGGTGCTTGGCCGTTAAGGTTTCCCGGCCGCAAAATCATGTACCAGGCCGCCGTTGTTATCCAGGTAAAAGCCGGGTTTGGCTCCGTTCGCCGAAATGTAGAAGCCGGACGCAACCGCAATCGCTCCCGCATACCAGTTGCTGGCGCTCTCGCGCAGCGGCTCGACCTGATCGATCGTGCGGCTCCATACAACGCGCCGGGCGTCCTTGTCCACCAGTTGCAGCACGCGCGGCTTGGAGCTGTCGGGCTCCGGGCTGTAGACCAGCAGCACCCGCTGGCTGTTCTGCGCCAGCACCTGGGCGTTGAAGCGTGGCGTTTGCATCTCCACGGCTTGCAGCCGCACAAAGCCTTTGTCCTTGAGATAAGGCCGCACGGAGTAGCCGCTGCCGGCATCCAGATAGCCGCGCCGGTCTTCCTTCACGCGCTCGCTGCTGTTCGGGTAGAGGTCGATGTGAGAGTTGATGAAGATCTGCCCGGGCTCCCATTTGCTCCAGGTCTGCACCAGCAGATAACGCCGGTTGCTGATGGAGCCCGGGCCATCCACCGGCGCGACACGCCAGCCCGTGCGCAACTGGGTGTAGCCCTGCACCGCCTGCGTGTAAGCCTGCGACGCGTCGGCATCCTTGAAGATCTGAGCGGAGATCCATGAAGCCAGATATTCCGTGCCGTCGCTGGCCGTGATTTCCAGATTCTCGTTGCTTCTGTATGCCACCTTGATCTTGCTGATGCCGCTGCTCAGCTGCGGCGCAAAGCGCTCCGCCACCTGGGCCGTGATGTCCACAAACTGCTGCGCACCCGGGTCAAAGCGCAGCAGCATGCGGTCCTTGAGCGTGAGATAGAGCTTGTCGTCCGAGAAGCGCCGAAAGGCGTTGCTGCCATCGGTGCTCCAGGTAAAACGGTATTCACGTGGCTCGGATAGCAGCTTGCCAGTCTGCATATCGGTGACCTTGATGCGGAAAACCTCCTGCTCGCCCCTGCGCCACTGCAGCAACTGAACATGACTGAACTGACCGCCACTGTTTTCATACAGCGCTGCAGTGTCGAGCCGTCCTTCTTCCACCCGCTGTGCGGCCGCATCGGGGCGCTGCTGCAACGCCTCCAGCACCGGTGGTAGCAAAAAACCCAGCACCAGCGCCAGCAGCAAAAAGCCAATCGCCCATTTCAGGCTCTGCATCTGCGGCCACAGCATCTTGCTTGCCGGCTGCGCAATCTGTACCTGGGCAACGCCGCCACCATCTGTGAAGATGAACTGCGTGCCACAGCTCTGGCAGGCCAGCATGTTCGAGACGCCGGGCACGGGCTGGCAGCGGCCCGCGCCGCACTGCGGGCAGAACACCTTGCGCGTCTTGAGGCTCATGCACAACCTCCTTCCATCGTGGCCCGTCTGGTCTTGTCCATTTCTTCAAATTTTAAGTAAAACAGCCTTGAAGTCAGCATAAATATTGCAACTGACGCTATCAAAACCGATAAGCCTGAGTAAGCAGAAAGCTCCAGCGTCTTCATGGCGCCCCATCAGTCGAAGAGACTTTTCAACGCGTTCAAGCCGCTGCTGCCCGCGCTGCCATCACTCTGTTTGAATTCATAGACCACCTTGCCTTCGTTATCCATCATCAACGCGGGCTCGGCATAGCCATTGCGCAGATAGAAGCCGTTTTGGATGGCACTGGCCTGCAGTTGCAGATCGCCTTTGATCAGTGGCATGGCGCTCAGCTTTTCGCTCCAGACCAGTTGCTGGTTGGAGGTGTTGAGCATCTGCAGCACCGCGCCCCTGCCGCCTGCTTCCAGGCTGTCAAAAGTCACCAGAACACGCGAATCATTCATGGCCAGCACACGCCCGCCCTTCACGGACTTCATCGGCGGCACAGCTGTTACCGTAATCAACCCTGGCGATCGAGCATCCGCGTTTTTCAGCGCCAGGTCATCACCAATGGGCTGATATTCGTCGAAGCCGCCTTTGATAGCGGTATCGAGCGAATACACCACGAGCTGCGGCATGTGCCGCATCTGCCCCGGTGCGCTCTTGCCCAGAAAGCTCAGCAAATAGCTGCTGCCGGGCTCGCCTTCACCATCGGGCCGGAACGCATAACCCTGCCATACATCGGTGTAGTTTCTTGCCGCCTTGGCAAAGACTTCCGCAGCCCGCTCTTGCGGCGCAATCACGCGGGCCAGCCAGTTCACATAGAAGTGTTGGCCACCAGACTGCACTCGCAGCGCATCGGGCCATTCATCGCCTTGAAATTCAACGTAGTCAATGCCGACCCCCAGCTCCTTGGGAAACAGCTGCTTGAGCCCCTCGGTCATATCGCTGAACTGATGCACCAGCGGGTTGAAAACCAGAAATTGCCGGTTCTGCAAAACCATATAGAGATTGCCGTCGGAGTACTGGCGAAACTGCGCCCAGTCCGGCTTTGCACCCGCCTTGTCCCTTGCATCAAAGCTGAACTGCTGCGGCGCGGCCAGGCGCCGCCCGCTTTCAAATTCATCGACCACGGTCTGCAGCACAAGTGGCTCGCTTTCCTGCTGCAAAAACACCCTAATGAAGTGCTGCTTGCCTGCACCCTCGTACAGGGTAGAGCCCAGCATGGGCATGCTCTTCTTTTGCGCCGCCGGAGCTGCCCCCTGCTGGAAGTGCTGACTGGCCCACAGACCCAGTCCCAGCGCCACAATAGCGGTAGCCGTAAAAAACGTCAGCCTGCGCAGCCATTTGTTCACATCGAGCGGTGGCAGGTTCACGTTCTCGCCGTTGAGGCTCAGGCGCAGAGCTTGCACTTTCTCCTCAGGACCTAGAGGGTCCACGCCGTCGCTGTATTCCCTGCCGCAATGCAGGCATTCATAGCGCCAGAAACCGCCCGGCCCGCCCTGGACTCGGCGGCGCTTGGTTGCACCGCAGTCGGGGCAGGAGCGAGAACCCAAAAGACTCATTGCCGCCTTGCTCAGTCGTCGTCTTCCAATCCGACGCTGGCCGCCATGTCCTCGGTATAGCCCAGCATCAGCGTTCGGCGCTCCTGCAGCAGCAGCGCCAGCTCGGCCCAGCCTGCGTGGCTGTGCACCTCATCGTTGCCCTTGCCATACAACTCGCGCAAGTCAGCCACCAGTTGCGCGGCCTGGCCGCGATCGGGCGGCTCCGGACGCACAAAGCCCATCCATGCCGCCCCCATGGCAAAGAAGCGGTAGCCATACTGCGTTGCCAGATGGCGAATGATGGCGTGGTTCTGAAACGTGTCCCAGTCGGCGCTGAAGTAGCCATTGGGCTGGGCTGCAATCTTGAGGTCATCGCTATCGACCGCTATGCGCTGCACATAGATCACCTCATCGAGCAACTGATCTGGCTCGCGGTTGACGGCCAGCAGGGCCTGCACATCCTCAGCCTGCGTGCCCAGACTGCCGCAGACCTGCTCCCAGCTTTGCGCCAGAGCGGGGTTGCCCAGTTGCTGCACGCGGTGCTGCAGTGCCTTCTGCTCCCAGGCAGCGACCTGCACAGGGTCTTCCCAGTCCACCGCTTCGTCTTCAGGCTCTTCCAGTTCCAGGCGCTCGTCCTGCCCTGCATGGCCGCAGGTGTAGCTGCACTGGTTGATGTCATCAAGCGTGCTCAGATAGCGGCTGTCGGGGTCTGCGGCACTCAGGGCATCGAGCTCTTTCAGCAGCTCGTCCACGCTGCTGACTTCCTCTCTCCAGAGATAGGCACAGCTGAAGTTGCCGCGGCGAAATGGTTCGTCATCACGGGGTTGCTCGGGTGGTGCAAAAAAGTCTTTTTTCATTGGCTTGGAACGCGTCGGTAGAAGAAGCCCCAAAGAAGGCACAAAGATCCACAAAGTACAGCAGCCCCAGCCTAGCATTGGCCTGCCATGCCTCCACATCAGGACAGCGGAGTCATTTGTAGGTTTGCGCCTACTATTTGGCGATCCTTTACAAAGTTTCCCTTTGTATCAAACATGTCTGACTTTCAGAAATTCCGCACCGGGCTACGCTGACCGATCGCTAAAGAGAGAAAAAAGCCGTCGCGCCCCGCTTAAGGAGTTTCCATGGGTTATTCATCCCGCCGCCGTCCCGGAGAAGGTTTTTCCGTCCTGGGCACCACAGGTCTGCCATCACTGGGGCTGGGGAACTCTGCGCAAACCGTACGCAAACCCGCTTTCGAGGCGCTCAACGCCCTGCCTCAGTTGATCTGGGTGACCGACCAGAGCGGCAGCACCCTGTTTCACAACCAGGCCTGGACGAGTTTTACGGGCACCAGCGAAGCAGACACCAGCTGGCTGCAGTGCCTGCACCCCGACGACGAGTTTCACGCCCGCCAGCTCTGGCAGCAGGCTTTGAACACCGGTGCCAGCTTTCAGGGCGAGTACCGCCTGCGTCACCATAGCGGCACCTGGCGCTGGGCGCTGCTGGCAGCGCAATGCCATCAGGACAATCGCACCCACATGACGCACTGGCATGTCTGCGGCATGGACATCCACGACCGCATCATGGCCCAGCAGGACCTGTATCGCAGCCTGGGCATGCAAAAAGACATGCTGGACGCCAGCGTGGACTGCATCAAGATCCTCAATGTGGACGGCACGCTGGCACACATGAACCGCTCCGGCTGTGAAGCGCTGGGCGTGGGGCCGGAAACCGGCTTTGGCCAGCGCTGGCTGGGCCTGCTGCCCGACAGCATTCGCGCCAAGGGCCAGCGCGCGCTGAATTCAGCCATCAAGGGCCATAACGCGCGCTTCACGGGCATGAGCGTGATCCCCGGCCACGCCCCGCAGCACTGGGACAACATCCTCACCCCCATTCTGGATGCCAGCAACAAGGTCACCAGCATTCTGTGCGTATCGCGCGATGTCACGGCGCAGCGCAACGCAGAGCAGCGCCTGCGCGTGACCAGCGAGCGCGACGAGCTGACCAATCTGCCCAACCGCCGCTGCTTCAACCAGAGCCTCAAGCACGCGCTGAGCAGCGCAGAATCATCAAAGCGCGCCGTGGGTCTGCTGCTGCTGGATCTGGACTATTTCAAGAACATCAACGACACCCTGGGCCACCCCGCAGGTGACCATCTGCTGCGCGTGCTCTCGCGTCGGCTCCAAGGCGCGCTGCCCGCCAATGCCATGGTGGCACGCCTGGGCGGCGATGAGTTTGCTGTCATCGTCGAGCAGATCAAGGGCGCGCCAGAGCTGATCGAGATCGCCTCGCTGGTGCGCGCCCAGATGGACTCGCCCATCACCTATGTCGGCAAGCACATCAACGGTGGCATGAGCATTGGCTGCGCGCTCTACCCCGCAGATGCGGCAGATTCCGAAGCGCTGATGAGGTGCGCGGACACCGCCCTCAACGACCTCAAGGCCGGTGGGCGCGGCGGCATTCGCATGTTTGACACCTCCATGCTGCAAGCCGCTGAAACCGCCGCTGCACAGCTGGAATGCGCGCGGCAGATTCTGCGTCTGGACGCCATCACGCCTTACTTCCAGCCCAAGGTCAGCATGGCCGATGGCCGTGTGGTCAGCTTTGAAGCCCTGCTGCGCTGGCAGGACGAAGATGGCCGCCTGCAAACGCCCGCCAGCGTGTGGGCGGCATTCAACGACTACGAACTGGCTTCGCGCATCGGTGAAGTCATGCGCACCAAGGTGCTGTGCAATCTACGCAAATGGCGCAGGCTGGGCCTGCCCGTGGTGCCAGTTTCACTGAACGCGGCGCCCGTGGAATTTCTGCGTGACGACTATGCCGAACGTCTGCTGGGCCACCTGGAGCATCTGAACCTGCCCACCAGTCTGGTGGAAGTTGAAGTCACCGAGCACATGCTGGGCGAGCGCGGATCGGAGTACGTGATTCGTGCGCTCAAGCTGCTCAAGAGCCAAGGCGTGCGCATTGCGCTGGACGACTTTGGCACGGGCCAGTCGTCGCTTGCGCACCTGCGCGACTACCCGGTGGACTGCGTGAAGATCGACAAGGACTTTGTGCAGCGCATCGAGCACGACCCCACCATCCGCGCCATCATCCAGGCCGTGGGTCATCTGGGCCCCAGCCTGAATCTGGATCTGGTGGCCGAAGGCGTGGAAACCGAAGCCCAGCGCAAGATTTTGCAGGACTGCGGCTACCAGATCGGCCAGGGCTATCTGTTTGGCAAGGCCTGGAATACCGAAGAAGTGCAGACCTGCCTGCGTGCGCTGTAAAAGACGGCATCCGGCGCCTGCCGCTCAGCACGCGCCCGTATCATGCGCGCATGGCTGAACTGACCTACACCCTGACCGAAAAGCAATTCTGCGACGCGCAGCGCCTGTATTTCTCGTTCAAGCCGCGCTGGCTCAAGTGGGTGATTACGGGGTGCGGCATTCTGGGTCTGCCCATTCTTGGCGCGGGACTGCTTGCGCATAACTACATTCTGGCTTTGACCGGTTTTGCCTACAGCTGCCTGCTGGGCTTCCACATCAAACCGGTAGCCAGGCTGGCGCTATATGGGTCGCAATATCTGATGCGCCCTCGGCTGCTGAAGACCTTTCGCAACTCTCCGTCATTGCACCAGCAAAGCCATGTGGCGCTGCGCGACGGGGTTTTGCATGTCCAGTCCGAAAACGGCCAAGGCACATTGCCATGGAAGCTCATCACCCATTGGGCCGAGGACAAAGACAGCCTGCTGCTGTACCTGCAGCCGCGCCTGTTCATCATCGTGCCTAAGGACGTGGACCCGCAGTCGCACTTTGTCACGCCTTTGCGCGAGCAATTGCTGACCCAGGTAGGCCCGCCGCGTCAATGAGCCAGGCCCGCATGACGGCGCTGAGCTACCAGATTACCGAGGCGCAATTCATTGCCGCGCAGCGCCTGCATGTCTCGTTCAAAAGCCCGGCTCAAAAGCTGCTGCGGCTGATGACCTGCGCGCTGAGTCTCTTCATCATCGCCAGCAGCCTGTACAAAGGCCCGTACTGGTTTGCGCTGGCGGGTTTGCTCGGCCTCATCTACCCATGGATTACCTGGACGCTGACGCAATTGCCGCAGTTGCTCGACACCTACCGCAACACACCCGCTCTGCATGAGCAATTTCATGCCGAGCTGCGCGATGGGCAGTTGCTTACCGGCCCGGACAGTGAAGGCCGCTTGCCCTGGGATCACATCATTGCCTGGGCCGAGGACGAGCACAGCCTGCTGCTGTATCTGCAGCCGCAGTACTTTCTGATCTTTCCCAAAGAGGCGGCCCCAGGCTCACAGTTCATCACGCCGCTGCGCGAGCAATTGATCAAAAATTCGATTCAAAAGCGCTGCTAGTCTAAGCAGCATATAGGCTAGCAGCTATGAAAAAAGGAGACCGCAGTCTCCTTTTTTGTTTGCTTAGAACAGCACGCGGCAGCGAATGGTGCCGGGGATCTGCGAGAGCTTTTCACGCGCCAGCGCCGACGATTTGGCGTCGATGTCGATCACCACATAGCCCACCTTCTCGTCGGTGCGCAGGTACTGGCCAGCCACGTTGATGCCATTGTCGGCAAACACTTGGTTGATGGCCGAGAGAATGCCGGGCCGGTTCTCGTGCACATGCAGCAGGCGGTTATGGCCGGGGTGCTCGGGCAGCGCCACTTCGGGGAAGTTGACGGCCGAAGTCGTCGTGCCGTTGTCGCTGTACTTGACCAGCTTTTCCGCCACTTCCAGGCCGATATTGGCCTGCGCTTCCATGGTCGAGCCGCCGATGTGCGGCGTGAGGATGACGTTGTCCATGCCACGCAGCGGCGACTGGAACTCGTCCTTGTTGCTCTTGGGCTCGGTGGGGAAGACGTCAATCGCCGCGCCCAGCAGCTTGCCGGTTTTCAAGGCCTCGGCCAGCGCATCGATATCGACCACCGTGCCGCGCGATGCATTGATGAGGATGCTGCCGGGCTTCATGGCCGCAATCTGCGCTGGGCCCATCATGCCGTGCGTCGATGCCAGCTCGGGCACATGCAGGGTGACGATATCGGCCTGGCCCAGCAGCTCGTTCAGGTTGGCGGCCTGGTGCGCATTGCCCAGCGGCAGCTTCGTGACCACGTCGTGGAAAACGACCTTCATGCCCAGACCTTCGGCCAGCACCGACAGCTGCGTGCCGATGGAGCCGTAGCCGACGATGCCCAGCGTCTTGCCGCGAATCTCGAACGAGTTGTCGGCGCTTTTCTTCCAGCCACCACGGTGCGAAACCGCGTTCTTTTCAGGGATGCCGCGCAGCAGCAAGATCGCTTCGCCCAGCACCAGCTCGGCCACCGAGCGAGTGTTGGAGAAGGGCGCGTTAAACACCACCACACCGCGCTCTCGCGCCGCGTTCAGATCGACCTGGTTGGTGCCAATGCAAAAGCACCCCACGGCCACCAGCTTGTGCGCAGCCTCGAACACATCGGCCGTGAGCTGGGTGCGCGAGCGGATGCCGACAAAGTGCGCATCGGCTATTTTTGCCTTCAGCTCCTCGCCTTCGAGCGCACCGGTCAGCGTTTCCACGTTGGTGTAGCCCGCGTTGTGCAGCACCTTGAGCGCGGAGGGATGGATGCCTTCGAGCAGCAAAAACTTGATCTTCGATTTGTCCAGCGATGTCTTGGCCATGGTCTTGCCCTGCGATCCGTGAAAACCCTATTACAGCGGATTGGATATATCGCCACGAATCTTGGGTGCAATCTGTTGCATTTGCGCAGCGCTGCTCGCCAATCGCACCAATTCCCCTTTCAATGCCGCAAAGCCATGCCGGCGAAGCAAGCACCAACCGAAGTGTGATTTGAGTTGTAAAAAACTAAGACGCCGCTTGGCGTTTTTTAGAATGCCAGCCACAGGATGCTGCGAATTTCATAGCTTGAAGCGTCGCAGCAGTCTCATTTTTTAAAGGATTTGTTGCATGTTCACTATTTTTCGCCGCATCGAGGATGTTCTGGTCTTCCTCGTGCGCATTGTTTTGCTGGCATTTTCCGTCTTTGCTCTGATCGGCATGGGCATGTGGGGCTGGGACCAGCTCAAGCCCAAGAAGCCCGATGCGGCCTACGCCGCGACGCAGACGCCGCTGGACTGGAAGGATGCCAAGCTGGACCTGAAGTTCATGGAAGAGGAAACCGGCCGTGACCTCAACGGCATGAGCAATCAGGTGGCCATGGAAAAGCGCCTGGCCGACCCGGCGCTGCGCCCCAGCTTCCAGAAGGCGGATGGCCTGCTGCGCGGCTTTATCTACAAGGACACGGCTGCACGCAAGCGCGTCGAGAAGGAAAACAGCAGCCAGGGGCTGGACCCGGTTCACCCGCTGCTCAAGGGCGATGCCATTCCCTCGGCGGATGAAGTAGCCCGCCAGATCAAGATGCGCGAAGCGCGCGAGAACTCCTGCTGCGACAAGGAAGCCGCTGACGCCGCCGCCGCCGAGGTGGACGCCGCCTGGACAGCCCGCCGCATCAGCCTGACCCGTGAAGACATGATGGCCCGCGCAGCGGTGGACGCCGCAGCGGCCGCCGCAGCCGATGCTGCTGCCGCAGATGACGAAATGCTGAGCGACCCGGTCAATCTGGCCTCCGAAATCCACGAACGCGCCCAATTGGCCGAGATCGAGCATGGCGAAGGCTCGTACGCTGCCTACATCAACGGCCTGCCCGCCGGTCTGCAACTGGTGCTGGCCAATGAACAACTGTCTGCCAAGCTGCAAAAACAGCCAGCCACACAGATCGTGACCACGCTGCTGACCAACTACACCATGGCATTCGATCGCACGGCCCAGAAAATGCGTGGCGAAGACCCCGATGCCCACAAGTGGGACTTCACCAGCGTGGAGACGGCCTTCATCACCATGCTGGTGACTTGCCTGGTGATGGTGGTGATGGTGCTGGTGATGATCCGCATGGAGCGCCATATGCGCAACATGAGCCAGAACAACAAGTCCTGAGTGCAAAGCTCCGAGCACAAAGCCGGAGCTTGCGCTATCGTTTCAGGCCCGGCGCGCACCTTGCGACGCCGGGCCTTTCTGTTTCCGGATTTCACGATGACCACCAGAACCTCTGCCACTCCCATCCATCCCCAGTTTCTGCAGCGCATGTCGCCCCGCGCTTTTGTGCCCGAAGCTCTGACCACCGCCCAGGTCGAGCAACTGGTGGAAGCCGCCCACTGGGCACCCTCGGCCAGCAACAAGCAGCCCTGGCTGTTTGCCTATGCGCTGCGCGACGACGCCAACTGGGCTGCGTTCTCCAACATCCCCAACGAAGCCAACCGCCGCTGGTGCCTGAATGCGGGCGCGCTGATTGTGCTGCTGTCGGACAAGCAGGCATCGGCTGGCAAGCACAGCTTTGACGCAGGCTGCGCCTGGGGCTATCTGGCGCTGGAAGCCCACGCCATGGGCCTGGCCACGCACGCCATGGGCGGCTTCTCCGCCGAAGAGGCGCAGAAGGTGCTAGGCCTGCCCGAACATCTGATGCCCGAATGCGTGATCGCCGTGGGCCGCCAAGGCGACGCCGCCAGCCTGCCCGACGACCTGCGTGAGCGCGAAGTGCCGTCTGGCCGCAAGCCACTGGCCGAAGTCATCAGCGCCGGAGCCGTGAAAAGCGCCGCCTGATCAGGACTGCACCGCAAAAGCCCTGCAACGATCTTGCGGGGCTTTTTTTGATAGAAACAGGTCATAGTCCAATAAAACAATAGGCAGATTGCTATCAATTTTGATGAATCTGCAGAGGCTGCATGTCCATTCTTCAAACGCTATGGCAGCGCCTGGGGCCTGTCACCACCCGCCCCTCCTGGCGTGATCTGGCGCGCTCCGGCATCGGGGCTGGCCTGGGTCTGGCGCTGGCCAGCATTCTGGTGGGTCTGGTAGACCATTTCTTTCCCCACACCCTGTTCCTGTTCGCGCCGCTGGGCGCCACCGCCGTGCTGGTGTTTGCCGTGCCCAGCAGCCCGCTGGCCCAGCCGTGGAACTGCGTGGTGGGCAATACCGTCTCGGCGCTCTACACCTTGCTGCTGCTCTGGGCCTTTCCCTGGCTGTCGCAGACCGCACTGGCGGCGCTGGCCGTGGCGGGAGCCATCGCGCTGATGCTGCTGACCCGCTCGCTGCATCCGCCCGGCGGTGCCGTGGCGCTGCTGACGGTGCTGGGCGCAGCGCAGATGCTGCCGCTGGGCTGGCATCTGCTCATTCCCATGGCTGTGCTGTCAGGCGTGCTGGCCGCCGTGGGCGTGCTCTACCACCGCGCCTGTGGCCGCCCCTATCTGCACCAGCCGCCGCAGCCTGCACCCGCGCAGGCTGCACCGTCCCGCCTGGCCCTGAACGCGCAGGACCTCAAGCAACTGCTGCAACGCTTCGACCAGAGCTACAACCTCACGCCCGACGACCTGGGTGCGCTGCTGGCCGCGGCGGAAGAAGACGCCATCAAGCGCCGCTTTGCTGCTGTGCGCTGCGCCGAGGTGATGTCCGCCAAGCTGCTGACCATCGGCGCACAAACGCCTTTGGAAGAAGTGGCCGATCTCTTTCACCGCCACCTCATCAAAAGCCTGCCGGTCATTGACGAACAGGGCCGGCTGATTGGCCGCGTGCTGCGCGCCGATCTGTTTGACTGGCTGTGGCAAGGCCACCGTGCCCGCCAACAGCAAAGCCTGTGGCAGCGCCTGAAGCCGCTGCGCAGCACCCAAAGCCCATCGGTGGCCAAAGACCTGATGCGCGAACCCGAGCTGTGCGTGCAGGAATCCACACCCGTGGGTGATCTGCTGCACGAGCTGGCCTCGCACACCGTGCAGTTCATTGCCGTGCAGCGTGGAGAGCTGCTGACGGGTGTAATCACTCGCTCCGATGTGATCCGCACCTTGCTCTCGCTCAACCAGTGAACCTGCATCGCGGCATTCACTCTTGCCGGGCCAGCGCTGCGGGCTACACTGTCTGAACTGCTGGTTTGATTGCCCTCAAGGAGTTGCCATGAACGCCGTGTTCACCCCCAACCTCGACAAGCTGCGCAACATCGTGCAAAGCTTCGGCTCCCATTCCTTCACCGCAGCCCAGGTGGCGACCGAGTACGAAGGCAGTGCTGCCAGCAGTGATTCGGCCAAGACCTTTGACGAGCTGCTGAGCCGCCACGCCGCCGTGTTGGGCGTGCAGGCCGTCGCAGGCAGCCCGGGCGTCTGGCAAGCTGCCTGAGTCCGGCGCCGCCGCCCATGAATGCCCACTTCGGTGGGCATTTTGTTTTGTGGGCTAAAGTGCGGCGCCATGTCGATGATTCCTCTTTCGCTCTGGCTGCCGCTGTCGGTGGCGGCCTGCGTGCTGCTGGTGCTGGCCGCCATGGGCTGGCTGTGGCGCGCTGCGCTGCGCATTCCCGCCGCCAGCCGTGACGGGCGCAATATGCGCAGCATGGCCTCCATCGCCAGCGCAGGCCTGCTGCTGTGGCTGGGCTATGGCCTGTTCAAGGGGTATGCCACGCTGTGGCAGGCCGATGCGCTGATGCTGCTGGCCCAGTCATCACTGCTGGTGCAGATGCCGCTGATCATTGGCGGCGTGGCGTGGGTGGCTGCCCTGCTGCTGGGGCGGGTCATGGCCATGCACAAGGCCGTGCAGCAGGACTGATTAATTCGAGGACGAGGTCTGGGCCTGGCCCCAGAGCTTGCGCAGTTGCTGCAGCTCCACATCAAAGCGCTGGTTGATGCGCTGCTTTTCCTCGTCCTGCTGCTTCAGAAAGCGCAGCTGCTCGTCCTGAGACTCGTCGTTTTCCTTGATCTGGCGGCGCAGGCTGGCCGGAGCCTTCTTGGGGTCCTTCTGATAGAACTCCATCTCGGTATCGAGCTTGCGACGGCGCGCCTTGAGCTCGGTCAGGCGCGACTGCGCGACTGCAACCACATCGTTGACCTGCGCAATCGCCTCGCCGCGCGCCGCGTCATGCACGCCTTGATTGGGGTAGCGCAGCAGCATGGCGCGCTCGCGCGAGCGTTCTTCGCGCAGGCGCTGGTGCTCGGCCAGCTCCTGGCGGCGCTTGGCGTCCTGGGCGTTGCGCTCCTGCTCGGTCAGCGTGGGGGCCACGCGGCGCAGCTCCACGCCGGTATTGCCCAGCACGCGCTGCTCGCGGTCCACGCAGGTGGCGATGGGGCGGTCCGCCGTGATGCGCCGCCCGCTGGCATCCGTGCAGGTGTAGATGGTTCCACCCGTGACGGGCGGGGACTCTGCCAGCACAGCCCCTGCCCAGATGATGGCCCCGACATACAAACTCAGTTTTGCATGCAACACCTGCTTCATTTGCCTGTTTAATCCTTGTCGTTGACGCCGTAGCGCTGGCGGTAGGCCAGCACGCGTTCATGGTGCTCGCGACCCGCGTCGCTGCCTTGCTGCTCGAGATAAAGCAACAAATCGGCCAATTTGGCAATCGCGCAAACCTTCATGCCCAGTTGGTTGCGCACATACTGCACGGCGCTGTGGGGCACGTCCTGGCCATTTTCGGTGGCCATTTCCTGGCGATCCAGCGCAATGGCCACGGCGTGTGGCTCGGCACCTGCGGCCTTGATGATGGCAATCGACTCGCGCGCAGCGGTGCCGGCGCTCATCACATCGTCAATGATGAGCACGCGGCCCTTGAGCGGTGCGCCCACCAGGGTGCCGCCTTCGCCGTGGTCCTTGGCTTCCTTGCGGTTGTAGGCAAAGGGCACGTTCTTGCCGTTGCGGGCCAGCTCCACGGCCACGGTGGCCGCCAGAGGAATGCCTTTGTAGGCGGGGCCAAAGACCATATCGAATTCGATGCCGCTGGCCAGAATGGCTTTTGCATAGAATTCAGCCAGACGGGCCATCTTGGCGCCATCATCGAACAGGCCAGCATTGAAGAAGTACGGGCTCAGACGCCCGGCCTTGGTCTTGAATTCGCCAAAGCGCAGCACACCCGAATCAACGGCAAACTGCACAAATTCCTGCGCCAGACGGTCTGCACCGTCCATTGGCTGCTTATCTACCACCATGGATTCATCCTTGTTCAAATTAACCAGCCTCAACCTCAACGGTATCCGCTCTGCAACGACCAAAGGCGCTGAAGCCTGGATCGCAGCCACTGCGCCGGATTGTATTTGTGTCCAGGAAATCAAGGCCCAGGCTCCAGATATGGCCGGGCGCTTTGAGGTGTTGGCCGGCATGAAGGGTTACTTTCACTTTGCCGAGAAAAAAGGCTACTCGGGCGTGGGCATCTACACCCGCCACGAGCCGACGGACTTGGTGGTCGGCTTTGACATCGAAGAGTTCGACGCCGAGGGCCGCTATGTCGAAGCCCGCTTCGACACGCCGGCGCGCAAGCTGTCCATCATCAGCGCCTATTTCCCCAGCGGCAGCTCGGGCGAGCTGCGTCAGGATGCCAAGTTCCGCTTTCTGGCCAAGATGCACGCCCACCTGATGAAGCTCAAGGGCGAGCGCGATTTCATTCTGTGCGGGGACATCAATATCGCCCACCAGAAGGAAGACCTGAAGAACTGGCGCGGCAATCAGAAAAACAGCGGCTTCCTGCCCGAAGAGCGCGACTGGATGACAAAGTTGTTGCACAAGACTGAAATCACCGGCGGTCTGGTTGACGTTTATCGTCAGCTTCAGCCCGACACCACGGATGCCTGCTACACATGGTGGAGCAACCGGGGCCAGGCCTATGCGAACAATGTGGGCTGGCGTCTGGACTACCACCTGGCCACGCCAGCAATTGCCGCCCTGGCGCGCACCGAGTCCATCTACAAGGGCGAGAAATTCTCCGACCACGCACCCATCACGATTGGCTACGACATGTCGATCTGAAGCACGGGCAACGCCAGCCAAGGCTTCGAAGCAGGTCAGCGCTTACAGCCACAAGTACTTGCTTTAACGCAAGGTGCAACACTGCAACCCATGAGAGCATGATCTGTATTGGGTTTGTAGCTCTTCTTTTGGAAAAAATGAAATGCGGAACCCAGATAGCGAAAGCGCCGGACCGATTCCCGTTTTGCTTTAGAAAAAGGAAAAGCCAATGAAGAAGATTCTGATGACCCTGACCCTGTGTGCAGCTGGCGCCCTGAGCGCCCCCGCCATGGCGGCAGGCTGTGAAGCCGTTGTTGAAGGCAACGACGCCATGCAGTTCAATGTCAAAAGCATCGATGTGCCCAAGTCCTGCAAGAAGTTCAGCGTGACTCTGAAGCACGTGGGCAAGATGCCCAAAACCGCCATGGGCCATAACATCGTCATCAGCACTGCGGCCGATATGCAGGCCGTGGTCAACGATGGCATTGCCGCTGGTGCTGGCGCCGACTATGTGAAGGCTGGCGACGCGCGCGTGCTGGCGCACTCCAAGCTCATCGGTGGCGGCGAGACCACCAAGTTCGACATCGATGCAAGCAAGCTCAAGGCTGGCACGGACTACGCCTTCTTCTGCTCCTTCCCAGGCCACGCGGCTTTGATGAAGGGCACGCTCAAGCTGGGCTCCTGAATCATTCGCTCCTGACCTAGGAGCTGATAGTCTCGGGTTTATCTTGTTTTGATGGCTTTTTGAGGCCATAGTCCTTGACGAACCAGGACTGACCGCTTTTAAATCAGGAGCAAACTGACCACCCCCAAGCGCCGCTGATGCAAGTCACCGGCGCTTTTTCATGGCTTACTCCATCGCCGAAGTCAGTGGCCGGTTGATCACCACATGCTTCATCACCAGCGTGGAAGTCAGGCGCAGCAAGCCCGGCAAACGGGTCAGCTCCTCGTCGTACAGGCGCTGGTAGGCAGGCAAATCACGCACAACCACCTGCAGCAGATAGTCCGGGTCGCCAAACAGGCGCTGGGCCTGAATCACGTTGTCGAGTTGCGCCACGGCTTCCTCAAACGCTGGCACGGACTTGCTGTCCTTGAGCGTCACAAACACCAGCGAGGAAAAATCCAGCCCCAGCGCGGCCGGGTCCAACTCGGCCCGGTAGCCGCGAATCACGCCGGACTCTTCGAGTGCCTTCACGCGGCGGTGGCAGGGCGAGAGACTTAGCCCCACCTGCTCGGCCAGTTCCGTCACCGTCAGGCGGCCATCATTTTCCAGCGCAGCAAGAATTTTTCGATCAAGCGATTTCACGAGGCAATTTCTTCCAATTTCAAGCCAGTTCTTGGCGATTATTGAGAGCACATTCTCGCAGGCCTTCCATATTCTCTCTACCTCACTTCAATTCGAGGGAATTCCGTGTCGTTCGCCACCGTGGCTGCATTCTGGGCAGTGTCTTTTCTTCTGGTCCTCACTCCGGGGGCCGACTGGGCCTATGTGATCTCTGCGGGGCTGCGCGGCAAGCGACTGGTGCTGCCCGCCACCGTGGGCCTGGCCTGCGGCGCATTACTGGCCACACTGGCCGTGGCAGCGGGTGTCGGCGCACTGGTGGCGCGCAACCCGGCCCTGCTCACCGCACTGACCGCCACCGGCGCGCTGTATCTGGCCTGGATGGGCATAGGCATGTGGCGTAGCCCCGCCACCATCAGCAGCGCGGACGAGGCAGAGGCTGGCACGCGCTGGCAATGGACCGTCAAAGGTGCCAGCGTCAGTGGCCTGAACCCCAAGCTGCTTTTGCTGCTGCTGGCCCTGCTGCCGCAGTTTGTGCACCCCGCCGACGAATGGCCCGTGTTTGCGCAAATCATGGCGCTGGGGGCCGTGCATGCCGCCAGCTGCGCTGTGGTCTATTTCGGCGTGGGCTGGGGCTCGCAAAGCGTTCTGCGCTCACGCCCCACTGCAGCCCTCATCGTGTCGCGCCTGTCTGGCACCTTGATGTTGCTGATCTCGGTCCTGCTGCTGGGTGAGATTGCGGTTCAGCATCTGTAAAAAAGCAAAACGCCCGTGGCAAGCCACAGGCGTTTGAAAAACAAGCAGAGCCCAACTCAGAGACACCGAGGAAGGGCCGCCCCGCACCGAAGGTGTCGTTCCCCTCCCGCGAAGCGAGAGAGGGGGAAGGCGCGCAACGCCTCAGGGGGTGCTTCCCGTTATCAGCCCTTCAGGGCTGATAACACCTCATCAAGCATTTTCTTTGCGTCACCGAAAAGCATGCGATTGTTCTCTTTGTAGAACAGAGGGTTGTCCACACCGGCGTAGCCCGAGGCCATGCTTCGCTTCATCACGATCGAGGTCTTGGCCTTCCAGACTTCCAGCACCGGCATGCCGGCGATGGGGCTGGTCGGGTCGTCCTGCGCAGCGGGGTTCACGATGTCGTTGGCACCGATCACGATGGCGACGTCCGTATCAGGGAAGTCTTCGTTGATCTCGTCCATCTCCATCACGATGTCGTAAGGCACCTTGGCTTCGGCCAGCAGCACGTTCATGTGGCCGGGCATGCGGCCCGCCACGGGGTGAATCGCAAAGCGCACCTGCACGCCCTTGTCGCGCAAGGTCTTGGTGATTTCGTTGACCGTGTGCTGGGCCTGGGCCACAGCCATGCCGTAACCGGGAACGATGATGACGCTCTTGGAGTCGCGCAGCAGCTCGGCGGTTTCAGCCGCGCTGACAGGGGTGACTTCGCCCTGAGGTTCTGCGGCAGCGCCGTCGGCCGCCTTCTTGGCGGGAGCGCCCGAGCCGAAGCCGCCAGCAATCACGCTGATGAAGTTGCGGTTCATGGCCTGGCACATGATGTAGCTCAAAATTGCGCCAGAAGAGCCCACCAGCGCGCCGGTCACGATCAGCAAGTCGTTGCTGAGCATGAAGCCAGTGGCAGCAGCGGCCCAGCCCGAGTAGCTGTTGAGCATGGACACGACCACGGGCATGTCGGCACCGCCAATCGCCATCACCATGTGGATGCCGAACAGCAGCGCGATCACCGTCATCACGATCAGCGGCAGCATGCCTTGCTGCACGGTTTCAGCGCGGATAAATTCGCGGCCAAACCAGATCACGACCAGCAGCGCCACCAGATTGAGCCAGTGACGGCCGGGCAGCAGCAGCGGCTTGCCGCCAATCTTGCCGTTGAGCTTGCCAAAGGCGATCAGCGAACCCGAGAAGGTCACGGCACCGATCAGGATGCCAACATAGATTTCGACTTCGTGGATCAGCTTTTCAGCGCCCTGCAGCTGGGTCGATGTATCGACATAGCTGGCAAAGCCGACCAGACAGGCCGCCAGACCGACCAGGCTGTGCATCAGCGCGACCAGCTCGGGCATCTGTGTCATCTTCACGACCTTGGCCGCATACAGGCCAATGCCACCGCCAACGACCAGTGCGCCGACGATCCAGGCCACGCCAGATGCGCCGACACGTGGGCCAAACACGGTGGCCAGCACGGCCAGGGCCATGCCGATCATGCCAAACAGATTGCCGCGGCGCGAGGTTTCGGGGTTGGACAAGCCACCCAGACTGAGGATGAACAAAATAGCGGCCCCCAGATAGGCCACGGTTGCGAGACTTTGGGACATGGTGTTTCTCTCTTCTCGTTCTTCTTATTTTTGGAACATGGCCAGCATGCGGCGGGTGACGGCAAAGCCGCCAAACATATTCACAGCCGTGAGCACAATCGCGGCAAAGGCCAGCCAGCGAATCAGCTCATCAGGCCGCCCCGAGCCCGCCGTATCAGGCGGTGCAATCTGCACCAGCGCGCCAATGGCGATGATGGATGAGATGGCGTTGGTCACGCTCATCAGCGGCGTGTGCAGCGCAGGCGTCACATTCCACACCACCATGTAGCCGATAAAGCAGGCCAGGATAAACACCGTGAAGTGGCCGAGGAAGGCCGCAGGCGCATAAGCGCCGATAAACCAGAACGCCACGGCCGCCACAGCAAAGATGATGGCCAGCGTCTTGGCGGGCAGCGGGCCGCTGGAGCCATGGCCGTGCCCCCCCTTCTTCTGCTCCACAGGTGCTGCCGCAGGCTTGGGCGCGGGCTTGGGTGCCTGGGCGATGGGCGGTGCGGGCCAGGTGATGGCACCGTCCTTGACCACGGTCAGGCCGCGAATCGCGTCGTCTTCCATATTGACCACGGCCACGCCATCCTTGGCCTTGCACAGCTCTTCGGTCAGGCGCAGCAAGTTGGTGGCGTACAAGGTGGACGATTGCTTGGCCAGGCGCGACGCCAGATCGGTATAGCCAATGATGGTGACGCCATGGCGCACCACGGCTTCATTGGGCACGGTCAGTTCGCAGTTGCCGCCTTGCTCGGCCGCCATGTCCACGATCACGCTGCCGGGCTTCATGGATTCAACCATCTCGGCCGTAATCAGCTTGGGCGCGGGCTTGCCGGGGATCAGGGCCGTGGTGATGATGATGTCCACATCCTTGGCCTGCTGGGCATACATCTGGCGCTGCGCGGCCTGAAAGCCCTCGCTCATGACCTTGGCGTAACCGCCGCCGCCCGAGCCTTCTTCTTCGTAGTCGACCTTGACGAACTCGCCGCCCAGCGAGGTGACCTGATCGGCCACTTCAGCGCGCGTATCGTTGGCGCGCACGATGGCGCCCAGGCCCGCTGCCGTGCCAATGGCCGACAGACCGGCCACGCCAGCGCCTGCAATAAATACCTTGGCCGGAGGCACCTTGCCTGCCGCCGTGATCTGGCCGTTGAAATAGCGGCCAAAAGCGTTGGCCGCTTCAATCACGGCACGGTAGCCCGAGACACCGGCCATGGACGTGAGCGCATCCATCTTCTGCGCGCGGCTGAGCGTGCGGGGCAGCGCATCAATCGCCAGCACCGTGACCTTCTTGGCGGCCAGCTGCTGCATCAGCTCGGGGTTCTGGGCAGGCCAGATAAAGTCGATCAGGATCTGGCCTTCGCGCATCAGCGCGACTTCTTCGGTGCTGGGTGGGCGCACCTTGAAGACGATGTCGGCAGCGGCCCAGACAGCGGCCGCATTGGGCAGCACTTCAGCGCCAGCAGCGCGGTAAGCGTCATCGCTGCAGTTGGCCGCTTCACCGGCGCCGGATTCGATGGAGACGCTAAAGCCCAGCTTGATGAGCTTTTCGACCACTTCAGGCACGGTGGCGACGCGCTTTTCCAGCGGGAAGGTTTCCCGTAGAACGCCTATGCGTTGGGAGCCACTGCTCTGGGCTTGGCCCTGCGCAGGCTGGTTGGGGTTGCTAGACATGAGAGTGAGTCTCCTGGAGTTTTGAAATCTGGACTCCAGGCCGTCGCCCTCTCCTCCTTCCGGCTCCTTTTTGCGAGCTGGGAACGAAGTCTGCACGGGCATGACACGGCCTGAAAAATGAAACCGGGATGGGCCGCTTCTTGATGGAGCGTTGGCCCGCTGCCTTGCAGCACAATGCTTTTTAGCAGCATGCACCAATTTGGAGCACGCGCATCTGTGCTAGCGCATATGGAGGATGCCGCTAAAGTCCGGGCGGGCATTTTTGATGCCCATGGCCTGTCATGGCATGCTTGGCGATGTTCGCTGCCCGCGAGACTACGCAAACGCGCAAAAAATACAAGTCACCCATGTTGCAATACCACACCGTCCCTGTCACCGCTTTTCAACAGAACTGCTCCATCGTCTGGTGCGACCAGACCATGGACGCAGCCGTCATCGACCCCGGAGGGGATATCGAACAGATCGAGTGGGAGATCGACCGCCTGGGCCTGAACCTCAAGGCGCTGTGGATTACCCACGCCCATATCGACCACGCGGGCGGCACCAGCGAGATGGCCGCCAAGCACCAGTTGCCCATCATCGGCCCGCAGGAAGGCGACCAGTTCTGGATTGACGGCCTGCCCCAGCAGGGCGCGATGTTTGGTTTTCCGCATTCCGACCCCTTTGTGCCCACGCGCTGGCTGCATGACGGCGATACGGTGACGATTGGCAAGGAAACGCTGAACGTGCGCCACTGCCCCGGCCACACGCCCGGCCATGTGGTCTTCCATGCGCCACAGATTGACCGCTGCTTTGTCGGCGATGTGCTGTTCGCCGGCAGCATTGGCCGCACGGACTTCCCTCAGGGCAACCATCAGCAGCTGATCAACTCCATCGTGCAGCGCCTATGGCCCATGGGCGACCAGACGGTCTTCATCCCCGGCCACGGCCCCGAAAGCAGCTTTGGCCGCGAGCGCAAGATGAACCCCTATGTGTCGGGCACCTGAGGCGGCTTAAAGAAGGCTGAAGGCCTGCCAAACAACAGATATTGACAGTTGGACGCTTGCAGATTGCCAAGGCCGGTAGCAGCATTCGCCTGTCACGCGTTTTGTGACGTCAAACCCACCTTGGAGTGCATGTATGCGCAACACATGGAAAGTCTTGCTGGCTTCCGCTCTGGTCAGCGGCTCGTTTGCCAGCTTTGCCCAAACACCCGCTGCAGCACCTGCGGCGGCCCCGGCGAGCAAAGCGGCAACTCCTGCTGCCGCACCCGCAGCAACCCCAGCACCTGCGGCAGCAACACCCGCAGCGCCTGCCGCCCCCGCTGCTGCACCCGCAAGCAAGGCAGCCCCTGCGGCAGCCAAGTCCGGCAAGCAGACTTTTGTCTGCAATGACGGCTCGTCCATGGAAGCCGCGACCTCCAAGGGCGCATGCTCCGGCCGCAAAGGCATAGACAAGGACGCAACCGCCAAGGCTGCAGCCGGTGGCAAGACGGCCAAGACTGCAGCGCCCGGCGGCGGCGCAGGCAAGGTCTGGGCCAATGAGGACACCAAGGTCTATCACTGCCAGGGCAGCCGCTACTACGGCACCACCCAGAATGGCAAATATGTGACCGAGGCAGAAGCCAAGGCCGCTGGCATGCATGGTGCCAACAACAAGTCCTGCTCTTAATCGCTCACCTCACACCCCCAAACGCGCTTGTCTGCGGCTGCAGCAAGCGCGTTTTCTTTTTTGGGTTAAAAACAGGCTCTAGTCTCGGTAGATCATGCGCTGCCAGCTATCAATTACATAGAGGGGCAGAGGCAATGATCTGGTTGGTGGGCTTGATGATGGTGTTGATGGGGCTGCTGATGCTCTGGGCATTTTCGGCGGTGCTGATCTCCATCGCTGCGGGCCTGTTCACCAGCGCCTTGCTGTGGCAGCCGCTGCGCTGGTGGCGCAGACATCAGTTGCTGCGCGCCCAGGCACAGAACCCCGCTCTGGATCTGAACGCCGAGCTGCAGAACCACCCGCCCCTGTTCTATGGCTTGTCAGCCCTGGTTATCTGGCTGGGTGTGGCGGCCATGCTGTGGACGCTGCTCCATTTGCCCGAGCGCATGTTCTCGCCGGAGCAGCTTTCGCTGGGCGTGGGGATTGCCTTTGTGGTGAGTCTGGGCACGCTGGTGCGGCTGGTCGGCAACCTGCTCAGCACAGGGAAGGACGCGGAAGCCGCCGCCGATATCAAGGCCACCTGGGCACTGGCGTCATGGCTGGTGCCCATGTTCACCGTCATTGTGCTGATCTTTTTTGCGCCCAATACGGCAGGCTGGATGGTCTGGCGCGAGGAATGGCGCGGCTACCCCAGCACGCAGCTGCGCATTCCGCTCACCACCGACGATGGGCCAGGCCGCGCGGCACTGATGGAGCTGGTCCAGCCGCTGCTGCAGCAAGGCAGCCGAGTCGTGAGCTACCACGCCAGATCACGCAGCGGCAGCAGCTACACCTTGCTGGACGCCGTGCCTGCGCGTTACCGCTTTCACGAGGGGGCGATGGAGATTCAGCTCGCGGGCCTGATGCCTGACGAGCAACTGGGCCTGCATCAGCAAATGCTGGACATGGTCGCCCGTGGCGATATTCCTGACCCCAGCTTGCTGGCCTATGCGCAGTGCCAGCCATCGCCAGAAAAAATCGCGCGCAGCCGCCTGCTCAGTCAGCGCCAGCAGCTGGTGCAGGAGATGCGAGGCTGTGTGCAAGGCAGAGCTGCAGACCTGCGCACCGCCATGGAGGCGCTCAAAGGCCGTCTGCAACCCATGGAGGTGGAGCACAACTGGTTCAGCCCCCAGCGCAGCAACTGGCTGCTGCTGCAAGGCTGGCAGGCCGTGAAGCTGCCTGAAGGGGATGATCTTTCCCGGCTCGATGCCCTGCGCTGAAGCCGCGCCCTAGACCGGCGGCGCATCCACCCACTGCCCCGGCTCCAGCCCTTCAATCGAGTACGGCCCGATGGCTACGCGCACCAAGCGCAGCGTGGGGTGACCTACGGCGGCCGTCATGCGGCGCACCTGGCGGTTGCGGCCTTCGCGGATGATGAGCTCTATCCAGCAGTCGGGAATGTTCTGGCGCACACGAATCGGTGGCTGGCGTTCCCACATCTGGGGTTGTGGCTCAATCAGACGCGCTTTGGCGGGCAGGGTTTTGCCATCGTTGAGTTCTACCCCATCGCGCAGGCGCTGCAGCGCGGCTTCATCGGGAATGCCTTCGACCTGCACCCAGTAGGTCTTCTCCATCTTGTGGCGCGGGTCGGCAATATGGGCCTGTAACTGGCCGTCATTGGTCAGCAGCAACAGGCCTTCGCTGTCGGCATCCAGCCGCCCAGCGACATAGACGCCGGGCACATCAATCCAGTCCTTGAGGCCTTGCCACTTGCCCTCGGGCGTGAACTGGCTGAGCACGCCATAGGGCTTGTTAAAGCACAGCAGCCGTGTGACCTCGGGCCGAGGCGCAGCAATGCGCTGCACATTGCTGCGGCGCAGGCTGGAGGAAGATCGGACAGGGTTGCGGCTGGTTGAAAACGGGCGAGGCATGGCGCGAGCTTAGCGCCTGCTCAATGGCCTAGTTTGCCGACATGAAATGCCAAACAGGCCACCAGTCCAGATAAATCATAGGCTGATTGCTATGATTTTTGATAGTCCGGAAACTCTGCCCCAGACAGCGGCTGCGGATAGACCTCGCGCACGCAGTCCAGCCAGGCCTGCGCTGCGCGCGAGAGGTAGCCGGGCCGCCACATCAGCGCCACTTCCCAGTGGATTTCGGGCTCCACCAGCGGGCGGCTGGCCACGCGCTCGGGGTTGTAGCGGGCAATGACATGCTCAAACATCACGGCCACGCCCACATCGGCGGCGACCAGATGGCCAATAAAGTCCCAGTAGCGGGTTTGCAGCGTGACCTTGGGCGTGAAGCCTGCGGCCTCGCATTGCTGCAGCACAAACTCGTGCAGCGCAAAGTCCGAGGTGTAGAGCACAAACGGCAGATCGCGCAGGTCCTGCCAGCGCATGGGCGCGCCCTGGTCTTTGACGCGGTGCACTGGCAGCACCACGCGGGTTTTTTGCAGCGCCACGGTGTAGCGCTCAAGCGCCGGGTCAGGCGCGCTGAACAGGCCCAGCGCCATGTCCAGCTTGCCGTCCTGAATCAGCTGGTACTGGGCACGCGCGCCTTGCTCGTCGACGCGCAGATCCACACCCGGAAAGCGTTGCTGAAACAGCGCAATCACCGGCGCCATATAGTGGCCCGTGGTGGGCATGATGCCCACGCTCAGCTCGCCGCGCGTGATGTTGTCCACCTCGGCCACCTGCTGGCGCAGCAGCTTGGCCTGGTCCAGGATTTCCAGCCCCCGGTCATAGACAACCTGGCCTGCATCGGTCAGCTGCACGCCACGGCCTTCGCGCAGCAGCAGCGGCCCGCCCAGCTCGTCCTCCAGCGCCTTGACCATTTTGCTGATGGTGGGCTGGGTGACGTGCAAGGTCTCGGCGGCCCGCGTGAAACCGTTTTGTTGGACCACCTCGATGAAGTAGCGCAGTGCCCGCAAATCCATGGCTTGCTCTTTTCTATTCCATTACTGAATTGAAAACATAAAAATAATTCATTTTTAGAATATTAGTAGAAACCCTAGAATTTGTCTCATGTCAAATCCTTCGGAAGCTTCTGCGATGCAGGAGCCTGCTCTTATGTCTCGCTGGAGTCAGGCCGCCAAGGCGGTGCTGCAAGTCGCTGTGCTCAGCGCCATCTGGATCGCCATGGAAGCTCTGCGTGCGCATTTTGGCTGGAGCATGCCTGCGGGCCTGATTGGGTTTGCACTGCTGGCCATCGGGCTTTTCTCGGGCGTGATCAAGGCCAGCTGGCTGCAGGCCGGCACCGACTGGCTGATGGCCGAGATGCTGCTGTTCTTTGTGCCCGCCATGCTGGTGGTGACCGAATACCCCGATCTGATTCGCCATCAGGGCCTGCGCATTCTGGCCGTCATCGTCACCAGCACTGTCTGCGTGATGGCGGTAACAGCGCTGGCGGTGGACCGTGTCTATCGCCTGGAACTCTGGCTGGCCCGCCGCAAATCTACCGCCCACGCCCATCAGGCTGAGCTGGATAAGGAGTGATCATGATCTCCAATGAAATGATTGGACTGCTGTCCTTTGTCGTCACCGTGGCCTGCTACTGGGTCAACAAGCGTCTGTATCGCCAGTACAAGAACGTGCTGCTGATGCCCATCATCGCCACGCCTGTAGTGCTGATTGCGCTGGCGCTGCTCACGCAGGTGAGCTACCCGCAGTACTACGCCCAGACTCATTGGCTGGTCTGGCTGCTGGGCCCTACTACAGTAGCCTTTGCGCTACCGCTTTATGAGCACCGCCAGCTGCTCAAAAAGCACTGGATGTCGATTGCCACCGGCGTGATCGCCGCCACCGTGGTCTCCATCGGCACCTCGGTGCTGTTTGCCCAGTGGTTTGGTCTGCCCGAAGAGCTGGAAAAAGGCCTGGCCGTGCGCTCCATCACCACCCCGTTTGCCATTGAGGCCGAGAAAGTGCTGGGCGGCCCGACTGATCTAGCCGCGCTCTTTGTGCTGCTGACCGGCGTCAGCGCCATGCTGCTGGGCCAGACCGTGCTGCGCTTTTTGCCCAATATCCGCAGCAAGCTGGCCACCGGTGCCAGCTGGGGCGGAGCCGCCCACGGCAGCGGCGTGGCCCGTGCCCGCCAGGTGGGCGAAGTGCAGGCCGTGATGGCATCGCTGGTAATGCTGATTGCCGGTGCGCTGAATGTGATTGCAGCGCCGCTGATCAAGACCTTGTTGTTCTGATCAAAGCTCCATAAAAAAGCGCTGCATCATGCAGCGCTTTTTCGTTGGGCAGTTGCTGTTTAAGCCAGCTTCAGCTCACGCACTTCTTCCTGCATGCTGCCGGTCTTCAGATAGCGCGAATGCCATGCATAAGCCTCATCGAGCAGATGCGGCGTGTGCTTGCCGGGCGCGCCTTGCAGCGAGCGCTCCAGATAGTCGGTCATCGCATCCTTGTAATCGGGGTGCACGCATTTTTCGATGATCAGGCGCGCACGCTGCACGGGGGCCAGACCACGCAGATCGGCCAGCCCCTGCTCGGTCACGATGACCTGCACATCATGCTCGGTGTGATCGACGTGGGACACCATGGGCACGATGCAGCTGATCTTGCCGCCCTTGGCCACGGAAGGCGTCATGAAGATGGACAGATAGGCGTTGCGCGCAAAGTCGCCGCTGCCGCCGATGCCGTTCATAATGGACGAGCCCATGATGTGCGTGCTGTTGACGTTGCCGTACATATCGGCCTCGATCAGCGCGTTCATCGAGATCAGGCCCATGCGGCGGATCAGCTCGGGGTGGTTCGAGATCTCCTGCGGGCGCAGCATGATGCGCTGGCGGTAGAACTCGATATTGGCCAGAAACCGCTCCATGGCTGCAGGGCTGAGCGCAAGCGACGTGGTCGACGCGGTATCGAGCTTGCCCGATTCCAGCATGTCCAGCATGCCGTCCTGCAGCACCTCGGTATAGGCGTTCAGGTGGTCGAACGGGCCGTTGTTGAGACCTGCCAGCACGGCGTTGGCAATATTGCCCACGCCGGACTGCAGCGGCAGCAGCTCGGGCGGCAGGCGACCCACTTTCACCTCGTGCTGCAGAAAGTCGATGATGTTTTCGGCAATGCGCTGCGAGTCCGCATCCGGCGCGGTAAAGGCCGCCAGCTTGTCGCGCTGGGCCGTGGGCACCACGGCAATCACCTTGCTCAAATCGCAATGCAGATACGGGTCGCCAATGCGGTCAAACGGGTGCTCCATGGGGATGGGCTTGCGCTTGGGCGGCACGGCTGCGCCGTAGTAGATGTCATGCATGCCTTCCAGCTCGGCGGGCTGGGCGCTGTTGACTTCCAGAATGATCTTGTCGGCCTGCTCCAGCCAGGTCTTGTTATTGCCCACGGAGGTCGACGGAATCAAACGGCCATCGGGCAAGATGCCCGCGACTTCGATCACCGCCACATCGAGGTGACCCAGAAAGCCAAACCACACGTGTTGCGCGACATGGGACAGGTGGATGTCCACATACTGCATGCGCCCGTCGTTGATCTCCTTGCGCACCGAGGGATCGGACTGATAAGGCAGGCGGCGCTCAATGCCGCGCACCTTGGCCAGAGCGCCATCGAGTTCGGGCGAGGTGGAGGCACCGGTCCACAGGCTGATGCGGAAGTTGCCACCATCGGCATTGGCCGCTTCAATGCGGCGTGCCAGCGCCTGGGGAACCGACTTGGGGGCGCCTGCGGGGGTAAAGCCGCTCATGCCCAGCGTCATGCCGGACTGGATGAGGCTGGCGGCCTGGTCGGCCGACATGATGCGTTCACGCAATGCGGGGCACAACACGCGGTCCGCAGGGGATGCATGGGTGAAGGTCTGGTGCATGGGTGTGTCTCGTCGTGCAACGCTGCCCAGGGCAGCGCTTTTTGTAGTTAAACAGTTGCACTTTGATTGGTGCAAACCCGAAGTGGATCACGCTCGCGCCCCAGATTCCAGCGTACTTGACTAGTACAAACCCCGATGCAATCTGACGCATTGAGTGGATCAAATGAACAGGTGGTTTTCAAAATTAGGAGCATCAACTTATCGCAAACAATAGATATTGTGTATAAATCAATCCATCATCAAGATAATGAAATGACTGTTAGCTATCATTTTTGATTAATTCACGGTTTGGTGCGGCCTGCAGCCGTCGTGACTAGACACGCAGGGACGGTCTGGGCTGACAGGGGGATTACAGCGGCTCAAGCCACAATGGTTCATGGCTCAGAAAATTTCTTCATGGAAACAGCACATCAGCCGCTGGAGTAAGCCCTGGCAGCCGCTGATCGACGCCGTACAGCTGTGGTTGCAGGCCGATGGGCTGCGCATGAGCGCCGCCATGTCCTTCTACGGCATGCTCAGTCTGGCCCCGCTGCTGCTGGCCGTCGTCGGCCTGCTGGGCTGGTGGATGGACCGCAGCTATGTGGAGAGCACGCTGATCGACCAGGTGCAACGCGTGGTCGGCGAGCGCGCCGCGCAGGTGATTCGCGGTGCTCTGGCCAGCGCGCAGAACTCGGACCAGGGCTCGCTCGCCTCCATCCTTGGCCTGATCATGATGCTCTCGGGCGCGACAGGTGTGTTTGTGGAGCTGCAGGCCTCGCTGGACAAACTCTGGAGCATGGGCGAGAAAAGCCCGCCCCAGACCCAGAAAGCCTGGCTGAGCATGGCCATGTCCCGCGTGCGCGGCCTGAGCTATGTGGCCGGGCTGGGCTTTTTGCTGCTGGTGTCCATGGTGCTGTCCACTGTCATCCAGATGGTCACCAAATGGGCCAATGACGAGCTGCAGCTCGTGCCTCTGGGCCCGCTGGTGGGCTTCATCAACGAAAGCATCTCCTTCGGCATTGCCGTGCTGCTGTTCTGGGGGTTGATGCGCATGGGCTCGGGCATCAAGCCCCGCACCCGCTATCTGCTGATGGGCTCCGTGATTGGCGCGGCGCTGTTCACCATCGGCAAGCAGGCGCTGGCCTGGTATCTGTCGACCGCCGCCGTGGTCTCGGCCTACGGCGCGGCGGGTTCGCTGGTCGTGGTGCTGATGTGGTTTTACTTCACCTCAGCCATCTTGCTGTTTGCCGCCGCCACGGCCAAGGCTTGCAGCAAGGCCGATGTGCGCATCACCAAACTCTTTGCCGTAGCAGGCCAAGGCGCTGACGAAGCCACCGCCCTCCGGCCTCAGGACCTGCGAAACCTGCCTGGGCATGCAGGAGAGAATATTTAAGGGAAAATGGCCTCAAGTCCTTATATCAATTAGGCAAGTAGCTATCAATTTCATAAGAATCAGACCATGGATCGATTGCTGACCATGCGTGTTTTCCAGTCTGTGGCAGACGAAGGCGGCTTCTCTGCCGCCGCGCGCAAGCTGGACATGTCCGTGCCCACCGTCACCCGGCTGGTGGCCGACCTGGAGCAGCACCTGGGCACCCGCCTCCTGCAGCGCACCACGCGCAGCGTGACGCTGACCGAAGCGGGCGAAGCCTATCTGGAGCGCGTGCGCGGCATTCTCAGCGATGTGGATGATGCGTTTTCCATGGCACAGGCCCACACGGCCGAGCTGTCCGGCACCGTGCGCCTGCTCATGCCGCCCGTGTTTGCCGAACATATGCTGGCCCCGCTGATCAACGAATTCCACCAGCGTTACCCGCATGTCGTCATCGACGTGTTTGTGGAGTCCGCCACCGAAGCCGCCCATGGCGAGTACGACATCACCTTTCTCAGCGCTGCCGAAGGCTATAACGCCAATGTGATTGCCCGCCCCATCGTCAGCACCTACGGACTGGCCTGCGCCTCGCCCCAATACCTGGAGCAGCACGGCACGCCGCTGCACCCGTCTGACCTAGCGCAACACCAGATGCTGCTGCGCCGCTCCTCCGTCACGCGCGGCGACGTGCTGCACATGCATCGCATCGACAACCCGCAGGACGATGTCCCCGTCCTCGTCAAACCGCTGCTGGTCGCCAACCACACCGGCACGCTGCTGCGCGCCACGCTGGATGGCGCAGGCATCAGCACCCAGCCGCTGGACCTGATTGCCCGGCACTTGAAGGCCGGCAGCCTGCGCCATGTGCTGCCCGACTGGACCAGCGGCATCTTCACACTCTATGCCACCTTGCCCTCACGCAAGTTCACGCCCGTGCGCGTGCGCGCATTTCTGGATTTTCTGGTCGAGCATTCCCGCCACAACCTGCCGCAAAAAGTAGTGTTCGATGTGCCGACCCTGCCGCTGACGCAATGAAAAAGGCCTGCAGATGCAGGCCTTCGGTTCAGGGCGTCGCCACTCCAACAGGGCGCAGGGGCTCGGTGTCAGCCAGTGAATCCAGCGCCACCATCCGGCTCCAGTTGTAGACCTGCACAGGAGCGCTGCTGCCTGGGTTGCGCAAATTCTTCTCCGGCTTGATCCAACGGCTTTGAACACCCAGCCAGTTGCCAAAAAGGTGGAAGAAGTCAAAGCCACTCAAAGGCGTCGTATTTCTCCTTGCCTGCTTCTGGTGCGACGAAATAAAAATAAGCGGCGTGTCATAAGCCTCTTTCACCTGAGGTTGCACATAGATATTCTTGGTCGGCAAGCGAAGTCCATCCATCAGTCTCTCTGTCTCACTCATCGGAGAAACACGCAGGGAATGATCGCTGACATAAAGCACTTCATAGTCTTTGGTCTGCTGCGCCAGCAAAGCGGTCAGTTTCTGCATGAACAAATCCAGTTTTTGCAGACTGGCAAGGTAGCAGTCAATATGCCGCCCATGCCCGGCGCGCAAATTGAGGCTCATGTCTGGCACGCGTGAGCAAGCATGTGGATGGGAGCCAATCATGTGCAGAAACACCACCGAATCGCGCGAAAGCGCTCCCGGTTGCGCCAGCTTGCCCTGTAAATAGTTCAGCAGCGCGAAATCGTCTTTGGCAGGTTCGATGACAGGCACCTTGTCCAGAAAGCGATGGTGATCGGCTTGATGCCCCATCTGCGCCACATTGGAATCATTGGGACCCATGCTGCGCTGATTGGAAACCCAGAGCGTTCCATAACCCGCGGCCTTGGCCAGGGCCACCACATTGCGACGCAGATCAAAGCCACCATCCAAACTGTTTGAATAGGTCAGCGTCCGGCTCAGACTGGTCACGGTATTGGGCGCGGGCGAGTAATACTGGGTATAGGCCGTCACCTGCGGCGAGGAGTCGAGAAACGGCGTGGTCTTCCATGGACTGCCCATGACGGACAGATAGCGCTTGTTGACACTCTCACCAATCACCAGCACCTTCAGGCTGGGGTTGCGCTGAACAATCTGCAAATCCCAGTCAACGGCCTTCAGAGACTCACTGACAATGTTTTTCTCTTTGCCATACTGCTTGTATGCAACTACGCAGTGATAAACAAAAAGACCAAAGACATTGGCGATCAGCAAAAAAGTCCACAGAGGCTTGTGAAATGGCTGAACCTGTGCTGCCCCACGACTCGGACCGTATCTGAACCGGTAGGTGCATAACAGGAAGACTCCCAATATCGCAAGCGCGCAGTCACGCCAGTTGAGGTTGGTGATGAACTCCAGACTCTCATCAGCATTGGACTCCAGCAGCGACGCAATCAAGCTCATATTAGGCCGACCATAGTCCACGCCAACACCCAACGGAATATACGCCAGTGCAAACAGCAAGCCCAAAGCAAAAGCAATGTTGCAGGCCCATTTCCGGCGACTGCTGTAGATATAGAAAACGCATGTTGCAAGCGTAAAAAAAACGCTGCGAGCTACGTCGCCTGCATCCTCTACACTTCCATATCCAAGCACATAGGCCAATAAACAAGAAAGAACAACGGGAGTGAAAAAACTCAGTGTCGAAGACATTGGAAAATAAAAAAGCCCAGCGTTTCACAGGGCTGACATATATGTAACGACGAAGGATTCTCTCTGAAAAGCAATGCAGCAAAAAAATCAGGCCAAACTTGGCCCTAAAAAACAAAAAAGGCCTGCAGATGCAGGCCTTTTGATTGGAGAAAAGAGAATTACTTTTCCACAAATGCGCGTTCGATGACAAAGTCGCCGGGCGTGGTGGTGTTGCCTTCCTTGAAGCCGCGCTTTTCCAGCAGCTCCTTGAGCTCGGCCAGCATGGCGGGGCTGCCGCAGAGCATGACGCGATCGGTCTCGGGGTTCAGATCGGGCAGGCCCAGGTTCTGCGGGAAGGTGCCGTTATTGATCTGGGTGGAGATACGGCCCTGGTTGCGGAAAGGCTCGCGCGTGACCGTGGGGTAGTAGTGCAGCTTGCCCTTGACGATCTCGCCCAGGAACTCGTGCTCGGGCAGTTCTTTCTCGAACAACTCCTGATAGGCCAGCTCTTCGACCTGGCGCACACCATGCACCACGACCACGTTGTCGAAACGCTCATAGGTCTCGGGATCGCGCGCCACGGCCAGCCAGGGTGCCAAGCCGGTGCCTGTGCCGATCAGATACAGATTCTTGCCGGGCAGCAGATAGTCGATCAGCAGCGTGCCTGTGGGCTTCTTGCCGACGATGATGGTGTCGCCCACCTTGATGCTTTGCAGCTTGGAGGTCAGAGGGCCGTCGGGCACCTTGATGGACAGGAATTCCAGGTGCTCTTCATAGTTGGGGCTGGCGATGGAGTAGGCGCGCAGCAGGTTCTTGCCCTCCACCTTCAGGCCGATCATGGTGAAGTGGCCGTTGGAAAAGCGCAGCGAGGTATCGCGGGTGGTGGTGAAGGAGAAAAGACGGTCGGTCCAGTGGTGGACGGACAGCACGCGTTCTTCAAGAAAAGCACTCATGATTCGTCTGAAAATAAAAACTGGGAGCAGAAAACCTGCGCGGCAAATGCTGAGCGGTGGCGGGGCGCTGCAACAAAGTGTTGCTGCTAGCGCGTTGGCTGCCGGTTGCCAAGCGGGACTTGCCAGTATTGTCCCGCAAGATGGCTTGAAACGGTTGCGTTGCACACCAATGTCTTGATACCGATTAGTGATAAGCAGAATGACGCCTCTGAAAGCTGCTCCGCCATGTTGCATTCTTGACGTGTGCCAAGCACTGTTCTACGATGCTTTCCCTGCGCTTTGATGAAAAGAAAAGCGCTTTATTTGTCCATACTAATACTCAATTTGAGCATTAAAGCTCGAGAGCGGAATGCGCAACTCGCCATGGCCGCACACTCACCACCGAGGAGATAGACAATGCAGCTGCGCTGGACCCTGCCCCTGCTGACCTTGGCCGCCATGCCCGCCTGGGCGCAAGGCGTGATCAAGATTGGCGAAATCAATAGCTACAAGGCACAGCCCGCCTTTCTGGAGCCCTACAAAAAGGGCATGGAGCTGGCCGTGGAGCAGGTCAATGCCGCAGGCGGCATTGCTGGCAAGAAGCTGCAGCTCATCGTACGTGACGACAACGCCACGCCGGGCGATGCCGTGCGTGCCGCCGAAGAGCTGTACACCCGCGAGAAGATCGATGTGCTCACGGGTAGCTTTCTCTCGCATGTGGGCCTGGCGCTGACCGATTACGCCAAGCAGAAAAAGCGCTTTTTCCTCGCTTCCGAGCCACTGACCGACAAGATCGTCTGGGCCGACGGCAACCACTACACCTACCGTCTGCGCGGCTCCACCTATATGCAGACCGCCATGCTGGTGGAGGAAGCCCTCAAGCTCAAGAAAAAGCGCTGGGCCATCGTCTACCCCAACTACGAATACGGCCAGTCTGCCGTCGCCACCTTCAAGACGCTGATGAAGACCAAGCAGCCCGATATCGAGTTTGTGGCCGAGCAAGCCCCGGCGCTGGGCAAGATCGACGCAGGCTCTGTCGTGCAGGCGCTGGCTGATTCCAAGCCCGACGCCATCTTCAACGTGCTGTTTGCCACCGACCTGGGCAAGTTTGTGCGCGAAGGCAATACGCGTGGCCTGTTCAAGGGCCGTGAAGTTGTGGGCCTGTTGACGGCCGAGCCCGAGTATCTGGACCCGCTCAAGAAGGAAGCGCCCGTGGGCTGGACTGTGACCGGCTACCCCTGGTACTCCATCAAGACGCCCGAGCACGCGGCCTTCCTCAAGGCCTATCAGGCCAAGTACAAGGACTATCCGCGCCTGGGCACCATCGTGGGCTACAACGCCATCCAGTCGATTGCAGCAGGCCTGCGCAAGACCAACGGCGACCCGGACACCGAAAAGCTGGTCGCCGCCTTCAAGGGTCTGGAAGTTTCCACACCCTTCGGCACCATCACCTACCGCGCGCAGGACAACCAGTCCACCATGGGTGCGTATATCGGCAAGACCGCCTATGACGACAAACTCAGGCGCGGCGTGCTGGTCAACTACCACTATGCCGATGGCAAGAACTACCAGCCCAGCGATGAAGAAGTGAAAAAGCTGCGCCCCGCATCGGCAAACTGATGACAGAGCGCTTGTCTCACATTTGAGAAAATGCGCTCACTCAAACCCTGGCCACCCCCACAGAGGGTGGCTTTTTCATAGCACGGGAGACAAGAAACATGAGCGCATCCGGCCTGCTGGCCCAGTTGCTCAATGGGCTGGCCAGCGCTTCATCGCTGTTTCTGGTGTCGGTCGGGCTGTCGCTGATTTTTGGCGTCACCCGCACCATCAACTTTGCCCATGGCTCGTTCTACATGCTGGGCGCATTCATCGCGTACAGCAGTGTGGATCTGCTCTCGCCCCATATCGGCTTCTGGCCTGCGCTGCTGCTGGCTCCGCTGGCCTGCGGCGTGCTGGGTGCCATCACCGAGATGCTGCTTTTGCGCCGCATCTACAAAGCGCCCGAGCTGTTTCAGCTGCTGGCCACTTTTGCGCTGGTGCTGGTCATCAAAGATGCTGCCTTGTGGCTATGGGGGCCCGAAGAACTGTTTGGCCCGCGTGCCACGGGGCTGGAAGGCTCGGTCGAAATTCTGGGTCGCCAGTTCCCTACCTATGATCTGTTTTTGATAGCAGTGGGCCCATGTGTTCTGCTGGGATTGACGCTATTACTGACCAAAACCCGCTTTGGCACCCTGGTGCGTGCCGCCACGCAGGACCGCGAAATGGTGGGCGCTCTGGGCGTCAATCAGGCCTGGTTGTTCACGGCAGTGTTTGCGCTGGGTACGCTGCTCGCCGGTCTTGGCGGCGCGCTGCAACTGCCGCGCGAGCCTGCCAGCCTGGAGGCCGACATGCTGACCATTGGCGCAGCTTTTGTCGTCGTCGTTGTGGGCGGTATGGGCAGCATTCCTGGCGCATTTATCGCCGCGCTTCTGGTGGCCGAACTCAAGGCCGTCTGCATCTGGCTGGGTGTGCAGGAAATTGGCGGCGTGGAAATCTCGTTTTCCAAACTCACGCTGGTGGTGGAATTTCTCGTCATGGCCGTGGTGCTGATCTGGCGACCCTGGGGTCTGCTGGGCAAGCCCCAATCGCTCAGCCGCAATGGTGGCGAGCATGAGCTGCCGCTGCACCCCGCAGGGCGCGGCGCAACGTCGGCATGGATTGCGCTGCTGATTGCGCTGGTGCTGCTGCCTTTGCTGGTGGGCGATGCAGGCAGCTACAGCACCGTGCTGCTGACCGACATCTTTATCGCCGCGCTGTTTGCGGCCAGTCTGCACTTCATTCTTGGCCCCGGCGGCATGCACTCGTTTGGTCACGCGGCGTACTTTGGTCTCGGTGCATATGGTGCGGCGCTGCTGGTGCGCAGTCTTGACCTGTCCATGCCCGCCGCGCTGCTGCTGGGGCCGCTGGTCGCAGCCGCAGGTGCGTTGCTCTATGGCTGGTTCTGCGTGCGACTGTCGGGCGTGTATCTGACCATGCTGACGCTGGCTTTTGCACAGATCAGCTGGGCCATCGTTTTTCAGTGGGATGACTTCACGGGCGGCAGCAATGGCGTGACGGGCGTGTGGCCACCTGAATGGGCCTCAAACGGCCCCGCGTTTTACTGGCTGGCTCTGGCGATCTGCGCGCTTGGCATCTGGCTGCTGCGGCGCATGCTGTTTTCGCCGCTGGGCTATGCGCTGCGTGCCTCGCGCGATTCGGCTTTGCGTGCTGATGCCATCGGTATCGATGTACGCCGCGTGCAGTGGACGGCGTTTGTCATCGCGGGTCTGTTTGCCGGTCTGGCCGGTGCGCTGTATGCCTTCAGCAAGGGAGGAGTGGCACCGGACGCGATGTCCGTCACCAAGTCGGTTGATGGTCTGGTCATGGTCATGCTGGGTGGTGTGCAGACGCTGGCTGGCCCCGTAGTGGGCGCTGCAGTCTTCACCTGGCTGCACGACACCGTGGCCCGCAACACCGAATACTGGCGCGCGCTGCTGGGCGGCATCATGCTGGTGCTGGTGCTGCTGGCACCGCAAGGCATTGCCGGTTATGCGCAGCTGCTGTGGGCCCGGTTTGCTCCTAAAAAAGTACAAGGAGTCGCATCATGAGCCTGCTGCAGGTACAGAACATCAGCAAGGCCTTTGGCGGCGTGAAGGCCGTGCAGAACGTCAGCTTCAGTCTGCAGCCCGGTGAACTGCTGGCCCTGATCGGCCCCAACGGCGCAGGCAAGAGCACCACCTTCAATATGGTGGGCGGCCAGCTGGTGCCCGATAGCGGCGAGGTGCTGCTGAACGGCAAACCCATCACCGGCCTGCCTCCGCGCGATGTGTGGCGGCGCGGTGTGGGTCGCACGTTTCAGATTGCTCAGACTTTTGCTTCACTCACCGTCGCAGAAAACGTGCAAATGGCGCTGCTGTCTGCCAATCGCAAAATCTTCAGCTGGTGGCCGCGCGCCGCCAGCCACAGGCGTGGCGATGCGCTGGCCTTGCTGGCCCAGGTCGATATGCAGGCTCAGGCCGACCGGCCCTGCAGCGCCCTGGCCTATGGCGATGTGAAACGCGTGGAGCTGGCCATGGCGCTGGCCCATGACCCGCAGTTGCTGCTGATGGACGAGCCCACCGCTGGCATGGCCCCCGGCGAGCGCGTGGCGCTGATGCAGCTCACGCGCGAGATCGCGCGCCAGCGGCAGATGGGCGTGCTGTTTACCGAGCACAGCATGGACGTGGTGTTTGGCCAGGCCGACCGCATTGCCGTGCTGGTGCGCGGCAAGCTGCTGGCCGAAGGTACGCCACAAGCCATTCGTGACGATGCACGCGTGCAGCAGGCTTACCTGGGCACAGGCCTCGTTCTGGAAAAGCACAGATGAATCAAAACCATAGCAGCCAGCGCATGATTGATATGGACAAGAGCCCCAAATTGCTTGAAGTGGATGGCTTGAACGCCTGGTATGGCGCGGCCCATATCCTGCATGGCGTGAGCCTGAACGTGGGGCGCGGTGAAGTCGTGGCGCTGATGGGCCGCAATGGCGCAGGCAAGTCCACCACGCTCAAAAGCATTGCCGCACTGGTGCCGCGCCGCGAAGGTGCGATCCGCTTCATGGGCGAAGCCATCAACAAAAAAGCCTCGCACCAGATTGCCCAGCGCGGCCTGGGCTATGTGCCTGAAGACCGCCGCATCTTTACCGAACTCACGGTGCAGGAAAACCTGGAAGTCGGCAGACAAAAGCCGCGCCAGTGGCCCGATGGATCCGCCGTGCCGCACTGGACGCCTGAGAAACTGTTCACGCTTTTCCCCAATCTGGGCGAGATGCCGGACCGCCTTGGCGGGCGCATGAGCGGTGGCGAGCAGCAAATGCTGTCCGTGGCCCGCACGCTGATGGGCCAGCCCTGTCTGGTGCTGCTCGATGAACCGTCTGAAGGCGTGGCCCCCGTCATCGTCGAGCAGATGGCGCGCACCATTCTGGAACTCAAGGCGCAAGGCATAGGCATCTTGCTCAGCGAGCAAAACCTGCCCTTCGCCGAAGTCGTGGCCGACCGCGCCTATGTGCTGGAGAAGGGCCAGATCGTGCACCAGGCCCCAATGGCCGAGTTGGTGGCTGACGAGGCGGTGCGCAAGCAGTATTTGGGGGTTTAGCTAGCAAAGCCTCCGCCTTGAAATATGTCAAAAAAATCACTGATTTCAGTGATTGACCCTCTCGCATTGGATATCAAAAATGAACAAATGATCTCTATCGATCATTTCGTTTTTCTCATTCACCTTAGATGCAAGAGAGGTATTTATGACATCAGAAATCAGAAGATCCCTTCTACTAGGGATGACTGGCGTATTGGCTGGGTGTGGAGGCGGCGGCAGTTCTGAGCCTCAAGGTGGAAGTGACTCCTCCAATAATATAAAAAAATCAAAATGGACGATTTTTTTGTACTTCAATGGGGCTTTGTTGCATAAATCGGCCATAGGCCAAGGCATCCCCAATCCCAAATAGATTTACGCAGCAGCGACTGTCTGGGGCGTGCCCAGAGCGGTAAATTGATTGAGGATTGAAGCTCGGATGTGCAG
>NZ_KZ984461.1 GCF_003569915.1 Comamonas testosteroni | reverse complement strand
AGTCAGAAGTGGACCATGCCGATTCGGGATTGGAAGGCAGCGTTGACCCGATTTACCATTCAGTTCGGAGACCGCATCTCCGTCAACTGAAGTCCGCCCCGTTTACACAAAAGTTCGGACACGCCCGTGCCACCAAGTGGGAAATCAGCTGCTGTTGGTGCGATGGGCTGTGGAAGCCTTCCTGCATGAACTTAGCTGATGTGAATGACTGGGCTACGGATACAGCGCTGCAGGTGATGGAATATGTGCAGTTGCTCAAAGGCATGCTAAACGCTCATACGCTAGGTACAGCGACTTGACCACCCTATTCCTAAAACGCGCTCGCGCAGCGGGAACTATGTGGCTGATACGATAGAAGGAGCTAAAAGAACAACCATTTTTTGAACACTTTTTTTGGGTAGCTAGCTGGGTAGCTAGAGCTAGAAACCTAAAAATTAAATACGCAACCCATTGAAATTAAATGGGTTTATATAACAATGAAAATTGCCACCTGGAACGTGAACTCCCTTTCCGTGCGCCTGCCGCAGGTGCTGGACTGGCTCCAAGCCAACCCTGTCGATGCACTAGGCCTGCAGGAGCTGAAGCTGACAGACGACAAGTTTCCGCACATGGCATTTGAAGAAGCAGGCTACAAGGCTGTCAGCCATGGGCAAAAGACCTATAACGGCGTGGCGTGGATCACGCGCGACACTGCCCGCGACGTGGTGCGCAACATCCCCGGCCTTGAAGACGAGCAGGCGCGCATCATTGCCAGCACCATTGACACTCCCTCGGGCGAAGTTCGACTGATCAACGGTTATTTTGTCAACGGACAGGAGCCCGGTTCGGATAAATTTGCCTACAAGATGCGCTGGCTCGACGCACTGCATGAGTGGGTGAAGAGCGAGATGGCACGGCACCCACGTCTTGTGCTGGTTGGCGACTTCAATGTGGCACCGGAAGACAGGGACTCCTATGACCCCGTGGGCCTGAAAGACACGATTCACCACACGGTGCAGGAGCGTGCGCATTTTCAGGGCCTGCTGCAACTGGGGCTGAGCGATGCGTTTCGCATGTTTGAGCAGCCCGAGAAGAGCTTTTCCTGGTGGGATTACCGCATGCTGGGCTTCCAGAAAAACCGGGGCCTGCGCATTGACCATATCCTCGTCAGCGATGCGCTCAAGGGCAGTGTCAGTGCCTGTGTTGTGGACCGCCAGCCACGCAAGAACAAGCAACCCAGCGATCACGCCCCCGTGGTGATGACCTTGGGCTGATGGAGAGAATGACGAACTCGGCTAGATCAGTCCGAGCCGTGGCTCAGCCATTGCACGGCCTGTAGCTGACCACGCAGAACCAGCATGTGATGCCTGAGTAACTTGTGCGCATGAACAGGCAAAGCCTCCTGGCACAGGGATTCTGTGACACTCAGCCATCTCTGCAACTTGGCAATCACGTCTTGCAAGCGATCTGCAGATATGAAGCGGGAGTCTCGCCAGACTTGCAGCGAGCGCTCGAAGATCGGGGCGGAACGCTTGACTGTGGGGGGGGCTGACGGGCTTGCCTGGGCCGGCAAGCCCTCTAGTTCAGTGAGCAGCTTGGCAGACACATGTGTGAACCGCTGCAGTGCCTCCAAGTGCATTCCATGCTGACCGCTGGCCAGATAGCTCCCGCTGCTTTCCCGGAAATGGCGCGCGGCCTCCAACACCTGCAATAGCTTTTTGCTGGCTGAGACACTCAGAAGGTCTTCCAACTGCGGCTTGATACCCCGCTCCCAGGCCGCTTTGACCGCCAGCTTGACCTGACTCCAACTCAACAAGCTGCTGTCATGTTGAGTCAGCCAACGCTGGTTCAACTCTCGGTCCAGGGTTTCAAAGTCACTGTTTTGAACGTTGCCATCCTTCGCAGCTTCCCAGCCCAGTTGGTAAGCCGGGTAGTACTGATCAAAACTTCGGCCCGTCACAAAATAGGGCTCCCGCCGGTACTGTGTGTGCCAGAAAGCTTTTTCAGACGCAGGCATCTCGGTGCTGACCACAGAAACTGTCGCTTCACCAGCAATCCCCAGTGGTTGATAACCCTGGTGAATGAATGAGCTAAAGGGAGCGACAAAGGACACGGCGACCACTGGCAATCAATAAAGTGATTGCAAATTATTGTCGCCCCCGGTTTTCTCACTCGTCAGAAAGTGGCAGTCCTAATGTAGGAGAAACAAACAGTTTGCAAGGAGCAAAAACTGACTCATCCTCAGTCGAACTCTTCGTTGTCCAGCCCCAGCTCCTGCAGCTTTCGTGTAATGGTGTTTCGGCCAATACCCAGGCGATTGGCCGCTTCCACCCTTCGGCCATGCGTTGCAGCGAGTGCCGTGCGCAGCAACTGGGCTTCAAATTTCTGAGACAGTTGATCCCAGACATCGTTATGCCCTTGTGCAAGCAACTCCTGCGCCTGTTTGCCCAATCCTTGCAGCCACTCAACAGGCGGAGCTTCTGCACTGGGTGCCTCAGCCTCCCACTCTGCCGAAGGCTGGCTCAGCTCTGGACGAACCACTGAACTCATCAGTGGAGCGGCCGGTACCGACGCTGCGCCTGCGGCGCTGGGCGCTCCCAACACCTCTGGCGGCAGATCCTTAAGCGCAATCTGCTGGGCCGGAGCCATCACGGTGAGCCAGTGACAGATGTTCTCCAGTTGCCGCACGTTGCCTGGAAAGCTGAATGCCTGCAGGCGGTTCATGGCCATGCTGCTCATGCGCTTGGGCTCTACTCCCAGTTGGCGCGCGCTTTGCTGCAGGAAATGCTGGGTGAGCATGGGTACGTCCTCCTTGCGCTCACGCAGCGCAGGCAGGCGAAGCCGAATCACATTAAGGCGGTGAAACAAGTCTTCGCGGAAGGCTCCATCCTTGACGCGTTGCTCCAAGTCCTGGTGAGTCGCCGCAATCACACGCACATGAGCCTTGACGGCCTGATGCCCACCCACGCGGTAGAAGTGGCCGTCAGAGAGCACACGCAGCAGGCGCGTCTGCAGCTCGAAAGGCATGTCACCAATTTCATCGAGGAACAGGGTACCGCCTTCGGCTTGCTCAAAACGGCCACGGCGCTGAGTCTGCGCCCCCGTGAAAGCGCCGCGTTCATGACCGAACAGCTCAGACTCCAGCAAGTCCTTGGGGATTGCTGCAGTATTGATAGCAACAAACGGACCGCCTGCCACGGGAGAGTGCTTGTGCAGCGCTCTGGCCACCAGTTCCTTGCCAGCACCGGACTCACCGGTGATGAGCACGGTGACATGGCTCTGACTCAGACGGCCAATGGCACGAAACACGTCCTGCATGGCAGGAGCCTGGCCCAGCATTTCGGCCTGCACGGGTGTCTGTACATCAGCTACCTCCTCGCGTTGGCTTTCTTCCACCGCGCGGCGAATCAGCTCGACAGCCTTGGGCACATCAAAAGGCTTGGGCAGATATTCAAAAGCGCCGCGCTGAAAGGCCGAGACCGCGCTATCCAGATCGGAGTAGGCCGTCATGATGATCATGGGCAGGCCGGGCTGTTGCTCACGTACCTGCTCCAGCAACTCCAGGCCCGAACCACCGGGCATGCGGATATCGCTGACCAGCACCTGGGGGGCCTGACGTGCGGGGTCTGAGCCATCCACATCGGCCAGCGCCTTGAGTACATCGCGTGCCTGGGTGAAGCTGCGAATGGGCCAGCCCTCGCGCCCCAGTGCTTTTTCCAGCACAAAGCGGATGGAAGGGTCGTCGTCCACAATCCAGATTGGCTTCATTGCTGCTGCTTCCTTCCCTTCTTCGTCTATTGAATGATGTCAGACGCCTTATGGCAGGGGAATCAGAATTCGGAAATCTGTCCTGCCCGGCTGGCTGTCGCACTCGATCAACCCATGGTGACGCTGTACAAAGGTTTGCGCCAGAGTCAAACCGAGGCCTGAGCCACCATCTCTGCCAGACACCAGGGGATAGAAAATTCTCTCCTTGATGGCATCGGGCACGCCTGAACCGTTATCAATGACATGCAATTCCAATGCCAGTCTGTAGCGTTGCCGCCCCAATGTGACTTGGCGCGCCACGCGCGTGCTCAAAACAATCTCGGCATCACCCGCAGCAATGCGCTGGCCCAAGGCCTGCGCCGCGTTTTGCACGATGTTCAGCAGTGCCTGAATCAGCTGTGCGCTATCTCCTCGGAACTCAGGGATCGAGATGTCGTAGTCACGTGTGATCTTCAGCCCCTGCGGGTACTCGATCAGCACCAGCGAGCGTACGCGCTCGCAGACCTCGTGAATGTTGACATCTCCCACGTCGTGTGGATGGCGGTGCGGGGCCAGCAGACGATCCACCAGCGCCTGTAGTCGATCCGCCTCATGTACGATAACCGTCGTGTACTCGCGCAGCTCTGGGGACTCCAGGTCCATCTGCAGCAACTGGGCTGCACCACGAATACCACCCAGCGGGTTCTTGATCTCGTGCGCCAGATTGCGGATCAGCTCCTTGTTGGCCTGAGCCTGCTCACGAATGCGCTCTTCCCTGTCCTGACGCGCCTGCTGTTCAAGCGGCCACATCTCGACCATCACATGACCCAGTTGCTCGACCAGCGACACGGTGACATGCACAGGTAGCAACTCCTGCCCCAGCCGCAGCAACCCCGCTTCAAAACGCAGTGCCGCAAAGTCATTCGAGCGCGCACCGCTCAAGGCCTTGTCCAGCAAGGCAGGCTCGGCAAAGCAGACGGCGAACTGCGTGCCTTCCATGGTTCTGCGCGACTGGCCCAGCGCGTTTTCCAATGCGGCGTTGACGAAACGCACCACGCCATGGGAATCCAGCACGGCGATCAGCGTGCAAAGCCAATCCAGCGACTGGAAACTCTGCGTTGAGTCCGTCGCGGTAGCGACCAGGGATACATCAATGGGAAGGGCTGCAGTTGCACTCATAGAAGACTGGTGAAGCAGCCCCAGGGGCTGCATTAATTGGCTGGTAAGCGATCAAGCTCGCGGCGGATACCTGCCACATCGCTTTCCTGGCGGGCGAGATCGGCCTTGAGCTTTTCAACGCGCTCGGGGTAGCCCTGAGGGTTACGCAACTCCAGCGCCGTGCGCACGGGGTTGCCATCGTTGTATTCGGCGCGCAGTGCATTGAGCTTGGCCTGCGCCTTGTTCAGCTCGGCCTGCAAGATGGCACGCGCATCGGAGTCACGCGCTTTTTGCGCGGCATTGTCACTGCGCACCGGCGCCGGGCTGCCTGAAGCGACAGCAGGCTTGACGGGCTTGGGGGCTGCTGATGTTGAGCCACTATTGCCACTTGCAGCACCTGAAGGGCGAGTGCCGTGAATTACGGTCACACCGCTGCCATCCACCGGCTTGCAGCCTTTGGCCTTGGCCTGGGCAACGTTGTTGGTGTATTCATTTCCACAACGGTAAATCACGTCCTGCGACCAAGCAGCCGAGACCAGACACATCAGCAGTGGCAATACAAAAAACTTCTTCATTGGCTCCTCTCAGGCGGACAGCAACAGCTGGCCTGCAACAGGGCGAGTATCGCTCCAAGCATGCCGGACTGTGGTCATTTCTTGGTATCTCAGGTGCCTGAATGGTTCCATGGCCTCGCACACATCAAAACGCATGCAATAAAAAAGGCGGCCAGGCCGCCTTTTTTGCCCCGCTCGCTTTACAGCGAGAAGTACATGTCGTATTCGACGGGATGCACCGACTGGCGATAGCGAGTGACTTCGCTCATCTTCAGTTCGATGTAGGCGTCCAGCATGCTGTCGCTGAACACACCACCCTTGGTCAGGAAGGCGCGGTCGGCATCCAGTGCTTCCAGAGCCTGATCCAGGCTGTGGCAGACGGTAGGCACCAGCTTGTCTTCCTCGGGAGGCAGATGGTACAGATCCTTGGTGGCAGCTTCGCCGGGATGGATCTTGTTTTCCACGCCGTCCAGACCCGCCATCAGCAGAGCCGCAAAGCCCAGGTAGGGGTTCATCAGAGGATCAGGGAAGCGGGCTTCCACGCGACGAGCCTTGGGGTTGCTCACGTAAGGAATACGGATGGAAGCGGAGCGATTCTTGGCCGAATAAGCCAGCTTCACAGGTGCTTCAAAGCCGGGAACCAAACGCTTGTAGCTGTTGGTGCCAGGGTTGGTGATGGCGTTCAGTGCACGGGCGTGCTTGATGATGCCGCCGATGTAGTACAGGGCGAAATCGGACAGACCGGCGTAGCCGTCACCGGCGAACAGGTTCTTGCCATCCTTCCAGACGGACTGGTGCACGTGCATGCCGGAGCCGTTGTCACCTGCGTAAGGCTTGGGCATGAAAGTAGCTGTCTTGCCGTAGGTGTTGGCCACGTTCCAGATGATGTACTTTTGCAGCTGAGTCCAGTCAGCGCGCTCTACCAGCGTGGAAAAGCGTGTGCCGATTTCGTTCTGGCCAGCGCCAGCGACTTCGTGGTGGAACACTTCGACAGGAATGCCAACGGCTTCCAGCAGCAGCGACATTTCAGCGCGCATGTCCTGGGTGCTGTCAACGGGAGGCACGGGGAAGTAGCCGCCTTTGACGCGAGGACGGTGACCACGGTTGCCGGTCTCAAACTTGGTGCCGGTGTTCCAGGGCGCTTCGTATTCTTCGATTTCGAAGAAGGGGTTGTGAGGCTCGGTACCCCAGCGCACGCCGTCGAAGATGAAGAATTCGGGTTCGGGTCCGAAGTAAGCGGTATCGCCCAGACCGGAAGCCTTCAGATAGGCTTCAGCGCGCTTGGCGATGGAGCGTGGGTCGCGGTCGTAGGCCTTGCCATCACCGGGTTCGATCACATCGCACTGCAGAATCAGTGTGGTTTCTTCGAAGAAGGGGTCGATGTTGGCAGTGTTGGGGTCGGGCATCAGTTGCATGTCCGAAGCTTCAATACCCTTCCAGCCTGCAACGGACGAGCCGTCAAAAGCATGGCCCGAGGCAAACTTGTCCTCGTCGAAGTGCGACACAGGCACAGTCACGTGCTGTTCCTTGCCGCGAGTATCGGTAAAGCGCAGGTCAACGAACTTGACTTCGTTGTCTTGCACCATCTGCATCACGTCTGCAACGGTCTTCGCCATCAGATCTCTCCTGCCAACTCTGGCTGATCAAAAAAAGGATACATAGTACTAAGCAGTTTGCGTGCCAACTTCTCGAAACACTCACCCGTCTTTGGTGCAGCACGGGCAAACCTGTGATCGATAAGCATATTCTCATACTGCATATGCATTGGGCACGCGCACTTATGGAAACCTGTTCAGGCTCCAAACCGGTGCGTATTGTCTCACCGCAAGAGGCCTTGTTTGAAATGCACTGATTTGGTGAATTTAATTGCACCAATTTAGTGCAATTCGATTTACGCGTCTTTTTTGGTGCAAAGACGGATCACAGAGCCCCACCGCCATGGGCAAAAGCCTCGGGAGCGACTCCCGGCGCAAAAGGCACTTGCGGGGACTGCTCATCAGGCCCGGCTTGTGCACGCAACTGCGCCAGCGCCCCAAGGCAGAAATGGGCAAACCACAATGCGGAAAATGCAAAGACCAGCGCATAAATCCAGATGGCAATGGGAATCAGAATCCAGAACGCGGCGAGAAACAGCAGGCCCGAGACCCAGACAACGCCCGGAGCCATGCCCAGATAGCCGCAGATCACGCCCATCAAAATCAACGACATGCGGTGGCGCATGAAGAGGCTGCGCCGCTCGTCCTTGCTGGCGTGCTCCGCCAACGCATCAAATGCCATGACTCTGTAAGTGAGCCAGCCCCAGATCAGGGGCGTGACCGCCAGCATCAACGGGGGAAAGACCCACAATGGCAAGGTCACGATCAGAGCCACCAGCGCAATGGCCGTGGAGCCAAGCGACCACATCAGGCTGGCCACAGTAGAGCCACCATGCTTTTTTTCCAGCTCGGGAAAGCGCTTTTCAGCCACCAGCGCCGTCAACACCGGTGCCATGATCAGTCCGACCAGCATCAGAACCAGCACAATCAGCACCGGTGTTGCCCCAAGCACTACCAAAATGGAAGCAACCACCTCAGATGCGTAGCCGACACCATGCGATTGCATCCACACCCAGACGTTGTGCAGCCAGCCCACGCCATCCAGCAGGCTCTGCACCTTGAGCACAGCATCCGCCCAGAAGAAATAGCCCAGCGCCCAGGACAGCAAAGCCATCACCAGCAGCGGAAACAAAGACCAGGCAATCACCCGCCTGTGCAGGCAATACGCCAGGGCGCGCCAGAAGGAGTCGAGTAGCAAGCTCATGCTGGCAAGCATACTCAAGGAATGCTTTAAGCGCGACCCATCAATCGTAGGACGGCTCGCCATTGTTGCGCCCAGAACCCACGGCCATAGTCACGCAACTGGCCTTGCGCATTGGGCTGCACCTGATCGCGAATGCCTGTGGGGTCATAGCGCAGATCAAAATTGGCAGTACCGAAGGCCATATCCCACCAGGGCAGCAGCACACCGAAGTTGTTGCCATGCACTTTTTTGTTGCGTACCGGCGCCAGAGGTTCATGGCCAATGCCAATCGCGTGGTGGCGGCGGTGAAAGCGCGGGCTGATCCACAGCCGCTCGCCCAGCTTGCCAAACCAGATGCGCACATTGGCGTGCTGAAAGCTCTGACTAAGCTGCGTGAGCGCCACGATGGCCACAAACTGCCCGGGCGCCACGCCAATGAGCTGCGCCACCAGCACGATGATGGCGTCGTGAATCACGTCGTCCAGCAGGTGATTGCGGTCATCGCTCCACACCGTCATCTGGCGCTGGGAATGGTGCACGGCGTGCAGCTTCCACCACCATGTGTAGCCATGCTGGCCGCGGTGAATCCAGTACTCGACCAGATCGAAGACCAGCAGATACAGAATGAGGCTGACCCAGGCGTTGTCCGTCACGCCCGGCCAGATATCGTCGAGGTGAAACACAGGAAAGCCCCAGACATGGAGCTTGCCCATGACGGCGTCCCACATGGGGTCGATCGTGAAGAACAGACCCAGGCGAAACAGCCCGAGCCGGTGAATCAGCGTGTAGATGATGTCCACACGGATGGCCTGGCGGTCCACCACGGCCTCCACCGGCTTCCAGTGCTGCAGCGGCACGATGATGCCCATCATGATGACGATCTCAATCAGGCCGACCAGTAGCCAGCCTGTGGCGGCGTAGCCGTCCTCGAGCAGATTAGCCATGCCTGCGTGAAACAAAAACGGCTGCACCACACCCTCAAACAGGTACTGCTGCGCTTCCCCAAAAATCTGAACCAACCAGTCCACAGTTCGCTCCCGATACGGCACTCAGCGGTGCTGCGCTATCCAGCCTTGGTACGCCGGGTGTTCGGCCAGCGTCGCAAAGCAAAAACCTTTTTCCAGCAAGCCCGTGATCAGTGGCTCCAGCACAGCCGGAGCCCAGGGGGCCTGCCGCGACCAGATGCCCAAATGGGCCAGCAAAATATCGCCACCGCGAATATTCTTGAGCGCCTGATTGAGCAGGCGCTCGTTCGGGTATTTGTCACTGGGCAGCTCATCACCCAGAAAACCTGCCGGCGCCCAGCCCACCTGCTGGTAGCCGCCCTTTTGCGCTGCCGCAATCAGCGCGGGCGATGTCTTGCCACCTGGTGCGCGGTACAGAGGCAGCGCCCTGCGCCCGGTGATCTGCTCCAGCCGCCTGGCGGAACGAGTGATCTCGTCACAATACTCAGCCGCCGAGACCACAAAGCTCTGTCCGGCTCTGGGCCCCGCCGAGGGCTTGACCTTGAAATGCGTGACCTCGCCCGTGGCCTTGTCGCGGATATCGGCCTGCCAGTACATATGGTCATAGGTGTGAGAGGCCAGCTGGTGCCCCTCATCGGCGCGCGCCTTCCACCAGGGTGCCCAGAAGTCCGACAGGCTGCTGCCGCCCTCCTTCGTGGGCTCATTCGCCGCAAAGAAGGTGACGGGCACCTTGTGCTTTTGCAGAGTCTGGGCCACCAACTGGGCGATACCCATGTGCCCGGTATCAAAAGTCAGGTATATCTGCTTGGAACATGCGCCTGCAGCTATCTTTTTTGAAGTATCCGCAGCCACAGCCAATCCGGGCAGACCGGCTGCCACGGATGCGAGCATGAATTGACGTCTTTGCATCCACCCTCCTTGAGGTGGTCAGCGATCAACGCGCGGCGTGGCTCAGGGTCCAGACGCCGTGGGGCGACTTGCCCACATTGACCTGATTGATGACCTTCTTCTCCACCGTATCGATCACCGACAGCTTGCGCGCCCAGCGCGAGGCCACAAAGATGTAGCGACCATCGGCAGAGACATCCATGCAGTCCGGGCCGCCCGGTGCCGGGTAGTTGGCCACGACTTGATTGCTCACCATGTCGATCTTGCTGATGGTGTTGGCCACACGGTTGCTCACATAGAGATGGCGATCATCCCCCGCTGCACGGAACGCATGGGCGCCCGCTGCGGTCTTGATCTGGCCTGTGCTGCGCGGTGTGGGCCCGGTGATGTCAAACACCTCCACGCCATCTCCGCCGGTCAGGCCCACGAACAGCTTCTTGCCGTCAGGCCTGCCATAGACATCAGCTGGCATGGGGCCGGTGGGCACGCGCGCCTTGATGGTCTGGGTGGCGATGTCGATGGCCACCAGCGCATCGCTGTCCTGCATGGTGGAGTACAGCGTCTTGCTCTGCGCATCGATGAACAGATGGCTGGGCGTCTTGCCTGTGGAGACACGCTTGACCAGCGTCGGCGTCTGCGTGGCCGTATCCCAGCGGTAGAAGTCGATATGGTTCAGGCGGTTGGCCGCCGTGATGAACCACTTCATGTCGGGCGAAAAGCGCAGGTGATAGGGGTCAACAATGTCACGAATGACTTTTTGCACAGCGCCCGTGCGCGGATCCACCAGCGTCAGCGAATCACCCAGCGCATTGGCCACCACCAGCGACTTTTCATCGGGCGTCAGATACAGGTGATGCGGCTCCTTGCCGGTAGGAATGCGCGACTGCTCCTTCCAGGTCACAGAGTCGATCACGCTGATCGATGCATCCAACGAATTGAGCACAAACACCGGCGTTGGCCCCTGCACCGCGCGCGCCGCTTGCGCTGGCATGACCTTGCCAGCAGCTGGAGCCGGCGCAGCCGACGCCACCACTGGAACCGAAGCAGCCACCGCAGGTGCTGCAACCGCCGACTGCGGTGCCGCAGCCTTGGCCGATTTGAGGCCAGGCAGTGCCGACGCGCCCAGCCACGCAGCCAAACCGCCACCGATCACCAATGCCACAGCAGCGCCAGTGCGCCCGATAGAAAGACGTCCCACAACCACCACCTTCTCAGAATCCGAGCAGTGTAGCTGCGCCAAAGCAGCCACGGCCATCACAAGCCCATAGATTCATGGGTCTTGCTGTAGGGCCGCGCAAACTCCGCGCACATCGCCCGACAGCACCATACCAACGACTCAAAAACAGGAGCTACTTGTCCGTGATTTTGATAACGTTGATACAGAAAAACACCTCAAACCGTTGGAATAAAGGCACATGATGCTCACCAATTGATGAGCATCATGCTTCTATAAAAAAAGGAGCCCGAGGGCTCCTTGCGTGAAAATCCGGGCGATGCCGCTCAGACTTTCCACTTCTCCACGAGCTTTTCGGGGCGCAGCGTGTCATAGCCCTCGAAAGGCTGGTGAATCCAGGGGTTGGTGCCCAGGAAGTCCACCGAGTAGTCAGGCTCGAAGGTCGACACGCCCTTGGTCCAGATCACGGCGCTGCGCAGCTCGGTGATAGGAGCGTAGTTGGTCTTGAGCATGGCGATCACGGCCTTGAGCGTGGCGCCCGAGTCCGCCAGATCGTCCACCAGCAGCACGCGGCCAGCGATCTCACCCTTGGGGGTGGCGATGAAGCGACCGATGTCCAGATGGCCCTGCACCGTGCCGGCTTCGGCGCGGTAGGAGCTGGTGGACATGATGGCCAGAGGCTTGTCGAAAATGCGGCTCAGGATGTCACCGGGGCGCAGGCCGCCACGGGCCAGGCACAGGATGGTGTCGAATTCCCAGCCAGACTGGTGGATCTTGATGGCGAGCTTTTCGATGAGACCGTGGTACTCGTCGTAGCTCACATACAGGTGTTTACCGTCTTCTGTCAGCATGGGCACAGTTCCTTTGAAAGTTCAGTAAAACCCGGCGCTATCAGGCGGCAGCGTACGGGTTGTGCATCAGGATAGTGTGGTCGCGGTCAGGGCTGGTGGACACCATGGCGATGGGCACGCCTGTCACTTCCTGAATGCGGTCCAGATAGCGGCGCGCATTCACGGGCAGCTTGTCGTATTCGGTCACGCCCACGGTGGAGTCGGTCCAGCCGGGGATGGATTCGTAGATGGGCTTGCAGCGCTCGATATCGTCGGCACCCAGAGGCAGCAGGTCGATCTTTTCGCCGTCCAGCTCATAGCCCACGCACAGTTGCAGCTCTTCGATGCCGTCCAGCACGTCCAGCTTGGTGATGCACAGGCCGGACAGACCGTTGATCTGGGCCGAGCGCTTGAGCAGCGCAGCATCAAACCAGCCGCAGCGGCGCGAACGACCAGTGGTCACGCCCTTTTCAGCGCCCACGGTGGACATGATCCAGCCGGGAGTGCCTTCCTTTTCCCATTCCAGCTCGGTAGGGAAAGGACCGCCACCCACGCGAGTGCAGTAAGCCTTGGTGATGCCCAGGATGTAGTGCAGCATGCCAGGACCCACACCAGCGCCTGCAGCAGCGTTGCCAGCCACGCAGTTGGACGAAGTCACATAGGGATAGGTGCCATGGTCCACGTCCAGCAGCGTGCCTTGTGCGCCTTCAAACAGCAGATTGCCGCCATCGGCGTGCACAGCGTTCAGCTCGCGCGACACATCAGCGATCATGGGCTTGAGCAGCTCGGCGTGATGCATGGCTTCGTTGTAGACGGCGTCGAACTGGACTTCGCCATCCTTCATGTAGGGAGCCAGACCTGCGCCGAAGTTGAAGCTCTTGGAACCCAGCACGTTCACCAGAATGTGGTTGTGCAGGTTCAGCAGCTCGCGCAGCTTGGTGGCGAAGCGCTCGGGGTGCTTCAGGTCCTGCACACGCAGAGCGCGGCGGGCAATCTTGTCTTCGTAGGCTGGGCCAATACCCTTGCCAGTGGTGCCGATCTTCTGCACGCCGCCTTGTTCGCGGGCCGCTTCGCGGGCCACGTCCAGAGCCTGGTGGAAAGGCAGGATCAGCGGGCAGGCTTCCGACACGCGCAGACGCTCACGCACTTGCACGCCGGCCTTTTCCAGACCTTCGATTTCTTCAAACAGCTTGCCCACCGAGAGCACCACACCGTTGCCGATGTAGCACTTCACGCCGGGACGCATGATGCCGCTGGGAATCAGGTGCAAAGCCGTCTTCACGCCATTGATGACCAGTGTGTGGCCCGCGTTGTGACCGCCCTGGAAACGCACCACGCCGTTGGCGCTTTCGGTCAGCCAGTCAACCAGCTTACCTTTGCCCTCGTCACCCCACTGGGTGCCGACTACGACGACGTTGCGACCTTTGGATGTATTCATATGCCAATCCGATAAATCGAAGAATTAGTCAAAAGCCTCAAATGGCCTGCACGACCCATTGCCCGCCAACCTTGGCAAGCTCACGGTCGCAGTGGAACTCGTCCACTTCACTTTCGTGCCCTGGCAGCACACAGACCACCGTTTCGCCCTGCTGGCGCAATGCGGCAATGGCCGCAGCCGCTTGCACGTCATCACCCCAGGGGGCGCGGATGGCAGCCTTGAGCGGACGCTCGGGCACGACAGCCACCAGTTGTTTGATATCGAGACTGAAGCCAGCGGCCGGGCGGTTGCGCCCGAATACGGCACCGACTTCGTCATAGCGGCCGCCACGTACCAGCGCATCCGTGCCGTTGGGCACATAGATGGCAAAGCGGGTGCCGCTGTAGTAGGAATAGCCACGCAGATCGGCGAGGTCAAAGCTGACCTGCACGCCGTCCAGACGCTGCGCCAACCAACGCAAATGTGATAGCACGTCAGCCACACCGGCTACAGACTTGAGCTGTATTTCAGCCTTGTCCAGCACCTCCATGCCGCCGTACAGTTGCAGCAAGGCCATCAGACCTTGGCGCGAGGCCTGAGGGAAGTTCACCGTCAGCTCCGCTAGCTCGGTGGCATTCTTGGCCGCCAATGCGGCATGCACGCTGCGCAGCACCTGCTCATCCACCATCACACCGGCCAGCAGGCTGCGCACGATGCGCACATCGGCCAGATCGACAATGATGTCCTTGACGCCAGCGCTCTTGAGGCAGTCCAGCGCCAGATGCAGGGCTTCCAGATCGGCTTCCAGGCCTTCGTGGCCGTAGATTTCAGCACCGAACTGGAAGGGCTCACGCGTGGCGCGGGGACGATCGGGACGTGCATGGACCACGGGACCGCAGTAGCACAGGCGGGTCACGCCCTTGCGGTTGAGCAAATGTGCGTCAATGCGAGCCACTTGCTGCGTCATGTCGGCGCGCAGGCCCATGGTGCGACCCGAGAGCTGATCGACCAGTTTGGAGGTTTGGAGGGCCAGAGCTTCGCCTGTACCCGTGAGCAAGGACTCCAGATACTCCAGCATGGGTGGCATGACGAGTTCATAGCCATAGCTGCGGGCAGTATCGAGCAATCCTCGACGCAATTCTTCGATGTGCCGAGCCTCTGAGGGCAATACATCGGCAATGTGATCCGGCAGGACCCAAGCGGACATGGAGAAAGGGGGAGGCTGTTAAAAATGTGATTCTACCGACTTTGCCAGCCCCCTCCAATTTGACTGACAAGGCCTAGCCGTTATCGGCGGTATTTACAGGCACATCAGCGTGATAACGCCCGCTGCGATACACAGCAGACCGCAAAAGCGCAACTGCCCATCACGCAGCTGCAGAAGCTGGGTGAACATCTGTCGCCACCGGCCCGGAGCCAGCAGTGGCAGCAGCCCCTCGAAGATCAACACCAGAGCCAGCGCGGCCCACATCGATTCCATCCAGTCCATACCCTCTCCTGAAGTCTCGCGCCCAAAACAGACAATGGCCCACGAGGGGCCATTGTTCGGTCGGTTTCAAGCGCTTATTTCGATCCGCCGCTGCGGTACGTCTTGAAGAAATCGCTTTGCGACGGGTCCAGCACCAGCACGTCGCTCTTCTTGGAGAAGCTCTCCTTGTAGGCGTCCAGGCTGCGGTAGAACTGCGCAAACTGCGGGTCCTTGCCAAAGGCTTCGCCATAGATGCGAGCAGCTTCGGCATCGCCCTCGCCCTTGACCTTCTGCGCATCGCGGTAGGCATTGGCAATGGTGATGTCACGCTCACGATCAGCTTCTGCGCGAATCTTTTCGCCTTCCGCAGCACCCGTGGAGCGCAGCTCATTGGCCACGCGCTTGCGCTCGGCCTCCATGCGGCGATAGACGGATTCCGTGATGGTCTCAGCGTAGTCCACGCGGGTAATACGCACATCCACCACATCCACGCCCCAAGGCTTGGAGCCGCGCACGGTCTCCAGTACTTCACGCTTGACATCGGCCATCAGCGCTTCGCGCTTGGAAGACAGCAGCTCACGCACAGTGCGGCGGTTGATTTCCTCCTGGAAGGCATTGCGCACCACGCGGTTGAGCTGCATGGCACCCGCCGACTCATCCAGACCCACGTTACGGATGTATTCCGAAGGCTCGGAGATGCGCCAGCGCACATACCAGTCGATGACCACGCGCTGCTTTTCAGCCGTCAGCATGGGCTCGGTGTCCGTGCTGTCCAGTGTCAGCAGACGCTTGTCGATATAGCGCACGTTCTGGAACGGCGGCGGCATCTTGAAGTTCAGACCAGGCTCGGTAATCACTTCCTTGATCTGCCCCAGCGCATAGACCACGCCAAACTGACGCTGATCCACAACGAACAGGGTGGAACTCAGCAAGGCCAGCACCACGAGAATGCTGGTGACAAAAAATCCAATTCGATTCACTGCATTCTCTCCTAGCGGGCGTCACGGTCACGGCTGCGCGCATCACGGCTGCGCGCATCACCAGCGGGGTTGGGCACCACACGCACCGTCGCTGGGGTGGACGACGAAGCGGCAGGTGCGGAGGCATCACCCGAGGCGGCCTGTGCAGCCGCACCACCGACACTGCCCATAATTTTGTCCAGTGGCAGATACAGCAGGTTGGAGCCTTGACGGGACTCGACCAACACCTTGGTCACATTGCTGTAGATCTGCTGCATGGTGTCCAGATACAGGCGATCACGCGTGACCTGGGGAGCCTTCTGGTACTCGGCATACAGCGAGCTGAAGCGCCCTGCATCACCCTGAGCCTGCGCCACGATCTTGGACTTGTAAGCCTGAGCTTCCTCACCCAGACGAGCCGCCGAACCCGCAGCACGGGGCACGACATCATTGGCGTAGGCTTGGGCTTCGTTTTTGGCGCGCTCGCGCTCCTGACCGGCCTTGAGCACATCGTCAAAGGCAGCTTGCACCTGCTCCGGCGGACGCACACCGCCCTGCTGCATATTGATGCCCACCACTTCGACGCCAACCTTGTAGCGATCCAGAATGGTCTGCATCAATGTGCGAACCCGAGGTGCGATCTGATCGCGCTCTTCGGCCAGGGCTGTGTCCATGCGCATCTTGCCTACGACTTCACGCACGGCAGATTCAGCAACCTGCACCACGGCTTCAGAGGGACTGCGGCTTTCAAACAGCCAGGCACGGGCGTCGTTCAGGCGATATTGCACAGCGAACTTGATCTCGACGATATTCTCGTCTTCAGTCAACATGGCCGACTCGCGCAGGCCCGTGCTGCGCACAATGTTGTCACTGCCCACGTCGGCAGAGCGAATCTGCGAGACATAGACCAGTTCATGCTTTTGCAGCGGATAAGGCAGGCGCCAGTTGAAGCCTGCACCCACCGTGCTCTTGTATTTGCCAAATTGAGTGATGACGGCCTGCTGGCCTTCCTGGACGATGAAAAAGCCTGTGCCCAGCCAGATCAGCAGGGCCACGCCCGCAATCATGAACACACCCTTGCCCGCATTGAAAGGCTCGCCAGGCTGACCACCGCTATTGCGGCCAGGAGGCACACCGCGGCCACTGCCGGGCTTGCCGCCGAACAGGCCCGAGAGCTTGCGGTTCAGATCACGCCACAGCTCGTCCAGATCAGGCGGCTGACCTTGCTGCGAGGAAGGTGGACGTGGACGGCTGGGCTGCTCCGCAGGAGGCGCAGGCCTGTCATTGTCCGAAGGCGTATTGCTGGGTCGCGAACCATCTTCGCCGTTGTTGTCGCCACGACCCCAGCGCGGGTCGTTCAAGTTGAACATCCCGCGAATGCGTTGCGGCAGCGCCGCCAGGCGATGAACGCGTTGTGAAAAATTCATGCGAGAAGTCTCTGTATTTTCAAAAAGACATGAACCATGGCTTGCATTGTGCCCAATAGGAACCCAAGTCCCTAGTAAGGCGCGTCGTCATCAGGGGTCATCCAGGATTCATCCTGGTCCTGAGTTTCAGCGCGTGCAGCCTCCTCCCGTGACCTCAGCACCCTGTCTGCCAACAACTGCCGCAGCTGTGCAAGTCCTTGCCCGGAGCGAGCACTGACAAAAACGCGCGGCACCGGCACACCATCGAGCTCATACTCATCCTGCAAAACGGCAGGCTGACGTTCCGGCTCTATGGCATCCAGCTTGTTGAAGACCAGAATCTGAGGCACATCATCGGCCCCGATTTCACCCAGAACTTTTTGGACTTGTTGTATTTGTTCCGGGAAACCTGGGTTCGATGCATCCACCACATGCAGCAGCAGATCTGCATCAATGGCTTCCTGCAGCGTGGCCTGGAAGGCATCGACCAGACCGTGCGGCAAATCGCGGATAAAGCCCACCGTATCGGACAGAGACACCGATTCCTCGGCTTCTGCCAGATACATCTGCCGTGTCGTCGTATCCAGCGTGGCAAACAACTGGTCCGCGGCATAGGCCCGCGCCTTGACCATGGCGTTGAACAGTGTGGATTTGCCTGCGTTGGTATAGCCAACCAGCGAGATATTGAAGACATCGCGGCGCGAGCGCTGACGGCGCTGGGTACTGCGCTGCTTCTTGACTTTCTTCAGGCGCTCTTTGGTGCGCTTGATCGCTTCGTCGATCATCCGGCGGTCCAGCTCAATCTGCTTTTCACCCGGACCACCACGCCCGCCAATACCGCCGGCCTGACGCTCCAAGTGACTCCAGCGGCGTACCAGACGTGTGCTGATGTATTGCAGACGGGCCAATTCGACCTGTAGCTTGCCTTCATGACTGCGCGCACGCTGGGCAAAGATTTCCAGAATCAGCATGGTCCGGTCGTTGACCGGCATCTGGATATGACGCTCCAGATTGCGCTGCTGCGCAGGGCTCAGAGCCTGGTCGAACCAGACTTCCTTGGCACCATGCATCTGGGCCAGCATGCGGATCTCATCGGCCTTGCCGCTACCTACGAACAGCGCAGGATCAGGTGCCTTGCGCTTGCAGGTGAGGCGGGCAACCGGAAGCAAGCCAGCCGTCTGAGCCAGCAGGCCCAGCTCTTCCAGCTCGTCGTCGAAATGGGGAACACCAAAATCCACGCCCACCAGCAACACTGGCGCCGACGCGGATCGTTCAAAGGATTCAGAACTCAAATACCTGTCCCGTAGGGTAAGAGCCGCGCCGGCAGGACCGGCGGGCAGAAAAGCGCAAGGCTTAGGATGCGGCGGCTTCGCCGTCAGCCGCTGCTGCAGCCGAGAAGTTCACGGCGCGGCCGGGAACGATGGTGGAGATGGCGTGCTTGTAAACCATTTGCGTCACGGTGTTACGCAGCAGCACCACATATTGGTCAAACGACTCGATTTGGCCTTGCAGCTTGATGCCGTTGACCAGATAGATGGAGACCGGCACATGTTCACGACGCAGGGCGTTCAGGAACGGATCTTGGAGGAGTTGACCTTTATTGCTCACGATATTCTCCGTGTTCGAAGAGTGTTGTTGTAAACCGACACGTTACCACAGCCCCTGGATGAACCCTTTCAGGAGGGTTTTCCCTAGAGCTGTAGCGCAGATTATTCCTTGTCGGCGTAAGGATTATGAGAGGTTTTCAAGTCAATGCGCAACGGCGTGCCCACCAGATTGAATTCTTTACGAAAACGACCTTCGAGAAAGCGCTTGTACGCATCGGTGACCAGATCCAGCGAATTGCCGTGAATCACGATGATGGGTGGGTTCATGCCGCCCTGGTGGGCATAGCGCATCTTGGGACGGTAGGCTCCGACCTTCTTGGGCGTCTGGTACTGCAGCGCTTCCATCAGAATGCGAGTCAGCACCGGCGTTGGCATCTTGCAGGTTGCTGCACGATGCGCCTGAATGATGGACTTCCACAGCGGCTCCAGGCCCTGACGCTTTTGTGCCGAAATGAAGTGCAGCGGCGCAAACTTCAAAAACGACAAGCGAGTTTCGATGGAGCGCTCCAACATCTGGCGCTGATAGTCGTCCACGGCGTCCCACTTGTTGATGGCCAGCACCACCGAGCGACCGCTTTCCAGGATGTAGCCAGCGATATGGGCATCCTGATCGGTCACACCCTGCGTGGCGTCGATCAGCAGCAGCACCACATTGGCGCCTTCAATGGCTTGCAAAGTTTTGACCACCGAGAACTTCTCGATGGCTTCAAACACCTTGCCCTTGCGGCGCAAACCCGCAGTGTCGATCAACTCGAACTTCTGACCATTGCGCTCGAACGGCACCGTGATCGCATCACGCGTGGTTCCAGGCATGTCAAATGCCACCAGGCGCTCTTCACCCAGCCAAGTATTGATCAGCGTGGACTTGCCCGCATTGGGGCGGCCAGCCACCGCCAGACGCACGGGCTTCTGGTCTTCATCACCAAAGACTTCTTCTTCGGGCTCGGGCAGATTGAGCAGGCCCAGCGCCGAATCGACCAGGCTGCGCACACCCTGGCCGTGAGCCGCAGACACCGGCACCACTTCACCCAGGCCCAGCTCATAAAACTCGGACAGCTGTGCGCCATCCTTCATGCCTTCGGCCTTGTTGGCAACCAGCATTGTGGGTTTACCCAGGCGGCGCAGGTAGTTGGCGATTTCATGATCCTGACCGGACAGACCCGCACGGGCGTCGAGCACAAAGATCACCACATCGGCTTCGGCCACGGCCTGCTGCGTCTGCTTTGCCATCTCCTTGAAGATGCCACGCGATGCATCAGGCTCGAAACCACCGGTGTCGATAACGATGTACTCATGCTTGCCCTGACGGCCCTGACCGTAATGACGATCTCGTGTCAGCCCTGCGAAGTCGGCGACGATGGCATCCCTCGACTTCGTGAGCCGATTGAACAGCGTCGACTTGCCCACATTCGGGCGCCCTACCAGGGCAATAACTGGCTTCATTCCAAAAACAACCTATCAATCAGGCTTGAAGCCATACACCGTTCCGCTGCGGCTGACGACCACCATCGTATTGGCGGCCACAACCGGCGCAGTGGCGACTCCCGCCTTGTCAGTTTCCAAACGGGTCAGTGCAGAGCCGTCTTCACGCGACAGCATGTGCACTGTTCCCAAATCATCGGCCAGCACTACCGAGCGACCCAGCACCAGAGGTGCGGTCAACTTGCGGTATTGCAGCTTGTCCACGGTCCACAGGCGCTCGCCGTCCGTACGACGCCATGCCTGCACCGTGCCATTGCTCTCGGCACCAAAGACGGATTGTTCATCACCGCCAATACCATCGCTGCCCTTAGAGTTCTGTGTCCAGCGCACATTGGCATTGCTGGCATCAACACAGCCCACCGAGGCCTGGAAGGCACGTGCGCACACGGTGGCTCCCACTCGGCTGGCTGGACCGACCAAATCCACCAGTCGCTCCACGTCGTTGGTGCCACGCGGCGCAGCCAGGGGCGCCATCCAGCGCACAGAGCCGCTATCGGGATCCACACCCGCCAGACGACCGGAGACCCCCACCACCAGCGTATTGCCCACGGCCATCAGCACGCCCGGCTGGCGCAACACCAGAGGTTCATTGCTCGGGCCTTCCTCCGACCACAGCTCACGCCCCGTATTGGCATCAAAGGCTGTCAAAGAGCGGTCAGCCGCCATGACGAATACACGGCCACCAGCCACCAGAGGTGGGGTGTATACCGCAGCGGCCAGGCCTTGCTTCCACAGTTGCTTGCCTTCGGCAAACACCATCAGCTGATTGCTGCGCGTAACGACTGCCGTGCGCTGGCCATCGCTGCCCACACCCGTGGTCAACGGCTCGCCAGCGCTGAATTTACCCAGTTGGCTACCGCTATTGCCGTCCAGTGTCGTAACGCTGCCATCCTTGGTCACCACGGTCACCGTATTGCCCTGCACCAGCGCAGGCATGGCCAGCGGCACTTCGCTGCCCAGCTTGACCGACCAAGCCTGATGCACAGCGATCTTGCCGGGGTTGGGCCCCAGATTCAGAGGCTTGGGCGTTTCTTTGCTGCTGAACATGGAGCAAGCGCTCAACGCGCCCGCCAACACAGTCAGAGTCAACACACGTGCAGCAGCACGGGTCGCGGCCTTGTTCGATGTCACTGCTTGGGCAAAAGTCTTCAAGATTAATTCTCCGACGGCGTTGTCTTCACCAGGGCCACCGTCTCAGGGGCAGCGCCCAGCGCGTTGAGCTTGAATTCCACCAGATGGCGGTAGTCCAGATCCTTGTCCAGCGCCTTGTAGGCTGCCTGGTACTGAGCCACGGCTTCCTGCGGCTTGCCCTGTGCGGCAAGCAGATCACCACGGCGGTCTGCCTGCAGGCCCACAAAGGACTCGGGCATGGATGCATCCAGCACCTTCATGCCTTCGTCAAAGTTCTTTTGCTGCTCCAGCACCGAAGACAGGCGCAGACGGGCCAGGGCCTTGGAGCCGTCATTGCCCTTTTCTACCACCCAGCTCAGCACTGCCTTGGCGTCATCGAGCTTGCCGGCGTCCACATGGGCCTTGGCCAGCAGCAGCGCTGTCTGGCTGGCCTGGGCGGTGCCCCCGAACTTGTCCTTGAGCTCGGCAAATGCCTGGTCGGCACGGGCCTGATCCTTGGCGGTAAGCGCCTGATCGACGGCAAACTCCAAGCCAGCAGCCTGCACGGCCTGGCGCTTTTGCCAGTACTGCCAGCCGTTCCAGCCAGCCAGGCAGGCGAACACCACCACCAGCAAGCTGGTGATCAGCGTGCCCCAGGAATTCCAGAAATGCTTGAGCTGGTCGAGCTGCTCTTGTTCTTCAAGGTCGAAATGGTTTGCCATAGCTTCTTTGGATGAATGGAATGCCTGTCAGAAAACTTATGAGGCCGTATCAGGCCGCCGATTTTAGGCTGTCAGCCCACTGAGCCACTTCTGCCAGGGATTGCTGCTGCTGTTGGCCTTCGCCGTCACGCAGCGACTTGATCGTCACCTTGCCTTCGGCCAGCTCATCGGCACCGAAAATCAGTGCGTAGCGGGCACCTGAGGCATCGGCCTTCTTGAACTGCGACTTCATGGAGCCCATGCCTTCTGCGGAGCCACCGGCTGCGGCGTGCATCTGCACGGCCACACCGGCGCTGCGCAGTTGCTGCGCAGTCTTGAAAACCAGGGGCAGAGCCGATGCATCGGGAATGATGATGTACGCATCGGCCGCAGGCTGTGGAATCTCGGCGCCGATTTCCTTGAGCACTTCGAGCACGCGCTCGATACCCATGCCCCAGCCCACGGCAGGAGCGGGCTTGCCACCCACTTGCTCGATCAGGTAGTCATAACGACCACCGCCGCAGATGGTGCCCTGAGAGCCCAGCTTGTCGGTAATGAACTCGAACACCGTAAGGTTGTAATAGTCCATGCCGCGCACCAGACGCGGGTTCAGCGTCCACGCCACGCCATTGGCGTCCAGAATGTCCTGCACCGCCTTGAGGTGGGCCTTGGAGGCGTCGCCCAGGTACTCCATCAGCTTGGGCGCAGCGTTGACCATGTCCTGCATTGCAGGGTTCTTGGTGTCCAGCACGCGCAGCGGGTTGCTGTACATGCGGCGCTTGCCCTCCTCGTCCATCACGTCGGTGTGCTGCTCGAAGTAGGCAATCAGAGCTTCGCGGTGGGCCTTGCGCTCGTCGGGCTGACCCAGGCTATTGAGCTCCAGGCGCACATCGTCAATGCCCAGCTCCTTCCACAGTTGCGCCGCCAGCAGGATCACTTCGGCGTCCAGCTCGGGGCCGGCAAAGCCCATGGCTTCCACACCGACCTGGTGGAACTGGCGGTAGCGACCACGCTGCGGGCGCTCGTGGCGGAACATGGGGCCGATGTAGAACAAGCGCTTGCCGCCGTCATACAGCAGATTGTTTTCAACCACCGCTCGCACCACGCCAGCCGTGCCTTCGGGGCGGATGGTCAGGTGCTCGCCGTTGAGCTTGTCTTCAAAGGAATACATTTCCTTTTCGACGATATCGGTCACCTCGCCCAGGCCACGCACAAACAGGGCCGTGGGCTCGACGATGGGCGTGCGGATATTGCGATAGGCAAAACGGCCCATCAGGTTGCGGACCTTGTCCTCGAACCACTCCCAGCGCGCGGAATCGGGCGGGAGGATGTCGTTCATGCCTTTGATGGCGGTCAGTTTGTCGTTCTTGGCCACGTGAAATCTCACATTGGGGCTACTAGCAAAGCAAGAGCATGCTGTGCATGTTCAATCTTCCTTTGAACTAGAAACCTCATTCAAATCTATATAGATAGTGCACTAGCAGCTATCAATTATTAAGTCCCAGCGTGCGGCCATTGTGCCAGCAAGCCGGGGCAATCCCCTTTGTCAGGGCATGACTTTACTCAGCTGTGCGAGCCGTAACGGCGCTGCACATACTCCAGCACCAGCGTCTGGAACTCTTCGGCAATATGTTCACCGCGCAGCGTCAGGGCTTTTTCGCCGTCAATGAACACCGGCGCCGCAGGCGCTTCGCCGTTGCCCGGCAGGCTGATGCCGATATCGGCATGCTTGCTCTCGCCGGGGCCATTGACGATGCAGCCCATCACGGCCACTTTCATCGCCTCGACACCGGGGTACTGGGTGCGCCACACCGGCATTTCGCCGCGCAGGAAGTCGTCGATCTTCTTGGCCAATTCCTGGAAAGTGGTGCTGGTGGTGCGACCACAGCCCGGGCAGGCGGTGACGCTGGGCACAAACACCCGCAGACCCAGAGCCTGCAAAATCTCGGACGCGACCACCACCTCTTGCGTGCGCGCTTCGCCGGGCTGGGGCGTGAGCGAGACGCGAATCGTATCGCCAATACCTTCTTGCAGCAGCACGGACAGTGCCGCTGTAGAGGCCACCGTGCCCTTGGTGCCCATGCCAGCTTCGGTCAGCCCCAGGTGCAGCGCGTAATCGCAGCGGCGAGCCAGTTCGCGGTAGACCGAGATCAGATCCTGCACACCGCTGACCTTGCAGGAAAGAATGATGTTGTCGGGGTTCAGACCGATGTTCTTGGCCAGCTCTGCCGAGGTGATGGCCGAAGTGATCAGCGCCTCGTACATGACCTGGCGCGTTTCCCAGGGCTGGGCACGCCTGCTGTTCTGATCCATCAGCTCGGCCATGATTTCCTGGTCCATCGAGCCCCAGTTCACGCCGATACGCACCGCCTTGTCGTACTTGGCGGCGATCTCGATCATCTGGCCGAACTGCTTGTCCTTCTTGTCGCCCTTGCCCACGTTGCCGGGGTTGATGCGGTATTTGGATAGCGCCTGGGCGCAATCGGGGTAGTCCGTCAGCAGGCGGTGGCCGTTGTAGTGAAAGTCCCCCACCAGCGGCACGTACTCGCCCATGCGGTCGAGCTGCTCGCGGATATAGGGCACGGCCGCCGCCGCCTCGGGCGTGTTGACGGTGATGCGCACCATCTCCGAGCCGGCCTGGGCCAACTGGCGCACCTGGATGGCCGTTTCCACGGCATCCACGGTGTCGGTGTTGGTCATGGACTGCACGCGTACGGGTGCGTCACCACCCACGGTGACCACGTTGTTGCGCCAGACCACACGGGCCTGGCGCGATTTGCGCGGCAGCGGGCTGGAGATGGCGATGCCCTGCTCGGCCTGCTGCGAATTTTGAGAATCTTGCACTCTTACTTCACCTCGAAACGGGCCACGTTGTCACGCGTGGTCGAAATGTCGAAAGGCTCGCCGCGCACCAGAACCTGGGTGCCCTTGGCGTTGCCCACGATGACGGACAGGGGCATCTGACCCTCTGCCGTCACTGATTCATCCTTGCTCAGCGTCTTCTCCAGCACCACCTTGCCCGAAGCATCCTTGACCTTGACCCAGGACTGTCCACTGGCCTTGAACTCCAGCACCGCACCCGTGCCTGCGGCCGGTGCCGGTGCAGCTTCTGGTGCGGCAAGGGTTGCTGCGACCGGAGTCGTGGCTGCAGCAGCAGCGGCAGGGGATGCAGTTGCAGTCGCTGCCTCGTTGGCTGCCAGTGTGGATGGCAGCGGCGCAGCGCCTTCGGCAGGCGTCTCCGAAGGCGTCACCACCGAACCAGACTCCACCACCGTGCCGGGTGCAGCCGCACCGGATGGGGTCGCAGGAGCCGCAGCGGCCACCGGCGTGCCTGCCGCATCTGGCGCCTCGCCCTCTGCAGCTTGCTGGAACGGCACGAAATACACGGCCGCAGCCGCAGCCAGCAGAATCAGGACACCCGCAATGATCTTGCGCGAACTGCCACTGCCGGAGTCGAGCGGCGTACCCGCGGACTTGAAGTGGCTACGCGCCTTGACGGTCTCATTGATGCCGCCGCCCGCATTGCTCAGGCTTTTGAGTTCGGTGCGCGGCAGCAGGGCCAGCACAGGCTCGGACTCGATATGCAGTGTGCGGCACATGCCCATGGCCAGGGCGCGCATGAAGACATGGTCGGGGAAAGCACTGTAATCATCGGCCTCCAGCGCCTCCAGCTTGGCCTGTGGCACTTTCAGCATTGCTGCCATGGTCGGCAGTTGCATGCGGGCCGCTTCCCGCGCCTGGCGCAACATGGCACCGGCGGTTGTCTGGGTTTGCGCCTGCTCTTCGCTTTGCATAGTCACCTCTTTCACCGCACCGTCACTCATTGAAGGCTCCACGCTCATAGGCCAGCCACTGGCGTGACTGCGGGAAGCGGTCACGCAACTGGTTGGCCAGCTGACGCGCTCCAATATCGTCGTGCAATGCCCTGTTTATCTTGATTCCCAGCCACAGGCTTTCTGCACTGGACTGGTTGCTATTGTTATTCAAGCGGCGGATGTAGAACTGTGCTTTGGTCAGATCACCCTTGAGCCAGAGCACATTCGCCAGGTTGTAGCCAGCGGCCGTGTTGCTCAAATCCATTTCATAGGCGCGCAGCATGCTCTCGTACGCGTGATCGAGCTGCCCGGCCTGCTGAAAGCACATGCCCTTGGCCAGCAGCGTCTTGGGCTGCTCGCGATAAGCCGGCGCAGCCAGCGCCTTGTCAAACCAGGCCTGCGCGTCCGCAAATTTCTTTTGCTGGCACAGCATCCAACCATAGTTATGGATCTGGTTGCCGTCTCTGGGGTTCAGATCCATGGCTTTGCGCATGGCCACATCGGCCTGCGCCCAGTCCTGGTTCTGCATCAGAATCAGCCCCAGCAGACCGTAGGCATCAGCGTAATCGGGCTTTGCGGCCAGCGCTTGCCCTACTTCATCCATAGCCACGTCCAGACGGCCAGCCTGGTAGTAGTTGGCCGCCAACTCCAGACGAATCTGGGCGCGGCGACCCGCATCGGCCACCGAAGGCGTGCCGCCCCCCATCACCGAGGTCTGCGGCACCGAGGTGGAAGAAGTCGTCGTGGTCGTGGTGGTCGTACACCCTACCAACGCGGCAGCTACAACCGGAAATCCCCACCGGACCACCTGGCCCCAATGCTTGAAAACCGGCTGGCTTACCACTGCCTTCATGTGCTGTCCTTTGCTCAAAACTCCCTCAAGACACCTGCTTGAGCGTGATGGTGCGCTGCTTGGCCATGCGCTCGGCAGCACGCGTTCTGTCTTTCACATCGCCCGCAAGCTGACCGCAGGCGGCGTCGATATCGTCCCCGCGCGTCTTGCGCACCGTGGTCACAATGCCCGCATTACTGAGCAAGGTGGCGAATTCGGTAACTCTGGCAGCCGGCGAGCGCAGCAGGCCCGATGCGGGGAAGGGGTTGAACGGAATCAGGTTGAACTTGCACCAGCTCTTGCCGTCGCCGCGCGCGCGCACCAACTCTATCAGCTGACGCGCGTGCTCCGGCTGATCGTTAACGCCGTCGAGCATGCAATATTCAAAGGTCAGAAAGTCGCGCGGCGCGAACTCCAGATAGCGCACACAGGCGTCCAGCAGTTCGGCAATCGGGTACTTCTTGTTCAGCGGCACCAGATTGTCACGCAGCGGGTCGTTGGGCGCATGCAGCGATACAGCCAGCGCCACTGGGCAATCCTGCGAGAGGCGATCCATCATGGGCACCACGCCCGAGGTGGATACGGTCACACGGCGGCGCGACATGCCATAGCCGTGGTCGTCCAGCATCACTTTCAGAGCCGGAACCAGTGCGCTGTAGTTCTGCAGCGGCTCGCCCATGCCCATCATCACCACGTTGGAGATGACGCGTTCATCGGTGCCAAAGCGCTTGCGCAGCGAATGCTCTGCAAACCAGAGCTGGGCGAGGATTTCGCCCGTGGTTAGGTTGCGGCTGAAGCCCTGATGCCCGGTCGAGCAAAAGCGGCAACCCACGGCGCAACCCGCCTGGGACGAGACACACAGCGTGCCACGGTCGTCCTCAGGAATGAAAACGGATTCAACGGCATTGCCGTCACCCACATCGAACAGCCACTTGACGGTGCCGTCGGCCGAGACATGCTCGGTCACCACAGGCAAGGCAGTGATATGGGCCCGGCTCTTGAGCTTTTCGCGCAGGGACTTGGCCAGATCGGTCATCTGGTCGAAATCGGATGCGCCACGCTGGTGAATCCAGCGGAACAGCTGCGTCGCACGGAAACGCTTCTCCCCGAGCTGCTCGCAATATGCGGTCAGTCCGTCGAGGTCAAAATCAAGCAAATTGGTAGTCATATCGGCATGTGGCGAGGCGTCTTGCGAACGATTTTCTGTGCCACGCCGGGCCAGCAGGCTTCAGAGGCTGACACCGGCTTCGCGGCTGCGAAGCACTGGCGTCAGCGCAAGCATGCTGTGAAGCTAGCGTGGATTAACGCGAGTACACGTTCATGCCGGGGAAGAAGAAGGCAACTTCCACAGCAGCAGTTTCAGCAGCGTCAGAGCCGTGCACGGCGTTGGCGTCGATGCTGTCGGCGAAGTCGGCGCGGATGGTGCCCTTCTCAGCCTTCTTGGGGTCGGTAGCGCCCATCAGCTCACGGTTCTTCAGGATGGCGTTTTCGCCTTCCAGAGCTTGAATCATCACGGGGCCGGAGACCATGAAGTCCACCAGATCCTTGAAGAAAGGACGCTCCTTGTGCACAGCGTAGAACTGCTCGGCTTCGCCGCGCGACAGGTGCACCAGCTTGGCAGCCACGATCTTCAGGCCAGCAGCTTCGAAGCGGGCGTAGATTTGGCCGATCACGTTCTTGGCAACTGCGTCGGGCTTGATGATGGAGAGGGTACGTTCGATAGCCATGATGATTATTTCCTAATCAGGGTTACTATGGGTTTTTGCCAAAAAAGCAAAACAGTTGATTTTAGCGGTGCTGCCAGAGACCTTGAACTCCGGGCACCACTCAAATACTTCTCAAATACTGACAAGCGTGGTTTTTAACGACCGCCGCGGCGTCCACCGCCGCCACCGCCACCCGGGCGGCGCTTGGCGTTCTGGCGGGCACGCGAGAGGCTGTCGCCCCCGATATAACCCACCGAGGTGCGCATCGGATCGGGCTGGCTGCTTTGCGAGCGCCCTGCGCCCCCCGAGCGATTGCCTCCCTTGTTCGCACCCTTGTTGCCGCGCAGACCATCACGCGGGTTGTCGCTCAGCATGCCGCTGGGTGCGGGACGGTTGCCGTCCCACTCGCCACGGCGCTGACCACCGCCTTCGCGGCGGCCCTGAGGCGCGCGATCGTCATTGAAGCCATTGCCACGACCACCACGACCCGCATTGCGGTTGTTGCGACCGCCACGGTTGTTGGCACCACGCGTGCCGCCGTTGTTACGCTCAACAGGCGCACGCTCCTTGACGCCCGCTGCCGACATCAGGGCCTGAATATCGGCCTGGTCGAGCTCCACCCAGGCGCCGCGCTTCAAGCCGCGAGGCAGCATCATCGCGCCATAGCGGATACGGATCAGGCGACTGACGGCGTGGCCCACGGCCTCGAACATGCGGCGCACTTCACGGTTGCGGCCTTCGGAGATGGTCACGCGGTACCAGCAGTTGGCCCCTTCGCCACCGCCGTCTTCCACGGTGCCAAAACTGGCTTCGCCGTCTTCGAGCTGCACACCGTCGAGCAGACGCTGCTTTTCTTCCTTGCTCAGCGCGCCCAGCACGCGGGCTGCGTATTCACGCTCCAGACCGAAGCGGGGATGCATCAGAGAGTTGGCCAGCTCGCCCGAGCTGGTGAACAGCAGCAGGCCTTCGGTGTTCAAGTCCAGACGGCCAACCGACTGCCACTTGCCGTGCTGCAGCTTGGGCAGCTTGCGGAACACCGTGGGGCGGTTTTGTGGGTCGTCATGCGTCACCACTTCGCCCACAGGCTTGTGATAGGCAATCACGCGCGCAGGTGGCGGATCGATGCGAAAGCGAATCGGCTGACCGTTGACCTTGACCACGTCGCCAAACTGGATGCGCTGTCCGACGTGCGCCGGCTCGTTGTTGACCGAGATACGGCCTTCCAGAATCAGCTGCTCCATCTCCAGGCGCGAGCCCATGCCGGCCTGTGCCAGCACCTTGTGCAGCTTGGGCGAATCGACTTGCGGCGCCAGCACACGCTTGGCGGGCATTTCACTGCCGTTTTCCTCTTCGTCGTCGAAGTCGCCCGAAACCACATCGGCAAAACCGATGTTCTGCCCCTTGCGCTGGCCGTGTTGCGAGCCTTGCCGGTTGTTTTTGAAGTCTTTTTGCGCTTCAGTCTGCTCGGTATTTGCTTCAGCAGCTACAGATTCAGGAGCAATCTGCTCCTGAGCAACCACTTCCGCCACGGCTTCAACCACTTCGGAGGGCTGCACCGGCTCTTCAGCTTCGAGCTGCTCGATCACTTCCGGCTGGCGTGGCTTGGCAACGCGCTTGCGGGCAGGCTTGGCCGCGGTGGGAGGCGCTTCCCCACTCAGTCGGGCTGCGGCCTTGGCGGCTTCCTTGGCCGAGACAGGCTTGGCGGCGGCGCGCTTGCGCGGGGCCGCAGGCTTTTTCTCCGCCACCGTCTCGCCAGCTTCGGCCTTGGCCGCGCGCGGCTTGCGGGGCTTTTTCACCGGCTCGGCTTCAGGCGAAGCAGCAGCGGCGTCTTGCGGCATCTGATTCGATGTCTCGTTGTTCATTCAGGTTTTCCTTCGGGGATGGCGTCATCGTCATCCTCCACAGTTCGCTCGTTCGCTGGTTCGGCTTGCAATGCATCGCCCGCCAGCGCTGTGTTCTTGTCTTCCACGGCATCGTCTTCGTCGCTGCCGTAGTCATCTTCGAGAAAAGCTCTCAAGCCCACCCATTCGGCCCGGCCTGATTTCTTGGCCACGGGCTTGGGATCAGGCTCCGCGCTCTTGAAAGGTTTTGCAGGCTTGGCGGCCTTGGCCGGTTGGGGCTTGCTCACCACCTGGGCTTCGGACTTTTCGACCTCTATCGTTTCAATAGCATCCAGCCTAGTATCTTTCTGGACTAGAGCCTGATTTGGCTCAAAACCCGGCAGTTCCGGCTCGGACTGCGGCGGCGGCTCCTCAATAACCTCTGCGGCAGGGACTGCCACTTCATCGGCCACCAAAGACAACTCCGGCGCTTGCACTTGCTCTTGTTCCTGCTCTTGTTCCTGCTCTTGCACCGAATCCGGCACTTCTTCACCCGCCTGCGACTCGCTCGACTGCGCAGCGGCATCGGCAGGAACCTCAGCCCCCTCGGCTTCAAGCGCTTCAACCACTTCAGCGCCTTCAGCCTGCGGTGTCTGCCCGTCCGGCACGGGCGCTTCATCGCCCTCTTCGCCATCCGCGCCCTTGAACAGGCTTTGCTGCGCCTGGGTTTCTTCCAGCAGCGGCAACTGGTCAAGCGACTGCAGGCCCAGATCGTCCAGAAACTGGCGCGTCGTGGCAAACAAGGCCGGGCGGCCCACGGTTTCCCGGTGACCAATGACTTCGATCCAGCCGCGGTCTTCCAGCTGCTTGATCATCAGGCTGTTGACCGTGACCCCGCGAATATCTTCGATGTCACCGCGCGTGACCGGCTGACGGTAGGCAATGATGGCCAGCGTCTCCAGCGTCGCACGCGTGTATTTGGGCGGCTTCTCGGGGTGGAGCCGGTCCAGATAGACCCGCATTTCCGGGCGACTCTGAAAGCGCCAGCCCGATGCGACCTGCACCAGTTCCACGCCCTTGAGGGCCCAGTCCTTTTGCAGGTCGAGCAACAGGTCCTTGACCGTATCCGAGCCAAGAACGTCATCAAAAAGTGAGCGCAACTCACGCAGCGTTACGGGCTGCGGGGCGCATATCAATGCTGTTTCAAGAACCCGCTTGGCATCTACCGTATTCATGGGCGCAGCGTTTCGGGAGCGGCTGCCCGACCATGACTGGTGGGGCGCCTGATTCTAGGAAGTGAGGGAAGCGCCCCGGAGTTGCCATGCGAGTGATGGTCAGAGGCTTTCGGGGGGATTGTAACGCAGACCCCATAAATCCAGTGCGGCGGCCATGTCTTGTGGCAGTGGCGCATACAGCACCAGTGGTTTGTGCGTCACGGGGTGCTCGAATGCCAGCCGAAAAGCGTGCAGCGCCTGGCGCTCCAGCCCGCCTTCGGGATGGCCGCCATACAGCGCATCGGCAATCAGCGGATGACCGAGCGAGGCCATGTGCACTCGAATCTGGTGCGTGCGGCCTGTGTGCAGCGTGCAGCGCACCAGGCTGTGCGTGACGTCGCCGTCCAGCAGATCAAAGTCGGTGCGCGCGGCTTTGCCGGGGTGCAGGTTCAAATCCACCACCGCCATGCGCAGTCGGTTGCGCGGGTCGCGCCCGATGGGTGCATCCACCTCGCGACGCTTGCGACTGCCCCACTCCTTGTGGGCAATGGCCAGATACTGGCGGCTGACATCGCGCGCGGCAATCATCTTGATCAGCGCATCCATGGTGCTGCGGTTGCGCGCCACGACCATCAGGCCGCTGGTGTCCTTGTCCAGCCGGTGAACAATACCTGCACGCGGCACCTGGCGCGCTTTTTCATCGCGCGCCAGCAGGCCGTTGAGCAGCGTGCCCGTCCAGTTGCCCGGCGCGGGGTGCACGACCAGGCCCGCAGGCTTGTTGATGACCAGCAGATCGTCGTCTTCATAGACCACCTGCAGCGCCATCTCCTCGGGCTGAAAGGCCATGGACTGCTGCGTGGGCCGCATCTCCACGTTCAACTGATCACCCACCGACACTTTGACCGAGGGCTTGGCCAGCACCTTGCCATTGAGCGTGACGGCGCCATCGGCCAGCAACTGCTGCAGATAGCTGCGCGAAAATTCGGACACGCCCTGCGCCAGCACCTTGTCCACGCGCTGGCCGTGGTGCTCGGCGGCGACGGTCAGCGTGCGCTGCTCGACCTCGGCCTGACCAATGGAGTCCTCGGACGAGTCTTCCGTGGCCTCATCCCAGACGGAATCTGTGGCCTCAGAAGACACAAGCCCCTGCGGGGCAGGGGCTTGAGAGGCTTGCTTGCGTTGTGCTGCCATGCTTGACGATGGAGTTAACGCGAGGGCAGATAGCGCGAAGGATCGACAGGCTTGCCCTGGCGACGCACTTCAAAGTGCAGCTTGACGCGGTCAGCGTCGGTGCTGCCCATCTCCGCAATCTTCTGACCCTTCTTGACCGACTGATCTTCCTTGACCAGCAGCGACTGGTTGTGGGCGTAGGCCGTCAGATAGGTGTTGTTGTGCTTGAGGATGATGAGGTTGCCGTAGCCGCGCAGACCCGCGCCCGCATAGACCACGCGACCATCAGCTGCAGCGACCACGGGGTCACCAGCCTTGCCGCTGATGTCGTAGCCCTTGTTGCGCTGCTCGTCAAAGCCGGCAATCAGCGAACCACTGGCAGGCCAGATGAAGGCCACATCATCAGCGCCCTTGGCCGCAGGTGCCGAGGTGACAGGCGCGGTCGTGGCACCGGTTGCAGGGGTTGTGGCTGTCGTGCCGCCAGCAGCAGCGCCACCGACAACCACCGGAGCCACAGTGCGGCCTGCGTTGCTGCCAGATGCGGCAGTCGCAGGCGCGTCACGTCCGGGCGGCACCACACGCACCACCTGACCGACTTCAATCACGTTCGGATTGTCCAGATTGCTCCAGCGAGCAATGTCCTTCCAGCTGTGACCATGCTCCAGACCAATCTTGATCAGAGTGTCACCAGGCTTGACGGTGTAGTAACCGGGCTTGCCCGCGTTTTCTGCGCCGGGCAGCGGTTTGCTGTCCACACTGGAAGATGAGGAGGCCGACTGTCCGCGATCCTCCACAGGAGCCCTGTTTGCCTGTGTGGAGCAACCGGCCAGGATGACACCCGCCAGCACTACACCACCCCAAGCACCAAGACTTCGCGATACCAACATAAGCTATTCCCTTCTAGGCGATCCCCGATTTTAGAGGGACAAAGTTGACTGCTTCCAAAATTGTCTGTTTAAAACCGTGTGAACTCTTGTCAATCACCAGCAGTGCCTGCTTACCCGCGCTCACAACCACCGGGGCAACCAGGCGTCCGCCCACCGCCAGCTGATCACACCATGCCTGCGGCACGGTCTCTCCGCCAGCCGCGGAAATAATGCCCGCATAAGGCGCACCGCTGGCAAAACCAACCATGCCGTCACCCAGTATCAGATGCACATTGGGCAAACGCATGGGACGCAGATTGTTGCGCGCTTTTTCATGCAGGCCGCGCAGGCGCTCTATCGAATAAACCTCTTTGGCCACCATGGCAAGCACTGCCGCCTGATAGCCGCAGCCCGTGCCAATCTCCAGCACGCGACCCAGACCTGCCTTGCCTGCTTCGGAGTCGAGCAGCAACTCAATCATGCGCGCCACCACGCTGGGTTTGGAGATCGTCTGACCCAAGCCAATGGGCAAACTGGTGTCCTCATAGGCCTGATTGACCAGGGCGCTATCCACAAAGCGGTGGCGTTCCACGGTTGCCATGGCCTGCAGCACGGCTGGATGGCTCACACCGGCTGCACCGATGCGCTGCGCCATGCGGGCACGCACGGTCGATGAGTCCAGCCCCACTCCGACCGGCGAGGCCGCCACACGCACCGGATTGATGGGCTTGGGCGCGGCAGGTGCACGCGCAGTACTGGTGCCCGTCTGCACGGAACGGGCAATCCAGCCCGGAACTTGGGGGGAGCGGCGCTGCGTCACGATGCCACCGCCGTTGCAGCCACGCCTGCCAGCTTGCTGGCCGTCTGCGCCCAGTAGCCCAGGTTGTCGTGGTCGGTCAAATCCACTTTCAGTGGCGTCATGGCGACATGGCCATGGGCTGTGGCGTGGAAATCCGTGCCTTCGGAGCCATCTTTGGCCGGACCGGCGCTGCCGATCCAGTACATGGTCTCGCCACGCGGGCTTTGCTGAACAATGGCCTGCTCTGCCGCATGGCGGCGGCCCAGACGGCACAGCTTGACAGGCTTGAGCGCAGACAGCGGCATGTTCGGAATATTCACATTAAGCAGCCAGGGTGCCGTTCCAATCAGCTGCTGGGCCATCATTTCCTGCACCATCTGGCGGGCGGTGGCGGCAGCGGCTTCCAGCTCGCCCCAGCCCTTGTCCACCTGCGAGAAGGCGATGGCCGGAATGCCGAAAAGATAACCTTCCATGGCCGCGCCCACGGTGCCGGAGTAAATCGTGTCGTCGCCCATATTGGCGCCGTTGTTGATGCCGGAGACCACGAGGTCGGGGCGGTAGCCCAGCAGCCCCGTCAGAGCGATGTGCACGCAGTCGGCTGGAGTACCGTTGATGTAGCGAAAGCCGTTGTAGGCCTTGTGCACATACAGAGGCGCATTCAGCGTCAATGCATTCGACTTGGCGCTGTTGTTGTGCTCCGGCGCCACCACTTCGACGTCTGCCACGGTACGCAGCGCATCGTGCAAAGCCACGATGCCGGGGGCCTGGAAGCCGTCGTCATTGCAAATAAGAATCTTCATGGATGCTGCGGATTGTAGGCGGCTCACACGTCACGACAGAGACACGCAGCATCCGCACCACACTTCTATCATCGTCAATCACTCTTTCACCGCTTTCCAACCACCATACAAAGATCAGGAGACTCTTCCATGCACGCTTGGCTTTGCACTACCCCTACCGGCGTTGAAACCCTGGAATGGACCGAACTTCCCACGCCCCAGCCCGGCCCCGGCCAGGTGCTGCTGGAAGTCAAGGCCGCCAGCCTGAACTTTCCGGACCTGCTGATCGTGCAGAACAAGTACCAAATCAAGCCCCCACTGCCTTTTGTGCCTGGTTCCGAATACGCAGGCGTGGTGCAGGCCGTGGGTGAAGGCGTCAAGCACCTCAAGGTGGGGCAGAACGTAGCCTGCCTGTCCGGCACCGGCGGTTTTGCCACGCACACGCTGGCACCGGCTGCGATGTGCATGCCGCTGCCTGAGTCCTTCCCGTTTGTGGACGCAGCGGCTTTCATCATGACCTATGCGACATCGCACCATGCGCTGATCGACCGAGGCCAACTCAAGGCAGGCGAGACTGTTCTGGTGCTGGGCGCAGCCGGTGGCGTGGGCACCGCCGCCATCCAGATTGCCAAGGCTGCCGGTGCGCGTGTGATTGCAGCCGCTTCGACCGATGAAAAATGCGCGCTGTGCAAAGAGCAAGGCGCGGACGCAACCATCAACTACAGCCAGGGCGATCTGCGCGAAGCCATCAAGGCCGCCACGGACGGTAAAGGCCCCGATGTGATCTATGACCCCGTGGGCGGCGACTTTGCCGAGCCCGCCTTCCGCTCCATCGCCTGGCGCGGTCGCTACCTCATCATCGGCTTTGCGTCCGGCCCCATTCCCGCGCTGCCGCTGAACCTGCCACTGCTCAAGGGCGCATCGCTGGTCGGCGTCTTCTGGGGCGACTTTGCCAAGCGCGAACCGCAGAACAACGCCGCCATGATGCAGGAGCTGGCCCAGTGGTACGGCCAGGGCAAGATCAAGCCCGTGATTGACCGCACCATGCCCATGAACGAGCTATTTGCCGCCTATGAGCGCATGGGCTCGCGCCAGGTGCAAGGCAAGCTGGTGATGGTCAACGCGTAAAGCACGCATCACACTCTGGCGATGCCTGTTGTCCAGCGCCATACTGGGCACACCGGCTTCAAATCACAACAGCATCGCCATGCATCCGAACTCTTTCACTCCCACGCTGGAGCGCCGTCGCTTTCTGATCGCCTCCAGCCTTGCCACCGCACTGGGCGCCCTGCCCGCCTGGGCTCGCGCTGGCGAGAAGCTCGCGCACAACCCCTTCACGCTGGGCATTGCCGCAGGCGACCCCGAGCCCGACAACATCCTGATCTGGACCCGGCTGACCGCGCCGCTCAACTATCTGGGCACCGACACAGTGCCCGACCTTGCCGCGCAGACCGTGCACTGGGAAGTGGCGCATGATGCGCAGTTTGGCCAGAGCGTGGCCAAAGGCCAAACCACGGCCCAGCCCGATCAAGGCCATGCCGTGCATGTACAGGTCAATGGCCTGAGCCCGGACCGCTGGTATTTCTATCGCTTCCGATGTGGCGATGCCTTCAGCCCAACGGGCCGCTGCCGCACTGCCCCTGCTGCGGGTGCCGATGTCAAAAAGCTGCGCATGGCCGTGGCTTCCTGCCAGCGCTGGGAGCATGGCTTTTACACCTCATGGGCCGATGCCGCGCAGGCCGCGCCAGACCTGGTGCTGTTTCTGGGCGACTACATCTATGAATACGCCCAGCCTGCCAAGCCCGAAGGGCTGGCCCGGCCGCAGCCGCTGCGCACCGCCCAGACCTTGCAGGACTACCGCGACCGCTATGCGCTGCACAAAAGCGACGCCAACCTGCAGGCCGTGCACGCCGTGTGCAACTGGTCGGTTATCTGGGATGACCATGAGGTAGAAAACGACTATGCAGGCCAATACGGACGCGGAGACCCTGCTCACTTTTTAGCAAAGCGAAATGCCGCGTGGCAGGCGTTTTACGAAAACATGCCGCTGCGCGCCAGCGCGCTGCAGCGCAATCAGCCGGGACTGGCTCTGTACCGCACGCTGAACTGGGGGCAGCTGGCACGTCTGCACCTGATGGATGGCCGCCAGTACCGCGACCTGCAGGCCTGCCGCCCCGAAGGCAAGGCCAGCACGGGCACTGTGGACCCGCAGACCTGCACCGATTTGCATGACCCGGCCCGCAGCTTTCTGGGCTGGGATCAGGAGCGCTGGCTGGCAAAGCAGTTGCAGGCCGATGGACGCAAAGCCGCAGACGCCACGCGCTGGAGCACGCTGGTGCAGACCACGCTGTTTTCGGCCCGCAAGCACCCCAACGGCAAACAATCGACCGACAGCTGGGACGGCTACCCCGAAGCGCGTCAGCGTCTGGTCAACCAGATCATCGAAAACCAGCCGCGCAACAGCGTGCTGCTGGGCGGCGATATTCACCAGAACTATGTCTGCGCCATACCGGCTCAAGCCGATCAGGTGCCCGACAGGGGCAACCCCGTTATCGCCAGCGAGTTCTGCGGCACCTCCATCAGCTCGCACAGCGGCACCACGCAGGCGCGCGTCGATGCCATCGTCGCCAGCAACCCGCAGGTGCTCTACGCCCGCTGCGAGGAGCGCGGCTACAGCCTGATCGAGATCACGCCCCAGTCCATGACCACCGAACTGCGCGCCGTCACCGACCCGCTCAAGGCCGACAGCAGCGTCTATTCGCTGGCCAGGTTCGTGGTGGAGGATGGCCGACCCGGCCCCGTCAAGCTGACCTGACAGGGCCTCTGAAAGTCGCTAAGGCATACTCGCCCCATGCAATACACAAGGGCCGCGCACTTTGCTTTTTCACGCTGGCAGACAGCGGCAACCACGGTGCTGCTGGCCAGCCTGCTTGCAGGCTGCGGCCTGCCTCCCATGCCGCCGCGCACGGACAGTTTCTCCATCAGCGAACAGGAATCCAGGCAGACGCAGCTGGGCAAGGCCCTGGCCCCGTACGAAGACATCCACCCCGGCAAGAGCGGCATCTACTTTCTGGCCGACGCCTATGACGCTTTTGCGGCCCGGGCGCTGCTGGCCCGCGCCGCGCAGCGCACGCTGGATGTGCAGTACTACATCTGGCGCAATGACACCACGGGCCACCTGCTGCTTGATGAGTTGCTGAACGCGGCCGATCGCGGCGTGCGCGTGCGCCTGCTGCTGGATGATGGCGGCACCGGCGGCATGGACACCATCCTTGCCGCGCTCGATCAGCACCCGAATCTGGAAGTGCGCCTGTTCAACCCCTTTGCGCAGCGCACGCCCAAGGCGATTGGTTACGTCACCGACTTCTCGCGCACGCAGCGGCGCATGCACAACAAGAGCTATACGGTGGACTCGGCCGCCTCCATCGTGGGCGGGCGCAATGTGGGCGACGAATACTTTGCCGCCACCGACGGCGTGCTGTTCGCCGACCTCGATGTGGTCACCACAGGCTCTGTCGTGCATGACATCGCCAGCGGCTTTGATCGGTACTGGAACAGTGTCTCGGCCTACCCGGTCTCGGCCATTTTGCCGCCCATGCCCGAGCGCGCTGTGGAGCAAATCTACCAAGGGCTGCACAGCGATGTGAACCGGCCCGAATCCCAGGCCTATGTGGAGGCAGTACGCCAAAGCCGCTTCAGCCAGGAGCTGCTGGCCGGCACTTTGCCGCTGGAATGGGCCCAGACCACGCTGATCAACGACGACCCGGCCAAGGTGCTCAGCGAAGTGGACGAGAATGAGCTGTTTCTGTCCCTACTTGCGCCCGCGGTCGGGCAGCCGCAGCAGGTGCTGGAAGTGGTCTCACCCTATTTTGTGCCTACGCAGGCCGGGGTGGATGCCTTCGAGCAAATGCGCAAACAGGGCGTGCGCGTGCGCATTCTGACCAACAGCCTGGAAGCCACGGACGTTGCCGTGGTCCATGCGGGCTATGAGAAATATCGCAAGCCCCTGCTCAAGATGGGCGTGGAGCTGTACGAAATGCGCCGCGAGGTGAACCTGCAGCCCCAGTCTGCCGCAGCCAAGGTGGCAAGCAAGCTGCGCGCCGAGGGCAAGCGCGAGCCTTCCTCTCCCGCAGCGCTCAGCGGCAGCGGCACGGGCAGCTCAGGCAGTCCCGGCAGCTCGGGGGCCAGTCTGCATGCCAAGACTTTTTCCGTGGATGACAAGCAGCTGTTTGTCGGCTCCTTCAACTTCGACCCGCGCTCAGCCAAGCTCAATACCGAGCTGGGCGTGGTCATCGAGCACTCGGGCATGGCGCGCCAGGTCAGCGAAACGCTGAATGAGCATCTGCCGCGCATGGCCTACAAGGTTCAGCTTGATGAGCGCAACAGGCTGACCTGGACGGGGCAGAGCCCGCAGCCCCCGCATGAGGAGCAGGTCTTCAGCCACGACCCCGGAACCAGCTGGTTCAAGCGACTGCTGGTGCGGGTGCTGAGCTGGCTGCCCATCGAGGGTCTGCTCTAGCGGCGAGCCTCAGTCCAGCCGGATCGAAGGGCGCAGGCGCGAATTCATCAGGTCAATCAGCCACAGCAGCCCGCCGCGCCAGAAGCCGTAAAGCCGCGCCTGGTGCGAGCGGTACAGCATGATGTGGCTGAGCATGGCCAGACGCCCGCGAATCACGCCGCCGTTGAACAGGCCAAACTTGCCCAGCGAGCCATAGGCGTCGTACTGCGCCAGCGACACCAGCGCGCCAAAGTCTCGGTAGGCAAAGCCCACGGGCTTGGCACCGGGGCGCTCCAGCACATGGGGTAGGGTCTCGATCAGATAGCGTGCCTGCTGGTGCGCCACCTGCGCCGTGGGCGGCAAAGGTGCTTCCTGGCCGGGCAAAGTATAGCTGGCGCAGTCGCCCAGCGCATAGATGTCAGGGTCGCTGGTCTGCATTTCGTCATTGACCACCAGTTGATTGCTGCGCGTGGTCTGCAAGTCCAGCCGGGTCAGGAACTCGGGCGCTTTCACGCCAGCCGCCCAAACCCGCAGGCTGGCCGGGATCAGCTCGCCATTGCCCAGCTCAAACCCTTCTTGCGTCGCCCGCTTGACGCGCCCGCCCACAACCACGGACACGCCCAGCGCCTGCAGGCGCAGACGCGTGGCTTCCGAGATCTCTTCGGGAAAGCTGGGCAGCAGGCGCGAGCCCGCCTCTATCAGCACGATGCGGAATTTGGCCGCCTCGCCCAGCACGCCATAAGCCGTCGCACACTCGGCAAGCTGCACCAGCTCTGCCGCCAGTTCCACCCCTGTGGCACCGCCGCCCACGATGGCGACTTGCAATTGCTCACCGCTGGCCATGCAGCTGACCATGCGCAGGCGAATTTCCTGGTTGAAAGCATCCGCCTTGCGGCGCGAGTCGATCATGAAGCAGTGCTCATGCACGCCGGGCGTGCCGAAATCATTGGCACCGCTGCCCACGGCGATGACCAGCTTGTCATACGGCAGGCGGCGGCCGGGCACCAGCTCACGCCCGTCGGGGGCATGAATGGGAGCCAGCAAGATTTCATGCGCTTCGCGGTCCAGGCCGCACATCTCGCCGGGCTGGTAGGCAAAGTGGGCGTCCGTGGCCTGTGCCAGATAAGTGGTCTGCTGCTGGGCCAGATCCCGCGTGCCCGCCGCAATCGTGTGCAGCATGGGCTTCCAGACATGGGCGGAGTCGCTGTCCACCAGCGTGACGGATTCGATGCAGTCGCTGCCCAGCTTGCCCAGCGCCGTGGCCACTTCCAGACCCGCTACGCCGCCACCCACCACCACAATGCGGGCCGGATGATCGTGGTGCGACTTGGCTGCGGCGGCCTCTAGTGCTGCATCAGGCTTGCCGCCCTCGTGCTGCGCCACGGGCGGCTCGCCCTGATCTGCCTGTTTGACTGCGTTTTCCATGGATGGCCTTGCTCTGGTATGCCTTGCATTGACTGGATGCCAGAGCGGCGATCTGCCGACTGGCCCGCACTCATTGTTCTTTCAATTTGATAGCAAGAAACCTAATAGGGATATACCCAAAATAGGTGATATATATCTTTTATAAGACCTGAAGAAGCACTCACTGCCCAACGCAGTAAAAGTCTTGCAGATTATTGGCAAAACCACGCGCAAGTCCTTCATCAATATGCGTGTATTGCTATCAAATTTTTTCAAACACAGCGTTTTTTGCTGCGACGGGATCATGCCTTGATGACACGCGCATGTCAGCCCCACAAAAGTCCGCTGCCGCAAAGATGCAATTGCCGTTTGTCAATATACGAAACGTATATTCACAGTATGATCCGCGGCCATGGGAATCGTCAAAATTTCAGACCAGTTGCACGATCAGGTGCGACTCTCCAGCGCGGCTTTGGGCCGCTCCATCAATGCACAGGCCGAGCACTGGCTGCGTGTGGGCCAGATGGCAGAGCATCACCCTCAGCTCAACTACGAAGGCATCTGCGCACTGCTGCTGCAACAGGCCGAGCAGGACCTGCTCCAGCAAAAGCAAGCCGAGGACGCCGCCTTGCGCCGCCCCCGCCCCGTGCGACTGGTCGGAGGTCTGCAATGAAGCGCGGCAAACAGAAGGTCGTGCCCATCAACGACGCCACGGACATTTTTCTCTCGCGCAAAGCAGGCGGGCTGGCCGCACAGGTGCTGGCCATGCTCACGCCCCATGTGCAGCCCGGCGTGAGCACCGAGCATCTGGACAAGCTCTGCCACGACTTCATCGTCGATGAGCTCAAATGCGTTCCCACCAATGTGGGCTATTACGGCTTTCCCAAGACGGTGTGCACCTCCGTCAACCATGTGATCTGCCACGGCATCCCCGACGCCAAGCAAATCCTCAAGGACGGCGACATCATCAATGTGGATGTGGCCATCACCACGCCCGAGGGCTGGATTGGCGACACCAGCCGCATGTACTACGTGGGCCAGCCCAGCAATCTGGCCAAGCGCCTGGTCGACACCACCTATGAAGCCATGCTGGCCGGCATCCAAGCCGTCAAGCCCGGTGCCACGCTGGGTGATGTGGGCTACGCCATCCAGACCGTGGCCCAGCGCGAGCGCTTTTCCGTGGTGCGCGAGTACTGCGGCCACGGCATTGGCAAGGTCTATCACGACGAGCCTCAGGTGCTGCACTATGGCACGCCCGGCCAGGGTCTGGTGTTGCAGCCCGGCATGATCTTCACCATCGAGCCCATGCTCAACGCAGGCAAGGCCGCCACGCGCGAGCTGTCGGACGGCTGGACGGTGATTACCAACGACAAGTCGCTGTCCGCCCAGTGGGAACATATGGTGGTGGTGACCGAAACCGGCTTTGATGTGCTGACCCGCTGGCCCGACGGCACAGGGAGTTACGCCGCTATCTAATCAATAGCATTCAGCCTATACAAGATATAGACTGAAGCGGCCTACAACCCAAAACCGTTCGCGGAAAAGGATTTGCAGGCCGTTTTGCATCCGGGTCGCACCGTGCCACTACAGTGCCTGCCATGACAAATTACCTCTATCTGGGTCTGGCCATCATCTGCGAGGTGATTGCCACCTCGTTTCTGGCCAAGTCGGACGGCTTTACCAAGCTGGTGCCCACGGGCGTTGCTCTAGTGGGCTACTGCATCTCGTTTTACCTGCTGGCGCTGACCCTGCGCGCCGTGCCCACGGGCGTGGCCTATGCCATCTGGTCCGGCGTGGGCATTGTGCTGGTCTCCACCGTCGCCTACTTCTGGCAGGGCCAGAAGCTCGACGGCCCAGCGCTGCTAGGCATGGGCATGATCGTTGGCGGCGTGCTGGTGATCAATCTGTTTTCCAAGACCGCCGGTCACTGATCCGACTCCGGCGCGGGCTGCGTCAAATCCTGCAGCCACTGCATGCTGGCCTTGAGCTCCTCGGGGCGAATCTCATGTGCACCGGGGTATTCGTGATAGGTCAGATGCAGCGGCAGCGCGCCCAGCTTGTCGCGGATGGCATGGGCGCTGGTCAGCGGAATCACATTGTCATAAGTGCCGTGACTCACCCAGGCCGACTTGCCTGCAAACGCCTGGGCAGGCGCGTGCAGCGAGGCGATTTCGGGCAGCAAGCGGCTATGCCAGACCAGCGCGCCGCGCACCGTCTGCGGCTGGGTCAGCAACTGGCTCAGGCTCATGATGCCGCCCTGGCTGAAGCCGCCCACAATCACACGCTCGGCCGGAATGCCCAGTTGCTGCGCGGCCTGCGTCACGGCCTGCTCCACCAGCGCACGGGCTTGCTGCTCCTGCGGCACATTGATGTGGCGCGTGCCATCGGCATCCACAGTGAACTGAAACCAGGCAAAAGCCCCCTGCCCCATGGCAAACGGCGCGCGCAGGCTGAGGACGTGAAACTGCGGCGGCACAAAGGGCGCGAGGCCGAACAAGTCCTGCTCATTGCTGCCCACGCCATGCATGAGCACCAGCAGCCAGGGCTGCTGACCGGCGGCGAGTTGCGCAGGTCGTTCCAGATAGGTCAAAGGCAATGTGGTCATCAAAGACTCCCAAGAATCAGGCCAGCAGAATTTCAGACGAAATCCGCTTCTAGTCCTTATATATTCTGCGCTTCAAGCTATCAATTTCATAGAAACCAAGGCTTTATTCGGCGCGACCTGATCATTGTGAACACGAATTAGCAAGCGCGCAGGAACATCCCTGTTTTGATAGCAGCCATGGCATGCAATACGTGGGCTTGCCGCCACACAAGGCCTATTCTTGTACCTTACCCCGCAAAGCCTTGATGCCAGAGCGCAGACTCTTGCCCTGCAGCCGCCTTTGCTGCGAGCCCCAAGTCGGCTTGGTCGCCTTGCGCGCACGTGGCGGTTTGGCAACGCTTGCCACCAGCGCGTTCAGGCGCTCCAGCCCATCCCACAGGTTGTGCTCCTGCGTGCGGTACTTCTGCGCCTTGATGACCACCACGCCCTCGGTTGTGATGCGCGAATCGCCCAGCGCCAGCAGGCGCTGCTGCACATCTTCAGGCAGGCGCGAAGCGCGCACATCAAAGCGCAGATGCACGGCACTGGCGACCTTGTTGACGTTCTGACCGCCCGGCCCTTGCGAGCGCACCGCCGTCCATTGCACATCGGCTTCAACCAGCACGGGCACTTGCGGCGTGGTCATGACAAAGCTTGCTGCAGTGCAGCGCAAAAACGAACAGGGTCTTCATGCTGCACCCAGTGGCCAGCGTCTTCAATCACCTGCCAGAGCAGGCCGTGCACACACTGCTGTTTCATCAAGGTATGAAGCTCATCCAGCTTGCCTACGTACAGCGGATCATGCCGCCCATAAATCGCCGCCACCGGCACTTTCACCTGATGCAAGGCTTGCGCCAGGATGTCGGTACGCGACAAACGTCTGCGCGGCAGGCGGTCACGCGCCACATTCAGCGCGTGCAGCGCCAGCGTCTCATTGTCGATCAGCGCTGCGTCATGCAGCATCAGCTCGGCAATATTGTGGTGATGGGCCTGCATCTGTGCCTCACGCCCTGGCAGGTGACGCCAGCCTTTGAGCTTGACCACACGCCCCTCGGTCAGGCCCATGGCGGGGGCACCAACCACGACCAGACGCTGCGCCAGTTCCGGATGCGCAGCAGCGAGCAAGCCCGCCGTCATACCGCCGAAAGAGAAGCCCACCAGATCGCAGACCGGCCCTGCGGCGGCGCTACCCAGAAGTTGCTCAATGCCATAGGCCAGCGGCTCGATCAGCGTATCCACATCCATGCCGCCGGGCACCGCATCAGACTCGCCAAAACCTGGCAGATCGGCAATCCACAGGCGGTAGCCCGCCGCAGTCAAAGGCTCGATCACGCGCAGCCAGTGCGTCCAGCTACCGCTGCCGCCATGCAACATCACCAGCGGCAAACCGCGTGGCGCGACGCCCGCAGGCGGCTGCCAGCCATGCCAGACCATCTGGCCGCTGCCCGCATCCGCGCTGAGCCGGGTGTGCACAACCTGGGCACGCGCCTGCAGCTCGGCCATGGACTGCGGCAAGGGCAGCTCCATGGCCTGCGAAATCTGGCTCAGCGTACAGGCCTGGGCCTCATAGAAATTCACCACTGCGCAACCGCATCAATGGCCAGGCCGTAGCCCGCCACGCCAAAGCCGCACATCACGGCGCGTGCTGCGGCCGACAGATAGGAATGATGGCGGAAGCTCTCACGCGCATGGACATTGCTGATATGCAACTCCACCAGCGGCACGGCCGTGCCCTTGATGGCGTCCAGAATCGCCACGCTGGTATGGGTATAGGCACCGGCGTTCATCACCACGGCAGCCAGCTCGCCCTTGGCGTGCACGCGGCCCGCCTCATGCACCCAGTCCACCAGCTCACCTTCATGGTTGCTCTGGCGAAACTCCAGCTTCAGGCCGTGGCGCTCGCAAGCAGCTTCACAGAGCTTTTTGACGTCATCCAGCGTGGCCGAGCCGTAAATGGCGGGCTCGCGCATGCCCAGCAGATTGAGGTTGGGGCCATTGAGGACATAGACGGTTTTCACGGGCAAGCTCTCCTTGTTCTAAAACTGCCCCGATTATGCGAGCGCTGCCAACCACGCGCAGGCATAAAAAAACGGCTGCCAAGGCAGCCGCGCACTGAAATTCCTGAAAAACCGTCTCGTCTTAACGGCGGTGACCGTGTCCATGATGGCGACCATGCCAGCGAGGCCCTCCACGGTAGTAACCGTAGCCGGGAGCCACATACACGGGCGCCGGGCGGTACACGGGAGGAGGCGGTGCGTAGTACACCGGGGCGGGCGGTGCGTAATACACAGGGCGGGGAGGAGCGTAGTACACAGGAGGGGGCGGCATGTAGACGGGAGCCGGAGCACCAATGCCCACAGCCATGCCGGGCACACCCACGCCAACAGACAGACTCACGCCGCCATGAGCCTGAGCGCTCACACCCGCCAGCAGGCCGGCAGCGGCCACGGCGCCTGCCGCCAGAATCTTGCTCATCTTGGGGAAAGTTGTATTGAACATCACAATCTCCTCTATTTCTCTTAGAAGCGGGCTGGCTGGCAAAGCTGCTCAAACCTCTGGCCCTGTTGCTACAACGCATGAGAGTACGGTTTGGATGGCAAGGTTCCTGAAAAACATTGTGTCCGCAGGTAAATGCGAGGACATGAGCCACGCCCTAAAATGGCGCAATGAGCTCTGCTGACGCATCCAAATCCAACAACGCCGCCACTGAAGCGGTCAAGCCCACCAACTTCCTGCGCCAGATCATCGAATCTGATCTGGAAAAGGGCACGCACGCCCAGCGCCGCTGGGGCGGCAGCCCTGGCGACGCCCAGCATCACAGGCAGGGCCAGCCCGATCCGGCCAAGATCCGCACACGCTTTCCGCCCGAGCCCAACGGCTACCTGCACGTGGGTCACGCCAAGTCCATCTGCGTGAACTTTGGTCTGGCACGCGACTTTGGCGGCACCTGCCACCTGCGCTTTGACGACACCAACCCCGTCAAGGAAGACCAGGAATACGTGGACGCCATCATTGAGGCCGTGCACTGGCTGGGTTTTGACTGGAAAGATACTGACGGTCACGAAAATCTGTATTTCGCCAGCAATTACTTCGACTTCATGTACCGCTGTGCGGTCTATCTGATCGAGCAAGGCGTGGCCTATGTGGACGAGCAGTCCGCCGAAGACATGAAGGCCAACCGCGGCGACTTCACCCGCCCCGGCGTGAACAGCCCGTTCCGCGACCGCTCTGTGGCCGAGAATCTGCAGCGTTTTGCCGATATGAAGGACGGCAAGCTGGCCGACGGCGCTGCCGTGCTGCGCGCCAAGATCGACATGGCATCGCCCAACATCAATCTGCGCGACCCAGCGATTTACCGCGTGCGCCACGCCGAGCACCACAACACGGGCAACAAATGGTGCATCTACCCGATGTACACCTTCGCGCACCCCATCGAGGACGCGCTGGAGCACATCACCCACTCCATCTGCACGCTGGAGTTTGAAGACCAGCGCCCCTTCTACGACTGGCTGCTCGACCATCTGCGCGAAGGCGGTCTGATCGACGCGCCCCAGCCGCGCCAGTACGAGTTCTCGCGCCTGAACCTGACCTATGTGGTCACCAGCAAGCGCAAGCTCAAGCACCTGGTGGACAGCGGCCTGCTGACCGGCTGGGACGACCCGCGCATGCCCACCATCTTCGGCCTGCGCCGCCGTGGCTATACGCCCGCATCCATCCGCAACTTCTGCGAACGCATCGGCGTGACCAAGGACTACAGCTGGATTGACTACTCCACGCTGGACGGCTGCCTGCGCGAAGACCTGGAAAACCAGGCCCACCGCGCCATGGTGGTGCTGGACCCGGTCAAGCTCGAACTCACCAACTGGGCCGAGGTATTTGGCTCTGCCGATCACCTGGAGCAGTGCAGCCTGCCTGCCCTGCCCCATGCACATGGAGACAATGGTGACGAGCCCACCTCCGTCCCTGACCGCCACTTCACCATTGGCCGCGAAGTGTGGATTGAGCGCGAAGACTTTGCCGAAGTGCCGCCCAAGGGTTACAAGCGCCTCTTCCCCGGCAACAAGGTACGCCTGAAGGGCGGCTATGTGATCGAGTGCACGGGCGCCGAGAAGGACGCCGACGGCAATGTGACCAAGGTGCTGGCTACCGTGGTGCCCGACACCAAGAGCGGCACCCCGGGTGCTGACAGCGTCAAGGTCAAGGCGGCCATCACCTGGGTCGGCGTGCAGGATGCGCTGCAGGCCGAGGTGCGCCTGTATGACCGTCTGTTCACCGACGCCCAGCCCGACGCCGGTGGCAAGGACTATCTGGCGCTGATGAACCCGGACAGCCTCAAAGTCGTCACCGCCTATGTGGAGCCTTCGCTGAAGACCGCCCAGGGCGATGACAAATTCCAGTTCGAACGTTTTGGCTACTTTGTCGCTGACCGCAAGGACCACAGTGCCGAAAAGCCGGTATTCAACAAGATCACCGGTCTGAAAGACAGCTGGGCCAAATAAGCCGCTTCTTCACCGCTAAAAATCAAGGCTGCCAATGGAAGTTGGCAGCCTTTTTTCATTTTTCCCCTAGCCGGATTAATGCTCAACGCTATTAAATTCCGTAATCTGCTGCAAATGAAATATTTGAATACAAGTTTAATTTCATAAACCTTGGTATTTGATCTTTCCACCCAAAGAAGCAGCAAGCGATACTTCCAAGGGTTTCAAGATTCCTGCTGCCAATTTTCAGAAATTGGCCATTTTCTTTCTACAATTCCCCCCATCCAGCCGCCAACGGACCGCAAGTCACTGGCGGCTTGAATATCTATACCAATCATCGAAGGGACGAAATGAGCAAGAAAGCAGGCATTGGAATTGCGGCCGCCGTGGTCGTCGTGGCCGCAGGCGCCATGGGAACCAGCTACTACATGGGCGGCAAGCTGCAGGATGAATTCACCGCGGCTGCCGCTCGTGCCGAGGAGCATGGCGTCTCCGTGAAGATCACCAGCTATGAGCGCGGCGCTTTCTCTTCGACTGCCAAGACGGTGTGGACGCTGGACAAGGGCGATGAGCCCGTGCAGTTCACCGCAGACCACAAGATCAGCCACGGCCCTTTGCCCATGGGCCATGCTGCGCAGATTCACACTGCTTTCCAGTTGCCTGCCGATGCGGACGAAGCGCTCAAGACCGCCCTCAATGGCCGCTCGCCCCTCGAAGTGGATACCAAGCTGGGCTGGAGCCGCAGCAGCTCCAACGTCATGACATCGCCTGCCGTGGTCGCCAAGATCAAGGAAGACGACATGAACTGGGGCGGCATGAAGATAGCGTGGGATATGCCCGCCGACATGAAAGCCGCCAAGGGCACGGCCAGCTTTGCCGGCCTGCAGTTCAAGGACGAAGAAGGCACCATGCGCGGCATGGAAAAGGCGGAGATGCGCTTTGACGTGAAGCGCCCCGAAGGTCACCAGTTCTGGACCGGCCCGTTTGCCATGACCATCGCCAAGTTCACGGCCACCAACCCGGAAGGCGACGGCAAGACCTCCAGCTCCACCTTTGAGGGCATCACGCTGGACTCTGACACCATCCTCAAGACCGATGTGCTGGAAGCCACGCTCAAGGGCGGCATCAAGAGCGTCAAGCTGCAGGATGCCAGTGCCGACGATCTGGCGCTGGACGTTGTGTTTCGCAATATCGACGCAGGCTGGCTCAACAGCTTCATGGAGCTGAGCAAGCGCAAGGCCAAGACCTCGGACGGTGAAGACGGCGACGACGAGGAAAACCTGGATTCCGACCTGCGCGACAAGCTGTTCAAGAACATGACCCAGGCGCTGGCACGCAAGCCCGCCATCGAGATCAAGCGCATCTCCATGCGCACCCCTGAAGGCGTGAGCGAGTTCGGTGCGAATGTGGAATATCTGGGCAACGGCGAGAAGATGGGCGAGTTGCTCAAGGACATCAAGGTCAGCGTCAACGCCAATGTGCCCAAGCCTGTGCTGGACAGCTTCCTGACCTCGCGCAAGCGCAGCGCCCTGCTCTCCAACTTTGACGATGAGGACGAGATCAAGGAGCATGCCAAGGAAATCGACGAAGCCGCCAAGGAGCAGGCCCAGGCCAGCATCACGGCTCTGAAGGAGCACGGCATCTTCGAGGACAAGGACGGCAAGATGAGCACCCAGATCGTCTACGCCAATGGCGAGTTCCAGGTCAACGGCAAGCCGCTGAGCACCGAAGGCTATGGCACGCTGATGGGCGAAGCGCTGGAATAAACCACAAGGAGTCAAAAAAATGACAGTCACTCTTGGCTTGCTGCTGGCGATCGTCCTCGTGGTATGGCTCATCATGCGCTGAGATTTCGACACTTTTGACCATCAAGCCTAGGTAATACCTAGGCTTTTTGCTATCAAAAATACATTTTTCAGGCGGTTGCCGCTGCCGTTAGCATGGACGGGTTTTCTTCCGCACTGCCAAGCCCATGTACAACCCCAGCCACTTTCACATCACCGACAGCGCCAGCTTGCAGGCGCTGATGCGCGCCCATCCACTGGGCTGTCTGGTCACGCACACGACTGAGGGGCTGGATGCCAACCATCTGCCGTTTGAGCTGCTGACCCACGAAGACGGCAGCCTGCGCCTGCTGGCCCATGTGGCCAGAGCCAACCCGGTGTGGCAGCAACTGCACAATGGCGATGCGGTGATGGTGATCTTCAAGGCGCTGGACGGCTATATCTCGCCCAACTGGTACCCCAGCAAGCATGAAACGCATGAGCAGGTTCCGACCTGGAACTACCAGGTCGTGCACGCCCATGGCCGCATTCAGATCAGAGACGACGAAAAATTTGTGCGCGGCGTGGTGGGGCGGCTGACGCGCACGCATGAAGCCCGGGCCAGCGCTCTACCGAACAATGACTTCGCGCCCTGGAAAATGACGGACGCCCCCGCCGGGTATCTGCAAAAGATGCTGGGCGCGATTGTGGGGCTGGAGATTGAGGTACAGCGGCTGGAAGGCAAGTTCAAGCTCAGCCAGAACAAGCAGGCTGCGGACCGCGAGGCTCTTGCGCAAACGCTGGCGGACACCGGTCAGGGCCAGATGGCGGCGCAGATGCAGAAGATTTGATCAGATCTTGATAAAAACAGCCTCTAGTCTATGTAAATCATAGGCTTTAAGCTATCAATTCAGGAGTATCCTACCCCTCCATCAGTGCAGCAAACCCGCCAGAAAATCACTGGCGCGGTTGAAGCGGTAGCGCTCATAGGCGCGCTGGCGGTAGGTCAGCACCGTGGCGGGCTTGATCTCCAGCGCCTTGGCGATTTCGGCGGCGCTGTCGCCCAGCAAGGTCAAGGTGACGATCAGGCGCTCGCGCTCGGTCAGCTGCGGGAAGGAGCGCGCCAAGCGCAGCAGCAGGACCTGGCGCGCATCCTGCGCCGCGGGCATGAGTACATCGCTGACGGCGGTCTGCACGGCACTGCGCGCATGCAGGCTGAGCGCGGCCATGGCTACCTGGCCCAGCGACCAGAGCTGGCTGGCCGAATCGCCCTGCGCATGCAGGCCCCGGTAAAAGCTCAGCACCATGAGCTTGCCCGGCTCCTGCCAGCCAAAGCTGACCTTGTCCAGAAAACCCGGCTGGTCAAAGCACAGCTCGCGGTACTCGCCTTTGGGGATGTCGGCCGCCCGCACGCGGCGGCTGAAGCCAAAAGCCTTGTCACGCAAAGAACCCGCCAGCAGCGGGTCTTTGGAGTGAAAGCGGCGCGCGTATTCGCCCGTACGCTCGGCAATGCCTTTGCGCTCGCCCGAGGCCAGCAGCGTCTGCACATCGCCTTTGTCGGTATCGACCTGATAGGCAAACACCTCGTCGATGCAGTCAAACTGCCGCGCAGTGCCCAGCAGCACCGAGGCGAAATGCGGCGTTGCCGCCGCCTCGATCAGCGCCTGCCCCAGACTGGGGCTGACGAGTTGCGGTTGGGATGAGCTTGCAGCCATGGCTTGTCTCGCTTTGCTGGGTCGCAAACAGCAGGCAGTCCCTGCAATTCACGGCCTTAGGAATATCTGGCAAAGAATAGCGCATCGCTGCCAGCCTGCCCATGGGGCTTGCCATGGGCAGGCTGGTGTCTTCCTAGAACCAGTCAGGCGGCAGCTTGCGGGGCCGCGCCGCCGCGAGCCATGGTGATGGCTTCGATCACCACGGCGCTGCTGCCAATATGGTTGGACAGCGCCAGAATCAGCCGCGCGCAGACCTTGAGACTTTGCGCCTCGTCCAGGCCTTCGTGCATCTGCAGCAATTGCTGGTACACATCGTCCACATGGTCCAGATTGGGTTCACGAATCAACTGGCTCATTGCTGCACTCCTTTGGCACGGGCCACGCTGGCCTGCACGGCGGCGGCGGACACGGGCGACTGCCAGCGCGCTGCTACGTAGTGGTCGGGGCGAATCAGATAGCCGCTGCCGCTTTGCAGCGCATAGCGCGACTTCAGCAGGCTCAAATCGCCCTGCCATTGCGCGATATCGACCAGCTCCACATCGGCAGGCACGCTCTGCGTCCAGCCATTGGCCAGCAGCACAAAGCGACCGCCCAGATGCGGCAGCAGCCATGCTCCGTTAACAGGAGCATCGAGCGCAGGCGAACCAGGGGCTACGCCGCCATTCCACTCTTGAGCATCGGGCGTGTTCAAGCTGCTTTGCGGGTAGTGAATGGCCGTGGACAGTCGCCCGGAGTTGACGAAGGGGCGCGCAAACGCTTCGGTGGACGCCAGCTCTAGCACCGCATCCCGGAACGCCTTGCTGGCCGTGGTCTTGGGGGTCAGAAAGTCGGTGGAGCGCGTGGAGTTGAGGATGTTCTCGTCCGCCGTGGTGATGGCCTCGTCGTTATAGCTCTCCAGCAGCGCCTCGCGCGCTTCGCCGCGCAGCACCAGGTCCAGCTTCCAGCCCAGGTTGTCGATATCGGCAAAGCCGCCGTTGCAACCGCGCGCACCGAAAGGCGAGACCAGATGGGCGCTGTCGCCCGCAAACAGCACGCGGCCATGCACAAAGCGGCTCATGCGGCGGCACTGGAAGGTGTAGATGCTGTACCACTCTTCGGTGAACTGCACGTCCGGGCCCAGCATGGCGCGCACGTAGCGCTCCACGTTTTCGGGCTGCACGCAGGCTTGGCGGTCAATGCCCCAGCCCAGCTGGAAGTCCAACCGCCACACACCATCAGGCTGGCGGTGCATCAGCGCGGACTGACCGGGGTTGAACGGCGGGTCAAACCAGAAGCAGCGCTCTGCCGGGCGTTCCTGCTCCATGCGGATGTCGGCGATGAGGAAGTTTTCCTCGAACACGCGGCCATCAAAGTCCAGGCCCATAAGGTTGCGCACGGTGGATTTGCTACCGTCGCAGGCAATCAGCCAGTCTGTGTTGATCTGGTAGCGCTGCTCGCCGGCCAGCACATCCAGCTCGGCGTGATCGGGCAGGTTGCGCACGGCCTCGATCTGCTGGCCCATGCGCAACTCCACATTGGGCAGCTTCTCCAGCGCCTGCAGCAGCGCGTCTTCCACGTAGTACTGCTGGAGATTGATGAAACCCGGGTACTGCTGGTCCTTCACGGGCAGCATGTCGAACTGGTAGACCGGCTCTTCGCGGTCACCCCAGAAGACCTTGCCCACATTCCAGGTCACGCCTTTTTGCAGCAGTTCCTGACCCACCCCCAGACGATCGAGAATGTCCAGCGAGCGCTTGGAAAAGCAGATCGCCTTGGAGCCGCCGGGAATGAAGTCAAACTTGCTGATGACCAGCACCCGGTGACCGCGCCGCCCCAGGTCCAGCGCCATGGCCAGCCCTACGGGGCCAGCACCCACCACCACGACAGGGGCATGCTCCACACCGGCAGTCGCTGGCGCAGCCTTGGCTCCGATATGGCGCCACACAGGCACACCACGATGGTGCGTGGTGGGCTGTGGGGCCAATCCTGCATTCACATTTGCTGTATTGGCCATGATGTTCATCCTTGCAGTTGAGCCCAAACTTCCTGGTCACGCTCTGCCGTCCAGATGCGAGGCCAGTCCACACCGTCAAATTCGTCCCACAGGCGCTGCACGTCAAACGGCAGGCAGTGCTCGAAGATGGGCCAGCGGCCAAACTTGGGGCCCAGCGCCGCATGGGTGGCTTCAAACGCCTCCTTGAGCGTGCCGCCGCGCTTGTGCACCGCGCCCACGTTGTCGATCATGCCCTGCAGGAATTCGCGGGTCTGCTCGATGGCGGCATCGGTGGCCGCCGTGCCCTTGGCCACGGCACCGCGTCCGCCGATGATGAACTCGGCTCGGTACTTCTTGAGGTTGTCCAGCGTCTTGCTGGCCCAGTCCATGTGGAAGGCGTCGCCGGTATACAGCGCCGCTTCGGCCTCCACCAGATCGCCCGCAAACATGGTCTTGGTCTTTTCGTGCCAGACGATGATGTCGCCCGCCGTGTGGCCACGGCCTTCAAAACGCAGATCCAGCTTGCCGCGATTGCCGCCCAGATCGATTTCGTAGTGGGTGTCGAATGTCTCGGTGGGCCAGGTCAGGCCGGGAATGCCTTCAGGCTCCTTGAACAGGCGGGGCATGCGGCCATATTCACTGTCCCAGTCCTGCTTGCCGCGCTCTTCGATCAGCTTGCGCGTGGTCTCGCTGGCGATGATGTGCTCGGCATCGAAGGCCGATGCGCCCAGCACGCGCACCGCGTGGTAGTGGGTCAGGATCAGGTATTTGACGGGTTTTTGAGTGTGCTCGCGCAGCTTGACCAGCCAGTCACGCGCGGCTGCGGGGGTGGCGCGGGCCTCGATGGCGACGATGAAGTCTTCGCCTTCAAAAGCGCCCACATTGGGGTCGCCTTCAGCCGTGAGCGCATAGACGCCGTCGGCCAGAATTTCCAGGGTTTCTTTTTTGGCCGCTGTGTCGGCCGACGATGCAAAAGGCTTTGCCATGGTGTACTCCTTGAATCCAGATGAACCGGATCAGTGGGTTGAGCCCTCTTCTTGATCCGCGACAAACCTAGTTTCGGCAAAGCACCGGGCAGTGTCTGTCCATAGATCTATGGACAAATTGACACTTTGACTGGGTAATTTCCCTCGGTTGGCTGGCATGCGCATGCTATGGCTCCTGTATCAGCATGCGCTTTATGTATCTAGGCTCCAAGCCTTTTTTATCCCAAAGATGACCATGAAAACTGCTCTTGAAAGACGCCGTCTGCTGCAATGGATCGGTCTTGCCAGCGGTGCGGCCGCCCTGCCCGCCTGGGCCAAGCCAGAGGCGCAGCTGTGGCCCATGGACAGCCGCGTGCCCGGCGGCGTGGCTCGCCTCTCGCTGGGCCCTGCGTCTGCGCGCCCCAAACTCAGCTACAACGATGCGCCTGCTCTGGTGCTGGGCGACATGATCGAGTGGACGGCCATCGTGGGCATTCCGCTGTCCACCGCGCCCGGTGAATACCGCCTGCAGGTCGAAGCCGATGGCCAGACACGCGAGAAGCTGCTGAGCGTGCAGGACAAGAAGTATGTGGAGCAACGCCTCAAGGTCTCGCCCAAGACCGTGGACCTCTCACCCGAAGACAATGCCCGATACGAGCGTGAGGCGGCCCACCTCAAGACCGTGATGACCAGCATGATTCAGCCCCTGCCGCTGGCGCCCAACCTGCGCATGCAGGTGCCGGTGCCGGGCAGGCGCTCCAGCAGCTTTGGCCTGCGCCGCGTCTTCAACGGCCAGTCCCGCAATCCGCACAGCGGCATGGACATTGCCGCGCCCACAGGCACGCCCGTCAAGGCACCTCTGCCGGGCAAGGTCATCGATGTGGGCGAATATTTCTTCAACGGTGGCACAGTCTGGCTGGACCATGGCGGCGGCCTGCTGAGCATGTACTGTCACCTGAGCCAGATGGACTGCAAGGTGGGTGATGACATCAAAACGGGCGAAGCCTTCTGCAAGGTGGGTGCCACTGGCCGCGTGACCGGCCCGCACCTGCACTGGAGCGTGATGCTCAACCGCGCCATGGTGGACCCGGCGCTGTTCATCTAAGCATCATTGCCATCCAAAAAGCGGCATTCGGGAGTCCATCCCGATGCCGCTTTTTGCTATCTTTTCAGAAGTCTCGAGGCTTATCAATCCAGGACTTCAAGGCGTTTCCTTGTCTTGCTTCAGATAGCTTTCCACCAGCTCGAAAAAGCTGTCGTAGAAGCTGCGCACCGCCACGGTTTCACTACCCACCTTGACCAGTGAATCGCTGCTGGAGGCAAAAGGCAGCGAGAGAGAACCCAGTGCCCCCACGCCCACGCTGGCCGAGCTGGCGCTTTTCTTGAGCGCGTAGCGGTCCTGCAGGGCCGTGGCAAACCCCAGACTGACCTGACCATCGCTGGTCTGCGGCACACAGACCACGCGGAAGTTGATTTCCAGATTGGTTTCGGGATTGGGCTGGAAGTTCTTGCGGCCCTCGATCAGCTCCTGCGTCTTGGCCGTGGCGATATAGCCCTGGCTCAGCAAGGCACGGCGAGCCGCCTCGCAAGTGCGGGCAGGCGTTGCGTCAAAGCCGCGCGAGAACGTGGCGCTGGAGTCAAAACTCTCCTGCAGGGGAATTTTCTGCTCCGAGTGCGATGCGCATGCACTCAAAAGCACTGCCAGCACGCCAATCACCCCCAGACGCCAACCACCCGCTTTCGACAAAACAACTCCACCTGCGCGCACAAAACCTCCTTGATGCATTGACCGCAAAGCCAAGCGTAGCAGCTTGGCGAGCCGCTGCCGGACCCCGCCCACACCGCTCAACGTATTTTTGCCATCTTTACAAGCTGCGGACATGCCATCTGCTGCATAAGCTGACACACTTTTCATTCAACTCCTGTATGAAGTGACCATCGTCGGTTATGGTTTGAGCCCCCCGACATGGGATAGTTCTGCGCGCGCCCGCTCCGTTTTCGGGAACTGTCGGCGGCAAGCCGACTCCGACGCAGCAGAACGCTTTTTTATACATCTTGAAGGAACACTCATGAAATTTCGCTGGACCTGGTGCCTCCCCGTGATCGCCTCCGTAACGCTTGCCGCCTGCGGAACCACAGGTGCGGGTGGCGTCAGCAAGCCCGGCCCCAGTGGCCCTGCAGGAGATGCGACCTCTCTGACCGCCTACCACTGGAAGCTGCAGCAGGCGTTCACCCCCGCCGGCGCAGAAGATCAGACCTGGTTCATCAACTCCACGCATAACGCCATCGAGCTGGACTTTGTCGAGCAGCGCGCCGTGGTCAAGAACCTGTGCAACATGCTGTCCGCAGGCTATAGCGTCGATGGTCAGCGTCTGAACATCCAAAAGCCCATGAGCACGCTGCGCGCCTGCAATGACAACCAGCTGATGATGCTGGAGCAGAAAGTGGCGCGCATTCTGCCTACCAGCAAGCAATGGAATGTGCAGCTGGGCAGCAGCCCTGCCGAGCAGCCCCGCCTGACCGTGCAGTTCATCGACGGCACACGCTGGCAGTTGCAGGGCCGCCCCACGGCCCAGACGCAGTACGGCGGCGCTCCCGAGCGCATCTTCCTGGAAGTCGGCCCCCAGCGCAAAGCCTGCACCCATGGCGTGATGAAGGATGCGCAGTGCCTGCAGGTTCGCGAGATCCGCTATGCCGACAACGGTGTGAAGACCTTTACCGGCCAGTGGGAACATTTCTACGACGAGATCGAGGGCTACAAGCATGAAGCCGGTGTGAGCAACGTCTTGCGCATCAACCGCTTCAAGCGCCAGAACGTGCCAGCCGATGCTTCGAGCTTCGCCTATGTGCTGGACATGGTGGTCAGCTCGTCCATCGAGACACCACGCAAATAAGCCATGTGACCGTTGCCCAAATAAAGCCGACCTCGGGTCGGCTTTTTTGCGTCCACCGGTGATGTTTCACGCCGCCTACAACAAAGCGACTGCGCAGACATTGCGCAGCAGGACCTCCAAAATTACCGTTTGATGACAGCCACTTGCACGAGCAAGCGAGCCATAAACCGGCTCTATCGCCATTTGTAAAGTTATACCCAGCTGCTGTGGGCCGTCCTGTGGACAAGCTGCCATGGATGCTGGCAAACCCGCATGAAACCTGGGGCGAGGTTCCGCGATCAAAAAATACGCAGTGCGAAATCAACCGCTCGATGTTTCACGGCCAAAAAAAAGCCGGCTGGGTAAGCCGGCTAGAGAGGAGAGACACTGACCTAACACACTAGCACCCGGTTCAGTGGCCGCTCACACCGCTGGGCATGGGCGACGACTGGAATTGAGAACTTTTCAGCGCAGACGGAAGTTGCCTTCGACAAACATGGAGGAGCGGTGGCCGGTTTCACACTGCTCGTCGGCATAGGACCAGAAGGCCTGCACCGTACCCTTGGCTGAATCGATGACCTGGCTGACGGTGAAGCCGGTTTTCTCGATCCAGTTGAGGAAGTGCAGATGGTCGCTGAGTTGCAGGTAGCTGAGCTTTTCGCAGCCTTCGGAGACATTGCCCTGTGAGTCCACCACACGCCAGCGCATCTGGCCCTTGGCGGTGTAACGAACTTCAGCACGGCTGTCCGGGAATTCAATAACGGCTTCGCGGCCCAGAAGAGTTCCTGCGTACTGCATCGAAAGCATGGACATGATGACGACTCCTTAATGGGGCGCGCTACCCACAGCACGCAATTTGTTGTGTCTTGCTGCTATGGTGGCCCGTCGTCGTTTCTTCACTTGTGGGAAAGAATCGCATGCCCTCGTCGGTAAACATTTTTTAACAAATACGTTTTTTGACTTCAAGGAACTCCCTGACGGAGGCCGCTCTCAGCGTCACGCGCCAAAGCCTGTCAGTGAATGCTCATGCACCCGACTTCACTGCAGGAAAGTGGCTGATCGCAGATACTTCGCTGTCTGACTTTTCTTGCCGCCATGCCTTTGTCTCAGCCGCTTTCTGTGCACTGGCCGCGCCCCGGATTTCACCTTGCCCAGCCCCTCTCCTGCCCCCACGCCCGCAACCCGCTCCGTTGCACCTTTGCGCGACCGCGCTTTTGTCTCGTTTGTCCTGTCGCGCATGCTGGCCATGTTTGCCCAGCAGATGCAGGCCGTGGTGGTGGCCTGGCAGGTGTATGACATCACGCGTGAGCCACTGTCGCTGGCCTATGTGGGGCTGGCGCAGTTTCTGCCCATGATGGGCCTGCTGATTCCGGCTGGCGATCTGAGCGACCGCATGAGCCGCAAGCGCCTGCTGGGCATGAGCTGGCTGCTGGCATCGGTGTGCTCGGGCCTGCTGTGGCTGCTGGCCGAAAGCCATGCCCACAATGTGCACTGGATCTATGCGGTGCTGGTGCTGTTTGGCTGCAGCCGCGCCTTCAGCGGGCCGGCGCTGCAAAGCCTGCTGCCGCAGATCGTGGCGCGCGATCAGTTGGCCAAGGCGCTGGCGACGAACAGCATGCTGATGCGCATCTCGGCCATTGCCGCGCCGGTGCTGGGCGGCCTGCTGTATGCGCTGGGCGGCGGTGTGCTGACCTATGCGGTGTGCGGGCTGGGCCTGCTGCTGGCCACGGCCCTGCTGAGCCAGGTGCCGGTCAAGTTTGCCAACATCAAGGCAGCGGCCGATGACGGCAGCTCCATGTGGCAGCGCTTTGCCGAAGGGGTGCATTTCATGCGCACGCGGCCCATCATTCTGGGCACGATCTCGCTCGATCTGTTCGCTGTGCTGCTGGGCGGTGTGATTGCCCTGCTGCCCGTGTATGCGCAGGAGGTGCTCAAGGTCGGCCCGCAGGGGCTGGGCCTGCTGCGCTCGTCCATGGCGGTGGGCGAGGTCTGCATGGGGCTGTGGCTGTCCGCCCGCCCCGTCAACCGCCGCGTGGGCAAGGTGATGTTTGCCGCCGTGGCCGTGTTCGGCCTGGCCAATCTGGTGTTTGCGCTGTCGCACTGGTTTGTGCTGTCCATGCTGGCGCTGGCCGTCGCGGGCGCGGCCGATATGGTCAGCGTCTATATTCGCGGCGCGCTGGTGCAGTTTTCCACGCCCGACCATATGCGCGGCCGCGTGAATGCGGTCAACATGCTGTTCATCGGCTCGTCCAACGAACTGGGCGAGTTCCGCGCGGGCAGCAGTGCCTCGTGGTTTGGCGTGGTGCCCGCGGCCATTTTGGGCAGCTTGTGCACGCTGGGCGTGGTGGGCGGCTGGATGACGCTGTTCAAGCCGCTGCGCGATGTGGACAGGCTCGAAGACGCAGCGCGCGTGGGCACAGGCAAGAAATCCTGATTTGATAGCTGCCAGCCTATGAATATCAAGGACTAGAGCCTTATCTGGCATAAAAAAGCCTCATCAACCGATGAGGCTTTTTGCGCTGAGCGCCCCGCGTTTACAGCAGCTCGGCGCGCAGCTCGGCAGCGCTCTTGGGCGAGAGCAGACCGGGGGCTACATCAAACACGGTCTTGCAGCCGAACTGGCCGCTCTGGGCCATGCGGTGCACGGCGCGGGCATAGGCCACGAGCACGCTGGAAGTGAACTCGGGGTTGCTGTCGAGCTGCAGGCGATATTCGATGACCTGCTTGTTCTGGGCGCTGGTGTTGCCGCTGCGGATCACAAAGCCGCCGTGGGGCATGGCAGCGTGGTCGCGGACCAGTTCTTCAGCAGTGATGAAGTGCACCGTGGTGTCGTACTGGTCAAAGTAGTGCGGCATTTCCACGATGGCTTTGCGCACGGCTTCGGCGTCCGCACCTTCTTTCAGCACCACATGGCATTCGCGCTGGTGTTTTTCGCGCGTGCTCAGTTCGGGGCGCACACCGAAGCGCACCTTGTTGACAGCCTCTTCCACGGGAATCGTGTACTGCACGCCGCCCGCCACGCCTTCAACGCGGCGAATCGCGTCCGAGTGGCCCTGACTCAGTCCCTTGCCCCAGAAGGTGTAGGTCGCGCCATCAGGCAGCAGGGCTTCGCCCATCACGCGGTTGATGGAGAACATGCCGGGGTCCCAGCCTGCCGAGATCAGCGCCGTGCACTGGCCGCCCTGAGCGGCCTTGTCCACATTGGCAAAGTGCTCGGGGATGCGGGCGTGCGTGTCAAAGCTGTCAATCAGATTGAAATGCGCCGCAAGCTCTGGGGCCTGCTTGGGCAGATCGTCCTTGGAGCCGCCGCACAGCACCAGCACATCGACCTGGCCCTTGTGCGAGAGCAGGCTGTCCATGGCGTGCACGGGCGTGCCCACATTCAGGGGCTTGAGCTGCGCGGGGTCGCGGCGCGTATAGATCCCCACCAGTTGCATATCGGGGTTCTTGGCGATGGCGGCTTCCACGCCACGGCCCAGATTGCCGTAACCGACAATGCCAATGCGGATAGGGGATGTTGCAGATGCCATGACGAGCACTTCCTTCAGAGAACACAAAGCTTTAATTATTGCCCCGCATTGCACCAATTTGGGGCAAAACTCCTGTGATCTCAGTCAAGCCTGTGCGAACGCCCACGCCATAAATGCCAGCTGCCATCGGCAATCAGCAGACCTACGGCGGCAAAAATCAGCGCATAAGTCAGCACCTGCTGCGGCGCAATGCTCTCGCCCAGCAGCCATGCCACCAGCACCAGCAGCGCGGGCTCCACATAGGACAGCAGCCCGAACAGGCCCAGAGGCAGCCAGCGGCTGGCAATCATGTACAGCGCCAGCGCCACGGCGCTGACCACGCCCAACAGCGGCAGCAGCGCCCACAGCGATGGATGATCTGCCACCAGCGGCCAGCTATTGGGCGCGTTATTGGACGCACGCAGCGTAAAGGCGATGGCCGCTGGCAGCAGCAGCGCCATATCCACCCAGTACCCGGCCAGTGTGTCCGTCTTCAGCCAGCGGCGCAGCGAGAAATACACGGTGTAGCCCAGCGCCACCACCCAGGTCTCCCACGACATGCCGCCCGCCTGCCAGAACTCATGCGCCACGCCCGCGGCGGCCACCAGCGTGGCCAGGCTCTGGACTGGCGTCAGCCGCTCGGCAAACAGCAACCGGCCAGCCAGCACCATCACCAGCGGCAGCAGAAAGTAGCCCAGCGACACGGGCAGCGCGCGCCCGTTCATCGGCGCCCACATAAAGATCCACAGCTGCACGCCCAGCAGCGCGGCGCTGAGCAGCAACTGCAGCGCAAACACGGGCCGCTCCATTGCCCGGCGCAGCATGGCAGCCACCGCCGCTGCTTCGCGCCGCCAAAACAGCAATGCGGTGGTGAAAGGCAGCGTCACCAGCACGCGCCAGCCAAAGATCTGCTCGCCGTCCAGCGGCTGCAAAAACGGCGAGAGGTAATACAGCGCGGCAAACAGCACCGAGGCCAGTACCGAGACCACTACGCCCTTGAACATCACAGACATGAAATCACAATCAAATCAGCCATCAGTCCTTATTCTTTAAGCGCTGACAGCTATCAATAACAAAGCAATACGCAGCATCATTGTCGGCGACCGATGCAGCGCCGGCCTTCAACGCCCGGTCAGCAAAGCTTTGCGCGCTGCGCTAGAGTGCGCTGCCCTGCCTCGCTTTGATTTGCCTGCCACCCATGCCCGATACCGCCCTGCCCGACTCCAGCCCCTGCGCGCCGCTGCATATCCTCTGGCAGGACGAGCATATGGTGGTGGTCTACAAGCCCGCAGGCTGGCTGGTGCACCGCACGGGGCTGGACGCCCACGAAACCCGGTTTGTGATGCAGGCGCTGCGCGACCAGCTGGGCCGCCATGTCTGGCCCGTGCACCGGCTGGACAAGGGCACTTGCGGCGTGCTGGTCACGGGTCTGCACAAAGAGGCCGCACAGGCTCTGGCCGCCAGCTTTGCCGCGCATGAAACGCGCAAGGAATATCTGGCGCTGGTGCGCGGCTGGCTACCCGATGAAGTCGAGGTTGATCACGCCTTGAAGCCCGACGACGCCCCCGAAGATGCCCCCGTGCAAGAGGCCCGGACCACGCTGCGCTGCCTCTCTCGCCTGTCCTGGCCCGAGAGCTATGACGGCCGCCATGCCGAGACCCGCATCAGCCTGGTGCAGGCCCTGCCCACCACGGGCCGCCGCCACCAGATTCGGCGCCATTTGAAGCATGTGGCTCACCCCATCATTGGCGATGCCACGCATGGCAAAGGGCCGCTGAACCGCTGGTGGGCCGAGCGCCTGGGCCAGCAGCGGCTGTGGCTGCATGCCAGAGCACTGGAGATTGCCCACCCGGTCAGCCAGCAAGCCATGCGCTTTGAAGCTGACTGGGCAGCGCTACCCCATGTGCCCGAGGTGCAGGACTGGGAAAAGCTGCTGGCGCTGCCGGGCTGGCAAGAATTGGCATAAAGCGCAAAAACAAAATGCCTTGCACACAGACGTCGCAAGGCATTTTTGATTCAAACAAGGCCTCAGCCTATGAATTACATAGGCTGAAAGCTATATTTTTGATAGTTAAAACGCAGACTTGGGTGTCTCGCGAATCCACTTGCCTTCTTCATCAAACTGCAAGCTCGGCGCGGCTACAAAGTCGTACACGCCTTCGGGGTCGGCACGCAGCTCGCCCTGCAGCAGCTCCACCAGTCGTTCATTGGGCATCTTGAAGCCGCAAGCCTGAGCATGGCCGCCGCCGCCAAAGCTTTCGGCCAGCGGAATGCAGTTGAACTCCGAACGCGAGCGCAGGCCCACCTTGGTGCCTTTGTGATTGGCGTGCCACATCAGCGCAAAGCTGCCGCTCTGGCGCGCGAGCAAGTCGCCGACCTGGCTGTGGAACATGCCGGGGCAGTTGACCATCAGGCCCTGCTTGCCGTTGAAGACCAGCACCTGCGCGCCGTCTGCAATATCCGCGCACAGCTTCTGAAACTTCTCGTCCATCGCACCGCCACGGGCCATGTAGACGGTTTCCTGCTCGGGCGTAAAGGCGGCAATCTCGGCCCAGCGCTCAAAGCTGCGCACAGGCTCCATATCGAGCGCGGCCAGAAAGGCGGCGCTTTCCTTGAATTCCCACTTCCAGATATCGCGGTCTTCGATATAGCGGATCAGGCCGGGCACGGGCTTGTCGGCCTGAAAGAACTCCCAGGCCAGACGCGCGCCGGACTTGTTCATGTCAAAGTGCACCACACCGCAGCGGCACTGGTAGCCGGTCAGCTTTTCGGCAGCGCTCTTGTGGTGATCGAGCACGACCAGCTTGGCCACACGCGATTCGATCTCGGCCATCAGCGCGGGCTCGAAGGCGAAATCGAGCACATAGACAGCGCGACCTGTCAGATCGCCCAGGTCATCGGCGCTCAGAATCTCGCCATGGTCCAGACCGCGAAACTCGGCCTGACCTTCATAGAACAGCCATGCTGCCAGCGCCGCGCCAAAGCCGTCGGGGCAGCGGCGGCCGTGATAGAGGATGAGCGGGTTGGAATCGTTGCGATCGGGGCGCACCAGCAGTTGCTGGAACAGGGGCAGTTTGGCGTTCTGTGCAGTCATATGGGGTCTATTTTCGCCGTTTGCCGGTGACTGCGGTGTGGCGCGGGGATTGCATGGGCGAACTTTATGGTGAGTCACCGCTTGCTTTTGCCTTGACTAGCACAAGCGCTCAATTCCCTACCCTTCGGTATCTACCTAAGCGCGCGACTTTGCCATGCGCCTATGATGGAGGCCTTGCTATTGAAATGCTGCGGTCACCGGCAGGCCCGCAACGCTTGCCTGCCACGACAGTTACAGCGCTGGGTGCTCCGCGGCCCCTGTATGCGATCTACTCCCGACATCACCCCTCATCTCGGCACGCTTCTCAACTTCCGCCGCGACCTGCACGCCAATCCCGAGCTCAAGTACGAAGAGCACCGCACTGGCGACAAGGTCGCAGCCTACCTCACGGCCCTGGGCCTGACGGTTCATCGTGGTCTGGGCCAGACTGGCGTGGTCGCCAGCATCTACGGCAAGGGCCGCAGCAAGGACAACCCTGGCCGCAGCATCGGCATCCGCGCCGATATGGACGCCTTGCCCGTCACCGAAATCAATACCTTTGGCCACATCAGCCAAAACAAGGGCCGCATGCATGCCTGCGGTCACGACGGCCACACCACCATGCTGCTGGGCGCAGCCACCACCTTGGCGCAGCAGCCTGACTTTGACGGCACCGTCCACCTGATCTTCCAGCCCGGCGAAGAAGGCGGCGCAGGTGCCAAGGCCATGATGGACGACGGCCTGTTCGAGAGATTCCCCTGCGAAGCCGTGTTTGCGCTGCACAACTGGCCTTCGCTGCCCGCAGGCCAGATGGCTGTGCGCGTGGGCCCCATCATGGCGTCCACGCTGCGCTTTCAGATCAAGGTGCACGGTAAGGGCGGCCACGCGGCCATGCCCCACACCACGCTGGACCCGATTCCCGTGGCCTGCGCCATCGTCAGCCAGTTGCAGACTCTGGTTTCGCGCAGCACCGACCCGCTCGATTCCGCCGTGCTGACCGTTGGCAAGATCACAAGCGGCACGGTGGAAAACATCATTCCCGATGACGCCATCATTGCCGGCACCGTGCGTACGCTGAAGAAGGAAACGCGCGAGATGTTCGTCGAAGGCATCAAACGCATCAGCAGCCATGTGGCCGCTGCCCATCTGTGCACGGCTGAATTCACGCTGCGCCCCGGCGCCTACCCCAACACTACCAACCACGCCAAGGAAGCCAAGTTCATGGCCCAGGTGATGCGCGAAGTGGTGGGCGAGGCCAATGCCCATGACGATGTGCTGCCCGCCATGACGGCCGAGGACTTCGGCTTCATGCTCGAAGCCGTGCCCGGAGCTTACGGCTGGATTGGCAACGGCGCCAATGGCCAGCCCGGCGTGAGCCTGCACAACCCGGCTTACGACTTCAACGACGACAACATCGGTCGTGGCTCAAAGTTCTGGGACACGCTGGCACGTCGCTATTTTGAGCAGCCTGCTGCTTGATCTAGTTAAAAATTAATAGCAGCAAGCCCATGGTCTTTATAGGCTATGGGCTTTTTTCATGAATGAACGGAGGCGCTGGGCTCGCCCAGCACCTCGGCCAGCCACTCTTGCTGCGGCTTGGGTTTGCCCAGCAGCAGGCCCTGCAGCACGATATCGGGGCTCCACTGCGTCAGTTGCTCGGCCTGCTCTGCCAGCTCCACGCCTTCGGCCACCACGCGCAGGTTCAGGCGGCGCGCAATCAGCAGCATGGCTTCGACCATGGCGGCGTCGGTGTCGGCGCGGTGGCTGCCGCGCACAAAGCTCTGGTCGATCTTCAGCTCCTGAATCGGCAGGTGCTTGAGGCTGTACATGGACGAGTAGCCGGTGCCGAAGTCGTCAAGCGCAATTTCGATGCCCATCTCGCGCAGCTCCAGCACCATATTGCGCGCTGCCTCCATGTCGCGCAGCACCACGCCTTCAGTGATCTCCAGCGTCAGCTGATGCGGGTTGGCGCCGGTCTCGCGCAGCACGGTCTTGAGCATGGGCATGAACTCCTCATGCCCGAACTGAATGGCGCTGATATTGACCGACAGGCGCAGGCCGCGCTGCGCAAACGCAGGCTGGGCCAACAACTGGCAAGCCTGGCGCATCACCCATTCGCCCAGGCTCAGAATCAGCTCGGACTCCTCGGCAATGGCAATGAACTCCACCGGGCTGACCAGCCCCCACTGCGGATGCTGCCAGCGCACCAGCACCTCGGCGCCCACGCACTGGCCGCTGCAGGTGGCCTGGGTCTGCAGAAACAATCGCAGCTCTCCGAGCGGAATGCCGTTGCGCAAATCCTTGGCGATACGCACACGCTTGATCACGTCCTCGGCCATGCGCGGCTCGAACAGGCGCACGCTGCCGGGCCCGTTCTGCTTGGCCTCGTGCAGCGCCACACTGGCAAAGCGCAGCACATCACTGGTATCGAGCGCATTGGGGCCGGACTCCATCACCGCCCCACCGATGCAGCAGCTGATCGATTCAGGCTCTTCCCAGTTGAGCATGACAAATGGACGCTGCATGGCCTTTTTGAGCGTGCGGGCGTACTGGTTCAGCTGCGCCTCGGCACCGCTGACACTCGCATCCAAGTTCTCAAAAACAATCGCAAATTCCGCCGATGCCACCCGCCCGACCCAGACATCGTCGGGCAGGGACTCCACCAGCCGCACGCCCAGCGCATGGATCAGCTCGTCGCTGTGCTGCATGCCGTGAACATCGTTGAACACTGAAAATCCGTCCATATCCAGCAGCAGCACCCCATGGCAGACCTGATCCCTGGACTGGACGAGCTTGCGCAACTGCAGCGCCAGTGAATGGCGGTTGGGCAGGCCGGACAACGAGTCCAGATACACGAGGTCATGAATGCGCCGCGCAGCCAGCACGCGCTCGGACAGATCGCTTTTCAGTTCCACATAGTTGACGATTTCGCCCTGGGGCGTGCGAATCGGCGCCACCACCACGGACTCGCGCAGCGGCTGGCCACCACGGGTGGTGTTGGTCATCTCGCCACTCCAGATCGCGCCGCCCTTGAGTTGCTCCAGCGCACGCTGGCGCAGTGCCTCGTCCATGCCCCCGGTCGATATCAAGGCCGTGGGCTGACCCAGCACTTCCTTGCGCGTATAGCCGGTGCGCGCCAGAAAAGCCTCGTTGACGTAGACAATCTTCAGCTCCGGATTGGTGATGACAATGCTCTCGGGGTGCTGCTCCACCGTGCGCTGAAACTTGCGCAGCTCATGCTGGCTGGCTTCCAGAGACGCCAACATTTCATGGCTTTTTTGCTCGCGCCGCGCCAGACTGGTACGGGCAATCAACGTGGTCATCAACGCCAGGCCCAGCATGCCCAGCACATAGAGCAGCGAGACCAGCGGGAAATCACCGCCGCTCATATTGTTGAGGGAATCAATGCTCCACAGCGCCAGCAGCGCCAGCGCCGAAAGCACCAGAACGCCCAGCGCTTGCGACACCCCCAGCAGCCAGGCCGTGACCACCACCCAGACGGGAAACGCCATGGTGGATTTGCTGACCATGCCGCCGGAGCAGAGGATGGTGCCCACGACCAGCAGCCAGTTGGCCCAGACAAAGAACACAGCTGCCATGTTCCAGCGCCGCCACTTGATCAGCTGCAGCGTGAGCATGGACACGGGAATCAGTGCAAAGCACATGACCACCAGCAGCCAGTGCACCTCGGGAGACATCATCCCGGCCACCGTCATGACCACCCCCAGCCCACTCATCCACAGGCAGGCAAAGCGCAGCACATGCCGCATGGACTGACGATTTTTGATCTCCACAAAATGACCCTGCATGCGACGCCTGTGCCTCTGGTGTTGATGCCAAGCCTATATGCTAGCCGCAGTCAGTGCGTTCGCTCCAGCCGGTTAAACCAGCGGTGCACACTGCGCAGTGCGCACACACCGGGCGCAGCAGATCAGCGCTTGGGCGCGCGCGCTTTGGCCGCGGGCTTGTTGTCAGGCTGGGCTGCTGCTTTTTTGCGGGCACCGCCTGCATCGGCTTCGCGCGGGGGGCGCGCAGCCCGGTTTTTCTTGCGCGCTGCGGCCAGCGCGTCCTTCTTGGCCTGGCGCTCGGCGTCTTTTTGCTGACCTTCGGCCAGCCAGGCTTCGAACTCCGCCGGCGTCTCCAGCGTGATGCGCCCCAGAATGGCGTCGCGGAAGTCGGTGAGCACTAACTCGGAGGTTTTTTGCAGGTTCACGCGGCCACCGCTCATCACCGCGCCGCGCTTTTTGCCGATCAGGGTCAGCAGTTCGTCATCATGCAGCTCAGCAATTTCCTCGGCGTCGATGCCCAGCTTGTAGCGCGCATCCAGCAGCGGGGCGTAGTGCTTTTGCAGATAGATCAGCAGCTCCAGCGTCACCAGCTCTTCGTCATAGGCGTTGCGGCCCACGGCGCCACTGGCGGCCAGGTTGAAGCCGCTTTTCTCGACGATGATGCGCGGCCACAGCATGCCGGGCGTGTCCCAGAGGTAGAAGTCATCGGCCAGCACAATGCGCTGCTCGATCTTGGTGATGCCCGCTTCGTTACCAGTCTTGGCCTGGGTCTTGCTGCTCATGGAGTTGATCAGCGTGGACTTGCCCACATTGGGCACGCCGCAGATCAGCACGCGCATGGGCTTGGCCATGCCGCCGCGTGTAGGGGCCAGCAGCTTGCATTGCTCGATCAGGCGCCTGGTGGGCGCGGCCTCGGAGGCGTCGAGCGCAATGGCGCGGGTCTCGCTCTGGGCGTTGTACCAGTCCAGCCATGCCTTGGTCTGCACCGGGTCGGCCAGATCCTGCTTGTTGAGAATCTTCAGGCGCGGCTTGTGGCCCGTCATTTCCTGCAGCAGCGGGTTGGCGCTGGAGCCGGGCAGGCGCGCATCCAGCACCTCGATGACCACATCAATTTCCTTGACGCGCTCCGCGATGGCCTGGCGTGTCAGATGCATGTGACCGGGGAACCACTGGATGGCCATAACGGGGTTTCTTTCTTGTTACGAGAGGGAATAAAGGCGGGCAAGCATAATCGTCCTGTCGCTTTCTGACCTGTTTGCCCTGTTATGCCCCTGCCTTCCGCCCCCCAAAAATCCAAATCCCGCAACGAGATTCTGATCAAGGGCATGACGATTGCGCTGATCGGTATCATCATCTTGCTGGCTCCGGTCTTCAAGCCCGAAAGCGGCATTGGTCAGCTGTTTGCCCAATCCTATCTGGTGGGCTGGTTCGCGCTGGTGCTGGGCCTGGCCTTTATCGCCCAGTTTCTGTGGACACGCTTCAAGAAATAAGCCATGAGCGACGCTGAGCTGCAGCAGCCCCTGCTGCAAGCGCGCGCCCAGATTGCGCTGTGGCAGGGCCGCGCCGCTGCTGCGGGTGTGCCGCTGCGCAAGCCCCCGCCCGAGCCCGATAGCTGCTGCGGGCGCGGCTGCAATGGCTGCGTGTGGGAAGGCTACTACGGCGCGCTGACCTTCTGGCTGGAAGATGCGGCCGAAGCGATCTCTGCCGCCTGAAATTCAAGCCCTCTTTCAAGTCATTTTTTAAGCCATTTCAGCCTGCAGTCCAGACAATCCATGGACAAGGACTTCGTTTTTCATAGCAACCGCCTCTTCACGGAAGTCAATGCGAAAACGCCCCGCCCCGGCCTCCAGCCGCTGCGCCTGATGAAAAAGCTCCTGCGCCGCCGCGCTGGACTCGGCCACCAGCCCCGCGTTCTGGCTGGTCATATGGTCCAGCGCCTGCACGGCCTCGCTGATCTGGGCAATGCCCTGGTTCTGTGCCTGCGCCGCTTCGGTGATCGAGGCAATCAGGCCGCTGACTTTTTGCACATCGCGCACGATGTGCTCCATGCGCTGACCGGCCTGCAGCGCCAGCGTCTGGCCTGATTTCATCTGCTGCGTGGAGTGGTCCATGAGCTGGCGAATCTGCTTGGCCGCTTCGCTGCTGCGCTGTGCCAGCTCACGCACCTCCGCGGCGACCACGGCAAAACCTCGGCCCTGCTGGCCTGCGCGGGCAGCCTCCACGGCGGCATTTAGCGCCAGGATATTGGTCTGAAAGGCAATGCCGTCAATCACACCCACAATCGCCGCCACCTGCTGATTGCTCTGCGCCAAGTGCTGCATATTGCGCACCACCTCCTGCACCACCGTGCCCCCGCTTTCGGCGGCCTGCGCCGCGCTGCGCGCGCTGTGGTCGGCATGGCGGGCGCTGTCTGCCGATTGAGTGACCAGCGTGACCATGTGCTCGATGCTGCCCACCGTGGCCTTGAGCTGCTCCGCCGCATGGGCGGTGCGGTCCGACAGGTCGCTATTGTCCTGCGCCATCTGGCTTGATGCGGCGGCCACGGCTTCGACGCCACCCTGCACCTCGCCCACCAGGCCGCGCAGCTGCTGCGTCATCTGCGCCAGCGCCTGCATGAGCTGGCCCAGCTCGTCGCGGCGGCCACTGTCCGGCGCATGGCTCAGGTCACCGGCCGCAATGGTCTGCGCCAGTTGCACGGCCTGCTTCAGCGGCGTGGTGATGGAGCGAATCGTCGCCAATGACAGCAGCGCACCCAGCAGGCCCATGAACAGGCCCACGCCCACGGCCATGCGCTTGGCCATCAGGCTTTGGGCGCTGCCCTGCTGCTCGGCCCACTGACGTTGCTGCTGCTGAGCGGCAATGAAGGCATCCTGCGCCTGCACATACTGCTTTGCGGCGGGCGTCAGTTGCTCATCAACAAGCTTTTGCGCCTCCCAGGCCTTGCCCAGGTCGCGCGCCTGATAGGCTTTTTCGTAGATCGCCAGCACGGCCTTGCGCGCCTGCTCGACCCTGGCAAGACCGGCCAGATCGGCATCGCTTTGCGCGCCCGCCTGCACCTGCTGCTGCAAGCCACTGGCCTGCTGCATCAGCCCCCGCGCTTTTTGTGAGAGCTGGGCAATCAGATGCTCCTCGGACGAGAGCACGCTGGCCAGCGCCGCTTCCACGCTCTGCAGCGTCAGCGCCTGCCAGCGCAGCGCCTGGTTGATGCGCTGGTCCGTGGACTGCACGGCAGCGCTGACTTTTTGCTCCACATTCTGCAGATAGGCAAACAGCCCGCCCGCCACGAGCACGCTGCACAGCAGCAGCCCCAAAAACAAGGCCCACATCTTGTGCGCCACCGAAAGATTCTGGAAATTCTTCAAAGACATGCAGATATCGCTGTGCCAATGCAGACTCCGCCCCGGAGCCTGCTTGCAGTTACGATATGAAACATGCATGTCAGGGGTATGACAGCATGAAAAAAGCGCTTCAAGCCTAAATACTTGAAGCGCTTTCAGCTATCAAATTTGATGATTTACATCAAACTGGCCGGATCCATATAGCGCTGGCGCCATTCCTCGAACGTCATGGTGTCTGCAGCCTCGATCGCCGCCTGTGCGGCAATGGAGGAATGGCTCATTTCCTCGAACTTCGCCTGCTGCTGCGCCGTCCAGGGCATGGCCAGCAAGGCATCGCGCGCCTTTGCGGACTGCGCGGTCATGAAGTCGATAAAGCGGTTGCCGTAGGGGCCGGTCAGCTCCTGCAGCACCTGAGCCGAAGGCGTGGTCTGCGCGTGGTTGACACGCGCCAGCGCCTGCTCCAGCGCAGCGCTGTAGTCGCGGCTGTTGTGGGCCGCGTCCAGCGCCTGGGCATAGGGCCGGCATTGCTCCAGCACTTCCTGCGCCCATTCGGTCAGCAGCACCTGCTGGCCATTGCGGCTGAGCTTGAGGCCGGGCTCGCGCCCCTGCTCTGCGGCCAAATGCTGGTTGTTCTTGAGGTCCGCAATTTCCTGCGGCGTGTCGGGTGGGCTGTCGGTGTGCAGGCAGTGCAGCAGGAACACATCGAGCATGCGCATGGTAGGCGCGGCAATGCCGACGGTCTCGAACGGGTCGATATCCATCAGGCGCACTTCCACATACTCCACGCCGCGCTCGCGCAGCGCATGCAGCGGGCGCTCGCCGCTTTTGACGGTGCGCTTGGGGCGGATGGTGCCGTAGAACTCGTTTTCAATCTGCAGCAGCGCCGTGCCCAACTGGTTGTAGTCGCCGCCGGGGTTCTTCACGCCCAGTTGCTCGTACGCCGGATAGGGACGGGTCAGCGCGTCATACAGCGAGTTGGCATAGCCTTCCAGACCGTTGTAGCTCACGCAGATGCTGGACTGCGCATCGCTTTGATAGCCCAGACGGCCCATGCGCAGCGAGGTCGCATGGGGCAGATACAGCGCATCTTTGCCGTCGCCCAGCTTTTGCAGGCGGTGCTCGCGCCCTTCCACAAAACAAGGGCACAGCGCGGGCGATGCGCCGTACAGATACAGCAGCACAAAGGCGTTGCGGCGGAAGTTGCGGATCAGCGCAAAGTATTCGTCGCTGCTCACACCGGGCAGCGACCAGTTGTAGTGGATGCCCGAGATGGTCTGCATGCGACGGCCATAGCGGTGGCCCAGACCCATGCGGTAGACGCTCTTGGAGCGACCCGAGTGCGAGCTGCCATAGCGGCCCAGCGGAATCGTCTCATCCGTAGGCAGGCGGCAGGGCATGCTGGAGTTCCACATCAGCTCGCCACGCTCGTTCAGGTTGCGCAGCACGAACTGATGGACTTGCGTCAGCTCATCCAGACACTCAGCCACACCCAGGCGTGCGCCGGTGATGAGTTCAAGCTGCGACTCGCTGTAATCGGTGGTGATGTTCGGGTGCGTGAGCGCCGAACCCAGCTCGGCCGGATGCGGCGTCAACGCCAGCGAACCGGTCTGCAGTGCACGCAATCCCTCTTTCTCGATGCCGCGACGAATGCCCAGCAGCCTCTCGGCAGAGGGCATATTCACGTCGGCCTGCGATGTCTTCATTCTTGGTTACCTTGCTGGAGCCTCTTTGCCCAGGCTGCCATGCAAGGCAGCCGAAGACGGCAAATACGCTCCGAGTTGAAGACGAAGATGACCAATTTCAGCGGCCATCAGCGCCCAGACGGCGAATGATAGAGAAACAGCGCAAATCGCGATGGGCGCTGTCCGCTTAACCACGTTTTTCGGCCTGTTGAGCGGCCCGGAATCGACACACACGCCAGAAAACTGTCAGGCTCATGGAGGACTTCCGCGTGAGCATCCGCCCACATGAAACTGGCAAAAAGCCCTCCGAAGAGGGCTTATGCAAGACGTGCTAAGGGCTGTTGCAAAGCATGATGTGGATCAGTGACCATGGGCCTTCATGGCCTTGCCCACCTCCACCTGCCCCTGCACCGAGCCGCTGCCCGGTACCTGCTCACCTTCGCTGGCCGTCACCTCAGCCAGGCGCGCTGCCAGCTCCTCGGGCACGGTGTCGCCAATGCCCAGGTAGATGCCTTGCGTCATGGTGATATGGGCCGCTTCAAAGCCCCCGGCACCGGCGCACAAAATCGTGCGCGTGGGCGCGCCTTCGTGCGCCAGCACCAGCATGGCGGGCACCACGGCTTCGGGCTTGAGCGCTTCGAGCACAGGCTCTGGCAGCAGGCCTGCCGTCATGCGCGTGGCAGCCGTAGGCGCCAGTGCGTTGACGCGGATATCGTGCTTGGCGCCTTCGATGGCCAGCGTCTGCATCATCCCCACCTGCGCCAGCTTGGCCGCGCCATAGTTGGCCTGACCAAAGTTGCCGTACAGGCCCGTGGACGAGGTCGTCATCACGATGCGGCCATAGTTCTGCGCCTGCATATGCGGCCACACCGCCTTGCAGCAGTTGGCCGCGCCCATCAGGTGCACATCGACGACGAGCCGGAAATCCGCCATGTCCATCTTGGCAAAGCTCTTGTCGCGCAGAATGCCGGCGTTGTTGACGAGGATGTCCACGCGGCCCCAGGTATCGATGGTCTGCTGCACCATGGTCTGCACGGCCTCAAAGTCCGTCACCGACGCGGCATTGGCAATGGCTTCGCCGCCCGCCGCGCGAATTTCATCGACCACCTTCTGCGCTGCCGTGACCGAACTGCCCGATCCATCGACTGCTCCACCCAGATCGTTGACCACCACCTTGGCGCCCCGCTGCGCCAGCGCCAGTGCGTGCAGCCGCCCAAGGCCCCCACCAGCACCCGTCACGATAGCCACACGACCTTGAAAATCCATTGCCATGATGTCTTGCTCCTTGCTCAGTCAATCAATTGCTCATATTTCTGCAATGTACGCGCGCATGTTGCAGCGCAACGTAGCTTTGGTGACTGATTGCGGGTAAGTCAGGAGGTTTGCTATGCATTTCAAAGCTGATAGCCCTTATTAAATATGGTTTTCCATACTGTTTCATTCAAGAAGGCATACTCAATCAGCGCAATCCACTCATCAATTCATAGCAGCTCAGGATCATCCACAAAAGCTATTCCAGCTAATTAATGTCGTAAACACTGGTCTAGGATTCATGCGGTTTCCAGGGCATGTCTGGGCTGGACATGCACATCTAAAGTCGTAAACACGATCAAAACCGGGCTTCTTCATTGCCATCGTACCGTCGCGTAGTGTGAAACTCCGAGTCTCAAATGCCACTGAATTCAGTTTGGACGTCGGGTAAGCGATGGATCGCGTCCGGTGTCCCAAGGGGCTATCTCACACCTCATAGCATCAGTCTTTCCGATGCAGGCCTTGTGATACTGGTCTATCCCATTGAACTTGGTCACCTGCAGTCTCTGCGTCGCCTTGATAGACAAGCACTCAACACCCAAAGTTGGATTGCAGTCATGCTCAGCCCAAGGACTTCTGCACCGAATGTAAAGGAAAGCATCCCCTTCCCGGCAATTGCCAAGCTCTGGAAACCGCGCAACTACCAAGTTCACGAACCACTCCAGCACTGACTCTGCTTACAAAGGCCCCCATGTTTGCCGTAAGCCACACCGCCTTATTCAAAGACACCATTAAATACTTTTTAAATTGTATAAAGCACAGTTAATTGTGTATTTATAGAATGTTCTTATGAAAAAAATCCGCTGAAATGTCCCTGATGCCCTTCGAGGCGACGGATGCATCAGAGCTCCTTGGAGCAAGGATACGGACAGCCAGGAAAGCGCGCCAATGGACGCAGGCCGAGCTGGGCGAGCGCGCTGAAATCTCAACCAATACCATCATCAAGATGGAGGCCGGAGGACTTGCAATCCAGTTGGGCTTCTACCTCAAGGCGCTATGGGCGCTGGATCTGATCAACAGCTTCTCGTCCCTGCTGGAGCCACTGGGTCAAAGTGCTGGAGAAATTGCACTGATGGAAGCCAGCATGCCTAAACGGATTCGTAAGAAAAAGCAGGGATAAATGATGAGCAGCAAGCCCGTTTGGATTTGGCTGCCTGACCGTGATGATCCGGTTCAGGCCGGCACTCTGACTCTCAAACCGGGGCCCCGCCAAGTGACGGGGCAATTTGTCTATGCTCCAGCATATGTCGATCTCGATGATGCAGCCCCTTTGGACCAAGTGCAATTAGCCAGCTTCAAGCACGTTGCACCCACATTCAAATACAGCGGCCTGTACGGAGTCATGCAAGACGCTAAGCCCGATGGCTTTGGCCTGCACATGCTCTACCGCAAGTACCAAGTAGAAAGCCTAGATGACTTGGACACTCTGGAGTTTTGTGCTGGCGACGCCGTGGGGGCTATTGCGGTATGCGATGACATAGGCCAGAAGATGGCCTTTTCGCCAGCATCTTCGGAGCAGCTCCTTGACCTCATTGGAGCACTACCGACCTCACAATCCAATGCGCATATCGTCTCCCTGCTCCACGACATGCACGGCACCAGCCTGGGCGGGGAACGTCCCAAAATCACAGTGCTGCATGAGGGGCAGCAATGGATCGCCAAGTTCGCCAGCCAAAGTGACGATCCCCAAGCCACTCTGCGTGAGTATCTGGCGATGAAGATTGCAGCACTTTGCGAAATTGACGTCGCGCCCGTTCAATACGTGAGCTGCAATGGCAAAGGCGTACTGCTGGTGCAGCGTTTTGACCGTCACTATGACGAAACAGGCCGTTTAATGAGAAAGCAATTTGCCAGTGCCGCCACAGTCATTGGCCACGCTGCAGCGGTACTCGGCAACAGAGGCCGCACCTACCCCAACCTGGCAATGCAAGCGCTACGCTGGCACGTCAAAGGCCATAAGCCCCAGCTATGGCAACGCATGGCATACAACGTTCTGATCGGCAACGGAGACGACCACCTGCGCAATCACGGCTTTCTACTTGAAAGTGAAGGCTGGAGGCTTTCGCCAGCTTTTGACATTGCCCCTTATGCCACGAGGAACGGCAATGCGGTTGAAGTCAAATCGCTATCGCTGGGGATCTTGCCCAACGGTGATGCCGCGGCAACAGTCGCAAACTTGCTCTTTGCTTCGAAATTTTTTGACGTGAGCTATGCGGAGGCTGTGAACTACTTGGAGCGAGCATTCGCAACGATTCACGACGAGTGGAATCTGCTTGCTGAGCAAGCAAGTCAAGCTCCGATTGAACCGCCAACTTTTAATCTGCCACCACTCGCCCATTGGCGGGCGTGTCCGAACTTTTGTGTAAACGGGGCGGACTTCAGTTGACGGAGATGCGGTCTCCGAACTGAATGGTAAATCGGGTCAACGCTGCCTTCCAATCCCGAATCGGCATGGTCCACTTCTGAC